>CAVVIN010000010.1:0-265541 GCA_963748305.1 uncultured Actinomycetota bacterium | reverse complement strand
TAAAGCCGCCAGCCTTATAAAGTTCCTTATTTTCATATTTCACCCCACTTCTGAATTTTGTATCAGTTCATCTCGATTGCCGCTTCAGTTGGGCTGCGACGGTGCACGAGTTCATCATGGTTCTTCAACGTGCATCAACTCACCGTTTGCGTTCACGGAATTGTAGGAATATGTCTTTCTTTCTTCACCGTTGAGAATGAACCCGAAGGCTCCGTCCCTTTTTGTTTCGGTTCCATCGACCGGCGACAACAGCAGCGACCAGTTGTTATTCAGGTTAATGATCTCAAAACTATACTGCACCGCTTCTAATCTGAGATTGCCCGATTTTATGGGCGGATCTTCTTTTTTTAACTGGTGGCTGCTGAAACTCGCCTTTCTGGGTGTAATTGTGATTTTGTTCCCGGTGATCTTGTAGGTTCCTTCTTCGTTCTCCAGATAATATTTGGGTGTATGATTTTGAAAATTCACCGTCGAAAATTTGTATGTATTGTTATTGTAGAATTCATATGTGCTTCGGGCATATCCCGCATAACCGCCGATGTCTTTACGGTTTTGGGATCGTTTCCAATGAAACTGGGTGACCGAAGGCTGAAAGCCGCTCGTCTCTGTCGGCTGCTGATTTTCCGCAGTTGCATTCACCTGTTTTCCGGCTTCAGTCTTTTTTAGCTTAATCGAGGAGGCGAAAGCTTCGATAGCCGGAAGATGTCCTGGCTGTTAAACATCGCCGAGACGCTAACTGAGCAGCCGGGACACGTGCATCTGGGAGATGCCGATGTCGGCGGCGATCTGCGACTGGGTCATGTTCCCGAAGAACCGCAGGATCAGGATGCGGCGCTCGCGGGCCGGGATCGTGGCCAGCAGCGGCTGGAGCGACTCGCGGTACTCCACGCCCTCGAGCGCTGCGTCCTCCTCGCCGAGCGTGGCCGCCAGCGTGGGGGAGTCGTCCTCGCCGGAGAGCCGCTCGTCGAGCGAGCTGCTGCGGTAGGCGTTGGCGACGGCGAGACCCTCGAGCACCTCGGCGCGCGGGATGCGCAGGTGCTCGGCCAGCTCCGACGGCGTCGGCGCGCGGCCGTTCTTCTGCGCCAGTTCGCCCACCGCGGCGTTCAGCGACAGGTGCAGTTCCTGCAGCCGGCGCGGGACGCGCACCGACCAGCCCTGGTCGCGGAAGTGCCGCTTGATCTCGCCGGTGATCGTCGGGACGGCGAAGGAGAGGAACTCGACGCCGCGGGTCGGGTCGAAGCGGTCGATGGCCGCGATCAGCCCGAGCGTGCCCACCTGCAACAGGTCGTCGAACGGCTCGCCGCGGTTGCTGAACCGGCGGGCGAAGTGCCGGACCAGGGGCAGGTGCTCCTCGACGAGGATCTCCCGCAGCCGCTCGCGGCGCGGGTCGTCCTTCTCGAGGGTGGCGAGCTCGGCGAACAGCGGCGCGGTGCGCTCCGCACGACGCCGGTTCTCCGAGATCGGGGGCGGGTCGGCGACGACGTCCGGTTCCGCGGCGGGAACCGGCACGGCCTCCGCGTCGACCGCCGCGTCCTCGACCACCGGGACATCGACCGGGACATCGACCGCCGGCACCTCGGTGTCGGTATGGGGGAGGTCGGCCGGCTGCTCGGCCGCTGGAGCGTCGTCCTCCGGTGTCCGGGGATGACGGTCAGGCCCTCGGGGAGGGTGTCGTGGCCGCCGGGGGTCGTGCGTGTCACCGGGCCACCGAGAGGTTCTGCCCCGCACCGTTTCCGACGTCGCTCGGGCGCTGACCAGGTAGGTACTTGTCCATCGCGATGACCGCGACCGGAGTTGCGCTGCCGTCGCCGGCGGGCACCTCCGCCTGCGTGGACGGTCGGCCCTCGACGGCGTCGACCAGGGTGGCCAGCACCGCCCAGCCGAACCCGTCGCGCGGGACGTCCTGGCCGTCGACGGTGGGCACCCACGCCTCGATGTGCAGCCCCGCCCGCGTGGTCTCGAACACCACGGTCAGGGGGGAGTCACCGGCGGCGATGGCGGCCAGCGTGGCGCACGCCTCGTCGACGGCGAGGCGAAGGTCCTCGACGGCGTCGAGGTCGTAGTCCATGCGCATGGCCAGGTCGCCGGCCATGGCGCGGACCGCCGGCAGCTGGGTGGCCGTGGTGGGCACTCGCAGTTCCAACCGGTCCGCGCGTCGCCCGTCCTGCGCGCGGGCGCCCCTCGAGTCGACCATCCGTCGTCCGCTCCTCACGTTCGCGCGCGCTCGGCCATCGAGGCGTCGAGGTCCATCATCCCCGCCGGCCAGCCGGGCTACGGCGGACGGCTCCGGACCGCGGTCCGGCACACGGCCCGAAGGGATCAGGTACCCCTCTGGAGGATGCCCGAAACCAATCAGTCTCGTCTGAAATGAGCCGTCGCCGAGCGGTTGCCGGGGGGTGACCACTGTTGTTTCCTGACCGGAGATGACCGCCAGCCCCGGCAGTGTGCCACCCCGTTCCGGCCGCGCCCGGGACGCGGGTGCCCTCGCCCTGATCGCCGCGATGGAGGCTGCGCCGTCGGCAATCCTCTGCGTCACGGCCGCCGATGCGGAGCCCGTCTGGGCGAACGCGCAGGCGCGGGCGCTGGGGGGATTGCGGGACGATTCCCCGACCATCGACGGGCGCCCCGTCGCCGACCTCGTCGACCAGGTCCTGCGGACCGGCCGGCCGATGACCCTGACCGGCCCGCTCGGGACCGACGGCGGGACGGCGACCGTCGTCGTCCGTCCGCTGCAGGTGGGCGGCGTGCCCGCCGCGCTGCTGGTCGTCGAACCCGAGAGCCCGACCGTGGGCCATCCGGGGTGGCCGCGGTCCACGGACGTCGTGGAGCAGGCCCAGCACTCGCTCCTCCCGCCGTCCCTGCCGTTGATGCCCGATCTCCGGCTGTCCGGCAGCTACCACCGCGCGTCGTCGACCCGTGCGGCCGGCGGCGACTTCTACGACGCCGTCCCGCTGGGCGACGGGCGCCTCGCCCTGGTCATCGGTGACGCCGTCGGCCACGGGGTGCCCGCCGCGGGGGCGATGAGCAGGCTGCGGGGCGCCATGCGCTCCACGGCGCTGCGTGATCCGTCGCCGCAGGTCGTCCTCGCCGCGCTGGACGACTTCGCCGCGCAGATGGACGACGTGGAGGGAGCCTCGGTCTTCTACGGGCTGCTCGACGCGGCCACCGGCCGGCTGGTCTACACCGCGGCCGGGCATCCTGCGCCGCTGGTCGTTCACCCCGACGGCCGGACGTCGTTCCTGCCCGTCGTCCCCCGCCCGCCGCTGGCGAGCGTCCCGGGCACCGACGCGCCGGTGTCCCAGGTCGTCCTCGAGCACGGCGCCACCCTGGTGCTCTTCTCCAACGGGGCCGTGGTCGGCAGCGGACCGGAACCGGTGCAGGCGCTGGACCGGCTCGCCGACGTCGCGCGCCAGGTGCTCGCCCGGCCCGGCGTGCTGGATGCCGACGGGTCGGCCGGGCTGGCGGCCGCGATCGCCGAAGGAGTCCGGCGTCCGCAGGGCTGGCCCGACGACGTCGCCGTGCTGGTCGCTCACCGGCGCGCGGTCGGGGTGGAGCCGCTCCGGCTCGACCTGCGCGCCGTGCCCTCCGCCCTGCCCGGCGTGCGCCGCCGGCTCGGCGAGTGGCTGGCGATCCTCGGGATGGGGGAGCAGGACCGGGTGGGCGTGATGGTCGCGGTGGGGGAGGCGTGCGCCAACGCCGCCGAGCACGCCTACCGCGGCGTCGAGCCCGGCCCGCTCAGCGTCGCCGCCGCAGTGGACGTCGACGGGCTCCTGACCGTCACGGTCACGGACGAGGGCACGTGGCGGCAGCCCGACCGCGATCCCGGCGACCGTGGCCGCGGGCTGCTGATCATGCGCCAGCTCGTCGACGCCGTCGTCCTCCAGGAGGAGCGGGGCACGACGCTCACGCTGAGCCTTCGGCTGCGCCAATCGGCCGAGGAGGACGCCGAGCGCGCCGTCACCTCCGGGGGTGCGGCGGTGTCCGTCGAGCGCTCCGGCGAACTGCCGGTCGTGCGGGTCAGTGGCGTCGTCGACGAGGGAGCCGCCGAGCAGCTCCGCATCGGGATGCTCGAGGCGAGCCGCGGCGGCACGTCGCGGATCGAGCTCGACGTCAGCGACGTCGGGCTGTTCAGCAGCGCCGCCGTGCGCGAGGTGCTGGCCGTCGCCCGGATCGCCCGGGACGAGGCGTGGCGGCTGGTGGTGCACGCGCCCGTCGGTGGGGTGACCCGGCACGTGCTGGAGATCAGCGGCCTGAGCGACCTGGTCGACCTGCGCTGACGGCACCGCCCCGACGGGCGATACCGATCCGGAACGGGTTTGTC
This sequence comes from uncultured Actinomycetota bacterium, assembly GCA_963748305.1. Lineage (GTDB taxonomy): Bacteria > Actinomycetota > Actinomycetes > Mycobacteriales > Geodermatophilaceae > Blastococcus_B. The sequence continues at coordinate 261,220 of CAVVIN010000010.1, read as the reverse complement.
CCACGTCTCTCGCTGCACATCCACCCGGGGTGAGACTCCGGCGCAGCGACGTGCGCGCACCTGGATACCGACGTCGCCGGGCGGGCCGGGGCTTCGCCTACTACGACACCGACGGCGCGCTGATCAAGGACGAGCGGGTCGAGTGGATCCGGAGTCTCGCCATCCCACCCGCGTGGCAGGACGTCTGGATCTGCCCGTGGCCCAACGGCCACATCCAGGCGACCGGGGTGGACGCCGCGGGGCGGCGGCAGTACCGCTACCACGACCAGTGGCGGGCGCGGCGCGACGCCGAGAAGCACGAGCGGGTGCTGCAGATCGCCCACCAGTTGCCCGACGTGCGGGACGCGGTGGTGGCGGCCATCCGGACCCGGGGGCTCAACCGCGAGCGCGTGCTCGCCACCGCGATCCGGCTGCTCGACCTCGGCACGTTCCGCATCGGCAGCGAGCAGTACGAGGAGGAGAACGGCACCTACGGGCTGGCGACGCTCAAGCGGGAGCACGTCCACGTCCGCGGTGAGCGGACCTTCTTCTCCTACACCGCCAAGGGCGGTCTCGAGCGCGAGGTCGAGATCACCGACCGGCCGACGGCGACCGTGGTCCGGCAACTGCTGGAGCGGCCCGGTGACGCCGGCGACGACCTGCTGGCCTATCGGACGGAGGACGGCAGCTGGCGGGACGTCGTCAGCGCCGAGATCAACGGCTACCTCAAGGAGATCAGCGACGCGGAGATCACCGCCAAGGACTTCCGCACCTGGAACGCGACGGTGCTGATGGCCGCGACCCTCGCCGAGGCGCCGCCGCCGACGTCGAAGACGGCGCGGAAGAAGGCGATCCGGGAGGCCTACGTGACGGTCTCGGAGCAGCTGGGCAACACGCCGGCGGTGTGCAGGGCCAGCTACGTCGACCCGCGGGTGGTGGACCACTTCGAGAACGGCGAGACCGTCGCGGAAGCGCTGCACGAGGCGGCCGCGGCCGACGCGGACCGGGACGCCCAGCGGATCCTGGAGCAGGCGGTCTGCCAGATGCTGTCGGCCTGAACGGACGACGAAGGCCCCGCCGTGAACGGCGGGGCCTTCGTCGCTGTGCCGGGCGGACCCGGCGCCGGATCAGCGAGCGGTGCTGTCGGCGATGGTGAACAGATCGATCAGGCCGGTGACCTCGAGCGGGCGGGTCACGGCGCGCGTGGTCGCGATCAGCCGCAGACCGACCTCACGGGACCGCGCCGACTTCTGGGTCTCGACCAGGACGGCGAGACCGGCGGAGCCCAGGAACTGGACGCCGGAGAGGTCGATGATGAGCTCGCTCGGCTGCTGCTCGAGCTGGCTGTCCAGGGTCGAGCGGAGGACCGGGGCGGTGAAGGTGTCCACCTCGCCGACCACCGTCACCGTCACCACGCCGTCCTCACCGGTGCTGGTGGAGAGCGTGATCACGTCGTCGAAGGGTGCCTCGGTGCCCTCGGTCGACACGTCGGGCTGCCCCTCGGCAGGGAGGTCGGAAGTCGTCACGGACAGTGCTCCTCTCGGCGGTACCCGGATGGCGGACCGCCCGGTCAATCTACCGCTGTGCGACCCGGGGCCGTCGGAGGTCCCGGAATCCACGGTCGTCGTACCTGTCGGGGCCGGTTCTGGTGGACCCGGCGCCCGTTCGGCTGACTGCTCAACCGTGATCTCAAACGTAGACAACCGAACCCGGACGCGCCAACCCGCCCCAGGGGGACGGATGTCCCTGGGGCGGGTGAGGATTTCGCCTGCGCTGGGTGACGCCGCTACCGGCCTGGTCAGCCGTCCGTGATGTGCATCGCCGACTCCTCGGGGCCCTGCCCGCCGATCGACGGGTCGGCGGTCGCCGCGACGTCGTCGGCGGTGCGCTCGGTGCCGGAGTCGTCCCGCGGGTCCGTGTCGACGTCCTGCTCGAGCTGGGCGACGGCGCGGTCCGGGTTCTCGGAGGGGCGCACGTCCGGCGCGTCGTCCGGCAGCTCCCGGGCCAGCCGGCCGTCGAGGGACTCGCCCTCGGCCTGCTCGCGGGAGGTGGTGCCGTAGTCGAGCGTCGCCCCCGGCCGCTCGCCGGGCACCGGGGCGAACTGTGGGTCCTCCGCGCGGTCCTGGGTGGGGAAGTCGTCCTGCGAGGTCTCGGGGATCCCCTCGTCCTCGGGGAAGATGTCGCGTGAGGTCTGGCCCTCCGGCTGCGTCATGTGCCCGCCCTACCCGTCACTCTCCCGCCCTACCCTCCCTTGCCGTGGCATGCCTCGGTGTGGTCCTTCGCCGCGTCCGGCATGGTCGGGCGATCACGGGGGTAGCGCGGCGCCATGGCAATCGCAGACGAGGTCCAGCGGCTCGCCCGCCCGGTGCGGCGGTGGGCTCGCACCCAGCGGCGCGAGTACACCAACGGCGAGGAGCGTCCGCTCGCCGGCGACCTCGGTGCGATGAGCGTCTACGTCGGGCTGGTGTCCGCCGCCGCGGCCGCGGTGAAGGCGTCGGGGCGGGAACTTCCCGACCGGATCCCGGCCGGCGACGCCGCCCTGCTGACCGTGGCCACGTTCCGGCTGGCCCGCCGGATCGCCAAGGACCCGATCACCAGCCCGATCCGTGCGCCGTTCACCCGGTTCCAGGGCGCGTCGGGGCACGCCGAGGTCGCCGAGGAGGTGCGCGAGCACGGCGGGGTCAAGCATGCCGTGGGGGAGTTGCTCACCTGCCCGTTCTGCCTGGCGCAGTGGGTGGGGACGGCGTTCGTCTTCAGCTACGTCACCGCACCGAAGGCCACCCGCCTCGCAGCGCTCACCATGACGATGGTCGCGGGCTCCGACATCCTGCAGTTCGTCTACGACGGCATCCAGAACGGCAGCCTCGACCCGCGGGACCACGACCCCGAGCCGCCGCGCTGACCTGGCCGCGCGTGTCCTCCCTGCGGGGGACGCCGCGCACCGCTGGACCTGCCGCGGCGGCGCCCGCGCGCCTATCCTGCGATCTTGACCCGGCAGCGGGTCCACGCGGGGCCGGCCGGCCCCGGAGGCATTGACGGGTGAGGGGCAGCATGCGATCGATCTGGCGCGGGGCCGTGTCCTTCGGCCTCGTCAGCATCGGCGTGAAGCTCTACTCCGCCACCGAGGACAAGGACATCCGCTTCCACCAGGTGCACGTCACCGACGGCGGGCGGGTCAAGTACAAGCGGGTCTGCTCGATCGACGGCGAGGAGATCGAGTACAGCGACATCGCCAAGGGCTACGAGCTGCCCGACGGTCAGGTCGTCGTCCTCACCGACGAGGACTTCGAGGACCTGCCGCTGAGCACGCGCCGCGAGATCGAGGTGCTGGAGTTCGTCGCCCAGGACGAGATCGACCCGATCATGTTCGAGAAGACCTACTACCTCGAGCCCGACGGCCCGGCGGCCCGGCCCTACGTCCTGCTGCGCGACGCGCTGGAGAACGCCGGCCAGGTCGCGATCACCAAGATCGCCATCCGGCAGCGGGAGTCGCTCGCGGCCCTGCGGGTCCGCGACGGCGTCCTGGTGCTGCACACCATGCGGTGGCCCGACGAGATCCGTCGTCCCGACTTCGCCTTCCTCGACGAGGACATCAGCGTCCGGCCGCAGGAGCTGAAGATGGCCGAGGCGCTGATCAGCTCCATGACCGGCGAGTTCGACCCGGGTGAGTTCAGCGACGACTACCGCGAGGCCATGACGGCGCTGCTGGAGGCCAAGCAGTCCGGCGGCGAGGTGCAGCAGGTGCCCGAGGTGGTCGACGAGGGCGCCGCCGTCGTCGACCTGATGAGCGCGCTGCGGCGCAGTGTCGAGCGGGCCCGGGGCGGGGCCGACGACGACGCCGACGAGCCGAGGACGAGGACGCGAGGCGCCCGCCAAGAAGGCGCCCGCGAAGAAGGCCCCGGCGAAGAAGGCGACCGCGGCGGCCGACAAGCCGGCCGCGAAGACGGCCGCGGCGAAGAAGACCACCGCGGCGAAGGCGACGGCGGAGAAGAAGCCCGCGGCGAAGAAGACCGCGTCGGACAAGCCGCCGGCCAAGCGCGCCCGCCGCAGCGCCTGACGTGCCCGGGGCGTCCCGGGGTCGGCCGGGCGACCCGCTGGCGGAGTACCGCGCCAAGCGGGACCCGCAGCGCACCGCCGAGCCGGTGCCCGCTGCCGGCAGCGCCCTCCCGGTGGGCAACGACGACACGTTCGTCGTCCAGGAGCACCACACCCCGCGCGGGGCGGGGGAGCGGGTGCACTGGGACCTGCGGCTCGAGCGGGACGGCGTCCTGAAGAGCTGGGCGGTGCCGAAGGGGCCGCCCCCCGAGCAGGGGACCAACCGGCTCGCCGTGCCCACCGAGGACCACCCGCTGGAGTACGCCTCGTTCGACGGGACCATCGCCGCCGGCGAGTACGGCGGCGGCCACGTCACCATCTGGGACGCCGGCCGCTACGCCACGGAGAAGTGGGACGAGCGGCACATCATCGTCACCTTCGACGGCAGCCGGCTGGCCGGCCGCTACGCGCTCTTCCCGGTCAAGGACGTCTGGAACATCCGCAAGCTGGACGCACACCCCTCCGCCGTCCGAGGACGCCGGCCGCGTCCCGCTGCCGATGCTCGCCGCGGCGGCGGCGAGCTGCCCGACGGACGACGCGGCGTGGGGCTACGAGTTCAAGTGGGACGGCGTCCGCGCGGTCGCCTCGCGTGCACGCGCGGCGGTGCTGGCCCTGACCTCGCGCAAGGGCACCGAGATCACCGTCCGCTATCCGGAGGTGGGCAGGCTGCCCGAGGCGCTCGCCGGCCACGACGCCGTGGTCGACGGCGAGATCGTGGCCATGGACTCCCGCGGGCGGCCCGACTTCGGCGCCCTGCAGAACCGGATGCACCGCACCGGCCCGGAGGTGCCGCGGATGGCGGCCGCCAACGCCCGGTGACCTACCTGGTCTTCGACCTGCTCGTCCTGGGACGGCGAGAACCTGCTCGGACGGCCCTACGCCGAGCGGCGGGAGCGGCTGGATGCGCTCGGCATCGCCGGGCACCGCTGGGTGGCGACGCCGTGGTTCCAGGGCGGTGGGCGCGACGTGCTCGCGGCCAGCGAGGAGAACGGGCTCGAGGGCGTCGTCGCCAAGCGGCTGGACTCCCCGTACCGGCCGGGGCTGCGCAGCCCGGACTGGCGCAAGATCAAGAACTTCCGCACGCAGTCCGTCGTCGTCGGCGGGTGGCGGCCCGGCCAGGGGCGGCGGACCGGGACGATCGGCTCGCTGCTCGTCGGCGTCCCCGACGACGAGGGGCGGCTGATCTACGTCGGCCACGTCGGCACCGGCTTCTCCGACCAGGATCTGCGCGATCTGCAGCGGACGTTCACCGCCCGGACGACGCCGCCGTTCGACGGCGCACTCCCGCGCGAGGTCACCCGCGACGCCCACTGGGTCGAGCCGGACCTGGTCGGGGAGGTGGCCTACGCCGTGTGGACGGCCGACAACCGCCTCCGGCACCCCTCCTGGCGCGGCGTCCGCGACGACCTCGAGCCGGACGACGTGGTGGTGGAGCCGTGAGCGGCAAGCAGCGCGTCGAGATCGACGGCCGGACGCTCTCGGTGTCCAACCTGGAGAAGGTGCTCTTCCCGGAGGTCTCGTTCACCAAGGCGCAGGTGATCGACTACTACGTGCGGGTCGCGCCGGTGCTGCTGCCGCACCTCGCCGGTCGTCCGGTGACCTTCACCCGGTGGCCGGACGGCGTCGAGGGCCAGACCTTCTTCGAGAAGAACAGCGCCCGGCACGCCCCCCAGTGGGTCCGCCGCGTCACGATCCCCAGCCCCGGCAGCTCCACGGGCCGGGAGACGCTCGACATGGTCGTGCTCGAGTCGGTCGCCGACCTCGCGTGGGCGGGCAACCTGGCCGCGCTGGAACTGCACGTGCCGCAGTGGCAGGTCGACGCCGACGGGGTGCCGCAGGTGCCCGACCTGCTCGTCCTCGACCTCGACCCGGGGCCCGAGACGGGGCTGGCCGAGTGCTGCGCCGTCGCCGAGCGGCTCGGTGCCCGGCTGGAGGACGACGGGCTGGACCCGGTGGTGAAGACGTCGGGCTCGAAGGGGATGCAGGTCTACGCGCCGATCGAGGCGGCCGACCGGGAGCACCCGAGCCGGTACGCGCGGGCGCTCGCGCAGGAACTCTCCGCGGAGACGCCCGACTCCGTCGTCTGGCGGATGGAGAAGGTGCTGCGGCCCGGCAAGGTGCTCATCGACTGGAGCCAGAACAACCCCGCCAAGACGACGGTCGCGCCGTACTCGCTGCGGGCCCGCGCCGGCGCCACGGTGTCGACGCCGATCGGCTGGGACGAGGTCGACGCGGTGCGCGAGGGCGCCGACCCGGCGACGCTCCGGTTCACCACCGACGAGGTGCTCGCCCGCGTGGACGAATACGGCGACTTGTTCGACGTCGCCGGGGCGCGCCGGGCCCCGTTGCCGGAGGTGTGACCCACACGGGCCGTTCACCGGTCTGGGACGATTCCGGGCCATGACCGATCCCCGCTCCGCCGACATCGGGCGGCTGGTGGTCCGCTGCCCGGACCGGCCGGGGATCGTCGCCGTCCTCAGCGGGCTCATGGCCGAGCTCGGCGCGAACATCACCGACTCGCAGCAGCACTCGTCCGATCCGAGCGGCGGCACCTTCACGCTGCGGCTGGAGTTCCTGCTCGCCGGGCTGGCGGAGCGTCGTCCCGAGCTGGAGCGCCGGCTGGCGGCGCTGGCGGCCGAGTGGCAGATGACCTGGCGGCTGACCGACGCTACCCACCGGCCGTCTCTCGCGGTGTTCGTCAGCACGACCGATCACGTGCTGCAGGAGCTCATCTACCGGGTGCGGGCCGGCGACCTGCGCGCCGAGATCGCGATGGTCGTCTCCAACCACCGCGACCTCGAGCCGGTCGCCCGCGGGGCGGGCATCCCGTTCCACCACATCCCGGTCACCCCGGAGACGAAGCACCAGGCCGAGGCGACGGCGCTGGACCTGCTGGGCGACGTCGACCTGGTGGTGCTGGCCCGCTACATGCAGATCGTGTCGGCCGAGTTCTGCGCCCACTTCCCGGAGCGGCTGATCAACATCCACCACAGCTTCCTGCCGGCGTTCGTGGGCGCCAACCCGTACCAGGCGGCGCACGACCGCGGCGTGAAGCTGATCGGGGCGACGGCGCACTACGTCACCCCCGAGCTCGACGCCGGGCCGATCATCGAGCAGGAGGTCGCCCGCGTCGACCACCGGGCGACGGTCGAGGACATGCGCCGGGTCGGCCGCTACGTCGAGCGGCAGGTGCTCGCGCAGGCGGTGACCTGGCACTGCGAGGACCGGGTGATCGTGGAGGGCCCCCGCACCATCGTCTTCGCCTGATCATTAGTGAGCTCCGCTGGGTCGCGCCTTGTCTTGACTGAGTCAAGATAAGGGGGTCGTCAGTCCCGCGGGCGGCGGCGGTCCTGGTCGGCGAGGAAGCGCTCGAACTCCGCGCCGAGCTCCTCGGCGCTGGGCACCTCGCCGGCCGCGCCCAGCAGGTTGCTGCCCTCGCGCGCGGCCTGGAAGTTGTCGAACTGCTGCTCCAGAGCGGTGACGACGGCGGTGTTCTCGGGCGACGCGGCGATCTGCTCGTCGATCTCGGTGCGGTTGGCCTCGGCGGCCTCGCGCAGCGCCTCGACCGGCAGGTGCAGCCCGGTCAGCTTCTCCAGGTGCTCGAGCAGGGTCATCGCGGCGGCCGGGTAGGTGGCCTGGGCCAGGTAGTGCGGCACGTGCGCGGCCACGCCGAGCGCGTCGACGCCGGCCTCGCCCATGCGCAGCTCGAGCAGCGCCGCGACGCTGCCGGGGATGCGCATCTCGCTCCAGTAGACCGGGTAGGGCTCGATCAGCTGACGGCGCGTGGCGTGCGCGGTCACGGTCACCGGACGGGTGTGCGGCACGGGCATCGGGATGGCCTGCAGGGCAACGAGCGAGGTGACGCCGAGCCGCTGCACGAGCAGCCCGACGGCGGCCACGAACCGCTCCCAGGCGTAGTCCGGCTCGGCGCCGTGCAGCAGCAGGAACGGCTCGCCGCCGTCGTCCTCGACCGCGTAGAGCAGGATCTCCGGCGCGGTGAAGGACTCGTACCGGTCGCCGCTGAAGGTCATCCGCGGTCGGTGCGCCCGGTAGTCGACCAGGCTGTCGGCGTCGAAGCGCGCGAGCACCTCGTGCGGCAGGTGGGCGAGCAGGTGCGCGCCGGCCAGAGCGCCGGCATGGGCGGCGTCGAACTCCCCGGCCAGGTCGTGCACGAGCACGAGGCCGCGCCGCTCGACCGGGTTCGCCGACGGCGGTCTCCTGGGACAGGAAGCGCTCCGCCTCGGGGAGCAGTTCGAACAGCTCCTGCGGTCGCTGGGCCACCACGGTCGGTCCTCCTCGAAACAACGGACGTGCAGTGTCCGGTGCAGCCCCGGCGGCGGGGCTGGCATTCCCTCCGCCCCCGGGACGTCAGCGCGACGGGTCGTCGCTGGCGGGCCGGTCGGCGGGCACGGTCGCCGGCTCCCGGCTGAGCTCCGCGCCGGACCGGTCGCCCTCGATCCGCGCCCGGGTGCCGTCGTCCTCGACCTCGGGTGACTGGCTGTCGAGTTCGTCGCGGATGTACCGGTAGATGACGGCGATCAGTGCGGCGATCGGGACGCTGAGGAAGGCGCCGGTGATGCCGGCCAGGCTACTGCCCGCGGTCACCGCGAGGATGACGACCGCGGCGTGCAGGTTGAAGCCGCGGCCCTGGATGATCGGCTGCAGGATGTTGCCCTCGATCTGCTGCACGGCGATGACGATGCCCAGCACGATCAGCGCCGTCGTGAAGCCGTTGCTGACCAGCGCGACGAGGACGGCGAACGCGCCGGCGACGAACGCACCGATGATCGGGATGAACCCGCCGAAGAAGGTCAGCACGGCCAGCGGGATCACCAGCGGGACCCCGAGGATCCAGAGTCCGATGCCGATGAAGAACGCGTCGATGAAGCCGACCAGTGCCTGCTGGCGGATGAACTCCGACAGCGTCGCCCAGGACTTGTAGGACAGCGCCGCCACGTGCCGGGCCGCCCGAGGGCCCGTCTGCGCCGACAGCCACGGCACCCAGCGCGGCCCGTCCTTGAGGAAGAAGAAGACCAGCACCAGCGCGAGGATCAGGTTGAGCAGGCTGTTACCGACGACGGAGGCGCCGGTGAGCGCGTAGCCGGCGATGTTCTGCGCGTTGTCCTGGATCGAGTTGATGACCGAGTCGACGGCCTGGCCGATCTGGTCCTCGCCCAGGTTGAACGGCGGGCCCTGCAGCCACACCTGGACGTCCTGCAGTGCGGCCGTCGCCGCGTCGGCGAGCTCGGTGACCTGATCGGCGACCGAGGGCGCGATCGCCGCGATGATCCCGGCGAAGGCGAGGATGAAGGCGAGCAGGACCGTGGTCGCCGCCAGCGCCGGGGGCCAGCGGTGCTTGCGCAGGAACCGGGTGGCCGGCCACATCACCGTGGCCATCAGCAGGCCGAGGACGACCGGGAGCAGGATCGACCAGAGCCGGCCGAGGATGTAGAAGAGCAGCCAGACGGCGGCCGCGATGAGCAGGAGCTCCGCGGAGAGGATCGCCAGATTCCGGGCGGCCCGCTGCACCTTGGGCCCGCGGCCCTCCGTCGGGGCGGGTGCGCGGTCACCTCTGCGCCCGGTTCGGCCACGGGCGACGACGCCGACGCGCCGGGCGGCCTCCTCCGACTGGGCGGCGGAGACGGCCGGGAAGACGGAGCTTCATGACGACGATTGCAGCACACGGAGGTCAGCCGGGCGGCCGGGAAACGATCTTCGTGGCGAGTCCATCTCGTGTGGGTGGGCCACCACCCAGGCGCCATCTCAGGTCGTAGCGTCGTCGCATGCCGAAGACCGCGACCGCCGACCGGGTCGACCTCGACGCGCTGCTGGAATTCCTGCGCCCGCGGCACCAGGCCGTGCTGCTCACCCGGCGGCGGGACGGCGGCGCCCAGCTCTCGCCGGTGACCTGCGGCGTCGACGCCGACGGCCGGATCGTCGTGTCGACCTATCCGCAGCGGGCGAAGGTGGCCAACGCCCGCCGGGACCCGGCCGTCTCGCTCTGCGTGCTGTCGCCCGAGTGGGACGGTCCCTGGGTGCAGGTGGACGGCGAGGCGGAGGTGCTCGACCTGCCGGAGGCCCTCGACCCGCTGGTCGAGTACTACCGGTCGATCAGCGGGGAGCACCCCGACTGGGAGGAGTACCGCGCGGCCATGACGCGGCAGGGGAAGTCATTGCTGCGGATCACCGTCACCCGGTGGGGGCCGGTCGCCACCGGCGGTTTCCCCCCCGAGGTCATCGACAAGCTCTGAGCCTTGCATTTCGCTGATGAAAGCTGTCAGACTTGCGCGGTGCCGTACGTGCTGACTGTCGACCAGCGGGCCAGTCGGCGCACCGCCGACCGGGTCGCCGAGGCGCTGCGCGAGCTCAACGCGACCGTACCGGCGGTGCTGGGCTTCGAGCGCACAGCGGGCGACGAGTTCCAGGGTGTCCTCGCCGAGGCCGACGACCTCGTCGACGTCGTGGTCCGCCTGGTCCGCGTCGGTGGCTGGAGCATCGGCGTGGGCGCGGGCCCGGTACAGACGCCGTTGCCGGCGAGCACTCGTGCCGCGACCGGGCCGGCGTTCCTCAGTGCGCGCCGGGCCGTGGATGCCGCCAAGCAGCGGCCGACCCGCCTGGCCGTCCGGGGCGCCGTGCCCCCCGACGCCGCGGACGCGCAGGCGGTGCTCAGCGCGCTGGCCGTCGTCGTGGAGCGGCGCAGCGAGCAGGCGTGGGAGGCCATCGCGCTCGTCGAGGCCGGCCGTACCCAGGCCGAGGCCGCCGGCGAGCTCGGCATCTCCCGGCAGGCGGTCGGGCAGCGGCTGGCCGCCGGGCTGTGGGACCTCGAGCGCGAGCTGCGGCCCACCGCCGCCCGGTTGCTCACCCGCGCGCGGAGACGCGGCATGAACACGGCCATGAACGTCGCCCTCGTCGTCCTCCTCGGCCTCATCGCCGCGTTCGGGCTCGGGCTCACCGCCCGGGGGGAGCGGCTGCGGACCCCGTGGGGCGCGGTGCTGCTCGCCGCGCTGCTCGCGACGGCCGGCGCGCTGTCGTGGGCCGGCGGCGACGCCGCCGAGGGCCTCGCCGAGGGCGCCGCGGTCGCCGCCGTCCTCGCCGCGATCACCGGGGGCGGGCCGTCGCGACCGCCGTCCTCGGGGCGGCCGACCCGAGCGCCGCCGGCGTCGGCGGCGGGCCGCAGGATCCCGACATCCTCCGCGGTGGGGCCTGGATCGGCGTCCTCGAGCGGGCCGCCGTCGCCGCGACGCTGCTGGCCGGATCCGCCGAGGGGCTGGTCGTCGTCGCGGCGGTCAAGGGGCTCGGCCGGTACGCCGAGCTGCGCGCTCCGGCCGCGGCCGAGCGGTTCATCCTCGGCACGCTGGCCAGCGCATTGTGGGCGGCTGCCTGCGTCGGCGTCGCCCTGCTGCTGCGCGGCTGACGGGTCGTCCCCGTCCGGGTGACCTCCGCGGCCGCTTCACCAGCGGCGTTTCGCTCCGTCCCTCGCCGGGAATGCCGCCCCGGGTACCCGACCGAGGAGGACCTCGTGAGCCAGGACGACGCACTGCAACCGCTCTCGCCGGAGGAATTCGCCGCGGAGACCGGGGCCGCGCTCCCGGACAAGGAGGTCATCTCCCTGCTCGACCTCAACGCCGACCTCGACATCGCGCTCGACGCCGCCGCCCCCATCGACCTCGCCGTGGCGGCCAACGCCAACGTGGCCGCGCCGATCGACGCCGCCGTCGGCGCCAACGTGCTGTCGCGTCGGCTCGACCGCCCAGGCGCTGGCCGACCAGGGCGTGCTCATCGCCCAGGGGATCACCGGCGAGGCCGATCGCCCACGCGCCGCAGGACAGCGCCATCGACCAGGCCGCCGAGCCACGGACACGACCGGAGCCGACCGCCGACCGATCCGGCCGACGGCGGCACGGACGTCGGCGGCTGTGCCCACCGAGACCCGGCGGCGTGCTGGACGGCGACCTGCTCGACGTCGACGTCAACCTCGCCGCGGACCTCGAACCTGGCTGCACCGATCGACGGCGCCGTCGCGGCGAACGCCAACGTGGCCGCGCCCATCGATGCCGCCGTCGCCGCCAACATCGGTTCCGTCGACTCCGACGGCGACCGCGGTCGCCCAGCAGGACGCGATCATCACCCAGACCATCGACGCCGACGCCAACGGCGACGGCCGACCAGCAGTCCACGATCAACCAGTGAGCCGGCTGACCGCTGACTGCACGCGGACGAGCGATCCGCGGACCATGCCGATCCCGGGCGCCGGCGCGTCAGGGCCGGCGCGCCGGGTCCGATGCCGACGTCCTCGTCCGCGCCGACGGCGTCGAGCTGCTCGGCGAGGTGCCCGGTTCCGGGTACCGGCAGTCCGCCGGCGCTCGTCCGCCGGGGCGACGGGCAGGTCCTCTCGCTGACCCCGCTGCTGCAGCAGGTGATCGCTGGCCGTCGACGGACCGGCGGACGCGTCGCCGAGGTCGCCGAGCAGGTGAGCGCGCGCGACGGGCCGTGCTCGTGCGTCCCGACGACGTCCGCCAGCTCGTCGACTCCACGCTCCGGCCGCTGGGACTCCTGCGCCGGGCCGACGGCACCGAGCCCGAGGTCCGGCGGTCCGAACCCGCTGCTGGCCCTCAAGTTCCGTCGCGTGGTCACCGACCCGGCGGTCACCCGGCGGCTCACGGCCCCGTTCGCGGTCGCTCTTCAGCCCGCTGGTCGTCGTCCCGGTCGTGCTCGCGTTCGTCGCGGTCGTCGGCGTGGGTGCTCTTCTCCCAGGGGCTCGCGGCGGCGACCGCGCAGGCGTTCGGCAACCCGGCGCTGTTCCTCGCCGTCGTGGCCGTCACCGTGCTCTCCGCCGGCTTCCACGAGTTCGGCCACGCCGCCGCGGCGCGCTACGGCGGCTCGACCCCCGGCACCATGGGCTTCGGCTTCTACCTCTTCTGGCCGGCCTTCTACACCGACGTCACCGACTCCTACCCCCTGGGCCGGGCCGGCCGGGTGCGCACCGACCTGGGCGGGCTCTACTTCAACGCGCTCGTGGTGCTGGCGTCCTTCGGCGTCTGGTGGCTCACCGGCTGGCACGCGGTGCTGCTGCTCGTGGCCACCCAGATCCTGCAGATGGTCCGCCAGCTGCTGCCGCTGCTGCGCTTCGACGGCTACCACGTGCTCGCCGACCTCACCGGGGTGCCCGACCTCTACCAGCGCATCGGCCCGATCCTGAGGGCCTCGCTCCCCGGGCGGTGGCACCAGCCGGAGGCGACCGCGCTCAAGACCTGGGCGCGGCTCGTGGTGATCGCCTGGGTGCTGATCGTCGTGCCGCTGATGGCGGTCGCGCTGCTGCCTGATGGTGCTCGCCCTGCCGCGGCTGCTGGCGACGGCCTGGGCGTCGCTGCAGCGAGCAGGCCGACCTGCTCGGCGCCGCGTTCGGCGACGGCGACATCCTCGGCGTCCTCGCCCGCGCGCTGGCCATCGTCGCCGTCGTCGTCCCGCTGCTCGGCCTCGGCTACGTGGTCGTCCGGCTGGTCCGGCGGAGCGGTCGTCGGCGTCGTGCGCCGGACCGAGGGGCGGCCGGTCCGGCGCGGCGCTCGCGGTGTTGCTGGCCGTGGCACTGGTCGCCGGGCCTCGGCTGGGCCTGGTGGCCGGCCGGTGACCGGTACCGGCCGGTGCGCGCCTGGGAGGGCGGGACGGTCCTCGATGCGGTGCCGGCGTCGGCCAGCAGCACCGGGCTGGGGGCAGGGCTCGCGCGGCACGGCCGCGACCGTCTGGCCCGCCGACGCCGGCCCGCTGCCCACCGAGGACCACCCGGTGCTGGCCATGGTCCTGGTCCCCGCCGAGCAGGGCGTCAGCGAGGGCACGCGACGGCGAGCGCCGCGGACCCGGCCACGGACGCCGACGGCGACACCGCGCCGACCTGGGTCTTCCCGTTCGACCGCCCGTTGCCGCCCGAAGAGGGCGACAACCAGGCGCTGGCGGTGAACACCGAGGACGGCTCGGTCCTCTACGACGTCACCTTCGCTCTGGTGTGGGCCGACGGCGACGACGGCGCTCAACGTCAACGAGGCCTACGCCGCTGGCCAGCTGCCGCGACTGCCGCACGGTCGCCGTCGCCTTCCAGGTCGTGCTGCTCGTCGGCTCGGTCGACGTCGTCGTCCCGCAGAACCTCTCCGCCGCGGTGAACTACGTCTGCGTCGAGTGCGTGACCTACGCGCTGGCCACCCAGCTCGTCGTCAGCCTGCCGGGCGAGCTCAGCGCGGACGGGCAGCAGGCGCTCGCCGCGATCTGGGCCGAGCTGCAGGAGTTCGGCGCGGACATCGAGGACGTGCCCTTGGCGGAGCTGCGTGATCGCCTCACCGAGTTCGAGCAGCGGATCCTCGATGTCGTCCAGGAGCACGCCGTGGACTCCGGCGAGCAACCGGTCGAGGCCGACGACCCGGGCGCCGGCACCACCGACAGCGGCACATCCGGCGAAGACGGCACATCCGACAGCGGCACCTCCGACGGCGGCACCTCCGACGGCGATGCCGCCACGTCGACCGGCGGCGTGGACAGCGGCGACGGAACGACCGACGGGGGCGGCACCTCGGGTTCCACCGGCTCGGCCGACCCCACCGGCAGCACCGCGCCGTCCAGCACGGGCAGCGCTCCGACCAGCGGCTCGACGGCGGAGACCACGGAAGGGACCTCGGCCGGAACCGAGACCGCCACGCCGACGGCCGAGGCGACGCCCACGGGCTGAGTGCACATCCGCCGTCGCGGCGCCGAAAGATCCGGGGCCGATCCGGACACACTGGGCACGTGACGGCTGCCCAGGACGACGCCGCCCGGCGACGGCGGTTCGAGGATCTGGTCGCGGCCGTCTACGAGCCGGTCCAGCGGTACCTGCGCCGGCGCACCGACCCCGCGACCGCCGACGACGTGCTCGGGGACGTGCTGCTGGTGCTGTGGCGGCGCCTGGACGACGTGCCGGGCGACCAGCCGCTGCCCTACGCCTACGGGGTGGCCCGCGGCTGCCTCGCCAACAGCCGGCGCAGCGCCGTCCGCCAGGAGCGGGTGGTGCAGCAGCTGGCCCGGCAGCACCGCACCGAGGAGGGCGACCCGAGCGATCCCCTCGACGGGGCGCTCGCCGACGCGCTCGAGGCGCTGCCGGACGCCGACCGCGAGCTGCTGCGGCTGTGGGCGTGGGAGCAGCTCGCGCCGCGTGAGCTGGCGGTGGTGCTCGGCGTCAGCGCCAACGCGGTGAGCATCCGGCTGCACCGGGCGAAACAGAAGCTGAAGGAACAGCTGTCCTCCGGATCAGGCGGGGCGCGAAAGAACGGGGACGCGACCGGACAGACAGGGACGAGAAGGGGAGGCGGTGGCGCGCGATGACCGATCTGTCGGACGACGAGCTGCGCAGCCGGCTGGCCCGGATCGACCCGGCGCCCGCCGGGAGCCCTGTCGATCCCGTCACGAGCCCGCGGGCTCAGGAACTGCTGGAGCGCATCATGGCAACCCCCGAGACCCGGGCCTCCGTGGCCCAGGCATCTGCTTCGCCGGACCCGAACGACGAGCTCGCCGCCCGGCGGCGTCGCCCCTGGCTGATCGCCGTCGCCGCGGCCGTCCTCGTCGGCGTCATGGTCGGCGCCGTCCTCGCGCTCGGCGGCGGCGGCCGGGTCGGTGACACCCCGGGCGGGGCGGACGTCACCACCCTGGCGCTCTCGGCTCCGTCGTCGGACGTCTCGCAACTCCTGCATCGTCTTCGACGTCGCGTTCCTGGCGCAGATGCCGGTCGCCCTGGCCGGCACGGTGACCGAGGTCCAGCCGGAGCAGGTGACCGTCGACGTCGACCGCTGGTACCGGGGCGGGGACGCCGACGTCGTGACGATCGCCGTGCAGTCGGGGAACTCCGTGGCACTGGACGGCGTCGACTTCCGGCAGGGCGAGCGCTACCTGATCACCGCGACCGACGGCACCGTCAACGGCTGCGGCTTCAGCGGACCGGCGACCCCGGATCTCGAGCAGGCGTTCGACCAGGCCTTCGGCGGCTGACCGGCGGCGGCCGGGGCCTACCGGGGTGGTCTCCCGGGGCGGGCGAGCGAGCGGGTATCCGCGCCGGCGGCGAGAATGGCGCGTGCCGCAGTTCGTCGTCTCCTGGAGGCCCCGTGTCCGACTCGTCCACCACCGGTGGAGCGCGCAGTACCGACCTGTTGGGCGTGTACTGCAACGACCACCTCGCGGCGGCGACGGGCGGCATCGAGCTGGTCGGCCGCATGCTGGGCCGGCACCGCGGCGGCCGGCACCAGGCGCGGCTCGACGAGCTTCTCGGCGAGCTGAAGGAGGAGCGGGCGGCCCTGCGCGCGTCGATGGCCGCGCTCGACATCCCGGTCCGCCAGTACAAGCAGGTGGGTGCCTGGCTGGGCGAGAAGGTCTCCCGCGCCAAGCTCAACGGGCACCTGCTGTCCCGCTCCCCGCTCAGCGACCTGGTCGAGTTCGAGTTCATCTCGACGGCGGTGCTGGCCAAGCGGGCCGGGTTCGAGACGCTGCGCGTGGTCGCCACGGTCGAGCCCCGGCTCGACGCCGCCCAGCTGGAGCGGCTGATCAAGCAGGCCGACAAGCAGCACGACTGGCTGGCCGACGCCCGCCGGGAGGTCGCGGCCGAGGTCTTCGGCGGGCACCCCGGTCCGGCCGACGCCGCCGCCGGCAGCTGACCCCGCCGGTCGCCGCCGCGCGCCGCGGCCGGTAGAACCGGGGCATGTGCCACGACCACGACAGCCGCCCGCCCGCGCCGCCGAGGACCGGGGAGGTCGGTGAACGCGGGGTCCTCACCCTGACGGCCGCCGACGGCACCGAGTTGTCCGCCGCGTACGCCGCCCCGGCAGCGGCGCCACGCGTGGGCGTCGTCGTCCTCCCCGACGTCCGCGGCCTGCACCCGTACTACGTGGCGCTCGCCGAGCGCTTCGCCGAGACCGGCGCCGCGACGGTCGCCGTCGACTACTTCGGCCGGACGGCGGGGATCTGCGACGAGACGGGCACCCGCCCCGAGGACTTCGACTGGAAGACCCACATCCCGCAGACCACCCCCGAGGGCATCGACGCCGACATCACCGCCGCGATCGCCTACCTGCGGGCGCGCACCACGCCCGACCTGCCCGTGGTCACGGTCGGCTTCTGCTTCGGCGGCAGCCATTCGTGGCGACAGTCCGGCGGTGAGCTCGACCTCGCCGGGTGCGTCGGCTTCTACGGCAAGCCGTCGGTGGTGGGCGCCGCCGCCGAGCGGGCGCACCGGCCGACCGTGATGATCATCGCCGGCGCCGACCAGGCCACGCCGGTGGCCGACCAGCTCGCGCTGGCCGCGACCATGCGGGGCGCCGGCGCGGAGGTCGACGCGGTCGTCTACGACGGCGCGCCGCACTCCTTCTTCGACCGGGCGTTCGGCGACTGGGCGGAGGCCTGCGCCGACGCCTGGGAGCACGTGCTGGCGCTGACGGATCGCGTCGCCAGCCGGTGACTCCGCGCCACCGGCCGTTGCTGCCTAGGCTGGCGGGGTGACCGCTGAACCGATCGACCCCGGCGTGATCGAGCTGGCCGGGCGGGTGTTCGACCTCGCCCGTGGCGGGCACACCGACGAGCTCACCGGGTACATCGACGCCGGGGTTCCGGTCAACCTGACCAACGACAAGGGCGACACGCTGCTCATCCTGGCCGCCTACCACGGGCACCCGGAAACGGTCGGCGCCCTGCTCGACCGGGGTGCCGACCATTCGCGGGCGAACGACCGCGGGCAGACGGCGCTGGCGGCAGCCGTCTTCCGGCAGTCGACCGAGACCGTTCGCGGGCTGCTGGCGGCGGGTGCCGACCCCGACGCGGGCGGCCCCAGCGCCCGCGCGACGGCGGCGTTCTTCGAGCTCCCCGCCATGACCGAACTCTTGGAGCGCAGCACGGCGACGGGGTGAACGCGGCGGTCCGCGCACATGGGCCGACCGAACACGGGTACGACGGCGCGAGCATGACGGGGGAGGAGGCGACATGGCGGTCCACCCGGACGTGCCCGGCACCGGGCAACCCGGCCCGCGCGCCCTCGGACGCCGGCCACCCACGGGGCGCGCCGCCGAGGCCGCTCCCAACGGTCTCGCCGTCGACCGCGCCGCCCCGCGGACCGGCCGGAGCAGGCCGCTCCGCCGTCGCCCGACTCGGGATCGACCGGCGCCGCGGCGTCCCAGGGACTGCAATCGGCCGGTGCGCTGCCGCGCTGGCTGGTGCTCCTCATCGGCGCCGCGACCGCCACCGTGGCCATCGCCGGGCTGCGCGAGATCGCGTGGCTGGTCGCGCCCGGTCCTCCTCGCCCTGGTCGTGGTCGTCGCGCTCACGCCGGTCGAGCGCTGGCTGCGGCGGAAGGGCGCACCGCGCTGGCTGGCGACGGTCGTGCTGCTGTTGCTCGTCCTGAGCGTGCTCCTGGGCTTCGTGGCGCTGCTCGTGGTGTCCATCGCCCAGATGGCGGCGCTGCTCCCCGACTACGCCGAACCCGCCCAGGACCTCATCAACTCGGTGGTCGCCGACCTGAACGACGCCGGCCTGGTCTCCGGCCAGCTCTCCGACCTCATCGCGCAGATCGACTACGGGCAGGTCGTCGGCGTCGCGACCGGCCTGTTGGCCAGCCTCACCGACGCCGCCAGCACGCTGATCCTCCTGCTGATCGCGCTGGTCTTCATCACCATCGAGGCCAGCGGCTTCGGCCACCGCATGGCACTGGTCGCCGCCGAGCGCCCGCACCTGCCGGTGGCCATGACGCTGTTCGCGCAGGGCACCCGCAGCTACCTGCTGGTGAGCACGGTGTTCGGCGCCATCGTCGCCTTCGGCGACTGGATCGCGCTGGTGATCATCGGCATCCCGGCCGCACCGCTGTGGGCGCTGCTGGCGTTCATCACCAACTACGTGCCCAACATCGGCTTCGTCCTCGGGCTGCTGCCGCCCGGCGCTGCTCGGCCTGCTGGCCGGCGGCTGGGGCGAGTTCATCGCGGTCGTCGTCGTCTACTCGCTGCTCAACTTCGTGGTGCAGACGCTGATCCAGCCGCGGTTCGTGGGTGACTCGGTCGGCCTGTCGATGACGGTCACCTTCATCGCGCTGCTCTTCTGGGGCTGGGTGCTCGGTGCGCTGGGCGCGCTGCTGGCGATCCCGCTCACCCTGCTGTTCAAGGCGCTCCTGGTCGACGTCGACCCGCGCGGGCACTGGCTGGACGCGCTGCTGCGCGAGGAGCCGCGCGCGCCCCGCACCATGCGCGCCCGGCGGCGGCAGCACGCCCGCCGCGCCGCGCTGGCGTCGGTCCGCCGTCTGCACCTCCCCCACCGCGCGTACCCCGCACACCGAGGAACCCGTGCCGGGCGAGGGCGGCGACCCGCGGTCCTGAGCGGGCCGTTTCGGTGCACGCGGGCCGTGCGTGCTGGTAGACCTTGCACGCCCCGTCGTGCCCCATCCCAGGAGGTCCACCCGTGCTGCAGAGCATCGGTTTCGCCGTCGCCTACACGGGGGTCGGCATCGCCCTCCTGGCCCTCGGCTTCTTCGCCCTCGACCTGCTGACCCCGGGGCATCTCGGCCAGCGGATCATCGTGGACCGCTCGATCAACGCCTCCCTGGTGATCGCCGCCGGCTTCCTGGGCCAGGGCGCGATCATCTTCGCCAGCATCTGGATCAACGGGACCAGCGCGTTCGGTCTGGCACTCCTGTACACCGTCGTGTTCGGGATCGTCGGTGTGCGTCCTGCAGGCGGTGGCCTTCCTGGTCCTCGATCTGCTCACGCCCGGGAAGCTCGGCGCGTACGTCACCGAGGTCGTCTTCCACCCGGCCAGCCTGGTGCTCGCCGCGGCGCAGCTGGCGGTGGCCGCGATCATCGTCGCCTCGATCTGGCCCTGACGCCGTCGCTCTGGCCTGACGGGCGCCGCGCCCTACCGCCGTGACCGGTCACCGCACGGCCCGGGCCGTACGGTGTCGGGCGAGGTGCGCGAGCACCGCTGGGACTTCGAGAGGAAGCATCCATGACCGAGGCAGGCAGCGGCCGTGTGGCCATCGTGACCGGAGGCGGCCCGCGGCATCGGTGCCGCGACCGCCCTCCGGCTGGCCCAGGACGGCTTCGCCGTCGCCGTCCTCGACCTGGACGAGGGCTCCGCGAAGGGCACCGTCGAGGCGATCGAGGCCGCCGGGGGCCGGGCGCTGGCCGTGGGCGCCGACGTGAGCGACGCGACGCAGGTCGAGGCGGCCGTCGAGCGGGTCGTCGCCGAGCTGGGCGCGCCGACCGTGCTGATCAACAACGCGGGCGTCACGCGCGACAACATGCTGTTCAAGATGACCGAGCAGCGACTGGGACACGGTCATGAACGTGCACCTGCGCGGCGCCTTCCTGATGGCGCGGGCCACCCAGAAGCACATGATCGACGCCAAGTGGGGCCGGATCGTCAACCTGTCCAGCGTCTCGGCGCTGGGCAACCGCGGCCAGGCCAACTACTCGACGGCCAAGGCCGGCCTGCAGGGCTTCACGAAGACCCTGGCCATCGAGCTGGGCAAGTTCGGCGTCACCGCCAACGCGATCGCCCCCGGCTTCATCCAGACCGAGATGACCAAGGCGACCGCCGAGCGCATGGGCATCCCGTTCGAGGACTTCATCGCGTTCGCCGCCTCGGAGATCCCGGTGCCCGCGCGTCGGCCAGCCCGAGGACATCGCGCACCTGGTGTCCTTCTTCGTCAGCGAGGGCGCCGGCTTCGTGTCCGGCCAGGTCGTCTACGCCGCCGGCGGCCCGAAGGCCTGATCGACCGGGCGCCCCGGGCGCCGCCGCTCGCAGGCCCGCGGCGGGGCCCTGCAGGCTGTCCTGACCGAGGAGGACGACGTGCGCGGACGAGTGCTCGTCGAGCGCCGCGGCGCCGTGCAGGTCATCAGCATCAACCGCCCCGCAGGCGCGCAACGCGCTCGACGCGGCCGTCGCCGAGCAGGTCGCCGCCGCCGTCGACGAGCTCGACGGCTCCGACGAGCTGCGGGCCGGCGTGCTGACCGGCGCGGGCGGCTTCTTCTCCGCCGGCATGGACCTCAAGGCGTTCCTGCGCGGCGAGACGCCGGCCATCGAGGGCCGCGGGCTGTGCGGCATCACCCGGACGCCGCCGCGCAAGCCGCTGATCGCCGCGGTCGAGGGCGGGGCGCTGGCCGGCGGGTTCGAGCTGGTGCTCGCCTGCGACCTCGTCGTCGCCGGCCGGAGGCGCGGTTCGGCGTCCCGGAGGTCAAGCGCTCGCTGGTCGCCGCCGGCGGTGGCGCGCTGCTGCTGCCGCAGCGGGTGCCGCGGGCGCGTGGCCCTGGAGCTGCTGCTCACCGGTGACCCGTTCGACGCCGACCGGGCGCAGGCCGTCGGGCTGGTGAACCGCGTGGTCGACGACGGCGCAGCGCTGGACGCCGCCGTCGAGCTGGCCGAGGCGATCGCCGCCAACGGTCCGCTGGCCGTCGCGGCGACGAAGCAGATCGTGCCGTCGGCGCCGCTGGGCGCCGGACGAGGCGTGGGACGCGGCAGGACGAGTCGTCCGGCCCGGTGTTCGCCTCGGAGGACGCGCGCGAGGGCGCCGACCGCGTTCGCCGAGCGGCGCGCCCGCCGGTCTGGCGCGGCCGCTGACCCCTCGGCACGACCGGCGGTCCGGGACCGACGCGGGTCCGGCACATCTGGAGCTGCCCGGGGCGTGCCCGTCATGACCCGCACCTCCCTCCGCCTGCGTCGTCCTCGGTGACTCCATCGCCTACGGCACCGGCGCGCTGCGGCGCCGACGACACCCTCGGCCGGCGACTCGCCGCGGCGCTGACCGCCGAGGGCTTCGACGTCGACCTGCACGTGCTCGCCGTCCCGCGAGCGCCGTCTCCGCCGACCTGGCCGGCCAGGTCCGCCGGGCGCAGCCGCTCGCCGCGGACCTGGCCGTCGTGCGTGATCGGCGCCAACGACCTGGCGCGGTTCGTCCCGCCGACGCCGCGGCGGCCGACCTCGCGCGCCGCCGCCGTCGGCGCCTTCGGGCCGGGGGAACCGACGTCGTCGTCGTGCCGGCGCCGGACATGTCCGTCGGTGCCGTTCGTGCCACCCGCGTTCCGCCCGGTCGTGCAGGCCGCCTGCGCGCATGCTCCAGCAGCGGCAGGCCGCGGCCGCCGCAGGCCGCCGGCGCGACGGTCGCCGACATCGGCGCCGAGGTCGGCCGGGCGTTCGCCGCCGACCCGGCGCATGTTCTCCGGCGACCGGTTCCACCCGTCAGCTCGGCCGGCTACGCGCGCATCGCCGCGGCGCTCGCCCGCACCGTCGTCGCAGGCGGCCGCGCGCACGCGCGGGACGCACGGCCGCCTGACCCGTGCGTCAGGGCAGCCGGTCGGCCAGCAGCTCGGCGAGGTGCAGCCCTGCGCGGTCGGCCAGCTGGTCGAGCTGGGTCCGGCAGGAGAAGCCGTCGGCGAGCACGACGGCGTCCGGGCCCAGGTCCCGCACCGCCGGCAGGAGCTGCTGCTCGGCGATCGGCCACCGAGACGTCGTGGTGCCCGCGCTCCACGCCCCAGTTGCCCGCCAGCCCGCAGCAGCCGCCGAGCCGGGTCACCCGGGCGCCGGCCGTCGGCCAGCAGCGCGCGCGTCCGCCGACCAGCCGAGCACCGACGCGTGGTGGCAGTGCGGCTGGGCGACGATCTCCAGGCCCGCCAGCGACGGCGGCTGCCAGCCCGGCGTCGCGGTGAGCAGCTCCGCCAGCGTGCGGGTGGCCGCGGCGACCCGCTCGGCGGCCGGCCCGCCGACCAGCTCCAGCGCCTCGCCGCGCAGCACCGCGGTGCACGAGGGCTCGACGCCGACGATCGGCCAGCCGGCGTCCGCCGGCGGCGACCAGCGACGCGACCGTGCCCCCGAGGATCCGCCGGGCGCGTGTCCAGCTGGCCGGTGGTGATCCAGGTGAGCCCGCAGCAGGTGTCGGCGCCCGGCACGTGCACGCGGTAGCCGGCCGCCTCGAGCACCCGCGCCGCCGCGGTCGCGACGTGCGGGGCGAAGTGGTCGGTGAACGAGTCGACCCACAGCGCGACCGGGGTGCCATCCGCCGGGAACGCCGGCCGGGCGGCCCACTCCTGCCGGAACGTGCGCGACGGCGAACTGCGGCACCTCGCGGCGCTGGTCGATGCCGGCGCCCGGCCTTGGCCAGCCGCGCCGCCCACCTTCGAGCCGAGCACGCGGTTGACCAGCTTCGGCGCCCGGGCGGCGAGGTCCGACCAGAACGGCAGCCGGCCCAGCGTGTAGTGCGAGAGCGGCCGCAGCCGGCGCCGGTAGGACTGGTGCAGCACCTCGGCCTTGTAGGTCGCCATGTCGACGCCGGTCGGGCAGTCGCGGGAGCAGCCCTTGCAGGACAGGCAGAGGTCGAGCGCCGTCGTGCACCTCCGGCGAGCGCCAGCCGTCGACCGGGCCGCCGCGGCGCGAGCATCTCCTGCAGCACCCGCGCCCGGCCGCGGGTGGTGTCCTTCTCCTCGCGGGTGGCCGGCCACGACGGGCACATGACCCCGCCGGCGCTCTGCAGGTCGGCCCGGCACTTGCCCACGCCGGTGCACCGGTGGACGGCGGCGGAGAAGTCGCCGCCGTCGTGCGGGTAGGCCAGCGCGAGGCCGCTCGCGCCGACGCGGGGCGTCGGCCACCCGGACGTCGTCGTCGAGCCGGGCCGGCCGGACCAGGACGCCGGGGTTGAGCACGTCGTCCGGGTCGAGCAGCGCCTTGACCTGCTCGAACAGCCGCGATGACGGCGGGGGAGTACATGAGCGGCAGCAGCTCGCTGCGGGCCCGGCCGTCGCCGTGCTCGCCGGACAGCGAGCCGCCGTAGCGCGGCGACCAGCCGGGCGGCGTCCTCGACGAACGCCCGGTAGGCGCGCCCGGCCGCCGGTCCGGCGAGCCGGCGCCGAACGGGAAGTCGATCCGGACGTGGACGCAGCCGTCGCCGAAGTGCCCGTAGGGCACGCCCTGCAGCCCGTGCCCGGCGAGCAGCGCGTCGAACTCGCGCAGGTAGGCGCCCAGTCGCTCCGCCGGGACGGCGGCGTCCTCCCATCCGGCGTGCGCCGGGCTGCCCGTCGCTGGTGCGGGCGGCGAGCCCGGCGCCGTCCTCGCGGATCCGCCAGATCGCGGCCGCCTCCGCGACGTCGGTGACGACGAGGGAGTCCAGCGCGCCGGCGTCGGCCAGCACGCCCCGGCCTTGGCGGTGACCTCGGCGTCGGTGTCGCCGGTCAGCTCCACGACCAGCCAGCGCCTCGCCGCGGGGCAGGTCCGGCACGGTCGGCCGCGGGCACGTCGCGGAGCCGCTGGACGATGCGGGAGTCCAGGCCCTCGACGGCGGTCGGGCGCGTGGGGGAGCAGCCCCGGGGTCGCGTCGGCGGCGTCGGCCATCGTCGGGTAGCCGAGCACGACCAGCCCGCGGAACGGCGCGTCGGCCACCAGCCGGACCGTGGCGCCGAGCACCAGCGCGAGCGTGCCCTCGCTGCCGACCAGCGCCCGCGCGACGTCGAAGCCGCGCTCGGGCAGCAGGTGCTCCAGCGAGTAGCCGGACACCTGGCGGCCGAAGCGGCCGAGCTCGGTGCGGATCGTCGCCAGCTCGCCCTCGACCAGGCGGCGCAGGTCGTCGAGGACGCCGTCGCCGGCGGCGGTGCCGGTCGAGCCGCGAGCCGCTGCCCGGCGCCGGTGACGACGTCGAGGCCGACCACGTTGTCCGACGTGCGGCCGTAGCCCAGCGCCCGCGAGCCGCAGGCGTTGTTGCCGATCATCCCGCCGATCGTGCAGCGGTTGTGCGTGCTCGGGTCGGGCCCGAAGCGCAGCCCGTGCGGCCGGGCGGCGGTCTGCAGCGCGGCCTGCACCAGGCCCGGCTCGACGGTCGCCGTCCGCGCCTCGGCGTCGACGGCCAGCACCCGGTCGAGGTGGCGGCTGGTGTCGACGACGACGCCCGGGCCGACCGCGTTGCCGGCGATGGAGGTGCCCGCGCCCGCGGGCGGTCAGCGGCACGCCGAGGGAGCGGCAGACCTCGAGCGCCGGCGGCGATCTCGTCGACGTGCCGGGGCCGCACGACGGCCCGCGGCAGCACCCGGTAGAGCGAGGCGTCGGAGGAGTAGAGCGCCCGGGCGAGCCCGGAGTCGTCGACGTCGGACACCCCGGCCCGCCGCAACGCGTCGACCAGATCCCGGGCCTGTTCCGGTGGCGACAGTGCGGGACGGCGCTGCGGTCATGGTGCCGAGTCTGGCTTCCCGGTGTCGGTGACCTCGGACCCGCCCCCCGGGACCGTGCGATGCTCGGCTCTGTGGACCGCCCAGGAGTCCGACGCACCGCCGGGGCTCACGGCCGCGGCCGCGACGGACTGGGCCGTGCTGGGATCCGACAGCACCTCCTCCGCCGTCGTCGGGTCCCCGCCGCAGTGACCGGTCTGCCCGAGCCGGTGCGCCGCTGGCTGACCCACGCCCTCGGCCGGTGGGCCGGATTCACCGCCGTCCAGCGGCTGTCCGTCGGCGGCGGCTTCGTGCTGGGCCGCGACCGCTCGTCACGCTGGGCGTGCCGGTGCTCGCGGTGTTCGGCACGGCGAGCGCAGCCCGGGGCCGACGCGCCGAGCGCCATGCGCCGAGGGCTGGCGTGCCTCGCGCCGCCGTGCCTCGCCGTCGTGCGCGTCGGGGCCGGCACCGAGGAGGTGACCGTCACCGTCGGGCCTGACGGGGCCCTCACGGAGGTGCTGATGGAGCGCTGGGGCCCGCTCGGCCGCAGGGCCTACGGCCGCCAGCGGTTCGGTGCCGCGCTGCACGAGGAACTCGGTCGTCGGGGGCGTGCGCATCCCGCGGCGGGATCACCGCCGGCTGGTGCTGGCCGCCGCCTGACGGGGAGATCCCTGCTCAGCGGCCCCGGATCGCCTCGGCGATCTCCTCGGCCCACGCGCGCACCGCGGCCCAGTCGCGGAAGTCGCCCAGCGGCGCCCGCATCGCCGTCACCATCGCGCGCTCGCCGAAGCCGAGCACCGAGGCGTCCAGCCGACCGGGGAACACCCGGTGCCCCCGGATCCCGATCAGCTCGCCGAGCGGGTGCACGTCGTGCGGTTCGTCCGGCGGGAACGGGGGCGCGCCGATCGGACCGCTGGAGAACAGCCAGACCGGTCGATCGCGCAGCGCGGCAGCATGCGCCGCCACGTACTCGCGGGCCGGTTCCAGCCAGCGTCCGGCGTAGACCGCGCTGCCCACCAGCACGGCATCGAAGGACGTCGGAGCCGGCGCGCTCTCAGCCGGCTGACTCGCCGCCGTCAGGCCGAGGGCGACACCGGCCGCGGTCTCCGGCAGCCACCGGGCCAGCGCGTCCGCGATCTCCCGCGTCGCGCCGTGCCGGCTGGCGGCGGTGACGAGGACGTGCGGGCCGCCGACGGTCACCGAGGCGCCCCCGCCCTATCGCCGCCTGTTCCTGCGTTGGGCCGTCGATACCGCATGGCGTGTGCCTCCCGCCGTCCGGGCGCGGTGCCCGGGCCTCCGACGTCCACCGTGGCGAGCAACGTCCGCGAGCGCAACGTCCAGGCGTGCGCCGGGAGCGAGCCGCCGGGGCGACCGTCCGCTGACGGCGCCCCGGCGGCACATGGTCACCCGGTGGGCGGCTCGTCCTTGCCTTCCTCCTCCAGCCGGTCGGCTTCCTCCTTGGTCTTGTGCACCGCGCCGTCGGCGTGCTCCGGCGGGCCGTAGACGGTGTAGAGGATCAGCGGGTTCGCGCCGGTATTGATGAAGTTGTGCTTGTGCCCGGCCGGGACGACGACGAGGTCCCCCTGCGCGACCTGCTTCGTGTTGCCGGAGACCTGCGCCTCGCCGGTGCCACTGACGAAGGTGAGGATCTGGTCGGTGTCCGGGTGGACCTCCTCGCCGATCTCACCGCCCGGCGGGATGGTCATGATCACGAGCTGGGCGTGCTCGCCGGTCCACAGCACCCGGCGGAAGTCGGGGCTCTGCTGGGCTTCGGTGGCGATGGTGAAGTTGATGACGGACGCCATGGACGGCGCTCCTCTCGTCGGGGGGACCACTTGCGATAGCTCCTGCCCCCGGGGAACGTCGGCTAGTCGTCGGTTTTCGATCACTGCATCCGGGCGGGTGAAGCGCTCACCGCGTACTCCGAGGGGTGGACAAGGGGTGGACAGGGCGCCTGGATGCCGCCGTTACCGGTCGGTAGGGTCCGATCTCGGACAGGTGAGGAGGCGTGGCGCGCTCCATGGGTTCCGAGCGGATGAGCTTCGAACAGGTGCGGCAGGACTGGACCCGGCTGGGTGCCGAGGACCCGCTCTGGGCGGTGCTGGTCGAGGAGGACAAGCGCGGCGGTCGCTGGGACGCCGAGGAGTTCCTCGCGCTGGGCCGACGCGACGTGGAGCGGTCCCGCGAGCACCTCGACCGCCTGGGCCTGCCCACGACCTGGGACCGCGCCCTCGACTTCGGCTGCGGCGCCGGGCGGCTGAGCCAGGCGCTCGCCCACCACGCGGACGAGGTGGTCGGCGTCGACGTCTCCGCGCCGATGCTCGACACCGCCCGCGCGCTGGACCGCAGTGGCGGGTGCTGCTCCTTCCGGTTGAGCGCCGACCCCGACCTGCGGGCCTTCCCGGACGGCAGCTTCGACCTCGTCTACACCGAGCGGGTGCTCCAGCACCTGCCCCGGCCGGTGCTCGAGACCTACCTGGTGGAGTTCGTCCGCGTCCTCCGGCCCGGCGGCGTCGCCGTCCTGCACTGCACCACCCGGCCGCTGTGGACCGCGCGCGGGATGATCTGGCGCTTCGCCCCCGGCCGGCTGGTCCGCTGGGCGCAGCGCGCGCTGCTGCACTATCCGGCGCCGATGCGGATGACCGCGCTGCCGGAGCAGCGGGTGCGGGCGGTGGTGACCGCGGCCGGCGGCGAGGTGGTCGACAGCGCCCCCGTGCACGAGCCCGAGACGCACTGGGAGGCGCGGCGCTACGTGGTCCGCGCCGCCTGAGGCGGGCATACCCGCCGCGTCGCCGGGGTGCCGGTGAGCGAACTCACGGCCTCGGATGGAAGGCCTGGCGTCGTCGTGGTGTCGTTGACCGTGTGACGGTGCCGGACGACGACAGCGCGCTCGACCGCCCGTCCCGTCGGGCCTACGCCGTCTGGGGCGTGGCGCTGGTGGCCTACGTCCTGGCGGTCTTCCACCGTGCCTCGCTGGGGGTCGCCGCCGTCGAGGCGCAGGAGCGATTCTCGGCCGGAGCCTCGGTGGTGTCGCTGTTCCTCGTCCTTCAGCTCGCGGTCTACGCGGGGCTGCAGGTGCCGGTCGGTGTCGCCCTGGACCGGCTCGGCTCGCGGACGATGATCCTCGCCGGCGCGCTGACCATGGCCGCCGGGCAGCTGGCCCTCGCGCTCGCCGACGGCGTCCCGCTCGCGATCGGCGCCCGGGTGCTGGTCGGGGCCGGTGACGCGATGACCTTCATCAGCGTGCTGCGGGTGATCGGCTTCTGGTTCGCCGGCGGCTCGGTCCCGTTGATCACCCAGCTCACCGGGCTCTTCGGTCAGGTCGGCTCGGTCGTGGCCGCGTATCCGCTGGTCGCGATGCTGCACGCGACGAGCTGGGAGACGACGTTCCTGGGCGCGGCCGGAGCGGGCGTGCTGGTCGCCGTCCTCGTCGGCGTCGCGCTGCGCGACACCCCGCCCGGAACGCCCCGCCCCCCGGCCGCGGATCTCGCCCAGGTCCGGCGGAGCCTGGTCGACACCTGGCGCGAGCCCGGCACCCGGATCGGGCTGTACACGCACCTGGTCACCCAGTTCTCGGGCACGGTCTTCGCGCTGCTCTGGGGGTACCCGTTCCTCGTCGTCGGGCAGGGGCTCTCGCCCGGGACGGCGGCCGGTCTGCTCACCCTGCTCGTGCTCGTCGGCATGGCCGTCGGGCCGCTGTTGGGGCGGCTCTGCGCGCGGTGGCCGCTGCGCCGGTCGGTGCTCGTCTTCACGATCCTCGGGGCGACCGCGGCCGCCTGGACCCTGGTGCTGCTCTGGCCGGGGCAGGCACCGCTGCCGGTCCTGGTGCTGCTCGTCGTCGTGCTCGGCACGAACGGCCCGGGCTCGATGATCGGCTTCGACTACGCCCGCACCTGGAACCCGCAGGAGCGGCAGGGGAGTGCCAGCGGGGTGGTCAACGTGGGCGGATTCCTCGCCTCGCTGCTGACCATCCTCGCGATCGGGGCCGTCCTCGACATCCTGACGCCGGGCTCGACCGCCTACGACCTCAGCGCCTTCAAGGCGGCGTTCTCGGTGCAGTACGTCTTCTGGGCGATCGGGCTGGTCGGCGTCATCCGGCACCGCCGCGAGCTGCGGGCGCGGCTGGCGCGCGACGGCGTGATCCTCGTCCCGCTCTACCACGCCGTCCGGGCCCGCCTGCGGGGCACGTCCGCCTACCGCTGAGCGCGCTCGCCTGGCGGGCGCTGCGGTCGTCCCCGACGATCATCGGCAGGTGCACCGGTGGGGAGGAGAGCCCCATGGCTCGCAGATCGCTCGCGGCGCGCGCCG
Organism: uncultured Actinomycetota bacterium; assembly: GCA_963748305.1. Lineage (GTDB taxonomy): Bacteria > Actinomycetota > Actinomycetes > Mycobacteriales > Geodermatophilaceae > Blastococcus_B. The sequence continues at coordinate 231,671 of CAVVIN010000010.1, read as the reverse complement.
CCATGGCCGGGGCCTCCGCGCTGGCCGGGTTGGCGGCACGCGACCTGCTCCAGCGCGAGCACACGCTGCTGCGCAACTTCCCGGTGCTCGGCCACGCCCGCTACCTGCTCGAGGCCATCGGCCCCGAGCTGCGCCAGTACCTGGTCGCCGGGAACAACGAGGAGCGGCCGTTCACGCGGGACCAGCGGCGCTGGGTCTACGCGTCGGCCAAGAAGCAGAACAACTACTTCGGGTTCGGGACGGACAACGACCTCGAGTACACCGCCGGCTATCCGGTCATCAACCACAAGACGTTCGGCCGGGCGGTGCCGACCACCAACGTGCACGCCGGGCACGACGCCACCCTGCCGTCCGCCAAGATCCTCGGCGGCCCGCGCGGCCGGCGGGAGGCGTTCCGGCCGGAGTCGGTCGTCAACATCTCGGCGATGAGCTTCGGGTCGTTGTCGGGTGCCGCGATCGAGGCGCTCAATCGCGGCGCGGCCTTGGCCGGGTGCCTGCACAACACCGGCGAGGGCGGCGTCTCGCCGCACCACCGCCACGGCGGCGAACTCGTCTACCAGATCGGCACCGCCTACTTCGGCTGTCGCGACGAGGAGGGGCGGTTCGATCTGCAGCGACTCAAGGACCTGGTCGCCGGTGCGCCGATCCGCGCCCTGGAGATCAAGCTCAGTCAGGGCGCCAAGCCCGGCCTCGGGGGCGTGCTGCCCGCGGCCAAGGTCTCCGCCGAGATCGCAGAGACCCGCGGCGTCCCCGAGGGCGTGGACTGCATCAGCCCCTCCGCGGCACGCCGAGTTCTCCGACACCGACGGCCTGCTCGACTGGGTCGAACTGCTCGCGGCCGAGACCGGACTGCCGGTCGGCATCAAGTCCGCCGTCGGTGACATGGGGTTCTGGGACGAGCTCACCGACCTGATGGCCTCCACCGGCCGCGGCGTCGACTTCGTCACGATCGACGGCGGAGAGGGCGGCACCGGGGCAGCGCCGCTGATCTTCACCGACTCGGTGTCGCTGCCCTTCCAGCTCGGCTTCGCGCGGGTGTACTCCACTTTCGCCCGCCGGGGGCTGCACGAGCAGGTCACCTTCATCGGGGCGGGGAAGCTCGGGCTGCCGGACAACGCGATCGTCGCCTTCGCCCTGGGCTGCGACATGGTGAACGTCGCCCGTGAGGCGATGCTCGCGATCGGCTGCATCCAGGCGCAGAAGTGCCACACCGACACCTGCCCGACGGGGGTCGCGACGCAGAACGCGTGGCTGGCGCACGGACTCGACCCGTCGCTGAAGTCGGTCCGGGTGGCCAACTACGTGTCCACGCTCCGCAGGGACCTGCTCAAGGTCGCCGAGGCATGCGGTGTGGAGCACCCGGGCCTGATCGGCACCGGGTCGGTGGAGGTGCTCACCGGGCGGACGGCGTCGACGCCGCTGAACGAGGTCTACGACTACGCCCCGGACTGGGGGCTGCCGTCGGCAGCCGACCGAGCGGAGATCGTGCGGCTGATGGTGGGCGATGCCCCGCAGGGCGGCAGCGCACCCCCGTCGCCGGACGCGGTCTCGTAAGCGTTCTTCAGGAACCGCCGCGGAGCAGCTCCTCGAAGGACGGGGTACCGCCGAACGGGCCCGCGAACGGGTCGGCCGGCGCCGCCGGGGGACGGCCCGAGATCAGGTCGGCGAGCTCGCCCGCCGCCCGCTCGATGCGCTCGGCGAGACCGCTGTTGGTGCCGTCGCCGCCGGCCCAGTCCTCCGACGCGGCGAACACCGCCGTGGGGGCGACGACCGCCCGCAGGTAGGCGAACAGCGGGCGCATCGCGTGCTCGAGCACCAGGGAGTGCCGCGCCGTCCCCGCCGTCGCGCCCAGCAGGGTCGGCTTACCGGTCAGCGCGTCCTTGTCCAGGACGTCGAAGAACGTCTTGAACAGGCCGCTGTAGGACGCCGAGAAGATCGGCGTGACGGCGATCAGGCCGTCCGCCCCGACCACCGTGTCGATCGCCGACTGCAGCGGCTTGTTGGCGAACCCGGTGAGCAGGTTGTCGGCCAGGTCGCGGGCGTGCTCACGCAGCTCGACGACCTCCACCGTGGCCGCAACGCCCCGTTCCTCGAGCGCCGCGACGGTGGCCGTGGTCAGCCGGTCGGCCAGCAGCCGGGTCGACGACGGAGTGCTCAGGCCGGCGCTGACGACGGCCAGCGTCCGGGTGGAGCCGGTGCGGGTGCTCATCGGGCCTCCACCTCGTCGGTGACCTGGCCGGTGACGTCATCGGCCGGCGCGTGCACGGTCGCGTCCTTCGTACCCCCGGCGGCGGCGACCAGCGAGGCGTGGGTCGGTGCGTCCGGGACGTGCGCCGGCTTGAGCGCGGCGAACTCCTTGCGCAGCACCGGCACGACCTCCTCGCCGAGCAGGTCGAGCTGCTCGAGCACCGTCTTCAGCGGCAGGCCCGCGTGGTCGAGCAGGAACAGCTGCCGCTGGTAGTCGCCCACGTAGTCGCGGAAGCCGAGCGTGCGCTCGATGACCTGCTGCGGGCTGCCGACGGTCAGCGGGGTCTGCTGGGTGAACTCCTCGAGCGACGGACCGTGGCCGTAGACCGGGGCGACGTCGAAGTAGGGCCGGAACTCATCGACGGCGTCCTGGCTGTTCTTGCGCAGAAAGACCTGGCCACCGAGCCCCACGATCGCCTGATCGGCGCTGCCGTGGCCGTAGTGCTCGTACCGGCGGCGGTAGAACTCGACCATCCGCTGGGTGTGCTCGGGCGGCCAGAAGATGTGGTTGTGGAAGAACCCGTCGCCGTAGTACGCGGCCTGCTCGGCGATCTGGGGGCTGCGGATCGAGCCGTGCCACACGAACGGCGGAACGCCGTCGAGCGGCCGCGGGGTGGACGTGAAGCCCTGCAGCGGGGTGCGGAACTTGCCCTCCCAGTCGACGACGTCCTCGCGCCACAACCGGCGGAGCAGGGCGTAGTTCTCGACGGCGAGCTCGATGCCGTTGCGGATGTCCTGCCCGAACCAGGGGTAGACCGGGCCGGTGTTGCCCCGGCCCATCATCAGGTCGACCCGGCCCTCGGCCAGGTGCTGCAGCATCGCGTAGTCCTCGGCGATCTTCACCGGGTCGTTGGTGGTGATCAGCGTCGTGGACGTCGACAGCTGGATCTTCGTCGTCTTCGCGGCGATCCACGCCAGCGTCGTGGTGGGGGAGGAGGAGAAGAACGGCGGGTTGTGGTGCTCGCCGAGCGCGAAGACGTCGAGCCCGACCTCCTCCGCCTTCAGCGCGATCGTCTGCACGGCCTTGATCCGCTCGGACTCGGTCGGCGTGCGGCCCGTCGTCGGGTCCTGCGTGATGTCGCTGACCGTGAAGATCCCGAACTGCATGACGAACATCCCCTAGCTAGTTGAATGTGCAACTACCCGCCCCAACGCGCGCACCCCGCGAGGTATGCCCGTCCCCAGGATCCCGCAACGGGCGGGACCGTGACCTGCCCGTGTCCAAATGCCGACGGCCTGTAGCCGGATCCGCACGCACCGCTGGACTACGCCGGGAGGCCCGTCGGTGGGCGCGCGACTCCTCGTCTCCGGAGTCGCGGCTCTGGCAGGGTCCGAGACCTCCTCACACTTCCCAGGGAGAGGCGGAACGGATGCTCCGGCGAGTCGAGGTCGACCAGGTCGAGTCCGAGCCAGAGGCTGACGACGACGTCGGGTCGTTGTTCGCGCCCCCGACCTACTCGGGGGACCTGAACGGCCTGCTGGACAGCCGGCCGGTCTTCCATCCGCGGCTCAACGGCTACGACCGCATCCAGGTCGACAACTACGTGACCTGGGTCGAGGACGAGCTGGCCGCGGCCCGCCGGGCCGGCGACCACCTGCTCGCGCGGTTCGCCGTCTGCGCCGCCGAGCTCGCCGAGTTCCGTCGGCAACCGGCACCGGCACCCGCGCCGGCGCCGCCGATCTCGGACCTCTCGGCCGTCTCGGAACGGGTGCGCGAGATCCTCCGGCTGGCCTCCGACGAGGCCACCGAGATCATCGAGGCCGCCACCGAGGAGGCCGACCGGATCGTGGCCGACGCCCAGCTCGAGGCCGAGGCGCGGATCCAGAAGACCGAACTGCTGCGGGAGGCCTGCGTGGCGACCGTCGAGCAGATGCGGGAGCGCGTGGTGCGGGAGCGGGCCGAGGCCGCCGACGTGCTGGACCGGGCACGGCGCGAGGCCGAGGAACTGCTCCGGGCAGCGGCCGCGGAGCGCGACAAGCTGGCCGTGGAGGCGGCCGAGCAACGTGCCCTCGAGGAGGAGCGCGCGCGGCAGGACCGCGACTCGGCGGCGGCGGTCGCGGCGGGCCGGCTGCTCGCGGTCCAGGACGAGGTCGACGACCTGCGCAAGCAGCGTGATGAGGCCCGGGAATCGCTGCGGCGGTTGACCGACCAGATCGGCCAGGCGCTGCACGCGGTGGGTGCCGTGTCGCCGGAGGAGCGGATCGTCCGGAGCGTCCCTGTCGCTTCCTGACCGCACCGCCAGCCACGAGAGGAACGCGCGATGCCCCCGAGGGAACTCAGCCGGGAGGACTTCCGGGACGTCGTCGTCGGCGGGGGCATCGTGCTGGTGGACTTCTGGGCGGCCTGGTGCGCGCCGTGCCGGATGTTCGCCCCGGTGTTCGCGGCGGCGGCGGAACGGCATCCCGACATCGTCTTCGGCAAGGTCGACACCGAGGCGCAGCCGGAGCTGTCCGACGCCGCCGGCATCCGCTCCATCCCGACGCTGATGGCGTTCCGGGACGGCGTGATGGTCTTCTCCGAGCCCGGGGCGCTGCCGGCTGCGGCGCTCGAGCAGGTCATCTCCGTCGTGCGCGGTCTGGACATGGACACGGTCCGCGCCGAGCTGGACGCGGGCCCCGCCGCCGGCTGAGCACCTCAGCCGGCGCGGGTGGCGGGGACGGGTCGGCCCGGCCGGGCCACCCGGTCGAAGACCTCGCGACCGAACGGATGCTCGATGAGGAACTCGTCGACCTGCGCCCGGGTCACTGGGGGCAGGTGCAGGTGTCGTTCCACATGTCGAGGACGGCGTCGACCTCCGCCCGGCACGCGCGCAGGCGCGCGCGGACGACCGGACGGTCGTCGACCTGCACGAGCGCCTCGGCGTCGAGCAGGTCACGGCAGGCAAGGTCGAATTCGAGGCGGATGGTCTCGCTGAGCGTGTCGGCCATGGCGTTCATCGGAAAGGCTCCCGGTTTCTGCGACCGCTGTCGATCTTCCGCACACGGGCCCGGTTACGCCACCCCTCCGGGAGCGCTGTCCCGCCTGGCCACGCCGGATGACCACCCCCGTGGGGTGCGTCGGTCCTCCCCGACCTCCCGGGATGCGACGATCACGGGATTCACCGGCAGCGGTGCCGGAGGGGCTGCGAGCAGGACCGAGGAGGACATGGTGGGCGACGTCCGCGAGAACGTGACGCTCGACGGCGGGATCCTGGTCGGGCACGACGGGTCGGAGTGTGCCCAGGAGGCGGTCCGCTGGGCCGGCCGACTGGCCTTCCGGGCAGGCCTGGACCTGCACGTGCTGCGGGCCTGGGCGATGACGTCGGCGCCCCGGCCGTCCACCTGGGAACCCGGCTACGTCCCGCCGCTGGCCGACTGGGAGAAGGCCGTCCACGACGAGCTGAGCGCCCACGTGCGCGCGGTGGGCGTCGACCCGAAGGTCCGGGTCACCTGCCACACCGTGCACAGCTCGGCTGCCCGCGGCCTCATCGATTCCGCGGCCGGCGCCGACCTGGTCGTCGTCGGCGCCCGGGGCCGCGGCGGGTTCCGGGGGCTCCTGCTCGGCTCGGTGAGCGACCAGGTCGTGCACCACGCACCGTGCCCGGTGACGGTCATCCGCTCGGGCACGGCCTCGCAGCTGCGCGGCGCCGGCGAGCCGGTCAAGATCTGAGGCCGCGTCGCACGGGTCAGGGCCGGAACAGCACGTCCAGGGTGACGAAGGCGTAGCCGGCGGCGCGCATCTGCTCGATGACCTCGGGCAGTGCGTCGGCGTCGAGGGTCGATCCGTCGTCCGGGTTCGACCCCACGTGCATGAGGACGATCTCGCCGGGACGCAGCGCCCCGACCGCGCGGTCGCACACCGCCTGGGCGGACTCGCCGCCGCTCGTGCCCTTCCACCCCAGCGTGTCGACCGTCCAGCGCACCGGCACGTAGCCGAGGTCGTTGACCGCGGCGATCGTGCGGGCGTCGCGGTCGCCGAGCGGGAACCGGAACAGCGGCCGCGGGTCGCCCCCGGCGGCGCGGATGCTGGCTTCGGCCCCCAGCACCTCGTCGCGGATCGCGGCGTCGGACAGCGTCGTGAACGGGGGATGGGACACCGAGTGGTTGCCCAGCCGATGCCCGGCGACGGCGATCGCGGCGACGCCGTCCGGGTTCGCGTCGGCCCACCGGCCGGTCAGGAAGAACGTGCCCGGCACGTCCCTCGGCGGCGAGCGTGGCGAGGATCGATTCGAGCCCGGCCGCGTTCCCCCCGGCGTCGAAGGTCAGCGCGACCACCCGCTCGCGAGGTCGGCGCGACCTCCACGTCCTGGCCGCGCAGGGCGGCCGGCACCGCGGGGTCGACCGGAGGGGCTGAGGTCGTCGTCGCCGGTAGGGGCGAACTCGTCGTCGGGCCGCTCGTCGTCGGGCCGCTCGTCGTCGGGGCGGCGGGGGAGGAGCCCGTCGACGACGCGGACGTCGTCGCCGCCGCCTCGGCGCCCGGGGCGAGCCAGTCGGCCCGGTTGCCGGTCACGACGAGGACCAGGGCCACGAGGGCCACGACGACCACGACGGTGGCGGTGACGAACGGCCAGCGACGAGCGTGCGGCGGGACGCCCGAAGACGACGTCATGACCTGCACTCCTGCCCCGGCTGCCGGACCGTGGCGCAGAGGACAGCACACCGCGTCCCGTCGCGCAGCGGTTTCCGCGCGCACGTGACCGAACTGTCGCCCCCGTCAGGGGATGTGCGGCGTCGCTCCGTAGATGGCCGACAGCCAGACGTCGAGCAGGACCCCCACGACGTCGGCCTCCGCCACCGCCGGCCCGTCGCCGCTGAACGTGGCGTAGAGGACGCGCTCGTTCATGGAGTTGAGGGCGACGGCGAGGTCCCGCGCCGCGACGCCCGGCCGGGCCGCGCCGCGGGCGCGCTCCGCGTCGATCGCCGCCGCGCACTGCGCGACCCAGCCGTCGAACACGCGCGCCCACAGCGCGCGGACCTCGTCGTTGCGTGGACCGCGCCTGCGCCCAGGCCAGGGTCAGCGAGCGGTGGGCGCGGAAGGTCTCGTAGTACGCGGAGATCGCGCGCTCCCAGGCCTCGCGCGGATCGGCGGCCGGGGTGTCGAAGGCCGCGCCGCGTGACGGCGTCCGCCTCGGCGACCACCCGGTCCAGCAGGGTGAGCAGGACGGCGTCCTTCGAGGAGAAGTAGAAGTAGAAGGTCGGCCGGGAGATGCCCGCGCCGCGGGCCAGGTCGTCGACCGAGATCGCCGAGAGCGGCTTGACCGCCAGCAGCCGCTCGGCCGTGGCGAGGATCGCGAGCTCGCGGTCGTCACCGGACGGCCGCACCGTGCGTCGGCCGCGGGCAGCGCCGGCGGGCTCGCTCGCGGGTACCGGCACGCGTCGCAGAATACCGGCGTCGACCCGTTTCTCAACACCGCGTTGACTCGTTCGACAGCGCGTCGATACCGTCGGTGCTGCACGCTTCCGCGGCAGTGCCGACCCCCCGCCGGTCCGCCGGCCAGGACCTTTCTGGAGTTCGGACATGGAGCACGGTCCCACCGACCACGTGGACGTCCTGATCGTCGGCGCGGGGCTGTCCGGCATCGGCGCCGCCTGCCATCTGCAGGTGGAGTGCCCGGACAAGAGCTACGCGATCCTGGAGTCCCGGGGCGCGATCGGGGGCACCTGGGATCTCTTCCGGTATCCCGGGGTCCGCTCGGACTCCGACATGTTCACCCTCGGCTACGCCTTCCGGCCGTGGAAGGACTCGAAGGCCATCGCGGACGGTCCGGCGATCCGCCGCTACATCGAGGACACCGCCGCCGAGTACGACGTCCGGGACAAGATCCGCTTCCACCACCAGGTGCTCTCCGCCGAGTGGTCGACCGCAGACGCCCGCTGGACGGTCACCGCCCGGCGCAGCGACACGGGGGAGGCGGTCGCGATCACCTGCTCCTGGCTGTCGATCTGCGCGGGTTACTACCGGTACGACGAGGGCTTCCGGCCGCGCTTCGAGGGGGAGGAGCGGTTCGCCGGGCAGGTGGTCCATCCGCAGCACTGGCCGGAGGACCTCGACGTCACCGGACAGCGGATCGTCGTCATCGGCAGCGGCGCCACCGCCGTCACGCTCGTGCCCAGCCTCGCCGAGGACGCCGAGCACGTCACGATGCTGCAGCGCACCCCGAGCTACGTCCTGTCGCTGCCCGGCCGGGACCCGCTGGCCCAGGCGCTGGCCAGCCGGCTGCCCGCGAGGCTGGCCTATCCGATCGTGCGGTGGAAGAACGTCCTGCTCTCCACGGCCTTCTTCCAGTTCAGCCGGCGCTGGCCCGCGGCCGCCCGTCGGCTGATCCGCCGGCTCACCGAGAAGCAGGTGCCCGGACATCGACGTCGACACGCACTTCAACCCGCCCTACAACCCCTGGGACCAGCGGCTGTGCCTGGTCCCGGACGGCGACCTCTTCCGCGTCCTGCGACGAGGGACGGCGTCGATCGTGACCGACCGGGTCGCCACCTTCACCGAGAAGGGCATCGAACTCGCGTCCGGCCAACATCTCGACGCCGACATCGTGGTCACCGCGACGGGGCTGAACCTGCTGCCCGCGGGCGGGATGTCCCTCACCGTCGACGGCGCTCCGGTCGCCCTCGCGGAGCAGGTGTCCTACAAGGGCATGATGCTCTCCGGCGTCCCCAACCTCTCGATGGTGATCGGCTACACGAACGCCTCCTGGACGCTCAAGGCCGACCTGGTGAACCGCTACGTCTGCCGGCTGCTGCAGCACCTCGACCAGCGCGGCTACGTCTCCGCCACCCCGGTCGCGCCCCCCGAGGGCGGCGACGAGCCCTTCCTCGACCTGGCGTCCGGCTACGTGCAGCGCAGCCTGGCCGAGCTGCCGAAACAGGGCTCGCGCACGCCCTGGAAGCTGCACCAGAACTACCTGCGCGACGTCGCGCTGATGCGGCGCGGACCGCTCGACGACGAGGGCATGACCTTCCAGCGGCCCGGCGTCGCCCCGGCGCAGCGGCCGGCCGCCTGATGGGCCCCTACGAGTTCGCCGGGGGCACCGCGGTCGTCACCGGTGCCGCCAGCGGGATCGGCGAGGCGCTGGCCGAGGCGCTCGCCGCCCGCGGCAGCGACCTGGTGCTCGCTCGACCGGGACGCCGACCGGCTGTCATCCGTCGCCGACCGGATCCGCGCCGCGCACCCGGCGCTGGCCGTCGACACGACGGTGGTCGACCTGTCCGACGACGACGCCACCACGCGGGTCGCCGCCGAGCTCGCCGCCGCCCATCCCGGGGTCACCCTGCTGGTCAACAACGCCGGGGTGGCGCTCGGCGGGCGGTTCGACCAGGTGACGGCGGAGGAGTTCGACTGGGTCATGGCGATCAACTTCCGCGCCGTCGTCCGGCTCACGCGGGCGTTCCTGCCGGCGCTGACGGCCCACCGCGGCTCGCACCTGGTGAACGTGTCGAGCATCTTCGGCATCTTCGCGCCGCCCGGGCAGGCGGCCTACGCGGCCAGCAAGTTCGCCGTCCGCGGGTTCAGCGAGGCCCTGCGGCACGAGCTCGCCGAGAACGGTGTGGGTGTCACGGTGGTCCACCCGGGCGGGATCCGGACGCGGATCGCCGAGTCGGTCCGGGTCGGTTCCGGGGTGTCGGCGGAGGAGTACGAGCAGGGGCGCGCGCAGTTCGCGAAGCTGCTGACCATCCCGCCGGCCACCGCGGCCGCGCAGATCGTCGCGGCGATCGAGACGCGCCGTCCACGGCTGCTGATCGGCTGGAGCGCCAAGATCCCGGACGGGCTCGTGCGGCTCCTGCCCGGCTCGTACTGGTCGCTGATCGCCCGCCGGGCCGGACGGCAGGTCGGCCCGCCCGCGCGGGACTGACCACCACTCCGCGATCATGGCGCGGTGATCGGCGAGGACTTCTTCCGGGCCAACACGCGCCCGATCCGCCCGGTCCTGGTGCCCGAGGTGGAACTGCTCGTCGCCGCCGACGTCGTCGCCCTGTGGGAAGCACTCGAGGAGCAGGACGGCGCCCCGCCGTCCCAGCCGCCGTTCTGGGCCGCGGCCTGGCCCGGCGGCCAGGCCCTGGCGCGCTACGTGCTCGACCACCCCGACCTGGTCGCCGGCCGGTCCGTCCTCGACCTCGGCTCCGGCAGCGGGCTCGTCGCGGTCGCCGCCGCACGGGCGGGTGCCGCCCGCGTGGTGGCCAGCGAGATCGATCCGTTCGGCCGGGCGGCGATCGGGCTCAACGCCGCGCTCAACGGCGTGCCGCCGGTCGACGTCGTCGGGGACCTCCTCGGCGGAACGGCACCGGCCGTCGACGTCGTCCTCGCCGGGGACGTCTGCTACGACCGCGAGATGACCGAACGGGTGCTGCCGTTCCTCGATGCCGCTCGAGCGGCCGGTGCCGACGTGCTGATCGGTGACCCCGGCCGGCCGTACCTTCCGCACGGACGCCTGGCCGCCGCGGCGACCTACGACGTACCCGATACCGAGTCGTCGCCCACCCACCCAACCTCGGTGCGCCGGACGACCGTGTGGCGACTGCCGTGACCGCCCGACGCGACGATCGTCACTCCGGGAATATCCGCCCGAGAATTGTCACGGCACGGTAACGGCGGTTACGTTGGCTGGGTCCGGTCGGTCGTTCCGCCCCTGTGCGGGAAGGCTGCGCCGGACGCCGCCGAGTCGCCGACCCCCTGGGGAAGGCGAGCCGGGGACCCACCGCAGTACTGGGGTGAATCGGGCCCGCGAGCACGTGTTCGCAGGCCGGTAGGGCTACTTCCCGCCCGAACCCGTCAGCTAACTCGGCAGGCGGCACACGGAAGAACGCGCAGCAGAAGCAGTGCCTCCCTGGCATGCCGCCCTGCCGCGCCCTGAAGACGCCGGAGCCGTCCCGCCTCATGAACCTCCGCACCGTGATCCGCCCGCGCACCCGTACCGAGAACCCCACCACCGGCGCCCGACGCCGGCCGCCGTCCGGCACCCGCCGCCCCGCCCTGTACCTGAGCGCCGCCGCCGCCGGCGCGCTGATGGTCAACGTGCTCGCCGCCGGTGAACCGGCCGCGCAGGCCGACGCCACCCAGCTCGAGTCGGTCAGCATCGCCGAGCAGCTCGGTATCCCGGCCGACGGCTCCGAGGCCTCCTCGGTCGCCGACACCGTCCGGCCGCTGGGGGAGCTCGCCGCCAGTCGCGCCGAGCGCGACGCCGAGCAGACCGCGGCGGCCCAGTCGCAGGCGGCCGCCGACAAGGCCGAGCAGGAGCGCCGCGCAGCCGAGGAGGCTGCCCGCCAGGAGGCCGCCCGCCAGGAGGCCGCCCGCGCCGCGGAGGCTGCCCGCCAGGAGGCCGCCCGCGCCGCCGAGGCCGAGGCCGCTGCGGCGGCCCCGGGCCAGGAGACATCGGCACCCGTCGCGCCGTCCGGCTCCTACCAGGAGTACGCGCTCGGTCAGCTCGGTGGGAACAGCAGCGAGTTCTCCTGCCTCGAGAACCTCTGGGGCAAGGAGAGCGGCTGGAACCCGAACGCGCAGAACCCGACCAGCACCGCGTACGGGATCCCGCAGTTCCTCGACTCGACGTGGGCCGGCACCGGCATCGCCAAGACCTCGGACGGCTACCGGCAGATCGACGCCGGGCTGATCTACATCGAGAGCCGCTACGGCAGCCCGTGCGGCGCCTGGGCGCACTCGCAGGCCAACAACTGGTACTGAGTCGCCCCAGTTCCACCAGCACGCTCCACAGCGCCCCCGACCGCCTCGGTCGGGGGCGCTGTCGCGTGTACGACAGGATGCGCCCGATGACCGTCCACATCGGGACCTCGGGCTGGAGCTACGACCACTGGGACGGCGTGCTGTACCCGCCCGGCACGCCGCCACGGGACCGGTTGGCGCACTACGTCCGCCGCTTCGACACCGTCGAGCTGAACGCCAGCTTCTACCGCTGGCCGCGCGACGCGAGTTTCGTGAGCTGGCGCCGCCGGCTGCCCGAGGGTTTCCAGCTGTCGGTGAAGGCGCCACGCGGGCTGACCCACGCGAAGAAGCTCTACGCGCCCGAGGCCTGGCTGCCCCGGCTGACGTCGGCCTGGCACGAGCTCGGCGACCGGCGTGCCGTCCTGCTCCTGCAGCTGCACCCGGGCCACGAACGCGACGACGCGCGGCTGGAGTTCGTGCTGGAACGGCTGCCGGACTGGATGCGGGTGGCCGTGGAGTTCCGCCATCCGAGCTGGCACGACGAGGCCGTCTACGCGCTCCTGGAGCGGCACCGTGCGGCCTACTGCGTCATGAGCGGAGCCGGTCTGCCGTGCGTGCTGCGGGCCACGGCACCGTTCGTCTACGTCCGCCTCCACGGCCCCGACACCGGGCACCTCTACGCCGGCTCGTACTCCGATGCGGACCTCGGCTGGTGGGCGGCGCGGATCGGCGAGTGGGCCGGGGACGGTCGCGACGTCTACGCCTACTTCAACAACGACGGGCACGGTCACGCCGTCCGCAACGCCGAGCGCCTCCGCGAGCTCGTCGGCGGCTGACGCGAGGCATAGGAAGCTTTGCTCTTCGTACGGGCCGCCCAGGCAGGGGCAAAGCTTCCTTTGCCCCGCACCGGGAGCTAGCCGATGAGGCCGGCCCGCACCTTGGCCAACAGCGCGGTGCGGACGGCGGCGTCGACGACCTCGGCGAACGCGGGATCGTCGTCGGCGCGGGCGAGGACGGCGTCGACCATCGGCTCGAACTGGTCGGGCTCCACGGTGAGCACGAGCGTGCCGCCGGCGCCGAGGAAGCGCACCGCCCGGTCGCCCACCGACACGCCCGACACGGCATCCGCGTTGCCGACGTCGTCGGAGATCACCACACCGTCGAACCCCAGCTGGTCGCGGAGCACGTCGGTGAGCACGACGGAGGAGAACATCGCCTGCGTGGAGCCGTCGATGCGGTCGTAGATCGCCGACGACGCCATCACGAACGGGGCGGCGGGGGTGTCGGCCAGCGTCGAGAAGACCGTCAGCTGCGCGTCGTCCGCCGTCGTCACCGTGTCGTGCACGACGGGGTGTCGTCGGTGTTGCCCGCCACCCGGCCCAGCCCTGGGAAGTGCTTGAGCGTGGCCGTGACCCCGGAGTCGGCGAGGCCGGCGACGATCGTCCCGGCCGCCGCGGTCACCTCCTCCGGTGTGCCGCCGTACTCCCGGCCGAACGCGCCGATGGGGGCGTTGTCCGCCTCGGTGCCGGGCGGGACGACGTCGACGACCGGTGCGAGGTCGAGGTTCACCCCCGCGGCGTCCAGCGACGACCCCATGCCTGCGGCGAGCGCGGCGAGCTCGTCGGCCGGCAGGTCGCCCTGCTCCCGCGCGGTCGGCAGTAGGTCGAAGCCCTCGCCCTTGAGCGTCTGGACGGCGCCGCCCTCCTGGTCGACGGCGACCCACAGCCCGGGGCCGGGCGCCACCGACTGCCAGCGCTCCGTCACGGCGGCGAGGTCGTCCGCTGGGGCCTGCGACCGGCCGGCCATGAACAACCCGCCGACGCCGGCCTCCGCGAGCGCGTCGCCGCTGTCGAGGTCGTCGAGCCGCACCCCGATGACGAACAGCTGGGCGACCTGCGCGCGGCGGTCGAGGCCGGCCAGCGTCTGCTCCACGATCTCGTCCGGGGTCGGCGCGGCGTCGCGGGACGGCGTCGGACCGGCACTGCTCGTGCTCGCGGCCGACGTCGTCTCGGCGCGGGACCTGTTGGGCGCGCCACCGCAGGAGGCCAGCAGGAGGCTGAGCACGGCCAGCACGGCGACGACGGCCGACGGCCGGGCCGGGACACGCGCTACCCCCATGCCCGCATCCTGACGCATCCCGCTGACCGACTGCGGGGGGCGGGGCCGGGATTGGCCGCTCCCGGCGGACGCCTCTACGGTCGGGACATGGCAACGGAGCAGGAGCCGGCGCGCGAACCCGAGAGCGGGACGACCGGGGCGAGCGGCCTGGTCGGGCGGTCCATCGAGGAGTTCGTGCACCAGTTGCGCGGCTTCACCGACCGGGCGCGGGCGGTGGCGGGCTCGGTACCGGGGCGGATCTCCCTGCCCGCGCTGCCCAGCCCGCCCGGTGCCATGTCGGCCGCTCAGCTGCGGGCGGTGGCGCAGACGGTGCGAGCCCAACGGCAGTCCATCGCGGCGATGCGTGCGCAGCTGGACGCCTTCGATCAGCAGCTCGGCGTGTTCGAGCGGATCCTCGACCCGATCGTGGAGTGGAGCTCGACGTGGGCCCGGCTGGAGGAGGCCGTCGGCGACTTCGTCCGCCGTGACGGCACCGACGGGCAGACCGGGGCCGACCGCGCCCAGCCCTGAGCCCTCCGCCGCGGCGGAGGATCAGATCCAGGTCAGGATGCGCACCGACGTGCCCTGCGCGGACGAGCGGACCTGCACGAGGTCGCAGATCTGGTGCACGAGGTAGATGCCGCGACCGCCCTCCTGATCCAGGGACGGCGTGAACCGCCCGGTGAGGGGGTCGAGGATGTGCCCCGCGTCGCTGAACTCGACGACGACCGCGCCGGGCTCCACCCACATGGCCACGGTGCCGCTGCCCCCGCCGTAGCGGATGCTGTTGGTCGCCAGTTCGGAGGCAGCCAGCTCGAGCGCCTCCACCTGCTCCGGGGAGAGGCCGCAGGTGCGGGCGTACTGCGCGACGGTGCGCCGCGTGGCCGGGATGTCGCCGGCCCGGTAGATCCCGCGCAGCACGGCGTCCTTCGGCCCGGGGAGCGGCGCACCGAACTCCGCCATGTCCCCGTCGCGCAGGTAGTGGTTGCTCGGTGCCCGCTCGTCGGCCGCCGAGCGGATCGGGTGGGTCTGCAGCGCGCCCTGGCAGACCGACCGGGGCAGGGCCTGCTCGTCGTAGGGGCACAGCAGCCGCCACGCCGGGCCGTCGTCGAACGCGCGGTTGAGGAGGAGCTCGTGCAGCTTGCACTCGACGAGCTCCACCTCCCGCCGGCCGTGCCAGGCGGGCTCCCCGACGCCGCGCAGCGTGCGGCCCGAGGCCGCGTGCTCGGCGAGCGCATCGGCCCACACGCCGATGATCCGCGCCGGGTTGGCGCCGATCTCCTCCATCTCGAGGAAGCGCACGGCGCCGGCGTCGTCGCCCAACGCGTCGCGGAGCAGGTCGAGCCGCGCCCGCGGCTCGGCCACGACGACCGCCTCGTCGCGCGCCCAGGCCTTCCCGGATGAACGGGACGAGGCCGGCGAGGAAGCCGTCGTCGCCGCGGTAGAACAGCGCCTCGTGCTCGAATCCGGTGGGGGCGGTGGCCCCGAGCATGGCGGTCATGCGGCCGCCTCCGCGAACGCCACCGGCGCGACCTCGCTGAGGGCGAGGACCTGCCAGACGCGGCGGAACAGGCGGGAGGCGCCCCGGATCTCGACCTGCACGCCACGGCCGCGCAGCTCGCCGGCCCATCGGGCGATCACCCGGCAGCCGGCCCCGTCGACGAACTCGAGCCGGGAGAGATCCAGCAGCGCTGCAGACACGGTGGGGGAGTCGGCGAGCACGCGCGCCAGCCTTTCGGCCTCGAAGGTGTCGACGCAGCCGGCGACGACGACGTGGTCGTCGTCGAAGAACACGTGGAACTGGGTCATGCCCTCGGGGCACTGGGTCACCGGGTGCGTCGAGGCGACGTCGGCCAGCGCGTCGGCCGGCAGGTCGCTGCGGTAGATGCACATTGCGGTCATCCCTGGGCCTTGGACGACGTACCGGTCGGCCATCTGCTCCCAGCGTACGAGCTCCAGCCGCTGGTGCGGGTCCGAGGCCAGGACACTCACCTCGGCGACGACGCGCAGCCCGGCGTAGCCGTCAGCGACCGCGCGCCGGGTCGCGGCGTCGAAGAACGCCAGCTGGTGCTCGGCGGTGAACTCGCCGGTGGCGTCGATGCGCCTCGGCGACGGTCATCAGCTCCAGCGTTCCCGCCGCGACCAGGGCGTCGACGTCGGTCAACGGATCGTGCTCGGCGCGGACCGTTGCGAGCACGTCGCTCACCGATGCACAGCAGCCGCTCACCGCGGGCCAGGCCGCCGGCGAGGAAGGTGCGCACGGCGGCGTCGAAGGCCGGGCCGTCACTGTCGTCGTGGACCCAGCAGACGTGGTCGGACGCGCCCGCCCCCGGCAGCGTGGTCAGGGGTCCGTATGCGCGCACGCACTCACCGTAGGCCGGGTGCCGGACATAAGACAGCGCGACGGACGGTGGGTTGCGCGGGCAGGATCACAGCGCGCGCAGGATGTCCTCGACCCGTTCGCGGGCGTCGCCGAAGAGCATCTGGCTGTTGTCGCGGAAGAACAGCGGGTTCTGCACGCCGGCGTAGCCGGTGTTCATCGAGCGCTTGAACACGACGACGTGCTCGGCCTCCCAGACCTTGAGCACCGGCATGCCGGCGATCGGGCTGGTGGGGTCCTCGGTGGCCGCCGGGTTGACGGTGTCGTTGGCGCCGATCACGAGGACGACGTCGGTGTCGGCGAGGTCGTCGTTGATCTCGTCCATCTCCAGGACGATGTCGTAGGGCACCTTGGCCTCGGCGAGCAGCACGTTCATGTGGCCCGGCAGCCGGCCGGCGACGGGGTGGATGCCGAACCGGACGTCGATGCCCTTGTCGCGCAGGTGGCGGGTGAGCTCGGCGACGGCGCTCTGGGCCTGGGCGACCGCCATGCCGTAGCCCGGCGTGATGACGACGGATCCCGCGTCCTTCAGCAGATCGGCGACGTCCTCGGCGGTGATCTCCCGATGCTCGCCGTAGTCCTTGTCGACGATCGGCGGCGCCCTCGTTGCCGAAGCCGCCGGCGATGACCGAGATGAACGACCGGTTCATGGCCCGGCACATGATGTAGGAGAGGTAGGCACCCGAGGAGCCGACCAGGGCGCCGGTGATGATCAGCAGGTCGTTGCCGAGCAGGAAGCCCGAGGCCGCGGCCGCCCAGCCCGAGTAGCTGTTGAGCATCGACACCACGACCGGCATGTCGCCGCCGCCGATGGAGGCGACCAGGTGCCAGCCCAGGGCCAGCGCGAGTGCGGTGACGACGGCGAGCAGCACCAGGCTCGGCTCGATCACGAACACGACGGTGAGGACGACGAAGGCGACCAGCGCGCCCAGGTTGAGCCAGTTGTGGCCCGGCAGGATCAGCGGGTTGCTCTTGATCCGCGCCGACAGCTTGAGGAACGCGACGATCGAGCCGGTGAAGGTGACCGCGCCGATGAAGACGCCGATGACGACCTCGGCGGAGTGGATGCCGAGCAGGTTGCCGGCCACCTCGGTCTGCTCGCCGGCGTTCGCTTCGACGGAGAGGTAGCCGTTCCAGCCGACCAGCACCGCGGCGAGGCCGACGAAGCTGTGCAGCATCGCGATCAGCTCGGGCATGCCGGTCATCTCGACCCGCCGGGCCCGCCAGAGCCCGATGACGGCGCCGATGATCACCGCGACCGCCATCAGGGCCAGGGCCGCGGCGGTGATGCTGCGGGCGGCCAGCCCGACGGTGGCGGCCAGGGCGATCGCCATGCCGGCGATGCCGTAGGTGTTGCCGGCCTTCGCCGTCTCGTGCCTGGACAACCCGGCGAGGCTCAGGATGAACAGCAGCCCGGCGACGATGTAGGCCGCGGACGCGGCGCTGACGGCGCTCATCGCCCGGCACCCTTGGTCGCCAGGGCCTTGGGCGCCGGCCCGCGGGTGAACATGCCGAGCATCCGGCGGGTGACGGCGAAGCCACCGAACACGTTGATGCTGGCCAGCAGGATCGCGACGAAGGCGAGCACCGTGACCGCCACCGAGTCGTGCCCGATCTGCAGCAGTGCGCCGACGACGATGATCCCGGAGATCGCGTTGGTGACGCTCATCAGCGGGGTGTGCAGCGCGTGGTGCACGTGCCCGATCACGTAGAAGCCCACCACGACGGCGAGGGCGAACACCGTGAGGTGCTGGATCAGTTCGTTGGGGGAGAACGCGGTGATCAGGAACAGCACGCGCGGCCGCCGAGCCGACGAGGGCGAACCTCCGGCCCGGCTGGCACCGGCTTCGGTGGGTGCGCGAGTTCCATCACCGGCTGCGGCGTGGGCTGGACCGGCGCCGCCGACACCTGGACCGGCGGTGGCGGCCAGGTCTTCTCACCGTTGCGGACGACGGTGATCGTGCGCTGCACGACGTCGTCGAAGTCCAGGACGAGCGCGCCGTCCTTCTCCGGGGTGAGCAGCTTGAGCAGGTTGACCAGGTTCGTGCCCGTACAGCTGCGAGGCCTGCGCGGGCAGCCGGCCGGCCAGATCGGTGTAGCCGATGATCGAGACGCCGTTGTCGGTGACGACCAGCTCGTCGGCGACCGAGCCCGCGACGTTGCCACCCTGCCCCGCGGCCATGTCCACGATCACGCTGCCCGACTTCATGCTCGCCACCATCTCCGCCGAGATCAGCCGGGGCGCCGGCCGGCCGGGGATGAGCGCGGTGGTGATCACGATGTCGACGTCGGGCACCTGCTCGGCGTACATCTCCGCGGCGCGGCGGTTGAAGTCCTCGCCCATCTCGCGGGCGTAGCCGTCCGAGCTCACCTCGGCCTCGCCGGCGGGCACGGCGACGTAGTCCCCGCCCAGGGAGCGGACCTGCTCGGCGACCTCCGGGCGGACGTCGGTGGCGCGGACGATCGCGCCCATGCTGCTGGCCGCGCCGATCGCCGCGAGCCCGGCGACGCCGGCGCCCGCGACCAGGACCTTCGCCGGCGTGCACCTTGCCGGCGGCGGTGACCTGGCCGGTGAAGAAGCGGCCGAAGGTGTGCGCCGCCTCGATCACCGCCCGGTACCCGGCGATGTTGGCCATCGAGCTGAGCACGTCCAGCGACTGCGCCCGGGAGATCCGCGGCACGGCGTCCATGGCCAGCGCCGTGATCGGCCGCTGCGCCAGGGCGTCGACCAGATCGGGGTCCAGCGCCGGGCTCAGCAGGCTGATCAGCGTCGCGCCCTCGTGCAGCCGCCCGATCTCGTCGGCGCGAGGGGGCGTTGACCTTCAGCACGACCTCGGCCGCCCAGGCGTCCTCGGCCGGGGCGACCCGCGCGCCGGCGGCGGTGTAGGCGTCGTCGGGGAAGCTGCTGCCCTCGCCGGCGCCGGTCTGCACGACGACGTCGTAGCCGAGGGCGACCAGCTGGGTCACCGTGGCGGGCGTCGCCGCCACCCGGGTCTCACGGGCGCGGGACTCGCGCGGCACTCCGATTCGCAACGGGCGCTCCAATGCTCGCCGGGCGGGCGTCGTCGCCTGCCCGGGGTGGCCGGGTCGTTCGCGGTGCACGGTGATCCGGGGGGATCTTGCCTGGAAACGGTCCGTCTGGCCGATAGGCTCCGTCGAAGTGACCAGTGACACACAGCTTTCACGACGGCCGGCGCTGGAGCTCCTCGAGCGCTCCCCGGCCGTCGACGACGGCCGCCCGCCGTTGCTCTTCGTCCACGGGCTCGGTCACGGCGCCTGGTGCTGGGAGCACTGGCTGGGTGCGGCGGCCGACGCCGGGTACCCGGCCTACGCGGTCTCGCTGCGCGGGCACGGTGGTAGCTCCGGCCGGCTGCGCACGGCACGGCTCGGGCAGTACGTGGACGACGTCGTCGCGACGGCGGAATCGCTGCCGCGGCCGCCGGTGCTGGTCGGCCACTCCATGGGCGGCCTCGTGGTGCAGCAGACGCTCGCCCGGTACGCCGCGCGCGCCGCCGTCCTCGTGGCCCCGATCCCGGCCACCCCGGCCGTGCCCTCGCTGGTGGCCATCGCCCGCCGGCACCCCCTCGACGCGCTCCGCATCGTCGGCGGGGGATCGCTGCCGCTGCGGGCGGAGTACCTGTTCCACGAACTGGCCCCCGCCGACGCGCACCGGCACACCGACCGCTGCCACGGGGAGTCCGCCGTCGTGCAGTACCAGCTGCTGCTGCACCGGCCGGCCGGGCAGGCCGCTGGGCGATCCGCCGGTGCTGGTGCTCGCCACCCCCGACGACCGGCTGGTGCCGATCCGCGGCGTCCGCGCGACCGCCGAGCGCTACCGGGCCACCCTCCAGGAGTTCCCCGGGATGGGGCACGACCTGATGCTCGACGCCCGGTGGCGCGAGCCGTTCGACGCGATGATCGGCTGGCTGCCGACCGCCGTCGCGACCGGCTGAGCCGCTCCCGCCCCTGATCAGGGCGTTTCTCGCCCCCCTCTCACCCCAACGGGGGGCCCCGCACGGTCGGGTGAAGAACCGCCCCCCTCCACGCCGAAATAGGCGTCGTGACGCTGCCGACCGGCCGTGTCCAGGGAGAGTTCGGAGGGAGGATCGTGTCCGTCACCGTCAGCATGTCCGACCACGACCTCGTGGCGCCGGAGATCGTCTCGTCGGTCTTCTACAGCGCCTCCGTCAGTGACGGGATGGCTGTCCTCGTCGCCGAGACCGTCGGCTCGAGCCAGCGGCTCGCCTGGGGCAACGCGGGTGCGCTGCACCTGCTCGGCTACGGCCTGACGGACCTCCGGTCGCTGCCGGTCAATCACCTGTTCCCGAGCCTCGAGGGTGGCGAGCTCAAGCTGCTGCTGCGCCGCGAGCGGTCCTCCCGCATGACGCTGCCGATCCGCACCGCCAGTGGCGCCATGATCGACGCCGTCGTCGTCGCGACGCCCTCGCCGGGCGGCCGCATGTGGACCATCCGCGTCACGGCGACGGCCAACGAGCAGGACCGCGCCCTGCGCGCGACCGCCGATGCGCACGAGCGACGCTTCTCCGCGCTGACCGAGCGCTCCCCGATCCCGACCCTGCTCTCGGAGCAGGGCATGCGCCTGGCCCACGTCAACGACGCGTTCTGCGCCCTCGTCGGGCTGCGGGCCGAGCAGCTGCTCGGCACCGGATGGATCGACACGGTGCACCCCGACGACCTCGACACCGTCATCGAGCAGGTGGCCGCCGCCCTGGAGGGCGGCGAGGTGGAGACCCAGGCGCGCCTGGTCCGGGACGACGGCACCGAGCGCACGACCGTCATCCGGTTCGCGCACCTGTTCACCCCCGGGGTCGGCGCCGGCTTCGTCGGCACGATCGAGGACATCACCGACCGGCTGGCCTTCGAGGCCACGCTCGCCCACCAGGCCAACCACGACCCGCTGACCGGGCTGCCCAACCGGACGCTGCTCGCGCAGTACATCAGCGGCCGGTTCGTCGCCGGCAGCAGTGACCTCGCCTGCCTGTTCCTCGACCTCGACAACTTCAAGGTCGTCAACGACTCGCTCGGTCACACCGCCGGCGACGAGCTGCTGGTCGAGGTGGCCGACCGGCTGCGTGCCACCGTGCGCCCGGGCGACCTGGTCGCCCGCTTCGGCGGCGACGAGTTCGTCGTGGTCTGCGAGAACGTCGGCGAGGACGCTGCGGTCGCGCTGGCCGAGCGCGTGTCGGTGGCCCTGGCCCGGCCGATGCGCCTGGGCGGGGTCGACATCCGCCCCTACGCCAGCGTCGGCGTCACCGTCCAGACCCCCGAGCACGCCGCGGCCGAGGACCTGATCCGGGACTGCGACATCGCGATGTACCAGGCGAAGGCCGGCGGCAAGGGGCGGATCACCGTCCTGGACCAGCAGGCCCGTGCCGAGGCCCGGGACAAGCTGCGCCTGGTCGCCGAGCTCCGCGACGCCATCGACCGCCGCGAGATCACCCTGCTCTACCAGCCCATCTTCGGCACCAGCGACCGCGCCGCGGTCGCGGTCGAGTCGCTGGCCCGCTGGCAGCACGCCGAGCGCGGCGCGATCAGCCCGGAGATCTTCGTGCCGCTGGCCGAGGAGAGCGGCCTGATCGCCGGACTGGGTCTGCTCGTGCTGGACGAGACCTGCCGTCAGGTGGCCGAGTGGGACCACCTGCTGGGCGCCGCCGCGCCGCCGCGGGCCAACGTGAACGTCTCGGCCCTGCAGCTGGACGACAACCTGCCCGTGCAGGTCGCCTCCGCCCTGCGCCGGCACAAGCTGGCGCCGTCGCGGATCTCGATCGAGATCACCGAGTCGGCCCTGATGAAGGATCCCGAGTCGGCCCGCGAGGTGCTCGAGCAGCTGCGCATGCTCGGCGTGGAACTCGCGATCGACGACTTCGGGACCGGATACTCGTCCCTGGCCTACCTGCGCCACCTGCCGGTGGACTGCCTGAAGGTGGATCGGTCGTTCGTCGCCGAGCTCGCGCAGGGCCACGGGGAGATCGCCTCGGCCGTCATCGCGCTGGCGCATACCCTGAACCTGAGGACCGTCGCCGAAGGGGTCGAGACCGTGGAGCAGGCTGCCGAGTTGGCCCGGCTGGGAGCTACGTACCTGCAGGGCTTCGGCCTGGCCAAGCCGATGACCGGCGGCCACGCTGCCGCCTGGTTCGCGTCGCGCGCGGAAGCGGCCCGATGAACGTCACCCCGTTCCCGGGCACCGAGTACACCGGGCCGGTCCTGCCGATGTTCGACATCGAGGGCATCCTCGCCAGCATCGACACGATGGCCGCCCAGCGGCCGGTGGCCGCGCAGATCGTCTCGGTCGCCAACGGCGAGCACACCAGCGCCAAGGAGCTCTCCCGCATCCTGGCCTCCGACGTCGCCCTCGCCAGCCGGGTCATGAAGCTCGCCAACTCCGCCTACTTCGGCATGCGCGGCCGCGTCTCGTCGCTGCAGTTCGCCGTCACCGTCGTCGGCTTCACCACCGTGCGCACGATGGCGACCGTGGCGCTGACCGACCTCGACGACGAGTCGCGGCTGCCCGAGGACTTCTGGCTGGTCACCACCAGCCTGGCGCTGGGCGCCTCGACGCTGGCCCCCCGCTTCGGCGAGCGCCCGCAGGACGCGCTCTGCATCGGCCTGCTCGCCCAGATGGGCGCCGCGCTGCTGCACCACAACGACCCCGAGGGGTACGCCGAGATCGTCGCCGCCGAGCCGACCTACACCGGCCGGCGGGCCGCCGAGACCCGGCGCTACGGCCTCAACAGCCTCAGGCTCACCGCGGTGGCCCTCGAGCAGTGGGGCTTCCCCCACTCGATGACCTCCCGCCTGCAGAGCGTCGACGACTACCACTCGATCGAGGGCGGCCTGCTGCGTGCGGCCTTCGAGGTCGCCTCGCGGCTGACCACCGAGGACTACGAGCCGGTGCCGATCGTGCGGCTGACGTGCGGTCAGCTCCGCGAGGACGACCTGACCCCGATCCTCGAGCAGGTCCGTGCCGACGCCGACGAGCTGCGCCGGGCGATGCTCGGCGACTGGACCCGTCCTCCCCACCCCTCGCAAGCTCGGGGCGGTGCCCTGGACGGGGCCATCGGGGGTCGCGTTGGGCCGTGACGTCGCCTTCGGGTAGGAGTTACCCGTGAACACGGGTAGCTGGAGCGGCAGCATCGTCGTCACCGGGGCGGCCCGCGGCATCGGACGGGCCGTCGCGGAGCTGTTCCTCGCCGGAGGCTGGCGGGTCGGCATGTACGACGTCGACGCCGAGGCCGTGGCCGAGGCGGCGGGCGGTCGTACCGGCGCGGTGCACGGTGTCCTCGACGTCCGCGATCCCGACCAGTGGCGCGCGACCCTGCAGCGGTTCTGCGTGGACGGGCGGCTCGACGTCCTCGTCAACAACGCCGGTGTGCTGGCCTCCGGGCCGTTCTCCGCCATGGACGTCGACGCGCACCGCCGCATGGTCGACGTGAACGTCACCGGCGTGGTGAACGGGGCCGCCCTGGGCTTTCCCTACCTCCGCCGCGCCGACCGCGGGGTGCTGCTCAACCTCTGCTCGGCGTCGGCCCTCTACGGTCAGCCGGCGCTGGCCACCTACGGCGCGACGAAGGCGGCGGTGAAGTCCCTGACCGAGGCGCTGGAGATCGAGTGGCGGGCCGAGGGCGTGCGGGTGCGCAGCCTCATGCCGTTGTTCGTCGCCACCGACATGGCGGCCACGGTCGCCCAGGGCGCGGCGAGCATCGGGCGGCTGGGCGTGCGGATCACCCCGGACGACGTCGCCGCGGCGGCCTGGCGGATCGTCCACGAGCGGAAGGTGCCGCTCCGGGGGCCGCACCGCACGGTCGGTCGGCAGACCCGCGTGCTCGCGTCGGCGTCCGCCGTCACCCCGGACTGGGCCAACCGCCTCGTCGTCGGCCGCCTCGCCCGCTGAGAGGACTTTCTGCTCCAGCAATCCCTCGCACCTCGGGACGGGACCCTGGAGGAGGCCGCCGACGGGGCCTCAGGCGTACGGCGCGCCCAGGGGGTCGACGGTCTCCCGCTCGGTGACCGTGGCGGCGAGCCGGGCCAGCGCCCAGTCGCCGTCGCCGAGCACGTGGTCGATCGCGGTGAGCCGGCTGGTGTAGTGACCGACGCTGTACTCCGCCGTCACGCCGATCCCGCCGTGCAGCTGGATGGCCTCCTCGCCGACGTGCCGGCCGGCGCGGCTGGTCTGCAGCCGGGCACGGTCGGCGGCGCCGACCACGTCGCCGCCGGCGTCCTGGACGAGGCTCGCCCAGAGCGCGACGCTGCGGGCCAGCTCGACCGACACGTACATGTCCGCGGCGCGGAAGGTGAGCGCCTGGAACTTGTTGAGCGTGACGCCGAACTGCTTGCGGGTCTTGAGGTACTCGGCGGTGGTCCGCAGTGCGGTGTCCATCGCGCCGATCGCCTCGTGGCTGTAGGCGATGCGGGCGACGGCCAGCGCCGTCTCGATCGCGGCGGTCTGGTCGCCGCCCTCCCCGAGCGCCGCGGCGGGCGTGTTCTCGAAGCGCAGGTTCGCCGCCCGGCCGCCATCGTGGGTGCGGTAGCCGGTGCGGGTGAGGCCCTCGGCGTCACCCTGGACGAGGAACAGGCCCGTGCCGCCGTCGGCCAACGCGGCGCTGACGACGAGCAGGTCGGCCCGCGCACCGTGGCGGACCGGCTCCTTGACGCCGGTCAGCGCCCAGCCGTCGCCGGACCGGGTCGCGGACACGGCGCTCGCCGAGGCGCTCCACCGGGTCCGCGGCTCGGCGTGGGCGAACGTCGGGATGAGGCCGCCCTCGGCCAGCGCCCCGAGGATCTCGCCGCGCTGGGCGTCGCTGCCCACCGCGGCCACCAGCCCGCCGGCGAGGACGACGGCCTCGACGAACGGCTCCGGCGCGAGGACCCGCCCGATCTCCTCGGCCACGATCGCGACCTCGACCGGGCCGGCGCCCATCCCGCCGTCGTCCTCGGCGAAGGGCAGCCCGAGGATGCCCATCTCGGCCAGCCGCGACCAGGTCTTCTCGTCGAAGCCCGGGTCGGTCTCGGTGGTCTTCCGGCGCGACTCGCTGTCGGCGTAGGCCCGGGCCAGCAGGCCCCGGACCGCCTCGCGGAGGTCGTTCTGCTCGCTGTCGTAGTTGAAGTCCACGGCTACCTCACAACCCCAGGATCGAGCCGGCGATGATGGTGCGCTGCACCTCGTTGGAGCCCCCGTAGATGGAGACCTTGCGGTAGTTCAGGTAGTGCGGCGTCGCGGCGCGGGCCCAGTCGGGCACGTCGGAGCCCTCGTCGGCGAACGAGGCCACCGACAGCGGGCCGGCGATGTCGACCATCAGCTCGGTCGCGGCCTGCTGCAGCTCGGAGCCGCGCAGCTTGAGCACCGACGAGGCCGGGTTCTGCTTGCCGCCGGAGGAGTCCGCGACCACCCGGAGGGCGGTGAGCTCCAGCGCCACCAGGTTGTTCTCCAGCTCGGCGATGCGGGCGGCCATGAACGGGTCGTCCAGCAGGGTGCGGCCGTCGACGGTGATCTCGCGGGCATGGGCCTTGGCCTGGGCGAGCATCCGCTTGGTCGCGCCGATGCGCGCGATGCCCACCCGCTCGTTGCCGAGCAGGAACTTGGCGTAGTCCCAGCCGCGGTTCTCCTCGCCGACGAGGTTCTCGGCCGGGACGCGGACGTCTTCGAAGAAGACCTCGTTGACCTCGTAGCCGCCGTCGATCAGCTGGATCGGCCGCAGCGTGACGCCGGGGGAGTCCATCGGGAAGACCAGCAGCGAGATGCCGCGCTGCTTCTTCTCCGCGCCCGGGTCGGTGCGGACCAGGCTGAAGATCCAGTCGGCGTGCTGGCCGAGCGTCGTCCAGGTCTTCTGGCCGTTGACGACCCAGTCGTCGCCGTCGCGGACGGCGGTCGTGCGCAGGGAGGCGAGGTCGGAGCCGGCGTCGGGCTCGGAGAAGCCCTGGCACCACCAGATGTCGAGGTTGGCGGTCTTGGCCAGGAAGCGCTCCTTCTGCTCCTGGTTGCCGAAGGCCGCGATGCACCGGGCCGATCATGCTGGTGTTGAAGGCGAGCGGCTCCGGCACGGACGCCAGCTGCATCTCCTCGCGCCAGATGTGGCGCTGCAGCGGCGTCCAGTCCTTGCCGCCCCACTCCACCGGCCAGTGCGGCACGGCCAGACCGGCGGCGTTGAGCACGCGCTGGGCCGTGACGTAGTCGTCCTTGCCGAGTTCACGGTGGGCCGCGACGTGGTCGCGGATCTCCTGCGGGACCTGGGTCGTGAAGAAGGTCCGCATCTCCTCCCGGAAGGCCTGGTCCTCCGGGGACAGCTGCAACCGCATCGGTCCTCATTTCCTGACGGTCGCCGCTCCTGTGGGGCTGCCGTCGTGCTGGGTCGCCCCGACGATCCCACACCTCGTACCGGCCGGTAACTCAGGGCCGACACGGCTGCCTGCTCCGCCAGGATCAGGGGAGGTGGACCAGGTCGGCGGTCACGCATCCGTCGCTGCCCAGACGGATGGGGGAGGGGCTGTCGTAGACGACGAGCAGCCGCTCCCCGACCAGCCCGATCCCCTCCGCGTGGTCCGTCGCCGACGTCGTAGGGGAGGTCGAGCTCCCGGGTCAGCTGCTCGTCCCGCACGACCTGCGGCGTCTCGGCCACCAGCGCGTCGTGCCACCGGAAGACGTGCACCGGGCCGTCGAGGTCCATGGTCGGCCCGGCCAGGACCAGCAGATCGTTCCCGTGCGGGCAGAGGTCGCGGACGCCCAGGCCGTCCAGCCGGAGCACGTGCTTGCGGTAGCGGCGGCCGTCCTCGAACGGGCGCAGCGCCAGCCGATCGGGCGCATCGCGGTCCACGTACGGGCGCAGCTCCAGGACCACGGCCCATCCCCGCAGCACCGGTCCGCGCAGGCCGAGGTACACGCGCTCCCCGGCGACGGCGATGCCCTCGACGTCCAGACCGTTGTCCTTGCCGGGGATCGGCAGGAACGGCGGCCAGGTGCTCGTCGTCGGCCAGGAGGTCGCGCAGGTCGGTGCCGTGCGCGCCGAAGGTCGCGGCGCGGTGCGTGTCGCCGTCGACGACGAGTTCCCGGACGAGCGTGGGCAGCCCGTCGACCTCGCGCACGGGGATGCGGACCAGCACCTGCCGGTTGGCCTGCCCGGTCACCATGGCCAAACGGCGCAGGGCCTTCTCGCCCTGGTGCTTGGCCTTGATGCGGCGTCGGCGCAGGCTGTGCGAGCCGACCGCCCAGAGGAACGGCCCGTGCCGGGCCAGGCCCTCGATGTCGGCCTCCTCGTCGGCGTCGTCGCCGGGCAGGTCCACGAGGTCGGCGAGCCGGAAGCTGGTCTGCTCCGCGTACCTCTTCGGCGCGGCGGGATCGTCGGCGACCAGGCGCTCGATCGTCGCGGTCTCGTCGCCGGCGACCCACAGCACGGGGCCGTCGCTGCGGACGGCGGAGAGGTTGGTGTGGGTCCCGGTCGCCCGCGCCGCGTCCCCGAAACACAGTCCGACCGTGCGTTCCACCGGCATGGCGGACAGCCTGGCACCGATCGACCCGCCGGAGCCGGGCCACTGTCGCGAGAGCCGCCCCATAGCGCGGCTCTCGCGGCGATACCGCGGCTCTCGCGAGCGGCGTGGACGGCGGACGCGGTCAGATGCCCTGCTCGCAGGGGAGCAGGCCGCGATCGACGGCGGCCACGAGTGCGGCGTGGTCGCGTTCGGTCTGGTCCGCGTAGCGGCGGGCGAACAGGCAGAGCGCCTGGTCGGCCTTGTCGCTCCTGCCGAGGTAGCCGGTGATCATCGAGGCGCCGCTGGTGCGGGCGTGGCCCTTCGCGAGCAGCAACCCGCAGATGCCGGCGTAGTCGGTCAGCGCGGCGGCGTCGACCCCGTCGACGACGACGGCCCCCTTCATGTCGCGGAACTGGCGCACGTAGTACTGGCGCTCGCCGACCGTCGTCCAGCCGAGCAGCGGGTCGCTGACCGTCTGCAGCGCCTGCTGGTACTCCACGACCCGCTGCCCTTGGTGGTCGTGCCACGCCGAGTCGCCGTGCACGTACGGCGCGACGACGGACCGCCGGGCCTGCTTGAGCTGCAGGAAGAGCACGTCGTCCGGGCCGGAGCCCTCGCACAGCGCGATGTAGGCCCGGAGCCCGACGGAGCCGACCCCCACCACCTTGTGCGCGACGTCGACGAGACGGTAGCCGCCGAGGATGACGGCCCACTGCGTCCGCAGGGTCTGCAGGTACTCGTCGAGGGCGACCGCGATGCGGTCGTACTGCTCCGGGTCGGGCCGGGTGATCAGCGGCGGTTGCTCCACCAGGCGCAGCCCGCCGTCGTGCTGCTCGGTGAACCGGGGGAGAGCGCGGTCGCTGGTGCGCCGCCGGGCCCGCGCGGCGGCGTCCTCGAGCTCCCGCCGGCCGGCGCGGGCGGTGCGGTGCAGCCGGTCGAGGGTCAGCCGCTCGTAGGCACGGGCGAGCAGCGGCTGCGCGGCGAGGTGGGTCAGGTGCTCCCGGTACGAGCGGACGCAGCGGCCGACGGCCGCCCCGCACTCGTCCTCGGAGGCGCCGTTCTGCCGACCCGCGACGTGGACGCTGGCGATCAACCGGCGCAGGTCCCACTCCCAAGCGCCGGGATGGGCCTCGTCGAAGTCGTTGAGGTCGAAGACGAGGTCGCGCTCCGGCGAGGCGTAGAAGCCGAAGTTGCCCAGGTGGGCGTCACCGCAGATCACGGGCGTGATGCCGGTGGCCGGCAGGCCGGAGAAGTCCTCGGCCATGACCGCCGCCGCGCCGCGGAGGAACGCGAAGGGGCTCGCGGCCATCCGCCCGACCCGCACCGGGACGAGCCGGCTCACCCGTCCCTCGTTGCCGGCGATCACCTGCGCGACGGGATCGGCGCGCGGTCGTTCGCGTCCCAGGCGGCCAGCGCCGACCGGGGTACCTGGCTGCCGGAGCCCGCGACCGATCGCGTAGCGCTCCCCGCGGGGGGTGGCCGCGTGCCGCAGCGACGCGAACCCCGCCGCGTCGGTCGACGCGAGCACCGTGTGCCGTCGGGCGTCCTCGGCCATGCCTGCGAGTGTCGGGCAGCGGCGGCTCAGAGGTCGAGCGGGAGCCCGGCGTAGTTCTCGGCGAGCTCGCGGGCGGCCGGCTCCGACGCGACGATCCGGCGCAGCTGCGAGAGCTGCAGTTCGGCGTCGAAGTCGTCCCCGGAGCGGTGCAGCATCGACGTCATGAACCAGGAGAAGTGGGTGCAGCGCCAGACCCGGGCCAGCGCGCGGTCGGAGTAGCTGTCGACCAGGTCGGTCTTCTTCTCCTGCAGCAGCCGGACCAGCGCCGACGCCAGGATCGTCACGTCCGCGACGGCGAGGTTGAGGCCCTTGGCGCCGGTCGGCGGGACGATGTGCGCCGCGTCCCCGGCGAGGAACAGCCGGCCGTGCCGCATCGGCGCGCTGACGAACGAGCGCATGGGCAGCACCGACTTCTCGGTGATCGTGCCGGTCGACAGCTCCCAGCCCTCGAGGGCGAACCGGGTGGCGAGGTTGTCCCAGATGCGGTCGTCGGACCAGTCCTCGATCTTCTCCGCGGGGTCCACCTGCAGGTAGAGCCGGGAGACCGTCGGCGAGCGCATCGAGTAGAGCGCGAAGCCGTCGGGGTGCCAGGCGTAGATCAGCTCGTCGGTCGACGGCGCCGCGTCGGCCAGGACGCCGAGCCACGCGTAGGGGTAGGTGCGCTCCCACACCTTGCCGCCGGTGCCCTGCTGCACGACCGGCCGCGAGACGCCGTGGAAGCCGTCGGTGCCGGCGATGACGTCGCACTCGAGCACCTGCGGCGTTGCCGTCGGCGTCGGTGAACCGGATGCGCGGGTGGTCGCTGTCGACGTCCTCGGGGGTGACGTCGGAGACCTCGAAGAGCAGCGGCGGACCGCCGTCGAGCTGGGCCTTGATCAGGTCCTTGGTGACCTCGGTCTGGCCGTAGACCCACACCGTGCGGCCGCACAGCGACGGGAAGTCGAGCTTGTGCCGCTCGCCGGGGTACTGCAGGTAGATGCCGTGGTGCTCGAGGCCCTCGCGCTTGCAGCCGGTCGCCGACGCCGGCCGTCGATCAGCGTGTCGACGGTGTGCTGCTCGAGGATGCCGGCGCGGATCCGCGCCTCGACGTACTCCCGCGAGCGGTTCTCCAGGACGACGGACTCGATGCCCTGGAGGGCGAGCAGCCGCGAGAGGAGCAGACCGGCCGGACCGGCCCCGATGATGCCTACCTGGGTGCGCACGGCCAGAGTGTGACCGGGGTCGCGGGGGAGAGGAACCGAAGCCTTCCGATCAGTGGAAGTCGCGGGTCCGGGCCAGCTCGCGCCCGATGCCGCGGGCGGCCACCTCGAGCACCGGGACCAGGCGCGGCAGGTCGCGCCGGTGGGGCGGGACGACGATGCCGAGGGCGGCGACGACGATCGGCCCGCTGCGCCGCTCGACCTGGACCGGCACGGCCAGCGAGGCCGCGCCCGGCGACATCTCCTCCGACGTCCGGGCGTACCGACGACGGCGCACCTCCGCCAGTTCCCGCCGCAGCCGCCCCGGCTCGACGACGGTGTTCCGGGTCATCCGCGTGAGCGAGCGGAGCGCCTGCTCGACGACGTCGTCCGGCGCGGAGGCGAGCAGCACCTTGCCGACGCCGGTCGCGTGCAGCGGGAGCCGGCTGCCGACCTGGCTGACGATCGGTACCGACTCGCGTCCGGAGATCCGCTCCACGTAGAGGGCGAACAGGCCGTCGCGGACGGCCAGGTGGACGGTGTCGCGGATCGTCGTGTGCAGGTCGAGCAGGAACGGGGCCGCGACCTGCCGCAGTTCCAGGGACACCGGCGCGAGCAGGCCGAGGTCCCAGAGCTTCCGGCCGATCTCGTAGCGGCCGTCGGCCCGCCGGGCCAACGCGCCCCAGTCGACCAGTTCGGCGAGCAGGCGATGGGTGGTGGTCAGCGGGGTGCCGGACCGCTCGGCGATCTCGGTGAGCGACAGCCGCGGGCTGGTGGCGTCGAAGGCGTCGAGCACGGCCAGTGCCCGGGACGTCACCGAGCGTCCAGGCGACGCGCTCCGCCCTGCCATGCCCACTCCTGCCATCCAGTGGAAGTTCGAGCTTGGGAGACTAGCCGCAGCGTCCTACGGTCCGGACATGACCCGCACCACATCTGCGCCGGCGTTGCAGCTCCCGCGCTACGTCCGCGAGGACCCCGCGCCTGCGTACCCCGGTCGGCCATCCCGACTACAAGAGCACCGGGCTGCGCGCGCCCCTGCACACGCCGGTCGACCTGCCGCATCGGCTGACCGAGATCACCGGCCCGCTGCTCGGCGAGGGCCGGGTGACCCAGGCCGACGCCGACCTCACCCGCCAGCACGAGGGTGAGCCGCAGGGGCAGCGGATCCTCGTCCACGGGCGGGTGCTCGACAGCGACGGTCGCGCGGTGCCGGACACGCTGGTCGAGGTGTGGCAGGCCAACGCCGGCGGGCGCTACCGGCACGTCGTCGACAACTGGCCCTCGCCGGTCGACCCCAACTTCACCGGCCTGGGCCGCGTCCTCACCGACAGCCAGGGCCGCTACGAGTTCACGACCATCAAGCCCGGCGCCTACCCGTGGGGCAACCACCACAACGCCTGGCGGCCGGCGCACATCCACTTCTCGCTGTTCGGCCGGGCGTTCACCCAGCGCCTGGTCACCCAGATGTACTTCCCGGACGACCCGCTGTTCGGCCAGGACCCGATCCTCAACGCCGTCCCGCGAGGCGGCGCGGCCGGCCGCGATCAGCCGGTTCGACCTCGACCGGACGCGTGCCCGAGTGGGCGCTGGCCTTCCAGTGGGACATCGTGCTGCGGGGCACGGAGCAGACGCCGTTCGAGACCGAGCGACGACGGAGATGTGGCGTGATGACGCGACGCCTGCAGGCCGCACCACCCCGAGCGCGACCGTCGGCCCCTACCTGTCCATCGGGCTCTCCTGGGACGACGGCCCGTTCGTCGTCTCCCCGGACACGGCGGGCGCGATCTGGATCCGCGGCGTCGTCCATGACGGCAACGGCGAGCCGATCGTCGACGCGCTGATCGAGACCTGGCAGGCCGACCCGGACGGCCGCTTCGACCACCCCGACGACCCCCGCGGCGCGTCGGCCTACCCGGGCTTCCGCGGCTTCGGCCGCTCGCCAGACCGCCGACGGCGAGTTCGCGATCTGCACGCTCAAGCCCGGCCGGGTGCCCGACGGCGAGGGCGGCCTGCAGGCGCCGCACATCGACGTCTCGGTGTTCGCCCGCGGGCTGCTCGACCGCGTGGTCACCCGGATCTACTTCGCCGACGAGGCCGAGGCCAACGCCGAGGACGTCGTCCTGCGGTCGCTGCCGTCCGAGGAGGCGCGGCAGACGCTGATCGCCACCGCCGACCGACGACGGCTACCGCTTCGACGTCCATCTGCAGGGCGACCGCGAGACCGTCTTCTTCGCGGTCTGACCCGGCACGGTATGAACTCCCTGTGACCCGGACGCACGTGTGAGCGGCCTCTTCGACGGCACCTTCGCCCGCGGGGGAGCGGCCGCGGCCGTCACCGACGACGCGTGGTTCCGTGCCCTGCTCGAGGTGGAGGCCGCGCTCGCCCGGGCCGCCGCGCGGCGCCGGGCTGGTGCCGACGACGGCCGCCGACGCGGTGACCGCGGCCTGCGCCGACCCGGCGCGGCTGGACCTCGCGACCGTGGTCGCGAAGGCCGCCGACGCCGGCAATCCGGTGCCGCCGCTGGTGCGGGCGCTGCAGGACGCGGTCGGTGCCGACGCCGCGCGGGCGGTGCACGTCGGCGCGACCAGCCAGGACGTCGCTGGACACCGCGCTGGTGCTGCTGCGCCAGGAACGCGATCGCCGCGATCGACGCCGACCTGGCGGCCGCCGCGGCGGCCGCCGCCCGGCTGGCGCGAGACCCACCGGGACGACGTCGTCATGGGCCGCACCCTGATGCAGCAGGCGCTGCCGACGACGTTCGGGCTCAAGGCGGCCGGCTGGCTGGCCGGCCTCGACGGCGCCCGGCTGCGGCTGGCCGAGGTGGTGGCCTCGCTGCCGGTCCAGTACGGCGGGGCGGTGGGCACGCTCGCCGCGAGCTCCGGCGCCGGGCGTCGCGGTGCGGACGGCGCTCGCCGAGGAGCTGGGCCTGGCCGACACCGCGCTGCCGTGGCACACCGTGCGGCTGCCGATCGCGGACCTCGCCGGTGCGCTCGGGCGCGGCGGCGGGGGTGGTCGCGACGGTCGCCGTCGACGTCGTGCTGATGGCGCAGACCGAGGTCGGCGAGCTGGCCGAGGTCAGCGACGCGCCGCGGCGGCTCGTCGGCCATGCCGCACAAGAACAACCCGGTCGCGGCGATCTCCGCCCGGGCCTGCGCCCGCCGCGCGCCCGGCCTGGTGGCGACCCTCTTCGCCGCGATGGAGCAGGAGCACGAGCGGGCCGCCGGCGCCTGGCACAGCGAGTGGCCGACCCTGACCGGCCTGCTGAGCACGGTCGGCTCGGCGGCCTCCTGGCTGGCCGAGAGCCTCGCCTCGCTCCGCGTGGACACCGCCCGGATGGCCGCCACCGTCGGGCACTCGGGCGAGGGGCGCTGGCCGGTGCCCTGGCCCACGCGCTCGAACCGACCCTCGGCGCGGGCGCGGCGCACGACGCCGCCGCCGACGCCGTCCAGCAGGCCCGCGAGACGGGCCGGCCGCTGGCCGACGTCCTCGCCGGCCGCGCCGGCCTCGACGTCGCCGCCCTGCTGGCGGCCGCGGAACCCGACGTCGGCGAGGCCGGGGCCCAGGTCGACGCCGTCCTGGCCGAGCACCGCCGCCTGACCGAAGGAACGCCATGACCGCCGTCGACGTCGCGCACACCGATCGACGGGCCGGCCGACGCGCCGGTCGTCGTCCTGTCCAACTCCCTGGGCGCCACCCGCGGGATGTGGGACCCGCAGGTGCCGGCGCTGGCCGAGCGGTACCGCGTGGTCACCTACGACACCCGCGGGCACGGGGAGTCCCCGGCGCCGGCGGGGCCGTACACGCCTCGACGACCTGGTCGACGACCTCGTCGCCCTGCTCGACGAGGTCGGCGCCGAGCGGGCGCACGTCGTCGGGCTCTCGCTGGGCGGCATGACCGCGCTGCGGCTGGCCGCCCGCGAGCCGCAGCGCGTGCGACCGCCTGGCGGCGCTGTGCACCTCGGCGAAGCCCGATCCGCAGCCGTTCCTCGACCGGGCGGCCACCGTGCGGGCCGGGGGCACCGCGCCGCTGGCGCCGGCGATCGTCGGCCGCTGGCTGACCCCGCCGTACGCCGCCGAGCACCCGGACCTGGTCGCCCGGCTCGAGGCGATGATCGCGGGCTGCGACGACGAGGGCTACGCCGCCTGCTGCCGAGGTGGTCGCGGCACGTCGACCTGCGGGCGGACCTCGGGCGGATCACCGCGCCCACGCTGGTCGTCTCCGGCGCCGAGGACCTGGCGCTGCCGCCGGAGCACCAGCGGGCTGATCGCCGACGGCATCCCCGGCGCCGAGCTGCTCACCGTGAGCCCGGGCGCCCACCTGGCCAACCTGGAGCAGCCGCCGCAGGTCACCGGCGCGCTGCTCGCCCACCTCGACGGAGGGGCACCCGATGAGCGAGACCGACGACCGACGACGAGCGCCGCGAGGCCGGCATGCGCACCCGGCGCGAGGTGCTCGGCGACGCGTGGGTCGACCGGGCCGTCGCGAACACGACGCCGTTCACCGCCGACTTCCAGGACTTCATCACCCGCACCGCCTGGGGCGACCTGTGGCAGCGGCCCGGCCTGGCCCGCCGCGACCGCAGCCTGATGACGCTGTCGATCACCATCGCGCTGCGGCACTGGGAGGAGTTCGCGCTGCACGTGCGCGCGGCGAAGAACAACGGGCTCACCGACGAGGAGATCGCCGAGGTGTGCCAGCACGCCGCGATCTACGCCGGCGTGCCGGCCGCCAACCACGCGTTCAAGGTGGCCGGCGCCGATCCTCGAGGAGCTGCGCGCCGCGGCAGGCCTGAGCGGAGTCCCACGGCGCGGGAAACGCTGCCGTGGGACTCCGCTCAGCTCCTGGCCCGCCGCCAGCGGTCGAGCTGGTCGTACAGCACCTCGAACGCGGGCTGCCGCGGGTCGAGGAACGCGTAGTGCCCCTCGCCCTCGAGCTCGATCAGGTCGGTGCGGTCGCCGGCGGCCCGCGCGTCCACCGCGAACGCGCGGGACTGCTCGACCCCCACCCGGGCGTCCGCGGTGCCGTGGATCAGCACCCGGCCGACGCCCGCGGGGAGCCGGGGGCGCAGGTCGGCGGCCGCATACAGGTCCGGGTCCTCGTCCGGGCCGGCGCCGAGCCACTCGGCGACCGCCCCGCCGTCCCACCCCGCACGGACGACGCCGGCGAGGTCGAGCGCCCCGGCGAGCGGGACGACGAGGTCGACCCGCGGGTGGGACGCCAGCCACTCGGCGAGATAGCCGCCGGCCGAGTGCCCGAAGACGGCGACCGGGCCGGCCGGGCCCCGGGCACCCTCGCCAGGGCGTCGACCGCGGCCCAGACGTCGTCGGTGGTCTCCCTCAGGCCGCCGCCGGTCCCGGTCCGCCGGTACTCGACGTTCCAGACGGCGAAGCCGCGGAGCACGAGCTCGCGGACGATCGGCACGTGCAGGTCGCGGCGGTAGGGGGCCATGAAGTAGCCGCCGTGCAGGCTGACCACCAGCGGCGGGTCGTCGACGCCCGGCGGGAGCCACAGGTCGGCCACCTGGTCGGGGTGCTCCCCGTAGGCCACGGTGTCCGCGACCGACGGCGCCTCGCGTCCGGCGTCCCACTCGCGCAGCTCCATGAGCCACGTGGCGAGCGACGGACCCCGCTCCGGATCGGGCACGGTCTACCTCCCTGGTTCGTCTCCTGTGGCTGGCGCGGGAGGGAACACTAGGCGGCCCTCGTGAACCTGTGATCTTCCTGTGGGTTCGGCCGTGCCGCTGGACAGCCGCCGCGCTACCACCCGGCATCCTTCATCGCGTAGGGGAGTACCCCTCCGCGGAGCGTCGTCAGTACGGCCTGCCATCAGGCTCGGCGCGCCGGCCCGGTTGTTGCCGGGTGGGGGAGACCTGCCAACGGTTCCTGTTGGAGGTCCCTGCCATGAGCGCAGCCGTTACCGTTCCTCAGTCGTCGACCGACGCCCCGTGGGTCGCGCCCACCTGGGAGCAGGTCGTCGAGGAGCACTCGGCCCGGGTGTACCGGCTGGCGTACCGGTTGTCGGGCAATCCCCACGACGCCGAGGACCTCACGCAGGAGACCTTCATCCGGGTGTTCCGCTCGCTCGCGGGCTTCACCCCGGGCACGTTCGAGGGCTGGCTGCACCGGATCACCACGAACCTGTTCCTGGACATGGTCCGTCGTCGGCAGCGGATCCGGTTCGACGCGCTGCCCGATGACACCGAGCGGCTGGCGGGCACCGCGCCCAGCCCCGAGCAGGTCTACAGCGACACCTACCTCGACCCGCAGATCCAGGCTGCGCTCGACGCCCTGCCGCCGGACTTCCGTGTCGCGGTCGTCCTCTGCGACATCGAGGGCCTGACCTACGAGGAGATCGCGGCGACCCTCGGCATCAAGCTGGGCACGGTGCGCTCGCGGATCCACCGTGGCCGGACGCAGTTGCGGGCGGCGCTGGCCCACCTGGACCCGAACAGCACGACGGCGTGATGCCGGCCCTGATCACGACCGCTCAGGGCAGCGCCGGCGGGCTGCCGCTGGGCGGGCTCACCGGCCGCGCCGACCTGCTGGACGCCTGTCACACCGGTGGGCTCGGCGGCACCTACGGCGGCAATCCAGTCGCGTGCACCGCCGCACTGGCCACCTTCCGGACGATGCGCGAGCTGGACCTCGCCGGTGCCGCCGTGGCCATCGAGGCCACGATGTTGCCGCGGCTGCGCGCCCTGCAGGAGCGCACCGGAGTCATCGGCGACATCCGGGGGCGCGGGGCCATGCTCGCGATCGAGCTCGTCAAGCCCGGCACCCGCGAGACCGACGCCGCGCTCACCGGGAGCATCGCCAAGGCCTGCCACGCGCAAGGCGTGATCGCCCTGACGGCCGGCACGTTCGGCAACATCCTGCGCTTCCTGCCCCCGCTGGTCATCGGGCAGGACCTGCTGACCGAGGCGCTCGACGTCCTCGACGCCCTGTTCGCGGAGCACGCCCCCGCGCGCTGAGCCCCCGACGGCGGGCCGGTGATCGCTACCGTGCGGCCGACGGCAACGGCACGGCGCCACCCCGGAGGCGGTCATGACGGAGCGCACGCCCGCACTGTCGGGCCGGCCCCCGGCGTGGCTGCGGCGCGGCATCGTCTACGCCCTGGTCGCGGTGGCCGTGTTCCAGGTCGCGGTCTGGGCGTTCATGTCGTTGAGCCACTTCCTGGGCCTGCTGTTCCTCGCCTGGCTCTTCGCGATCAGCATCGAGCCGGTTGTCCACCGCCTCGAGCAGCGAGGCATGCGCCGGGGCCTGGCCACTGGGCTGGTCATGTTCGGTCTCGTCGCGCTGGTGATCGCGTTCGTCGGGGTGTTCGGTGCGCTGCTGGTCGACCAGCTCGGCGAGCTGATCCGGTCGACGCCCGAGCTCGTGCGCAGCGTCGTGTCCTGGGCCAACGACACGTTCGGCACGAACTTCCTGGCCGGCAACGTCGTGGACGCTCTCCGACTGACCCCTGAACGCATCCAGGACCTCGCGGAGAACTTCTCACCCAACCTGGTCGGGTTCGTGACCACGACCATCGGGGTCGTCTTCCAGGGCTTCACCCTGCTGCTGTTCGCCTTCTACATGTCGGCTGAAAACCCGAAGCTGCGCGACACGGTCTCCCGGCGGTTCCCGGGCCCGCAGCAGCGGGTGATCGCCACCGTGTGGACCATCGCGGTGGAGAAGACCGGCGGGTACGTCGTCTCCCGGCTCGTGCTGGCGGCGCTGTGCACCGTGGCCACCGCGGTCTTCCTGCTGATCCTGGGCGTGCCCTACTGGCTGCCGCTGGCCATCTGGACGGGCTTGGTCGCGCAGTTCATCCCGACCATCGGCACGTACCTGGCCATCCTGCTGCCGGCGCTGATCGCGCTGGCCGAGCAGCCGCGGGACGCGATCTGGGTGGTGGTCTTCGGGACGATCTACCAGCAGATCGAGAACTACTTCCTCGCCCCGCACGTCACGTCGCGGACGGTGTTCATCCATCCCGCCGTCGCCTTCGGGGCGGTGATCGCGGGCGTGTCCCTGTTCGGACCGCTCGGCGGCCTGGTGGCGATCCCGGTGGTCGCCGCCATCGAGACCGTCGTCCAGACCTACTGGCACCGGTACGAGCTGGTCGGCGAGGACGACGACATGCCGGTGCCGCCGCCGGACGGTGACCCTCAGCCGCCCTCGCGCATCCCCCATGGGGAGCCGTAGGCGGTCAGCAGGTCCAGGAACGGCACGGCGTCGAAGGCCTCCGGCCCGAGGACGCCGCTGCCGCGCCACGCCCCGCGCCCGGGGTCGTCGCCGCGGCCAGGGAGACCGGTCAGCCGTAGACGCGGAAGACCGGCTCGGCGATGCAGACCGGCTTGGTGCCGCCCTCGGCCTCGATCACCGCGGCGATGGTGACCTGCAGGCCGCCGGCGACCTCCTCGACGTCCTTGAGGGTGGCGGTGAGCCGCACCTTCGAGCCGACCGGCACGGGGGCGGGGAACCGCACCTTGTTCAGCCCGTAGTTCACGCCCATCTTCGCGTCGGTGACGGCGAGCACCTCCGACCACATCGGGATGAGCAGCGACAGCGTCAGGTAGCCGTGGGCGATCGGGCCCGCCGAACGGGCTCTCGGCCTTCGCCCGCTCGACGTCGACGTGGATCCACTGGTGGTCGCCGGTCGCCTCGGCGAAGAGGTTCACCCGGCTCCTGGGTGACCTCGACCCAGTCGCTGGTGCCGAGCTCCTGGCCCTTGAGCGAGGGCAGTTCGGCGATGGTCGTGGTCGTGGTCATGCGGGGGTCTCCTCGGTCGGGACGTAGTGGTCGCGCAGGTCGGGCTTGCGGATCTTGCCGGTGGCGGTCTTGGGCAGCTCGTCGGCGAACTCCACGTACCTGGGCACCTTGAAGCGCGGCGAGCCGCTCGCGCAGCCGGCGCCGCACGGCCTCGGGGTCCGGGTCGACGCCGCGGCGCGGGGACGACGACGGCCAGGCCCACCTCGCCCCACTTCTGGTCGGGGACGCCGATGACGGCGGCCTCCAGCACCTCGGCGAGCTCCAGCAGCGCGGACTCCACCTCGGCGGGGTAGATGTTCTCCCCGCCGGAGATGATCATGTCCTTGTAGCGGTCGCGGATGTAGAGGAAGCCCTCGTCGTCGACGCGAGCCGGCGTCGCCGGAGTGGTACCAGCCGTCGCCAGGACACCGCGGCGGTCTGCTCCGGGTCGTTCCAGTAGCCGGCCATGACGTTCGGGCCCTGGACGACGATCTCGCCGACCTCGTCGACGCCGGCCTCGCGTGCCGTCGGGGCGCACCACGCGGACGTCGGTGAAGAAGACCGGCTTGCCGGCCGAGCCGACCTTGCGCTCGGCGTCGGCGGAGTCGAGCACCGTGCACCCGGGCGCGGCCTCGGTCATGCCGTAGGCCTGCTGCATCGTCACGCCGCGGTCGAGCCAGGTGCGCAGGGTGGGCAGGGGGAGCGGTGCCCCGGCGGCGCCGATCGTGCGCAGCGCGGAGAGGTCGCGGGTGGCGAAGCCCGGCTGCGCGGGCCATCGCGTCGAGCATGGTGGGGACGGCGAAGAACGAGTTGACCCGCTGCTCCTCGATGACGGCGAGGGTCTCGGCGCGGGTCGAACCGGCGCACGACCACCGCGCACCCGCCGCGCAGCAGCGTCGGGTTGACCGTGCCGTTGAGCCCGCCGATGTGGAACAGCGGCGCCAGCGCGAGGGTGCGCTCGTCCTGGGCGAAGTCGAAGCCCGAGCAGCTGGTTCATCGCGTTCCACGTCATGTTGCCGTGGGTGAGCACCGCGCCCTTGGGCCGGCCGGT
The DNA here is from genome assembly GCA_963748305.1 of uncultured Actinomycetota bacterium. Lineage (GTDB taxonomy): Bacteria > Actinomycetota > Actinomycetes > Mycobacteriales > Geodermatophilaceae > Blastococcus_B. Next base: position 191,305 of record CAVVIN010000010.1, on the reverse strand, counting down.
GGTGCCGGACGTGTACATGATCAGGCAGGGGTCCTCGAGGGCGACCGGCTCGTCGCGGAGCTGCGGGTCGGCGCTCGGCGAGCAGCTCCTCGTAGGGCAGCGAGTCGGCGCCGCCGTCCGTCGGCGGCTCGGCGGCCACCCAGTGCCCGGACGCCGTCCAGCCGGTCCCGCAGCGCGTCGGCCGAGCTCGCCGTGCTCCCGGCCGTGCACGACGACCGACGCCCCGGAGTGCCGGAGCACGTACTCCGCCTCGGGAGCGGCGAGCCGCGCGTTGACCGGCACCCAGATCGCGCCGAGCTGCCCGCAGGCGTAGAGCGTCTCCAGCGCGGACGGGTGGTTGCCGCCGGTCCAGGCCACCCGGTCGCCGGCGGCCACGCCGAGGCCGGCCAGCGCGGCGGCGGTCCGGCGCACGCGCTCGGCGAACCCGGCGTGCGAGGTCGTCGTCCCCTCGAACCAGATGGCGTCCCGGTCGGGGGAGATGCGCAGCCGGCGCTCGGGCCAGGAGCCCAGCCCGGCGTTACGCACCGCGGCAGTCGCCGAGGCGCCGCGGATGGCGTTCTCCTTCATGATCAGCGGCCTGACCTCGGCGCTTGATCTCCAGCAGCTCGAAGTCGGCGATCCAGCGCTCGGGCCGCAGCAGCGGGTAGTCCGAGCCGAACAGCACCTTGTGCTTCAGCAGCCCGTTGGCGGCCCGGACCAGCTGCGGCGGGAAGTACTTCGGCGACCAGCCGGACAGGTCGATGTAGACGTTGGCCTTGTGCGTGGCGACCGAGATCGCGGCGTCCTGCCAGGGCACCGACGGGTGGGCCATGATGATCGTCAGGCCGGGGAAGTCGGCGGCGACGTCGTCGAGCAGCATCGGGTCGGAGTAGCGCAGCTTGATGCCGCGGCCGCCCGGGCAGGCCCGCGCCGATGCCGGTCTGGCCGGTGTGGAACAGGGCCGGGACGCCGAGGACTCTGCAGCTCCTCGTAGAGCGGGTAGACCGCCCGGTCGTTGGGCTCGAACGCCTGGATCGATCGGGTGGAACTTGAACCCGCGGACGCCGTGGTCCTCGACCAGCCGCCGGGCCGGCCCGGACGCCGGCGACGCCCGCGGGCGGGGTCGATCGAGCCGAACGGGATGAGCACGTCGGGGTGCTCGGCGGCGGCCTGCGGCGATCTCCTCGTTGGACAGCGTCGGTGTGCCCGGTGGCCAGCTCGGCGTCGACGGTGAAGATGACCGCGGCCATGTTCTTGGCGCGGTAGTCGGCGGCGATCTCGGGCACGGTCGGGTCGTACGGGTCGCCCTTGAAGTACTTCGCGGCGGCGGCGTTGAGCTCGTCGTCCAGCGCCAGGTGGCCGTGCGTGGTCGGCGTGCACGTGGACGTGCACGTCGATGGCGACCAGCGTCGTCGAGGTCCAGCTGGAGGCTCACTTCGGCGGCTCCGGGAACTGCTGGCCGACGGTCTGCTGGGCGGGCGCGAACGCGTCCGGCCAGATGCCGGCGATCGCGTCGGCCGACCAGCCGGTGCCGTCGGCGAACTCGACGACGGCCTCGGTCGGGTGCGACCACAGGGCCAGCCGGTCGCCGCCGATGCCGATCGCCTGGCCCGCTGATGCCGGCGGCGGCGTCGGAGGCGAGGAAGGCGACCAGGCCGGCGGCGTCCTGGGCGCTGCCGAAGCCGAGCTGCTGCCGGGCGAACGGCCGGCAGCGGCTCGCCGGCCTGCAGGGCGTCGACGTAGGGCTTCAGGAAGGGGACGGTCTCGGTCATCGCGGTGGCGGCGACCGGGACGACGGCGTTGACGGTGATCTCGGCGCGGGCGAGTTCCATCGCCCAGGTGCGCACCATGCCGACGATGCCGGCCTTGGCCGCGGCGTAGTTGGTCTGGCCGAAGTTGCCGACCTGGCCGGTGGGGGAGCCGATGCAGATGATCCGGCCGCCCTCGCCCTGCTCGCGCATCCGGATGGCTGCGGCGCGGGTGCAGGTGAACGTGCCGCGCAGGTGGGTGGTGATGACGGCGTCGAACTCGTCGTCGGTCATCTTCCACAGCGTGGTGTCGCGGAGGATGCCGGCGTTGTTGACCAGGATGTCGAGCCGGCCGAACTCCTCGACCGCGCGGTCGACCAGCGCCTGCGCGGCCTCGCTGGTGCCGACGGCGACCACCACGGCGACGGCGCTGCCGCCGGCCTCGGTGATGGCGGCGACGGCGGCGTCGGCGACGGCCGCGTCGACGTCGTTGATGACGACCGCCGCGCCGGCGCGGGCCAGCTCCTGGGCGTAGGCGAGGCCGAGGCCCCGGCCGCTTCCGGTGACGATGGCTACCTTGCCGGACAGGTCCACGGAACTCCCTCGATCGGGTCGGGCGATTGGGCTGGACGTTAGGGCGAGTATCGTGGAGAATGTCAATGATGGAGAACAACACGGATAGCGCGGCAGCGGACCGGTCGCTCGTCGACGGCGTGGGCTTCCTGCTGGCTCGCGCCAGCGGGCTGCTCGCCCGCGCCGGCAACGCCGCGCTGGTCCCGTTCGGCCTCCGCGTCCGGTCCTACTCCGTGCTGCTGCTCGCGTGCGAGGCGGCCGAGGGCATTTCCCAGCGCGACCTCGCCGCCGTGCTCGGCCTCGACCCCAGCCAGGTGGTGCTCCTGGTGGACGACCTGACCGCGGCCGGTCTGGTGGAGCGCCGTCCCTCACCCTCGGACCGACGGACCAAGCTGGTCGCGGCCACCGAGGCCGGGCGCGTGGTGCGGGCCCGGGCCGTCGCGGCTGTGGCCGCCGCGGAGGAGGAGCAGCTGGCCGCCCTGTCGGGCGACGAGCGGCGCGTGCTGCACGACGTTCTGCTGCGCCTGGTCGGTGAGCCGCTCGAAGCGGACCTGACACTGAACCTCGCGACGAATAGCTTCCGTGTGGCGGAAGGGCGCTATGGACCCGCGGTGACGGCGGTCACCCTCGTGAGCAGCAGTCCACGAGGAGAGGCAGGGCAGATGACGTCGATCGTCCGGAACCAGTGGTACGTCGCCGCGTACGGGCGTGAGGTCGGGCGGGAGCTGTTCAGCCGGACGATCTGCGGCGAGTCGATCCTGTTCTGGCGCACCGAGGCCGGCGAGGTCACGGCGATGAGCGACCGCTGCGTGCACCGCCGCTTCCCGCTGTCGCAGTCGCCGAGCCACCTGGTCGGGCGACACGGTCGTCTGCGGATACCACGGCTTCACCTACGGGGCCGACGGCGTCTGCGTCGCCGTCCCCGGCCAGACCCGCGTCCCGCGCACCGCGCGGCTCAAGGCCTACCCGGTCGTCGAGCAGGACAGCTTCGTCTGGGTGTTCATCGGCGATGCCGGACCGGGCGGACGCCACGCGCATCCCGCGCGCGCCGTGGCTCGACCAGGCCGGCTGGACGACGGTCTCCGGGATGGAGCCGCTGGCCGCGCGGGCGAGCCTGCTGGTCGACAACCTGATGGACCTCTCGCACGAGACCTACCTGCACGGCGGCTACATCGGCACGCCGGAGGTGGCGAACACGCCGATCACCACCGAGGTCGACGACGAGGCCGGCGTCGTCTACGTCAGCCGGCACATGGACGACGCCGAGTGCCCGCCCTTCTACGCGAAGAGCACCGGCATCGAGGGCCGGATCACGCGCTGGCAGGACATCGAGTTCACCCCGCCGTGCCTCTACACGCTGCACAGCCGGATCGCGCCGGTCGGCGTCCTGCCGAACGACGACGGCAGCGACCCGGACGCCTTCCACGTCGAGGTCGTCTACGCGATCACCCCCGAGACCGAGAGCAGCACGCACGACTTCTGGGCCGTCGCCCGCGACTTCGCGCTCGACGACGAGGGGGTCTCGGACTTCCTGCGCGAGAGCAACCGCACCGTCGTCCTGCAGGACGTCGTCGCGCTGAACGTGCTCGAGAAGGTGATCGCCGGGGAGGCCGACGGCTACCAGGAACTGTCGATCAACATCGACACCGGCGGGCTGGCCGCCCGGCGGCTGATCAACCGGATGGCGCGAGGACGCCGACGCACCGGCCGGCCGCCGTGACCGACGGCCGGCCCGGTGAGCACGGCGTCGCGTGCCGGCGTCGACTGGCTGCCGGGCTCCGACCGGCTGCGCGGCCGGTGCCACTGCGGCGCCGAGACCGAGGTCGAGGACCCGGTCGAGATGTGGGAGTGGCTGCTCGCGCACCCCGACCACCCGTCGGGCGGAACGGTGTCCGGGCCGCCGGCCGAACTCCCGCCGCCACCGGCGCACGTCGTCACCGATCCCGCGCTGATCCGTACCCGATCCCGGTCCTGAAGGAGAGAGTGCCCGTGCACAGCACGCACGACGAGGTGGACCTGCGGCTGCGCGTCGCCGGCCGGACGACCGGCGCCGAGGGCGTCGTCGTCCTCGATCTGCGCGACTCCGGACGGCGCCGACCTGCCGGCGTGGGCGGCCGGGGCGCACATCGACCTCAAGCTCCCGGACGGCCTCACCCGGCAGTACTCGCTGTGCGGCGACCCGGCCGACCGGTCGCGTGTGGCGGATCGCGGTGCTGCGCGAGCCGGAGAGCCGCGGCGGGTCGGCGCACGTGCACGAGGCACTGGGGGAGGGGGCCGACGTCGAGGTGCGCGGACCCCGCAACCACTTCCCGCTCGAGCCGTCGCCGCGCTACGTCTTCGTGGCCGGCGGCATCGGGATCACCCCGATCCTGCCGATGATCGACGCGGCCGACGCCGCCGGCGCCGAGTGGGAGCTGCACTACGGCGGCCGCAGCCGCCGCTCGATGGCGTTCCTGGAGTCGCTGGACGAGGCGACCGGCGCGCGGGTGACGCTGCACCCCCAGGACGAGGTCGGCCTGATCGATCTCGACGCGCTGCTCGGCTCGGCCCGGCCGGACACCCTGGTCTACTGCTGCGGCCCCGAGCCGCTGCTGGTCGCCGTCGAGCAGCGGTGCGCGGACTGGCCGGCGGGCAGCCTGCACGTCGAGCGGTTCGCGCCCAAGGACGTCGGTGAGCCGGTGCTGACCGGCGCCTTCGAGGTCGAGCTCGCCCTGAGCGGACTGTCGCTGACGGTGCCGCCGGAGAAGTCTGTCCTCGAGGTCGTGGAGGACGCGGGGATCAGCGTCCTCTCGTCGTGTACCGAAGGGACGTGCGGCACGTGCGAGACGACGGTGCTGTCCGGGGAGGTCGACCACCGGGACTCGCTGCTGACCCCGGCCGAGCAGGCGGCGAACGACACGATGTTCATCTGCGTGTCCCGCGCGGCGTGCCCGAAGCTGGTGCTCGAGCTCTGAGCGGTCCGCGCACCGCCGGGGGCAAGGTGCTCGCCGTGCTCGGTGCCTTCACCCGTGACCGGCCGGCGCTGACGCTGTCCGAGATCTCGCGCGCGGTGGACGTGCCCGCTGTCGACCGCGCACCGGCTCGTCGCCGAGCTGTGCACGTGGGGAGCCCTGGAGCGCGGCGACGACGGCCGCTACCGGATCGGGCTGCGGATCTGGGAGCTCGGCGCGCTCGCCCCGCGCGGCCTGGGGCTGCGGGAGGCGGCGCTGCCGTTCATGGAGGACCTGTACGAGGTCACCCACGAGAACGTCCAGCTCGCGGTGCGCGACGACACCGAGGTGGTGTTCGTCGAGCGGTTCGCGGCCCGGGACGCCGTGGCGGTCTACACCCAGGTCGGCGGCCGGTTCGCGCTGCGCGCCGACCGGCGTGGGCCTGGTGCTGCTCGCGCACGCCCCGGTCGACGTGCAGGACCGGGTGCTGGCCGGTCCGCTGGAGCGCTTCACCCCGCACACGGTCACCGACCCGCGCCAGCTGCGCCGGATCCTGGCCGACGTGCGGCGCACCGGGGTGGCCGTCAGCGACCGCCAGGTGACCATGGACGCGGTCTCGGTGGCCGCGCCGATCGAGGTGCGCGGAACCGTGGTGGCGGCGCTGTCCATCGTCGTCCGTGGCAGCTCGGCGGCGGCCGTCCGGTCGATGACCCCGGGCGTGTGCCGCCGCGCGCGGCATCTCCCGCACGCTGGACGCCTCGTCCCGAGCGTCGACTTATCGTCGTCTCGATGGTCCGGAACGACGACAAGTCGACACTCGACGCCGGATCAGACGGTCGCGGGCAGCTGCATCGTCGGGACGTCGTCGGGCACGGTGAGCGGCGCGCCGGTCGCGGCGAGGACGTCGTCGGCGGTGACGCCGGGGGCGACCTCGCGCAGGACCAGGCCGTCGTCGGTGATGTCGATGACGGCGAGGTCGGTGATGATCCGGTCGACGCACGCCTTGCCGGTCAGCGGCAGGGTGCACTCCTCGACGATCTTCGCCGACCCGTCCCGGGCGACGTGCTCCATCATGATGATCACCCGGCGGGCGCCGTGGACGAGGTCCATCGCGCCGCCCATGCCGTTGACCATCTTCCCGGGGATCAGCCAGTTGGCCAGGTCGCCACGGGGGTTGACCTGCATCGCGCCGAGGATCGCGACGTCGAGGTGCTTACCGCGGATCATCCCGAACGACATGGCCGAGTCGAAGAAGCTGGCGCCGGGCAGGATCGTGACGGTCTCCTTGCCGGCGTTGATCAGATCGGCGTCCTCCTCGCCCTCGAACGGGTACGGGCCGACGCCGAGGACGCCGTTCTCCGAGTGCAGGACGACGTGGATGTCGTCGGGCACGTAGTTCGGGACCAGCGTCGGCATGCCGATGCCGAGATTCACGTACTGGCCGTCCTCGAGCTCGAGGGCGACCCGGGCGGCGAGCTGTTCGCGGTCGAGTGCCATCAGGCGGGTGCTCCCTCGGTGCGCGGGCGGGTGGTGCGCTTCTCGATCTTCTTGCCCTCCGGGCCGACGACCACGACGCGGTCGACGAACACCCCGGGCAGGTGGACGTGCTCGGGCTTGATCTCGCCGGGTTCGACGAGTTCCTCGATCTCGGCGATCGTGATCCGCCCGGCCATCCCGGCGGGGGCGTTGAAGTTGCCCGCCGACTCGTGGAACACCAGGTTGCCCTGCCGGTCACCGACCGCGGCGCGGACCAGCGCGAAGTCGGACGTCAGCGCGGTCTCCAGCACGTACTGGTGGCCGTCGAAGACCCGCACCTCCTTGGGCTCGCTGGTCTTCACCACGTTGCCCTCGGCGTCGTAGCGGATCGGGATGCCGCCCTCGGCGACCATCGTCCCGACGCCGGTCGGGGTGTAGAAGGCGGGGATGCCGGCGCCTCCGGCGCGCAGCCGCTCGGCGAGCGTGCCCTGTGGGGTCAGCTCGACCTCCATCTCGCCGCCGAGGTAGCGCCGGGCCAGCTCCTTGTTGCCGCCCACGAACGAGCTGATCGTGCGGCTGATCCGGCCGGCGCTGAGCAGCCGACCCAGTCCGTCGCCGTCGATGCCGCAGTTGTTCGAGATGGAGGTGAGGTCGCTGGCACCCTGCTCCAGCAGCGCCTCGATCAACGCGATCGGCACGCCGCAGATCCCGAACCCGCCGACGGACAGCGTCGCGCCGTTCGGGATGTCGGCGACCGCCTCGGCGGGGCTCGCGACCACCTTGTCCATGTCAGGCCTCCCGGTGGGGACGTCGGGTCGGGACGGCGTCCCGCGGCTCGGCCGTGCGCGTGCGTTCCACCAAGGGGCTCCCATCGCTCGGACTGCTGTCTGCAGTATCACTGCCGGTTCGCGCGGGTCCGCACCCGCGGTCCCGCAGGGCGGAAGCCACCGGGGAACTAGCCGGGCACGCGCCCCGTTGCGCGGGCATGGAACTGACGTGCCCGAAGTGTCACGGGACCATGCGAACCTACGAGCGCAACGGAGTACATGTCGATCAGTGCGCCGACTGCCGCGGCATCTTCCTCGACCGCGGTGAGCTGGACCGGCTCATCGACGCGGAGAACACCTGGCACGCGGGGAGCGGCGGTCAGCAGGCCGCAGCCCCGCGGTCCGGCCACGAGCAGTCCGGCCACCAGCAGCAGAGCCGGTCGTCGGAGGCCGGCCTCGGGGCGGTCGTCAGCGAGGTGCTCGGGCAGGTGCGCGGCCAGAAGCACAGCTCGCACGACCGCCACTACGAGGACGACCGGCGCTACCAGAAGAAGCGCAAGGAGTCCTTCCTCGGCGACCTCTTCGGCTGACGGGGGGTCCCGCGGGCGAACAATGTGCGCGGATGCCTAAGAATCTGCTCTGACAGCAGGCATCCGCGCACACCGTGACGGCGGCCCGCGGAGTGGAAGGGGACCGGAATGGAACCCGGGATCTACGGCACCGACGGCACCGACCCGGAGGAGGCGTCCGGCGTCCTCGAGCCTGAGGACACCCTCGAGGACACACACGGTGTCCGGGACGTCCTCGACACGGGCTGGTCGCCGCCCGAGCGGCCCTGGGCGGTCACTGACTGGGGCACCACGGAGGCCGAGGAGTCCGCAGGTGAGAGCCTCGCCGGCCGGCTGGCCCGCGAGCTGCCCGACGGCCCGGACGACGACGGGGACGGGCTGGGCGACGCCTCGGACACCGACGGCGAGCTGATCGACGCCGAGGTGGGCGATGCCCGCGCCGGACGCCTGGTCGACTCCGACGACGGCGGCACCGCGGACACCGACGACGCGATGTGGGGCCGTGACCTGGGTATCGACGGGGCGGGCGCCTCGGCGGAAGAGGCGGCGATGCACATCGTCCGCGAGCCGGACTGAGCGGCGCCGTCCGTCCTCCGAGCCTGGGACAGTGGGAGCGGTGTTCGACATCGACTGGCTGGGGCTGCTCACGCGCGAGGTGCTCCGGGAGCGCACCTCGGCGCTGATCGCCGAGGCCTGCGCCTGGTCGGTCGGCCTGTCGGACGGGCCGCACCTGGTGCGCCGGAACGGCCGGGTGGCGCCCAGCGGCCTGACCGTGGGGGAGCGCGCGCTCAAGGGACTGGAGCTGGCCGCGGACACGGACGTGCGGCTCGATCTGGCCGACGCGCTCCCGGGCTCCTTCCGGGACGTGCTCGGGGCGCTCACCCCCGACGGGGGCACGCACGCCGACCGGTTCGACGCCGAGGTGCTCGTCCCGTTCGTGCACGAGGCCTGCCTGGTGGCGGCCGACCGTGCCCGGCGCGACCGCCCCGCCGACTGGGCGGACCTGGCCGACGACGTCGGAGAGGACCCCGACGACCTCGCGGCGGTCCTCCGATCGGGGGGCTGGGAGGCGCCGCTGCGGACCGACGCCGAACTCTTGGTCCTGGCCGCGCTCGGGGAGCTCCCGCTGATCGAGGTGGAGGTCGAGGGGCTCCCGCTGTCCCTCGTCCGCGCCGCCGAGGCGGTCACGCGCGGCGCGGTCGCGCACGATCGCGAGCCGGAACCCGACGACGCCGAGCTGGCCGGGGTCCTGTTCCTCGCCGAGGCGGCGATCCGCCGGGCCCGACTTCCCGAGCCGGTGCCGGTGGCTGTGGCCGCCGACCTCCTGGGCGTGCTGCGCGCCGAGGGGTTGGGGGACGACGAGGTGTTGACGGCGCTGCCCCGACTTCCGGTGGCCGCCGAGACGGCCGACGCGGTCTCCGCCCTCCTGGGTCGCTGACGACGGACCGGCGGACTCAGACCTCGACCACCTCGAACGAGCGGCTGGGGGCGACGAACTCGTCCTGCGCTGCGACCAGCAGGATCTCCCGCGAGCCGGCGTCCTCGGTCTTCGCCAGCAGCCCGAAGACCGACGCGGCGGCCCGGCCGAGCGCCGTCCCGGCGGACCGGGTGTCCAGCCAGTGGGCCAGGAAGAGCGCGGCGATGGCATCGCCCGCGCCGTTGACCGACACGTCGAGCCGAGGTGTGCGCACGCGGTAGTGCCGACCGCCCTCCGACGCCAGCAGATCGACGGCGTCGTCCGGGGTGTCGTCGGTGACCAGGGACGTCGTGAGCACCACGCGGGGTCCCAGATCGTGCACGGCGGCGACGGCGTCCTTCACCGCGGCGATCGACTCCGTCGTCGTCCCGGACAGCAGGTCGAGCTCGAAATGGTTCGGCGTGACGAGGTCGGCGGCAGGGACGGCGACGTCGCGCAGGAACTCCTCGATGCCGGGACGCACGAAGACGCCGCGCCCGACGTCGCCGATCACCGGATCGCAGCAGTAGACCGCGTCGGGGTTGGCCGCCCGGACCTTCCCGACCGTCTGCACGACCGCGTGCCCGATGTCGGCCGACCCGAGGTACCCCGACAGGACGGCGTCGCAGGTGCCGAGCACGCCGCGGGCGGCGATGCCCTGGACGACCTCGTCGATCGCCTGGCCGTCGAAGACGCGGCCGGTCCATTCGCCGTAGCCGGTGTGGTTGGAGAACTGCACCGTGTGCACGGGCCAGACCTCGATGCCGAGGCGCTGGAGCGGGAACACCGCCGACGAGTTGCCGACGTGCCCGTACGCGACGTGGGACTGGATGGAGAGCACCGCGACCATGCGGAGACGTTCGCACAGGGGCGGGACGGGCGGAGGAGCAGGTCAGGCGGGCAGCGATCCGCCGTCCGCCGGGCGGGCCACCTCGACGTGCGGCCGGGCCTGCCAGAGCGCCCATTCGGCGCTGACCTCGCCGGCCGTGCGCAGCAGCAGGGGGAGGTGCTCGCCGAGGAGGACGTCGGTGGTGGTCTCCGCGGCGTGCACGGTCACGTTCATCGCGGCCCGCACGACGCCCGCGCCGTCGCGCACCGGGACGGCGACCGAGCGGACGCCGGGCGCGAGTTCCTCGTCGGCGAGGGCCCACCCGCGGGCCCGTACCTCGGTGAGCTCGCCGCACAGCTGCTCGCGGGACCGCCCGATGTAGGCGGGCAGCCCCGACCGGCTCGGCAGCTCGAGGGTGGCCGCCAGCTCGTCGGGGGAGAGCGCGGCGAGCAGCACCTTGCCCTGCGACGTCTGCGCCGCCGGGAAGCGGGTGCCGATGTCCACCCGCAGCGCGATGAGCTTGGGGACCGAGACGCGGGCGACGTAGACGATGTCCGCGCCGTCGAGCTGGGCCATCGACGAGGACTCCCCGGTGCGGGCGACCAGCGCCTCGAGGTGCGGGCGCGCGATGTCCCAGAGCCCAAGCGACCCGACGTAGGCCATCCCGAGGGTGAGCACCTTCGGGGTCAACCGGAACGCGCCCCCGGACGTGCGGACGAACCCGAGCTCCTCGAGGGTGAGCAGCAGCCGGCGGGCGGTCGGCCGGGCGAGGCCCGCGGCGGTGGCCACCTCGGTGAGGGACATGCTCGGGTGGTCGGCGTCGAAGCACGCGAGGACGTCGAGCCCCCGTGCCAGTGCCTCCACGAAATCCGGTCCCGCCCCGCGCCCTGCCATATCCCTCCCTCCCGTCGTCTCCACCCCGGCGAGATCGGCGATCTCGCGCACCTTCGCTCCCGAAAGCGTGCGAGATCGGCGATCTCGCCGGGCGCATCGGTTCAGCGGCCGAGCACTCGCTCCTCGCCGCCGGCGCGCTTCGACTCGTCCTTGTAGTCGGTGTACTGGTACGGGTTGTCCAGGATCGAGGCCTCGGCGGCCGGCATCTCGGGGAACATTCCCTGCTGCCACGCCTCGTCCCCGAGCTCCGACTGCAGGTACCCGACCGTCGTCTCGATCTCCCGGCGCACCGGCGCGAGGTCGACGTCGACGAGCCGGCCGTCGTACTTCACGACCCGGCCGTCGACGAGCACGGTGTGCACGTCGCCGCGCTGGGCCTGGAAGGCGACGTGCCCGAACGGGTTGAGGATCGGGAACGACACGGGGGAGTCGTCGTTCTTGATCAGGACGACGTCGGCCTTCTTGCCGGCCTCGAGGCTGCCGATGTCGGTCCGGCCGAGCGCGTGTGCGCCGCCCCGGGTGGCCCATTCGACGACCTTCTGCGCCCGCAGCCGCAATTGCGTGATGGTCTCGCCCTTGAGGTGGGCGTCCATGTGCTCGGCCATGCGGTCGGCGTTCAGGGTCGCGCGCATCGCGGAGAACATGTCCCCGCTCCACCACACGCTGGTGTCCATCGACAGCGACACCGGGATGCCGTACTGCAGCACCTGCTCCGTGGGCGCGTGCCCCTGCCCGGCGCTGCACTCCGACTCGGTGGCGACCGAGATGGAGCCCCCGGTAGCGGCAATCCGCTGGTAGCTGTCCCGGGTGAGCGTCGAGGCGTGCACGTAGACGGTCTCCGGGTTCATGAACCCGTTCTCGTGCATGAGCCGGATGCCGTCGTCGTTCGTGGCACCCCAGACGCCGGCGTGCGTGGTCACCGGGATGCCGAGGTCGCGGGCCACCTCGAAGGCCGCCTTCTCCGGGAAGGCCGGATCGCCGGTGACGTCGAAGGCCATCTGGACGCCCATCATGTCGTTCTTGGCGTCGCGGAGCCGCTCCAGGAACGAGCGGATCGCGGGGTCGGCGGACCACTCCCACGGGCCGGCCTGGATGTTGCCGTAGGCCAGCACGAACCGGCCCGGGACCGAGCGCAGCGCGTCGACGGCGGCCTCGGCGTGGTCGAGGCTGTGCAGGTTGTGCGACCAGTCGACGACGGTGGTCACGCCGGCGTCGATCGACTCGATGGCCGACAGCCGGTTGCCGGCCGCGATGTCCTGCGGGCGGAACTTCCGGCCGTGCTCGAGGTAGTTCCAGACGAAGTACTGGGTGAGGGTCCAGTCGGCGCCGTATCCGCGCATGGCGGTCTGCCACATGTGCCGGTGGGTGTCGATCATGCCCGGCATCACGATGCCGCCGGACGCGTCGATCTCCTGGGTGCCGTCGGGCACGTCCAGACGCGAACCGACGGCCGCGATCTTGTCGTCGACGACGAGCACGTCGGCATCGGTCAGGACCGTCGACGCGTCGTCCATCGTCAGTACGGTCCCCCCACGGAACACCACCGGGCGGCCAGGTTCCGGAGCACCGGTACCGGGAGCGGAAAGGGTCATCGTCTCCTCCTCGGACGTCATCGTCACGGAATTCGGACCGCTGTCCGCAGAACGGTCGCAGATGCCCGCGGCGTCACCTTCGTGCGCCTCGCCAACGGTGTCAAGGGGTCGTGGCGGTGCCGCTATCGTGGCCGTGACGGCGCACGTCGGGACGGGTTGACACCCGCTCCGCGGGCGACCCAGACTCGCCAACGGACGACCGTCCGCGAAAGCGAAGGACGACGAGAGGTGCGCACCCGCCGATGACCTCCGAGGGGGCCGACCGCGGACCGCTGGCCGGGCTGCTGGTCGCCGATTTCTCCCGCATCCTCGCCGGGCCGTACTCGACGATGCTGCTGGCCGATCTCGGCGCCGAGGTGGTCAAGGTGGAGGGCCCTGGCGGCGACGACACGCGCACCTGGCAGCCGCCCGTCCGCGAGGGCGTCGCCACGTACTACCTCGGCGTGAACCGCAACAAGCGGTCGGTGGCCCTCGACCTCAAGGACGACGGTGAGCGACAGCTGGCCCAGGAACTCGCCCGCCGCGCCGACGTGGTCGTCGAGAACTTCAAGCCCGGCGGACTGGCGCGGTTCGGGCTGGACTACGAGACCGTCGCCCAGGCCAATCCCGGCGTCGTCTACGCGTCGATCAGCGGCTTCGGCCGCGGACCCGGGGGCGCTCCGCTGCCCGGCTACGACCTGATCGTCCAGGCCATCTCCGGGTTCATGAGCCTCACCGGCGACACCGACGGCGAGCCGTACCGGGCCGGGGTCGCGCTGTTCGACGTCATGGCTGGGCTGCACGCGACGATCGGCGTCCTCGCCGCGCTCAACCACCGGCACGCGACGGGGGAGGGCCAGCACATCGAGGTGAACCTGCTGTCCTCCGCCCTGTCCGGGCTGGTCAACCAGACCAGCGCCTTCGTGGCCGGCGGGGTCGTGCCGTTCCGGATGGGCAACAGCCACCCGAGCCTGTTCCCGTACGAGCCGTTGCCGTGCGCCGACGGCGAGCTGATCGTCACCGCCGGGAACGACGGGCAGTTCCGCCGGCTCGTCGAGGTCCTCGGCGTCCCGGAGCTGGCCGACGACCCGCGGTTCGGGCGCAACGAGGACCGCACCGCGAATCGCGACGAGCTCCGCCCCCTGCTCGTCGAGCGGCTGCGCACGCGCCCCAAGCTGGACTGGTTCCGCGACATCATCGCCGCGGGCGTGCCCTGCGGGCCGATCAACACCATCGACCAGGGCGTGGCCTTCGCCGAGGAGGTCGGCCTCGACCCGGTGGTGATGGTGGGGGAGGGGGCGGCCGCCGTGCCGTCGGTGCGCAACCCGATCACCTTCTCCACCACCCCGCCGGCCTACCGGCTGCCCCCACCGACCCTCGACGAGCACGGCGACGACATCCGCGGCTGGCTCGCCCGGCCGGCGGGAGAGGAGCGCTCGGCATGAGTGAGGACCTGGCGTTCCCGACCTCGCTCGGCACCTCCACGCCCGACCAGATCCGGCTGCTCGGCCAGGACCTCACCGCCGACCTCATGGGCAACGTCGGCTTCGGGGAGCTCGCGTTCTGGCTGGTCGCGCTGCGCCGGCCGACCCCGTCGGAGACCCGGGTCTTCGAGGCCGTCCTCGTGTCGCTGGCCGACCACGGCTTCACCCCCACGGCCATCGCCGCCCGCCTCACCTATCTCTCGGCCCCGGACTCGCTCCAGGGCGCGCTCGCCGCCGGGCTGCTCGGCGGAGGCTCCCGGTTCCTCGGCGTCACCGAGGACTGCGGCACCTACCTGCACGAGGTCCTCGAGGCGCAGTCGTCGAGCCACCCGGCCCGCCCGCTGCCCACGGACGACGCCGGCTGGGACGAGCTGGCCCGCCGCGCCGTCACCGCCACGCGGGCGGCCCGGCGCTTCGTCCCTGGGCTCGGGCACCCGGTGCACAAGGACGGCGACCCGCGCACGCCGGTGCTCATCCGCATCGCCGAGGAAGAAGGGCTCCGCGGGCCACACCTGCGGCTGTTCGAGGCGATCGGCCGGGTGCACGAGGAGATCCTGGGACGGCGGCTGCCGCTCAACGGTGCCGGTGTCGCCGGGGCGGCGCTGGCCGACCTCGGGCTGCCGGTGGAGATGCTCCGCGGGTTCGCGCTGCTGGCGCGGGCCGCCGGGCTGCTCGGCCAGATCGCCGAGGAGGGCCGCCGCCCGATCGGCATGGACGCCTACCTGATGATCGACCGCAACGCGGTCTACGTCGAACCGGTCGCCCACGGTCGTGGTGGGCTCGCCCACGTGGACCCAGCTCTCGACCCCCAGGACGGAGGGACGCCGTGAAGGCAGCAGTCCTGAGCGAGCCGGGCACGCCGCCCGGCTACGGCGAGCACCCCGATCCGGGCCCGGACGACGTCCTGGTGCGGGTCACCGCCGCGCCGATCGTCCCGCTCGACCTGCTCGCCGCGTCGGGCACCTCCTACTTCGGCCGCCCCGCCGTGCCCTACGTGCCCGGTGTGCAGGGGGTGGGGGTGGTCGAGCAGTCGGCGGCGCACGCGCCGGGCACGCGCGTCTGGTTCGCGACGTCGGCCGGCATGGCCCCCGGCGACGGCAGCCTGGCCGAGCTCTGCGCCGTCCCGGAGCGCGACGTCGTCCCGGTGACCGCCGACGTCGGCGACACGGCGCTGGCGGCGCTCGGGCTGTCCGGCGTCGCCGCGTGGGTGATCCTGTCCGCCCGCGCCCGGCTGCAGCCCGGCGAGCACGTGCTGGTGCTGGGCGCCGGGGGAGCGGTCGGACAGGCCGCGGTCGGGGCCGCGCGGTTGCTCGGCGCGGGCCGCGTCGTCGCCGTCTGCCGGTCGGAGGAGGCGCAGGCACGGGCCCGCGCGGCCGGCGCGGATGTGGTGGTCCCGCTGGACGGCGACGTGGACCACCTCACCGCCCGGTTCCAGGACGCGTGCAACGGCAAGGCCGATGTCGTCGTCGATCCGGTGTTCGGCATCGCCGCCACGGCCGCGTCGCGGGTGCTCGCCGCGGGTGGACGGCTGGTCAACCTGGGCGGGGCCTCCGGGGACGTCGCCGAGCTGTCGTCGGCGGTGCTGCGCAGCCGGTCGCTGCAGCTGCTCGGGTACACCAACAACGCGCTGACGCCCGAGGAGCGCGCCGCGGCGCTGACCGCCGTCGCCGGGCACGCCGCCGCGGGCCGGCTGGGGGTGGCGCACGAGGTGCTGCCGCTGACCGACGTCACCGATGCGTGGCGTCGCCAGGCGTCTGGTCAGGCCGGCGTCCGCTTGGTACTGACGCCCTGAGCATCCCGCGGACGGCGACCGCCGGCCGCGCTCACCGCTAGGAGGAGAACCGTGCAGCTGGTCACCGAGGAGAACATCACCGACCTCGCGGTGGAGCGCTGGGCCACCGCCCGGGATCCGCGGCTGGCCGAGGTCATGACCGCGTTCGTCCGGCATCTGCACGACTTCGCCCGCGAGGTCCGGCTCACCGAGGCCGAGTGGATGGCCGCGATCCAGTGGCTCAACCGCACCGGGCAGATCAGCAACGAGAAGCGCGAGGAGTTCATCCTCACCTCCGACGTCGTCGGGCTGTCGATGCTCGTCGTCCAGATGAACCACCGGCTGGACCCGCGGGCCACGCCGGCCACGGTGCTCGGGCCGTTCCACATCGAGGGCTCCCCGGAGCTGGAGTACGGCGCCGACATGTCGCAGGGGCTGCCCGGCACGCCGCTGTTCATCTCCGGGGTCGTCAAGGACCTCGACGGCAAGCCCGTGCCGGGCGCGGTGCTCGACCTCTGGCAGGCCGACAACGAGGGGCTCTACGAGTCGCAGCACGCCGACGTCGACGAGGCCCGGCTGCGCGCGAAGTACACCTCCCGCGAGGACGGCAGCTACTGCGTGCGCACGGTGGCCCCGCTGGGCTACACGATCCCGATGGACGGCCCGGTCGGCGAGCTCATCTCGCAGACCGAGATCAGTCACTTCCGGCCGGCGCACGTGCACTTCCTGCTCAACGTGCCGGGCTTCGAGCCGCTGATCACGCACCTGTTCGAGGAGGGTGCCGACTACCTCGACAGCGACGTCGTGTTCGGCGTCAAGGAGGCGCTCGTGGTCCGGTACGAGAAGCGGGACCCGGGCACCACCCCGGACGGCGGCACGATCGACGAGCCGTGGTTCGAGGCGCGGTACGACTTCGTGCTGCAGGCGCGGGCCTGAGACTCGGCCGGGTGAGCCGCCGGATCCGGGACGCGACGGCGGACGACGCGGCCGCCTGCCAGGCGATCTACGCGCCCTACGTCCGCGACACCGCCGTCTCCTTCGAGACCGAACCGCCGACCGCCGCGGAGATGGCCGAGCGGATCGCCGAGGCCCAGCGGGCGCACGCGTGGCTGGTCCTCGAGGACGACGGCCGGGTCGTCGGCTACGCCTACGGCGGGCCGTTCATGAGCCGGCCGGCCTACCGCTGGGCGTGCACGGTGAGCGTCTATCTCGACCCCGGCATGCGCCGGACCGGTGCCGGCCGGGCCGTGTACGAGGCGCTGTTCGACCGGCTCGCCGAGCGTGGACTGCGGGAGGCGATGGCCGGGATCGCCCTGCCCAACGACGCCAGCGTCGGGTTGCACCACGCGCTCGGGTTCACCGACGTCGGAACCTACCGGCGGGTGGGCTGGAAGCTCGGTCGGTGGCACGACGTCCTGTGGTGCCAGCGGTCGCTCGGCGCGGACTCGGGACCGCCGGCCGACCTGCGCTGACCCTGCTCAGCGCGCGGACGCCGCACCCTCGCGCACGGCCGCGACGAACTCGGTGGGCCGGTCGAGATGGGCGAGGTGGCCGGCCCCGGCGATGCGGATGGTCCGAATGTCCGGCCGGCGCCGCACGACGCGGTCGTGCAGCCCGGCCATCCAGGGCGAGCTCTCCGCCCCGAGGATCCAGGTCAGAGGCACGGGGATGGCGACGACGCTGCGCACGGGCACGTGCTCGTGCATGACGCCGAACGGGTGCGGGTCCCACTCGGCGAGAACCGGCTCGGCATTGGCCTGCAGGTTGCGCCGGACGTCGTCGGGCGCCCGGTCGTAGCTGTTGCCGCCCGACCGCAGGGCCGATCCGAACCGGTAGAAGACCTCGGCGGCCTCCAGTCGCCGTCCGCGCAGCTGGGTGAGCTTCAGCCGCGCGGCGGTGGCCAGCACGTGGCGGTCGGCGTGCCGCATGCCGTGGAACGGGGCCTCGACGACGACCACCGCGGAGAACAACTCCGGCCGCTGCGCCGCGACCGCCAGCGCGATGTTGCCGCCGGAGCTCCAACCGACGACGGTCGCGGGCTGCCCGCACAGCTGTTCCAACACGGCCGTCAGGTCCCGGGCGTGGACCCGGTGGTCACGCACCGGCCGGTGGGTCGACACGCCATAGCCGCGGCGGTCGTAGGCGATCACCCGATGGTCGCGGGCCAGTTCGTCGACGACGCCGTCCCAGGTGGTCATGTCCGTCGCCGAGCCGTGGACCAGCACGAGCGGCGGACCGTCCCCGGCCGTGCGGTAGCGCAGGGTGGCTCCCGGTACATCGAGCGTGTTCAACGAGACCTCTTCTCCGCGAGCGTCAGGCGTCGACCCTCGGCGCCAGCGACTGAGGCTCGAACATCGTCGGCTCCTGGTCGGGCGTCAGTGCCGTCGGGCCGTAGAGCCAGTCGACGAAGCAGTAGTCGTGGACGTCGCGGGCCCGCAGGAACTCGTTGCGCAGGTCGCGCTGCTCGCCGTCGAGGTGCCACAGCTCGCCCCAGGCGCGGGCGGTCGTGAGCACCCGACGGCAGTGCTCGGGCCGCACGGCCTCGTAGGCGGCGAGCGCGCCGTCCCAGTCCACCCGGCCGTCGACGAGGCGGGCACCCGCGTGCTCCGCGAGCACCCAGGCGTCCTCGATCGCCATCACGGCCCCCTGGGCGAGGTACTGCAGCGGCGGGTGGGCGGCGTCGCCGGGCAGCGCGACGCGGCCGTGGACCCAGTGCATCAGCGGCTCCCGGTCGAACATCCGCCACCAGCGGTCGCGCCACATGAGCGGGAGCCCCTCCGTGACCTGGGCGCAGGAGCCGTCGAAGGCGCCGTCGAGCTCGTCCGGGGTGCCCCAGTCCTCCAGGCCGGCGAGGGCCTTCGGCGACTCGAAGACCGCGACCTGGTTGAACATCTCGCCGCCGCGCAGCGGGTACTGCACGAAGTGGCAGCTGCGGTCCCGACGTAGACGACGACGTCCTCCAGCGACACGTCCTTCCCCTGCGACCGCGGAGATCGGGACGGCGCCGCGGTAGGCGACGTACGCCGAGTTGACCGGCTCGTCGTCGATGAACAGCCTGCGGGCGGTCGAGTGCAGCCCGTCCGCGGCGATGACGACGTCGGGCCTGCTCGCGACCGCCCGCGTGCACGACCGCCGCGCCGTCGGGGAGCTGCTCGTAGCCGGTCACCGTCACGTCCGTGACCAGGTCCACGCCCGCGCGCCGGCAGGCCCGCAGCAGCGTGCCGTGCAGGTCGCTGCGGTGGATGACCACGTAGGGGAAGCCGTAGCGCTCCTCGACGTCGGCGAGGTCGAGGCGGGTCAGCTCGGAGCCGTCGACGGCGTCGCGCATGACCAGGTTCCTCGGCCGCACGCCGAGCGACTGCACCTCGTCGCAGCAGCCCCCAGGCGTCCAGGATCCGGGTGCAGTTCGGCGCGATCTGCAGGCCGGCGCCGACCTCGGCGAACTCGGCCGAGCGCTCGAGGACCGTCACCTGCAGGCCCTTGCGGGCGAGCGCGAGGGCGGTGGCGAGACCGCCGATGCCGCCGCCGACGACGATCGACGTCGGCGTCCGTGCATGCGTCCATCTGGGGCGCTCCTTCCTCGTCGTCACAGCCACGGCACGCCAGGTCCGGCGCAGGTCGTCGCGGCCGCCCGGTGAGCCAGGCCGGCCAGTGGCGGGCGCCTCTCCGGTCCGGCGGCCGCGCTTGGCGCACGACCTCGGCGGCGAGCGCGGCGCAGGAAGTCGGCGGGCAGGTCGGCGAAGGTGACGCCCGCGTCGAGGTCGACGGCGTGGACCAGCGACCTCGCGGGCCCGCATCCACGGGATCTCGGTCGCCGGCACGGTGCGGCCCTGGGCGGTGACGCACCTGGCTGCGCCCACTGCTGCGTCGCGTCAGCGCCGTCGAGGGCCGCGGCCAGATCGTCGGCCGACGTGTGGACGCAGCGAGCGCAGCTCGGCGCCGGCGCAGGCGCGGCCGCTGTCTCGATCTCGGCGGTGCGCTGCTCGGGCGAGGCGTACATCGGGGTCTCGCTCGCCGGTGGCGGCCCAGCTGCAGCGAGGTGGCCGCACGGCCTCGGCGTTGGCGGCACGTGGGCGACGACGTGCGCGCGGGTCCAGCCGGGCAGCCGCTGGGTGCGCCGCGAGGTCGTCGTCGGAGAGCCGGTCGACCGCGGCCGAGGAACAGCTTCGGTCGCCGTCGGACATCCAGCGTCGCGGCGTGCTCGTGCAGCATCATCGGGCCGCCGTGCGCCGACGTTCTCCAGCCGGCCGATGCCGCTCGATCTCGGTGACCAGCACGGCGCCCGTCGGTCAGGTAGCGCGGCGGCTTGCGGGCGTGGCCGACCCCGCCGGGCGTGCCGGTGGCGATGACGTCGCCGGGCTGGAGGCGTGATGATCGTCGAGACGTACTGCGACCAGCGCGACCGGGTCGAACACCAGGTCGGAGGTGTCGGCCTTCTGCACGATCTCGCCGTCGACCGACGCGGTCATCGTCAGCGCCGGGCGGACGCCGCCGGGCAGCTCGTCGGGGGTGACGAGCAAGGGCCCGACCGGCGTGGTCGCCTCGAAGGTCTTGCCCTGCAGCCACTCGCTGGTGCGGAACTGCCAGTCGCGCATCGTGACGTCGTTGAGCACGGTGAAGCCGGCGATCGCGGCGGCTCGGCCTGCTCGTCGTCGGCCCGGCGCACCGGCGCGCCGATGACGACGGCGAGCTCGGCCTCCCAGTCGACCGCGTCGGACTCCGGGGCCAGCGCGATGTCGTCGTCGGCGCCGATCAGGGCGTCGGCGAACTTCGCGAACAGGGTGGGGTGCTCGGGCAGGTCGCGGCCCATCTCCAGGATGTGGGTGCGGTAGTTCAGCCCGACGCAGAGCACCTTGCCGGGGCCGCGGCACGAGCGGGGCGAAGTCGGCGTCGGCGCCGGTCGTAGCGGCGGTGCCGTGGCCGCTGCCGCCCGCTCGCGCCAGTCGGGCAGGGCGAGCAGCGCGCCGACGTCGGCGACGCCGAGGTCGACGTAGCGGTGTCGCCGTCGACGCGGACGGCGCGGGTGGTCCCGGTGCGCGGTCCGGGATGCGGAGGGTTGCGAGCTTCATCGAGTTGGTTCCTTCGCGACCGGGGTGCGACGCGGTCCTGGTGCAGCCGCTCGAAGACGGGGGTGTCGCTGAACCGGAACAGGTCCAGGCGCCGGATCGTCGGACCGGCCAGCGGACAGCGGCTGCCACGACGGGACGACGAACAGGTCGCCGCGCTCGACGGTCCACTCCTGCTCGCCGACGCGTGACCGCGCCGGTGCCGTCGAAGACCTGGAAGACCGACGAGCCGACCTCGCGGCGCGCGGCGGTCTCGCGCGCCGGGCGCGAGCCGGTGGATCTCGGTGCGGATCGTCGGCAGGACGTCGCCGCCGGTGGTGGGGTTGGTGAACCGGACCGCGGCGTGCCCGGGCTCGACCGTCGCCGGCGTAGCCCTCGGCCTCCAGCGCGAGCTGGTCGGCCAGCGCGCGGTCGGTGTGCTCCCAGCGGTAGGCCAGCAGCGGGCGTCGCCGGGGCCGGCCGGCAGGCGGAGTCAGCGGGCGCAGGCCCGGGTGGCCCCACAGCCGCTCGGAGCGGGAGCGGTCCGGGGTCCGCTCGTGTCGCTGACCTGCGTCGCGGCCGAACTCGAAGAACTGCGACTCGGTGTAGTACTGGAACGGGATGTCGAGGCCGTCGATCCAGGCCATCGGGTCGTCGCTGCTGCGTTGTGGTGGCCGTGCCAGTTCCAGCCGGCCTGGGGCAGGAAGTCGCCGCGGCGCATCGCGACCGGGTCGCCGTCGACGACGGTCCACACGCCCTCGCCCTCGACGACGAAGCGGAAGGCGTTCTGGGTGTGCCGGTGCTCGGGGGCGTCCTCGCGCGGGCTGAGGTACTGGATCGCGGCCCACAGCGTCGGGGTGGCGAACGGGCGCGCCGCCCAGGCCGGGGTTGGCCAGCGCGATCGCGCGGCGCTCGCCGCCGCGCCCGACCGGCACGAGGTCGCCGGCCCGCTCGGCCAGCGGCAGCAGGTCCGTCCCAGCGCCAGCAGTGCGGCACCGCGCCTGCGGCTGCGGGCTGCGCCGGCATCAGGTCGCCGATCTCGGTCCACAGCGGGACCAGCAGCTCCTTCTCGAAGCCGCGGTAGAGCTCCTCGAGCTCGGGGGTGCGCTCGGGCTGCCCGGGGCCGTCGCCCGGCGGTGATCGTGAAGGGCGTGCTCATGCTCGGTCCTCCTGAGGTGGGAGCGGGAGTGCCTCCACTCTCTCCATATTCCGTGGACAGGGATACGGTTTTCTGTTGTGAGGAACAAGCCGCCCTACGCGATCGCCTCGGTCGACTCCGCACTGCTGCTCGCCTCGCTGCTGCAGCAGGAGGGCCCGATGCGGGTCACGGACGCGGCGGAGCGGCTGGGTGTCTCGGTGTCGACGGCGCACCGGCTCCTCGCGATGCTGGTCTACCGGGACTTCGCCGAGCAGCAGGAGGACCGGCGGTACCGCGCCGGGCCGGTGTGGCGGGCCGCGACGCCGCCCGAGGCGCCGGTCGCCCGGCTGCGTGCGGTGTCGCTGCCGTACCTGCGGCGGCTGGTCGACGACCTGGGGGAGACGGCGAACGTCTGCGTGCTCGCGGGGGCGGACGTGCGGTTCGTCGCGACCGTGGAGTGCGACCACGTGCTGCGGGTCGGCGACCGCACCGGGCGGACGCTGCCGGTGCACCTCGCGTCCGGCGGCAAGGCGATCCTCGCGTCTGCTTCCTGCTGAGTGAGCGCGACGCCGTCCTCGGCGGTATCGACGACGTCGACCTCCCGCGGCTGACCCGCGAGCTCGCCCTGGTCCGGCGGCGCGGCTACGCGCTCAACGACCAGGCCACCGAGACCGGTCTGACCGCCGTCGGCGTCGCCGTGCCGGCGGCATCCCCGGGCTGCACGCCGCGCTGTCCCTGGCCGTGCCGACCGTCCGCTGCTCGCGCGAGCTGGTGCCGGTATGGTCCCAGGCGTTGACCGAGGCCGCAACGGCGATCGGCTGCGAGCTGGCGCAGAGCTGACTGCAGCTGCCACGGAGGTCGACCGGCCTCCCGACGAAGCCCACGAACTGGTCGCTGGTCCAGGAGCCCCGTGGCCATGGATGCTTCAACAGGCTCGATTGTGGACAGCGCAACATTGGTCGACCAAGATTCCGAGGTGCGGAAACCCACAGAGAACTCGCCGTTGGACGCCGTCGACCGGGCACTGCGCCTCATCACACTCTTGCGCCAGCACGGCCGAGTCAGTGTCACCCAGGTCTCGGACGAGCTCGGAGTTTCTCCGTCCACGGCGCACCGATTGCTTGCCGCGCTGTGCTATCGGGACTTTGCCGTCCAGGACCGGGACCGGCAGTACCGGGCCGGGCCCCAGCTCGCCGACTCCCTGCCGGCGACCCTCTCGGTCGCCGGGCTGCGACGTGTGGCGCGGCCGGCGGTCGAGCGACTCCACGTGGATACCGGTGAGACGACGCACCTGGTCGTGCTCTCCGGGAGTGACGTCCGATTCATCGATGGCGTGGAAGGCGAGCATGCCCTTCGCATCGGGCTGCGCATCGGTGTGCGAATCCCCGCCTATTGCGCATCGGGCGGCAAGGCGATGCTCGCCGCGTTGCCGCGGTCGGAAGTCGACCGGTTGCACCCGGGCGGGCTGCCCCCGTGGCCGAACGCGCGTCTGCGCGACCTTGCTGCCCTGTACCGCCAGTTGGCCACCGTGCGGCGAAGCGGCTACGGGTTCAATCAGGAGGAGGATGGAGCAGGGGGTCGTCGCGCTGGGTGCCGCTGCGCTGGACGGCGCCGGCCGGCCGCTGGCAGCAATATCCGTGAGCATCCCGAGTGTCCGGTTCCGCCGTCAGGAGATGTCCCGGTACGCCGAGGCCGTGACCCGCGCGACCGCGGACCTGAATGCTCGTCTGGCTGCGCCGGACGCCACCGCCTGAACGGCTCGGCGCCGCGACCAGTGTGGTGACACTGCGGACCTGAGCCCCAGTTCTGGGCCTTGTGTCCATGGACCGCTGTATGGCGGCCCGCCGCGGTGCATCCCGCCGCCCTCCCTCGGGGAGGCGTGCCACGAGTGCGGCTCGCCGACGCGGCCGACCGGGAATCCCTCGTCGAACGACCGAGGTGACTGCTACAGTCCCGCGGTCTCTGCGCCAGGGTGATGTAGATCGTAGTCTCCGCGCAGGCAGGGTCATGTTGGGCGCTCTGCTCGACGATGACTAGGTTCGCCATGCCGGAACCTCCGCCCGATCACGGCTTGAAATTCCTTCAAGCGAAACATGTGACGATCTCATTGTCGTTCTACAGAACACTGTCCAAACTTCCCGATCATGGTGAACGAGATCACGTCGGGCGCAGCGCAGGCCGATGATGCGGTCATCGTGCGACGCGGCTGTGTCCGTGACGCGCAGGGGACGCAGGAACGTCCGCCGTCCTGCACTGTGCAGCAGCGAGCGGATGACTGCCGACCAGGGGCACCGGGCCAGCTGGGTCGTCCAGGTAGTGGGCACCTGGGTGACCTTCGCGTTGTCGGTGCTGTCGCTGTTCGGCTTCTACGCGCTGCTAGCGCTGGGCATGGGGCTGATCTTCGGTCAGTTGGGTGTCGTCAACGTCGCCTTCGGCGACTTTGCAATGGCCGGTGCGTTTGTTATGTACGCCCTGCAGCCCGTGCCGTTCGTCCTGCGGGTGCTCATCGCGCTCCTGCTCGGCGGAGCAGTCGCCTGGGCGATCGAGCGCTTCTTGCTGCGCTCGCTGTACGCGCAGGGCTTCCTGGCGACGCTGCTGGCGATGTGGGGCGTGGGCATCGTGCTGCGGCAGACCGCGGAAGCGATCTTCGGGTCCACCCCTGCCTCGGTCGAGGCACCGGTCTCCGGGTCGATCTCGGTGCTCGGTGTGCAGTACCCGACCTATCGACTGGTGGCGACGGCGGTCTCCCTGGTCGTCGTGGCCGCGATCCTCTTCGTCATCTATCGCACCGACGTCGGTATGCGGCTACGGGCGACGATCGACAACCGCGACATGGCCGCACTGCTGGGCATCCCGCCGCGCCTGATGATCACCGCGACGTTCGTCTTCGGCACGATGCTCGCCGTCCTGGCCGGTGCCTCCAGGGCCCGATGTTCGGGCTGACGCCGCACTTGGGCGTGGCCTTCCTGGCGCCCGCCTTCTTCGCGGTCCTCATCGGCCGGCCTGGCTCTCTCGCCGGCCCCCTGTTCGGCGCCTTCGTGGTGGCCCTGCTCAGCAACTCTCTGCGGGGTCTGTTCAGCGAGACCACCGCGACGCCTGTTCTACGCCGCATTGATCGTCTTGATCGCCATCCGGCCGCAAGGCCTCGACTGGAGGAGACCGCAGTGGACCGTTCGAACCGGAGGGCTTCGGCATGACACCGACCCGTGTACGCATGCGGGGGTGGCGGCCTCGGCCGTCCTCACCCTGGCGCTGACTGCCTGTGGGGGTTCCGTCGGAGCCGACACCGGCAGCAAAGCGGGGGCGGCGACGCGCTGACCATCGGATTGCTCGCGCCGGTCACCGGGCCGGTGGCCAGCGAGGGCAACGCGATGAAGATGGGCTTTGAGCTGGCCCTCGACGAGATCAACGAGGCCGGTGGCGTCCTGGGGCAGCCGATCGAGGTGCACTTCCTCGACAACGAGGCCGACCTCGCGATCGCCGCCCAGTCCGCGAACCGGTTGCTCACCGAAGAGCGTCGACTACCTTTCCACTCACCGGTGACCCCAGCTTGCCGTCGGGGAGGTCGCCACCGCGGCGGAGACCCCCTTCTCCACAGCCGAGATGGGTACCGGTGGGATCTGCACCGACTACGTCTGGCCCTTCGGCGAGACCGACCCGATGATCCTCAAGCCGCTGATCCCCTACATGATGGCGACGCACGGTCGACCGTCGTCGCTGGTCGGCAGCGACTACCACTTCCCGCGCATCTTCAACGCCCTCGCCCGGGAACTGATCGAGGAGCCGGCGGCACCGTCGTCGCCGAGGAGTACTCCCCGCTGGGCACCTCCGACTGGCAGCCGGTGGTCAGCAAGCTGCAGGCGGCCACCCCCGACTGGACCCTGTCAGCCGTGGTCGGCGGCGACGCGGTGTCCTTCGTCCGTCAGGCGGCCCAGTTCGGCCTGCTTGACGACAGCGAGATCACCGGGATCAGCCTGATCCAGGACTACTACCCGGCGATGGGCGGAGTGACCGACAGCAGTGAGCTGGTCACGCGCTACTCGACAGCGACGCCGGGGATGCGAACGAGGAGTTGGCTCGCCGCCTTCCGTGAGGTCTACGACTGGGATGACCCGATCCCGGGGTCGCGGCCAATGCCTACGAGGGCCTGAAGTTCATCGCCGAGGCCGTCGAAGCCGCCGGCAGCACCGAGGCCGACGCCGTGATGGATGCGCTCGCGCAGACCTCGACCGAGGGCATCTTCGGGGAGACCTGGTTCTTCTGGAGAACCACCGATTCGAGACGGACATGCAGCTGGTGCGCGTCGAGCCCGGCGGCGAGTACATACCGGTCGAGAACCTCGGGGTGATCGAGGACTCGACGGAGTGCGACGGGTGACGACTCCGTCCACGAGCGGCCGTGTGGGCCGGCGGCACGTCGTCGCGATCACGACCACGGCCGTCGCCCTGGCGGCGGCACCCTTCCTGTTGCTGCCGTACCCGCTCGGGCTGCTGACACTTGCGCTGGCCTACGGATTGTTCGCGTTCGGGCTGGACCTCGCTTGGGGTCGGGCCGGAGTGGTCAGCGTCGGGCACGCAGCCTTCTTCGGGCTCGGCGCCTATAGCGTGGCCATCGCTGCGGACCGCGAACTTCCGGTCCTGATGATGGCGGCTGGGGCCGTCGCGGCGGCGGCCCTGGTCGCCTGGCTGGTCGGTCGGGCGGGACTCAGTCCGAAGTCGCAGGCGTCCACTATGGCGGTGCTGACGCTTGCGCTCACGCTGATCGCCGAGCAGGCGGCCCGCTCGATGCTCGAGATCACCAACGGCGGGAATGGGCTGTACGTCCCGGGCAGTGGCGTGGTCGGCGACTTCTACCGGACAGCGGCGGTCGTGGTGATCGTGGTCGTCCTCGTGTGGTTGGTCGTGCTCCGGGGGCGCCTCGGACGTCGATTCCTCGCCGTCCGGGTCAACGAGAGCCGCGCAGCGCACCTGGGGATCGACCCCCAGGCGACGAAGACGACGGCGTTCGTGCTCAGTGCCGCTGTCACGGCGATCGCCGGTGCGGTTGCGGCGCCGGTGATCAGTCTCGTGTCCCCCTCCAGCGCCAGGGATACTGATGTCCACGCAGGTGCTGGTCTGGGTGGCCATCGGCGGGCGCGGCACCATCGCCGCGGCCTTCTCGGTGCCGCGCTGGTGACCATCGGCCAGCAGTACCTCGGGGATGCGATCGGCAGCTTGTACCCGCTCATCCTCGGCCTCGCTTTCGTTCTCGTCGTCCGGTTCTTCCCGGCCGGACTGGTCGGCGGCGTGCTGGCGCTCGTTCGCCGGCCTGTGGCGGAGCAGGCCGCCCAGGGCGCGTCCCTGGAGAGCGCCGGCCCAGGTGCAGCCGACGACGGTGGTGGATGAGGGCCTCGACGACCGCGCGCTCGCGCTGTCCGGCGTGACCAAGAGCTTCGGATCGGTCCCTGTGATCCAGGGCGTCGACCTCGACGTGCCGGTCGGTCAGGTGCTCTGTCTGATCGGTCCGAACGGTGCCGGCAAGACGACGCTGCTCAACATCGTCGGCGGGGACTTGGTGGTGGAGGGACAGATCCGGCTGCTGGGATCCGACGTCACGTCGTGGGCGCCGCACCGCCGCGCACGCCTGGGCCTGGGGCGGCTCTTCCAGATCCCCAGCGTCTTCCTCGAGCTGACGGCACTGCAGAACCTGCTGCTCGCCCGCTCGGAGGCTCGACGCGTGATCGAGTTGCCGGCCGATCTGCGCCGATTCGAGCTGCAGGACTCGATGCGCGCTCAGGATCTGCCATTAGCCGACCGCCGGGCTCTGGAGCTGGCGGTGGTTCTCGCCGGCGGCCCGGACGTCGTTCTGCTCGACGAACCTGCCGCTGGTCTCTCGCACGAGGACTCGGTCCGGCTGGCGCGAACCCTACGGGCCGTCGCGGAGAACTCGGCCTGCACGTTGGTGACGGTCGAGCACGACATGGAGATCGTGCGCGAACTGGCCGACCGCGTGGTCGTGCTGGCCAACGGTCGCGTGCTGGTGGACGGGTCGATGGACGAGGTCTCTCGCCACGACGAGGTGCGCAGCGCCTATCTGGGAGCGGTGTGATGCTGGAGATCAGGAACTGGACGGCCGGGTACAAGGACACCCGCGTCGTCGACGGCGTCGACCTGGCGGTGCCCGCCGGCCAGATGCTGGCGCTGCTCGGCCGCAATGGCGTCGGTAAGACCACATTGCTCAAGAGCGTTTTCGGGCTCTGCCGCCGATTCTCCGGCGAGGTCGCCGTGGAGGGCCGGACGCTGGACGCGGCACGTCCGGAGCGGATGGCACGTGCCGGGCTGTCGTTCATGCCCGACGACCGCGGGGTCTTCGCCTCGCTGACCATCGAGCAGAACCTCCGGCTGGCGCGTCGCCAGGGGTACACGCCCCCGGTTGACCCGCTGGACCTCTTTCCCCTGCTCACGGATCGGGCCGACCAGGCCGCGGGGACGCTGCGGTGGACAGAAGCAGCAGGTGGGTATCGCCCGGGCGATCCTCGCCGGTGAGCGGCTGATCGCGATCGACGAGTTCTCCCAGGGGCTGCAGCCGTCCTTGGCGCAGGCGGCGCTCGAGGCGTTGCGCATGCTGGCCGGCGGGGGCGTGAGCGTCGTGCTCGTCGAGCAGAGTCCCGAGCTCCCTCTGCGTTACTGCGACCGCATCGTCGGGATGCTCAAAGGCCGGATCGTGTTCGACGAGCCGGTCGCCGCTCTCGATCGCAGCTCCGAGGCCCTGACCGACCTGCTCGTCGTCGGCTGACTCGATCTACTCCAATCCGAAGGAATGCACATGAGCGATGAACTCTGGGCCTGGGACGCCACCGAGGTCGCTGCCGGTATCCGCGAGAAGCGGATCACCTCGCGCGAGGTGGTCGAGTCCTGTCTGGCTCGCATCGATGCGGTGAACCCGACGGTCAACGCCGTCGTCGAGGTGCGCCCCGACGAGGCCCTGGCCGCGGCCGACAGCGCCGACCGGGCGATCGCGGCAGGCCGGCCGCTGGGACCGCTGCACGGCGTTCCGGTCACCACCAAGGTTAACAGTGACCTCGCCGGGTACGCGACGACCAACGGCGTCGAGGCCTTCCGGCAGCGCGCGCGGACAACGACGCTCCGGACCTGGCGAACTGGCGGCGCGCCGGTGCGGTGTTCCTGGGACGCACCAACACCCGGCGTTCTCCATCCGCTGGTTCACCGTCAACACGCTGCACGGCCGCACACACAACCCCTGGAACGCCGGGCGCACCCCGGGCGGGTCGAGCGGCGGCGCCGCCGCGGCGGTCGCCACCGGGATGGGACCGCTGGCCCAGGGGAACGACATCGGAGGCTCGGTCCGATACCCAGCGGCCGCCTGCGGGGTCGCGGGTCTGCGGCCCACGGTGGGCCGGGTGCCGTCGCGGTACGGGCCGGTGGGCGGCGACTCGACCCTCGGCGTCAGACGATGCTCGTCCAGGGGCCGTTGGCCCGCAGCGTCGAGAACCTCGGCTCGGCCTCGCCGCGATGGCGGACTACGACCCGACCGACCCCGTATGCGTTCCCGCGCCGCTCGAGGGCCCTCCGCTCCTCGAACCGATCCGGGTGGGCTTGGTCCGCGACGTGGGTCTGGTCGGCAACGACCCTGCCGTGGATGACGCGCTGACCGAGGCCGCAGCGCGCCTCACCGACGCGGGATACCGCGTCGAGGAGCTCGCGCTGCCGGTCCTCGCCGACGCGTGGCGGCTCTGGTGGCAATTGGTCCAGGGCGTGGAGTTCCGCGAGATGCTGCCCGACATCGATGCACACGGGGACGCTGGGATCCAGCGTTCCGTGGCCAACCAGTTCGCCTTCGTCCGCGACACGGTGGGCGAGCCGGATCTCGACGACTACGTCCGCGGTTTCGCCCGGCGGAGCACCTTGGTCCGACGTCTGCAAGAGACCCTCAAACCACCCCGCTGGTGCTCCTGCCGATCTCGGCCGAGCGTACGTTCGAGATCGACGCCGACGTCACCACCGAAGCGCGGACGGCCGAGGTCATCACCGCGCAATGGCCCATGATGTCGATCGCCGCACTCGGCGCTCCCGCGCTGTCCGTGCCCGTCGAAGTCGTCGACGGGCTTCCCGTCAGTGTCCAAGTGCTCGGCCGGCGGTTCCGCGAGGACACGTTGCTGGACGCCGGGGAGGCCATCCAACGCCGCGACCGCGTGCCCAGTCCGATCGACCCCCGGTGACCGGGCCCACCGTGGCCCACGTACCGGCACAGGTCGGACCGTGCTCTCGCCTTCTGTCTCGCTGTTCAGTCCAGCCGCACAACACCCATAGGAGAAACCCATGACCTCACTCGATATCGACCCCGTGGGCCGTCCCGAGGAACTCTGGCGCTGGTCGGCCACCCAGTTGGCGCATGGAATCGCCACTGGCCACATCTCGGCCCGCGAGGTCGTGCAGAGCTGTCTGGATCGCATCGATGCCGTCAATCCGCACCTGACTGCGCTCGTGGAGGTTCGGCCGGAGGAGGCTCTGCGCGCGGCCGCGGAGGCCGACCGGGTGGTTGCGTCCGGCGCCGAGTTGGGCCCGCTGCATGGAGTTCCGTTCGCCATCAAGGTGAACTCCGACCAGACCGGCTATGCCACGACGAACGGCGTCGTGGCTTTCAAGGACAACGTCTCCGACGTCGACAGCCCACAGGTAGCCAGCATTCGGCGTTCGGGTGCAATTCTCCTCGGGCGCAGCAACACGCCGGCGTTCTCCTACCGGTGGTTCACGAACAACGACCTGCACGGACGAACGCTGAACCCGTGGGATGCATCTCGGCACACCCGGCGGGTCCAGCGGTGGCGCAAGCTCCGCGGTCGCGTCCGGGATGGTCCCGATCGCGCACGGAAATGACATCGGCGGATCGGTCCGCTACCCGGCCTACGCCTGCGGCGTCGTCGGCATCCGGCCCACCGTCGGCCGCGTCGCCGGGCTCTACGGCCCGCCGGACGTGGATCCGGCCCTCTCGGTCCAGTCCATGCTCGTCCAGGGCCCCCTCGCACGCTCGGTGAGCGACGTCCGGCTGGCGCTGCGCGGCATGCTCGGGGCCGACTCCCGCGACCCGTTCCACGTGTCGGGGGCGCCCGCAGCACCGCCTGCCGATCGCCCGCTGCGCGTCGCGTTTCTCCGTGACCACGGTGTGGCTACGCCCACGCCGGCCGTCAGCGAGGCGCTGGACCGAGCAGCCGGCTGGCTGTGCGGACGCCGGCTACCGGTCGAGGAGGTCGAGCTCCCGCTGCTGGCGGAGGCTTACCGCCTCTGGTACCTCCTGTGCATGGAGGAGTTCCGCCAGATCATGCCGCTCGTCGACGAGGTCGGCGACGAGGGCATGAAGAAGGCGGCGGAGGGCTACTACGCCGTTTCGTCCGAGTGGTGGGGAAAGCAGCCCACACTCGCCGATTACATGAATGGATACGCCCGCCGCGGCACGCTGATTCGCATGCTCGGTGAATTCATGGACCGATACGCCACGGTTCTCCTGCCGGTCTCGGCCGAGCAGGCGTTCGAGCAGGACGCCGACATCGCAAGCGTCGAGGGGATGCGGCGGGTGATGGCCGCACAGGCATCGATGATGGCAATTCCGGTCCTCGGCTTCCCCGCGCTGTCGGTGCCGACCGGCGTGGCCGGGAACCTGCCGACCGGAGTTCAGTTGCTGGGTCGCCGCTTCGACGAGGACGGCATCCTCGATGCCGCCCAGGTGATCGAAGCCCGGGCAGGCACGTTCACACCCATCGACCCTCGCTGAGGTCTGCTCGCGGGGGCCACCACGGCGCTGGGTGGTGGCCCCCGCGAGTCCAGCTGCGCAGTGACGCTGTCCTGGGGTGTCGGCGGGGTGCCTGCCGTGCCGACGGTCCGCTGGGCACGCGGCCTGGTGCCGGTGTGGTCCCAGGCGTTGAACGAGGCGGCCGGAGCCATCCGCCGAGGTCTCGATTCGGACTGATCCGTGTCGCCTGGCTCACGGAACGCGAGGGGGTGATAGCACTAGCTATTCATTCAGCCCCGTGAGACGGAGTGTCCCGGTTTGCGCGCCCTCACCCGAGGCTGGCTGCTCGCGCTGCTGAGCGTTCTCGCGACCCTGCTGGTGCCCGGGCAGGTGACCTGAACGGCGACGGTTGGGACGACCTCCTGGTGGTCCACCGTGCCAAGTCGAACAACGCCGTCTGGGCGCTGCTCAGCGATGGCACGCGGCTTGGCGCGCCACAGCGGTGGGGCACCGTCGCCGGGGACTTCGCCAGCATGCGCTACTACGTCGCAGATGCCGACGGCGATTGGTCTCGGCGACCTGCTCACCACAGGCCCCGCCTCGGCTTCGTCTCGGACCACCACGCTGCTCACCCGGCCGGACGGGACGGCGGCCCTCCCGCCGTCAACCCCCACGTCGCCACGTTCCGGCATCGGCCGGATGGTGGCTCCCGTACGCCCGACAGTTAACCGGGGACGTGACCGCCGACGGATTGGTCGACCTGGTCACGATCCACCGATCGGGCAACGGGGGGTGCTCGTCTGGGTCAGCGCCAACTGCTCCGCGGCGGACGGCGACGTCTGCTGGGAGGCCCCAGTGCGGTGGCAGACCCTCAGCAATGGCTGGTCGTTCGCCAATTCGCGGCAGTACCTCGCCGACACCGACGGCGACTACGTCGACGACCGCATCAGCGTCCACCGCTCGGGCGCCGGCGGCATGTTCGTCTGGCGGCACGTCAGTGACTACGGCGTGCTGCGTGCGCCGGAGCGGATCGCCGACCTCCCGACCTCGGCGGGCTGGAACTGGTCGCTCAGCAGGGAGAGCGTCGCCAACACCTGGGGCTGGTGGGCCGGCGGCACTCAGCCGGCAGGCGACCTCGCGGGGGACGTCGGCTCCGGGCGGACGACCCGGTAGTTCAGGAGCACGATGCCGGAGGGGAACGGGCGGCACTCCATCAGTTCGAGCTTGGTGCTCGATCCGATCGCGCCGAAGAAGGGCACGCCGCTCCCGAGGACGACCGGGATGATCGACAGACCCAGCTCATCGATCAGGCCGAGCTCCAGGAGTTCGGTGAGCACCTGCCCGCCACCGAAGACGCAGATGTCCTTGCCGGGGTCGATGTCGGCCCGCACGGTGTCGATCAGCTGCGTCAGGTCGCCGGCGAAGGCGTGCACGTTGCGTCGCGTGGCGAGCCCGGCGTCGTGGGTGACCACGTAGGTCGGCACCTTGCCGCCTCCGGAGCTGCCGCCCATCTCGCGGAACGTGTTGGCACCTATGACGTACGCCCCCGTGCGCGCCTCCGTCTCGGCGAAGCCGTAATCCTCGCCCGGCGCCATGGCGTCGTTGAGCCACGACAAGTCCCCGGACGCCGATTGGATGTAGCCATCGAGGCTGGCCGCCATCCCGGCGAAGACCGTCGCCATGGCGCAGGAGCGTAGGCGCTCTCGGGGCGGATTCCCTGGGCCGCAGCCCTCTCAGCCTCGGGCCGATGTCATCACGACGGGCTGCCGCTCATCCGCAGTCTCGATCGCGGCCAACGCGTTGATGACGTCCTGCGTCGGCATCCGCGCCCCGGCGATCATCTCGCCTCCGCCGTCCCGCGCCGCTGCGACGAACGGGAGGGCCCAGGTGTTCTCGTACACGATGAGCACGGCGAGGGTGCCCGGCATCATCGTGTCGGCCGCCCGGCGCATGTCGCTCTCGGTGAGCAGCCCGGACCGCACCCAGGCGAGATCTGCGAAGCCTCCGATCTGCTCCCTGCTGTCGGCCAGGTCGAGCGCGAAGCCGCTGCCGTCCTCGGCTTTGCCGACGATCAGCAGGTCGTACAGCGTGATGATCCCGGCGTCCACGAGATCCGAGAGCGCCTCCGCGGCGTCGCCCGTGAGCCGGTCACCCTGGAACTGCAGCAGCACGAAGTCGATCGGCCCGTGCACGTCCGCCGTGGTCATGCCTTCCGTCCTCTCCCGCTGACGCCGGCTCCGCGCGCGGGCTGGGCACACCGGCGCGCCGCTCCGGAGGTACTTCCCGGGCGGCCTTATGCCGCTACCTTCCGGTCGAATCGGGGAGACGACGTCGCCCGCGCCGGGTGAATCCGGCAGTGCCGATCGAACATGTCGCCGCATGTTCAGGCCGCCGCCGTGCCCGGCCCCCAGCGTTGTTGCCGAGAGCGGGTGAAGTGAGGGCGCCCGACCGAGGGGGAGGTGTCGCCGTGATCTGGATCCTGGTCACCATCGTCGGTCTGCTCGCCGAGACGTCGCTGATCGTCGTCCTGGGGCGGCAGGTCACAGCCGCCTACGAAGAGGCGCCACTGGTCGCCGGGATCCACGTCGACGAGCTGTGACCCGGTCGCCGAGGGGCAGCGCCTCCGCCGGCACGGGTCACGTCGGGGCTGCGTCGCCTTCCGGGGTGACGACGAGCCACGTGCCGCCGTAGTCGTCCACGTCGTGACAGAGGACCTCGCCGGGATCCTCGTTCGCGTAGAAGTACAGCGGATGGCCGTTGTAGGTCACCTGGACCGACCCGTCGTCGCGTTCGGTGGTTCCCAGCAGCCCGGCGTCGACCTCGTTCCCCGCCTCGGGGGGCCCGTCGGTGAGCACCGGCGGCCAGTCGGCGGCGCAGTCGCCGTAGCACTGGGCGGTGTCCGAGGCCTCCTTGTCGAACAGGTAGATGGCCTGCCCGCGCTCGTCGAAGAGCATCGTCCCGTAGTCGCTGTCGTCCGTGGTGATGCCCAGGTTCGCTCGCGCCTCGAGCGACGGGCCCGTTCTCCCTCCGCACCCGCTGAGGACCAGACCGGCCGCGACCGTCAGCGCGGCGAGGGCTCGGGACGACGTTCGGGCTCGACCGCGCACGTTCATCAGGAGGTCATCCTCGGGATCGTCCGAGACGGTCACGGCCATCGTGGTGCAACCGCCCGCCCTGTCAACGCCTCCGCGCGCGGGTGATCAGGGGCGGGCACGCGGGGCCTCAGGAGGAATGCGGCCAAGGTCTGCGACATTGACGACGTTTCCGCGGGCGTGATGAGACGTCTTTCCGTGAACCTTCGGACGTCGTCAGGCTGGCGTAGTGGCAGGACCGGTCGCTGTCTCCGAGTCCTCACGGACGAACGTGGATGATCGTCTTCCCCTTGCGTCGCTCGGTCGGGTTGAGGGCGGCGACGGCATCGTCGAGGGTCGCGACGTTGCCGATGTTCGTCCGCAGTCGTCCGTCACGCACCCGCTGCACGACCTCACCCAGTTGGGCACGATCGGACTCGACAACGAAATCGACCGCCAGGCCGTCGGCGGGCCGCGCCTCGACCGGGCCGACGACGGACACCAGCGTTCCCCCGGCGCGAATCAGACCCGCGGACCGCTTCTGGATGTCGCCGCCGATGACATCGAAAACCAGATCGACTCCGCCGACGTCTTCCAGCGCGTCGTTGTCGAGGTCGACGAACTCCTGCGCGCCGAAGTCGAGCGCCGTCTGACGGTCGGCGGCGCGTCCGGTGCCGATGACGTACGCACCGAACTCACGTGCGAGTTGCGTCACCATCGACCCGACTGCGCCGGCCGCGCCGTGCACGAGGACGCTCTGCCCCGCCTGAAGGCGGCCGTGGTCGAACAGTCCCTGCCACGCGGTCAGGCCCGAGATCGGCAGGCTCGCGCCCACCGTGAAGTCGACGTCGCCCGGCAGCGGCGCGAGGTTGCGTGCCTCGACGGCCACATACTCCGCCAGGGTGCCGTCGCGATGCCAGTCGGTGAGGCCGAACACCCGCTGTCCCACAGACAGCCCCGTCGTGCCATAGCCGAGGGCGGTGACCACTCCGGCCAGCTCGTGGCCGGGGATCGACGGTGTTCGGTCACGGTCGCGGCGATCGGTCCAGGTCGAGGGCCACGCCATCTCGGTCGGGACGAATCCCGACGCATGAACCTGAACGACGACGTCGTTTATCGCTGCCGGCGGCTCGGGCCGCTCCACCAGCGTCATCCCGGCCGTTCCCGCAGCCTGATCCGTCACCACGATCGCCTTCATCGGGCGCCTCCCTGCATCCAGTCCTCGCCGCTGCACCATGAGGCCTGCCCGGCCTTCGCGAGCGTCGTCAGCGTGGAAAGGCGAGCATCAATATCCTGCCTCATAGTTTCGTCCGGTCAATCGCTGTAACGAGACGACTGCTGGCCGAGGCCTCAGGGGGGCGGGCAGTTGGTTGACACTGGTTTGTAGGCGACTACGTCCTCACCGCGGAGAACCTCATAGCCGGATCGACCCTAAAGCCGCCTTCTGGGACAGCGGGTGCGCAGAGATGAATCCACCTCAGCGACTACCGACCGGATGTGCGTGTCGGCGACCCGGGTGGCCCGGCTGCCGTGTGCCTCGGCTCGACGGTGCAGGTGTCGTCGGCGGTCACCACGCCCAGCCGGGGCCGGAGGGTGATCGAGCGGCCGGGGTCGAGCCCACACTCGACCCGGCCACTGGTGCAATCCAGCGTGGGCGAACGCCAGGTCCACCGCCGTCAGGATGCCGGCACGGTCATTCGCTCATTCGCGGGAGAGCATCGCGGCGGCCTCGCGCTCCAGGTCGACGTACGGGGTGCCGGAGACGTCGACGGCGACCCGGTGCAGCGTGCCCGCCGGTGAACCGCCAGGGCGCCTCGCCCGGGTAGTCGTCGGTGACCGCCTCGCCGCTGTCCCGCCCGACGGTCAGGCCCTCGCCGGCGAGGGAGAACGAGCCCGGCTGGGTGCGGATCTCGCCCTCGCCGACCTTGCGGTCGCCGTGGAAGAGCGACAGCGTGCCGCGCGCCGTGCCGGGCGGGTCCTCGCCGGTCTTGTCGAAGCTCGCCGACAGGATGAGGTCCTCCCCGGTCGGCAGGTCCTCGGTGGCGTCGACCCGCTGCTCCTCGACGCCGGCGAAGTTGTTCACGTAGTGCAGCCGGCCGTCCTTGACGTAGAGGGCGTGCCCGCCGAAGCGGCTGCCGTGGGCGAACAGCACCCCCTGCGCACCGCCGTCCGGCAGGTCGACCTGCGCGCCGATGGTGAACTACCGGTTGCGGACGTTGACCGCGATGTGCTCCGGGATCTCCGCGCGCCCGGGCCGGTAGACGTACCGGTCCCGCGCCGGGATGAGCTGCGGCCGCGGCGTCAGGATGATCTCCAGCGCCGACCGGTCGTCGAGCGGGAAGGCGTGGTTGGCGCCCGCCTCGTAGAACCACAGGCCGATCAGCTCGGCCAGCCGCTCGGGTTCCTCTGCGGCGAGGTCGTGCAGCTCGGACCGGTCGGTCTCGACGTGGTACAGCTCCCAGGTGTCCTGTCGTAGTTCCCCCAGCCGCCGAGCGCCGGGTGGGTGGTGACCGCCTTCCACCCGTCGTGCCAGATCCCGCGGGTGCCCAGCATCGAGAAGAACTGCGTCTTCCGCGCCGACGGCGCGTCGGCGGCGGCGAAGCTGGACGACCATGCTGACGCCCTGGATCGGGATCTGCGTGACGCCGCGCACCTCGTCGGGCTCGGCGATGCCGAGGCACTCGAGCACCGTCGGGACGAGGTCGATGGCGTGGTGGTACTGGTGCCGGATCTCGCCGCGGGCGGCGATGCCGGCCGGCCAGGAGACGATGCAGGGGTCGCGGTGCCCCCGTTGAACGAGTAGCGCTTCCACATCTTGAACGGGGTGTTGAAGGCCATCGCCCAGCCGGTCGGGTAGTGGTTGTACGTCGCCGGGCCGCCGAGCTCGTCGAGCATGGCGAGGTTCGGCGGCGAGGTCGTCGGGGATGCCGTTGAAGAACTTGTTCTCGTTGACCGAGCCGTTCGGGCCGCCCTCGCCGCTGGCCCCGTTGTCGGAGACGACGAAGATCAGCGTGTTCTCCAGCTGGTCGATCGACTCGAGGTAGTCGAGCAGCCGGCCGATCTGGTCGTCGGCATGGGAGAGGAACCCGGCGTAGACCTCGGCCATCCGCGCGAACAGCCGTCGCTCGTCGGCGCGAGAGGCTGTCCCACGGCTTGGTGTAGTCCAGCGGCGGGAATGCCTTGCCCTCCGGCCCGGTCCGGTCCTCCGGCGTGCCGATCGGGTTGATCGGCGGCAGCTCGGTGTCGCCGGCACGATGCCCAGCTCCTTCTGGCGGGCGAGGATCTGCTCCCGGGCCGCCTCGTAGCCCATGTCGAACCGGCCCTTGTACCGGTCGGCCCACTCCTGCGGCACGTGGTGCGGCGCGTGCGCGGCGCCGAGCGCGTAGTACAGGAACACCGGCCGTTCCGGGGCGATCGTCTTGACGTCGTCGATGAACTCGATCGCCTTGTCCGTGAGGTCGACGCTCAGGTGGTAGCCCTCGGCCGGGGTCGCCGGGGCGTCGACCGGGTGGTTGTCGTGGACCAGGTCCGGATACCACTGGTTGGTCTCCGCGCCGAGGAAGCCGTAGAACCGCTCGAACCCCCGTCCGACCGGCCAGTTGCGCTTCGACGCGGCCAGGTTCATCTCGTCCTGGGCGCAGAGGTGCCACTTGCCGACCATCGCGGTGCTGATCCCGCGCTCGACGAGCACCTCGGCGAGCGTGGCGCACTCCGGCGGCACGTGACCGTTGCCGTTCGGGAACCCGGTCGCGGCCTCGGTGATGCACGCCATCCCGTTCGTGGTGTGGTTGCGCCCGGTGAGCAGGCAGGACCGGGTCGGCGAGCACAGCGCGGTCGTGTGCCACTGGGTGTACCGCAGGCCGGCGGCGGCGATCCGGTCGATGTTCGGTGTGTCGATCAGGCCGCCGTAGCAGCCCAGCGCCCCGAACCCGACGTCGTCGAGCACCACGTAGACCACGTTCGGCGTCCCGGGCGGCGCCACCGGCTGGGAGAACGGCGCCCAGTCGGGCGTCGAGTCGCGGATGTCGAGATTGACGACACCATGGAACGGCTCGGGCATGACGGCACTCCTCGGTCGGATTGCCCGAGGGATCCGCCTAGGTGCTGTCGACACCCGGGCAGGGTCAGCTCAGGCGGGTGGGATGCGGTACGGCGTCATTGCCGTAGGCACGGCTTTCGACGGTGGGGAGGTTCTGGGTCAGCGGTGCTGATGGGCGTTCCGTCGGAGCAGCGCAACCGCGCGCGGCGGCTACGCCGATGACGATGCCGCTGATCTTTTGTCTGCCGTCCTTCCTTTCCTGACCTGCTCCGAACTTCGGCGGAAGTGCTCGTCGTCGACGGCCCCGAGGAGCCGCGGCGGGGCACCCTGAACGACCGTCGCAACCCGGGTCCCGATGTGCATCACCCCGACCGGATGACGGTCGGGCCATCGCTGTCGAAGAACGCGCCTCGGCGATGGCTGCCGCATTGGCGCACTACGAGTGGCGGGCCTTCACCGAGTCGGCCGAGAGTCCGGTCCGCGTCATCAGCCGGGCATGGTTCTTCACGGATGGGCGAGTGCCCGCTCCAGTGCCTCGAGTTGGCCGGCGTCCTCCTTGCGGATGGCCCCCCGGATCACCGGACCGAGCAGCGACCACAGACCGGCGGTGCGCACGTCGGCGACCAGGGTGGCCCGGCTGCCGGTGCCCATCGGCTCGACGGTGTAGGTGTAGTCGGCGGTCACCCCGCCCTGCCGCGACCGGAGGGTGATCGAGCGGCCGGGGTCGAGCGCGGCGATCTCGCTGCGGCGGTCCTTGCCCCGGGCCCGGAACACCAGTTCGGTGCCGACGGCGGTCGGTCCCTCCGCCCGGATCGAGTCGACGCCCAGCCAGCCCGCGGCCCGGTCCCAGTCGGTCAGCTGCTCCCACACGTCAGCGGCCGGGCGGTCGAGCTCCCGGACCGCGGTGAACGCCTGCGCCATCGCCCCTCCTCGCCCCCATGTACGGAGGCCCATGGTGGCGGCGTCGTCGTCCCCGGGTCTTGGACGGACTTCACCCGTCGTCCTCGGGGACGAACCCGGGTGCCTGGTCCTCGGGGTGCAGGAAGCGGCGCTGCGCCCGGACGTAGGCCGTCGGCGGCACGCCGGTGTGCCGGGTGACGTCCCGGACCAGGTGGGCCTGGTCGTACCAGCCGAGATCGGCGGCCAGCCGGGTCCAGAGGACGTCGTCCTGGACGTCGATCTGTTCGAGCAGCCGACGCACGCGCAGCACCCGGGCGAGCGCGCGGGGCGGCATGCCGACGACGCGGGTGAACTCCCGGTCCAGGTAGCCGTGCGAGATGCCCAGCTCCGCGGCGATCTCGGCGACGGGCCGCGCGGGCGTGGCCTCCAGGGCGGCGACCACCTCGGCGCAGCGGTCGAGGGCACGGTCGGACTCGTCGAGACCGGCGGCCAGCGCCGCCTCCACCAGGCCGAGAACGGTGTCCGCAGGGTGCGGTGCGCAGGTCCTCGCGCAGCGCCCGGGCGGCCGGCCAGGCATCGAGCAGGTCGACGACCCGGCCGCGCAGCGGGCCGGGTCGTACCCCGAGGACGGCGGCGCAGCCGATCGGCGTCGTCACGATGCCGACGCAGTCGGTGCCTCCGGTCGGCTCGTTGACCAGCGGCCGGTCGTGCGGCCCGATGAGAAAGCCGGTGACGGCCTCGAACGTCTCCCCGCCGTCGGGTGTCTGCCGGATCGGCGGTCCGAGGACGATCCCGGCCACGGTGGAGCCGGTGGGGGCGATCTTCTCGCGGGCGTAGGGGATCTGGCCGCGGGCGTGCCACACCGACTCGACGTAGCGCCCGAGGCGCCCGGCGGGCCGGCGCTCGGTGAACTCGAAGTCCACGGCCGGAGGGTAGAGCCGATGATCCCGACCGGGCTGTGGCGGGAACTCGCCACCAGGCAGGATGCGGGACATGGCTCCCAACCCCGTGCCCTCGTCCGGTGTCGTCGGCGCCGCCGGCCGGGTGGCCGAATCGGGCCCGCTGCGCAGCGCCGACCTGCGGCTGGCCGGCGGCCCGCTGCCGATCCTCGGGACCGCGCGCATCTACACGTGCGGCATCACGCCCTACGACGTGACGCACCTGGGCCACGCGGCCACCTTCGTGTGGGCCGACGCCCTGCGCGGCGTGCTGGCGACGGCGGGCGTCGAGGTGGTCATCAGCCGCAACGTCACCGACGTCGACGACGTGCTGACCCGCGCCGCGGAGGCGCGCGGGAAGCACTACGACGAGTTCGCGCTCAGCCAGGAGTTCCTCTTCGAGCGCGACATGGAGGCGCTGCGCGTCCACCGGCCGACGATGACGCCCCGGGCCCGCTCGTACGTCCCGCACGTCCAGCAACTCGCGGCGGCGCTGCTGGTCGCCGGCCGTGCCTACGAGCGCGAGGGGCACGTGTTCTTCCGCGGCGCCCACGTGCACGAGCGGGCCGGGCTGGACCGGGCCACGGCGCTGGAGCTGTCCGAGGCGTTCGGGGACTTCC
The DNA here is from genome assembly GCA_963748305.1 of uncultured Actinomycetota bacterium. Lineage (GTDB taxonomy): Bacteria > Actinomycetota > Actinomycetes > Mycobacteriales > Geodermatophilaceae > Blastococcus_B. The sequence goes on along the minus strand of CAVVIN010000010.1, from coordinate 149,781 downwards.
CCGACGACCCCCTGCGCGACGACCCGTTGGACGTTCCCGTCTGGCGGCCGTCGGGGGAGAAGGACCCCGCGTGGCCCAGCCCGTGGGGCTGGGGCCGGCCCGGGTGGCACGCCGAGTGCTCGGCCATGGCCGCTGCCACGCTCGGGTCCTCGGTGGACGTGCTGGTCGGCGGCGAGGACCTCGCGTTCCCGCACCACGCCTACCAGGCCGCGATGGTCGAGGCGGCCGTCGCGGTGGGACCGTTCGCCCGGCGGATGCTGCACGTCGGGGCGGTGCGCCAGGACGGCGCGAAGATGTCGAAGTCGATCGGCAACCTGACGCTGGTGGCCGACCTCCTGGAGACCGCGCCCGCCGCGGCGATCCGGCTGATGCTGCTCGACCGCCGCTGGTTCCAGGGCTGGGAGTACCGGCCGGAGCTGCTGGTGGCCGCCACCGAGGCGCTGCACGACCTCTACGCCGCCGCCTCGCGGCCCGGGGCGGCGGAGGCGGCCCAGCAGGAGGTCGCCGCAGCCCTGCTCGACGACCTCGACGTGCCGCGGGCGCTGGCCACCGCGACCGAGGCGGGTGGATCGGCGGCCCAGCTGCTGGTCCGGGTGCTGACGCTGGGCTGAAGTCGGCCGGCGCCCGCCCGATGAAGTGCGCTGACGCCCCCTTCCAGGCCGTCGAAGGGGGCGTCAGCGCACTTCATCCAGCGTGTCGGCGACCAGTTCGGTGTCCACGCCGATCTTGCCGACCTTCGACGCCCCGCCCGGGCTGCCGAGGGGGGCGTCGCGGCCGGGAAGCGGCTCGATGAAGAACCGCCGGTTGTCGGTGATGTGCGGCTCGTTCTCCTCGCTCACCCGTCGGTCCTGGCTGATCGCCTCGACCGGGCAGACCGGCTCGCAGGCGCCGCAGTCGATGCACTCCTTGGGATTGATGTAGAGCTTCCGGTCGCCCTCGTAGATGCAGTCGACCGGGCACTCGTCGACGCAGGACATGTCGTTGACGTCGATGCACTCAGCGCCGATGACGTAGGGCACGGGGATCTCCTCGGACGGGGGCTCAGTGGGCGGCGGACGCGCCGATGCCGGCGGGGTCGTCGCTGCTGTGGCCGGGGAACAGCGGCTGGTCGGGGTCGAGATAGGTGGCGGCGTTGTTGACCGCGGTCGCGGACTCCCCGAAACCTACGGCGATCAACCGCACCTTGCCCGGGTACTCGGTGATGTCGCCGGCCGAGTACACGCCGGGCACGGACGTGCGCATCGCGGTGTCGACCATGATCTTGCGGTCGACGATCTCGATGCCCCAGGTCTCGAGCGGGCCGATGTCCGCGGTGAACCCGAGCGCGGCGATGACGGAGTTCGCCTTGTACGCCGTCACGGCGCCGTCCTTGTGCTTGACGTTGACGGTGTGCAGGCGGTCGTCCCCCTCGAGGGAGTCGACCTGCGCGTCGGTGACGATCACGGTCGAGCCCTTCTCCATGTCGTGGACGCTGGCCGCGTGCGCCCGGAAGTGCTTGCGCCGGTGCACGAGGGTCACCGACGACGCGAGGCCGTCGAGGGCCAGCGCCCAGTCGACGGCGCTGTCGCCGCCGCCGACGATGACGACGTCCTGCCCGGCGTGGGCGGCGAGTTCCTTGACGACGTAGGTCAGCCCGCGGCCCTCCCACTGCGCCCCGCCCGGCAGCGGGCGGGGCGTGAAGGTGCCGATGCCCCCGGTGATGACGACGGTGCCGGTCGTGATCCGGGTGCCCTTGTCGGTGGTGACGACGAGCCGCTCGCCGGCCCGCGGGCGGTGCCCGGCCTCGTTGGTGAGGTGCTCGGCGCGCTCACCCAGCACGTAGACCGGCTCGAACCGTGCGGCCTGCTCCACGAGACCGGCCACCAGGTCGCGGCCCTTGATCCCGGGGAAGCCGGCGACGTCGTAGACCATCTTCTCCGGGTACAGCGCCGTCACCTGGCCGCCGGGCTCCGGCAGGCTGTCGATGATGGCGGTGCGCAGCCCGCGGAAGCCCGCGTAGTAGGCGGCGTAGAGGCCGGCCGGGCCGGCCCCGACGACCAGCAGGTCGACGTCGACCTGCCGTCCGCCGTCCGCGCCGGCCTCGGGCAGCAGGGTCTCCGTCGCAGTCATGCGGGTCCTCCAGTGGTCGGTGCCAGGTCGGGGGAGGCCGAGCCGGCGAGGCGCTCGAGGGCCAGTTCACGGATGCGGAAACGCTGCAGCTTGCCGGTCGCGGTGGTCGGCAGCTCGTCGAACACCAGGACGTTGCGCGGGCGCTTGAAGGCGGCCAGCCCCTCGCGGCAGAACGCCACCAGGTCGTCGGCCGTCACCGCCGAGCCGGGAGCGAGCACGGTGCAGGCCACCGGCTTGTCCAGCCCGGAGTCGTCGGGCACGGACACGACGACGACCTGCGTGACCTCGGGGTGCTGGCGCAGCCGCTCCTCCACCTCGGTGGGGGACACCCAGATGCCGCCGGCCTTGATGATGTCGTCGGTGCGGCCCAGCGAGCTGAAGTAGCCGTCCTCGCTGCGGACGTAGGTGTCACCCGTGCGCACCCAGTCGCCCTGGAACACCAGCCGCGTGGTCGCCATGCGGCACCAGTAGCCGGTCGCCGCCGAGCTGCCGCGCACGAACAGGTTGCCGGGGGTGCCGTCGGGCACGGGGGCGCCGTCGTCGTCGACGATCTTCGCGTCGTAGCCGGCGACGATCTCGCCGGTGGCGCCGGCGCGGGTCCGACCGGGGCGGCCGCTGATGAAGATGTGCAGCATCTCCGTCGAGCCGATGCCGTCGAGCATCTCGACGCCGAAGGTGGACGTGAAGCGCTCGAACAGCGCCGCCGGGAACGCCTCGCCGGCCGAGACGCAGGCCCGCACGCCGGTGAAGGCGTCCTGCGGGAGGCCGGCCGCGAGCAGCGCCGCGTAGTACGTCGGCCCGCCGAAGAACAGCGTGGGCCGCAGCTCGCGCAGCACCCGCAGCGTGCCGGCCGGGCTGGGCCGCGACCGGTCGAGGACCGTGCTCGCGCCCGACCGAGAACGGGAACGTCATCGTGTTGCCCAGCCCGTAGGCGAAGAAGAACTTGGCCACGGAGAAGGTGACGTCGTCCGGGCCGATCCCGAGCACGTCCCGGGCATAGGTCTCGGCGGTGTCGCGCAGCGACCCGTGCCGGTGCATCGCGCCCTTGGGCGTGCCGGTCGTGCCGGACGTGTAGAGCCAGAAGGCGGGGGAGTCGGCGACCGTGGGGTACGGCGTGGCGGTCTGGTCGAGGACGTCGGCGCCGGCGGCCACGAAGGAGTCCCAGTCGCGCACGCGGGTGCCTTCGACCTCGGGCAGCGCGGCACCGGGGCCGTCGGTCAGGACGACGACGTCGGCCAGGTCGGGCAGCCCGCCCACGGCGGGTGCCAGCTCGGCGAACTCCGAGCTGAGTGCCACGAGGCGAGTGCGGCTGTCGCGGGCCAGCACCGCGATGTCCTTCGGCTTGAGCATGGTGCTCACCGGCACCGGGACGGCGCCGATCCGCAGCCCGGCGAGGAACGCCGTCAGCAGTTCGGGGGTGTCGCCCATGCACAGGATCAGCCGTTCCTCGGGGCGGACGCCCGAGGCGATCAGGGCCGCGGCGAATCGCCGCACCTCCTGGTCCAGCTCTCGCGTAGGTGAGGGTGCGGACGCTGCCGTCGAGGCCGATCGCGGTGATCGCGCGGCGCTCCGGCGTCGCGACGGCGTGCCGGGTGACCAGCCACTCGGCGGCGTTGAAGGCGTCCGGTGACGGGGGCACCGACGGCGGTACGGGTGCTGCGGGAGCGGTGTCGAGGGTGGCCACGCTGCCCTCCTTCGTGAGAGCGGAGTCGACTCGTGCGCGTTACACGCACGCATCCGACTCCGCCGGGGTTCAGAACCGGACGTAGTCGTACTCGACCGGCATGGAGTTGATGCCGACCGACGGCGGGGCGATCCAGCTGGCGAACTCGCCGGCGTCGTAGTGCGGCACCATCAGCTCGGCGACCTGCGCCCGGTCGTCGGGGCGTCGGCAGGTAGTCGCCGACCGTCCGCTCCCAGGTCGCGTCGTCGACGATCTCGCCGGTCGGCGTGACGTGGTGGCCGGCGAACGAGCCGACCTTGCGGTTGAACGCCTGGTGCGGCAGGAACAGCCGCTCCTCGAGGCCGGCGTCCTCCAGCTCCTGGTTCCAGCGCTTGACGCCGTTGGCGCAGTCGGCGACGTACTCGTTGCGCAGGTCGAGGTTGAGCGCGGTGAGCATCGGCACGGTCTTCGTGCTCATCCGGCCGTTCTCGATGATCGGCACGTCCATCGTCTGGTCGTGCAGCTGGTGGTCGTCCTTGCGCCGGGTCTCCATCCAGCGGCCCTTGAGGCCCGAGGTGTAGTACGCGGCCACGTTCGACGACGTCTCCGAGCCGAACAGGTCCATCGAGACGGAGAACTGGAAGTTCAGGTACTTCTGGATGACCGACAGCGGGATGCCGCCGTACTGCCAGATGTCGTCGGTGCCGTGCTGCTTCATCAGCTCGGCGGTCCGCTGCACGGTGCGCTGCACGCCGGTGGTGCCGACGAACATGTGGTGCGCCTCTTCCTTGAGCATGAACTCGCAGGTGCGCGCCAGCGGGTCGAAGCCGCTCTCCTTCAGCGTTCCGAGCTGGTACTTGCCGTCCCGGTCGGTGAAGTAGGTGAACATGAAGAACGACAGCCAGTCCGTCGTCTCCTCGTTGAACGCCCCGAGGATGCGCGGCGAGTCGTAGTCGCCCGAGTTCCGCTTGAGCAGCTGCTCGGCCTCCTCGCGGCCGTCCTTCCCGAAGTAGGCGTGCAGCAGGTAGACCATCGCCCACAGGTGACGCCCCTCCTCGACGTTGACCTGGAACAGGTTGCGCATGTCGTACAGCGACGGCGCGGTCATGCCGAGGTGCCGCTGCTGCTCGACCGAGGCGGGCTCGGTGTCGCCCTGGACGACGATCAGCCGGCGCAGGTCCGACCGGTGCTCACCGGGGACCTCCTGCCAGGCCGGCTCGCCCTTCTTGTCGCCGAAGTTGACCTTCCGGTCGGGGTCGGCCTCGGCCAGGAAGATGCCCCAGCGGTACTCCTCCATCGGCACCCGGTCGAAGTGCGCCCAGCCGTCGCGGCCGACCGCGATCGCCGTCCGCAGGTAGACGTCGTGGGTGGGGATGGACGGGCCCGAGGTTCTTCCACCAGTCGAGGAACTTCGGCTGCCAGCCCTCCAGCGCGCGCTGGAGCTTGCGGTCGCCGGCCAGGTTGACGTTGTTCGGGATCTTCTCGCTGTAGTCGATCTTCGACAGCGGGCCGGTGGGCTTCGGGGCCTCGCCGGTGACCGTGCCGTTGGTGGGGCTGGATCTCGGTCGTCGTCATCGTGGTCAGACCCGCTTCCTGTCGTAGTCGGCCCGCTGACCGGTGCCGTACCGGCGCAGTGCTCCTTCGGGGCCAGCGGCGTTCGGCCGCTGGAAGATCCAGTTCTGCCAGGCGGTGAGGCGGCCGAAGACCTTGGTCTCCGGGGTCTCCTGGCCGGCGAAGCGGAGGTTGGCCTCCATGCCGGTCAGCGCGTCGGGGGAGAAGCTCCTGCGCTCCTCGACGACCAGGCGGATCTCGTCCTCCCAGTCGATGTCGTCCGGGGCGCTGGTGACCAGGCCGAGCTCGAGGGCGTCGGCGGCGAGCAGGTCCCGGCCGACGGCGGCCTCCGCGGCGGCCAGCTCGTCGGCGCTGCCGAGGAAGCGGACCTGCATGCGGGTGAGGTCGTTGCCCATGGGCAGCAGGCCGGTGTTGAACTCGTCGAGCCGGATGACCGCCGCGGGCTTGGGGTCCTCGTCGTCCTCGAACTGCCCCTCGAGCATGAACGAGCGGTCGGCCGAGAACGCGATCTCGGCCAGCAGGCCGGCGAAGCAGCTGCCCGGCTCGATCAGCGCGAACAGGCTGCGCGACGTCGTGTCGAGCCGCTTCACCGCCCGCTTGTAGAAGCCGATGGTCTCGTTGACCAGCCAGTCGTCGCGGTGCGCGAGCAGGAACTCGTCGTAGGCGGCCACGGTCGCGACAGCGTTCGCCCTCGGTGCGCAGCAGCCAGGTGCCGACGGAGAGCTCGTTGGTGCGCAGCCGCAGGATCGCGTCGTCGAGCTCGCGGGTGGCGGCCAGCAGCCAGGCCTGGTCGCCCTGCTCGTGCAGCTCCTCGATGCTCGCCGGGCACGCCGGTCGGGCCGAGCACGGTGACCGTGGCGGTGCCCGACTCGTGGTCGAGGACCACGCGCACGTGCTCGTACCGGGTGGTGTCGCCGTCGACCTCGCGCTTCAGCGGGGTGAGCGGCACGCCCTGCGCGCCGGCGCCGGGGCGCGACGACGTCGCGGCGGCCTCGGCCGCGCGGCGGGCGATCTCCTCCGGGAACTCGCGGGCCTTGGCGATGCCGTCGACGAGCCGCCACTGCACGGCGCGCTCGCCGCGGATGCCCTCGGAGGTGGTGGAGAAGACGTCGGCGAGGTCGCGCCGGACGCCGCGCTTGTCGACGACGCGGGTCAGGCCGCCGGTGCCGGGCAGCACGCCGAGCAGCGGGACCTCGGGCAGCGAGACGGCCGAGGAGTTGTCGTCGACGAGCACGATCTCGTCGCAGGCCAGCGCCAGCTCGTAGCCGCCGCCGGCCGCGGTGCCGTTCACCGCGGCGATCGAGCGCAGGCCGGAGTGGGCGGAGGCGTCCTCGAGGCCGTTGCGGGTCTCGTTGGTGAACTTGCAGAAGTTCACCTTCCAGCTGTGCGCCGAGGCGGCGAGCATCTTGATGTTGGCGCCGGCGCAGAACATCCGGTCCTTGCCGCTGGTGACGACGATGACCTTGGCCTCGGGGTGCTCGAACCGGATCCGCTGGACCGCGTCGTGCAGCTCGATGTCGACGCCCAGGTCGTAGCTGTTCATCTTCAGCTCGTAGCCCGGGACGATGCCGCCGTCCTCGGCCACGTCCAGCGTGAGCGTGGCCACGTCGCCGTCGACCGACAGCGTCCAGTGCTTGTACTGGTCGGGCGAGGTGTCGAAGGAGACCTCGGTCTGGGCCGGGGCCGTGGCCTCTGCGCCTCCGGCCGGCGGACGGTCGTCGAGGGTCGTCACGGTGCCTCCAAGGGATGTGCGGACGCGGCGGTCCCGCGGGCTTACGGGCCCATCCTGACGTGCTACAGCCAGATGCGCAAGGAGCAGTTCTAGTGTAGACATGTGGCTCACGTCTCTATCGTGAGAATCTACGACCGGCCGCCTGTGACGGCCGCCCGGATGACCGATGCCTCAGGGGGCCGCCATGCCGACAACGGACACCCGCACCGACACGCTTCGCTGGGTGAAGGACGACGACCCGCGCTGGGACGCCGACCGCGAGCGCGTGTTCGCGACCGTCCCGGACGGCGTCTTCCGCGCCGAGGCGCGCACCCCGGGGGAGCGGCTGTCCAGCGACTGGTGGCGGGTCGAGGACGGCGACCGCGTCGTCGGCTACGGCTGGCTGGACGACGTCTGGGGTGACGCGGAGATCCTGCTCGCCGTCGAGGAGGGGGCCCGGGGCAGCGGGGCCGGCGCCTTCGCGCTCGCCCGGCTGGAGGACGAGGCGGCCGCGCGCGGTCTCAACTACGTCGTGAACGTCGTGCGCGACACGCATCCCGAGCGGGCATCGGTGACCGAGTGGTTCGTCGCGCACGGCTTCACCGGCACCGACGACGGCCGGCTGCGCAAGCGGGTGGGCGACCGGGAGCGGGACATCGGCCAGCGCCAGGCGGGCCATCCGGGCACCGGCAAGGCCGAACTGCCCGGCGAGGCGCACCAGGCCCGCTACGCCGCCGAGCGGGACCGGGCCGCCGCGCGCCCCCGGTCCGACACGGAGCAGTCGGGCGGCTCCGATCTGGGCCCCGGGGCCGAGGAGAGCGGCGGCTACGTCGACCCCGAGAACCACCGGTTCTAGAACATCGTCGTCCTACCGGACGACACCGCGGCCAGGTGCCGCCCAACTCCGTTGAGCGTCAGGCCACGCCGAGCAGGGAGTGGGCGACCGAGCTGTCGCTGCGGAACTCCCGGGTGGTCGAGCGGTGCACGATCACGCCCTTGTCCATGACGGCGATGTCGTCGGCCACCGCGAACGCCAGGTGCAGGTCCTGCTCGACGACGACGAGGGTGACCCCCTCCGCCTTCATCCCGCCGATCGCCTCGCCGATCAGGTCCACCACCGCCGGAGCGAGCCCGTCCGACGGCTCGTCCATCAGCACGAGCCGGGGGTTGGTCAGCAGCGCCCGGGCGATCGCCAGCATCTGCTGCTCGCCGCCGGAGAGCTGACCGGCGGCGTGCTGGCGGCGTTCCCCGAGTCGGGGGAGCAGCTCCAGCACGCGGCCGATGTCCCAGGGCCCGCGCCCCCGTCCCCGTCGCGCCGCGAGGTCCAGGTGCTCGGTCACCGACAGCGGCGCCCAGACCCGGCGGCCCTGCGGAACCAGCGCCACCCCGGCCCGGGCGATGACGTCGGGACGCCGTCCGGTCAGGTCGAGGTCGTCGAGCCGGACCGAGCCGGCCGAGGGGTGCACCAGGCCCATCAGCGTGTTGATCAGCGTGCTCTTGCCGACGCCGTTGCGGCCCAGCAGGCCGAGCACCTGGCCGGCGGCGACGTCGAGGTCGACCCCCTGCAGGACGGCGCTGCGCTTGTAGCCGGACTCCAGTCCGCGGACCTCGAGCATCACCCCACCCCCAGCTGGGCCGGACCGGAATCATCGAGGAACAGCGACTCGCGGCCGCGGCCCAGGTAGGCCTCCTGGACCGCGTCGCTGGCCGCGGACCTCGTCGGGAGCGCCGGTCAGCAGCACCCGGCCCAGGTGCAGCACGGTCACCGAGCCGGCCAGCGCGAAGACGACGTCGAGGTCGTGCTCGACGATCACCAACGTCACCGACTCCGGCAGCGACTGCAGCAGCCCGACCAGCCGGGCGCTCTCGGCCGGGGACATGCCCGCGGCCGGCTCGTCGAGCAGCAGCAGCCGCGGCTCGCAGGCCAGCGCGATCGCGACCTCCACCTGCCGGCGTTCGCCGTGCCCGAGGGCCGCGACGGGCGTGCCCGCCCGCTGCTCGAGGCCGACGTCGGCCAGCAGGGCCCGGGCCCGGTCGCGGGCGGCAGCCTGCTGCCGCGGCACGAGCGAGCGCCGGCTACCGTGCCGGCGCTGCGCGGCCAGGAGCGACGTTCTGCAGCACCGTCTGGGTGAGGAACAGGCTCGAGTGCTGCAGGGTCTGGCTGATCCCGCGGCGGGCGCGCTGGTGCTCCGGCAGGCGGGTGATGTCCGCGCCGGCGAGGGCGACCGAGCCCGCCGTCACCGGCAGGGTGCCGGTGATCAGCTTGAACAGGGTGCTCTTGCCGGCGCCGTTGGGCCCGATCAGCGCGTGCCGGGCGCCGGCGGGGACGTCGAGGCTGACGTCGTCCACCGCCTTCAGGGCGCCGAACGTGCGGCCGACCCCGGACAGGGAGAGCAGGGGCTCGTTCATGCCGGGCCTCCCGAGGCGCGCTGCCGGCGGACGAACAGGCCGGCGAGGCCGGCGAACCCGCGGGGCAGAACGTAGACGGCGACGACGAAGACCACGCCCAGCAGCAGCGGGCCGTGCCCGTCGAGCTGCGGGCCGAAGGTGTCCCGCACCAGCACCACGACGGCGGCGCCGAGGACCGGGCCCCAGAGCGTTCCGGCCCCGCCGAGGATGACCGCCAGCAGGATGAGAGCGCTGGTGGTGAAGCTCGCGTCGGACGGGTTCACGATCCGCACCAGGCCCGCGAACAGCCCCCCGGCCAGGCCGGCGAAGCCGCCGGCGATCGTGAAGGCGACGAACTTGTAGCGGAACGGCGAGTAGCCCAGCGAACGCATGCGCGGCTCGTTGTCGCGGATCCCGCGCAGGGCCCCGCCGAACGGGGAGTGCGCGACCAGCCACAGGCCGAGGAAGCCGAGCAGCGCGAAAAGCAGGACGTACCAGTAGAGGAGCCCGGCCAGCGTCAGCGGCTGGCCGGCGACCCGCACGCTGGGGATCCCGAACAGGCCGTTGGACCCGCCGGTCACCGACGACAGCCGCTGGGCGAGCTGGTGGACGAGCTCACCGATCGCCAGCGTCAGCATCAGGAAGTACACGCCGCCGCTGCGCACGGCCAGCCAGCCGGTCGCGGCGGCGGCGACGGCCCCCGCTCCGGCGGCGAGCAGGACGGCGACCGGCGCCTCGCTGGTCCAGTGGATCGCCACCAGCCCGGCCGTGTACGCGCCGATGCCGAAGTAGGCCGCGTGCCCGAGCGACGGCAGACCGGTGATGCCGACGAGCAGGTCGAGGCTCACGGCGAACAGCGCGAAGATCAGGATCCGGGACAGCGTGTTGGCGGTGAACGGCGCGACGAACAGCGGCGCCGACGCCAGGACGACGAGCAGTGCCAGCAGGGGTACCCCGCGCCGGAGCAGCGTCGACCTGCGGGTCGACGGCGTCGGCGTCGCGCGGCCGCGGTCACCGGCGCGGCGGCACGGTCTCGACCGAGCTCGTCGGGGATCGACGCTCATCAGTGGGCCACCTTCCCGGCGAACAGGCCCTGCGGCCGGGCGATCAGCACGAGGGCCAGCGTGCCGAAGAGGATGAAGGAAGCGAACTCGGGCACCAGCGCCCGGCCCAGCGACTCCACCTGGCCGATCACCAGGGCGCCGACCAGCGCCCCGCGGATCGAGCCCAGGCCGCCGATGACGATGACCACGAGCGCGAGCAGCAGGATCGTCTTGTCCAGACCGGGGCGCGCGCCGTACACGGGGGCGGCCAGTACGCCCGCCACCACGGCCAGCAGCGAGCCCACGCCCAGGACGGCGATCTTCACCTTCCGGTAGTCGATCCCCATCGCGGAGACCATGTCGCGGTCGGCGACGCTGGCCCGCACCAGTGCGCCGATCGAGGTCTTCTCGACCACGAGCCAGACCACCAGGGCGAGCACCAGGCCGACGCCGATGAGCATCAGCCGGTAGGTGGGGTAGGAGCTGCCGGCGACCGACGACGCTGCCGTCGAGGCCGGGTGGCTCGGGCGATCGACAGCACGTCGTTGCCGTAGATGATCGACAGGGTCTCCGCGACGATCAGCGAGATGCCCAGCGTGAGCAGCGCCTGGTCGAGGATCGGCCGGCGAGCGAGGGGCTCGGTGAGCACCGACAGCGCACCGCCGGCCAGCAGTCCGACCAGGGCGGCGACGCCGAGGGCGGTGAGGAATCCGCCCCACGACTCCCCGGCGACGAACGTGACCGCCAGGTAGGAGCCGATCAGGAAGAACGCGCCGTGGGCGAGGTTCAGCACGTCCATCATCCCGAAGACGATGGACAGCCCGACGGCGAGGATGAACAGCAACGAGCCGATGGCGAAGCCGTTGAGGATGCTGACGAGGTTGGCGTCCAACCAGCCGATCACGGTGTGGTGCCCCCTCCCGGGTTCCCCGCCGCAGCCGGGGCGGCGGCGGGGAACGACGACGGATGTTGCACGCGTCAGCCGAGCGGCTGTTCGAAGACGCCGAGGTCGGTGACGACGCTGTTGAGCAGCGTGCCACCCTCGTCGGTCACCTCGCGCAGGTAGATCGTCTGCTCGGGGGTCTGGCCGTTGAAGCTCCACGGGCCGCGGGGGCTGTTCTCGATCTCGCCGAGGCCGTCGAGTGCCGCCGACAGCTCGTCGCCGCTGAGCCCCTCGGCGCCCTCGAGCGCCTGGTCGAGGACGTTGGCCGTGTCGTAGGTCGTCATGCCGAACACGGTCGGCAGTTCGTCGTACGCCTCCTGGTACGCCTCGACGAACGCCGTGTTCGCGTCGTTCTCGATCTCGGTCGAGTAGTGCAGCGTCGTCTGGATGCCGACGGCGGCTTCACCCTGGGCGTCGAGCACGCTGCCCTCGGTGAGGAAGCCCGAGCCGTACAGCGGGATGCTGTCCTTCAGCCCGAATTCGGCGTACTGCTGCACGAAGCTCACCGCCTCGCCGCCCGAGAAGAAGACGAAGGTGGCCTCGGCCCCGGAGGACTGGATCGGGGACAGGAACGGCTGGTAGTCCTGCGTCGTCCCGAACGGTGGCAGCGCCTGGCCGGCGACCGTGCCGCCGCCCGCCTCGTAGGCCTCGGTGAAGCCGGCCACGACCTCCTGGCCGGCGGCGTAGTCGGGCGCCATGACGTACACGGGCCCGACGCCTTCTGCGGCCAGGTGCTCGCCCATCGCCGCGGCGATCTGGGCGTTGGTGAAGGACGTGCGCCAGACGTACGGCGAGGAGGCGTCGCCGGTGATGGCGCCGGCGCCGGCATTGGTGACGACGAGCAGCTTCTGCGCCTCGGCGAACTGGTCGGCCGCGCCGAGCGCGGTCGCCGAGTTCACGACGCCGACCACGACGTCGACCTGGTCCTCCTGCAGCAGGCGCTGGATCGCCGGGACGCCGGTGTCCGGGCCCTCGCCCTCGTCGGCGATGACGGTCTCGACCTCGTAGTTGCCGAGTTGCCGTCGTTCTGCTCGAGCCACAGCTCCCAGCCCTGCTGCATGTCCTCGCCGAGCGGCGTGTAGACGCCGGCCTGGGGGATGACCAGCCCGACCTTGATCGTGCCGCCGCCGCCACCCCCGTCCCCGCCGTCCCCGCCTTCGTCACCCCCGAGGCTGCCGCCGCCACAGGCGGCGAGGGTGAGGGCCATGGCCGCCGCTCCGGCGGAGGTGACCAGGCGACGACGGGAGAAGGCGGGGGGCGTCATTGCACACTCCAGAGGGTCGCGCGACGTGCTACAGATGCACGTCCGTCGCTGGTAGAGCTTGTAGTGCTCGTCATACGTGTGTCAAGTGTCACAGCGGAGACGGATCGTCTGTTACACATCGGTGACCGCCCCTCCGCAGGCCCGGCTCGCGGTGGGCGTTCCGACGGCCAGTTGGTGGAAGGTGCAACGATGCGTTCCGTGGAGGTCGTGGACGGGCCGGTCGTCACCCGGCGTCAGGAGCTCGGCGCCGCCAGTGCCCGCAGCCTGCTGCTGACCGTGCTCGGTGAGTTCGTGCTGCCCGACGGCCGGCCGGTCTGGACGGCGACGCTCATCGACCTGCTGGCCGACCTGTCCGTCGCGGAGAAGGCCGCCCGCCAGGCGATCATGCGCACCGCCGACAGCGGCTGGATCGAGGCCAGCCGGGTCGGGCGGGAGACCCGCTGGAGCCTCACCGCCGCCGGCACCCGGCTGCTGCGCGAGGGCACCGACCGGATCTACGGCTTCGCGGCCGACGAGCGGCCGTGGGACGGTCGCTGGCTGGTGATGACGATCGGCGTGCCGGAGAACAACCGGGCGCTGCGGCAGCGCCTGCGCACCCGCCTGGGCTGGACCGGGCTGGGCTCGGTCAACGCGACCACCTGGGTGACCCCCCGCGTCGACCGCGAGCCCGAGGCGTGCCAGGTCATCGAGGAGCTGGGCCTGGTCGCGGCCAGCTGGTCGTTCGTGGCCACGGCCGGCCGGCTCGGCGACGAGCGCTCGCTCGCGCGCACGGCCTGGGACCTCGACGCCATCGAGGCCCGGTACGAGGACTTCCTGGACCTGGTCGGCCGGCCGCGGCCGCGCAGCGACCGGCAGGCCCTGGTGGCCCAGGTCCGCCTGGTCCAGGAGTGGCGGCGCTTCCCGCTGCTCGATCCCGCGCTGCCGCGCGACCTCCTGCCGCCGCGGTGGAGCGGCAACCGCGCCGCCGAGGTGTTCCGCGAGCGGCACGCCGCCTGGGCCCCGCGAGCGAAGGCCGCGTGGGCGGAGCTGTCCCGCCGCCACTGATCGAACCGCTCAGGCCGGAGACGGCGTGCTTCTGCAGCCACGCCCGCCCGGCGTCGGTGATCACGCGCGCGTCGCGGTCGGCCTGCAGCAGGGGCGGGTCCTGGCGGTAGAGGCTCGGCGACCAGGTGGCTGTCGGGCGCCAGCTGGCGGGCGATCTGGTGCGCCTCCAGCTTGTCGCATGCGGCCATCGGGCGCCTCGGCGAACCGCTGGAGCAGCGCGGCCTGCGCCTCCACCGGGTCGCGCCGCGGCGCGCCGGTGCCGCGGACGGCGACGGCTCCTCGTCGAGAAGCGCGGTGATCGCCCGGGAGAACGTCTGCACGAGGTCCCGGATCCGCTCGTCGCGCGAGGGCGCGCCGGCGTCGCCGCCCGAGCCCTGCCAGGTGCGCTGCGGGTGCCGCCGCAGGTACTCCTGCTCCAGTTCGAGCATCCGCTCGGTGTGCGTGCGGAACTGCTCGGCCGTGCCGTGCAGGAAGACCCAGTGCCGCATGGCGTGCGCGTGCACGCCCTGGCGTTCGAGTTCCTCGTCGGACAGCTCGCGGGCCGGGATCCCCGGTCGGTCGGTCATGGCCGCTCCCTCGCTCGATTCCCCTGCAGCCATCGTGGCCGCTCGAGCGGTGCGGTGTCATCCGGTACCCGTCGGCGCGGGCCGCCAGCGGGCGTGTCGGGTGCGCGGCTCGCCGTGCCGGACCAGCTCGAGGCGCGGGCGGGGGCCCTCCATGCGCCCGGTCTGCGGGCGGCGGCTGCCCGCCGCGAACGGCGAGGGCCAGACCGCGCCGGGGCCGGTGTACTCCTGCTCGGCGGCGGCGTGCAGCGTCCACTGCGGGTCGTAGAGATGCGGGCGGCCGAGGGCGCAGAGGTCGGCGCGGCCGGCGAGCAGGATCGAGTTGACGTCGTCGTAGCTGGAGATCGCCCCGACGGCGATCACCGCGACGCCGTACTCGCGGCCCACCTCGTTGCGGATCCGGTCGGCGTACGGCGTCTGGTAGCTGCGCCCGAACGCGGGCCGCTCGTCCTTCACCACCTGGCCGGTGGATACGTCGATGCCGTCGGCGCCGTGCGCGGCGAACGCGCGCGCCACCTCGACGGCGTCGTCCACGTCGGTGCCGCCCTCGTACCAGTCGGTCGCGGAGATGCGGACGGTCATCGGCCGCTCGGCCGGCCAGACCGCCCGGACGGCGTCGAAGACCTCGAGCGGGAACCGGAGCCGGTTCTCCAGGGAGCCGCCGTAGCGGTCGGTGCGCCGGTTGGACAGGGGGGAGATGAACGAGGAGAGCAGGTAGCCGTGCGCGCAGTGCAGTTCGAGGACGTCGAAGCCGGCGCGGGCGGCGGCCTCGGCGCTGCGCACGAACTCGTCGCGGATGTCGGCGAGCTCGGCCTCGGTCAGCTCGCGCGGCACCTGGTTGGCGGGGGAGTAGGGCAGGGCCGACGGCGCGACGACGTCCCAGTTGCCCTCGGGCAGCGGGTCGTCGATGCCCTCCCACATCAGCTTCGTCGAGCCCTTGCGCCCGGAGTGCCCGAGCTGGACGCCGATCCGGGCGTCGGTGGCGCCGTGCACGAAGTCGACGACGCGGGTCCAGGCCGCCTCCTGCTCCGGCGTGTACAGCCCGCTGCAGCCGGGGGTGATCCGGCCCTCCGGCGACGTGCAGACCATCTCGGTCATCACCAGTGCCGCGCCGCCGAGGGCCTTGCTGCCCAGGTGGACGAGGTGGAAGTCGGTCGGCAGCCCGTGATGAGCGGAGTACATGTCCATCGCCGAGACGATGATGCGGTTCTTCAGCTCCAGCGACCCGAGCCGGAACGAGTGGAACATCGGCGGCCGCGCGGCGCGACCGGGACTCCGGCTGCGAGCGGGCGAACCACTCGTCGATGCCGGCGACGAACTCCGGGTCGCGCAGCCGCAGGTTCTCGTAGGTGACCCGGCGGCTGCGCGTGACGATGTTGAAGGCGAACTGCTCGGGCGTCCTGGTGCACGTAGTGCCCGATGTCCTCGAACCACTCCAGGCTGGCCTGCGCCGCGCGCTGCGTGGAGAGCACGACCGGGCGGCGCTCCGCCTCGTAGGCGGTCAGCGCGGCGTCGAGGTCGGGGTGCTCGTGCAGGCAGGCGGCCAGCGCGAGGGCGTCCTCCATGGCGAGCTTCGTGCCCGACCCGATGGAGAAGTGGGCGGTGTGCGCGGCGTCGCCGATCAGCACCAGGTTGCCGTGCCGCCAGGTCTCGTTGCGCAGCGACAGGAAGTTGAGCCACTTCGAGTTGTTCGCGAACACCCGGTGGCCGCCGAGGACGTCGGCGAACAGGTGCTCGACGAGCTCGATCGACTTGATGTCGCTCTCGCCCGGCGGGAGGTCCATCGCGGCGACGTCGCCGAACGCGCGCTGCCAGACGTCGTCGTGCATCTCGACGATGAACGTGCTGCCGGTGCGGTCGTAGGGGTAGCCGTGGATCTGCATGACGCCGTGCGGCGTCTCCTCGACGTAGAACTTGAAGGCCTCGAAGACCAGGTCGGTGCCCAGCCACATGTACTTGCTGTGCCGGGTCTCCAGCGTCGGGCGGAACACGTCGGCGTAGGCTCGCGCACCGCGACCGGGCGCCGTCGCCGGCGAGCACGAGGTCGTAGGCGGCCCGCAGCCGCTCGGGGTCGGGGGCCGGCGTCCGGAAGTGGACGGTGACCCCGAGGTCGGCGCACCGGCGCTGCAGGATGCCGAGGAGCTCCTTGCGGCTCATCGCCGCGAAGCCGTGCCCGCCCGGACGTCGTCGTCGTCCCGCGGAAGTGGACGTCGATGTCGTCCCAGCGGGCGAAGTGCCGCTCCATCTCGCCGAAGACGACCGGGTCGGCGTGCTCGATGCCGCCGAGCGTCTCGTCGGAGAAGACGACGCCGAAGCCGAAGGTGTCGTCCGGGGCGTTGCGCTCCCAGACCGTGACGTCGTGGGTCGGGTCGAGCTGCTTGACCAGCGCGGAGAAGTACAGGCCTCCGGGGCCTCCGCCGACGACCGCGATGCGCATGGCTAGCAGCGTATGCCGCGTACGCGACGGTCGTCAACGGAGCGAGAGAGAGGCGGAGGGGATTCCCGCAGCGGCGTCCGTCGGTGAATGCTCGGTCGGTCCACCGCCGATCCTCTCGAAGGGGCCTCCATGTCGATCCTGGCCACGCTCGCCGACGGGCTCGCGTCCGGCGCCGTCGAGGTGCTCGACCTCACCGCGCCGCTGTCCGCCGAGACGCCGGTCATCCAGTTGCCGCCGGAGTTCGCCCAGACCGCGACGTTCGAACTGGAGGAGCTGAGCCGGTACGACGACCGCGGCCCGGCCTGGTACTGGAACAACTTCCGGACCGGCGAGCACACCGGCACCCACTTCGACGCGCCCAACCACTGGGTCACCGGGCGGGACCGCGACGACGTCGCCTCGGTGCCGGCGGCACGGCTGGTCGCGCCCGCGGTGCTGCTCGACTTCTCCGCGCAGGCCGCCGAGAACCCCGACTTCCTGCTCGAGGTCGAGCACATCCGCGAGTGGGAGTCCGCCCACGGGCCGCTGCCCACCGGCGGCTGGCTGCTCTACCGCACGGGCTGGGACGCCCGGTCGTCGTCGCAGCAGGACTTCCTCAACGCCGACGACACCGGTCCGCACACCCCGGGCATCTCGCCGGCCTGCGCCCGCTGGCTGGGGGAGGAGGCGCCGGTGATCGGGGTGGGCGTGGAGACCGTCGGCACCGACGCGGGCGCCGCGCACTCCTTCGACCCGCCGTTCCCGTGCCACGCGGCGCTCATGGGCAACGGCAAGTACGGCCTGACCCAGCTGCAGAACCTGGCGCAGCTGCCGCCGACCGGCACGCTGCTGATCGCGGGCCCGCTGCCGATCGTCGGCGGCTCCGGCGCCCCGTCGCGAGTGCTGGCCCTGGTCGAGCGGGGATGACCGTCGCGGACGTCGTCGGGCGGGCGCTCGTCCGCGCCGGGATCGACACCGCCTTCGGTGTGGTGGGCTCGGGGAACTTCGCGGTCACCAACGCGATGGTGGCGGCGGGCGCCCGGTTCGTCGCCGCCCGGCACGAGGGCGGCGCGGCGACGATGGCCGACGCCTACGCCCGGATGAGCGCCGGGCCGGCCGCGGTCACCGTCCACCAGGGCTGCGGTCTGACCAACGCCCTGACCGGCATGACGGAGGCGGCGAAGAGCCGCACCCCGCTGGTCGTCGTCGCTGCGGAGGCGACCCAGCCACGGAGCAACTTCTACGTCGACCAGGCGGCGCTGGCGCAGGCGGTGGGTGCGGTGCCGATGCGGATCGAGGCCGCGACGGCGGCCGACCAGGCCGCCGCCGCGGTGGCGACCGCGGTGCAGGACCGCCGCGTGGTCCTGCTGAACCTGCCGCTCGACGTGCAGACGCAGGAGGCCGCGGACGCGACGGCGGTCGTGCCGTCGCCGACCGTCCCGTCGGTCGACCCCGACGGCGTCAGGCGGCTGGCCGACGCCCTGCGCGCCGCCCGCCGGCCGGTGTTCGTGGCCGGGCGCGGCTCCCGGGGGCCGGGATGCCGGGCCGCGCTGGAGGACCTCGCCGGCCGCTCCGGCGCGCTGCTGGCCACGTCGGCGGTGGCGAAGGGACTGTTCGCCGGCAGCGAGTGGTCGCTCGACGTCTCCGGCGGGTTCGCCTCGCCGCTGGCCGCGGACCTGATCTCCGGCGCCGACCTGATCGTGGGCTGGGGGTGCGCCCTCAACATGTGGACGATGCGGCACGGCCGGCTGATCGCCGACGACGCCGTCGTCGTGCAGGTCGACCTCGACGCCGACGCCCTGGGTGCCCACCGGGACCTGACGTTCGGCGTCGTCGGCGACGTCCGGGCGACGGCCGAGGCGGTGGCCGGCGAGTTCGGGGCCGAGGCGGCCGGCTACCGGACGGCGGAGGTGGCGACGCCATCCGGGAGCGCGTGCGCTGGCGCGATGTGCCGTTCGAGGACCTCGGCGGGAACGGCCGGATCGACCCGCGCACCCTCACCATCGCGCTGGACGACCTGCTGCCCGCCGAGCGCGTGCTGGCCGTCGACTCCGGCAACTTCATGGGCTACCCGAGCATGTTCCTCGACGTCCCCGACGAGTTCGGCTTCTGCTTCACCCAGGCGTTCCAGTCGATCGGCCTCGGCCTGTCGACGGCGATCGGCGCGGCGCTGGCCCGCCCGGACCGGCTCCCCGTGGCGGCGCTGGGCGACGGCGGGGCGCTGATGGGCGCGTCCGAGCTGGAGACGGTCGTGCGGCTCGGCCTGCCGATGGTGGTCGTCGTCTACAACGACGACGGCTACGGCGCCGAGGTGCACCACTTCGGGCCCGGCGGGCAGCCGCTGGACACCGTGCGGTTCCCCGAGACGGACCTCGCCGCCATCGCCCGCGGGTACGGCTTCGAGGCGGTCACCGCGCGCAGCGTCGAGGACCTGGCGCCCGTCGGCGCCTGGGTGGCCGGCCCGCGCTCAGCGCCGCTGCTGATCGACGCGAAGGTGGCCGCCGACGAGCCGTCGTGGTGGCTCGAGGAGGCCTTCCGAGGGCACTGACGCCCGGGCTCAGTCCAGCTGCCAGCTGGTCAGCGCCTGGCCGAGCGGGGACAGGAAGCCAGGTCAGGGCGACGACGCAGACCACGGCGACGACGCCCAGACCCGCCGCGACGCCCGGGGACACCCGCCGCTCGGAGCGCGGGAAGGCCGCGAGCAGCTGCAGCGCGCATCCGCCGAGGGCCAGCAGCGCCCCGAGCGGTGCCAGGAGGAGGGAGTAGAAGCCGAGCAGGGACAGCCAGCCGGCGCCGTCCGACCCGAGGTCGGCGGCCGGCTGCACACCCGCGGCCAGGTCGGTCGAGCGACAGCGTGTCGAGGTCGCTCGCGTAGTAGGGCAGCAGGACGGCGGCCACGTAGGCGAGCCCGGGGAGCAGCACGAGCGCGGCCAGCACGGCCACCGACCGGTAGGTGATCCGGGCGGACGGTTGCACCGTCCGCTCCTCACTGGTCGTCACGGTCACGGCGGAACCATTACGGAACGGCCGGGCCCGTCAAGACGGCAGGCGACGACGTCAGCGCAGCTTGTACCGCTGCAGCTTGCCGGTGCTGGTCCGCGGGAGCTCGTCCAGGAACTCGACCGCGCGTGGCCGCTTGTACGGCGCGATCGCCTGCTTGACGAAGTCCTGCAGCTCGTCGGCGGTCACGTCCCGCGTGCGCTGGGGGTTGAGCACGACGAACGCCTTGACGATCATGCCGCGCTCGGGGTCGGGCGCCCCCACCACCGCGCAGTCGACGACCTCCGGGTGGCCGAGCAACGCCTGCTCCACCTCGGGCCCGGCGATGTTGTAGCCGGCGGAGACGATCATGTCGTCGGTCCGCGCCTGGTAGAAGAAGTAGCCGTCGGCGTCGCGGACGTACGTGTCGCCGGTGACGTTCCAGCCGTCGCGGACGTAGACCTCCTGCCGGTCGCCGCCCAGGTACCGGCACCCGGTGGGTCCGCGGACGGCGAGGTGCCCCGGCGTCCCATCAGGGACGGGATGGCCGTCGTCGTCGAGGACGGTGGCGGTGTAGCCGGGCACCTCGCGACCGGTGGAGCCGGCCCGGATGTCGTCGTCCGCGGCCGAGATGAAGATGTGCAGCATCTCGGTGGCGCCGATGCCGTCGATGATCCGCAGCCCGACGGCGTCGTGGACGGCGCGCCACACCGACTCCGGCAGCGCCTCCCCGGCGGAGACGGCGCGGCGCACGCCGGCGAGCTTGTCGGCCGCGCCGGCGGCGAGGATCGCCTTGTAGGCGGTCGGCGCGGTGGACAGGACCGTGACCCCGTGCCGTGCGACCGCGTCCGCCAGCAGGTCCGGCGTCGCCTTCTCCAGCAGCAGCGTGCTGGCGCCCACGCGCAGCGGGAACACGACCAGGGCGCCGAGACCGAAGGTGAACCCGATCGGCGGGGAACCGGTGAACACGTCGTCGGGCTCGGGGCGCAGCACGTGCGCCGAGAACGTGTCGGCGATGGCGAGCACGTCCCGGTGGAAGTGCATGGTCGCCTTCGGCCGGCCGGTGGTCCCCGAGGTGAAGGCCAGCAGCGCGACGTCGTCGGCGGAGGTGTCGACGTCGGCGAACCCGTCCGGCTTCCCGGCTGCCCGGCCGGTCAGGTCGTCGGGCTGCGTCGAGCCGAACACCGCCGTCGCCAGCCCGGGGATCGCGGCCTTCTGCAGTTCCTCGGCCAGCCGGTGGTCGCACAGCGCGACCGTGGGGCGGCACATCTCGGCCATCGTCGCGAGCTCACCGGCGCGCAGCAGCGGCATCGTCGTCACCGCGACGCCGCCGGCCTTCAGGACGGCGAACCAGCAGGCGACCAGCCAGGGCTCGTTGAATCCGCGCAGGAGCACCCGGTTGCCCGGGACCAGGCCGAGGTCGTCGACGAGGACGTGCGCGATCCGGTTCGCGTGCGCGCGGAGCTCGCCGTAGGTCCACACGGTCCCGTCGGGGGAGCGGAGGCACGGGCGGTCCGGACCGAGCCGGCCGATGGTCCCGTCCAGCAGTTCGGTCCCGCAGTTGAGCCGGTCGGCGTAGTCCAGCGGGCCGAGATCGAGCACCGGCCACTGGTCGAGCGGGGGCAGGTTGTCCCGGCAGAACGTGTCCTGATGGGCCGAGGAGCTGAGTGCGGCGGCGAGGTGCTGCGTCATCGAGGACCCCTCCAGAAGTCGCCACCATGCGTTCAGCGCAAAGTATGGCGGCTCCCTAACGAGAGTCAACAAGGCGCAATGAGAGGGGTTGCGCAGCGCCCGCCGTCGTTATCGTGTGCCGGTGACCGTCGTCGAGGAGGCAACCGGCTCGGTCGGGAGCCCGGCCGGTGCGCTGCAACCCCGGCAGCTCATCGTGACCCTGTACGGCCTCTACGCGCGCGAGCACGGCAGCTGGTTGTCGGTCGCCGCCGTCGTCCGGCTGATGGCGGCCCTGGGTGTGGAGGAGCCGGCGGTCCGCTCGTCGATCTCCCGGCTCAAGCGGCGCGGGCTGCTCGACGCCCGGCGGGTGGACGGCGTCGCGGGCTACGCGCTCACCGAGGTCGCCCAGGAGATCCTGGCCGACGGCGACGCGCGCATCTTCGGCCGGCGGCGGGCGGAGGAGGCCGACGGCTGGCTGCTCGTCGTCTTCTCGGTGCCGGAGTCCGAGCGTGACAAGCGGCACCAACTGCGGTCCCAGCTGACCCGGCTCGGCTTCGGCACCGTGGCCCCGGGCGTCTGGGTGGCGCCGGGTCACCTGGCCGACGAGGCCGGCGAGGTGCTCGATCGCCGGGGGCTGGCCGGGTACGTGGAGTTCTTCCGCGGCGCCCACCTGGCGCTCGGGGAGGTCCGGGACACCGTCGCCCGCTGGTGGGACCTGACCGCGTTGCACGCCCGCTACGCGGAGTTCCTCGATCGGCAGGAGCCGGTGCGTGACGGGTCGCGGCCGGTGACGGCCCGGCGCCGGAGCAGGCGTTCGCCGCCTACGTCCGGCTGCTCACCGACTGGCGGCGGCTGCCCTACTCCGACCCCGGTCTGCCGCTGGACCTGCTGCCCGCCGACTGGAACGGGGCCCGCGCCGCCGACCTGTTCGCGGACCTGCGCGGGCGGCTGGACGGACCGGCCCACGAGCACGCCCGCCGGCTGATCGACACCTGAGGGTTCAGGCGGGCAGGGCGGCGATGCCCTGCACCTCGACCAGGGCCTCGACGTCCCAGAGCCGGGCGATGCCGATCCCGGCCATCGCCGGGTAGTCGGTGCCCACCAGCCGACGCCAGACACCGCCGATCTCCCGCGCGTGGGCGCGGTAGTCCTCGATGTCGACGATGTAGACGGTCAGCGTGGCCAGGTGCTCGGGTTCGCCCCCGGCCGCGCGCAGGGCGGTCAGCAGGTTGCCGAGCGCCTGCTCGAACTGCGCCACGACGCCGTCGCCGACGATGCGGCCGTCGGCGTCCAGCGCCGTCTGCCCGGCGAGGAACACGATCCGCCCGCCGGGCGCGAGCACCGCGTGCGAGAAGCCGGCCGGCCGGGCCAGCTCCGGCGGATTGATCCGCTCGAAACCGCTCATGACTGGAGCGCTCCTCCGTCGACGTTGATGCCCTGTCCGGTGATCGCCGCGCTGTGCACGCAGAGCAGCACCGCGTCGGCGACCTCCTCCGGGTCGATGAGCCGTCCGATCGGCTGGCGGCGGGCGAGCGACGCGCGCGCCTCGTCCTCGGACCGGCCGGTGGTCGCGCTGATCGTCGCGACGGTGTGCGCGGTCATCGGGGTGTCGACGTAGGCCGGGCACACGGCGTTCACCGTCACCCCCGTCGTCGCGACCTCCGCCGCCACCGACCGGACCAGCCCGAGGAGGCCGTGTTTGCTGGCGGTGTACGCGCTGATGTAGGGGTCGCCCCGCTTCGCGGCGATCGAGGCGACGGCGACGACGCGGCCCCAACCCTGCTCGACCATGCCGGGCAGCGCGCGGCGCAGCAGCCGGAACGGTGCCGTCAGGTTGAGGTCGAGCATGCGGGCCCAGTCCTCGTCGGTGGTCCGCGCGAGGGGTGCGGAGGTGCCGGCGCCGGCGTTGAGCACGAGCACCTCGACCGGGCCGCCCCATTCCCGCTCGACCCGGGAGAGCACCGTGTCGGCGGCGGTGGGATCGGTGAGGTCGGCCGGGACGACGAGCGAGGGCCCGGGCAGCCGGGTGGCCAGCGCATTCAGTTCGTCGCCGCTGCGGGCGGTGAGCGCGACGGAGTGGCCCTGGGCGGACAGCCGCTGCGCGACGGCGGCGCCGATCCCGCGCCCCGCTCCGGTGACCAGGCAGCGACGGGGAGGCACCGCCGGAGCCTGCCACTCGCCGTTGACGCCCGTCAACGGGCCGACATACTCGTGAGGATCCGATCCGACGAGAAGGGGCGCGCGGGATGAAGCTCGAGGAGTTCACCGACATCCGGTACGAGGTGGAGGAGGACAACCACGCCGTCATCACGATCGACCGGCAGGACCGGATGAACTCCTTCCGCGGCCGCACGGTGGACGAGTTGATCTCGGCGTTCAAGCACGCCTGGGCCGACCGCCGCGTCGCCGCCGTCATCCTCACGGCCGCCGGCGAGAGGGCGTTCTGCACCGGCGGCGACGTCAAGGAGCGGGCCGAGACCGGCGGGTACGGCGAGACCGAGTGGGGCACCTTCGAGATCGAGCAGTTGCACCGGATCATCCGGGACATCCCCAAGCCGGTGATCGCCGCCGTCAACGGCATCGCGATCGGCGGCGGCCACGTGCTGCACGTGCTCTGCGACCTCACCGTCGCCGCCGAGAACGCCACCTTCGCGCAGGCCGGGCCGCGGGTCGGGTCGTTCGACGCCGGGTTCGGCTCGGCGTACCTGGCGCGCGTCGTGGGGGAGAAGCGGGCGCGCCAGATCTGGTTCCTGCTGGACCGCTACGACGCGGTCACCGCCGAGCGCTGGGGCCTGGTGAACGAGGTCGTGCCGAAGGAGGACCTGCTCGAGACGGCGCGCGCGTGGGCCCGCAAGATCGGGTCCTACTCACCGACCGCGCTGAAGTTCCTGAAGCACTCGTTCAACGCCGACACCGACCACATCAGCGGGATCTCGCACCTTGCCTTCGACGGCCTGGACCACTACGCGACGAGCGAGGAGGGCATGGAGGGCGCCCGCGCCTTCGCCGAGAAGCGCCCGCCGGACTTCTCGCCCTACCGCTGATCCGGGCCGCGGAACTCTAGGGTTCCGGCCCATGCCGCTGTTCTCCTTCGAAGGCCGGTCCCCGCAGGTGCATCCCGAGGCGTGGGTGGCGCCGACGGCGACGCTGATCGGCGACGTCGTCGTCGAGGCCGGTGCCTCGGTCTGGTACGGGGCGGTGCTCCGGGCCGACTTCGGGCGCATCGTCATCCGCGCCGGCGCCAATGTGCAGGACAACTCGGTGCTCCACGGCGGCGACGACCCCGAGACCGAGATCGGCCCCGGTGCCACGATCGGGCACCTGTGCGTGATCCACGGCGCCGTGGTGGGGGCCGAGGCACTGATCGGGAACGGCTCCACCGTGCAGGACGGCGCCCGCATCGGGCGGCGCACGCTGATCGGGGCGGGCAGCCTCGTGCCGCCGGGCGCGGAGATCCCCGACGAGGTGCTGGCCCTGGGGACGCCGGCCCGCGTGCGGGGACCGCTGTCGGACGGCGCGACCGGCTGGGTCGACGGCAACCCGTCGATCTACCAGGAGCTGGCGCGGCGCCACGCGGTCGGGATCGAGGAGATCCGCGATTCCGCGCCGGTGGAGGCCGACTACATCTGACCGGAATGCTCGCGGCCAGGGTCTGTGTGCGGCGGCCCGCCCGGGGGGCGATGCTCGCCTGGTGACGACGACGTCCGACGCAGGTCCCGCGTCCCCCGGCGCGCCCACGGCCTGGTCCCCGCTGCGCATCGTGGCCTACCGGGCGCTCTGGCTGGCGCAGCTGGCCAGCATGATCGGCACCTGGATGCAGACGGTCGGCGCCCAGTGGTTGCTGATCGACGAGCCCGACGCGGCGACCCTGGTCTCGCTCGTGCAGACGGCCAGCCTGCTGCCGATGCTGCTGCTCGCGCTGCCGGCCGGGGTGCTCGCCGACTCCTTCGACCGCCGACGGCTCCTCGTCGGGCTGCAGCTCGGCACCCTCGTGGTGGGCGGGGTCCTCACCGTCGTGACGGCGCTCGGCGACATCTCGCCGCAGGTCCTGCTCGGCCTCACCTTCCTGATCGGGTGCGGGCAGGCGATGAGCATGCCGCCCTGGCAGGCGCTGATCCCGGACGTCGTCCCGAGCGGGGAGGTGCGCGCGGCCGCGGCGCTCGGCGCGGTGAGCATGAACCTCGCGCGGGCCGTCGGACCCGGCCTCGCCGGTCTCCTGATCACGCAGGTCGACGCCTGGCTGGTGTTCGCGATCAACGCCTCGACCTACGGCCGTCCTGGCCGTCGTCGTCCTCCGATGGGGACCGGCGGGCCGGGTCTCCGGCGACGTGCCGGAGCGCTTCGGGCCGGCGCTGCGGGCCGGTGCCCGCTACGTGCGGCACTCGAGGGTGGTCCGCCGGCTCCTGCTCCGGTCGGCCCTGTTCGTCCTGCCGGGCACGGCGCTGTGGGCGCTGCTCCCGCTCGTCGCCAGCCGGCTCCTCGGCCTCGGGTCCGGCGGCTACGGGCTCCTGCTGGGCGCGCTCGGCGTCGGCGCGGTCGCCGGGGCGGTCGTGTTGCCGCGGCTGCTCACCCGGGTCTCGACCGGCGCGATGATGTTCGTCGCCAGCCTCGTCTTCGCCGCCGCGGAGGCGGGCATCGTGTTCGTCCGCGACCTGCCCTCGCCGTCGCTCCTGCTGCTGCCGGCCGGCGCGGCGTGGCTCGCCGTGCTGTCGACCCTCGGCGCGGCCACCCAGGTCTTCCTGCCCGAGCTGGGTGCGGGCCCGCGGCCTGTCCGTGCAGCAGATCGTCTTCATGGGCGGCCAGGCGGTGGGCGCCCTGGTGTGGGGGGTCGCGGCCAACTACGCCGGCCTGGTGCCCGGTCTTCGTGGCGGCCGCGGTGCTGATGGTCCTCGGCGCCGCGACCAGCGTGATCTGGCCGCTGATCGACATCGCGCACCTCGACCGCAGCACCGCGGTCTACTGGCCGGAGCCGCAGCTGATGCTGGAGCCGGATCGCGACGAGGGGCCGGTGCTGATCACGGTCACCTTCACGGTGCCGCCGGAGAACACGCAGCCGTTCCTCGCGGCCATGCAGCGGGTGCAGGCCTCCCGCCGGCGCACCGGCGCGACGCGCTGGAACCTCTACCGGGACGCCGCCGATCCGCAGCGCTTTCTGGAGACGTTCCATGTGCCCTCCTGGGAGGAGCACCTCCGCCAGCACAACGAACGGCTGACCGGCACGGACCAGGACATCGAGCGGGAGGCGTTGCGAGCTGGCCGCGGGGCCGCCGGAGGTGGCGCACCTCCTCCGCGCCCGGTAGGGCGTTCGCGCGATCGACTACCCCCGCCGCACGGGTCGGTCCGGTTCGCGTAGGAGGATCACGAGCATGCTTGACGGTCACCTGCTGGTCGACGCGCACGTGCACGTGCCGGTCCTCGGCTCGCTGGCGCCGTCGTGGATCGAGTGGGCCCGGCAGTTCGGCCGCCCCGGGATCCTCGAGGAGATCTGGCGGCCGGACGGCACGCCCGACCCGGCGGCGCTGGACCGCCACATGGGGGACGAGGGCGTCGACGTCGCGCTGCTCTTCTGCGAGTACAGCCCCAAGGCGACCGGCTACCAGCTCTTCGACGACCTGCTGCCGCTCGTCGACCACAATCCGCGGCGCTTCCGCCCGGTCGCCAACGTCAACCCGCACCTGCACTTCCCGATCGCCCGCGAGGTGACGCGCCAGCTCGACCACGGCGCCGCGGCGCTGAAGATCCACCCGGTGCACGGCGGCTTCCGCGCCGACGACGCCGCGCTGTACCCGGCCTACGCCGTGCTCGTCGAGCGGGGCGTGCCCCTGGTCGTCCACTCCGGCACGAGCAGCTTCCCCGGCTCGACCAACGCCTTCGCCGACCCGATGCACCTGCGACGCCGTGCTGCGCGACTTCCCCGACCTGCACGTCGTGCTCGCGCACGGCGGCCGGGGCTGGTGGTACGACGCCGCGGCCTTCCTCGCCGTCTCCCGCCCCAACGTGTGGATCGAGCTGTCCGGGCTGCCGCCGAAGCGGCTGCCGGAGTACTACAGCCGCTTCGACCTCGGCCGGCTGGCGCGCAAGTGGATCTACGCCACCGACTGGCCGGGCGTCCCCGGGCAGGCCGCGAACGCGCGCGCGGTCGCGTCCCTCGGCCTGCCCGACGACGTCGTCCCGCTGGTGCTCGGCGGCAACGCCATGGCGCGTCTACGCCGGTCTCGACCCCGCCTGACGGCCAGAATGGCCATTCTGGCCCCCCGTCAGGCCCGCTCGCAGGCGCGGAGCAGGCCGTCGGCGAGCTCCGCGGGGCGGGTGAACATCGACTCGTGGCTGCCCGGCACCGCGCTGAGCGTGGCCCCGCAGCGCTCGGGGAACCGCGGCGCCCAGGCGAAGTCACCCGGCGGCAGCGCGACGTCCTCGCTGGAGAGCACGTACTCCAGCGGGATGCCGAGGTCGCGGTACTCGTGGCCGCTCACCGGCTCGTCGGTGAAGGTCCGGTACGGCTGAGGGCGCAGCACCGAATGGACGACGGCGGCGGTCTCCAGGGCGGCGTCGCCCATGAAGCCCTGCTGGAACACCTCCAGCGGCAGGCTCACCGTGTTGTCGTCGGTGCCCTGCGCCAGCGAGTCGAACAGCCCCTGGTACTCCGGGGGCACCTCGTCCCGGAGCGAACGGCCCGCCTCCGGGACGAAGGCGCTCCAGAACACGATCCGCTTCAGCCGGGACGCCAGTCGCGGGGCGGCGCCGGCGACGACGTACCCGCCCCAGCTGTGGCCGACCAGGGTGGCGCCGGTGCGGTCGGACTTCTCGACGTGGTCGACCAGCGCGTCGACGCAGTCGGCGAGGGTCACCCCGCGCGGGTCGTCGTCCACGGCCAGTCCGGGGCTGGTCGGTGCGCTCACCCGGTGCCCGGCCGCGCGGAGGCGGGCGGCCACCGGCTGCCAGGCCCATCCGCCGTGCCAGGCCCCGTGCACCAGGACGAAGTCCTCGTTGACGTCGCTCATCGCAAGCTCTCCTCGTCGGTCGTGCCGATCCGCGCCCGGGCCGGGTGCGGGGTCAGGGGGTCTGCCGTTCCAGCACCTCGGTGACGAAGCGGTCGGCGGGTGCGGCCAGCGCGTCGTGGGCGGCGACGAACAACTCGTGGGCGCGCCGCCCGGGCCAGCCTTCGGGCAGCAGCTCGCCCGGGAGGTCCGGGTCGCGGAAGGGGAAGGTGCGGTAGGCGGAGACCAGTTCGATCCGCGTGCGCAGCGCCTCCGGGCCGGGCAGCGCCGCGAGTGCATCGGCCGGCGGCAGCACGCCGAGCCGCTCGACGAAGTCCGCGTAGTCCCGGCCCAGGCCCTCGAGGTCCCAGCAGCGGGCGGCCATGTCCCGGTCGGCGGCCCGGCCGCCGGAGCGGGAGGTGAGCAGGTCGACCTTGGTGGCCGGCGACGAGGCGACGGCGCGGGCCACGGCGTCCAGACGCGGATGCGGGCTGAGCCAGGTGGCCGGGGCCAGCGGTCCGAACCCGAGCCAGGCCAGCGTCCGGCGCAACCTGTCCCGGTCGGCCCGGTCCCGCTCCGCGGCGCCGTAGATGACCACCCGCCACTGCCCGTCCCACGGCTCGCGCTGCCGGTCGAAGATGCGGGTGCGTCCCTCGTCGAGCAGCCGCCAGCTGCGCTCGGTCAGCGAGTAGACGGTCTGGCGGCCCTCGCGGCGGGTGTCGAACCAGCCCTCGCGGCGCATCCGCGCCAGCACCACGCGGGTGGTGCTCTCGCCGATGCCGAACACCTCGAGGAGCTCGCTCAGGGCCTGCAACCGCGCGGCTCCGCCGTGGTACCGGAGATGATCGCCGAAGAGATCGAAGACGATCGCCCGGGGCTTCATCGCCGAGCAACTGCGGGTCATCGTCGTCCTCCGGCATGTGGTGTGCGCCACTCTGATTCTGTGTCATAGTTCGGTGCGACGTCAATCGGAATGACACACGTTCGGCCGAGGGGTGAGCGATGCGCATCGCGGTGGTCGGTGGCGGCCCCGGTGGGCTGTTCCTCGCCACGCTCGCCCGCGGCGCCGATCCGTCCCGCGAGGTCACCGTGTTCGAGCGCAACCGCGCCGAGGACACGTTCGGGTTCGGCGTCGTGTTCTCCGACGCGACGCTGGCCGGCATCCACGAGGCCGACCCGGTGCTGCGCGAGGCGCTGACCGAGCACGGCGTGCACTGGGACCCGATCGAGGTCCGGCTGCACGGGCGAGCGGATCGCGCTGCGGCGGCAACGGGATGGCGGCCGTCGAGCGCCGCACGCTGCTCCGGCTGATGCAGCAGCGCGCCGTCGAGGTCGGCGTCGACGTGCGGTTCGCCACCGAGGTCGAGCCCGACGACCTGCTCGCGGCCGGCTACGACCTGGTCGTCGCCGCCGACGGCGCGAACTCGCGGCTGCGCGAGCGGCTGTCGCCGACGCGTTCGACTCCGGCGTCGAGACGGCGACCGCCAAGTTCATCTGGTTCGGCACCGACTACCCGTTCGACGGGCTGACCTTCGTGCACGAGCGCGGCCCGCACGGGGTCTTCGCCGTGCACGGCTACCCGATCGGCGACCGGCGTGTCGCACCTTCATCGTCGAGACCGACGAGGACGTCCTGGCGGGCCGCCGGCCTCGACGAGTTCGACGTCACCGCAGCCGCCCGGGCCCAGCGACGAGAAGTCCCGCGCCTACCTGGAGGAGCTCTTCGCCGAGCAGATCGACGGGCACCGGCTGCTGGTCAACAACTCGCGCTGGGGCAACTTCCGCACCCGGCGCACGCGCCGCTGGCGGCACCGGGTCGGCGGTCCGCGATCGCGCTGCTCGGCGACGCCGTGCACACCGCGCACTTCTCGGTCGGGTCGGGCACGAAGATGGCGATGGAGGACGCCGTCGCGCTGGTCGCCGCGCTCGACGCGCACCCCGGCGGCACGCCGGCCGACGTGGACGCCGCCCTCGCGGAGTACGAGGCGGTCCGGCTGCCGCAGGTGGCCCGCATCCAGGACTCCGCGCGGCCCAGCCTCGTCGTGGTGGGAGCACTTCGGCCGCTACCACGACGCGCTGCCGCCCTGGCAGTTCGCCTACCACTTCTTCTCCCGCAGCATCACCGACGCGCAAGCTCCGCCGCCGCGACGCCGCCTTCGTCGGCTGCGTGCACGACCGCTGGCGGGCCGAGCACGGCGCCGAGCCGCTGGACAGCCCGATCGAGGTCGCCGGGCAGCGGCTCCCCGGCCGGGTCGTGGAGGTCGCCGACGCGGACGGCGCTGCTGCCCGGCGGTCCGCTGCCGCTGCGCGAGCAGCCGCCGGGCGACGGCGGACCGTGGGGCCTGCTGGGTCGGCCGCTCCCGACCTCGAGGCCGACCTGCCCGGGCGCCCTGGCCGCCGTCGGCGCCGGGGTCGCCGCCGGGCCGGCGCTGGTCGCGGTCACGGGGCGGCACCGCGCTCACCCGGCGGCTGGTCTGCGAGGAGGCCCGGCTCACCCACGGCGCGGTCAGCGCTGCTGGTCGAGGACGCCGCGGGGAGCGGGCGGCCGACGACGCGCTGACCGCCGTCCTCTCCGGGCGCACCGACCTGGTCAGCGCCGGAGGCGGGCGCGTGACCGGCGCGCGCGAGCCCGCCGTGGCGTGAGCCGGCTCGACCCGCTGTTCGCGCCGCGCGGCATCGCCGTCGTCGGCGCCTCGCGCGACCCCGCGAAGCTCGGGGCGGTCATGGCCCGGTCCCTGCAGGGGTTCGCCGGCCCGCGTCGCCGGCGTCAACCCCCGGGACGTCGACCCGGCGGCCGGCCGCCATGAGCGTCGCCGGGCCGCGGCCGCCGCCGGCCCGATCGACCTCGCCGTGCTGTGCGTGCCCGCCGGCCGTGCCGGCGCAGGCGCCTCGCCGACGGCCGCCGCCGGCGGGAGCGCGCGCCGCCGCTGGTCTGCGCCGGCGGGTTCGCCGAGGCCGGCGGCCCGGGCGTGGCGTACCAGCAGGACCTCGTCGCGGCCGCAGAGGCCGCCGGCATCGCGCTGCTCGGGCCCGAACACGTCGGGCTTCCTCGCCCCCGGCACGCGGGCTCACCGCCAGCTTCGTGCCCGGCGCCGCCGCGGTGCCGCCGGGGCCGGTCGCCGTCGTCGCGGCCAGCGGCGGGGTCAACCACGCGCTGGCGTTCCTGCTCGCCGAGGCCGGGCTCGGGGTCAGCCTCGCGGTCGGGCTCGGCAACGCCGTCGACGTCGACGCGGCGGACGTGCTCGACCACCTCGCCGACGACCCGGCGACCCGGGCCGTCGCGCTGCACGTCGAGTCGGTCGCCGACGGCCCCGCGCTGCGTCGCCGCGGTGCGCGCGCTCAGCGCGCGCATGCCCGGTCGTCGCGCTCGTCGTCGGCCGCAACGACGTCGGCGACGTTCGCCGCGCTCGCACACCGGCGCGCTGGCCACCTCGTGGCGCACCACCCGCGCCGCGCTCGCCCAGGCGGGCGCGGTCCTCGTCGACGACGAGCGCGAGCTCGTCGACGCGGTCGGCGCGCTGTCGCGCGATCCGGCTGCCCGCCGCGCCGCGCGACCCCGGCGTCGGGGTGGTCACCGCGCAGGCCGGGCCCGGGCCTGCTGCTGCTCGACGACCTGCGCGGCCGGCGGCGTCCGCGTCCCGCGCTGACCGCGGCGACGACCGGGCGCGCCTCGCCGAGCTGCTGCCGCCGCTGACCTACCAGGCCAACCCGGTCGACACCGGCCGGCCCGGCCCCGAGCTTCGGCGCAGGTCCTCGCCGCCGTCGCCGCCGACCCCGGCGTCGACCTGGTCGCGCGCTACGCCCTGCACGAGCCCGACGCGGTCGACCTCGTCGCGGCCGTCGACGGCCGGGCGGCCCGGCCGTCCCGGTCGTGCTCGGGCTCGGCGGCCCGCCGGACGCAGGTGCGGCCGCAGCGCGCGCGCGCTGCGCGCCGCCGGCGTCGCCGTCGCTGACGAGCCCGCGCGGCGTCGCCGCCGCGGTCGGCGCGCTGGTCGCCGACGCCCGCGCGCGCCGGCCGCGGCGCACCGGCCCGCGCGCGCCGCGGCCGGTCACCGTCCGGACTGCCGCCGGGCGCGCACGACGAGGACCAGGCCAAGACGCTGCTCGACCGGCTCGGCATGCGCCACGCCGCCGCGGCGGGCCTGCGCCGACCGTGCCGAGGCCCATCGCGCCCTGGCCGAGCTGCCGCGGCCCGGTCGCGGTCAAGCTGCTCGACGCCGAGGTGCTGCACAAGACCGACATCGGCGGCGTGCACCTCGGCATCCGCGACCGCCGCCGAGCTCGACGCCGCGCTCGACGCGCTCGAGGCGGCCGGCGCCCGCCGGTTCCTGGTCGAGTCCATGGCCGCCGCCGGCGTCGACCTGGTCGTCGGTGCCCGCCGCGACCCGGTCTTCGGCCCGGTCGTGCTGCTCGGCCTCGGCGGGACGACCGCCGAGGCGCTCGCCGACGTCGCCGTCCGCGCTCGCGCCGCTCGCCGCCGCCGAGGCCGCCGCGATGCCCGGCGAGCTGGCCGGGCGCGCGCTGCTCGACGGCTGGCGCGGGCGGCCCGGTCGCTCGACCGGGCCGAGCTCGGCGCGGTCGCTGCGTCGCCCTCGGCGACTGCTGCTCGTCGCCGCCCCGACGATCGAGGAGATCGAGATCAACCCGCTGCGGCTGACCGCGCGACGGGCTGGTCGCGCTGGACGCCGTCGTCCTCGACGTCGCGCGTGGAGGACGCCGATGCCGATGCCCACCCCGATCAGTGACGCACACCGTGCCGTGGCCCGACGACCGCGGCCGCCGAGTACGTCGCGCACGGGTACTGGCGCGGGCTGCCGCTGGGCGCCCTGCTGCGCGCCGTCGCCGACCGACGCCCCGACGCGCGTCGCCGCTGGTCGACGGCGACCGTGCGGCTCACCTACGCCGAGCTCGCCGCCCGGGCCGACGCCGCCGCGGCCCGGCTGCTCGACCTCGGGCTGGCGCGCGGGCGACCGGATCGTCGTGCAGCTGCCGCAACGGCTGGGAGTTCGTCGTCCTCACGCTGGCCTGCCTGCGGGCCGGGATCGTCCCGGTCATGGCGCTGCCGGCGCACCGCCGCACCGAGCTCGCCCACCTGGCCGAGCACGCCGAGGCCGCGCGCGATCGCCGTGCCCGGACCGGCTGCGCGACTTCGACCACCAGGCGCTGGCCGCACGAGCTCGCCGCCGAGGTCCGCGCGTCGCTGCGGCACGTGCTCGTCGTCGCCGGCGACGACGTCGCGCCCGGCGCGCGTCGACCTGCGCGCGCTGTGCGCGCCCGGCGCCGACCCGGCGCCGACCGGGCCCGCTGGGACGCCGCCGCGCCGGGCAGCCGCGACGTCGCGGTGTTCCTGCTCTCCGGCGGCACGACCGGCCTGCCGAAGCTGATCGCCCGCACCCACGACGACTACGCCTACAACGCCCGGCGCCAGCGCCGAGGTGTGCGGCATCGACGCGGACACCGTCTACCTGGTGAGCCTGCCGGCCGGGCACAACTTCCCGCTGGCCTGCCCGGGCATCCTCGGCACGCTGCTGGCCGGCGGGCCGGGTCGTCATGCTGCCGCTCGCCGGAGCCGGCGCGGGCCTTCGCGACGATCGCCGCGCGAGGGCGTCACGCACACCGCGGTCGTCCCCGCGGTCGCGCGGCCGCTGGCTCGAGCACGCCGCCGAGCACGGCGCCGAGCCAGCTCGCGATCGCTGCGGCGTGCTGCAGGTCGGCGGCGCGCGGCTGGCCGACGAGCTGGCCCGCCGGGTCCGGCCCGGTGCTCGGCGCGCACGCTGCAGCAGGTGTTCGGCATGGCCGAGGGGCTGCTCAACTACACCCGCCTCGACGACCCCGACGACGTCGTCTGCACCACGCAGGGCCGCCCGATGTGCCCGGACGACGAGGTCCGCCTCGTCGACGAGCTCGACCAGGACGTCCCCGACGGCGAGCCGGGCTCGCTGCTCACCCGCGGCCCGTACACCCCGCGCGGCTACTACCGGGCCGCCGAGCAGAACGCCCGCGCGTTCACCGCCGACGGCTGGTACCGCAGCGGCGACATCTGCCGCCGCACGCCCGACGGCAACCTCGTCGTCGAGGGCCGGGACAAGGACATGATCAACCGCGGCGGCGAGAAGATCTCCGCCGAGGAGGTCGAGAACCTCGTCTACCAGCTGCCCGCGGTCGCGCAGGTCGCCGCCGTCGCGATGCCCGACCCGGAGCTGGGCGAGCGGGTCTGCGCTCTACGTCGTGCCCCGGCCCGGGCGCGACGCTCACCCTCGACGAGATCCGGACGTCGATGGACGACGGCCGGCGTCGCGCGGTTCAAGCTGCCCGAACGGCTGGAGCTCGTCGACGAGCTGCTCACCACCAAGGTCGGGAAGATCGACAAGAAGGCGCTGCGGGAGGACATCGCCGCCCGGCTCGCCGCCGGGTGAGCGTCGTCCCGAGTGCCGGTCGCGCGGGTGGCTGACCTCGAGAGCTCGATCGACGATGTCGCGAGGGCGACCGGGTTCTCCGGCGTGGTCCGCGTCGACCGCGGTGGCCGGGTCGAGCTCGTCGCGGCGTACGGACTGGCGCACCGCGGCTGCGCGATCCCGAACGCGGTCGACACCCGGTTCGGCATCGCGAGCGGAACGAAGGGGCTCACCGCGCTGACCGTCATGAGCCTGGTCGAGGAGGGCCGGCTCGACCTGGCCACGACGGCCCGCTCGCGTGCTCGGCGACGACCTGCCGCTGATCGACGACGCCGTGACCGTCGAGCACCTCCTGGCCCACCGCTCGGGGATCGGTGACTACTTCGACGAGGACGTCGTCGAGTCGGATGACCGACTACGTGCATGCCCGTGCCCGTGCACCGGCTGGTGACGACCCCGGACTACCTCGCGGTGCTGGACGGCTACGCGCAGGTGTTCCCGCCCGGCGAGCGGTTCGCGTACAACAACGGCGCGCTTCGTCGTGCTCGCGCTGATCGCCGAGCGCGCCGGCGGCATGCCCTTCCACGAGCTGGTTCGGACCCGCGTGTGCGAGCCGGCCGGCATGCCCGACACCGAGTTCCTGCGCTCGGACGAGCCCGACGCAGCGCACCGCCCTCGGCTACCTCGAGGCCGACGGCCTGCGGACCAACGTCCTGCACCTGCCGGTCCGCGGCAGCGGGGACGGCGGCGATCTACACCACGGCGGCGGACGTCCATGCCCTGTGGTCGGCCCTGTACGCCGGCCGGATCGTGCCCGCCGGAGCGGCTGGCGGACATGGTGCGCCCGCACAGCGACGTGCCGTCGGAGTCGATGCGGTACGGGCTGGGGTTCTGGCTGCACCCGACGGGCGACGCGGTGATCCTCGTCGGCGGTGATGCGGGGGTGTCGTTCCGCGTCGGTCCACGATGAGGCGACCGGCGTGACCCACACCGTGCTGTCCAACACGACGGCGGGCGCCTGGCCGGTCACCCGGCGCCTCGGCGAGCTGCTCACGCCCTGACCGGCGCTACGTCTTCCGCGGGGGGACGACGACCAGGGCGACGCCGAGCGCGGTGACCCCGATGCCGATCAGGGACAGCGTGCTGACCGTCTCCCCGAACAGGAAGTACGCCTCGACGGCGACCGCGGGCGGGACCAGGTAGTACAGGCTGGAGACGCCCGCGGCGGTGCCCCGGCGCAGCAGCAGGAGCAGCAGCAGGACGGCGCCGAGCGAGAGCACGACGACGAGCCAGACGAACGCACCGATGAACTCCGCGGTCCACTGGATCGACAGGTCCTCGGTCGCCACCGCGACCGCCGAGAGCAGGGCCGCCGCCGCGGCGTACTGCACCGCCGTCCCCCAGACCAGCGGGATGCCGTCGCCGTGCCGCTTCTGGTAGACGGTCCCGAGGGTGCCCGCCGCCAGCGCGATCACGCACGCGGCCAGCCCGGGCAGCGAGAGCGGCTCCGCCGAGCCGGCCTGGACGATGCCGGGCCCGACGACCAGCGCGACCCCGGCGACGCCGAGGGCCAGCCCGAGCCACTGGCGCGTGGTCGGGTGCTCGCCGAGCACCCGCGCGGCGAGGACGGCGGTCAGCACCGGCTGCAGGCTGACGATCACCGCGGAGACCCCGGCGGGGATGCCCAGGGAGATGGCGTAGAAGACGCCGCCCAGGTAGCCGGCGTGCAGGAGCAGGCCGACGACGGAGGCGCGCCCGTACTGCACCGGCGCGGCCATCCGGGCCGAGCGGAGGGCCGCGGCGATGACGGCGAGCAGCGCCGCCGCGACGGCCAGGCGGACGGCGAGGAACGTGAACGGCGGCGCGTAGGGCAGCCCGTACTTGGCGCCGACGAAGCCGGTGCTCCACAGCAGGACGAACAGGGCCGGGCCGCCCAGGCGTCTGGACGCGCGATGTCGGCCCCGTCATCCGATCAGTGTGACGACCTCGGGGTCTCAGTCCTCGAGGGGGTGTCGAGGTCGGCCTCGACGCGGGCGGGGTCGAGGCCGAGTCCGGCCAGCACCCCGGTGCCGTCCTCGACAGCTACGAGCACCGCCAGCAGGATGTGGCCGGCCCCGACGGTCTCCGCGCCGAGGCCGCATCGCCTCGCGGAACGTCTGCTCGAGGCCTCGCCGGGACTGGTCGTCGAACGGGATGAGGTCGGGGACCTCGGCCCGCCGGGGCGGGCAGGGTCCCGGCGCGGTCCGCCGGACGAGCGTCGAGGTCGAGGCCCTGGGCCGGCGCCCGGCGGCCGCGGCGCGAGTCGGCGTCGGCCACCAGCGCGAGCACCAGGTGCCCGAGGCCGATGCTGTCGTTCCCGCGGCCCGCGGCCGCCTCCTGGGCGGCGACGACGGCCTGGCGGGCGGTCGTCGAACCGCTGAAGCCCGGCTGGGGTCGGGGCGTCGCCGCCCCTTGGCAACGAACCGCTTCTGCACGGCCTGCTTGGTCACGCCCATGCTGCGCCCGATCTCCGACCAGGACGCGCCCGAGCGGCGGGCCTGGTCGACGAAGTGCCCGATCAGCTGGTCGGCCACCTCGCCGAGGTGGTCGGCCAGGGTCGACGGCCCGCTCAGCTGGTCGAGCGCGCTCGGGGTGGGCGCGGCTGACGGCGTGGATGAGGTCGTCGAGGCGGACGGTGGGCGCGGGTGAGGTCATGCCGTCAACCGTAGGTTGACGCTGCGCGGGTCGTCAACACTGCCTTGACGCGTGTCGGCGGGGGAGGGGCCGATGAGTTCGCCGTCGCCGAGCAGTCGACACCGGCACCACCACGTCGCACGAGGAGCCCGGCCATGACCACCCCACCGACCCCGCTGGACCGGGAGTTCACCGCGACCCTGCTCCGCAGCCCGAACAAGGGCGGCTGGACCTACGTGCAGATGGACGGGTCGGCCGAGTTCTTCGGCACCCGCGGCCTGGTCAAGGTGCGCGGGACCATCGACGGCCAACCGTTCCGCAGCTCGTTCATGGCCCTGGGCGACGGCACCCACAAGCTCCCGGTCACGGCCGAGCTCCGGCAGGCGATCGGCAAGGAGCCCGGCGACGAGGTCACCGTGCGCCTGGAGGAACGGCTCTCCTGAGCCTGGTCGGGCGGGCGATCCGCGGTGCCTCAGCGCTGGGGGAGCAGCCCTCCTCGTGGTCGAGTTCCCGTTCCAGCGACGCGCAGGCTCCTCGTCGGGCAGCCGGCCGGCGTCCCGCCAGCGCAGCAGTTCCGTCGCGCTGGGCGTCGATGACCGCGCGCCGCACCCGCAGCGCCGCCTCGTACTGCGGCGACTTCGGGACCTCCCCGGGCTCGGCGTTCTCCAGCAGGTCGAGGCGCCGCCGGTAGCGATCCAGCCGGGTCGCCGAGCTGCCCGCGCATGTTCTCCGATGGCGAGTCCTCGACGTGGTCGTGCTCCTCGGCCTCGATCTCGTCGAGCCGGTCCAGCGCGGCCTGCACCGACGCCGACCGGGCCTCGTTGCGCAGCCGGGCCTGGTCGGCCTCGTTGGCCCGCAGCCCGAGCCGGCGCGGACCAGCGGCGCGAACGTCAGGCCCTGGCCGACCAGCGTCACCAGCACGACGACGAACGCGCAGAACTGCAGCAGCTCGCGGTCCGGGAACGGCGCGCCGTTGTCGGTGGTCACCGGCAGCGTGAAGATCGCCGCGAGGGTGATCACGCCGCGGGTGCCGGCCCAGCTGAGCGCGACGATCTCCCGGCCGCGCAGGATGTGGCTCCCGAACCCGGTGCGGCCGGTCGCTGCGTGCCCTGGTCGGTGGTGCCCACTTCGCCCTCGAGCGCCTGCTCGCCCAGCCGGGTGTGCAGCGGCCTGTGGCAGGTCTCGGTGAGCCACAGCCACAGCGGTCGGAGCAGCAGCAGGACGCCGACGGTGATCGCGGCGGCGATGAGGATCGTCGAGGTCTCGGTACTGCGCCGAGGCCGTCGATGACGGCGGGCAACTGCTGGCCGATCAGCAGGAAGACGAAGCCCTCGAGCAGGAAGTCGACCAGTCGCCAGACCGCGTTGGTCTGCAGCCGGCTCGCGCCCGAGGCCCAGTCGACGCTCGTGCCCGATGATCAGCCCGGCGATGACGACGGCGAGCACGCCGGACACGTGCACCGACTCCGCCAGCAGGTAGGCGACGAACGGCGTGGCAGCGAGATGGCGTTGGACGACAGCGGGTCGGCGCCGCAGCCGGCGCAGCGGACGGATGCTGTAGGCGACCGCGACGCCGGCAGCCACCCCGCCCGCGGCGGACAGCACGAACTGACCGAGCGCCGCCACGTGGAGAACCGTCGCCCTGCGCGGCGGCGACCGCCACGGACAGGATCGTCAGCGCGGTGGCGTCGTTGAGCAGGCCCTCGCCCTGCACGATGGTGATCAGCCGCGGCGGCAGCCCGGCCTTGCGGCCCACCGCCAGCGCCGCCACCGGGTCCGGCGGCGCGACCGCGGCGCCGAGCGCGATCCCGGCGGCCAGGGTCGCCCCGGCGACGAACAGCGCGAACCCGATGCCGATGACCAGCGCGGTCGCCAGGACCAGCAGGACCGAGAGGCTGACCACCGTGCGCAGGTTGCGGCGGATCGCCGGAGGGAGGAGTCCAGCGCCGCGCTGTAGAGCAGCGGCGGGCAGCACCAGGGTGAGGACCAGGTCCGGGTCCAGCGTCGATGTTGGGGCCGGGGAGCAGCGCGTAGGTGATGCCGACGACGGTGAGCAGGGCCGCGGCCGGCAGCCCCGTCCGGTCGGCGACCCAGCGGACCGCCACGATCACGGCGATCGCGCCCAGCACCAGCAGCAACATCGTCTCGGGGCTCACCGGTCCAGTCTGCCGGGAGCGACCTTCGCGCCTGGGTTTGACGGGCGGTGCTCTGGCGTACTGTCCCTGCGGCATCCACAGGGGAGGTGCCGCAGGCCCATGTCGGGAGACGCCGTGAGTGATGCAGTCGCCTCCGCGCCGGTCGACGCCGGTCTGGATGCCGGTCTGCTCGAGGAGGCGCTGGACACCCTGCCGGCCGGGGTCGCGGTGTTCGACGGCGACTGGACCATCGTCTACGTCAACGAGGCCGGCGCCCGCCTGCTGGGCCGCGGCCGCCCGGAGCTCGTCGACCGCAACATCTGGATCGCGCTGCCCGAGCTCGGCGGCACGATCCTGCACAGCTTCCTGCTGCACGCGCGCAGCCTCGAGGAGTCGGTGACCTGGCGGGGCTTCTACCCGCCGGCCGGCTGTTGGCTGGTGGCGACGGCGACCCGCGTGGGCGACCGGCTGCACGTCGCGCTCCGTGAGGCGGCCAACCACCGGACCGACGAGCTGCCGGTGGTGCGGGCCGAGCGACGTGCCCGGCCCGGAGGCGGCCGAGGCGGACACCGAGCGGCTCCGGTACCTCGCCGAGGTCAGCGAGGCCATGATCAGCACGCTGGACACCGGCGAGTCGGTCAGCCAGCTCGTCGACCTCGTCGTCCCCCGGCTCTGCGATTGGGCGACGGTCTCGGTGGTGGGGGACGACGGGCAGACGTACGACGCCGGGTACGCGCACCGCGATCCCGAGCGAATCCCCGATCTGGTCACCTATCTGGAGAAGCGGACGCAGCCTCCCGCCGCCCCCGACGAGCCCAATCCGATGGCCGCCGCGCTGCTCACCGGGGAGCCGGTGCACCTGGCCTTCATCGACCCGGCGCTGGTGGAGCCGGCGTTGGGCAGCGACGAGGTGCGAGTGGCGTGGGAACGCCTCGACGCCGCGTCGGTCACGATCGTCCCGCTGCGCGCCCGCAGCGAGACGTTCGGGGCGCTGGGCATGGTCAACACCAGCACGCGCCTGCCGCACACGGAGATGGAGATCGCGACCGCCGTCGAGGTGGCCCGCCGCGCCTCGCTGGCCATCGACAACACGCGCCTGTACGGCAGCCAACTGAAGGTGGCCGAGACGCTGCAGCGCAGCCTGCTGACGCCGCCCCCGCAGCCCGAGGGGCTGGAGATCGCGGTCCGCTACCAGCCGGCGGCCAGCAACATGCACGTCGGCGGCGACTGGTACGACGCGTTCCAGCAGCCCGACGGCGCCACGCTGCTGGTGATCGGTGACGTGGTCGGGCACAACGTCGACGCCGCGGCCGCGATGGGGCAGATCCGCAGCGTCGTCCGGGGGATCGCCTACGACCGGCAGGAGGAACCGGCCCGGATCCTCAGCCGTGTCGACGAGGTGCTGACCGGGTTGCGGATCGGCACGCTCGCCACGGCGCTGATCGCCCGGCTGGACCAGACCCCCGACCAGAAGCGCCTCGGACTGCGCACCCTGCGCTGGTCGTCGGCCGGCCACCTGCCGCCGCTGGTGCAGCGCGCGGCCGGCGGCACCGAACTGCTCGACACCCGGCCGGAGACCCTGCTCGGCACGGAGGCCCCCCGACCGCGGTCGGACCACCTGGCCACGCTGCATCCGGGCGACACCGTCGTCTTCTACACCGACGGGCTGGTCGAGCACGGCCGGACGGAGATCGACGTCGGCCTGGACCGGCTCGCCGGCTTGGTCGAGGACCTGCGGGGACGGAGCCTCGCCGATCTCTGCGACGGGCTGCTGGCCGGGATCGTCCGGCAGCGCCCGGACGACGACGTGGCGACCGTCGCCGTCCGCTGCCAAGACTGAGACCGGGGCCTGATCCGGGCCTGGACCGGCGCCTGCGGAGCCCTGTGACGCTCCGGTGACGCCCGGTGCGCTACGCCTCGCTCGGAGGCCGACCGGCCTCCGGGGGAGCCGCTGCCCGCGGGCAGCCGCAGAACGAGGCGGGACATACATGACGCTGAGCAGCCATGTCGAGGTCCTGGCACCGCGCCGGGCACCGGACGACTCCGGCACCAACTTCGTGGCCAGCGACGACTCGCTACCGGCCGACCTCACCGTGCAGTTCGGCTCGGCCGACGCTCCCGTCGACGGCTCGATGCCGCTGCGCGAGTTCGTCGCCACCGCCGGGACGCTCACGCTCGCCGAGCGGACGATCATCGTCGACCAGGCACTGGTGCTGCTCGAGGCCAACTACGTGCACCTGCCGCTGAAGTCGGCGATGCACGCGGTCAACCCGGTGCAGCGCCTGCGCCTGCTGCGCGCCCGCCTGGAACGGCAGACCGACGCCACGATGGACCCCGAGCGCGCCTTCCACACCGAGATGTCGGGGATCTTCCACTCGGTCCGTGACCTGCACACCAACTACCTGCTGCCCGCGCCCTTCGCCGGGAAGATCGCCTACCTGCCGTTCCAGGTCGAGGACTGCGGGGACGGCGGCGTCGACGCGTTACATCGTCACGCCGGATCGCGGCGGCGGGCGTCGGCTCGGCGACGTTCACCGTCGGCGTCGAGATCACGCACTGGAACGGCGTGCCGATCGACGTCGCCGTCGCGGTGAACGCCGACCGGTTCGCCGGCAGCAACCGGGCCGCCCGCCTGGCGCGCGGCGTCGAGTCGCTCACCGTCCGCTCGCTGCGCCTCCACCTGCCGCCCGACGAGGAATGGGTGACGGTCACCTACCTCGACGCCGGCGGGGTGCGCCGCGAGCTGCGCGAGCCCTGGCTGGTGGCCGCGAACGTGCCGCCGATGGCCGACGCCGACGTGGTGACGACGGCCGCGGCATCCATGGGCCTGGACCTGGAGGCCGACGAGGTGGGCCGCGCCCGGGCGCTGCTGTTCGCGCCGGCGGCCCTGGAGCAGCAGTTCAGCGGCGCGGAGCCGGAGCTGTCGGCGACGCCCGTGGCGGCCGGTGGCGAGGTGCACCTCGACGATGCCGATGGTGTTCCGCGCCCGCAGCGTCGTCACCGGGGCCGGCACGTTCGGCCACCTGCGGATCTTCACCTTCAGCGTGAACGACCCGGCGGCGTTCGTGGCCGAGTTCGTGCGGCTGGTCGAACTGCTCCCGCAGGAGGGCCTGATCCTCGACGTCCGCGGCAACGGCGGCGGACACATCCACGCCAGCGAGTTCCTGCTGCAGACGCTGACGCCGCGGATGATCACGCCGGAGCCGGTGCAGTTCGTGTGCACGCCGCTCAACCTGACGCTCTGCCGCCAGCACGCCACCAACCCGACCCACCAGATCGACCTCGGCCCGTGGTTCCCGTCGATGGACCAGGCGGTGCTGACCGGCTCCATCTACTCGTCGTCGTTCCCGATCAGCCCGATCGACGGCGCCAACGTGATCGGTCAGCGCTACTTCGGCCCCGTCGTCCTGGTCACCGACGCCCGGTGCTACTCGGCGACGGACATCTTCGCGGCGGGCTTCCAGGACCACGCGATCGGACCGGTGCTCGGCGTCGACGACAACACCGGCGCCGGCGGGGCCAACGTCTGGACGCACGGCCTGCTCAA
This sequence comes from uncultured Actinomycetota bacterium, assembly GCA_963748305.1. Taxonomy (GTDB): domain Bacteria; phylum Actinomycetota; class Actinomycetes; order Mycobacteriales; family Geodermatophilaceae; genus Blastococcus_B. The sequence goes on along the minus strand of CAVVIN010000010.1, from coordinate 106,690 downwards.
GGCGCTGATGCAGCTCCCGCAGCCGAACCCGGACACGCCGTACGTGGACCTGCCCAAGCAGGCCGACATGCGGGTCTCGATCCGTCGGACGCTGCGGGTGGGGGCGCTGGCCGGGACGCCGGTGGAGGACCTCGGCGTCCCATCGGACGTGCGGCACGAGATGACGCGGCGCGACGTGCTGGAGGGCAACCTCGACCTGCTCGACGCCGCCGGCGCGCTGCTGGCCGGCCTCCCGCTGCGCCGACTGGCCGTCACGCCGTCCCTGGCGGCCGACGGCACGCTGACGCTGCAGGTCGGGACGGCGGGCGTCGACCGGCTGGACGTCTACGTCGACGGCCGGCCGCGGACCAGCGCCGACGTGGCCGACGGTGACCACGTGCTGACCGTGCCCGGCGTGCCGGGAGCGAACCGGGTGCGGGTCGAGGGCTGGGCCGCCGACGCCCTCGTCGCCGCCCGGACCGAGCCCCTCTAGGTCGCCGGCTGCCTAGCGGGCGCGGGGTGGGGCGGTCGACTGCCGCACCCTGATGGTGGGCGGCAGCAGGACCGACCGCGGGTGGCGGCCGGGGTTCTGCAGCATGTCGAGCAGGAGGTGGGCCGCCTCGGCGCCCATCTCCTGATGCGGCACGTGGATGCTGGTCAGCGGCGGGCGCAGCTTGTCGACGAACGGCACGTCGTTGAAGCCCACGACCGAGAGGTCCTGCGGGCACAGCAGCCCGCGCTCCTCGAGGACGTCGTAGCAGCCGAGCGCGAGCATGTCGTTGCCGCCGAGGACCGCGGTGAAGTCCACGCCGGAGTCGAGCAGCTCCCGCAGCCCCTTCGCGCCCTCGGTCTCGGTCCAGGAGGCGCAGGTGACGATCAGCGAGGGGTCCTCGGGGATCCCGTGCGCGGCGAGCGCCTCGCGGTAGGCCCGCATGCGGGCCACGCCGGTCGAGGTGTCCTGCGGACCGGCGAGGTGGGCGATCCGCGTGTGCCCGAGGTCGGTCAGGTGACTGACGGCCATGACCGCACCGGCGGCGTCGTCGGGCGTCACCGACGGGACGTTGCCGTCGGCCAGCCGGCGGTTCACCAGGACCATCGGCACCCCCTCGGCGTGCAACTGCTCCAGGAGCGGGTGCCGCAGCCGCGCCGTCGCGATGATGAAGCCCTCGACCTGGCGGGAGCGCAGCGACTGCACCTGCGACCGTTCCCGCTCGAGGTCGTTGTCGGTGTTGACGATCCAGGCGCTGTAACCGACCGGGCTGAGCACCTGCTCGACGCCGCGCACGATCGGCGGGAACAGGGGGTTGGTCAGGTCGGGGACCATCAGCCCGATCGTCGCAGACCGGGAGGTCTTCAGGCTCCGGGCGATCGGGTTCGGGCGATACCCGAGCGCCTTGGCGACCTTGATGACCCGGCTGGCGGTGTCCTCGTTGACCAGGCTGCGCGTCTCGGGGTTCAGGGCGCGCGACGCCGTCGCCGGATGGACGCCCGCCTGCAGGGCGACGTCACGAAGCGTCGGCGGGCGCACGGCGTCAGGGTAAGCGGCGGGGCTCCGCTACGGAGAGTCCACGGACGGGGGACCCTCAGCCCACCCCCGCGCGCAGCAGTCCGCGCGGGAAGGAGTGCAGTGACCGGGCGCCGTCGGCGGTGATCTCGAACAGCTCCCCGGTCTGCACGCCGGCCTGGAGGGTCGGTGTGCAGACGTTGGGCTGCACGACCACGGTCATCCGCTCCTGCAGCGGCTCGGCGTGCGCGCCGGTCGCCGGCCCGCGGTGGCTGAGCACCGGCGGCAGGTAGCCGCCGCCGAAGCCGTGCAGCAGGTCGTCGACGGTGGTGAACCCCGCGTCCAGCACCAGATCGGCGGCGGCGAGCAGGTCGGCCGGCAGGACGCCGGGGCGCAGCAACCCCGACATGGCGGCGAGCGCGGCCTCGGCGACCTCGTGCAGCTCCCGGTAGAGCGGGGTCGGCTCGGCCCCCACGGTCACGGTCCGGAGCAGCTGCCCCGGGTAGTCCGGGCCCCAGGTCGTGCTCAGCTCGAACAGCACCACCGAGTCGGCGGTCAGCCGCCGGTCGCTCGGCCACTGGGCGGGTGCGCACCGGTCGGGGGCGGACATCGGCGTCGCGGCGACGTAGTGGATGTGGTTGGTCGCGCCGGTGGCGGCGTAGCTGGCCTCCACCGCGGCGACCAGGTCGAGCTCGGTGGCGCCGGGCACCGCCGCGTCGAGCAGCGCGGCCGCCGAGGCGTCGGTCAGGGCGGCGGCGTGCCGCAGCACCGCCAGCTCCTCGTCGCTCTTGATGCTGCGCAGCCGGGTGTAGTCGGCGTCGAGCGGCACGACGGTGGCGGCGCCCTCCAGCGCGGCGCGGACCGGTGCGGCGACCGGGCCGATCGTGCCGACCCGGGCCACCGGCCCCCCCGCCCGCAGCGCGGCGACGACCGTCTCGCCGGTCCGTTCACCGCAGCCGTCGACGTCGGCGTCGCGGGCCAGCCGGCGGGCGTTGGGCACGTGGTTCGGGAAGCCGACGAACAGCTGCGGCCGGCGCTCCGGCCGCAGCACGACGACGGCCTCGCGCGTCACCGGCCAGCCGGTCAGCCACGGGACGGCGCTGCCGAAGCGGTTGGCCCCGTAGGCGACGACGGCGTCGAGGTCGTGCCGGGCGGCGAGTTCGTCGACCTGCCGCCGGCGCGCGGCGATCTCGGCGTCGCTGAACTCCGGGGGGCGGGTCGAGCCGTCATGCCGATCCTTCGCCGTCGATGGCCGAGACGACGCGCTCGGCGGTGATGGGCAGGTCCCGCACGCGGACGCCGAGCGCGTCGGCGACGGCGTTGCCGATGGCGGCGGCGGTCGGCCCCTGCGACGCCTCGCCGGAGCCGAGCGAGGGCTGGTCGGGACGGTCGAGCAGGACGACGTCGACCGCCGGCGTCTCGGAGAACCGGAGGATCGGGTAGCTCTCCCAGTCGGTGCTGGTGATCCGCGTGCGGTCGAAGCGGACCCGCTCCATAAGCGTCCAGCTGGTCGCCTGGACCGCGCCGCCCTCGATCTGGTTGCGGACGCCGTCGGGATTGACCACCCGGCCGACGTCGACGGCGAGGGTGAGCCGCCGGACACGGCAGCTCGTGCCCGGCCTCGACCTCCGCGACGACGGCGCACCACGCGCCCTTCTCCTTGTAGCGGGCGTAGCCGAGGCCGAAGCCCGTGTCGCCGTCCGCGGTCCCGGGTCGGCCCAGCCGGCGCGGTCGGCCGCCGCCTCCAGGACCGCCCGGCCGCGCTCGTCGGCGAGGTGGGCCAGCCGGAAGTCCAGCGGATCGGCCCCGGACGCCAGCGCCAGCTCGTCCACCATCGACTCGATCGCGAACACGTTGGTGAAGGCGCCGAGCGTCCGCAGCGACGACGAGCGCAGCGCCACCTGCTGCAGCCGGTGCCCGGTGATCCGGCGGCGCGGCACGGTGTACCCCGGGATGGCGTTGCGGGTGCCGCCCGCACCGCGCGCGGGCGGCGGGTCGCCCGGGGTCGGCAGCGGGTGCGGCCGGGCCAGGTGGGCGGCGGCGAGCAGGGCCGGGGTGTCCGCGAAGCCCGGGCGCGAGGTGTGCCCCTGGCTCCAGACGTCGCACTCCCACGAGGCCAGGCGGCCGGCGGCGTCCAGACCGGCGGTGACGTCGACGACCATCGGAGAGCCGAACGGGGACCAGCTCAGCTCGTCGCGGCGGCTCCAGCGCACGTGCACCGGGCGACCCGGGACGGCGCGGGCCAGCAGCACCGCGTCGAACGCGGCGTCGTCGGCGCCGTTGTGCCCGTACGAGCCGGCGCCCTCCACGTGCTCGACGACGACGTTGCGCGCCTCGAGGTCGAGCGCCAGGCAGATGGCCCGGCGGAGGCCGAAGACCGACTGGCTCGAGCTCCACACGTGCAGCCGCGCCGCCGTCCCACCGGGCCGCGCCGCAGCTGGGGGAGATGGACGCGTGCGCGAGGAACGGCCGCGAGTAGGTGGCCGACAGGCTGCGGACGACGTCCGGCCCGCCGCCGGCCTTGTCGACGGCGATGTCGACGGAGACCTCCGTGTGCGGCCCGGCCCGCAGGTAGCCGTCGAGGTCGTCCTCGTCGGGGAGCGTGGCCTCCTCGCGCCACGCCGCCGACGCGCGCAAGCGGTCGGCGGCCAGGTCCGCGGCGCGCTCGGAGGTGGCGACGACGCCGAGGAACGAGCCGTCGCGCACGACCGCGACCACGCTCTCGGACGCGCCGGACGGCGGCGTCGTCGACGGCGATCAGGCTCGCGGCCACCGACGGCGGGCGGACCACCCGACCCCAGAGCTGACCGGGCAGCTCCAGGTCGGAGAGGAAGCGGGGCACGCCGGTGACCTTGTCGGGGAGGTCGATGCGCGGCAGCGACGTCCCGGTGAGCCGGAGCCGGTCGTAGGGCTTGGTCGGCACGGGCGGTCCGGCGTCCCGGTCGAGGTCGACCCGGTCGGCGAGCTCGCCGTAGGTCAGGACGGCGACGCCGTCGGCCGTGGTGATCCGGCCGTCGGCCACCCGCAGGTCGGCGACGTCCACCTCGAGCATCGCCGACGCGGCGTCCAGGAAGAGCAGCCGCACCTGGGCGCACACCTGGCGCACGGCGGCGCCCGCGTCGGCGACCGACATGCTGCCCGCCGTGGGGCCCTCGTCCGGGCCCACGCCTGTGTGCGCCGGCAGCATCCGGATCGCCTCGGGGGCGACGTCCAGTTCGTCGGCGGCGATCTGCACGAGCGCGGTGAGGATGCCCTGGCCGAGCTCCACCTTGCCGATCCGCAGGGCCACCGTGCCGTCGGCCGCCACCTGCAGCCACGAGGAGAGGCGGGGGTTGGCGACGAGGTCCTTCGGCGCGTCCGTCATCCGGCGCTCCCGCCCCGCCCGGACGACGGCGGCGATCATCCGGCGCTGGATGCCGCAGCGGCACAGATGCCGGTCCAGCGCCGCGGCCACGGTGGCCTCGTCCGGCTGCGGCTGCTCGGCCAGCAGCGCGGCGGCGCTGACCACCAGGCCGGAGACGCAGAAGCCGCACTGGGCGGCCTGCTCGTCGAGGACCGCCTGCTGGACCGGGTGCAGGCGTCCGCCGTCGGCGAGCCCCTCGACGGTGGTGACGGACCTGCCCTCGACCGACCAGACGGGGGTGTCGCACGCGGGCACGGCCCTGCCGTCGACGAGGACGACGCACGCGCCGCACTGGCCCATGCCGCAGCCGAACCGCGCGCCCGTGAGCCCGAGGTCGCCGCGCAGCACGTCCAGCAGCGGGGTGTCCGGATGCGCGTCGACCTGCCGCGACGTCCCGTTGACGGTCAGGTCCACCGTCACCTGCCGACGTCGTCGAGCAGCGCGGCCAGGTTGCCGGCGAGGATCAGCTCCCGCTCGCCGTCGTCCAGACCCGGGACGGCGTCCAGCGACCGCACCGGCTCCGGCTCGCCCATGACGAACGGGTAGTCGCTGCCGAGCACGACGTGCCCGGCGCCGACGACGTCGACCAGGTGCCGCAGGGACAGCGCCGAGTGCAGCACCGTGTCGAAGTACAGCCGCTGTAGCCACTCGCCGGGCGCCCGTGTGAGGTGCTCGGTCGCGCCGCGGGCGCCGGTGGTGAAGCCGCGGTCCCAGCGGCCGATCTGGTACGGCGCGAAGCCGCCGCCGTGGACCAGCACCATGCGCAGGTCGGGGTGCCGCTCGAAGACGCCGCCGAAGATCAGGTGGCCCAGCGCCAGCGTGGTCTCCGCCGGGTTTCCGATCAGGTTGTTCAGGCCGTACCGGGAGACGTTGCGACCGGCCAGCGACGCGTAGGGGTGCACCACGATGACGGCGTGCAGCTCCTCGGCGGCGGCCCAGAACGGCTCCAGGTCGGGGTCGTCCAGCTCCCTGCCGTCGACCGTGGTCGCGATCTCCACGCCGACGTGGCCGAGCACGGTGACCGCGTGCCGGAGCTCCTCGGCCGCCTCCTTCGGCGCCTGCAGCGGCACGGTGGCCAGCGCCCGGAACCGCTCGGGGGCCTCCGCGACGGTGGCCGCCAGGCCCTCGTTGAACATCCGCGAGTACCGGACGCCGGTCGCCGCGTCGAGCGAGTAGGCGGTGAGGTCGATCCAGCTGGCCAGCAGCTGGACGTCCACCCCGGCGGCGTCCATCGCGGCCAGCCGGCGCGGCAGGTCCGACAGCGACGGCAGGATGTCGCGCGTCTGCACTCGGCCGCCGATGAGCGCGGTGTACCGGCCGTCCTGCTCGGTCAGCTCGATCCCGTAGCGGCCGCCCTCGGCGACGAGCGTCTCGAGCACGCCGACCGGGACGCAGTGCGCGTGGACGTCGATGCTGCGCCGGGGTGCTCACAGTGCGCGCTCGCGCATCAGCGCCTGCAGGTCGTCGTCGGCCTCCAGCCGGTAGACGCCGCCGGCGACCCGGTCGGTGACCCAGATGTCGAGGTCCGCGCCGACGAAGACGTCGTTGATCTGCGCGGCGTCCTGCCCGTCCGGGGTGTCGGGCAGCCAGTGCGCGACCTCGACCGGCTGCTCGGCGTCGCGCACGTCGTACACGCGCAGCCCGGCGTTGAAGTAGGTGCAGAAGACCAGGCTCGCGCTGCGGTAGGTGCCCGGCCGGTTCTCGTGCAGGTTGTGCGGGCCGAAGCGCAGCCCGCGGTCGTAGAACTCGTCCGGCGGGGGCGGGCAGGTGCCCACGATCCGCGGGTCCGCCGGGTCGGAGACGTCGACCAGCCGCACCAGGTGCGGCTCGCCCTCGCGGCCGTTCGTGACCACCTCGTCGGTGACCACGAGCAGGTCGCGGCCCGCCAGCGGCAGGCAGGTGTGGGTGTCGCCGCCGGGCTCCCAGTTCAGGTGCCCCACCTGGGCCGGCTTCGAGCGGTCGGAGATGTCGAGCACGACGAGGCCGGCGTCGCCGTAGCCGAGGTAGGCGGTGTCGCCGTCGACGAGCGCGTGGTGCGCGGCGTACCGCTTGCCCTCGGGGACGTCGAGGCGCTCGCCGCCGCCGGTCCACTGGCCCGGCCACCACCAGCGGCCGGCCTCCACGGGGTGGCGCGGGTCGGCCATGTCGACGATCACCCAGATGCGGTCGTCGAAGCCGTCCGGGATCGCCGAGACGTAGGCGTAGCGGCCGCCCTCCCAGACGATCCGGTGCACGCCCTTGCCGGTGGAGTCGAACCAGCCGATCTGCTGCGGGTCCAGCGGATCGGACAGGTCGTAGACGGCCATCCCGGCGCTGTACGGGTCGCCGCCCTTGAACTGCTCGTGGTTGACCAGCAGCAGCCCGTCGGCCACCTGCACCTTGTGGGTGTGGCTGCCGTTCGGGGCCTCCCACTGCTTCACCAGGCGCAGCGCGGTCGGGTCCGACGCGTCCAGCACGCTCGTGCCCATGCCGCTCGGCCCGAAGTGGCCGACGTAGACGGCGTCGCCGGCACGCATGACCTGCATGCCGTCGCCGAACCCGTCCAGGTCGTGCTGCGCGACGGTGCGCAGGCCCGTGCTCGAGCCGCTCCTGCCGGTGTGCTCAGTCATGTGCGGTCTCCAGTCGGTCGGTGACCCAGTCGGCGACGACGGGTCGCACGACGGTGGCCAGGTTGTTGCACGAGTGGTTGCCCTCCGGCTCGAGCCGCACGGTGGCGCGGTCGCCGAGGGCGGCGGCGATGCGGTGGGCGTGCTCGATCCGGATGATCGTGTCCCGCTCCCCGTGGACGACGAGGACCGGCTGCTCGAGCCGCTCGAGGACGCCGTCGAGAGTGACGTCGGAGAGGAGTTCGCGCGCCTCGGCCTGATCGGCCGCGCCGACGAAGTCCCGGAAGCCCTCGCGGGTGACCTCCTGCAGTTCGTCGAAGGCGCGCAGGTCGTAGGGCCCGGCGATGTCGACGACGCCGCGCAGGCCCGGGAACGCCGCGGCGTGGGCGAGGGCCAGGTGCCCGCCGAAGCTGGTGCCGACGACGACGACCCGCGCGCGTCGACACCGTCCAGTGCGCCGATCGCCCGCCCGACCGCGGCCATCGCCTCGGCGTACCGGTCGGAGCGGAACGGGGAGGACAGCGAGCCCTCGCCCTGGCCCGGCCCCTCGACCGACAGGGTCGCGACGCCGCGGCGGAGGAAGTACGGCTCGTAGGTGCTGAACTGCTCCTTGGTGGACTCCAGGCCCGGCAGCAGCACCGCGAGCCCGGGCCGCGGCACGCCGGTCGGCACGCCGCAGGTAACCGACGACCGTGCACCCCTCGCCGTAGGCGATGCTGACCGCCCGCGCCGGCGGATCGAGCAGCGGCGCGGCCCGCGCGTAGAGCGCCGACATGCGTGCCTGCAGCGCCGCGCGCCGCTTCGGGTCCTCGGTGAGCACGAACTGGGCGAACTGGAGGGTCAGCGCGGCACGCCGCAGATGCTCGGCGGCCGTGACCCGGTGCCCCTCGTCGAGGGCGGCGCGGCCGAGGGCCTCGTAGCGGTCGGCCGTGTCGGTCCACGCGTCGGCCCAGTCGTCCCAGTCGGCGACCCCGTCGAGGGTGCGGGTCAGGTCGAACCAGTCGATGCCGTTGGCGAGGAAGCGCGGGTACCAGTTGGCGACGACGGCCTGCAGCTTGCTCATGACGGCGCTCCGGCGAAGGTGTCGTGGATCAGCGAGACGACCGAGGCGGCGAGCAGCACGAGGATCACCCGCTGGAAGGTCTGCGCCGACAGCTTCTTCGCGGCCCGGACGCCGAGCGGCAGCGCCAGCAGGATCGGCAGTAGCGCCAGCAGGCTCTCCAGCAGCCGGGACGGCGTGTAGAGGCCGACCCCGAGCAGCGTGACCGCCTGGACGCTGGAGAAGACGAAGAACAGCGACGACAGCGCGAAGACATAGGCCCGCGGCGGCATCCCGAAGCCGTGCAGCCAGGTCGTGAGCAGCGGGCCGGAGATGCCCGTCGCCCCCTGCAGCCCGCCGGCGACCAGGCCGACCGGCGCCGAGCCGATCCGGGTGACCGGCGCGGGCAGCGTGAAGCCGGGCCTGAACGTGGCCAGCACGATGTAACCGAGGATCACCAGCGCGAGCACGCCGGACAGCACCCGCCCGTCCAGGGACTTCAACAGCATCGTGCCGATGACCGAGCCGACGACGCCCGCGCCGATCATCGCGGGCAGGTGCCGCGTCTTCGACGCCTCGGCCCGGTGCGACCAGACGAGCAGCCCGTTGGCGACCACGCCGGGGATCGCCATGACGACGACGGCGTGCTCGACCCCGAGGAACACCGCCATCACCGGGATGGCGATCTGGGGGAGACCGCCGCCGGTCGCGCCCTTGATGAACGCGCCGACGGCGATCGCCGCCACGATGACGACGAGGTCGAGCGGCTCGACGCCCACCGATCACCCGACCCAGGTCAAGGCACTCACGCCGTGCGGTGCAGGCGCGTGAGCACGAACTCCTTGTGGCCGAGGATCTCGGCGGCGCACCAGCGGCCCGACGCCGTCCCGACGACGATGTCCTCGGTCAGGTCCGCGGCCTCGTCCAGCGTCATGTCGGCGGTGATCAACGGCGAGACGTCGAGGTCGATGTGCTCGCTCATCGTGCGCACCGTCTTGGGGTTCGCCGTCAGCTTCAGCACCGGCACGATCGGGTTGCCGATGATGTTGCCCTGGCCGGTGGTGAACAGGTGCAGCGCGGCGCCACCGGCGGCGAACAGGGTGACCGACTCGGCGGCGGCCGACGACGTGTCCATGAAGTGCAGCCCGCGCCGGGTCGGGGCCTCGGCCATCTCCAGGACGCCGTCGATCTTGGCGTTGCCGATCTTCTGGATGTTGCCGAGCGCCTTCTCCTCGATGGTCGTCAGGCCACCGGCGATGTTGCCCTCGGTCGGCTGCGAGCCCAGCAGGTTCGCCTCCTGCTCGAGGATGATCCGCTGGTGCTCGTCGAAGAGCCGCTGGAACTTCTCCCGCTGCACCGGGTCGGTGATGCGGTCGGCCACGATGTGCTCGCCGCCGGTGAGCTCGGAGGTCTCGCCGAAGAAGAAGGTGCCGCCGGCGGTGGTGAACCGCTCGGCGAAGCGGCCGATGGTCGGGTTGGAGCCGAGACCGGACGTGGTGTCGGACTCGCCGCACTTGGTGCTGATGATCATGTCGGTCAGCGGGATCTCCTCCCGCTGCAGGGCGGTGGCGTCGCTGACCAGTCCGACGGCGACGCGGCTGGCCTCCTCGACGATCTTCAGGTCGCCCTTGCCCTCGATGGAGAACGCGGCCACCGGCTTGCCGGTCGCGGCGATGCCCTCGGCCACGCGGCGGGTCCAGTTCGGCTCGATGCCGATGACCACGACGGCGGCGACGTTCGGGTTGGCGCCGGTGCCGATCAGCGTCTGGAAGTGCAGTTCGAGGTCGGGGCCGAACTGCAGGCGACCGTAGGGGTGGGGGAGCGCCATCGTGCCCTGCACGACCTTGGCCACGGACTCCGCGGCGGCGTTGGAGATGTCGTCGACCGGCAGGATCACGACATGGTTGCGGCAGCCGACCTGACCGTTGGCCCGGCGGTACCCGAGGAACGTGCGTCCGGCACTCATGCCCAGCGCTCTCCCTTGACGTTGTGGACGTGGACGTGCTCGCCGGCCCGGATGTCACGGGTCGCCCGGCCGATCGCGATGCCGTACTTGATGACCTGCTCGCCGGACGCGAGGGGGCGCAGGGCCACCTTGTGGCCGAGCGGCACCGGGTCGACGACGTCGAGGGTGAGCTCGCTGCCGTTGGACTGGATCTTGCCGGGCACGTCGGGCCCGGCTCGATGTCCTGCACGGCGACGCCGACCACGTCGTCCGGTGCGTGTACGAGGAAGCTGTGCGCCATCTGTCGTTCCCTCCCGCCCCGGCCGCGTGCCGGGCCCCTGGCTCATACAAACGTATGCGGTCAAAATGTCAAGGTTCCCGGCGGAGGCGGTGTTTTCGCACGTAGATGGCGGTTCTTGACGCCCGCAAACGTTTGGGGCACTGTGGCCTCTGTCGCCGTCCGGAGGGTGTGCCAGTGAGGTCTCGCACGGTCGCGGTGCTCGGGACGCGATACGCCGATCTCGGCATCGAGGAGGAGATCCTCGGCCCGCTGGACGTGGCCCTGGTCCTGGGCGACGGCGGCTCGCCCGACGAGATCCTCGAGGTGGCCCGCGACGCCGAGGTGATCCTCTGCGGCTCGCGCCCGAAGTTCGACGCCGAGGTCCTGGCCGGGCTCTCCTGCCGCGGCATCGTCCGCTACGGCATCGGCGTCGACACCATCGACCTCGCGGCCGCCCGGGAGCGCGGCATCGCCGTCGCCCGGGTGTCGGACTACGGCACCGAGGCCGTCGCGTTCCACGCCGTCGCCACGGCCATGGCGCTGTTCCGCCGGTTGCCCGAGGCCGACGCCGGGCTGCGCGGCGGAGCGTGGGGCGTCGCCGGGCTGCGTCCGCTGCACCTGCCCAGCGCGTCGGTCGCCGGCGTCGTCGGGTACGGCCGGATCGGCCGCCAGGCCGCCGCGTACCTGCGCGGGCTCGGCTTCACGGTGGTCGCCCACGACGAGTACGTCGAGGTGCCGTCCGACGACGGCGTGCGGTCGGTCGGCCTCGATGAGCTGCTCGAGACCAGCGACGTGGTGACGCTGCACGCGCCCGGCGACCCGTCCGGCCGGTCGCTCCTGGGCGCCGCCGAGCTCGGCCGGATGAAGCCCGGCAGCGTGCTGGTCAACACCGCGCGCGGCTCGCTGATCGACCTGCCGGCGCTGCTGGACGGGCTGGCCGCCGGCCGTCCCCGGTTCGCCGCGCTGGACGTGTTCCCGACCGAGCCCGTGGACGCCGTCGGTGTTCGAGCCCGTCGCCGACCGGGTGCTGCTGACCCCGCACATGGCCTGGTACACCGACGAGTCCGAGGCCGACATGCGGCGCAAGGCCGCTGCGGAGGCCGCCCGCCTGCTGCGCGGCGAGCCGCTGCGCGAGCCGGTCGTCTGAGCGAAGGAGAAGCGCATGATCTACGACCTCGCGAACATGACGAGCCCGGAGGCGGCCGAGGCGGTCGCGCGCTCGCGGACCGCCGTCCTGCCGATCGGCAGCATCGAGCAGCACGGGCCGCACCTGCCCAACGGCACCGACACCTTCGCCGCGGAGCTCGTGGCCCGCGAGATCGCCGACCGGCTGGACGCGGTCTACGCGCCGTTCGGGCCCTACGGCGTCACGCCGATCCATGCCGGCCACCCCGGCACCGTCACGCTGCGCCGGGAGACGTTCGAGGCGCTGCTCACCGACATCTGCACCGAGCTGATCCGGATGGGCGTCGAGACGTTCGTGCTGGTCAACTGGCACGAGGGCAACATCGCGTCGATGAACGCGGTCGCCACCGACCTGCAGGACCGCTACGACTGCACCTTCGTCGCCGCCCAGGCCTGCTACGTGGCCCAGCGGCTCTACCGCGACGAGGGCGGCGAGCTCACCCACGGCGGCGGCATCGAGACCCTCGCGATGCTCGCCCACGACCCGGACCTGGTGAAGGCCGACCGCGCCGGCGAGCCGACCCGCCCGCCGGGCGCGATCGAGATGGACGCCATGCGCCGCTCGCACGAGGTCTACGGCTTCATCACCGACGTCACCGAGCTCTGCGACGACGGCTGGTTCGGCAACCCCGCGTGGGCGACGCCCGAGCGCGCCGCCACGTTCACCAAGGTCGTCGCCGACGGGGTGCTCGAACTCCTGGACGGCGTCATGAAGGCCCGCGACATCCGACGCGCAGCAGCAGGAAGGGAAGTAGACCCATGACGGACAAGGTTCGGCTGGCTTCGGTCGGCCTGGGGCGGTGGGCCCGGGTGCTCGCCCGGGGCATCCAGCGCGGCGACCAGGTCGAGATCTACAGCTGCTTCAGCCGTGACGGGGCCAAGCGGACGGCGTTCTGCGAGGAGTACGGCGTCCCGAACGCGGCCTCCTCCTACGAGGAGCTGCTCGCCGACCCCGCCGTCGAGGGCGTGATCGTCACGACGCCGAACGACACGCACATGCCGGTGATCATCCAGGCGCTGGAGGCGGGCAAGGCCGTCTACACCGACAAGCCGATCGCGCACACCCTCGAGGACGCCAACCGCATCGCCGCCGCCGTCAAGGCCACCGGCCAGGTGTTCGCGGTCGGCCACAGCTCCCGCCGGCTCTCCGGCCACCGCGAGATGAAGCGCTGGCTCGACGACGGCCGGATCGGCGAGATCTCGCTGGCGGAGGCCAACTTCTCCAACGAGCGCGGGCTGGAGCTGACCCCGCAGACCTGGCGCTGGTACGCCGACAAGAGCCCCGGCGGCGCCTTCATCCAGCTCGGCGTGCACCATGCCGACACCCTGCAGTTCCTGCTGGGCCCGGTGAAGAGCGTGACCGCCCACGCGCGGAAGCTGTACACGAAGTCCGAGGTGCCGGACGCGATCATGGCGATCCTCGAGTTCGAGAGCGGGCCGCTGGGCTACATCGGCACCGGCTGGGCCTCGCCGGGCGTCTACTCGATGAACCTGCTGGGCACCAAGGCCAACCTGATGTACGACCTCGACTTCACGCACTGGGACGAGTCGCACCAGGCCGACGACTGGTCGTCGCTGAAGTCGCAGTTCTACGGCGAGGCGGAGCGGCAGAAGGTCGAGCTGCCCCGCACCGACATGTTCCGCGAGCAGCTCGAGGAGTTCGGGCTGGCCATCCGCGGCCAGGCGACGGTCGAGGTCGGCGCCACCGAGGCGGTCCGCGCGCTCGGCGTCGTCCGGGCGGTCATCGAGTCCTCGAAGCGCAACGGCGAGGCCGTGCTGCTCCAGGAGGTCATCGAGAAGGTGGGCACCGGCGAGTAGTCGTCGTCCGCACTCCGCACCGGCCGCGTGCAGGCATCCTGCACCCGGCCGGTCGCTGTTCCAGGAGGTCATCGATGCCGGTCGTCCCCGCCGGGTCCCTGCACTTCGACGCGCTGCCCGGCCGGTTGTCGGCGAACCCGCTCCCGCCGGGGCTGGACGTAGGCGCCAGCGCGCGCGTGGTGCGGATCGCGCCCGGCCCGCGGACGCCGCACGTGCACCCGCTGAGCGCCGAGGTCGTCTACGTCGCCGGCGGCACCGGCACGGCCTGGGAGGACGACGTCCCGACGCGGGTGGGGGAGGGCGACCTCGTCGTCGTCCCGGCCGGCGTGCCGCACGCGACGGTCGCCTCGGGGACGTCGGACCTCGTGCTCGTCTGCTTCTTCCCGCACCCCGACCTCGCGGCCAACATCGAGGAGCTGACCGGCCCCGTCCGCACGGCCCTGTAACGCCGCGCGGAGGTCCTGGCGCGGATCAGCGAGCAGTTGGGGTGCTCGCGACGGCGTGTCGGCGCGTGTCGCCGACAACAACTCAGCACTCGGCGCGACAGCCCCGGACAGCGCTCGGCGCCGGCCGCGAGAAGCAGGCCGGCGCCGAGTGGTCAGGCGGGTGTGGACTAGTCGAGGTTGCCCGGCTCGACCTCGAGGCCGAGGTTCTCCTGCGCCTCGGTCAGGCAGGAGAAGTCGGCGTGCTCCTGCCAGTCGAAGCCCTCGGGAACGTTGCCGGCGGCGATCATGCCGTCGTTCCACTCGTCGAAGGAGTCGAGCGGAGCGCCGCCGTTGAGCGACCAGTTCTGCTCCATCTCGATGGTCCACTCGTCGAGGTCACCCTCGCTCGGCGTCTCGCCCCGTTCCTCGGCGATGGCCACGGCGGCGTCCTGGTTGTCCATGTAGTCGTCACCGGCGGAGATCCACTGCTTGGCGGCGATGCGTCCCTCGAGGTACGCGCACACCGCGTCGCGGTTGTTCTCCATCGTCTCGGTGGTGACGACCCAGACCTCCTGGGGCACCCGGTTGTACTCCTCGACGATCATCTGGCCGCCGGCCTCCTCGAGCGGGAGGACGTGCCGCGGCTGCAGCGCCGCGACGTCGATCTGACCGGCCAGCATGGCCTGGAGCCGCTCGTCCGAGCCGCCCTCGACCTGGACCCACTCCATGCTCTCGGGGTCCACGCCCAGGCCGTCGAGCATCTCCTCGGCCACGGTGATGTTGCGGTCACCCGCAGCGCCACCGCTGACCTTGAGGCCCTCGAGGTTGTTCGGGTCCACGCCCTCCCGGATGCCGAGGAAGTACGCCTCCGAGTCCTTCTCGACGCCGATGATGGTCATCGGGATGCTGCCCTCGGCCAGGGCCGACCAGATGACGTCGGCCTCGCCCTGCGCGACCCAGACGTCGCCGCCCGCGAGACCGGCGATGTACTCGTCGGTCGCGAAGACCTCGGCCGCCTCCGTGAAGCCGAGATCCGGCCAGTAGCTCTCGTCGGCGACCATCCACGCCAACTGGTTCATGTAGTCGTCGCCGTCGATGGCCAGGCGGACCTGGTCGAGGCTCAGACCCTCGCCGTCACCGCCACCGCCGCCCCCGCCGTCGTCGGACCCACAGGCCGCCAGAAGCGTCGCGGCCAGCAGAACCGCCGGCACTCGGAAGTGCTTTCTCATTGTTCGCCCCTTCTCGGTGAACATCCCTCTTGTGCCCGTGACGACGACGTCACGTGTCCTTGTGTCCGGCTCAGGCCAGTGACGCTCAAGCCCGCCACACGCTGACCTTTCGCTCCAGCAGCTGGGTGAGCCCCACCATCGCGACGCAGAAGAAGACGAAGATGAACAACATCGCGTAGGTCTGAGCGCTGTTGAACGTCTTGCTGGAGACGGCGATGATGTAGCCGATCCCGTTCGCGGCGGTGAACAGCTCGCCGATGAACAGGCCGATCAGACCCCGTGAGACGCCCATCCGGATGCCGGTGGCGATGAACGGGACGGTCGCGGGCATGACGACGGACCGGAACAGCCGGACCCGTCCGGCCCCGAAGGAACGCGCCGCCTTGAGCAGCGAGTTGTCGACGGTCTTCACGCCCTCCATGACGACGACGAGCGTCGCCGGCACCGCGGAGAGCACGATGATCACGATCCGGGCCGTGTCGTTGATGCCGACCCAGAGCAGGACGAGGGGCATCAGGATCAGCCGCGGCGTCGTGTAGATGGCCCAGATGTACGGGCTGAGGATGCGGTCGACGATGCGCACACCGCCGATGAAGAGCCCCAACGGGACGGCGATGACGATCGAGATGACCATCCCGACCACGTAGACCCACAGGCTGATGCCGAGGTTGCCCCAGAGGATGCCCTCGTTGTGCATCTCCACGAGCTCGGCCCACACCTCGGTCACCGAGGGCAGGAAGAGCTTCGGGATGTCGGTGTAGGTGGCGACGAGCTGCCACAGGATGAAGAACACCGTCAGGTTGATCGTGCCGATGACCCAGCGCTGCTTGCGGCTGTAGACGCGGCGGCGCCCGGCCCGCCGGCTGCCCGCGGCGGTCTTCTTCGAGGGCGCGGTCACCGACGTGGGGACCGTCGTCGGGGTCACCGACTGCGTCGTGGTCACAGGGCGACCTCCTCGCGCCAGCGGCTGGCGTAGTTCTCGAGCTGGCGGGAGAGGCTGACCAGGAACAGGGCCAGGGCGATGAGCGTGGCGGTGAAGGCGAACATGCGGGCGGTGTCGAGGTCGCGCATCGACCGGATGACCTCGGTGCCGATGCCCCCGGTGCCGACGGTGAGCTCGATGATGAGCAGGCCGACGAAGCCGCGGGAGATGCCGTTGCGCACGCCGCTGGCGATGAACGGCAGCGTGTTGGGCGCGATCACCTTCGCGAACAGCTGGACCCGGCCGGCGCCGAAGCTCCGCGCGGCCCGGATCAGCGACTCGTCGGTCGTCTGCACGCCGTCCTTGCAGCTGAGGATGATCGGGATGATCGCCGACAGGACGACGAGCCAGATCTTGATCTCGGCGCCGAAGCCGAGCCAGAGCACCATCAGCGGCGCCAGCGCGATGCGCGGCATCGCGAAGAAGCCCCACAGGTAGGGCGAGGTGATCAGGTCCGTCGTCGGCGACATGCCGATGACCAGGCCGAGCGGGATGCCGATGACCAGCGAGATCGCCATGCCGATCGACATCGCGTACATGCTGTTGGCGACGGCCTCCCACATGGAGCCGTCGGCGACCGCCTTGGTCCACTCGTCCCAGACCTCGGCCGGGCCGGGGAACAGGATCGGGTTCGGGTCGAAGACCAGGATCGACAGGTGCCAGAGCCCGATGAACGCGGCGAAGGCGAGAACGCCTGGGCCGCGCTTGCGGAGCACCCGCTCGAGCCAGGACTTCTGCCGCTTGGCCGGCCGGCGGCCCGGTGCGGCGGCCGGAGCGACCGTCGAGGCGGGGGCGGTAGTGGTCATGTCACTCGCCCGCGGAGCCGTTGTCGCGCGTGGGCGCACCCACCGTCGCCGGGACGGGTTCGGCGAGCTCGGCCCGCTCCGGGTGCTCGGACGAGAGCAGGTCCCAGACCCGCTCGCGCAGCGCCTGGAACTCGGGCAGCTGACGGCTGGCGCGGCTGCGCGGCCGCGGCAGGTCGACGTCGATGATCTCCTTGATCCGACCTGGGCGGTTGGTGACGACGGCGATCCGGTCGGCGAGCGTGACGGCCTCGTCGACGCCGTGGGTGATGAAGATGATCGGCTGACCGGTCGTCGCGACGATCTTGGTCAGCTCCTCCTGCATGATCTCGCGGGTCATCGCGTCGACGGCCGCGAACGGCTCGTCCATCAGCAGCAGCCGGGGCTCGGTCACGAGCGCCCGGGCGAGGCCGACGCGCTGGCGCATGCCGCCGGAGAGCTCGCGCGGGTAGGAGTTCTCGAAGCCGGCGAGGCCGACCATCTTGATGTAGTGGGCGACCTTGTCCTTGGTGGTCGAGTCGATCCGGCCCTGCATCTCCAGGCCGAACCGGACGTTCTTCTCGACGGTGCGCCAGGGCATGAGCGCGTAGTCCTGGAAGACGACGGCGCGGTCGGGCTCGGGGCCGGTGACCGGCTTCCCGTAGACCTTGATCTCGCCGGCGGCGGGCTCGACGAGGCCGGCCACGACGTTGAGGAAGGTGCTCTTGCCGCAGCCGCTGGGCCCGACGATCGCGAGGAACTCGCCCTCGCGCACCTCGAGGTTGAAGTCCTCCAGGGCGATCAGCGTGCTCTTCTCCCGGCTGAGGTCGTACTCGACGGAGACGCCCCGCGCCTCGACGGCGATCGCCCTCGACCGGAAGTCCTGATGTGGTGCCACGTGCATCGACTCCTTCGTCCCTCACGCCCCGGGCTGAGCAGTGGCGGCGACGCGATTGTTGCAATCGATTGCCTGCCGGGGTCAGTATCGTCAGGTGGCGCGAAGGTGTGTCAAGGATTACAGCCGAATTGCTGCGGAGTCGTCGCGGACGGCCGACTTTGGGTACGTCACGCGCTCGGGTGACTACACATCGCACACGCCGCGCCGAATCCGTGCCTGCTGCGTAGGATGCGCCCGTGCGGCCGCCCACATTGCGTGACGTCGCCGAGGCGGCATCGGTGCACGTGGCCACCGCGTCGCGAGCACTCAATCCCGACACACGTTCGCTGGTCAGTTCGACGACTGCCGAGCGGGTGATGCAGGCCGCCCGCGCGCTGGACTACCGGCCGAACCCGATCGCCCGCAGCCTGCGCACCGCGCGCACCGACACGGTCGGCCTGGTCATCCCGGACCTGACCAACCCACTGGTCCCGCCGATGGTCCGGGGCGCCGCGGACGTGCTGACGCCGGCGGGCTACGACGCCTGGATCGTGAACACCGACAACGACCCGGAGCGCGAGATCGCCCAGATCGAGGCGCTGCGGGACAAGCAGGTCGACGGGCTGATCGTGGCCACCGCGCGGCTCGAGCACCCGCTGCTCGAGGAGTTGCACGACCAGGGCGTCCGCATCGTCCTGGCCAATCGATTGCTCGGAGCCGGGCGCATCCCGTCGGTGACCGCCGACAACGCCGCCGGCTCCGCGCTCGCCGTCGACCACCTGGTGACCCTGGGCCACACCCGCATCGCGCACGTCTCCGGGCCGCAGGGACTCTCGACCGGCCTGGTCCGGCGCCGCGGGTATCTGCAGGCGATCCGCGACCATGGCCTGCGCGAGGACCCGAGCCTGCTCGTCACCTGCGACGCGTGGACCGAGGAGGAGGGGGCCCGCGCCTTCGGTGAGCTCCTCGACAGCGGCGTGCAGTTCACCGCCGTCGTCGCGGGCCACGACCGCGTGGCGCTGGGCTGCTACGCCGCGCTGGCCGCCCGGGGGCTCTCGTGTCCCGGGGACATGAGCGTCGTCGGGTTCAACGACATGCCGTTCATGGACAAGATGCGGCCGGCGCTCACGACGGTGCGCGTGGCCCACTACGAGGTCGGGGCCGAGGCGGCCCGCCTGCTGCTCGACGCGTTCGCCGACCCCGACCGACCGGCACGGGGCGTGCTCCTCCAGCCGACCCTGGTGGTCCGGTCGTCGACCGCGCCTCCGGCCTGACCGCCCCAGCCGCGGAGGACGAGCCGCCTACCGGCGGTTGAGGACCGAGGCGAGCAGTGCCGCGGCGGGGCCGGCCGGCAGGGTGCCGGTGCGCCACACCGCCCGCAGCCCGCGGCGCAGGTTCAGGCCCGTGGTCGGCACCTCGACCAGCCGACCCTCGGCGAGATCGCCGGCGACGGCGAGCTCGCTGATCAGCGCCGGTCCCGCCGCCGTCCACGACGGCACTGCGCACGGCCGTGCTCGACCCCAGCTCCAGCAGGGGCCGGACGGCGGGTGCCCCCGCGGCGCCCAGCGCGAGGTCGGCGGTCTCCCGGGTCCCCGGACCCGGGTTCGCGTGTGACCAGCGGGGTGGCACCGAGCTCCGCGGGACCCACTGGCTCCTGGCGCCGGGCCCACGCATGACCGGGCGCGACGACGAGCACCAGCCGGTCCCGCGCGACCGTGACCGTGCGCAGCCCGGGCACCCGGCCGAGGCTCTCGATGAAGCCGATGTCGACGGCGTCCTGGCGCGCGAGCTCGGTGCACGCGGGCGCTGTTGGTCACCTGCAGGCCGACCCGCAGCTCCGGGGTGCTGCGCCGCAGCTCGCCGATCCAGCCGGGCAGCAGATGCTCGGCCACGGTGAGGCTGGCGGCGATGCTCAGCGACGCCTCCCGGTCGCGCCGCAGGCCCGCGGCGCCCTCGAGCAGCGCCGTCACGTCGTCGAGGACGCGGTCCGCCCAGCCGCAGACCGCGGCGCCGGCCGGGGTGAGCACCGAACCGCGCCGGCTGCGGTCGACCAGGACGAGGTCCAGGCGGCGCTCCAGGGCGCTCACCCGCTTGCTGGCCGCCGGCTGACTGATGCCCAGCTCGCCCGCGGCGGCGGTCAGACTGCCGCGGTCGCGCACCAGCACGAGGAGCCGCAGCGACTCCAGATCCGGCGCTCCAGTCATTCCCAGATGTTATGACAGCGCTACCAGATGACGGCTACCCCCGAACGGGTGCGACGCCGACAGTGGGTGCGTGACCAGCACGCTCGCTCCCACCGGCGCCCCGCCGGTACCGCCGCGGGGCCGGCGCCTCGGTCCGGGGCTGGCCGTCGCGGCCGCCGGCACCGCGGTGGCGGTCGGGGTGCACGCGCTGGTCCCGGCGCTGAGTGCGCTCACCGTCGCCGTCGTCCTGGGCGTGCTCGTGGGCACCGCACTGCCGGCCGCGGCGCGGGACGGGCTGCACTGGGCCAGCCGGACGCTGCTGCGGCTCGGCGTGGTCCTGCTCGGTCTCCAGCTCGGCCTGGGCTCGGTGGCCGGCCTGGGCGCGGGCACGCTCGTCGCGATCGTCGTCACCGTGCTGGTGGCCTTCGCCGGCACCCTCGCGCTGGGGCACGTCCTCGGGGTGTCGCGGGGGCTCACGCTGCTCGTCGCGACGGGGTTCTCCATCTGCGGGGCGTCGGCGATCGCCGCCATGGACAGCGTCGCCGGTGCGCGCCGCGAGGAGGTCGCGACCGGCATCACCCTCGTGACGCTGTACGGCAGCGCCGCCATCGCGCTGGTGCCGCTGGTCGGCTCGGGTCTCGGGCTCACGCCAGGTCAGGTCGGCGCCTGGGCGGGAGTGAGCGTGCACGAGGTCGCGCAGGTGGTCGCCGCGGCCTCGCCCGCCGGCGCCGCCGCCGTGTCCCTGGCCGTGGTGGTGAAGCTGACCCGTGTCCTGCTGCTCGCACCGATGGTCGCCGCCGTCGGCATCGCGCAGCGCCGCCGCGGCACCGCGACCGGGGCGCGGCCACCGCTCGTGCCGCTGTTCGTGCTCGGTTTCCTGGCGATGATCGCGCTGCGCAGCACCGGAGCGGTGCCGGCGGGCGTGCTCTCGGCCGCCTCGGCGACGACGACGCTGCTGTTCGCCGCCGCGCTGTTCGCCCTCGGCACCGCGGTCCGGCCCGGCGACCTGCTGCGCACCGGGCGCCGGGGGCTCGTCCTCGGAGCGATCTCGACCGTGCTGGTCGCCGGCGTGGGGCTGGTCGCGCTCCTGCTGGCCGGCACCGGCTGAGTCAGCGGCCGCGCACCGCCCAGGCGCGCGCGGTGAGGGAGATCGATCCGTCGTCGGCCGTGGGCAGCCGCGTCCGCAGCGCCTCCCGCAGTGCGGTGCGTTCCGCGTCGCCGAGCGAGGCCACGTAGGAGGGAGCCGGTGCCTGGGCGGACAGGAACGGCGTCCAGTAGTCGTCGAAGTCGACGAACACCGTCGGGACGACGACGTCGGTGACCGCCACGTCGACCAGGCCGGCCGCGGCGGCGACCTCGGCGAGCGGTCCGGGACGGCAGAAGTGCGAACCGCGAGCCCTCCTGCTGGTCGGCGGCCGCCGGGTCGAGGTCCACCGCCACGTCCCAGAACCACCGCATCATCTGCATCTCGCCCGCGTAGTCCCAGACGTAGAAGGCGACGGTGCCGTCCGCGCGCGCGGTGCGGTGCAGTTCGCGCAGCGCCACCACCGGATCGGGGAGGAAGTTGAGGACCAGGCCGGAGATGACGGCGTCGACCGAGTGATCGGTCACCGGCAGCGCCCGGGCGTCCCCGAGGGCGAACGAGGCCCGCGGATCGGCGACGGCGGCCGCGGCATGGCTCAGGAAGCCGGGGGACGGGTCGATGCCGACCACCGCGGAGGGTGCGGCGTCCCGCAGGACGGCGTCGGTGAGGGCGCCGGTGCCGCACCCGACGTCCAGCCAGTGCAGGCCGGGCGGCTGGTCCAGCCAGGCGACGAACCGCTGCGCGACCCGTCGGCTCCAGCGGCCGACGTAGGGCTCGTACCGCTCGCCACTGGTCCAGGTGTCCTTGACGCCGTCCGTCCGTGCCACGACCCACCTCCTGAAGGGGTCGATCGTGGCACCGGTCGGTCAGCGGCGAGTGGAGAGAATCCGCCGGGTAGTGGATCAGCGGCGCGCGAAGAGAGTAGCCAGTTCGTGCGCGGACTCGCGGGTGGGTGCCTCGGCGACGATCCGCGGAACTCCCGCTCGTCGCGGATGGACGCGCGCTCGGCGCGGTGCCGGGCCCAGGTCGCGCGGTGGGTGGCGAGGGCGGTGCGGACGCGGTTCATGGCGGTGTCCTTCCTGATCAGTGCGGGGCGGGGGAGGAGCGGAGCAGGCTGCGGACGGCGAGGACGTCGTCGTCGGGGGTGAAGGTGGACTGCGGCAGCAGGCGGCGGATCAGGGAGATGACGCGGACGTTGTCCGGCTGCACCGTGGCGGTCAGCTCGCGGACGCCGCGCTCGGCGGCCAGTGCCATGAGTTCGACGAGCAGTTGCCGGCCGACGCCGACGCCCTGCCAGGCGTCCTCGACGAGGATCGCGAACTCCGCCGTCGCCGGGTCGTCGGGGGAGCGGTCGTAGCGGGCGACGCCGATGACCTCGCCGCCCATGACCGCCACGACGGCCTCGCGCAGGTGGTGGTCGACCTCGACCAGCCGGCGGACCGTCTCCACCGGGATCCGGTGCACGGGGGCGTGGAACCGGCGGTAGACGGTGTCCCGGGAGAGGCGGGGCCACATGCGCCGGAAGCGCTCGTCGTCGTCGGGCCGGATCGGCCTGGTCGCTACCGCGAGATCCATGATGTAACCCTCCTGAGTTCGTGTGATGAACTCTGCTCCATGCCTCCTTGGTTCGTCAAGTGAACTCAGCAGGTTTATGCTGACGTCATGAGCGAGGCGCTGTGGGACCGGTCCCGCTGTTCGGTCGCGGGCACGTTGGCGGTGGTGGGGGAGAAGTGGAGCCTGCTCGTCCTGCGCGAGGCGTTCTTCGGCGTGCGCCGGTTCGCCGACTTCCAGCGGGTCCTGGGCGCCCCGCGGGCGGTGCTGACCGACCGGCTGGCCACCCTGGTCGACGAGGGGATCCTGCGCCGGGTGCCGTACCAGGACGAGGGTGAGCGCCAGCGGCACGAGTACCGCCTGACCGAGAAGGGCATCGACCTCTATCCGACGCTCGTCGCGCTGATGCAGTGGGGCGACCGCTACCTCGCCGACGGCGACGTCCCGGTCGAGCTCGAGCACAAGGGGTGCGGATCGGCGGTGCACCTCGCCCTCGTCTGCGGGGCGGGGCACGAGCTCTCGGGGGCGCGGGAGGTCCGGCCGGTTCCGCAGTCGGACGGGCGGTCCGGCCGCACCGCATAACACGCTGCCCGACGGGTCGGTTCACCGCCGGAAACCTCGGCATGGCAGGGTCCCTGCGACTGACTCCATGTCCGGCCGGAAGGACTCCCTTGGCACAGCAACTGGCGGAGCGGCTGCGCTTCCTGCGCGCGTTCATCGCTCATCCGCGTCAGGTGGGCGCCGTCCTGCCCACGTCCCGGTGGGCCGTGCGGGACATGCTCGACATGGCCGACGTCCCCGCTGCCGACCTCGTGGTGGAGCTGGGCGCCGGAACGGGCGTCTCCACCGGAGAGGTGCTGGCGCGGCTGAAGCCGGGCGCCCGGTTGATCGCCCTGGAGATCGACCCGCGCCTCGCGCGGCTGCTCGAGGAGCGGTTCCCCGACCCGCGGCTGCAGGTGGTCTGCGACTCGGCCGAGCACATCGAGAAGTACCTGAAGGGCGCCCGGGCCGACGTCACGGTCTGCGCGCTGCCGTTCACGTCGTTGGAGGCCGGGCTGCGCCGTCGGCTGCTGGGCCTGCTCCCGCTGACCCTCGCGCCCACCGGCACCGCCGTCGTCATCCAGTACTCGCCGTTGATCCAGGGTGAGCTGCGCAAGCTCTTCCCGTCGGTGCACCGCCGGATCTCCCCGCGGAACGTGCCGCCCGCCTTCCTGTTCGCCTGCTCGCTGCAGGCCGACGCCGGACCGCGGGCCTAACGCCGGAGGGCGCTCAGCCGGCTGCGGGCCACGAGCAGGCCGGCGACGACGGCGCCGGTCGCGTTCAGCAGCGCGTCGAGCGGGGAGACGACCCGGCCGAGCGGGAGCGCCCACTGGAGCAGTTCGATGCCGACGCCGGCGGCGAGTGCGGCCGTCACCAGAGGGGCCGGACGGCCGAGCCGTGGCCAGCGCAGCACCGCTAGGACGGCGGGCGCCGTGAGGAGGCCGAGGTTGCCGACGAACTGCAGCAGGGTCGTCCGCGAGTCCAGGCCGGTCGCGTACCAGCGCAGTTCGCTGAGCGGCGAGCCCCACGACCAGCCGGTGCCCGCGGGCAGCAGCGTGAGCGCCGCGACCACTGCGAGCGCCGCGGCGAGGCCGGCCGCCAGGAGGCGCCGGTCGAGGGTCACCGCTGCTCCGGGACGGTCCACCCCGAGCCCTCGGCGAGGGCGCTGACCGCCGCGGCGCCGAGGGCGTCCACCTCGCCGGCGAGCACCTGCAGCGGGAGTGGCCGGCCGGACCGGAGCTGGGCGGCCAGCCTGCCCGCGACCGTTGCCACCCCGGCCCGGCCGCTCGGGCCGTCCTCGTCGGCCATGACCGGGATGCTCCACGGCTCGCCGATCTCGGCGCAGAGCCCGGGCAGCCGACGCAGGAGGTCCGCGCACGACGCGGCCAGCCGCCACCAGGTGCCGGCCGCCAGGGTGCCGGGGCGCGCGCCCCGGCGTCGGCCCAGCGCAGCAGGCGCACGACGTCGCCCCAGACGACGTCGGACACGACGACGGTCACCGCTGAGCGCTCGGGCGGCCGGTGGGCCAGCACGAGGTCGCGGGTGGTGGCGGGGTCGTAGAGCCAGTGCCGGGTCGATGGGTCCATGACGCGACGGTGCCGCAGCGAGTCGACAGTTCGCTGGACCCCGGCTGGGCATCGCCTGTGAACCGGCGCGCGTCGGTGTCCAGCAGATTCACAGGCAACGCCCGGGTGCGCGCCAGAGCGGCGGCACATCGTTCGCTCCGACTGACCCCCGGACGCATCGAGGAGCACCCGTGCCCGACGAGCCCACCACCCCGCCCAGCGGTTCCCGCTGGGAGCCGCCGACCACGCAGGCCGACGCGGCATGACCGCCGTCGCCGATCCCGTGGCACTCCCGCCCGTCGCCGCGCCGCCCGTGGCCGGTCGACGGGCGCGGGTCGACGCGGGCGTCCGGACCGCCGCGGCGGCGGCGATGTGGCTCAGCCTGCTCCTCGTCACGTACTGGTGGGTGGCCGGCGGGGGCGTCCAGGACCTCGGCGGCTGGGCATCGGGGCTGACTGTCGACCGGTCGTCTGACCGGCCTGCTCGCCTCCGACCTGCTGCTCGTCCAGGTCCTCCTGATGAGCCGGCTGCCGGTGCTGGAGCACGCGTTCGGCCGGGACCGGCTGGCCAGGCAGCACCGGCTGGTGGGCTTCACCTCCTTCACCCTGATGCTCGCCCACATCGGGCTGATCACCTGGGGCTACGCGGCCGGCGAGCTGAGCCGGACGCCGGCCACGCTGTGGGACCTCACGGTCGACTACCCCGGCATGCTGCTCGCCGCGGCCGGTACCGCGGCGCTGGTCATGGTCGTCGCGACCAGCATCAAGGCCGCCCGGGCCAGCCTCCGCTACGAGTCGTGGCACCTGCTGCACCTCTACGCGTACCTCGGCGTCGGGCTGGCGCTGCCGCACCAGCTGTGGACCGGCCAGGAGTTCCTCGCCTCCCCGGCGGCCACCGTCTTCTGGTGGGGGCTGTGGGCGGCCGCGGCCGCCTCCGTCCTGGTGTGGCGCGTCGGGCTGCCGCTGTGGCGCAGCGCCCGGCACCGGCTGCGCGTCACGTCGGTGGTGCCCGAAGGCCCCGGCGTCGTGTCGGTCTACCTCTCCGGTCGCGACCTGGACCGGCTGCCGGCCGAGGCGGGTCACTTCTTCGGCTGGCGGTTCCTCACCGGCCCGGGCTGGACCCGGGCGCACCCGTACTCGCTGTCGGCGGCACCGGACGGGCGCAGTCTGCGGATCACCGTGAAGGACCTCGGCGACGGCAGTGCGCGGCTCGCCGCTTTGCGCCCGGGCACGCGCGCGCTGGTCGAGGGCCCGTACGGCCGGCTCACCGAGCGGGCGCGCACCCGGCGGCGGGTGGCACTCATCGGCGCGGGCGTCGGGATCACCCCGCTGCGGGCCCTGGCCGAGGAACTCGACTACGCGCCGGGCGACGCCGTCCTGCTGCACCGCTTCACCGGCCGGCCCCTCTTCGAGGGCGAGTTCGCGGTGCTCGCGCGCGAGCGCGGGCTGCAGGTGCGGCCGCTGCCGGGGCACCGCCGGGCCGAGGGTTCCTGGCTCGGGGACGGCGTCGGCGCGGCCGACGACCTGACCGTCCTCACCTACTGGGTGCCCGACATCGCGCAGCGCGACGTCTACGTCTGCGGACCGGAGCCGTGGGCCGAGGACGTCCGCCGGTGCCTCGTGGCCGCGGGTCTGCCCGTCGAGCAGGTCCACGTCGAGAGCTTCGGATGGTGACCCGATGAGACGCATCGTGCTGTGGTTCATGAGCACGCTGACCGCCGTCGTCCTGCTGTTCGGCTACTCGACCTCGACGTCGGGCCCGACGGCGGCCGGCGGGCAAACGGCGATCGTCTCCTCCGGTGACGCGGGAGCGAGCGCTTCCGCGGAAGCGTCCAGCACGGCGACCACGATCACCGGATCGGTCGCGCAGACCCGGTGGGGGCCGGTCCAGGTCGAGATCACGGTCGACGGCGGCGTGATCACGTCGGTCGCGGTCGTGGAGTACCCCACGGAGAACCACAAGGACCAGGAGATCAACGAGGCCGCGCTGCCGATCCTGGTCGAGGAGACCATCGATGCGCAGAGCGCGGACATCGACATGGTCAGCGGTGCCACCGTCACCAGCGAGGGCTACGTCGAGTCGCTGCAGGCGGCGCTCGACGAGGCGGGGCTGTGACCGTGGCCGACCGCACCCACCGTTCCGTCGAGCACGTGATGGGGATGCCGTCTCGCTGGCGCTGCGCGGCCGGCATGCGGACGACGCAGCCGGGCGGGAGGCCTGGGCCACAGCGATGGCTGCACTCCGCGAGGCCGATCGGGTGTTCAGCACCTACCGCGACGATTCCGTCGTCTCCCGGCTCGGCCGCGGCGAGGTGGATCCGGACGACTGCCCGCCCGAGGTGGCCGAGGTGCTGGCGCTCGGGGAGGCCGCACGGACGGCCTCCGGCGGCGCGTTCGACGTGCGCCGTCCCGGGCCGGACGGTCGCGTGGTCCTGGACCCCAGCGGCGTGGTCAAGGGTTGGGCAGCCGAGCGGGCGGCCGGGCCGCTGCGCGCCCTGGACGGGACCGACTTCTGCCTGTCCGCCGGCGGCGATCTGGTCTGCCGGACCCTCGATCCCGACGACCGGCCGTGGCGCATCGGCATCGAGCACCCGGCCGATCCCGCGCGGATCGTCGCCGTCGTGCCGGTGGCCACGGGTGCGGTGGCGACGTCGGGAACCGCCCATCGTGGGGCTCATCTCGTCGACGCACGGACCGGGCTTCCGCCGACGGGCATCGCGTCGGTCACCGTGGTCGCCGGATCGCTCACCTGGGCCGACATCGACGCCACGGCCGCCTACGTCCAGGGCGCGGACGCCGCGGCGTGGCTGGGTACGAGGCCCGGTCGGACCGGCCTGGTGGTCTGGTCGAACGGTTCCACCACGGTGGTCGGTGGACCCGGGACGGCCGCCCGTCTCGCCTGACAGAGGCCGGTCAGGCGCTGATGGACATCCGGCGCGCCAGGCGCAGCCGACGCCGCTCGCGCTCGGACAGGCCGCCCCAGATGCCGAACCGCTCGTCGTTGGTCAGGGCCGACTCCAGGCACTCGGTCCGCACCGCGCACCCCTGACAGACGCGCTTGGCCTCGCGGGTGGAGCCGCCCTTCTCCGGGAAGAACGCCTCCGGGTCCGTCTCGGCGCACAGCGCGTCCAGCCGCCACGACTCGTCGCTCCCGGCGGCCGCGGGCCAGGGCGATGCCGGCATCGGCTCGTCCCCGGTCAGGCCGGCGGAGAAGTTGGTGAGGAGGGTCAGGGGCGGGCGGGAGAAGGAAGACACGGGAAGCTCCTCGATAATGGCGTTCCGCGTCGATCGTGACGGACCGGTACGGACTGGCTGCTGTCCGTGACGTTACGGATCCGACGGTCGGCTTGGCACTGGCACAAAGCGAACGAAACCGCCCCGTTCGTTTAGTGGAATCTGTCGGTCGCCGTCAGGCGCGGGCCGCCCCCGGGGAAGGCACAGCTGGTTCCCAGCTCATTCCCAGCCCCGCGGCGCACGGTGTGCGTGGAGAGAAGGAGGACGCATGAGCGCCATCGGAGCCCTGCTGGGGCTGGCCTTGCTGATCTTCGAGCTGATCATGATCGCTCGGGTGGTCCTGGACTGGGTCGGTGTGCTCGCGCCCGGGGGCTCTGGCGGGGTGGTCGCCGTCCGCAGGTTCACCCACGCCGTGACCGAGCCGGTCATCGCGCCGGTGCGCCGGGTCCTGCCGCCGCTGCGGGTGGGCTCGGTGTCGATCGACCTGGCCTTCACCGTGGTGTTCATCGGCGTGCTCGTGCTGCGCGCCGTCGTCCTCGCGCTGTAGGAGACAGCGGTCAGAGCGGCGTGACGTAGGCCCCGCTGATCCCGCCGTCGACCAGGAACTCCGACGCGGTCAGGAACGACGAGTCGTCCGACGCCAGGAAGGCGACGGCGGCGGCGATCTCCTCCGGCTCGGCGAAGCGCCCCATCGGGATGTGCACGAGCCGGCGGGCCGCGCGCTCCGGATCCTTGGCGAAGAGCTCCTGCAGCAGGGGGGTGTTCACCGGTCCCGGCGACAGCGCGTTGACCCGGATGCCCTCCCGGGCGAACTGCACCCCGAGCTCGCGCGACATCGCCAGGACGCCGCCCTTCGACGCGGTGTAGGAGATCTGCGAGGTCGCCGCGCCCATCCGGGCCACGAACGACGCGGTGTTGATGATCGAGCCGCGGCCCCGCGCCTGCATGTGGGGGATCGCCGCCTTGCAGCAGAGGTAGACCGACGTCAGGTTCACCTCCTGCACGCGGCGCCAGGCGTCGAGGCCGGTGACGAGGATCGAGTCGTCGTCCGGCGGTGAGATGCCGGCGTTGTTGAAGGCGATGTCCAGGCCGCCGAAGGTGTCCACCGCCGCCTGGAACAGGGCCTCGACCTGCTCGGGCGACGTGACGTCGACCTGGACGAACAGCCCGCCGACCTCCTCGGCCGCGGCCTTGCCGCTGAGCCGGGTCGACGTCGCCGACGACGACGTGCGCGCCCTCCGAGGCGAACCGTCGGGCGGTCGCCAGCCCGATGCCGCTGGCTCCGCCGGTCACCACCGCGACCCGGTCCACCAACCGGCGCACCACTGCCTGCTCGCTCACGCTCAGCCTTCCGTCGCCAGGAACACGTTCTTCTCGTCGGTGAACGAGTGCAGCGCGTCGGGTCCGAGCTCGCGGCCGAGCCCGGACTGCTTGAAGCCGCCGAACGGCGTCGAGTAGCGCACCGACGAGTGGCTGTTGACCGACAGGTTGCCCGCCTCGATGCCGCGCGAGACCCGCAGCGCCCGGCCGAGGTCGCGGGTCCAGATGGAGCCGGACAGGCCGTACTCGCCCTGGTTGGCGATGCGGACGGCGTCGTCCTCGTCGTCGAACGGGACGACCGCGACGACCGGTCCGAAGATCTCCTCGGTCACGGCGCGGGCCTGGGGATCGACGGGGGCCAGCACGGTCGGCGGGAACCAGAACCCGGGCCCGTCCGGCGCGGTGCCGCGGAAGGCGACGGGGGCGTCGTCCGGCACGTAGGCGGCCACCCGGTCCCACTGCGCCCGGCTGATCAGCGGCCCCATCTCGGCGGTGTCCAGGGCCGGGTCCTCGACGCGGACGCCCTTCACCGCCGGTTCCAGCAGCTCCAGGAACCGGTCGTAGGCCGAGCGCTGCACCAGGATCCGCGAGCGGGCGCAGCAGTCCTGGCCCGCGTTGTCGAAGACGGCGTACGGCGCGGTCGCCGCGGCCCGCTCCAGGTCGGCGTCGGCGAAGACGACGTTGGCGCTCTTGCCGCCGAGCTCGAGGGTCACCCGCTTGACCCGGTCGGCACAGCCGGCCATGACGCCCTTGCCCACCTCGGTGGAGCCGGTGAACACGATCTTGCGCACGTCCGGGTGCTCGACCAGCCGCTGACCGACGACCGACCCCTTGCCCGGCAGGACGGTGAAGACGTCCTCGGGCAGCCCGGCGTCCAGCGCCAGCTCGGCCAGCCGCATCGCCGTCAGCGGCGTGAGCTCGGCGGGCTTGAGGACGACGGTGTTCCCGGCGGCGAGGGCGGGCGCGAACGCCCAGCCGGCGATGGGCATCGGGAAGTTCCACGGCACGATCACGCCGACGACGCCGAGCGGCTCGTGGAAGGTGATGTCGACGCCGCCGGCCACCGGGAT
Source organism: uncultured Actinomycetota bacterium (assembly GCA_963748305.1). Classification (GTDB taxonomy): domain Bacteria; phylum Actinomycetota; class Actinomycetes; order Mycobacteriales; family Geodermatophilaceae; genus Blastococcus_B. Next base: position 76,090 of record CAVVIN010000010.1, on the reverse strand, counting down.
CTGCCGGCCGAACAGCCGCTCGGGCGCCGCGGAGTAGTAGGTCAGGACGTCGCGGACGTTGCCGGCCTCCCAGCGGGCGTTGCCGATCGTGTGCCCCGAGTTGCGCACCTCGAGCTGCGCGAGCTCCTCGAGGTGGGCCTCGACCTGCTCGGCGAACCGGCGCAGCAGCCGGCCGCGGTCGGCCGGCGCGACCCGCCGCCAGGACTCGTAGGCCCGGCGGGCCCGCGCCACCGCGGCGTCGGTCGCGGCGACGTCCGCGAGGGGGACGGTCGTGACGATCTCTTCGGTGGCGGGGTTGACGACGTCGTAGGACACCCCTCCGTGGCCGCGGGAGGGCGTAGCGTTGCTCACAGCCGCTCGAACCCCCGGATGCGCTCCCAGTCGGTGACCGCCCGCCCGAAGGCCGCCAGCTCGACGGCGGCCATGTTGGCGTAGTGGTCGACCACGTCGTCGCCGAATGTACGGCGCGCGAAATCGCTGCTCCGCCACAGGTCCCGGGCCTCAGCCAGGCTCGTCGGCACGTGCTCGGCGGCCGGGTCCTCGTAGGCGTTGCCCTCGAACACCGGCTCGAGCTCGAGCTCCTCCTCGATGCCCGGCCAGGCCCGGCGGCGACGACGGCGGCGGTGGCGAGGTAGGGGTTCACGTCGCCGCCGGGGATGCGGTTCTCCAGCCGCAGCGAGGCGCCGTGGCCGACGAGCCGGAAGGCGCAGGTGCGGTTGTCCCGTCCCCAGCGCAGCGCCGTCGGGGCGAACGAGCCCTCGACGAACCGCTTGTAGGAGTTGATGTTCGGCGCGAGGAGCAGGGTCAGCTCGCGGATGTACGTCAGCTGCCCGGCGACGAAGGACTTCCCGACGTCGGACATGCCGTCGCCGTCGGCCATCACCATCGCGCCGTCGGTGCCCCGGAAGCTGCAGTGGATGTGGCACGAGTTGCCCTCGCGCGCGTCGAACTTGGCCATGAAGGTCAGCGCCATGCCCTCCTGGGCGGCGATCTCCTTCGCGCCGTTCTTGTAGATGACGTGGCCGTCGCAGGTGCGGGAGGCCTCGGCGTAGAGGAACGCGATCTCGTGCTGCCCGAGGTTGCACTCGCCCTTGGCCGACTCGACGACGAGCCCGGCGCCGGTCATCTCGTTGCGGATGCGGCGCAGCAGCGGCTCGACCCGGGCGGTGCCCAGCACCGAGTAGTCGACGTTGTACTGGTTGGCCGGGGTGAGGTTCCGGTAGCCGGCGGTCCACGCCTGCTCGTAGGTGTCGCGGAAGACGAGGAACTCCAGCTCCGTGCCCACGTACGCGGCCATCCCGGCGTCGGCGAGGCGGGCCGTCTGCCGGGCCAGGACCTGACGCGGCGACGCGACGACGGGGCTGCCGTCCTCCCACCGGAGGTCGGCCAGCACCATGACGGTGCCCGGGTTCCAGGGCACCGGCCGCAGCGTCGACAGGTCGGGCTGCATCACGAAGTCGCCGTAGCCGCTCGACCACGACGACATCGCGTAGCCGTCGACGGTGTTCATGTCGACGTCGACGGCGAGCAGGTAGTTGCAGCCCTCGGTGGCGTGCTCCAGGACGACGTCCAGGAAGTACCGGGCGTGCAGCCGCTTGCCCTGCAGCCGGCCCTGCATGTCGGTGATCGCGACGAGGACGGTGTCGACCTCGCCGGACTCGACCTGCCGCCGCAGCTCGTCGACGGTCAGGACGGGGTCGCTCGTCATGCGGACCTACCTTCGTCCGGCCGCTGACCCGGGCCGATGGGTCAGAGGCCGGACCCTAGGTGCCCCTTGTTCCGCCCCACAAGCCACTGACGTCGGCGTTACCCGATCGGCTCCCGCGCCGCGTCCACCAGTGCCCCGAACAGGCGACGGTCCTCCCCGGCCTCCGGGTGCCACTGGACGCCCAGGCAGAACCGATGGCCGGCCGCCTCGACCCCCTCGAGGACTCCGTCCTCCGCCCATGCCGCGGGGATCAGCGCGTCCGCGACGCGGTCCAGCGCCTGGTGGTGGTGGCAGTCCGCGGCCGCTGCGGGGCCGAGCAGCTTCGCCAGCCCGGTCCCCGGCACTGTGCGCACCTCCCGCCGCACGAACACCCCCGGGCCGCCGGAGTGCATCCCCGCCGTCGGGACGTCGGGCAGGTGCTGCACCAGGCTGCCGCCGAGGAGAACGTTGAGCAGTTGCATGCCCCGGCAGACGGCCAGCAGCGGCAGGTCGCGCTCCAGCGCAGCCGCGAGAACGGCGAGCTCGGCCTCGTCCCGTTCGGGGCGGACGACCGTGGTGTGGGGACCCGGCGACTGGCCGTAGCGCGCCGGGTCGACGTCGGCGCCGCCGGCCAGGACCAGGCCGTCGAGCCGCCCGACGACCGCGGCGGAGATCGAGCCGGTCGGCAGCAGCACGGGCTCACCACCGCACTCGGCGACGGCGTCGGCGTACGTGGCGGGCAGGAGTACCGCGGGCACGTCCCAGTACCCCCACCGTGCCTGCTCGCGGTAGGTGCTGATGCCGATCAGCGGGCGCTGGTCACCGCTGCCGCCGTTGGTCATGCCGACAGTCTCCGCCACCTGGCGTCGGCGGGCTTGATTCCGCGGAATCGCCGGTCAGCCGGTCATGGGGACTCCTGCTTCGGCGGCGAGGCGTCGGGTGAGGTCGCGGTTGCCCATGAGCACGCCGATGGCGTGGCGGAGGTCCATGCGGTCGTAGTGCTCCTGGAGCGTGTCGGGCGAGGGGCGGTTCGCCGTCGGGGAAGAGCACGCGGCTGAGGCGGGCGCTGTTCCGTTCCGGTCCGGCCGGGGAGGCTGCCCCGAGTGCGGCGAGGCGTCTGGCCGGTGCCGGTTCGGCCGGGCGTCCGGCCCGGTGCGGCGGTGCTGGTGGCTGCTGGGGTTGCCCGGGTCGCCTTGCGGGTCGACGGGCGCCCGGGCCGTCGCGGGTCGGCGGCGCAGCGGTCGGCCGAGCGGCGGGCGGCCGGCGTCGGGGTCGGCGCTGGTCGCGCGGGGGTGCGTCGGTGGGGCGTGCGCCGATGCTGGTGTCGATGGGGTGGACGCCGAGGAACGGGTCCGTGCCGTCGGCATGGTCGGCGGTGTGGTGGGTGTCGAGGCCGGGCAGGCCGGTGGTGAAGGCGGCGTCGGCGGTGCCCCAGATGTGCGCACCGTCGGGGGTCAGGACGGTCAGCCGGCCGTGCTGCCGGCTCAGGACGAGGTCGTGGTCGTGGACCAGGCCGTGGTCGGTGTCGCAGAGCAGCACGAGGTTGGTCAGTTCGGTGCGCCCGCCGAAGAGCCAGTGCCGCATGTGGTGGGCGTGCAGGCGTTCGATGCGGGTCTCCGGGCAGCCGGGCCGGGCGCAGCCGCCGTCGCGGCGCAGCAGTGCCCGACGCTGGGCCCGGGTGGCGCGGCGTTTGCGGCGGCCGACGGCGAGGGGCTCGCGGCCCTTCTCCAGCATGATGCACGGCGGTGGCCGAGCAGAGCATCCGGCGGGCCTGGGCGCCGGTGATCGCCGGGCCGCCCTCGACGTGGGCGCGGCCGGCGGCGGTGTCGTCGGCGAGCACGTCGGCGTCGACGTGCACCACGACCTCCCGCCGCGGCGGGTCGCCGGGCCGGCGGTCCAGGTGACGCGGGCCTCGGCGAGCGCGCCGAGGGCGGCGATCCGGCGGGCCGCGGTGCGTTCCCGGACCCGGCCGGCCGCCTCGTCCTCGGCGCAGCGCTCGGCGACCGCGCGGTCGACCGTGCCGCCGGCCGCGCGGATCTGCTGCGTGCCGGGCCCGGGCCTTCGTGTTCTGCGCGCGTTCCCGGCGGGCCTCGCGTTCGGCCAGGGAGTCGATCCGGTTCAGCAGCGGCGTGCCGGTTTCCACGCGCATCCGCATCTTCATGGTCAGGTAGCCCTCGTCGTCGGTCCAGTGTTCGAAGGACTCCCCGTCCTCCGGCCGCCGTTCGCCGGGCGACTGACCGGCGTCGTCGTCGATGCGCCGCCAGGCTGCGGCAGAACCGCTCGGTCTGCGAGGCGGTCGCCGAGGCGGCGAACTCCAGCAGCGCCGCCTCGCAGTCCGGCGCCGCGATGCGGGTCAGCGCCCGCACCTTGGCGTAGGACAGCCGGCCGGCGTCGAACGCCGCCGCGATCCGCGGCAGCCCGCGCAGCGCCCGGGCCACCCGGACGTGTTCGCGGGCGGTGACCGGGGACAGGCCGCACTGCCAGGCCAGCCAGTGCCCGCAGGAGGTGATGCCCACCCCGTGCCAGCCGCCGCGCGCGTCGAACTCGGCGACCAGCCGCAGCCACGCCGCGGTCGCCGCGGCCAGCCGCACCGCCCCGGAGGTGATCGCCCGGGCCAGCTCCGGCAGCGGGGAACCCGACGGATGCTCTGCACTCAACACTCGAACTCATGTTCGAAGACTAGGCCCGCACCACCGACAGAAACGCCTGGTCAGGCGGTCGCTACGATTCCGCGGAAGCGTCGATGAGGGGCGTCCGGGCGCCGGCACGAGCGGCGAGGCGGGGAGCGGAGCAGCGCGATTCCGCGGAATCGCCAGCGGAACCAAGCGAGCAACAGCCTGCCGCGGGGTCCCCGCGGGTGATGGCGAAGACGCCCGCGACTTGTGGCGCGCGCTCCGATGGAAACGGTCGTGCATCAACTGGGCGACGGGCGCCCTCGGCCTCTTGACCTGCAGTGGCGCCACCCATCACCCTGACCGCCGCACTGAGCTCGCCGACGGCCTCGCGTCAAGGTGGACCGTCGTCCGGTCCCGAGGAGGCGACATGTCCGCACCCCGTCCGCGTGGCTCGTCAGGCGTCAGCTACGCCCACGCCGAAGAGGGCTACTTCGACAAGCGGGGGCTGACCCGGGCGGCCGGATTCTGGGGGCTGTGGGGCCTGGGGGTGGCCGCGGTCATCTCCGGGGACTTCTCCGGCTGGAACTTCGGGATCGGCGGCGCCGGCTGGGGCGGCTTCCTCATCGCCACCGCTGATCGTCACGCTGATGTACGTCGGGATGATCGGCAGCATCGGCGAGATGTCGGCGGCCATGCCGCACACCGGCGGCGCCTACTCGTTCGCCCGCTCGGCGATGGGGCCCGTGGGGCGGCTTCGTCACCGGTCTGGCCGAGACGATCGAGTACGTCGCGACGACGGCGGTCATCGTCTACTTCTCCGCGTCCTACGCCGACAGCATCACCGACGAGCTGTTCGGCCTCTCGATGCCCGCCTGGATCTGGTGGGTGATCCTCTACGCGGTCTTCCTGCTGCTGAACATCGCCGGCGCGGAAGTGTCCTTCCGCTTCGCCGTCATCGTCGCGGTGCTCTCGCTGGCCGTCATCGCCCTGTTCGCCGTGATGGCGCTGTTCTCCGACGCACTCGACTTCGGCAAGCTCTTCGACATCGAGCCCGAGGCCGGCAACAGTGACTTCCTGCCGTTCGGCTGGTGGCAGGTCGTGCTGGCCATGCCGTTCGCGATGTGGCTCTACCTCGGCATCGAGGAGCTCCCGCTGGCCGCCGAGGAGTCGCACATGCCCGCCCGCGACATCCCGCGCGCCGGCATCTGGGGCCTGATCACGCTCATCGTCAGCGGCGGGCTCGTGCTGGTGCTCAACCCGGCCGTCACGGGCGCCGCAGCCATCGGCGAGTCGGGCGAGCCACTGCTCGACGGCTTCCGCGCGATCCTGCCGAACAGCGACGTCGCCGCGATCCTCTCCGCCTTCGCGCTGCTTGGCCTGTTCGCCTCGCTGCAGGGGATCATGTACGCCTACGGGCGCAACATCTACTCGCTGAGCCGGGCCGGCTACTACCCGAAGGTCCTGTCGCTCACCGGCGCCCGCAAAACCCCCTGGATCGCCCTCGTCGTCGGCGCGGTCATCGGCGTCATCGCGCTCGTCCTCGTCGACACCGGCGGCGAGACGGCCGGGGCGATCGTCCTCAACATCGCCGTCTGGGGCGCCGTCCTGGCCTACCTGCTGCAGATGGTGTCGTTCGTGATGCTGCGCCGGAAGTTCCCCAACGCGAGCCGCCCCTACCGCAGCCCGTTCGGCGTGGCCGGTGCGGTGGTTCGCGGGCGCGATCGCCGCGCTGATTTTCGTCGGCGTCATGCTCAACGAGGACTACCGGCCGGCGATCATCGCGATCGCCGTCATCTACGTCGTGGCCCTCGTCGGCTTCGCGGCCTTCGGCCGCCACCGGTTGGTCCTGTCGCCCGAGGAGGAGTACGCCATGTCTGGCGGCCTGCATGGCGACCCGCAGGCGGAGGGCTACGGCGCCATCGACGTCGAGGACATCGACCCGGAGGCGCGCTCCCGCACGGTCTGACGACGACGGGTCCGGGTCGGCTGGTAGCTGATCCGGACCCCGTCGGTGGGTCGACAGCGGTCGCCCGCTCATGGTCCGCGACCGGGGACGGGGAGAGACTGTTCCTCGCCGCTGGCGTGAGCGGGGCATGACGGCGTCCGTACGACCCGATCCCGGCAGCATGCCGGGGGTGCGGAAGGGACAACCATGAACGCGTTCGTCATCAACCGGCACGGTCGCCTGGTCTTCCCGTCGAATCTCATCCCGGAGCTGGACTTCTCGGCGATCGAGACGCTCGACCAGCTGGACAGTGTCATCCGCCGCGACTTCGAGACGAAGGCGCCCAGCGGCACCGACATCCTCGAGAAGGTGCGCACCGGCGCGTACGAGAGCCGGTACGCGCTGAGTCGGGACATGGCGCTGAACCTGTTCTGGGCCAACCGGTTCGCGATGACCATGTACGAGAAGCGGCCGACCCGGTGGGCTGACCTGCCACGCAGCCGCTCCGATGTCTTCCTCCCGATCCTGGAGCCGTGGGAGGACGCCGACGCCAAGGTCGCCGCCGTCGAATCGGCCTCCCGCTCGCTGCCGGCCCAGTGGGACGACGAGGCGGAGGACCGCATCTTCGGAGTCCTCTTCGACGTCTTCGGGCACCGGAAGCACCACGCGACCACGCTCCCGGCGATCAAGCCGACCGTCGGGGAGTTCCTCGCGCAGCCGGGCAGCCTGACCTTCCGGCTGCCGGACTACGACCCGGACTATCCGGTGTACGACTACACCGACATCATCGACTGCGCCGAGGACGTGCCCGAGCTCGAGGCGCTGCACCGGTGGGCGATGGTGCTGCACAACCAGTACCCGTGGGACCGGTCCCGGGCCGAGCTGGTGCGGGCCGATCAGCTGTCCGACGACGACGTGGTCGTGGCCTTCCACCCGCGGAACAGCGAGGTCCGCGGCTTCCTGCGCCGGCTGACCGAGCGGCGTCGCAGGGTCGCCCGGCGCCGAAGGCGCGGGAGGCCCGGCCGCCGGTGCGGCCGTTCCCGGAGATCGATGTGCGCCGGCAGTTCACCGTGATGCCGCGCTTGGAGGCGCTGGCCGCCGTGCACGGCGACCTGGTGTGCAGCAACGACGACCTGATCCGGAACACGGCCTACAACTGGTCGCCGATGAGCGCCGAGGAGATCCGGGACAAGACCGGCATCGAGGAGCGCCGGTACAGCAGCCTGCCGCTGGAGGACCTGGCGCTGCGGGCCGCCGAGGCGGCGCTCGCCAAGGCGGGGCGGGAGCCGGAGGAGATCGGCGCGGTCCTCGTCTGCACCTGCACCAGCTCACGGCTCATCCCGTCGGTGGCCACGTACGTGTGCGGTCAGCTCGGCATCTACCAGACGCACGCGGCCTACGACCTCATCGCCGCCTGCGCGGGCATGCCCTATGGGCTGGCCGAGGCGACGCGGCTGCTGCAGGAGGTCGAGCGGCCGGTGCTGCTGGTCTGCGTGGAGAAGTTCTCCGACAAGATCGGCAACGTGCGGACCTCGCGCATGATCTTCGGCGACGGGGCGGCGGCGATCGTCGTCGGTGTGGCGCCGGAGGGGGCGGCCCCCGACCTGTCCTATCTGCAGACCTACGCCAGCGGACCGGCGAGCGAGGTGAACTCGATCATCTGGCCCAATCCCGAGTTCGACAACAACATCACCGTCTACGGCCCCGAGGTGAAGGCGCTGGCCGGCCGGTACCTGGCCCAGATGATCAACGAGCTGGGCGCGCTCCCGGCCCCCGACGGGGTCGCGGGCTCGCTGTTGGACAGCATCGACCTCATCGTGCCGCACCAGGCCAACAAGACCATGGTGCTGCAGCTCGCCGAGCGGGCCGGGCTCGGTGCCGAGCGGCTGTACTTCAACATCGAACGAGTCGGCAACGCCTCAGCGGCCAGCATCCCGCTCGCCATCCACGACGCCGTCCGCGACGGCGTCATCACCGAACCGGTCCGAATCTTCGCGCCCGGCTTCGGTGCCGGAGCCGTCGCCGGCTACGCCGTGATGCACCTCGACCCAGCCATCGTCGCGATCCAAGCCGACCCGGCACCTAGCGCTGCCGACGAACCACACCGCACGCACGCAGCCGAACGCCCGACGGTGTCCGAAGACGTGCGCGTGGCCTTCGGCTGACCTGGATGGTGCGTCTGTTCACGTGCCTGCCACATGCGCGAAACGGACTTCGAACGGCTGCGCCGCTAACCTGCGCCCATCCGCAGGACCGGCCAAGGTCGCCCGGGCTTGACCATCGAGCCGAACACCGGAGATGACAATGATCCGCCGCAAGAAGGCTGCAACTGGCGTCAGCGTCACGTTCGCCCTGGACGACACCGTCGACGGAGCGGTGTCGGTTGTGGGCGACTTCAACGGCTGGACGCCCGGCGAGCACGTCCTGCGCAAGCGCAGCAACGGCACCCGGAGTGTCACCGTGACCCTGCCGGCCGGTCAGCCGGCCCGCTTCCGATACCTCGCCGAGGGTGGCCTCTGGTTCGACGACCCGCAGGCCGACGCGCACGAGCAGGAGGGCTCCCTCCTCATGCTGTGACCGGCCCGGCGCTCACTAGCGGTTTCGACGCCGACCCGGGGTAGGGTCCGAACGGTGCAGGCCTGGGTGGTCGACGCTCCGCGCTCCATAGACGCCGGCCCGCTGCGGCGGGTGGAGCGCGATCTCCCGGAGCCCGCGCCGGGTCAGGTCCGGGTGCGGGTGACCTGCTGCGGGGTGTGCCGCACCGACCTGCACCTGGCCGAGGGTGATCTGCCGCCGCGCAGGGCCGCCGTCGCACCCGGGCACGAGGTCGTCGGGATCGTCGACGCCCTCGGTGCGGGAGCCGCGCGGTTCGCGGTGGGGGAGCGGATCGGGGTGGCCTGGCTCGGGCGGACCGACGGCAGCTGCCGCTACTGCCGCCGCGGCGACGAGAACCTCTGCGCCGCCCCGCTGTTCACCGGCTGGGACGTCGACGGCGGATACGCCGACGCCTGCCTGGCCGACGAACGCTTCGCCTACCGGCTGTCCGACGGGCTGGACGACGAGCAGACCGCGCCGCTGCTGTGCGCCGGGATCATCGGCTACCGCGCGCTGCGCTGCGCCGACGTCCCGCCGGGTGGCCGCCTCGGCATCTACGGCTTCGGTGGCAGCGCGCACCTGACCGCACAGGTCGCCCTCGCGCAGGGCATGCGCGTGCACGTCTTCACCCGCGGGGAGCGGAACCGGGCGCTCGCTACCGAACTGGGCGCGGACTCGGTCGGCGGGGCCATCGATGCCTCGCCCGAGCCACTGGACGGCGCGATCCTGTTCGCCCCGGCCGGTGAGCTCGTGCCGGTGGCGCTCCGGGCACTGGACCGCGGCGGCACCCTGGCCGTGGCCGGGATCTGGTTGTCGGCGATCCCCGGCCTCGACTACGCCGCCGAGCTGTTCGAGGAGCGGCGGCTGCGCAGTGTCACGGCCAACACCCGCCGTGACGGCGAGGAGTTCCTCCGCCTGGCCGAGCGGCTCGGCGTCCGGGCGAGGACCGTCGCATACCCGATGGCGCAGGCGCCGCAGGCGCTGGCCGACCTCGCGCACGGGCGTTTCGGCGGCGCAGCCGTGCTGAGGAACTAGCGACCGTCCTGAGGAACTAGCGACGGCCCCGGCGCCGCCCTGGCGACCATCCACGCGACGGCGACCCAGCCGAGCACGGCAACCGAGACGATCCGGTTGACGTCCACTGCCGGCAGCCAGCTCACCGCGCCGTCCTTGATCACGTAGGCGCCGGCGGGACGGGCGGTCACGCCGAAGCCGCCGCCCTCGCCCTCCTCGCCGGTCTCGGCCTTCCTCCCGTTGCCGCCGCCGGAGCCTCCGCGGACGGCGGCGGCGGGGATGACCGTGACGCCGTCGCGCTCGTACGGCTGCCCGAACACCCGCGAGACGGTCATGGTGTCGCGCAGCGAGGTCACCAGGTCATCGAGTCTCATCGGGGTCTCCTCGGGCGAGGGGTGGTGTGCGGGGGATGGCGGCGATTGTGGCCGCCGGCCCGAGGGACCGACACCGGTCGAGGCGCCCTCCGAAAGCTTCCTCGGCGGAGCCCTATCGGATGACGACGACGAACTCGCCGCGCGGGACGAACTCGCCGATCACCGGGGCGCCGGCGATCTCCCCGCCGAGCAGCAGGCCGCCGGAGGTCTGGGCGTCGGCGAGCAGCAGCGCCTCGTCCTCGGTCACCGCCGACAGGTCGGTGTGCGGGCGTACCCAGTCGAGGTTGCGCCGGGTGCCGCCGGAGACGTAGCCGTCGGCCAGGGCCTGGCGGGCGCCGGTGAGGTAGGGGACGGCGGCGGCGTCGACGACGGCGGTGACGCCGCTGGCCCGGGCCATCTTGTAGAGGTGGCCGAGCAGGCCGAAGCCGGTGACGTCGGTGCCCGCCCGGATGCCGGCGGCGACGGCGGCCCGGCCGGCGTCCCGGTTGAGCGCGGTCATCGACGCGACCGCCTCCTCCGACACCTCGCCGGTGGTCTTGTGCCGGCTGTTGAGCACCCCGACGCCGAGCGGCTTGGTCAGCGTCAGCGGCGTCCCGGCGACGGCGGTGTCGTTGCGGATGAGCCGGTCGAGGTCGACGACGCCGGTCACGGCCATCCCGTACTTGGGTTCCGGGTCGTCGATCGAGTGCCCGCCGCCGACGTGGCAGCCGGCCGCCTGGGCGACGTCCAGTCCGCCGCGCAGCACCTCGGCGGCGAGTTCGGCGGGGAGCACGTCGCGCGGCCAGCCGAGCAGGTTGACCGCGACGACGGGGGTGCCGCCCATCGCGTAGACGTCGGAGAGGGCGTTGGCGGCGGCGATCCGGCCGAAGGTGTACGCGTCGTCGACCACCGGGGTGAAGAAGTCGGTGGTCAGCACGATGCCCTGCCCGCCGGCGATGCGGACCACCGCGGCGTCGTCGCCGTCGTCGAGCCCGACCACGAGTTCGGCGTTCGGGTTCGCGGGCCCGGTCGCGGTCAGCCCCGCCACCACGGCCTCCAGCTCGCCGGGCGGGATCTTGCACGCGCAGCCGCCGCCGTGGGCGTACTGGGTCAGCCGGATCCGGGCCGGTGCAGTGGTCACGGGCGCAACCGTAATCCCGGCAGTGGTCGGGCTTCAGAGCGTCCCATCCGGGGCTGCTCCCAGAGAGTGGGGGCATATCGGAACGACGGTCCCTGGGGCAGGCCCTCCGTCCCAGCCAGGTAGGCATCGTCCAGGTGCTCCGGTAGAGCCCGCGTCACGCTCGCCCACGCTGACCCCAGGAGCACGTAGGCCTTGTACTCGGACAGCACCAGCGCGGACACCTCGGCGAGTTCGGTCAGCCAGGGCCAGAACGTGGCAGCGACCGCGGGGGTGTGTGCGGACCTGAAGTCGTCCACCACGACGAGCCCTCCGTGGGGCTCGGTCGTGGTGGCCGCGTAGGCGAGGTCCGACGCGACGGCGCCGGCAGCATGGTCCCCATCGATGTGGACGGCGCGGAACAGGCCGGGCCCGCGGCCGAGACGTGCGGGCAGTCTCGGACGAACGGCACGGCAGGGGAGTTACCTGGATGTCGGCGTACCGCTCGGCCAGCCATGCGGCCGTGTCCGCGAGGTCGGGGACGTCGTGCGCGAGCCCGGTGTGCACTGTCGACTCGAGCGGGTCGCAGAGGTAGAGGTGCTCTTCCTTATCCGCCGCGGCGGCGAGGAGCGTGGCCGACTTCCCGGCATAGACCCCGACCTCCAGGATCCCTCGGGCGGTGCAGATGTCCCGCTGCGCGGTGAGCAACAGCAAGAGCAGTTGCGCGTCGAGCCCCGTCAGCCAGCCCGGCCGGCCGGCGGCCAACGACCGGGCCCGTTCGAGTCGAACCGCTCCCTCGGGAACCGGCTCGCTCCCGGTCATCAGCCCTGGCTCACCAGAACCACGAGGAGGGTGCGCGGGCCGTGCACGCCCTCGACCCGTTCGAGCTCGATGTCGCTGGTCGCCGACGGGCCGCTGATCATCGTCAGCGGCGCCGTCGGGTCGACGCGGGTCAGCCCGACCGGCACGCCGCCGACGACCTGGTCGGCCGTGACGACGCAGACCAGGCAGTCGGGGAGCAGGGACAGCGCCCGCCGTCCGGACGACGGGGACCCGTCCAGGAACAGCGTCCCGGTCTCGGCGACGGCGACCGCGACCGCGGTGACCGCGGCGGCGGCGTTCGCCAGGTCCACGGCCGGGCGGCCGTCGTCCTCGATCGCGCCGTCGGGCCGCCAGCCGGCGGGCAGCCCGGGCGCGACGACGACGTCGCCCGGCGCACCGCTGCCCAGCGCGTCGGCGAGCGCGGCGCCCACCGTGGCCGCCACCTCGGACGGGCCGCAGCGCACGACGGTGGCCTTGTAGTCCTCGAGCCGGTCGATCGAGCAGGTCGAGCAGCGCCGGGTCGCCGGGCGGCAGGTCGTCGGCGGTGCGGTAGTCGCGCACGGCCGGCGCGAGCACGGGCGGTCCGTCGCCGAGCGCCGTCCGGATGCGGGCCAGCACCTCGTCGCGCGCGCTCATCGACCGTGCTCCTCGGCCCACTGCTGGGTGAACGTCTTCGCCGGCGGCGTGGGCAGGTCGCGGGTGCGGGTCCACTTCGAGGCCGGCGGCGGCAGGGCCGCGGGCATCGTCGGCTTCCCGCGGGCGAGGAACCGGCCGAGGCCGGCCGCCTTCTGGGCCAGCCGCCAGAGCCGCGGACTGGACATCGCCTTCGACAGCGCCCGGAAGGCCGCCGCCTCCGGGGTGGTGCGCTGCTGGGCCTCGACGTGCTCGGCCCGCAGGTGCACGAGGATCGAGGGGATGTCGATCGCCACCGGGCAGACGTCGTAGCAGGCGCCGCACAGGCTCGACGCGTAGGGGAGCGAGGCGTTGTCCTCGACCCCGGTCAGCTGCGGCGAGAGCACGGCGCCGATCGGGCCGGGGTAGACCGAGCCGTAGGCGTGCCCGCCGGTCCGCTCGTACACCGGGCAGACGTTGAGGCAGGCCGAGCAGCGGATGCAGTGCAGCGCCTCGCGGCCGATCTCGTCGGCGAGCGTCGCCGTCCGGCCGTTGTCGAGCAGCACCAGGTGGAACTCCTGCGGCCCGTCGCCGGGGGTGACCCCGGCCCACGTCGACGTGTACGGGTTCATCCGCTCGCCGGTGGAGCTGCGGGGGAGCAGCTGCAGGAACACCTCGAGGTCGCGCCAGGTGGGCACGACCTTCTCGATGCCCATGACCGTGATCAGCGTCTGCGGCAGGGTCAGGCACATCCGGCCGTTGCCCTCGCTCTCGACGACGGCGAGCGTGCCGGTCTCGGCGACGGCGAAGTTCGCCCCGCTGATCGCCACCCGGGCCCGGAGGAAGCGCTCGCGCAGGTGTGCGCGGGCGGCCATGGCCAGCCGCCGCGGGTCGTCGGTCAGCGAGGGGTCGACGCCGGGCATGGTGCGCAGGAAGATCTCGCGGATCTCCGCGCGGTTCTTGTGGATCGCCGGCACCAGGATGTGGCTCGGCTTGTCCTCGCCCAGCTGGACGATGAGCTCGGCCAGGTCGGTCTCGTGCGCGGCGATGCCGGCGGCCTCGAGCGCCTCGTTGAGCCCGATCTCCTGGGTGGCCATCGACTTGACCTTGACCACCTCGTCGGCGCCGGTGGCCCGCACCAGGCGCGTGACGATCGCGTTGGCCTCGTTCGCGTCGCGGGCCCAGTGCACCGTGCCGCCGCGCGCGGTGACCTGCGCCTCCAGCGCGATCAGGTGCTCGTCGAGGCGGGCCATCGTGGCGGCCTTGATCGCCTCGCGGCCGTCGCGCAGCTCCGCCCAGTCGGGCACCTCGGCGACGACGGCGGCCCGCTTGCCGCGGATCGTCGCGGTGGCGTGGCCGAGGTTGGCGCCGCAGCTGCCCGTCGCGCAGCGCCTCGCGGGCGGCGTCCGGGAAGGACTGGTCGCCGCGCAGGTGCCCGACGCCCGCGGGGCGCCGTCGGGATGCCGAGGAAGACGGCGGTCACCGTGGCACACCGCCGAGGCGGTCGGGTCCGGGACATCGCCGGGTGGACTGCTGGGGAGTCACGGCCCCCTCCGTCGAGGCGAGGATCTCGGCCAGGTGGACGGTGCGCGTGCCCGACCGCAGCCGGGACAGCCCGCCGCCGATGTGCAGCAGGCAGGACGCGTCGCCGGCGGTGCAGACCTCGGCGTGCGTCGACAGCACGTTGGCCATCTTGTCGGTGAGCATCGCCGTCGAGGTGTCGGCGTTCTTCACCGCGAACGTGCCGCCGAAGCCGCAGCACTGGTCGGCGCCGGGCAGCTCGACGAGGTCGAGCCCGCGCACGGCCCGCAGCAGCTGCAGCGGCCGGTCGCCGACCCGCAGCATGCGCAGCGAGTGGCAGGTCGGGTGGTAGGTGACCCGGTGCGGGTAGTACGCGCCGACGTCGGTGACGCCCAGGACGTCGACCAGGAACTGGGACAGCTCGTAGGTGCGCTCGGCCAGCGCGGCCGCGTCGTCGGCCAGCCGGTGTTCCCCGGCGCGGCGGGCGACGGCGGCCTGCTGGTGGTGGATCGAGGCCACGCACGACCCGGACGGCGCGACGATCGCCTCGGCGCCGGCGAAGGCGCGCACGTGGTTGGCCACGATCGGCACGGCCTCGCGCCGGTAGCCGGTGTTGATGTGCATCTGCCCGCAGCAGCGCCTGGCCCGGCGGGACGACGACCTCGTGGCCGAGCCGCTCCAGCAGCGCGGCCGTCGCCCGGGCCACCTGCGGCACCATCGTGTCGACCAGGCAGGTGGCGAACAGGGCGACCTTCACGCGGACACCTTCCCGTCGTGGCTGCGCCGCACCATGCTCGACTCGCGGACGACCAGCTGCGGCTCGAACACCAGCTGCTCGTGCCGGTGGTCGTCGCCGCGGGCCTCGTCGATCAGCAGCTGCGGCGGCCCGGCGGCCCAGCTCGTGGCGCGGCTTGCGCACCGACGACAGCGGGACGGCGGCCGCCGCGGCGAAGTCGATGTCGTCGTAGCCGACGATCGCGAAGTCCTCCGGCACCCGGACGCCGTGCCGGACCATCTCCTGCAGCAGGCCGAGCGCCATCAGGTCGTTGGCGCAGATCGCGGCGGTGGGACGGCGGGCCGCCGGCATCCCGACGATCCGCTCGCCGGCCTCCCGGCCGCCGGCGACGGTGAGCGCCGCGGGGGAGAGCACGGTCAGGGCGTCGTCGGAGCCGCACGCCTCGCGGACCGCCTGCTCGACCCCGTCGTGGCGCTCCTGCACCTGGGGGAGTCCCGGACGAGCCGCCGACGAACGCGATCCGGCGGTGGCCCCGCTCGAGCAGGTGCTCGGCGGCCAGCCGCCCGCCGAGGACGTCGTCGACGGCGACGGAGCACTGGTCGGCCGTCGGGCGCGCGGCGGTCGACGAACACGACGGGCACGCCCGCGCTCGCGCAGCACGTCGAGCGCGCGGGGAGAGCACGGCGGTCGGGCGTGATGAGCACGCCCTGGACGCGCTGCTCGGCGAGCACGTCGAGGTACGCGGCCTCCTTGGCCTGCCGGTCGTCGGAGTTGCACAGGATGACGGCGAGGCCCTCGTCGTTGGCCGTCTCCTCGACCCCGCGCGCCACGTCGGTGAAGAACGGGTTGGCGATGTCGAGGACGACCAGGCCGATGGTCCGGCTGGAGCCCGGCCCGCAGCTGGCGGGCCGACTCGTTGCGGACGAACCCGAGGGCGGCGATCGCGGCCAGCACGCGTCGGCGCGTCTCCTCGCTGACCGACTCGGGGCGGTTGAGGACGTTGCTGACCGTGCCGACGGAGACGCCGGCGTGCCCGGCGACGTCCCGGATGCTGGTGGTCAGCGGATCCTCCTGGTGGTGGTCGGGCGTGCTCGGTGAAACGATTTCGACCGGTCCGGACGCCAGTGCGACGGGGTGGTTGACACATTCCTAGCAGGCGCCCTACCGTCAGCGCCAGACCGAATGAAACGTTTCACTCCACCGCCACCGTACGACGATCGGAGAATCTCCGTGACCGACGAACTCCGCGGCCGCGCGCTCGACGCGCTCGGCGCCGCAGACGATCGAGCTGCCGTCGTGGGCGTTCGGCAACTCCGGCACCCGGTTCAAGGTCTTCGGCCAGCCCGGCGTCGCCCGCGACCCGTACGAGAAGCTCGAGGACGCCGCCCAGGTGCACCGGTACACCGGCGTCGCGCCGCGCGTCTCGCTGCACATCCCGTGGGACCTCGTCGACGACTACGGCAAGCTCGCCGCCCACGCCGCCGACCTCGGCGTCACGCATCGGCGCGATCAACTCCAACCTCTTCCAGGACGACGACTACCGGCTCGGCTCGCTGACCCACGCCGACCCGGCCGTCCGCCGCGAAGGCGATCGACCACCACGCCCAGTGCGTCGAGGTCATGCGGCAGACCGGCTCGACCGACCTGAAGATCTGGCTGCCCGACGGCACCAACTACCCCGGGCCAGGACGACCTGCGCGCCCGCCAGGACCGGCTCGCCGACTCGCTGCAGCAGATCTACGCGATGCTCGACCCGCAGCACCGGCTGCTGCTCGAGTACAAGTTCTTCGAGCCGTACTTCTACGCGATGGACATCCCCGACTGGGGCACCTCGCTGCGTGCACTGCCTCGCGCTGGGCGACCAGGCGACCGTCGTCCTCGACACCGGCCACCACGCGCCCGGCACCAACATCGAGTTCATCGTCATGCAGCTGCTGCGGGTCGGGCGGCTGGGCGCCTTCGACTTCAACTCGCGCAACTACGCCGACGACGACCTGATCGTCGGGCTCGGCGGACCCGTTCCAGCTGTTCCGGATCATGAACGAGATCGTCGCCGCCGACGCGCTCGCGGCCGGCGTCCGGCGTCAACTTCATGCTCGACCAGTGCCACAACATCGAGCCGAAGATCCCCGGCCAGATCCGGTCGGTCATGAACGTCCAGGAGGCGACGGCGAAGGCGCTGCTCGTCGACCGCGAGGCGCTGGCCGCCGCCCAGCAGCGCCGGTGACGTGCTCGGCGCGAACGACGTCCTGATGGACGCCTACAACACCGACGTCCGGCCGCTGCTGGCGCTGCTGCGCGAGCAGCAGGGCCTCGACACCGACCCGTACGCCGCCTACGCGCGCCTCCGGCTACCAGGAGCGCATCGCCGCGCGAGCGCGTCGGCGGCCAGCAGGCCGGCTGGGGCGCCTGAGCCACCGCCCCTCCGCGTCGCGCTCCGCCGACTCCTGCGGCCAGACCGTCCAGCACGCACCGGAAGGACGCTCGAACGTGACGAACCCCGTGGTCAGTGACCTGCTCGGCCGGAGCAACCGGCTCGGCGCGGACCCGCGCAACACCAACTACGCCGGCGGCAACACCTCCGCCAAGGGCACCGAGACCGACCCGGTCACCGGGCAGCCGGTCGAGCTGCTCTGGGTCAAGGGCTCCGGCGGCGACCTCGGCACGCTGACCGAGGCCGGGCCTCGCCGTGCTGCGGCTGGACCGGCTGCGCGCGCTCGTCGACGTCTACCCGGGCGTCGACCGCGAGGACGAGATGGTCGCCGCCTTCGACTACTGCCTGCACGGCCGCGGCGGCGCCGCGCCGTCGATCGACACCGCCATGCACGGCCTCGTCGACGCCGCCGCACGTCGACCACCTGCACCCCGACTCCGGCATCGCGCTGGCCACCGCCGCCGACGGCGAGGCGCTCACCCGGAGTGCTTCGGCGACCGCGTCGTCTGGGTGCCGTGGCGCCGGCCCGGGCTTCCAGCTGGGCCTGGACATCGCCGAGATCGCGGAGAAGAACCCGCAGGCCATCGGCTGCATCCTCGGCGGCCACGGCGTCACCGCCTGGGGCGACGACCAGCGAGCAGTGCGAGGCCAACTCGCCTGGAGATCATCCGGACGGCGGAGCGCTTCCTCGCCGAGCGCGGCACGGCCGGAGCCGTTCGGGCCGGCGCTGCCCGGCTACGAGGCGCTGCCGGAGGCGCGAGCGCCGGCAGCAGGGCCGCCGCGCTCGCCCCGGTGATCCGCGGCCTCGCGTCGCACCGACAGGCCGCAGGTCGGGCACTTCACCGACGCCGACGTCGTCCTGGACTTCCTCGGCCTCGGCCGAGCACCCGCGGCTGGCCGCGCTGGGCACCTCCTGCCCCGACCACTTCCTGCGCACCAAGGTCCGCCCGCTGGTCGTCGACCTGCCGGCCGACCGCGCCGGTCGAGGACGTCGTCGCGCGGCTGAAGGAGCTGCACGCGGAGTACCGCGCCGAGTACGCCGCCTACTACGAGCGGCACGCGACCCCGGACAGCCCGGCCGATGCGCGGCGCGGACCCGGCGATCGTGCTGGTGCCCGGCGTCGGCATGTTCAGCTTCGGCGCCAACAAGCAGACCGCCCGCGTGGCCGGCGAGTTCTACGTCAACGCGATCAACGTGATGCGCGGCGCCGAGGCGGTCTCCACCTACGCGCCGATCGACGAGAGCGAGAAGTTCCGCATCGAGTACTGGGCGCTCGAGGAGGCCAAGCTCGCAGCGGATGCCGAAGCCCAAGCCGCTGGCCACCCGGGTCGCGCTGGTCACCGGCGCGGCGTCCGGCATCGGCAAGGCCATCGCCGTCCGGCTCGCCGCCGAGGGCGCCTGCGTCGTCGTCGCCGACCTCGACCTGCCGAAGGCCGCACGACGCCGCCGCCGAGATCGGCGGCGCCGACGTCGCCATCGGCGTCGCCGCCGACGTCAGCGACGGCGAGGCCGTGGCCGCCGCGTTCCGCGAGGCCGCGCTGGCCTTCGGCGGGGTCGACCTCGTCGTCAACAACGCCGGCCTGTCGATCTCCAAGCCGCTGCTGGAGACCACCGAGCAGGACTGGGACCTGCAGCACGACGTCATGGCCAAGGGCAGCTTCCTGGTCTCCCGCGAGGCGGCCCGGATCATGATCGAGCAGGGCCTGGGCGGCGACATCGTCTACATCTCCAGCAAGAACTCGCTGTTCGCCGGCCCGAACAACATCGCCTACGGCGCGACCAAGGCCGACCAGGCGCACCAGGTGCGGCTGCTGGCCGCCGAGCTCGGCCCGCACCAGATCCGGGTCAACGGCATCAACCCCGACGGCGTCGTCCGCGGCTCCGGCATCTTCGCCGGCGGCTGGGGCGCCAGCCGGGCCGCCGTCTACGGCGTCGAGGAGGACAAGCTCGGCGAGTTCTACGCCCAGCGCACCCTGCTCAAGCGCGAGGTCCTGCCCGACCACGTGGCCGACGCCGTCTTCGCGCTGACCGGCGGCGACCTCACCGCGGACGACCGGGCTGCACGTGCCCGGTCGACTCCGGCGTCGCCGCGGCCTTCCTGCGGTGAGCGCAGGCGAGCCATCGGTGACGGGGGACGTTCGCGGCCGTCGACCTGGGCGCGTCCAGCGGCCGGGTGATGGTCGCGCCGGGTCGGCCCGGACCGGCTGGACCTGCACGAGGTGCACCGGTTCCCCAACCGGCCGGTGCGCGACGGCGGGCACCCTGCACTGGGACGTGCTCGGCCTCTACGCGCGGCGTGCTCGACGGGCTGCGGGCGGCCGGCCGGGACGCCGGCCGGCTCGACGGCGTCGGCATCGACAGCTGGGCGGTCGACTACGGGCTGCTGGACGCCGACGGCGCGCTGCTGGGCAACCCGGTGCACTACCGCGACGCCCGGCACGCGACCGCGGTGCCGGCGGTGCACGCCGTCGTCGCCGCCGGAGGAGCTCTACCGGGTCACCGGCCTGCAGCACCTGCCGTTCAACACGGTGTTCCAGCTGGCCGCCGCGCCGCGGCACCGCCCAGCTGGCCGCCGCCCGGCAGCTGCTGCTGGTCCCGGACCTGCTCGCGCACTGGCTCACCGGCGCGGTCGGGCGCCGAGGTCACCAACGCCTCGACGACGGGGCTGCTCGACGCCACGCACGCGCGAGTGGGCGTGGGAGCTGATCGACCGGCTCGGGCCTGCCGCGGGCGCTGCTTCCCGCCGCTGCGGCAGCCCGGCGACCGGCTGGGCGAGCTGCGCGCCGACGTCCTGGCCGAGACGGGGCTGACCGGGCCCGTGCCGGTGACCGCCGTCGGCTCGCACGACACCGCCTCGGCGGTCGTCGGGGTGCCCGCGCCGCGTCCGACCGGTTCGCCTACATCTCCTGCGGCACCTGGTCGCTGGTCGGCGTCGAGCTCGAGAAGCCGGTGCTCACCGAGGAGAGCCGGCGGCCGACTTCACCAACGAGCTCGGCGTCGACGGCACGGTCCGCTACCTGCGCAACGTCATGGGGCTGTGGCTGCTGCAGGAGTCGCAGCGCACCTGGGCCGCCGCCGGGCTGCCCGCCGACCTGCCCGAGCTGCTCGCCGCCGCGGCCCGGGTGCCGGCCTTCACCGCCGTCGTCGACGCCGACGACGCCGCGCTTCCTGCCGCCCGGCGACATGCCCGCCCGGATCGCCGCAGGCCTGCGCCGAGACCGGGCAGACGCCGCCGCAGAGCCAGGCCGAGACGGTGCGCTGCATCCTCGACAGCCTCGCGCTGGCCTACCGGCGCGCGGTCCGGCGGGCGGCCGAGCTCTCCGGCCGGGACGTCGAGGTGGTGCACCTCGTCGGCGGGGGAGCGCGGAACACCCTGCTGTGCCAGCTCACCGCCGACGCCTGCGGCCTGCCGGTCGTGGCCGGCCCGGTGGAGGCCGCCGCGCTGGGCAACGCCCTGGTGCAGGCCCGCGGCCGGGGGCGTGCTCGCGGGTGGGCTGCCGGAGCTGCGGGCGCTGCTGCGGCACGACCCAGGACGTGCGCCTGCACCTGCCGACGCCGGGCGCCGAGGCGGCGTGGGCAGCGGCCGAGGGGCGGCTCGAACTCCGGCGCTGACGCGCGGTTGGGTAGCGGTGTGACCCGATCAGAACCAGGCGCGCCCGGTGCCAACTGGGCCGGCAACTACTCCTACCGCGCGCGGACGCTGCACCGGCCGGCGACCGTGGAGCAGGTGCAGGAGATCGTCGCGCGGGCACCGAGCGTGCGGGTCCTGGGCTCCCGGCACTCGTTCACCGGCATCGCCGACGCCGACGAGCTGATCTCCCTCGAGGCCCTGACCGCCGCAGAGCCAGTGACCGTCGACCGCGCGGCGGCGACCGTCTCCGTCGGAGGCGCGGTGACCTACGGCGCGCTCGTGCAGCGGCTGGCGCAGGAGGGCCTGGCCCTGCACAACCTGGCGTCGCTGCCGCACATCTCGGTGGCCGGGGCCGTGGCGACGGCGACGCACGGGTCCGGGCGTGCGCAACGGGAACCTGGCGACCGCCGTGGCCGCCCTGGAGCTGGTGACGTCGAGCGGCGAGATCGTGTCGACGCGCGCGGGGCGACCGCGGACTTCGACGGCATGGTCGTCGGGCTCGGCGCGCTCGGCGTGGTCACCCGGCTCACCCTCGACGTCGAGCCGGCCTTCGAGGTCCGGCAGCGCGTCTTCGAGGGCCTGAGCTGGGACGCGCTGGCCGAGCACTTCGACGACGATCGTCTCCAGCGGGTACAGCGTCAGCGTCTTCACCCGCTGGCAGGAGACCGTCGACCAGGTGTGGATCAAGTCCCGCCTCGACGAGCCGGAGCGCAACCGAACTCTTCGACGCGCGGCCGGCCACGGTCGACCGGCACCCGATCCTCGGCCTCGATCCGACGTCCTGCACCGCGCAGCGCGGCCGGCCCGGCCCGTGGTGGGACCGGCTGCCGCACTTCCGCATGGGGTTCACGCCGAGCGCAGGGGAGGAGATCCAGTCGGAGTACCTGCTCCCGCGCCGGCACGCGGCGGCCGCGATCGACGCGGTCCGCGGGCTCGCCGACCGGATCCGGCCGCTCCTGCTCGTCTGCGAGATCCGCACCGTCGCCGCGGACGACCTGTGGATGAGCACCAGCCAGGGCGTGGACAGCGTCGCGATCCACTTCACCTGGCGACGGGTGCCGGACGAGGTCGAGCGACTGCTGGTCGACCTGGAGGCGGCGTTGGCGCCCTTCGGGGCGAGGCCGCACTGGGGCAAGGTCTTCGCCGCCGACGCCGCGGCGATCGCGCCCCTCTACCCGAAGCACGCGGACTTCGCGGGCCTCGTGCAGCGGCTGGACCCCCGGCGCGCCTTCCGCAACGAATGGCTGGACGCCCGCGTCCTGGGTGCGCGCTAGGCCCACGGGCGTGGAGGCGTCGAGGCTCGGGGGCAGCTCACCGTCCGCGCGCGGGTCCACTCGGTGCGCGAGGACAAGCCGGGAACGGTGCCGGCGACGACGATCACGGGTCCGACCGGCGCGGTGGTGCTGGACGGGACCGCGGTCGTCTGGGGTGATCCGGACGTGCCGCGTCCTCGTCGCGAGGCGCGGCGGGCACCGGAGGAGGCGAGCTGCCGTGACCGATCTGCACACGCTGCTGGGTGACGTGGCCGGGTACGCCGCCGGGTACCGCGCCCGCGTTCCGGTGGCGGCCGTCGTCCCGCCGCCCGATGCGGCGGAGGCGGTGCGTGCGGCGCTCGGCGAGCTCCACGACGAGCCGGCCGACCCGCTCGAGGTGGTCAAGGAGCTGACCGCCGCCGTGGAACCCGGACTGGTCGCCACCACCGGCCCCCGGTACTTCGGCTTCGTCGTCGGCGGCGCGCTGCCCGCGGCGACCGCGGCCGACATGCTGGCCGTCGCCTGGGACCAGCCGGCCTTCAACACCGTGACCTCTCCCGCCGCGGCCGTCGCCGAGGAGGTGGCCGGCCGCTGGCTCACGGAGTTGCTGGGCCTGCCGCGCACAGCGTCCGTCGGCTTCGTGACCGGCGCGCAGGGCGCGAACACTGTGGGCCTGGCCGCGGCGCGGCACCGGGTGCTCGCCGACGCGGGCTGGGACGTCGAGCGCGACGGGCTGACCGGTGCGCCGCGCATCCGCGTGGTGGCTTCCAGCGAGCGGCACGTGACCGTCGACCGGGCGTTGCGACTGCTCGGCCTCGGCGCCGGCGCCGTGCAGCCGGTCGCGGCCGACGACCAGGGCCGGATCGACGTCCCCGCGCTGGCCGCGGCGCTGGACGCCGGACCGGCCGGCCCGCTGATCGTGTGCCTGCAGGCGGGGAACGTGAACACCGGTGCCTGCGACGACCTCGCCGCCGCGATCGAGGTCGCCCATGCCGCCGGGGCATGGGTCCACGTGGACGGCGCCTTCGGGCTGTGGGCGGCAGCTGCGCCGTCGACCAGGCACCTCGTCGCCGGGGTGGAGGCCGCAGATTCCTGGGGCACCGACGGCCACAAGTGGCTGAACGTGCCCTACGACAGCGGGTACGTCTTCTGTGCCGACGTCGACGCCCACCGGGCGGCGATGTCGTTCACCGCCGCCTATCTCACCGGGCACGGCCAGGGCAGTTCGCGGGCGCCGAGCGACTTCGTGCCCGAGTCGTCACGGCGCGCCCGTGGGTTCGCGACCTGGGCCGCGCTCCGCGAGCTGGGGCGCACCGGCGTGGGCGAGCTCGTGGAGGGGTGCTGCGCGCTGGCCCGCCGGTTCGCCGAGCGGCTGGCCGCCGTCGAGGGCGTCACGGTCGTCAATGACGTCGTCCTCAATCAGGTACTGGTGCGCTTCGGGGACGACGACGCCGCCACCGATGCGGTGGTGGCCGCGGTGCAGGCCGGCGGCGAGTGCTGGATGGGCGCCACCACGTGGCGGGGCATGCGGCTGATGCGCATCTCGGTGTCCAACGCGACGACCACACCCGCGGACGTCGACCGGTCCGTGGCCGCGGTGTCGGCCGCCTGGCGCGGGCTCCTACGCGGCGTCGCGCCCTAGGCTCAGGACATGATCGAGCGGATGCCGTTCGGCGCCACCGGCCACGACTCCAGCCGCGTGATCTTCGGCGCGGCGGCGCTCGGCAGCGTGACCCAGGCGGAGGCCGACGGCGCGCTCGACGTGCTCCTCGAGCACGGCGATCAACCACATCGACGTCGCCGCGAGCTACGGGGATGCCGAGCTGCGCGTCGCCCCGTGGCTGCGCCGCCACCCGGACACGTTCTTCCTGGCCACCAAGACCGGCGAGCGCAGCTACCGGGGCGCCCGGGAGGAGATCCGGCGGTCGCTCGACCGGCTCGGCGTCGACCGGGTCGACCTGATCCAGCTGCACAACCTCGTGGACGTCATCGAGTGGGACACCGCGCTGAGCGCCGGGCGGTGCGCTGGAGGCCGCGGTCGAGGCGCGCGACGAGGGGCTGGTCCGCTTCATCGGGGTCACCGGGCACGGCCTGTCGGTTCCGGAGATGCACCGGCGCAGCCTGGAGCGGTTCCCGTTCGACTCGGTCCTCGCGCCCTACAACTTCGTGCAGATGCAGGACGGCCGGTACGCCGAGACGTTCGAGGCGCTGGCTGCGGTGTGCGCCGAGCGCACCGTGGCCCTGCAGACGATCAAGAGCCTGGCCCGCCGTCGGTGGGAGGGCCGCGCCGCCACGGCCGCGACCTGGTACGAGCCGCTGCGGGAGCAGGCCGACATCGATCTGGCCGTGCACTGGGTGCTGGGCCGGCCGGAGGCGTTCCTGCTCACCACGGGCGACGTCGAGATCCTGCCCCGGCTCCTCGACGCCGCCGAGCGCTTCGAGCGCCGCCCGTCGGACGAGGAGATGACCGGGCTGGCCGAGCGGTCGCAGGCGGAACCGCTCTTCGTCTGACGGACCGCCCGGGCTCAGTGGGCGACGGCCAGGAGGGCGTCGTCCTGCGGGTCGGGCAGCTGCCACGGCCGGACGACGACCACCAGGACGGCGACCGCGAGCGCCAGGGCGGCCACGATGATCGTGCCCATCGCGAGCGCGTCGTTGCCCAGCAGCCCGACCAGCGGGGACACCGCGGCGCCCACCCCGAACTGGACGGCGCCGAGCAGCGCCGCCGCCGAGCCGGCGGAGTCCCCGTACTGCGACAGAGCGAGGGCCGGGGCGTTCGGCAGCGCGAGTCCGGCGGCGAAGAGGACGCCCCACAGCGGCACGGCGACCCCGAACAGGCCGCCGATGTCGGCCGCGGCCAGGACGGCCAGAAGGCCGCCCGCGACCGCGCCGCCCACCGTGCCGGCGATCAGGATGCGCGCCGGGGACCACCAGCGGAGCAGGACCGGGTTCAGCTGGGTGGCGGCGATCAGCCAGACCGCCCCGGCGCCGAACAGCATCCCGAACTGCTGCTCGTCGAGGCCGAACTGCCGCTGGTAGACGAAGGACGAGCCGGAGACGTACGTGAACAGGGCGGCCATCGTCAGGCCGGCGACGAGGATCAGCCCGACGTAGGTGCGGTCCCGGAACAGCCCGCCGTAGGTCCGGAGCGTGCCGGCGATGCCGCCGCGGCGGCGGCGCTCCGGCGGCAGGGTCTCCCGCAGGCCGAACATGCCCAGCGCGAGCACGAGCACGCCGTAGACGGCGAGGACGGCGAAGACCCCGCGCCACGAGGTGAACCTCAGGAGCTCGCCGCCGATGGTGGGGGCGAGCACCGGCGCGACGCCCATGACGAGGAAGAGCCGGGACAGCATGGTGGCCGCCGCCCGCCCCTCGTACAGGTCGCGGACGATGGCCAGCGCCACGACGCTGGCGGCCGCGGTCCCGATGCCCTGCAGGACGCGGAGCGCGCCCAGCACCTCGATGGTCGGGGCCACCAGCACGAGCAGGGATGCCACGACGTGCAGCGCGGTGCCGGCGAGCAGCGGACGGCGCCGTCCCAGCGCATCCGACAGCGGGCCGATGACCAGCTGGCCGAGCGCCAGGCCGATCAGGGTGCCGGTCAGGGTCAGCTGCACCGTGGCCGACGACGTCGCCAGCTCCTCCCGGATGGTCGGGAGGGCGGGGAGGTACATGTCGATGGTCAGCGGGCCGAGGGCCACGAACGCGCCGAGAGTCAGCGCGAGGCGGGCCATGCCCGGGTGCCGACGGGGCGCCGCGGTCGGCGTCGCGGCGGTCGGCGTCGGTGGCGCTGGGACGGTCGGCCGGTGGGAAGCGGTGAGGGTCACGAGGGTCCTTCTGCTGGGCGGCGATAGAGCGACCGCCGTTGGCCCTCTCTGATTTCAGCAATCCGGCACGACCCAGGTTCATTCCGACACAGACGTGTCCTCGCGCACGTCCCTCAGTCGAGCGTCACGCGCAGCGGGATGTTCTCCCAGGCCCGCAGGGTGTTGTTGTGGTGCCGCTTCGTCGGACCGGCGAGCTCGAGGGTGCGCACCCGCTTGGCCAGCGCGGCGAGCAGGGACTCCGCCTCCAGCCGGGCGACGTGCTGGCCGATGCACTGGTGCAGCCCCATGCCGAAGCCGACGTGCCCGGACGGGTCGCGGGACAGGTCGAACGCGTCCGGGTCCGCCCACCGGCGGGGTCCCGGTTGGCCGCGCCCAGGAACATGAGGATCTTGTGCCCCTCGGGGACGACGTGCTCGCCCACGCGGACATCGCGTGGTCGCCGTCCGGAAGAACGTCTGCACCGGCGACTCCCAGCGGACCGCCTCGTCGAAGGCGACCCGGGCCAGCGAGGGGTCCTCGCGCAGCCGCTGCCACTGGTCGGGGTGGGTGGCGAAGGCGTAGAGCACGGCGGAGAGGCCGTGCACCGTGGTGTCGACGCCGGCCGAGAGCAGGGAGCGCACGATCAGCGGGGCCTGGGCCGGGGTGATGTCCCCGCGGTCGGCGGCGGCCCAGATGTCGGCGCCGAACCCGACGGGGGCGAGCGCCTCGCGCACGCACTGCGCGTTGACCCACCCCAGCAGCTCCGGGACCCGCGGCGCACCCTTGGCCACCAGGTCGTTGGCCGGCCCGAAGGCGTTGAAGCTGTGGTCGCCGTAGGGGATCAGCTTCTCCCGGCCGTCCTGCCGGATGCCGACGGCGTCCGGGAAGACCCGCAGCGGGAACGCCTCGGCGAGCGCGGGGACGGCGTCGAACTCCGGGCCCGCCGACAGCACCTCGTCCACCAGCGCGTCGCGCGTCGGCGAGCCACCGCGTCCCGCAGCTTCCGCAGCGACCGCGGGTTGAGGATCTTCCCGAGCACGCGCCGCGGGGCGTCGTGCTGCGGCGGGTCGGCCTCGAGCAGCAGGCTCGGCGGCCGCCACGGCTTCTCCTTCCGGAAGTTCGAGTAGCCCACGCCCGCCGACGACTGGAAGGACTGCCAGTCGACGAGCGCGGCGTGGACCTGCTCGTACCGGGCGAGTGCGTAGACGTCCCACGACGGCAGGTGCACCAGCGGGCCGGCGTCGCGCAGCGCGGCGTGGAACGGCGACGGGTCCTCGAGCACGTCGTGGCCGAACGGGTCGACGTCGGTTGACCGGCACGGTCCGGGGTGCGTCCACGGTGGCGGTCATGGTCCAGGGGCCTCCCGGGTCAGAGGTCGAGGACGAGGCGGTCGGTGCAGGAGCGGGAGACGCAGACGTACATGCAGTCGGCGGCGTCGCGCTCGTCGTCGTCGAGCAGTGCGTCGCGGTGGTCGGGGCGGCCGTCCAGGACGGTCGGTCTCGCAGGTGCCGCAGACCCCCCGCCGGCAGGACGACAGCACCTCGACGCCGACCTCGGCCGAGCGCCTCGAGGACCGTCGTGTCCGGGGTCACCGTGACCGTCGTCGCCGGTGCGCGCCAGCTCGACCTCGAACGGCGGCGTCGCGGACCGGAGCCCCGCGCTCGTCGGCCACGAACCGCTCGGTGCGCAGGTGTGGGGCGGCCAGCCGGCGCAGGCGGCCTCCATCGCGGCGAGCAGCGGCGCCGGGCCGCAGGCGTAGACCCGGACGCCGGGCCGCGGCTCGCCGAGGAAGCCGGCCAGGTCGAGCAGGCCGTGCTCGTCCTGGGGGACGACCTGGACGCGGTCGCCGTAGGCCGGCCAGCTCGTCGAGGAAGGCCATCGAGCCCGGCGGCGGCCGCCGTAGAGCAGCCGCCAGTCGGCGCCCAGCAGGTCGGCCTGCGCGATCATCGGCAGCAGCGGGGTGATGCCGATGCCGCCGGCGACGAACAGGTACTGCTCCGACGGCACGAGCGGGAAGTTGTTCCGCGGCCCACCGACGCCGACGAGGTCGCCCACCGCCAGCTCGTCGTGCACGAAGGCCGACCCGCCGCGCCCGTCCGGCTCGCGCAGCACGCCGACGCGGTAGGTGAGCGGGTCCCAGCGGTCCCCGCACAGCGAGTACTGGCGGGTCAGCCCGTTCGGCAGCAGTCAGGTCGATGTGCGAGCCCGGCGTCCAGTCGCGCAGCCTGCCCGCCGGAGGGGGCGGCGAGCTCCAGCGTCAGCACGCCGTCGGCCACGACGGTCTTGCCGGTGACGCGCAGGGTGGCGACGTCGGCGCCCGCCGGGACCGCCGGCGGGACGGTCGCTGTCATGCCGGCAGCGTGCGGGCCAGGCGCTGTGACGCGGACAACAGACTCTCAATGGATGAGAGCAGTCTGTCAGACTGCGCCATGGCACGGACCGCGACCGGCGAGTCCTCGCTCGCCCGCGCCGTCCGCATCCTCGACGCGTTCACCCCGGACGAGCCGGCGCTCCCCGTCTCGGAGATCGCCCGCCGGGCGGGTCTGCACCTCGCCACCGCGTCGCGGCTCGTCGCCGAGCTGGTCCGCCATGGTCTGCTCACCCGCGGGCCCGACCGCGAGGTCCGGATCGGGATGCGGATGTGGGAGCTCGCCGCGCGGGCGTCGCCCACGCTCTCGCTCCGGGATGCGGCGATGCCGTTCCTCGAGGACGTGCACGCCGTCGTCGGGCACCACGCGCAGCTCGGGGTGCGCGACGGCGACGAGGTGCTGTTCGTCGAACGGCTGACGGCCCGCGACGCGGTCATCAACTACTCCCGGATCGCCGGGCGGCTCCCGCTGCACGCGTCGTCGTCCGGCCTCGTGCTGCTCTCCTACGGCCCGCCGGACCTGCAGGAGCGGGTGCTGGGCCGGCCGCTGCGAGCGGTTCACCGACAACACCCTGAGCACGCCGGGCCGGTGCGCACGGCGATGGCCGAGGTTCGCCGCCAGGGATTCGCGCTGATGGCCGGGCACGTGCACGAGGAGGCCACCGGCATCGCCGTGCCGGTGCGCGACGCGCTGGGTGAGGTGGTCGCGGGGCTGTCGGTGATCGTGCCGAACGACGGTCGGGCGGCGGCGCACGTGCCGGTGCTGCTGGCCGCCGCGCGAGGGCTCAGCCGCATTCTCGCCCGACAGGGTCCGCCAGGGCCCCGCACCTGACCGTCGAGGCTTCCGCTCGGGGGCGCGGGCGGGGACAGTTCCGGGCCATGCGACCGACGTTGTACGAGTTCGCGGGTGGTGAGGATGCGTTCGTGGCCCTGGCCACGGCCCATCACGCGCGCTGCCTCGCCGATCCGGAGTTGAACCATCCGTTCTCGCACGGCGACCTGAACCCGGAGCACGTGCAGCGCCTGGCCGCCTACTGGGCCGAAGTGCTCGGCGGGCCGCCCCGGTACTCCGAGCGGGCCGGCGACCAGTCCTTCCTGCTGCACCTGCACGCGGGCAACGGCGACATGGGCGACTTCGGCCGGCGTTTCGTCGACTGCTTCGTGGCCGCGGCCGACGACGCACGGCTCCCGGCCGACCCCGAGTTCCGGGCTGCCCTGCGGGCCTACATGGAGTGGGCCGTCGACGACGTGCTCGCGTACTCGGCGGAGGACGCGGTGGTCCCGAGCGGGTTGCCGATGCCGCACTGGTCGTGGGACGGACTGCAGGAGCCTGCCGCGAGAACGTGACGGCTCAGACGTCGACCGGGCTGCCCATCGTGACCGTCCGGTCGACCGGCAGGCCGAAGTAGGCGGCCGGATTGGCGGCGTTGTGGGCCAGCCTCAGGAAGAGCACCTTGCGCCACTGCGCCATCCCCTTGGCCCGGGTCCGCCGGATCGCGCCCCGGGACAGGAAGTACGACGCCTCCTGCACCCGGATCGTGCGTGTGGTCGAGGACGCCGGTCTCGCACGCCTGGGCGAGCGCCTGCGGCAGGTTCGGCTCGTCCGAGAACCCGAAGCGGACCGAGAGGTGCAGGATGCGGTCGTCCTCGTAGCCCAGGTGGTCGAGCTCGAACCGGTCGGCCACCGGCACGTGGGGGACGTTGGCGGCGCTCGCGGACACGACGATCACGTCCTCGTGGAGGATCTTGTTGTGCGCGACGTTGGCCCGCAGCGCCAGCGGGGTGGTCTCCTTGCCCGGGTGCGGGAACACCGCGGTCCCGGCACCCGGGGCAGCCCGCGCGCGTACAGATCGTCGACGAACTCCCGGAGCGACCCCTCCTGCTTCCGGCGGTTCCCGGCCACGATCTCCCGCCCCCGCCGCCACGTGGTCATGACCGTGAAGAGCACGACGGCGATGAGCAGCGGCAGCCACCCGCCGTGGGCCACCTTCGACAGGTTCGCCGCGAGGAAGGTCAGCTCCACGCCGCCGAACGCGACGGCGGCGAGCGCCAGCTTCCACGGCCCCCAGTGCCACAGCACCCGGGCCACGAGCAGCAGCAGCAGCGTGTCGATGACCAGGGCGCCGGTCACGGACACGCCGTACGCGGTGGCCAGCCGCTCCGCCGAGCCGAAGGTCAGCATCACCACGAGGACGCCGACGAACAGGAGGCCGTTGACGCCGGGCAGGTAGATCTGCCCGCCCTCGTGCTTGGAGGTCTGCCGCACCGTGACCGGCGGCAGCAGGCCGAGCTGGACGGCCTGTCGGGACAGCGAGAAGGCGCCGGTGATGACCGCCTGGCTGGCGATCACGGTCGCTGCGGTGGCCAGCAGCACCATCGGCAGCTGCGCCCAGCTCGGGAAGAGCAGGAAGAACGGGCTGGAGACGGCGTCCGGGCGCTCGATGATCAACGACGCCTGGCCGAGGTAGTTGAGCGTCAGGGCCGGGAAGACGACGAAGAACCACCCGCGCAGGATCGGTGACCGGCCGAAGTGCCCCATGTCGGCGTAGAGCGCCTCGGCGCCGGTGATGACCAGCACGATGGCGCCCATCGCGATGAACGCGATGCCGGGGTGCGCGACGACGAAGCCGATCGCGTACGTCGGCGAGAGCCCCTTCAGGACGCCCGGGTGCGCCACGATCCCGCCGATCCCGGCGGCGGCCAGCGCGGCGAACCACAGCAGCGTGACGGGCCCGAAGAGGGCGCCCACCCGGCCGGTGCCGAAGCGCTGGACGGCGAACAGCACGGTGAGGATCACCGCGGCGACCGGCACCACGACGTGCCCGAGTGCCGGCGCGGCGACCCCGACACCCTCGACCGCGGACAGCACGCTGATCGCCGGAGTGATCAGTGAGTCGCCGTAGAAGAGCGCCACCCCGAGGATCCCGATGCACGACCAGCGGCGCGGTGCTCGCCGTCCGTCCGGCGTACAGCCGCCGGGCCAGCGCGGTCAGGGCCATGACGCCGCCCTCGCCGTCGTTGTCCGCGCGCATGAGGACGCCGATGTACTTGACCGACACGATCAGGGTGACCGACCAGAACATCATCGAGATGACCCCGTAGACGTCGTCCACCGTCGGCTGCACGGCGCCGTCGTCGATGGAGAACACCGTCTGCAGCGCGTAGAGCGGGCTGGTGCCGATGTCGCCGAAGACGATGCCGAGCGCGGCCAGGACGAGCCCGCCGGCCACCGGGTGCGCCGTCTTCTCCGAGGGGTGCTCGGTACCTGCCTCGGGCCGGGCGGCTGCCGCGGCCGCCGCGCCGCTCCCGCGGACCTGATCGTCGGTCACGGCTCACTCCTCAGGACGCCCGCTCTGAGCTGAGCGTGCACCCACCCGACCCTGGTTGCATCGGGTCGCGCCCTACATCACCTGGAAGAAGTCGAAGATCACCGCCGTCGCCTGGGTGCTCGCTCGGGGCCTGCGCCGCCGCTAGCATCCGGCGATCGCGACTCGAGCAGGGGTGATGCTCCGTGGCCGATCTACACCTCGAGGCGGTCGTCCTCGCCGGCGACCGGGCGGAGCTCGTGCGCTACCCGGCGGACGAGATCTGGCTCCGCGCGGCCGGGCATGGCGACGTGCAGGTGGCCGACTACCGCAGCGAGGACCGCGACGGTCCGCCCGCGCACAGCCACCCGTGGGACGAGGCGCAGATCGTCGTCGAGGGCGAGGCGGAATTCCGGATCGGCGACGGCGACTGGGTGCGCGGCGGCTCGGGCACCGTCCAGTTGCTGCCCCGGGGGGTGCCGCACACGATCCGGATCCCGTCGGGGTCCGCCCGGCTGATCCAGGTCTCGATCGGCCCGCCCTACGACGGGTTCGCCCGCGACATGGCCCGCCTGTTCGCGGCCGGGGCGCCGCTGGAGGAGGTCGTCGCGTCCGCCAACAGCCACGGCGTGCACCTGGCCTGAGCGCGGCGCGCCGTCAGAGACCGTCGCCGTCAGAGGCCGTCGTCGTCAGGCCGTTGCGGCGCGCCACCTCGCCGAGCCACGCGAGGCTCGGCTTCGGCGTGCGGACGAACGTCTCGCGGTCGACGGCGACCAGGCCGAAGGTCGGCTCGTAGCCGAGAACCACTCGAAGTTGTCCAGCAGGCTCCAGTGCATGTAGCCGCGGACGTCGGCGCCGTCGGCGATCGCGGCGCCCAGGCCGCGCAGCGCCTCGCTCGGTGAAGCGGATCCGCTCGGCGTCGTCCGCGGTGGCGATGCCGTTCTCGGTGACGAGGATCGGCGTGTCGGGCAGCACCGCGGCGGCGCCGGCGACCGAGGCGCCGAGCGCCTCGGGCGGCACTCCATGCTGCGCCACGGTCTGCAGCTCCGGCGCGCGGGCGACCGGCCCGTCCGGGCCGAACCGGGCGCAGGTGTAGATCTGCATGCCGAGGAAGTCGACGTCGCCGGCGGCCTCGAGGAACTGGTCCTCGAACGCGGCGCGGTGGCTGCATCTGCTCCTCGCCGCCGTCCTCGGCGATCCACTCCTGGCCGACCAGCGCCAGGCCGGCGCGCAGGCCGGCCCGCGGAGCACCTCGACGCGCGCCGGTGCGCCCGAGCAACGCGTCGGTGAGCCCTGGTCCGGCTTCGGCAGGCCGGCGATCTGCTCGCCGCGCCGCGCCTTCGCCGCGAGCACGGGCAGCGCGGCGATGAGGTTGGGCTCGTTGAGCGTCAGGACGTACTCGGCGTCCTCGAGCGCCGGCGCGCGCGATCTCGGCGAAGCGCGCGAACCGGTCGCCGGCCTTCGGCGCCGGTCCAGCCGCCGTCGTGGTGGAACCAGCGCGGCGTCGTGAAGTGCACGAGCGTGACCACCGGCGCCAGGCCCGCGCTCGCGGCAGCCGTCGACCATGCGCCGGTAGTGGTCGAGCGCGGCGCGCGAGACCTCGCCCTCCTCCGGCTCGATCCGGCTCCACTCGAGGCTGAACCGGTAGGCGGTCAGCCCGGCGCCGGCCACCAGGTCGAGGTCCTCGCGCCACCGGTGGTAGTGGTCGAAGGCGTCGCCGCTGGGCTCGACGAACGGGGTGTGCTCGGCGTGCTCCCACTCCCAGTAGTGGTTGTTGACGTTGCCGCCCTCGACCTGGTGGGACGCGGTGGCGGCGCCCCAGAGGAAGCCGTCGGGGAAGGTGGTCATGAGCGGGCAGCTCCTCGAGGGGGGACGGGCGGGGGCGACGCTCGGGCTGGCCGCCGACGCGTGTCGAGCAGGGCCTCGGGGCGTCGACGGCCGAGCCGCGCCAGGCGACGTGCTGGTCCGGGCGGACCAGCACGAGGTCGGCGCCGAGCAGGTCGCGCAGCCCGGCAGGTCGATCAGGTCGACGACCCGGAGCGGCACGCCCGCCGCGTCGCGGCGTCAGGAGCGGCCGCGGTGCGCCGTCGGGCCGAGCGCGCAGCAGCGTGAAGCCGTCGCCGAGCAGGTCGTAGAGCGACCGTGCCGTCCGGCAGCCAGGCGTGCGGCAGCCGCGCGCCGGGGTGCGCGGACGGGTTGTAGGTGACGACGTCGCGCCGTGTCGGCGGGGCGCCGTCGGGCGACGACGACGGGCGAGTCCGGGTAGTCGTAGCCGAGCACCAGGCCGAGGCTGTGGAACTCGGGGTCCTTGGCCTGCAGCGCGCGCGCGACGTCGGCCGCGCGGCGCCTCGCCGGCCGGGCCGTCGGCGTCGAGGTCGCCGGCGGCGAACGACGGCGCGAGGAAGGCCTCCTGCTCGCCGGCCGCGGCGATGGTGCGCTCGGCGACCGGGCGCCGCTCGGCCTCGTAGCTGTCGAGCAGCGTCGGGCGGCGCCCAGCCCTGCAGCACCGCGGCGAGCTTCCAGCCGAGGTTGACCGCGTCGCCGACGCAGGTGTTGAACCCGTGCCCGCCCCACGGCGGGTTGAGGTGCGCGGCGTCGCCGACGAGGAACACCCGCTGCGCCGCGGTAGCGGTCGACCAGCAGCATCCGCGCCGACCACGGGTCGGTGGCGAGCACGTCGACGTCGATGTCGGCGCCGACCAGCGACCGGACCAGCGCGACGGCGTCGACGTCGCGTCGGTCTCGGCGTCGATGCCCTGGACGATCGCCCACCAGGTGCCGTCGAGGTCGAGCCGGCCCATGAGGCCGCCGTGCCGGCGCCGATGACCCAGTAGTGGACGCCGAGCGCGCACAGCTGGCCGCTCCTCGAGCGCGCGGGCTGCGGAAGGTGATGCGACAGGTTCGGCACCTTGCCCGACGAGCCCTGGTAGCGGACGCCGATGGCGCTCGCGGCTGATGCCGCTGCTGCCGTCGCAGCCGAGCAGGTAGTCGGCGATGACCTCGTGCGGACTGCCCGTCGGGGTCCTCGACGACGGCGCCGGACCGCGTCCGGCGCCGTCGGCGACCGACGACGGCCCGCCAGCCGAGCAGCGAGCGTGACCGTCGGCAGCTCCGCGGCGGCCTCGCGCAGCACCTCCTCGACCACCGGCTGCGGCGCCTGCTGGCCGGCCTCGGCGGCGATCTCGCGCGGCGTCGTCCACAGGCCGAAGGCGTTCGGGAAGCGGGTGATCTCGTGCCCGAACAGGCCGGTGCAGAAGACGACGTCCTGGGCGTGCTCGACGGGCAGCGGCGCGGCCGCGCGCAGCCGGTCGGCGATGCCCCAGCGGCGCAGGTGCTCCATCGTGCGGACGCTGGTGGTCTTGGCCCGGGGACGCAGCGGGTCGAGCGTCGGTGCGCGGCTCGACGACCAGGACCTCGACGCCGCGGCGGCCGAGCTCGATCGCGGCGGCCAGGCCGCTGGGGCCGCCGCCGACGATCAGCACCGGGACGCGGTCGGGCACGGTGGTCATGGTTCTCCTGTCGTGGGGCACCGCTCGTGGCGGACGGGCGGTGCGAAGGAGCGGCGCGGCGGGTCGCCGTGTCGGCGGGACCTCGCCCGGCGCCCCCAGCATCCGTGGCGCGGGTCACCCGGCGTAGCCCGTTGCCATTGAGCGGCAGTGCGAGACGAATCCGTCGAGGTCAGCGGTCGTCGTTGCGCTCCTGCCACTGCCGCACCCACGAGCGGCCGTAGTCGTTGCCGTGCGGGGTGCGCAGCACGGTGTGGACGTGGAACGGCTGCGGCGTGTCGTAGTCGAGGAAGACGCCGCAGTGGTGGTCGAGCTCGGCGATCGACGCACGGGGGACTGCAGCCGGTAGTAGAAGACGTCGCCGGGCTGCGTGCCCGCCGATCCAGGAGAACCAGGTCTCGTCGAGGTGCGCGCTCGATCTCCCGCAGCCGGGCGGCGCGCGGGCCCTCGGGCAGCAGGCGGACGAACTCCTCGGCGATCGCCAGCGCGAGCCTGCTGCGCCGCGGCGGGCATGTCGGCGACGCGGACGCCCTCGAACGGGATGACCCGGTTGTCCTGGAACGCGCCGGCGAGGTGCCGCTCGTCGCCGGGGTGCACGCGGCCGGGCGGCATCGCCGGGTCGACCATCTGCTCGTAGACGGTGGCCGCGCGGCGCTGGTCCTGCGGGCAGCGCCGCCATCAGCGCGGTCCCGAGCTCGATCCGCTCGGCGAACGACGTCGGCGAGCCCGGCGTGCGGGCCGGCGTCGATCTCGTCGGGCTCGGCGCCGAGGAACACCGGGGAGAGCGACCATCCGGCCCTCGACGACGAGGCAGTTGACCGCGCAGTGGTGGCCGAAGAGCTGCCAGCCCCAGGGGGCGCGCAGGTCGGGCTCGCCGTAGAGGGCGACGTTGTAGCTGAACTCGTTGAGGACGGTCTCGAGGTCGACCACCTCGCCGAGGAAGCCGTTGATCAGCATCATCGCGTGCGCCAGCTCGTAGCCCTCGGGGCAGAGCGAGGCGCGCACCAGGGCCAGCGCCTGCTCCCGCACCGCGACCGGCTGCAGGTCCAGCCGCAGGCCGGTGTCGAACTGCATGAACTCGGGGTTGGCCCAGGTCTGCCACTCGACGGCGTCGACGTCGAAGGCAGATCCGCTTCCGGCCGTCGTCGTCCAGCGCGGCGAGCAGGTCGTCCGCGGCGGCGACCATCGCCTCGACGGGCGCCTCCTCGCCGGCGCGGGCGGGCTCGAACGGGTACAGGCCCTCGCGCAGGGTGCCGTCCTCGGTGACGCCGCGGAACTCGTTCTGGTACAGCGGCGTCCAGCCCTCGACCAGCCCGCCGGTGAACGTGCCCGGCTTCCGCGCGAACTCGCGGTAGGCGTACGGGTCCATGCCGCGGACCTCGGCGAGCCGGGGGTGGTCGTGCGGGAACAGGTACTGGCGGAACTCGCCGGACATCGTCAGGCCTTCTGCCGGGCGTCGTTGCCGACGACGGTGTTGCGCAGCGTCGCCGATGCGCTCGACCTCGACCTCGACGACGTCGCCGGGCTGCAGCAGCCACGGCGGCGTGCGGCCGTAGCCGACGCCGGACGGCGTGCCGGTGGCCAGCAGGTCGCCCGGGCGCAGGGTGAAGGTGTGCGAGATGAGCGAGAGGGTGTCGCCGACGGTGTAGACCATCTCGTCGGTGTGCCCGTCCTGGACCGTCTCGCCGTTGACCCGGGTCTGCACGCGCAGCCCGTCGCGCAGGTCGCCGACCTCGGCGGCACCGACCATCGGCCCGAGCGGGCCGGACTGGTCGCCGTTCTTGCCGAGGATCCACTGGCTGGTGAGCTTCTGGGCCCGCCGCGAGGTGAGGTCGTTGAAGCTGGAGTAGCCGACGACGGCGGCCAGCGCCTCGTCCGGGGTCGCGTCGACCAGCGTCGACCCGACCCAGGCCATGACCTCGCCCTCCCAGTCCAGGCCGTCCTCGTTGGAGGGGATCGGGACCTCGGCGCCGTCCACGGTGAGCGACTGCGTCCACCGGGCGAACAGGGTCGGGTAGGGCGGCACGCCCTCGCTCGCGTACGAGCCCTCGGCGACGTGCTTGAGGTAGTTCAGCCCGATGCAGATCACCCGGGCGCCCGGCAGCACGGGCGGGACGAACTCGACGTCGGCCGCCGGCACCGTCTCGCCGGCCGGCTCGCGGGACAGGAAGCCGGCCGCGTCGGCCCAGAACTCCTCCAGGCCGGCGACGACGGTCACCTGCGCGCCGTCGTCCGACCGCGTCGCGACCTCGACGTCGCCGCCGTCGCGGCGGATGCCGACGATCCTCATCTGTCCTCTTCTCTGGTCGGTCATCGGGCACGGAGGCCGAAACGGCGGCGCAGGACGTCGACCGTGCGGTCGAGCGCCTGCTGCGCGGCCTCGGGCGAGCCCAGCCACATGTGGTCGGCGTCCTCGTAGAGGTCGAGCTCGACCTCGACCCCGGCCTCCACGAGGAGCGCCGTAGCAGCCGCTCGCTCTGCACGCTGGGGATGAAGCGGTCGGCCGCGCCGTGCAGCAGCAGGAACGGGCGGCGCGTCGGGGGAGACGTGGGTGACCGGGCTCGCCTGCGCGGCCAGGTCGGGCACCTCCGGCACCGGGGCGCCGAGCAGCTGCGCCTCGCGGGTCGTGGGGTCCGTCGGGTCGCGCCGCGACGTCCGCCGCGAAGCCGACGAGGTCGCTGGGGGCGTACCAGGAGACGACCGCCGACACGCGGCTCGACGTGCCGGTGACGACCGACGTCGCCCTCGAGGTCGGCGTCGTCCCCGGTCAGGCCGAGCAGCTCGGCGAGGTGGCCGCCGGCCGACTCGCCCCAGGCCGCGATCCGCTCGGGGTCGACGCCGAGCTCGGCCGCCCGGGCGCGCAGCCAGCGGACGGCGGCCTTGGCGTCGTGCAGCTGGGCCGGCCAGGTCGCCTCGCCGGAGAGCCGGTAGTCGACGCTCGCGACGGCGATGCCGGCCTGCGCGAGCCGCTCGAACGGCGTCGGTGATGCGCCGCGGTACGCCGGGCCGGCCGCGTGCCGGCTGCCCAGCCGCCAGCCGCCGCCGTGCAGGAAGACGACGACCGGCACCGGTTCGCCGGTCTCCGGCGGCAGGTAGAGGTCCAGCTCCAGCGGCCGGACGCCCGGGATCGCGGCGTACGGCACGCCCGGCGATCAGTCGGGTGCTCGCCGGCGCCCGGGTGTGCGGCCGGGATCGGCAGCTCATGGGCCGGCGGCGGCAACGGTAGGGCAGGCGTGGGCACAGTTCTCCTCGATGTGGAGGCTGGGAGCGCAGGGTTCCTGCGCTCCCAGCCTCCAGTGGGTCAGGCGTGGGGTCAGCGCCCTGTGCGTCCGACCAGTCGTAGTCGGGCGGGAAGAACTGCATGTTGTGCTGCTGGGCGGCGGCCTGCATCCGCGGGAAGTCCGGGATGAACGGCGGCTGCTCCTTCGTCGGGTGGTCGGTCACGGTGCCCATGTGCTGGAAGAACCGCTCGAAGCCGCCGGAGAGGGTGCCCATCATGCGGGCGGCCTCCTCGATCTTGTAGGCGTGCGCGAAGCCGGCCGGGACGAAGCCGAAGTCGCCGGCGTTCAGCAGCTCCGAGTGCTTGGTGCCTTCGGCGTCCGCGTAGAACAGCCGGACCTTGCCCTCGAGGACGTAGAACGTCTCGTGGGTCTCGTTGTGCGAGTGGGTCGGGATGATGTCGCCGGCCGGGGAGTCGGCGGTGATGATCCCGAACTGCCCCTCGGTCTCGTCGCCGGAGAGCAGCACGGTGAACAGGTCGGTGAAGAGCATCGCGTGCTCGCCCTCGCCGCTGGCGCAGCACGTAGGGCTGCGGCTTGCCGGGAAGCACGCCCTTCCACTGCGGGCCCTTCGCGGGGTCGATCAGGTACTCGAAGCTCATGCTTGCTCCCGGGTCGAGTCGGCGGTGACGGGGTCGAGCATCGGTGACCGGCGTCACCGGCACCCATGCCCGTGCCATTGAGCGGCAACGATCGTCCGGCGCGCGACGGCCGGCACCATCCTTTCGACTCATGACGCGAACCCGCAGGTCCGGACCGGATCGTGCTGCTCGGCCTGGACGGCGGCCCACGACTGCGTCCGGCGGCGCCGGAGCACCCCTCGGCGAAGCCGGCGCTGGCGCTGGTCGTCGAGGGCGCCGTCTACCTGGTCGACGCCGGCCTCGACACCGCCCGGCAACTCGTCGCCTCCGGCCTCGGGTTCGCCGACGTCGGCGACGTCTTCCTCACCCACCACCACTTCGACCACACGTCCGGCCTGCCCGGTGTGCTCCTGCACGGATGGGCCGCCCCGCGCCGGCTGCCGGCGGTGGTCGGCCTGTGGGGGCCGCCGGCCATGGACCCGGTCGTGGCGGGGGTTCTCGCCACTTTCGCCGAGGAGCTCCGGCTCTTCTCACACGGCGACGTCTTCGGTCCGTTCCCCGAGGTGGTCGGCCACGACGTGGTCCCGCCGGCCACCGGCGTGCAGCGGGTGATGGAGGACGACCGGGTGGTCGTCGACGCCGTCCGCGTGTTCCACGGACCCGAGGTCGCCGACGCGTACGCCTACAAGTTCACGGTCAAGCGCACCGGCAAGGTCGTCGTCTTCTCCGGCGACACCGCCGCGCCGGACGCCGGCCTGATCGAGCTGGCCCACGGCTGCGACGTGCTCGTCCACGAGGTCCAGGACAACGACGACGTCCGGCGGATCGGGGAGTCATTGCCCGCCGCAGCGGGCGCCGCCCTGGTCCAGCACCTGCTGGAGGCCCACTCCGACGTGCGCGACGTGCCGCGGGTGGCACACGCCGCCGGTGCGGGCCGGGTCGTGTTCAGCCACTACACGCCCCTGCCGAAGCCGCCGGCCGTGTACCTGGAGAAGGCGCAGGCGGTCGCGGACGAGATCGGCTACACGGGCGAGGTCATCGCGCCGGGCGAGCTCGACGTCATCGAGCTCTGACGACGGTCAGCGCGGCGTCGGGGACGGCGTCGGTGCCCTGGTAGCGCAGCTCGGAGAAGCTGACCGCTGCCCTCGGCGGCGTAGAGGCCGAACACCCGGCCGGTGAAGGACTTGGCCACCTCGAAGCTCCAGTAGCGGCCGTCGAACTCGGCGAGCACGACCTCGCGGCCGTCGGCCGCGGCGACGAGACGGACCGTGCCACCGCCCGCGCCGGCCGGCACGAAGCCCGTCGGCGGTCGCTGCAACTCCATGCGCAGCTCCACCTCGCCGGCCGGGAACTCGGCCTGCCAGGTGCGCTCCAGTCCGAGGAGAGCGGCGCGGGCGGTCACGGTCGTCCCCGCGCCGTCGCCCTGCGCCTCGAGGGCGAACCAGTGCATCTCGTCGTGGCGGGCGGCCAGCCCGCCGCGGCCGGCGGAGGCGTCGACGCGCGTCGTGATCGTCGCGGTCATGTGGCGCTGCCGCCGCCCGAGGAACCACGGCCGCGGGTCGTCGAGGCCGCGCCCGTCGCCGGTGATCGTCAGCCGACCGTCACGGACCGCGGCGACCTCGGCCGGGGTGCGGCGGACGGCCAGCCACCCGGGGTCGTCGAGCACCGCGGTGTCGGACAGGTCGAAGGCGACCTGCTCGTCGGGGGACGGCGTCGGTGCCCTCGTAGCGGAAGCCCGAGAAGCGTGACCGTGCCCTCGACGGCGTACAGGCCGAGCACCCGGCCGGTGAACGACGCCGCCGTCTCGGCGGTCCAGTAGCGGCCGTCGAGCTCGGCGAGGAGGACCTCCTCGCCGCCCCCGGCCGCGACGAGCCGGATCCGGTCGCCGCCGAGCGCTTCGGATTGGAAGCCGGTCGGCGGCGGCGTCATCTCCATGCGCAGGTCCACGTCGGGCGCGGACAGGGTCCGCTCCCACGACTGGACGAGTCCGGCCACGACCGCCCGTGCGGTGACGACGGTGCCGTCCCCGACACCGCGGGCCTCGATCTCGAAGTGCTGGTCCTCGGCGTAGCGGGCGGCGAGGCCCCCGGTGCCGTGGGTTGCGTCGACGGTGGTCGAGACGCTGGCCGTGAGGTGGCGCTGCCGTCGGCCGATGAACGTGGGCTGCGACGAATCGAGCGTCGATCCGTCGCCGGCCATCGTCAGCCTTCCCGGCGTGGCTGTCAGCGAAGCGACGTCGGACGGAATGCGCCGGACGCCGAGCCAGCCGGGGTCGTCGAGGGCGTCCGGGTCGGCGAAGTCGAAGACCACGACGTCCTTCACCCGTCCGAGGACTCAGTTCCACCGGTCGGGGCTGCGGCCAGCCGTCGACCCAGTCGCACCGGGGTGGCGAACGTCTCGCGTCCCAGCGGCGAGAACGCCCGGGTCAGGCCGAGGGGCCGGACCCCGAGCAGGACCAGCGCCGAGCCGCCGTCCGGCGTGTCGACCAGGTCCGCGTGCCCGGTGTTCTGGATGGGGCGCTTCGTGCCGCGGCGCGGTCAGCACGGGGTTGGCCGGGTGCGGCTCCAACGGGCCGTCGGGGCGGCGCTGCGGGCGATGCTGACCGCGTGCCCGCGCTCCGTGCCGCCCTCGGCGACCATGCAGGTACCAGTAGCCGCCGCGCCGGTAGAGGTGCGGCGCCTCGGGGAACATCGACCCGGTCCCGGACCACAGCGACCGGGGCTCCTCCAGCGCCGTGCCGCGTGGCGAGGTCGACCCGCACCTGCTGGATGCCGTGATGGGCGCCGAGCTCGCTGCCCGTCGTCCCCAGGCCGGAGAACGTGACGTACGCGGTGCCGTCGTCGTCCCACGCCAGGTCGGGGTCGATCCCGCCGACCGCCCTCGATCGTGGTGCCGTCGCTCCACGGCCCGGCGGGATCGTCCGCGGTGAACACCACGCAGCCGCGGGGCCCATGCATCGACCGTGACGATGACGTAGAAGATCCCGTCGCGGTACCGGATGGTCGGCGCCCACACGCCGCCCGCCGGTGAGCACCTTCGTC
Source organism: uncultured Actinomycetota bacterium (assembly GCA_963748305.1). Taxonomy (GTDB): domain Bacteria; phylum Actinomycetota; class Actinomycetes; order Mycobacteriales; family Geodermatophilaceae; genus Blastococcus_B. The sequence continues at coordinate 33,869 of CAVVIN010000010.1, read as the reverse complement.
GACGTCCACCTGCTCGGGCCGCGTGGCGACGTTGCCGATGTGCGTCCACTCGACGAGGTCGGTGCTCCGGTACACCGGCATGCCCGGCAGGTACTCGAACGTCGAGGTGACGAGGTAGTAGACGCCGTCGACGCGGACGATGCTCGGGTCGGGGTTGAAGCCCGGGATCAGCGGGTTGGGGATCACGGCTGGGTCTCCAGGCTCTCGAGGTCGGCGGCGTAGGCGGCGTGCGACTCGGCGTCCCACGGCTCGGTCATGGCGGCCGCGCTGTCGACCGCCGTCGCCGTCCGTCCGGCGCCGACGACGACGGACAGCACGGGGGAGCAGCCGAGCAGGCCCCGGAGGAGCAGCCGCTGCAGCGACACCCCGCGCTCCCGGGCGACCGCCGCCGTGGCGGGGAAGCGCTGCTGCGGCGTCCTCGCCGGTGGCCGGGCCCCGCAGCGGCGCGTAGGCGAAGAAGGGGATGTCCAGCTGCTCGCACCGGCGGAGCACCGCGCGGTCGCCGCCACCCTCGCACGCCGAGGTGGTTCTGCACGGCGCCGATCGGCGCGATCTCCACCGCCTCGTCGAGCTGCGCCACGGTCACGTTCGACAGCCCGATCGCGGCGATCTTCCCGTCCCGTCGCAGCTCGTCGAGCGCCGCGACCGCCTCGCCGACGGGCGGCGGCTCCCCGGTGCCGCCGCGGAACCGCTCGCGGCCGTCGGCGCGGTGCACGTAGAAGAGGCCGAGCCGGTCGACGCCCAGCGCGGCGAGGCTGTCGTCGACGTCCTTGCGGAGGCGCTCGGGTGAGTTGTCGACGTCGAACTCCCGCGGCCCGGTGCGGAAGTGGCCGCCCTTGGTGCCGATGAGCACGTCGTCGCGACCGGCCAGCGCGCGGCTGAACAGCACCTCGTTGTGCGTCGGATCGCCGAGCGGCGCGTACGCGCGGGCGACGTCGAAGACGCGGACGCCGGCGTCGGCCGCCGCCTGGATCACGCTGGTGGCCCGGTCCTGGTCGAAGCCCGGGACGAGCGAGAACAGGGCGCCCCCGAGCGCCACCTGCCTGGTCAGCTGCACGTCGGTCATGCCTTCCCCGTCCGGTAGAGCCAGAACGCCAGCCAGCGCGACAGGCGCGGCATGACCACCCAGGTCATCAGCGCGACCAGCGGCAGGATGACGGCGGCGGTGCGGAAGAAGGTCGGCCAGTCGCCGACCAGCGGGCGGAGCAGGGTCGAGATCACCGTCTGCAGCAGCAGGATGACCGCCGCCGTCATGAGGAAGGTCTTCCACCGCGGCGGCGGCCCGGCGGGCCGGCCCGGGGTGGCGAACCACGCCTCCATCCCGTCCAGGCGCCGGACGGCGACGGTCTGCATGAACTCGGCGCCGCGCTCCAGCAGCCGGCCCCGGACGGCCGAGTTCTCCCATCCGGCGAGCCGCTCGGGGGAGTCGAACCGGTAGACGACGTGCCAGACGGTTCCGCCGTGGGCCGGCTCGAGAAGACCCGAGCCGAGGTAGCCGGGGAAGTCCTGGGCGGCCGCGAGGAGCTCGTCGACCCAGCGGTGGAACTCCACCTCGCGGCCGGGAGCCACCTCGCGGGCCACCACCACGGTGATGCCGTCGGCGCCGGTCACGGTCATGCGCGGTTGACGACGTCGGCCATCAGGTCGAGCGCCCGGTCGACGCCGTCCAGGGCGGCGGCGGGCTGGTTGAGGAAGCCGTGCGGGAGTCCCTGGACGAGCACCTGCCGGACGTCGACACCGGCGGCGGCCAGTTGCGCCGTGAAGGCCTCCCCGGACGGGCGGAGGTCGTCGAACTCGGCGTTCAGGACGAGGACCGGGCACAGCCCGTCCAGGACCGCGAGACCGGGCATCGCGTAGCCGTCGGCTCGGCTGTGCGCCCCGCCGAGGTAGTTGGCGTTGATGAAGGCCGTGTCCTCCGGGAGGAAGCGCAGCATCGCGGGGGAGGTCGGCCATGATCGCCGTCAGGGACGCCGAGCGCCGGCGGCAGCACCGGGTGGGCGACGGGGTAGGCCAGCAGCAGCGCGGCCGGCTGCCAGCCGTCGTCGTCCCGCAGCCGGAGCGTGGCGCCGGCCGCGAGGTTGGCGCCGGCGCTCGCGCCGCCGACGGAGATCCGGTGACGGTCGACGCCGAGCTCCGCCGCGCCGTCGCGGACCCAGCGGATCGCGGCGACGGCGTCGTCGTGCGGCACCGGATAGGTGATCCCGTCGTGGCACAGCCGGTAGTCGACGCTGACGACGACGGCACCGGCCCGGGCGCAGACCTCGCGGGCGACGCCGTCGGCCTCGAGCATGTCGAGGTCGCCGCCGAGGAACGCGCCGCCGTGCATCCAGACCAGCGCGGGCCGGCCGGTGTCCACCGAGGCCGGCGGCGTGTAGATCCGCACCGGCACCTCGCCGTGCGGGCCCGGTGCGGCAGCGGTGCGGACGTCGACGTCCGGCGCCGGTGCGGCGTCGGGCCAGGAGTCGAACTGCGCCATGCGCGCGGCCTTCGCCGGGTCGGCGAGCTCCTGCCAGGAGCCGATGCCCTCGAGCAGGTGCAGCTTGTCCGCGATCGCGGGGTGCAGCGGCACCGGTCAGACCTTCCGGGCTGCGACGGTCTCGGCCATCAGGTCGAGCGCCTCGGCCACCGGCTCGATCCCGGCGTGCAGGTTGAGGAAGCCGTGCAGCATGCCGCGCGCCATGACCTGCCGGACGTCGACCCCCGCGACGGCGAGCTGGCCGACGAACACCTCGGCCGAGGCGCGCAGGTCGTCGTACTCGGAGTTGATCAGCAGGACCGGGCACAGGCCCTCGAGGACGGCGTTGCCCGGCATCGCGTAGCCGTCGGCCCGGCTGGCGGGGCCGCCGAGGTAGTTCTCGGTGATGCCGCGGCGGACCTCGGGGAAGAACCGGAGGATCCCGGGGATCTCGTCCAGGAGGGGTGCCAGCGACGGCGACGCCGGCGGGACGACGGCGTGGAACGTCGTGTAGGCGAGCAGCAGCGCCGCGGGCACCCAGCCGTCCTCGTCGCGCAGCTTCAGGGCGGCGCCGGTGGCCAGGTTGCCGCCGGCGCTGGCGCCGCCGAGCGAGATGCGCGCGGCGTCGACGCCCAGGTCGGCCGCGTGTGTCGCGGACCCAGCGGACGGTGGCGACGACGTCGTCGTGGGGGACCGGGTAGGTGACGCCGCCGACGCAGAGCCGGTAATCGACGCTGATGACCACCGCGCCGGCCCGGTCGCAGATCTGCCGCGCGGTCCAGTCGGCCTCGGGCATGTTCAGGTCGCCCATGCGGAAGGCGCCGCCGTGCAGCCAGATCAGGCACGGCAGGTCGGTGCCGCCGCCGGTCGGCGTGTAGATGCGCACCGGGACGGGGCCGTGCGGACCGGCAGCAGCTGTCGTCGCGGACGTCGACCGCCGGGGGCGGAGGAGCGTCGGTGATCGACATGAACTCGTCGAGCCGGGCGCGCAGGGTCGGGTCCGCCAGGCCGGCCTCGAACGACTCGATGCCCTCCAGCAGGTGGAACTTCGACGACTGGCTGGGGTGGATGGGCACGCGAGCTCCTCGGCGCGGGGGCTGGGTCAGGCGACCCGTGGCGGGGCTCGATCGGCGCACCCGCCACGGGCGCTCCCGCGAGACTCGCCGTCCGGTGCTCCGCGTCACACACCTCTGCCATTGAGCGGAACGGTCGTCACGCCGGCGAGGTCAGGTGTCCGCGTCCCAACGGGCGCCGATGCTCCGCAGGTGGGCGTCGAAGGCGACGACCATGTCGAAGGTCTCGTCCAGCAGCCACTGGGTCTGCAGGCCGTCCATGACAGCCACCAGGCCGGCCGCGACCAGTGCGGCGTCCGGCCCCGGCGGCAGGGAGCCGTACCGGCGCGCCTCCTCGACCGCCGCGCTCAGGTACGTCCGGATGTCGGAGTAGCGCGTGTGGAAGTGGTCGTGGGCCGGGTGGGAGGCGTCGGTCGCCTCGACGCCGAGGATCGTGTACAGCCGCAGGACGTCGCGATCGAGGGCGTTGGCCCGGACCAGTTCCCGCAGGGCCGGGACGAGCTCGCCCCTCCGGAAGCGCTCCAGCAGTTCCGGCCCGGTGCTCGCCTCACGGGCCTCGAGGACGGCGACCAGCAGACCCTCCTTCGAGCCGAAGTGGTGGAGGACGTTGGCCGCGCTCACCCCGGCTCGCTCGCCGACGTCACGCAGCGAGCCGGCCCGGAAACCGCGCTCGGCGAAGACCGCTCGGGCGGCGTCCACGATGCTGCGCTGCGCCTCGCGACCGGCGGCGTACGGGCCACGGGGGCCGCGCCGACGGGTCTCGACGGGCGCCTCGGGCTCTTCCGCTGCTGCAGTCACGGCACTCCTGTCATCGCGTTCACGTTGCCAAATCGTTTCAATGTGGCTCTGGACACGTCCGCGAACGGCCGCTACCTTAGCGTCCACCAACACTGAACCAGCGTTCAGTATTGACTGACACGCCGAGCGTTCGCATCACCCACAAGGTGGGCGAGCGCCCGTGTCGCAGCCGCAGGACAGAGGTGACTGCGACAACTCATGGCAACCGATTGCCTCCGCATTCGGCCGTGTGACGTACTGCGCATATCAGGCACGGGTCGCGCAGGCCGCGACCCCTCCGATACCCCCATCACCCGTAGGAGCATGTCCATGTCCCGTCCGACAATCGTCCGCGCCGGCGCGGCCGTCATCGCCGTGGCCAGCGCCACGACCCTGGCCGCGTGCAGCGGTGGTGGGGGTGGCGGTGGTGGCGGCAGCAGCCAGAGCGCCGAGGACACCGTCACGATCGCCCTCGACTCCGACGCCGCCCCGGGCGGCTACGACCCGCTGCTGTACTCGCAGGGCCAGTTCACGTTCATGAGCGCGATGTACGACTCGCTGTTCGTCACCCAGCCGGACGGTTCGATCGAGCCGAGCCTGGTGACCGAGTTCGAGAACAATGCGGAGAACACCCAGACCACGCTGACCCTGCGCGACGGTGTGACCTTCACCGACGGCTCGACGCTGGACGCCGAGCTGGTCAAGGCCAACCTGGACCGTCGCAGCGACGAACTGCTCGAGGGCTACGGCGCTCTCGCGCCGGGCCAGGCGTCGGAGATCACCGACGTGACGGCGCAGGACGAGCAGACCGTCGTCATCACCTGGGCCGCGCCGCAGGCGACGCCGGACGCCAACCTCGTCGACACCGCCGGCGTGATCATCGGCGCCGAGGGCGTCGCGGACCCCGACAGCCTGCAGACCACGCCTGACGGCTCCGGCGCGTACACCCTCAACGAGGGCGACACCACGCAGGCGAGCACCTACACGCTCGACAAGAACGCCGAGGCGTGGAACGCCGACGAATGGACGTACGACACCATCGTCTTCCGGGTGATCACCGACCCGCAGGCCCTGGCCAATGCCGTCGTCTCCGGCCAGGCCGACGTGGCGACCATCCTCGACCCCACCACCATCGAGCTGGTCCAGTCCCGCCAGGAGACGGTGTCCGTCGGCGGCACGATCGTCGGCTTCCCGGTCGGGGACAAGACGGGCGTCACGAACCCGGCGTTCGCCAGCGAGCAGGCGCGGCTGGCGCTGCTCTACGCGACCGACCGCGAGACGGTCGTGAACGACCTGCACCCGGGTGCCCGGCCGACCTCCCAGCTGTTCCCCGAGGCCGCCACCGGCTTCGACCCGGCGCTGGACGAGGAGTTCGGTTACGACCCGGACCGTGCTCGTGAGCTGCTCGCCGAGGCCGGCTACCCGGACGGGTTCGAGGTCGAACATCACCGTGCTCGGCCAGCCGGACGAGGACCTCGTGGCCATCCAGAGCCAGTGGGCCGAGGTGGGCGTCACGCTCAACTTCGTCGTCGCCACCTCCACGGACCAGCTCTTCGCGGCCGTGAACACCGACCCGCTGCTGTGGGGTCCGTTCGCGGTGGGTGCCAACCCGGCCGGCTTCGTCGCCGGCGTCGTCTACGGCGGATTCATGAACATCTCGGGGGCGAAGGAGCCGGAGATCGAGGAGCCGCTCGGCGCCGCGCTCGGGGCGACCGGGGAGGTCCAGGAGCAGGCGCTGACCGACCTCAACCGGGCGATCACCGCCAACGGTTGGTACATCCCGGTCTACGAGGACTTCACCTACGCCGGCTACAACGCCGACAAGGTGAGCGAGCCGGCCTTCGCCGGGACGAACAACTACCTCGTGCTCCAGGCCGTCCAGCCCGCCAGCTGAGTCCGCCGGTGGTCGGTGGCCGCGGAAGCGGCCACCGACCACCGATCCGACCACCCCGACGCTGCTGAGGAGATCGACGTGCGCGCTTCTGCCTCAGGGGCTGGGTGGGGGGCCGGTGTGGCCGATGGACCGGCGGGCTCCCAGTCCACGGGAGATGGACCGGGCAGCGGTCCGGACGGCGGGGCCGAGCAGGCGCGGCTCGGCGTTCTCCTGCGGGACGACGACGGAGAGCGCGGCCGTCACCTTGTCGTCCGCGCCGAAGATGGGCGCGGCGACGCTGACCAGCGGCTGCGGGGTGCGGCGCCGGAACGTGGCCAGGCCTTCCCGGCGGATCTCGGCCAGCGTGCGGCGGAGCGCGGCGGGGGAGACGGCGACCTTCTCGGGCATGTGCACGAGCGGCTGCGCGAGCACGTCCTCCTGGAAGTCCGGATCGGCGAAGGCGAGCAGGACCAGGCCGACGCCGGTCGAGTGCAGCGGGAGGCGGCCGCCCACCCGGTACAGGACGTTCATGGCCTGGTGGGCCGAGAGCCGCTCGACCAGCAGGGCCTCGCTGCCCTCGCGGACGGCGAGCAGCACGTGCTGGCGCGTGACCTCTTCGAGGTCGCCCATGAAGGGCAGCGCCACCTGCTTGAGCCCCTGCCCGCGGGGGGCCAGCGAGGCCACCTCCCACAGCCGCAGGCCGATGGTGAACCGGCCGTCGGCTCCCCGCTCGAGCGCACCCCACGCGATGAGGCGGCCGGCCAGGCGCAGCGCCGAGCTGGTCGGGATGCCGCTGCGCCGGCTCAGCTCTCCGAGGCTCAGCGACCGGTGGCGTGCGTCGAACGCGGCGAGGAGGGCGAACGCACGGTCCACCACCGGATCGCCCTGCGGAGGCCGGCGACCGCGGACGCGCGCCGGCTCGGGAGACACGTCCGTCACAGGAGTGTCACCCAGCGGTCATCGATGAGGCGCGCGCCACAGTTGTGTTCCATTGGTTGGCATTGTGCCTGACGTCTCAGCCGGGCCGCCCGCATCGTTGCCGCCAAGCCGAGCCCATGCGTCGGCCCGGCCAAGCCCGGCCCCCCACATGACCCCTCCGTTCATACGGCGAAGGAGCCAGCAGACCATGAATCGATTCAAGACCAGCGGCACGGCGGTGGTCGCTCTCGCGGCCGTCACGTCCCTCGCCGCCTGCGGCGGTGGGGACGGCGGTGATGGCGGCAGCAGCGCGGCCCCGAGCGACACCCTCACGATCGCTCTGAACTCCGACGTCGCGCCCACCGGCTACGACCCGCTGCTCTACTCCCAGGGGCAGTTCCAGTTCTACAGCGCGCTGTACGACGCGCTGTTCGTCACCGACGAGACCGGCGAGGTCCAGCCGAGCCTGGCCACCGGGTTCGAGAACAACGCCGAGAACACGCAGACCACGCTGACCCTCCAGGAGGGCGTCACCTTCGCCGACGGCTCCGAGCTCGACGCCGAACTGGTGAAGGCCAACCTCGACCGGCGCTCTGACGCCGACCTCGAGGCGTACGGCGCCCTCGGGCCGGGCCAGGCGTCGGAGATCACCGACGTCACCGCGCCGGACGCGCAGACCGTCGTCATCACCTGGGCCGCAGCCGCAGGCGACCCCGCAGAACAACCTCGTCGACACGGCCGGGGTCATCGTCGGGCCGGACGGCATCGCCGACCCCGACTCGCTGGAGACCACTCCGGACGGCTCGGGCGCCTACACGCTGAACGAGGGCGAGACCACCCCGGCGAGCACCTACACGCTGGACAAGAACGCGGACGCGTGGAACGCCGACGCGTGGACCTACGAGACCATCGTCTTCAACATCATCACCGACGTGCAGGCGCTGGCCAACGCCGTCGTCTCCGGCCAGGCCGACGTCGCCGGTGTGCTCGACCCGTCCACGATCGAACTGGTCGACGAGCAGCAGAGCACCGCGAGCGTCGGCGGCACGATCGTCGGCTTCCCGGTGACCGACAAGACGGGCGCGATCAACCCGGCGTTCGGCGAGGAGTCGGCGCGCCTGGCGCTGCTCTACGCGACCGACCGCGAGTCGCTCGTCGGCGACCTGCACCCGGGTGCCCGGGCGACGTCGCAGCTGTTCCCCGAGGCCGCCACCGGCTTCGACCCGGCGCTGGACGAGGAGTTCGCCTACGACCCCGACCGGGCCCGTGAGCTGCTCGCCGAGGCCGGCCTGCCCGACGGCTTCGAGGTCAACATCACCGTGCTCGGTCAGCCGGCCGAGGACCTCGTCGTCATCCAGAGCCAGTGGGCCGAGGTGGGCATCACGCTGAACTTCATCACCGCCACCTCCACCGACCAGGTGTTCGCCGCGGTGAACACCGACCCGCTGCTCTGGGGGCCCTTCGCGGTCGGCGCGCAGCCGGCCGGCTTCATCGCCGGGGTCGTCTACGGCGGCTTCATGAACACCCAGGGTGCGAAGGAGCCGGAGATCGAGGCCGCGCTCGGCGGTGCCCTCGGTGCCACTGGTGACGCCCAGGAGCAGGCGCTCACCGACCTCAACCGCGCGATCACCGAGAACGCCTGGTACATCCCGGTGTACGAGGACTTCACCTACGTCGGCTACAACGCCGACACGGTGGCCGAGCCGGCGTTCGCCGGCACGAACAACTACCTCGTGACCTCGGCGATCCAGCCCGCCAGCTGACGCCGGTCCGTGGACAGCGGCCGGTGGCCGCGGCGGAATGCCGCCGCGGCCACCGGCCCCCAGACTCCTGATCACACCCGCTGTCCCCCCGCAGACGAGGAGACCGACATGCTCGGCTACGTCGCCCGGCGGCTCGCCCTGGCCGTCACCACCGTGTTCGCCGCGGTGCTCATCACGTTCCTGCTGGTGCACGCCGGTGACGGCAGCCCCGGCGCCGTGGTGGCGGGCCCCGGTGCCACTGCGGAGGAGATCAACGCGGAGAACGAGGCGCTCGGCTGGAACGACCCCCTCATCGTGCAGTTCGGCGCGCTCCTCGGTCAGCTCGTGCGACTCGACTTCGGCGAGTCCCTGATCAACGGCCGGGACGTCGCCGCCGACATGGCCGCCCGGTTGCCCGTGACCGCCTCGATCGCCGTGCTGGCGACGCTGGCCTCCGGGATCGTCGGCGTCCTGCTCGGCGTGCTGGCCGCCGTGCGCGGGGGCGCTGTCGGCAAGGCCGTGAACACCGGTTCCGGCATCGCGCTCTCCCTGCCGGCGTTCTGGACCGCGATCCTCTTCGTCTACGTGCTGTCGATCCAGCTCAACCTGTTCCCCGCCACCGGATACGTCGACTTCGCCGACGATCCGGCCGGCTGGATCAACAGCCTCGTCCTCCCCGTGCTGACGCTGACCGTGGGCGGTGCGGCGATCATCGCCCGCACCGCGTTCGTCGGGATGCGGGAGGCGCTGGGGCAGGAGCACATCCGCACACTGCGGGCGGTGGGGACGCCCGAGTGGCGCATCCGCTACCTGCACGCACTCCGGTACGCCAGCGTGCCCGTCGTGTCGGTGCTCGGCATCCAGTTCATCGCCCTGTTCGGCGGCTCGGTGTTCGTGGAGAGCGTCTTCGCGATGGCCGGGCTCGGCCAGGCCAGCCAGGCCGCCGCGCTCAGCCATGACTTCCCGGTGCTGATCAGCGTCGTCGTCGTCGCGACCGTCGTGGTCGTCATCACCAACTTGCTGCTCGACCTCCTCGTCGCCGCGCTCGACCCGAAGGTGCGTACGTCATGACCGTCCTTCCCCTCGATGCGGCCGACGAGGTCGCCACCGAGCCCGTCCCCCCGGCCCGACGCCGCGGGCTCCCCGGCTTCCTGCGCCGTCCGGGCGGGATCTTCGGCGCCGCGTGGCTCACCTTCATCGTCATCGCCTCGCTCACGGCGCCGCTCTGGGTGCCCTACGACCCCGAGCAGCAGGACACCGCCAACCGGCTCGCCCTGCCGTCGGCCGAGCACTGGCTGGGCACCGATCCGCTGGGCCGCGACCTGCTCAGCCGGATCTTCACGGCCGGCACGCTGCCCCTGGCGGCCTCCGCGCTCATGCTGCTCGTCGCCTTCGGTATCGGGCTGCCGCTGGCGCTGCTCGCCGCGGAACGTGGTCGGTTGACCGAGCGCTTCATCAGCCGGATCACCGAGGTGTTCCTCGCGCTGCCGCTGCTCATCCTCCTGCTGGCCGTGGTCGGCGCCATCGGCAACAAGCTGTACGCGGTCATGGCGATCCTCGGCGTGCTCATCTCGGCCGCCGTCTACCGCGTGCTGCTCGGCGTCGCGCAGTCGGTGCGTCAGCGCCTGTACGTCGACGCCGCTCGGGTCAACGGCCTGGGTTCCCTGCGCGTCAACCTGCTGCACGTGCTCCCGTCGATGGCCACCGTCGTCGCGGTGCAGGCCGCGCAGCTGTTCGGCATCGGCCTGCTGATCGTCGCCGGCCTGGCCTTCCTCGGCTTCGGGCCCGCGGAGCCGGAGCCCAGCTGGGGCTTCATGATCCAGGACGCGTCGAGCTACATCTTCCAGCAGCCGTGGCTCATGGTGCCGACCGGCGTCGTCCTCGCCCTGACCGTGATCGCGGCGAACGAGCTCGCCGACGCCATCGCCGGCAAGGCGGCGGGCGTGAAGCGCATCAGTGGACGGCGCCGTCGTGCTGCCGCGCCCGTCGTGCTGGACGCCACGCCCACGGACCCCGAGGCGATCCTCGACGTCCAGGGCCTGACCGTGTCGGTCGACGGTGGTCCGGACCTGGTCACCGACGTCTCCTTCTCGCTGCGCCAGGGTCGCGTTCTCGGCCTGGTCGGCGAGTCCGGGTGCGGCAAGACCATGACCGCTCGTTCGCTGATGGGCCTGCTGCCTCCCGGCGTCTCGGTGTCCCATGGCTCCGTCCGCTGGCAGGGCCGCGAGACCGTCGGGCTCGCCGAGAAGGAGCTGACCGCGCTCCGCGGACAGGAGATCGCACTGATCTCCCAGGAGCCGATGGTCGCCCTGGACCCGATGTTCTCCGTCGCCTACCAGCTGACCCAGCCGATCCGCCGCTTCCGCGGGGTGGGTCGCGGGGAGGCGCGGAAGATCGCCGCGCGGCTGCTGAGCCAGGTCGGCATCGTCGACGCCGAGCGGGTGCTGCGGAGCTACCCGCACCAGCTGTCCGGCGGCATGGCGCAGCGCGTGTGCATCGCCCTGGCGCTCACCGGTGAGCCCAAGCTGCTGATCGCCGACGAGCCCACGACCGCCCTCGACGTCACGGTGCAGGCGGAGATCCTCAGCCTGCTGCGGGCCCTGGTGCGCGACACCGGCCTGTCGATCATCATCGTGAGCCACGACCTCGGCGTGGTCGCCGACATCTGCGACGACGTCGCCGTCATGTACGCCGGCGAGGTCGTCGAGTCCGGCGTCACCGCTCGCGTGCTCGACGACCCGGCGCACCCGTACACGATGGCGCTCCTGGGTGCGAACCCGCACGTGCCCGAGGGCGAGTCGGTCCCGCTGCGGCTGGCCTCGATCCCCGGAACCGTGCCGCCGCCCGGTTCCTGGCCCACGGGCTGCCGGTTCGCGACCCGCTGCCAGTTCGCCCAGGAGAAGTGCACGGCGCCGTTCCCGGCGCTGCCCGCCCACGGCGACGGCTCGGTGCTCTGCATCCGTGTCGACGAGATCCACGACGCGGGCATCCGTTGGGGCGCCGAGCACGTCGGCGCCGAGATCGCCCCTGGCGCCGGCCTGACCGCCGACCCCATCGCCGACGAGCCGGCCGACGAGCCCGCCCCGACCGCTGGAGTGATCCGATGACCGCCCCCGCCGAGGCCCGCTTCGACGACACCGCCGCCGCGGCGACCGCCACGCCGGCGCTGGAGATCCGCGATCTCGTCGTGCGCTACGGCACGAGCCGCAAGGCGCGCAAGGCGCCGCCGGCGATCGACGGCGTCAGCTTCGACATCATGCCGGGCGAGACCGTCGGCCTGGTCGGCGAGTCCGGGTCCGGGAAGTCGACCATCGGCAAGGCCGTGCTGGGCCTGCAGCCCCCGACCTCGGGCACGGTCCGGCTGCACGGGCAGGACATCACGAACATGTCGCTCAAGGAGCGCAGCCGGGTGGTGGCCGACCTCCGGGTCGTCTTCCAGGACCCGTACTCGTCGCTCAACCCGGCGCGGACGATCGGCCAGACGCTCGTCGAGCCGCTGCGTCTGATGGGGATCCGCGGCGACGAGGCGCTGCGCAAGGCCCGCTCGGGCCTGGAGTCGGTGGGTCTTCCCGGCGACGCGGTCGACCGGTACCCCTCGCAGTTCTCCGGTGGCCAGCGTCAGCGCATCGCGATCGCCCGGGCGCTCGTCTGCGACCCGAAGATCGTCGTCCTCGACGAGCCGGTCAGCGCCCTGGACCTCTCCACCCAGGCGCAGGTGCTCAACCTGCTCGCCGACCTCCGCGACCAGCACGGCCTGGCCTTCCTGTTCATCGCGCACGACCTCGGGGTCGTCCGGTTCCTCGCGCAGCGGACGGTCGTCCTCTACCGCGGCCAGATCATGGAGACCGGGCCGGTGGAGACGGTCAGCCAGGCGCCGCGGCACCCGTACACGGTCGCGCTGACCGCCGCCGCCCCGGTGCCGCGGCCGGCCGAGCAGGCGGCCCGCCGCGAAGCGCGGGAGGCCGCCGGTTTCGGCACCGCCGGAGCCGCGCAGCCGTCCGCGACCGGCTGCCCGTTCGTGCCGCGCTGCCCGCTGGCCACCGAGATCTGCAGCGAGCAGCGTCCGCCGCTGCGGCTCTTCGACGGCAGCCTCACCGCCTGCCACCACGCCGAGCAGGTCCCCGCGCTGTGACGGCCCCGGTGCAGGGGCCCGCCGCGAGCCTGCGAGTGGCGGGGGGCACCGGGGTCCTTTCTCTCGATGCCCTGATCGCGAAGCTGGACCTGCCGACGAAGGTGCGGCTGCTCTCCGGATCCGGGCCCTGGACCACGCAGCCGGCCGAGGAGATCGGGCTCGCGTCCATGACCGTCTCCGACGGGCCGGTCGGCGTCCGGGGCGGAACCGACACCGAGCTCGAGCCGTCGGCGGCGTTCCCGTCGGGTTCGGCGATGGCCGCCACCTGGGACGAGGAGCTGCTGGGTCGCATCGGCAACGCGCTGGCCGCCGAGGCCGTGCGCAAGGGGGTCGACGTCGTCCTCGGGCCGACGATCAACCTGCACCGGTCCCCGCTCGGCGGGCGGCACTTCGAGTGCATGTCCGAGGACCCGCTGCTGACCGGCCGCCTCGCGACCGCCTACGTGCGGGGCGTCCAGGAGCGCGGCATCGGCGCCTGCCCCAAGCACTACGTGGCCAACGACGCGGAGACCGACCGGTTCACCGTCGACAACCGGGTCGACGAGCGGACGCTGCGCGAGCTGTACCTGGCGCCGTTCGAGGCCGTCGTCGCCGACGCCGACCCGTGGATGGTCATGGCGGCGTACAACTCCGTCAACGGCACCGCGATGACCGAGAACGACCTGCTCCAGGAGCCGCTCAAGGGGGAGTGGGGCTTCGACGGTGTCGTCGTCTCCGACTGGGGCGCGCTCTACGACGGCGAGCCGGCCGCGCGCGCGGCGCTGGACCTGACGATGCCCGGGCCCGACGAGAAGTGGGCCGAGCCGCTGGTCGAGGCGGTGCGTGCCGGTCGCGTGCCCGAGTCGGCGATCGACGCCAAGCTCCGCCGCCTGCTGCGGCTGGCCGCGCGGACCGGCGCCCTCGAGGGTGCTGCGGCGGTCGTGGACAAGCCGTCGGCGGGTCGTATCGAGGACGTCTCCCCGCTGGCGCGGGAAGCCGCCGCCGCTGCCGCCGTCCTGCTGAAGAACGACCAGCTGCTGCCGCTGGACCGCCAGCGGCTGAGCCGCGTCGCGGTGCTCGGCCCCGGTGCCCGTGACGCCCGCCCGCTGGGTGGCGGGTCCGCGAGCGTCCCGCCCGCGTACGTGATCACGCCGGTCGCCGGCATCACCGCTGCACTCGAGGGGCACGCCGAGGTGGTCACCGCCGTCGGGGCCGCTCTCTCCGAGGCGCTCCGGCCGCCGCGGCCCGACGAGCTCTCCGGCCCCGAGGCGGGGTGGGCGGCGACGCTGCGGTGGCTCGACGAGGACGGGACGACACTCGTCGAGCAGCACGCCGGCACGGCGACGATCATCCGCATCCTGGCCGACGCCCCCGAGGGCGCGACCCAGCTCGAGATCCACACCGGCTTTCTCCCGGACGAGGACGGCGACTGGCGCATCGGTGTCGTCGGGCGGGGGAGCACTGCCCTGGTCCTCGACGGCTCGACCGTGCTCCAGGCCGCCGACTCCGGCGAGGCCTTCGACATCCACGAGGTGTTCGCCTCTCCGCCGCAGTACGACACCGTCGTCCCGCTGCGCGCCGGACAGCGCGTCGACGTCCGCATCCGCTACCGCTGGCCGGCCGAGGGCTTCATCTTCAAGGTCGGCCTGGTCGTCGGGCCGCCGATGCGGCCGGCCGACGAGGAACTGGCCCACGCCGTCGAGCTCGCCCGCACCAGCGACGTCGCCGTGGTCGTCGTCGGCACCTCCGACGCGGTGGAGAGCGAGGGCTTCGACCGGACGTCGCTGGCCCTGCCCGGCCGGCAGGACGAGCTCGTCCGCGCCGTCGCCGCCGTCAATCCGCGGACCGTGGTGGTCGTCAACGCCGGCTCGCCGGTCGAGCTGCCCTGGCGCGACGAGGTCGCCGCCGTGCTGGTGGTCTGGTTCCCGGGCATGGAGTTCGGGAACGCCCTGGCCGACGTCCTGACCGGGGCTCTGGAGCCGGGCGGCCGGCTGCCCACCACCTGGCCGGCCACGATGGCCGACGCCCCGGTGCTCTCGACGACGCCCACCGAGGGCCGCCTCGAGTACACCGAGGGTCTCGCAGATCGGGCACCGCGCCTATCTGGCGTCGCGCACGGAGCCTGCCTACTGGTTCGGCCACGGCCTGGGCTACACGACCTGGGACCTGCTCGCCCTCGAGGCGCCCGCGAAGGCGACCGGCGGCGGTTTCGAGGTCACCGTGCGGATCCGGAACACCGGCTCCCGGTCCGGGAAGCACGTCGTGCAGGTCTACGCATCCCGGCCGTCGTCCGACGTGCAGCGACCGGTTCGGTGGCTCGCCGGCTTCGCCGTCGTCGAGGCCGCCCCCGGCCAGGTCGTCGACGTCCCGGTGAGCATCTCGCCGCGGGCGCTGCGCGACTGGGACGTCGATCGCCACGCCTGGGTCGTCGAGTCCGGCGACCTGACCCTGGCCGTCGGCCGGAACGCCGGAGAGGTCTGCACGACGGCGACCGTGACCCTCGGGGAGTCCGCGTGACCGCTGCTCCCTCCGGGCTGCGGGTCGAGCACCTCGACGAGGCACTGGGCATCCGCACGGCCGCCCCACGGTTGTCCTGGCGGCTGCCCGACGGCGCTCGCGCGCAGTCGGCCTACCGGATCACCACCGACAGCGGCTGGGACAGCGGCTGGGTCGACAGCGACCAGAACCTGCTCGTGTCCTACGCCGGCCCGCCGCTGTCGTCCGCGCAGCGGGTCGAGTGGCAGGTGCAGGCGCGCACCGAGCTGGGGGAGAGCCCGTTCTCCACGCCCTCCTGGTTCGAGACCGGGCTGCTGTGGGCCGAGGACTGGCAGACGGCGTGGATCGAGCCCGGGCAGATGCCGGAGGGCCCGAAGGGGGAGCGGCCGGCCGCGCTGCTGCGCCTGGAGTTCGACGTCGACCAGCCGGTGGTGTCGGCGCGGCTGTACGCCACCGCGCAGGGGCTCTACGAGGCCTTCCTGAACGCCGACCGGGTCGGCGACGCCGAGCTGACCCCCGGGTACACCCAGTACGACGCGCACCTGCAGGTGCAGACGGTCGACGTGACGGCGTCGGTCCGCGAGGGGCGCAACGCCCTCGCCGTCCTCCTCGCCGACGGCTGGTTCCGCGGGCAGGTCGGCGTCACCCGCGCGGCCGAGCAGTGGGGCGACCGGCTCGCGTTCCTGGCGCAGCTGCAGATCACGCACGAGGACGGGTCGGTGACCGTCGTCGGCACGGGGCGCGGCTTCCGCAGCTCGGTGGGGCACGTCGTCGCGGCCGACCTCATCGGCGGCGAGCGGTGGGACCTGAACCGGCTGCCGCTCGGCTGGGACGAGCCCGGTTTCGACGACGCCGCCTGGGACGACGTCGTGGTCGTCGACCACGGCTATGCCGGCCTCGTCGACTCCCCGGCGCCGCCCGTGCGCCGCGTCGAGGAGCTCGTCCCGCGTTCGGTCACACGGCTCGCCGACGGCGCGCAGGTGGTCGACCTCGGGCAGAACATCAACGGCTGGGTGCGGCTGACCGACCTCGGCCCGGCCGGGACGACGATCACGCTGACCCACGGCGAGTGGCTCGCCCCCGACGGGGACGTCACCGTCACCAACCTCGAGCCGGACCTGCCGTTCCTCCCGCACCGGCTGCCCGCCGGGCAGGTCGACTCGGTGGTCTCGCGCGGGGTGGCCGGCGACGTCTTCGAGCCCCGCCGGACCACGCACGGCTTCCAGTACGTGCGCATCGAGGGTCACCCCGGCGAGCTGACCGTGGACGACGTCCGCGGCGTCGTCGTCCACACCGACATGCGCCGCACCGGCTGGTTCACCAGCAGCGACGAGCGGGTGAACCGCCTGCACGAGGCGGCGCTGTGGAGCTTCCGGGACAACGCCTGCGACATCCCCACCGACTGCCCGCACCGCGAGCGGCACGGGTGGACGGGGGACTGGCAGCTGTTCGTGCCGACCGCCGCCTTCCTGTACGACGTCGCCGGCTTCTCGGCCAAGTGGCTGCGCGACGTCGCCGTCGACCAGTGGCCCGACGGGACGATCGCGAACGTCAGCCCGACCCCGCGCAACGAGGGCCGCGACGGACCGATCGCCATGCTCAACGGCTCGGCCGGCTGGGGCGACGCGGCGGTCATCGTGCCGTGGCAGATCTACCGCGCCTACGGCGACGTGCAGGTGCTGGACGACCTCTGGCCGACGATGGTCCGCTGGCTCGACCGCACCGAGCGCATGGCGCGCGAGCAGCGGCACCCGGCCCGGGTCGAGCGTCGCCCCGAGGCCGCGCCGCACGAGCAGTACCTCTGGGACACCGGCTTCCACTGGGGCGAGTGGCTCGTCCCCGGCGACGAGAGCGGAGCCGATCTCCCCACCCTGATCGCCTCGGACAAGGGCGACGTCGCCACCGCGTTCTACGCCCACAGCACGCGGCTGATGGCCCGTATCGCCGAGGTGCTCGGCCGCACGGAGGACGCAGCCCGGTATGCCGAGCTCAGCGAGCACGTGCGGAATGCCTGGCAGGCGGAGTACCTCGACGCCGACGGCCGATTGACGCCGGACACCCAGGCCAACCACGTCCGCGCGCTCGCCTTCGACCTGGTGCCGGCCGAGCTCCGGCCGGCGGTCGCCGAGCGGCTGGTCGAGCTGATCCGCAAGTCCGACACCCACCTGGGCACCGGCTTCCTCGCGACGCCGGACCTGCTGCCCGTGCTCGCCGACACCGGCCACGTCGACGTCGCGTACGAGCTCCTGCTCCAGGACAGCGAGCCGTCGTGGCGGGTCATGGTCGACCGCGGCGCGACGACGATGTGGGAGGCCTGGAACGGGGTCTCCGCCGACGGGGTGCCGCACGACTCGCTCAACCACTACTCCAAGGGCGCCGTCGTCTCCTTCCTGCATCGCTGCACCGCAGGGATCGAGCCGCTGGAGCCCGCGTACCGGCGGTTCCGGGTGCTGCCCCGTCCGGGGGGCGGGATCACGTCGGCTGAGGCCGCGCACGAGTCGCCGTACGGCCGGATCGAGTCTGCCTGGCAGATCACCGGCGACCGGTTCGACCTGCGGGTCGTCGTCCCGGCCGGGACCGAGGCCGAGGTCATCCTGCCCGACACGACCACCGACATCGTCGGCCCTGGCCAGCACACCTACACGAGCTCGTTGGAGGACTCCGAGTGACCGCCGAGACCACGGAGTGGGCCGGCCCGGCCCGCTACCTCCCGCCACCTGCGCCGGTGCGCCGCGACGACGGCGCCCTGCACTTCGTCGGTGCGACGTACGCCGCTCCGGGCGGCTACCGCCCGCTGCAGCTGGACCTCTACGTGCCGAACGCGGACGAGCCGCCCCCGCTCGTCGTCTGGATCCACGGCGGCGGCTGGATGATGGGCGACCGGCGGTACCTGCCCGAGACGCTCCGCCCGAACCAGGTGTTCGACGAGCTGCTCGCCGCGGGTCTCGCGGTCGCGACGATCGACTACCGGCACGCGCTCGAAGCGCCCTTCCCGGCCCAGCTGCACGACGCGAAGGCGGCGATCCGCTGGCTGCGGGCCCACGCCGACGACCTCGGCATCTCGACGACGCGGATCGGCGTCATGGGCGAGTCGGCCGGCGGCCACCTCGCCGCGCTCGTCGGGCTCACCGCCCACCGGGCGGACCTCGAGGGACCGCACGGCGTCGTGGGGCCCTCGAGCGCCGTCGACGTCGTCGTCGACTGGTACGGCCCTGCCGACTTCACGACCATGCCGCGGATGACCCCGCCGCCGCACATCGCGGCCAAGCTCGAGCCGGCCATGCTGACCCCACCGGAGGACCAGCTGACCCGGGGGCTCGAGGGGCAGGCGCTCGCCGACGTCAGCCCGATCACCCATGTGACGCCCCAGGCCCCGCCGTTCCTCCTCGTGCACGGCACGACGGACTGGCTGGTGCCCTACGCGCAGAGCGAGCAGCTCGCCGCGGCGCTGACGGAGGCAGGCGTGCCGGTCCGGCTCGTGCCCGTCGAGGGCGCCGAACACATCTTCATGGGCTGCGACGACATCGACGCCGTCGTCCAGCTCTCGGTCGCCTACCTGGCCACGACACTGAATGAGGACGCGCGATGAGCGACCTGACCGTCTCCCCGATCACCGTCGAGCACCACCGCGAGCCGATCGGGATCGGCGAGAGCCGGCCCCGGCTCTCCTGGGTGACCCGCACCGACCTGTCCGACTGGCGGCAGGCCGCGTACGAGGTGGAGATCGAGCCCGAGGACGGCGAGGTGTGGTCGTCGGGTCGTATCGACTCGGCGGAGTCGGTGCTGCTGCCGTGGGAGGCACCGGAGCTCGCCAGCCGCGAGCGCCGCACCGTGCGCGTGCGCGTGTGGGGCGAGGGCGCCACCGAGCCGTCGGCGTGGAGCGAGGACACCCTGGTCGAGGCCGGCCTGCTGGACCCGGCGGAATGGACGGCCGAGCTGGCGGAGCCCGTGCTGCCCGAGCCCGGCGGCACGGGGGAACCAGTCGCCCTGCTGCGCCGTGAGTTCGTGCTCGACCGCCCGGTGGTCCGCGCGCGGGTCTACGCCACGGCGCGCGGCTTGTACGAGGCGGAGATCGACGGCGTGACCGTCGGGGACCATGTGCTGGCGCCCGGCTGGACGAGCTACGAGCACCGCCTGCGCTACCAGACCTACGACGTGACCGAGCTGCTGTCGGAGGGCACGCACGCGATCGGTGTCACCCTGGCCGACGGCTGGTACCGCGGTCACCTCGGGTTCACCGGTGGCCGCCACCTCTACGGCGACCGGACCGGCGCCTTCCTCCAGCTCGAGGTCGAGCACACGGACGGGTCCCGCACGGTCGTGACGACGGACGGTTCCTGGCGCTCGACGCTCGGACCGGAGACCCGGGCCGACATCTACAAGGGCGAGACGGTGGACTTCCGCCGGGAGCTGTCCGGCTGGTCGTCGGTCGGGTTCGACGACGCCGACTGGACGCCGGTCGAGGTCGGCACCCTGGACGTCGCGACGCTCGTCGCGCCCACCGGCCCGCCGGTCCGGCGCATCCAGACCGTTGCCGGTGCAGGAGATCTCGACGTCGCCCTCGGGAAAGACCCTGATCGACTTCGGCCAGAACCTGGTCGGCCGCATCCGCTTCTCCCTGCCCGACGGGCCGGCCGGCACGGAGATCGTCGTCCGGCACGCCGAGGTCCTGGAGCACGGTGAGCTCGGCGTGCGGCCGCTGCGTGCCGCCGACGCCACCGACGTCATCGTGCTGGACGGGCACGGGCCCCGGACCTGGGAGCCGCGGTTCACCTTCCACGGTTTCCGGTACGCCGACGTCACCGGCTGGCCGGGTGAGCTGACCGCCGATTCGCTGGAAGCGGTCGTCGTCCACACCGATCTGCGCCGCACCGGCACGTTCACCTGCTCGGACGCCGACGTCGAGCGGCTGCACGAGAACGTCGTCTGGGGCATGCGGGGCAACTTCGTCGACCTCCCCACCGACTGCCCGCAGCGGGACGAGCGGCTGGGCTGGACGGGAGACCTGCAGGTCTTCGCGCCGACCGCCTCGTTCCTCTTCGACGCGTCGGGGATGCTGCGGTCCTGGCTGGCCGACCTCGCGGTCGAACAGCTCGAGGACCACGACGGCATCGTGCCGATGTTCGTGCCGTTCCTGCCGCTCATGCCCTTCCCGCTCGGGGCGGACGTCGGCTGGGGCGACGCCGCCGTCGTCGTTCCGTGGGTGCTGTACGAGCGCACCGGCGACGCCGGTCTGCTCGCCGACCAGTGGGCGTCGATGACCACCTGGATCGACGTGTTCGAGCAGCGGGCCGGCGCGGACCTGGACTTCCCGGAGGGCGGGTTCTCCTTCGGCGACTGGCTGGACACCGCGGCACCGCCGGACAACCCCGCTGCCGCACGGACCCCGTGGCAGTGCGTCGCGACCGCCTACCTCGCCCGTTCGGCGCGCATGGTGGCGCAGGCGGCGGAGGTGCTCGGCCGCGACGGCAGCCGGTTCGCCGACCTGGCCGAGCGGGCCGCGGCCCGCTTCCGCGCCGAGTACGTGACGCCGAACGGTCGCGTGGCCTTCCCATCGCAGACGGCGTACGCGCTCGCCCTGGAGTTCGACCTGCTCACCCCGGAGCAGCGGGAGTACGCCGGCCGCCTGCTGGCCGAGCAGGTCCTGAAGGACGGCTTCCACATCGCCAGCGGTTTCCTGGGGACGCCGCTGGTGACCGACGCGCTGACGAACGCCGGTGAGCTGGCGACCGCGTACGAGCTGCTGCTGCAGCGGGAGAACCCGTCGTGGCTGTACCCGGTCACGATGGGTGCGACGACGATCTGGGAACGCTGGGACTCCATGCTTCCCGACGGCACGATCAATCCCGGGGACATGACCTCGTTCAACCACTACGCGTTCGGTGCGGTCGCCGACTGGCTGCACCGCACGGTCGCCGGTCTGGCGCCGGCCGCGCCGGGCTACCGGCGGCTGCGGGTGGAACCCCGCCCGGGACCGGGTCTGACCTCCGCCGCGGCGACGCACGAGACGCCGTACGGGACGGCCGCGGTCTCGTGGACGTTGTCGGGCGGGACGGCGTTCGCCCTCGAGGTCACCGTGCCGCCGAACACGACGGCGGAGGTCGTGCTGCCCGACGGCAGCGCTCCGGTCGAGGTCGGCTCCGGTCGGCACTCCTACAGCGTGACGATCGAGGAGCCGGTGCCGGTCGAGAAGCCCGCGTTGTTCTTCACCATGGACGACCACCTGTGACCGTCACGGACAGCGCCCAGGAGCACGACGCGCCGGCCTTCACGCTGCCGACTGCTTCCCGCCGATCCACGGCATCCGCGGTGAGGACGGCCGGACGACGTACCGCAGCGAGACGTTCGCGCTGATCGACGGCTACCGGAACCTGCTGCTCGACGTGGTCGTGCCGGCCTCCGCCGAGCCGGTGCCGGTGGTCGTGTGGATCCACGGCGGCGCCTTTCGGATGGGGGCGACCGAGGAGGTCTGGTCGCCCTGGTTCGCGACCATGCGGGAGAAGGTGCTGGCCGCGGGGCTGGCGTTCGTCGCCGTCAGCTACCGGTTCAGCTCGGAGGCGACGTTCCCGGCCCAGCTGCTACGATGCCCGCGCCGGCATCCGCTACGTCCAGCACTTCGCGGCGCAGCTGGGGATCGACGGCTCCCGGGTCGCCCTGTGGGGCGGCTCGGCCGGCGGGCAGCTGGCGATGCTCGTGGCCCTGACCGTGGGACGGTCCGAGTTCGCCGAGCAGGTGGGTGTCGCGGGGGAGGACCTGCCGGTCGCCGCCGTCGTCGACTTCTTCGGGCCGGCCGACGTGCTCGCCATGCAGGACGACGACATCACCGGCGGCCGCAACGACCACGAGGGCGAGGACGCGCCGATCTCCCGGCTGATCGGGGGACCGGTGCGGTCGCATCCCGACCGTGCCCGGGCGGCGAGCCCCGTCACGTACGTGCGACCCGATGCGCCGCCGGTGCTCGCCTTCCACGGCACCCAGGACGGCGCTGTCGGCATCGGACAGAGCCGGCGGCTCGTCGCTGCGCTGCGCGCGGTCGGCGCGCAGGCCGAGCTCGTCGAGGTCGAGGGCGCCGACCACGGCTTCGTCGGCATCGACGTCGACCCGATCCTCGACCGGTCCGTCGCCTTCCTGAAGGAGCACCTCTCGTGACGACGATCCGCCCCGTGGGCCCGCCGCCGCCCTACGACCCGGAATGCGGCGCCGTCCTGGCCGGGCTGCCGCCGTTCCCGCCGCTGACCACCGACGATCCCCGCCGCGCGCGCCGCCAGAACCGAGTACGCGCCACAGCCGACCGAACGAGGAACTGGCACGGGCGGCCGCTACGACGTCGCAGCAGCTGACCGTGCCCGGTCCGGCCGGCGCCCCCGACGTCGCCGTCCGATCATCTGCCGGCCGACCGCGGCAACCGCCCCCGTGCCGGCGCTCTACTTCATCCACGGCGGCGGCATGATCGCCGGCACCGCCCGGGACCCGCTCCTCGGCGAGTCGCTCGACCTGGCCGAGCCGCTCGGTGCCGCCGTCGTCTCCGTCGACTACCGGCTCGCGCCGGAGACCCCGCACCCCGGCCCGGTCGAGGACTGCTACGCCGGTCTGGTCTGGACGGCCGAGCACGCCGACGACCTGGGCATCGACCCCGAGCGGTCGTCGCTCATCGGCGGCAGCGCGGGCGGCGGGCTCGCGGCGGCCCTGGCGCTGCTCGCCCGCGACCGCGGCGGACCGGCGCTCGCGGGGCAGCTGCTCATGTGCCCGATGCTCGACGACCGCAACGACTCGCCGTCGGTGCACCAGATGGCCGAGCTTCCGATGTGGAACCGCCAGGCCAACGAGGTCGGCTGGACGGCGCTGCTCGGCGACGCCCGCGGTGGCCCGGACGTCTCGCCGTACGCCGCCCCGGCCCGCGCCGACGACCTGTCCGGGCTGCCGCCCGCGTTCATCGACGTCGGGTCCGCGGACACCTTCCGCGACGAGGACGTCGACTACGCGACCCGGATCTGGCAGGCCGGCGGCATCGCCGAGCTGCACGTGTGGCCGGGTGGCTACCACGGCTTCGACGGCATCGTTCCGCATGCGGCCCTGTCGAAGGCCGCCGTCGCCGCCCGGGCGACCTGGCTCGCCCGACTTCTAGGCGCCGCCGGCAGTTGATCGACAGCGCGAACACGACAGCGCGATCCAGCAGACGGCGGATCGGCAGGACGCTGCGAGTTCGCGGAAAGCACGGGGTCGGCCGATCCAGGCCGGCCATCCGTCGCGTGCTGCCTCCTCGTACCGCTTCACACGAAAGGACAGCCATGCGACGCATCCCGTTCAACGGCGGCTGGGAGACCCGGCCGCACGCCAACTTCTTCGCCGAGATGGTCGGCGCCGCGGCGCCCTGGCAGCCGGTGACCCTGCCGCACGACGCCACCCTCGGCCGAGCAGCGCGACGCCTCGCTCGGCTCCGGCGTCCGGCTACTTCCCCGGCGGCGTCTACGAGTACCGGACGACGTTCGCCGTCCCCGAGGAGTACCGCGACCAGCGCGTGCTGCTCGAGTTCGAGGGCGTCTACCGCTCGGCGATGGTCTACGTGAACGGCGCCCTCGCCGGGCAGTGGGCCACCGGGTACACCGGCTTCACCGTCGACCTCGACGACCTCCTGCGGTACGGCGCCGACAACGAGATCCGGGTCGTCTGCCGCGCCGCACCAGGACTCCCGCTGGTACGCCGGCGCCGGCATCCACCGGCCGGTGCACCTCGTCGTCGGGCCGCTGACGCACATCGCGCTCGACGGCGTCGTCGTCACGACGAAGGACGTCGACGCCGAGTCCGCCGTCGTCGAGGTCGCGACGACGGTCGAGAACGACGGCCGGGCGCTGGCCGACGCTCGACGCTCGTCACCGAGGTCCGGGACGGCGACGGCGCGCGTCGTCGCCACCGGCGTCGTCGCCGGTGACCGTGCTGCCCGGCGAGCCGGCCGTCGTCCGGCAGCGGCTGCTCGTCCGCGACCCGGCGCTGTGGAGCCCGGACTCGCCGGCGCTCTACTCGGCGGTCGGTCACCCTGCGGGACGGCGACGACCGTGGCCGACGACGACGACGGTGACCTTCGGCATCCGCACGCTGACGCTCGACCCCGAGCGTGGGCTGCGGATCAACGGCGAGCCGGTCCTGCTCCGCGGCACGTGCGTCCACCCCGACAACGGCGTGCTCGGCGCGGTCGCCATCGACCGCGCCGATGAGCGCCGGGTCCAGCTGCTGAAGGCCGCGGGCTTCAACGCGATCCGCAGCGCGCACAACCCGATCAGCCGGGCGATGCTCGACGCCTGCGACCGGTACGGCGTCCTCGTCATGGACGAGCTGACCGACATGTGGACCGAGAGCAAGTCCGACTTCGACGCGGCGCTCGACTTCTCCGGAGTGGTGGGAGCGCGACGTCGAGGCGATGGTCGCGCAAGGACCGCAACCACCCGAGCGTCGTCTTCTACTCGATCGGCAACGAGATCCCCGAGGTCGGCGAGCCCGCACGGCGCGGTCTGGTCGCGCCGGCTGGCGGAGAAGGTGCGCTCGCTCGACGCCACCCGCTTCGTCACCAACGGCATCAACGGCATGCTGGGCGTCCTCGACGAGGCGAAGCCGCCGGTGTCGGCCGAGGGCGGCATCAACACGATGCTCACCGACATGGGCGCGTTCATGAACGAGCTGGGCAGGCTCCGAGCTGGTCGGCCGGCGGACGGCGGAGTCGTTCGACGTCCTCGACGCGGCCGGCATGAACTACATGGACGCCCGCTACGAGGCCGACCGCGAGCTGTTCCCGAACCGGGTGATCGTCGGCTCCGAGACCTTCCCCGAACCAGATCGACCGGCTGTGGCGGCTGGTCCTGGACAACCCCCACGTCATCGGCGACTTCACCTGGACCGGCTGGGACTACCTCGGCGAGGCCGGCGTCGGCCGGACCGCCGTGGCCGACGACCCGACGGCCGGGCAGTTCGGCGCGCCCTACCCGTGGCTGCTCGCGCACGTCGGCGACATCGACATCACCGGGCACCGGCGGCCGGCGTCCTACTACCGCGAGATCGTCTTCGGGCTGCGCAGCGACCCGTACATCGCCGTCCTGCGGCCCGAGCTGCACGGCCGGGAGCTGTCGGCGCACGCCGTGGGCGTGGAGCGACACGGTCGGCAGCTGGAGCTGGACCGGCGCCGAGGGCAAGCCGGTCACCGTCGAGGTCTACAGCGACGCCGACGAGGTGCGAGCTGCTCCTGGACGGCGCCTCGCTGGGCGTCGAGCCGGCGGGGGAGAAGAACCGCTTCCGCGCCGAGTTCGAGGTCACCTACGCGCCGGGCGAGCTGACCGCGGTCGCGCGGACCGGCGGCGAGGAGACCGGCCGGTTCGCGCTGCGGTCGGCTTCCGGCCCGGTCGCGCTGGCCGCCGTCGCCGATCGGGACGTGATCCGGGCCGACGACACCGACCTCGCCTACGTCGACGTCACGCTCCAGGACGCCGACGGCACGGTGGTGCTCGGGGTCGACCGCGAGGTGACGGTCACCGTCGACGGTCCGGGCGTGCTGGCCGGCTTCGGCAGCGCGGCGCCGGCGACCGAGGAGTCCTACCTCGACGACGTCCACACCACGTTCGACGGCCGCGCGCTGGCCGTCGTCCGCCCGACCGGCAGCGGCACCATCACCGTCACGGCGACCGCGGACGGCTGCGACCCGGTCAGCGTCACGGTGGACGCCCGGTGAACCTGCGGTGGGGGATCGTCGGCACCGGCGGGATCAGCCGGACGACGGCCGGTGACCTGCACCTGACCGAGAACCTGGACCTGGTCGCGGTGGCCTCGCGGACCGCTGCGAACGCCGAGGCCTTCGCCACCGAGTTCGAGGTGCCGCGCTGGCACGGCTCCTACGACGAGCTGTTCGCCGACGACGACGTCGACGTCGTCTACATCGGCACGCCGATCGGCACGCACTTCGAGGTCGCTCGGCGTGCGCTGCTGGCCGGCAAGCACGTCCTGCTCGAGAAGGCGTTCACGACCACCGCCGACGAGGCGCGGGAGCTGGCCGCGCTCGCCGCGGAGCAGGGCCGCTTCCTCATGGAGGCGATGTGGATGCGGTTCAACCCGGCGATCCAGCGCGTCCTGGCCGAACTCGCCGACGGCGCGGTCGGCGACGTCCGGACCGTCCAGGCGGGCTTCGGCTTCCCGCCGCCACCGCGGCGCGATCCACTGGCGACCGGACCTCGGTGGGGGAGCGCTCCTCGACATGGGCGTCTACCCGCTGAGCTTCGCCCACCTCGTCATGGGCGTGCCCGACAGCGTCGAGGCGACCGGCGAGATGCGGGACGACGGGCTCGACCTCACGGCGTCGGTCTTCCTCCGCTACGGCGACGGCCGGTTCGCGCACGCGCTCACCTCGATCGCGGGGCCGGTCGATCCGGTGGCCTCGGTCGGCGGGTCGCGCGGGGCGATCTCCCTGGACGCGCCGTTCTTCTTCCGCGGGTCGTACCGCGTGCTGACGCTGCCCGACCTCGCCATCCGGTCGGAGACGGTGGCCAACGAGGGCCGTGGCTACGTGCCGATGTTCCGGGCGGTCGGCGAGGCTCTCGCCGACGGTCTGCTCGAGCACCCGCTGCGCCCGCTGGCCGACACCATCGCCGTCCTGGAGACGATCGACGAGGTGCGTCGGCAGCTCGCGGCTCGGGCCGGTGAGCTGCCCCGACCGCCGTCCGAGACGAGATGACTCTCGTCGGTGACATGCTGGCCCGGCTGCGCCTGCACGAGGCGCGCCGCCTCCGGACGGACGAGGCGACGACGGAGTCGGGCACGTAAGGCGTTCCGCCCGGGCTGGAGGACGGTGCGCGTGCCGGGGGTCCACCGAACGCGACGTCGTCGTCCCGACGGTGCGCGGCCGATAGGTCGGCTGCCCGGCTGGGCCATCGTCGGAACCGGCGGGATCAGCCGGACGACCGCCGGCGACCTGCACCTGACCGAGAACCTCAACCTCGTCGGGGTGGCGTCGCGGTCGATCGAGAACGCCGTGGACTTCGCCGCCGAGTTCGAGGTGCCTCGGGCCTACGGCGACTACGACGCCCTGTTCGAGGACGACGACGTCGACGTCGTCTACCTCGGCACGCCGATCGCGACGCACGCCGAGTTGGCCCGCCGCGCCCTGTTGGCCGGGCAAGCACGTGCTGGTCGAGAAGGCGTTCACCACCACCGCCCGGCAGGCGCGGGAACTGGCCGCCCTCGCCGCCCAGCAGGGCCGCTTCCTCATGGAGGCGATGTGGATGCGCTTCAACCCGGGGTTCCGCCAGATGCTCGACGAGGTGGCCGACGGCGCCATCGGCGAGGTGCAGAGCGTGCAGGCCGGCTTCGGCATCCCGTTCCCGCCGACCTGGAACATCTGGCGGCCGGAGCTCGGCGGGGGAGCGCTGCTGGACATGGGCGTCTACCCGCTCACGCTGGCGCACCTGATGCTCGGCGTCCCTGACGGCATCCGGGCGACGGGGGAGATGCGCGACGACGGGCTCGACGTCACCGCCTCGGTCTTCCTGCGCTACGGCGAGGGACGCTTCGCCCAGGCGCTGACCTCGCTGGCCGGGTACGTCAACCCGGTCGCCACGATCGGCGGCAGCGAGGGCTTCATCGCGTTCGACCAGCCGTTCATGTCCACCGGCACCTTCCGGATCGAGACACCGCCGCACGGCGAGCCGCGGACGGTGACCGTCGAGCTCGAGGGCAACGGCTACGTGCCGATGTTCCGGGCGGTCAACGAGGCGATCCTCGACGGTCTGCTCGAGCACCCGCTCCGCCCGCTCCGCGACACGATCGAGGTGCTGGACACCATGGACGAGGTCCGCCGGCAACTCGTCAAGGGCTCCCGCTGATCTGTGGATAGGGCCTCTGACCTGGGGATTCGTGTGGTGGCGGGCGCCCGCTCGCGCGGTAGACTTCGAACACCTGATCGAATGGTGTGGGAGGTGTCGTGGGCGAGCTGGCATCGGCGCTGGACGCCCTGGCCGCCGAGGACCTGCTACGCGCTGCCGGCCGGCGCGCAGCTGGAACGTGCGGCGGAGCTGGTGCGGGCCCGCAACCGGCTGGACGCCGAGATCGCCCGCAGCGTGCGGATCGCCGACTGCACCCAGGCGCCGGAGCACGACGGGCATGAAGACGATGGCCTCCTGGCTGCGCGGGCACTGCCGGCTGTCGGCGGCCGCCGCGTTCCAGATCGTGCGCACCGGCCGGGCCCTGGAGCAGCTGCCCGCGGTGGCCGCCGGGTTCGCCGACGGGGCGGTCACCGCCGAGCAGGTGGCCGTGATCGCCCCGGTCACCCGGCCCGAGCACCTGGCCGCGCCGCCGCGCAGGGCATCGACCTCGCCGCGGTCGACGCGGTGCTGGCCGAGACCGCGGCCAGCAGCGAGCACGAGCAGCTGCGCCAGGCGGTGCGCACTACCTGGCCCGCCTGGACCCCGACGGCGCCGAACCCGACCCCACCGAGGGCCGGTCGCTGATGCCTGGTCAAGCACGCCGACGGCTCCGGGTCCGGCCGGTTCGAGCTCGACCCGGTCGGCGGGGAGAAGGCGCAGGTCGCGCTGGAGTCGATCGTGCAGGCCAGCCGGCCGCCGGGCGATGAGCGCACCCGCGCCCAGCAGCTCGGTGACGCGTTCGTCGCAGCTGGTCGACAACGCCCTGGCCTCCGGGACGCTGCCGTTCCTGCGCACCGTCAAGCCGCACGTGGCGTGTCCTGATCCCGCTCGCCGACCTGATCGACCCGGCCACCGGCCCGGCCGCCGGCCGGATGGGCTTCGGGGCGCCATCTCCGCCGCCCGCGCCCGCTGGCTGGCCTGCGACGGCATCCTACCCGGGTGGTGATGGGCCCCGACGGGCAGATCCTGGACTTCGGCCGGGACAAGCGGATCGTCCCGCCGCACCTGCGCCGCGCCGTCGAGGTGCAGGACCGGCACTGCATCTTCGCCGGCTGCCATGCCCCGACCCACTGGTGCGACGTCCACCATGTCCTGGAATGGGTCGCCGATGAGGGCCCGACCAGCCTGGAGAACTCCGCGCTGCTCTGCGAACGCCACCACACGAAGGTCCACCACGGGTTCCGGGTCGAACGCCAACCCGACGGCCGATGGCGCACCTGGCGCCCCGACGGCACCGAGATCCTCATCGCACCCGCCACCGCGGACCTGACGGCGGCACCTGAAGTGGCAAGAAGCGAGCGCGGGTGGGCGTTCGAGTACGCCTGCACCAGTGAGGCCCGGAATCGAGATGATTCCGGGCCTCACGTGGTTCGATCCCTGCGCCTACACGCGGACGGATGCCTCGAGCGCGTCGTCGTCCTGCTCGTCGAGGATGACCACCTTCTCGACCGCGGCGGGCTTGCTGAGCTGGGCCAGCTCCTCCTCGGAGTTGACCGCCTCGCCGCGGGCGACCATGCCGGCGAACTCCGACAGCGGGATCTCCTTGAGCGCCAGCGCCAGCAGGAAGGCGACGGCGAGGATCGGCACCAGGTACCAGAACACCGGGGCCAGGCTGTTCGCGTAGGCGTCGACGATCGCCGACTTCAGCGGCTCACCGGCGGCCTGGACCGCGGACGGGACGAGCGTGTCCGGCGAGGTGATGCCCGCCTGGACCGCCTGCTCGGCGTTGGCGGTCAGCGCCCCGGTGAGGTTGTCGGCCAGGCGGCTGGTGAACAGCGTGCCGAAGACGGCGACGCCCAGGGTGGCGCCCACCTCGCGGAAGTAGTTGTTCGTCGAGGTCGCGGTGCCGATCTGGTCGGCGGGCACCGCGTTCTGGGCCGCCAGGACGACGTTCTGCATGATCAGGCCGAGCCCGGCGCCGAGCGTGAAGAACATCGCGCCGATCGTCCACAGCGAGGTGTCGCCGGACAGCGTGGTCATCCAGACCATCGCGGCGATCATCACGCCCACGCCGGCGACGGTGAAGATCTTGTACCGGCCGGTCCGGGCGATGAACATCGCCGAGCTCTGGATCGTGAGGATGATGCCGACCGTCATCGGCAGCATCAGCAGGCCCGAGTTCGCGGCCGACAGGCCGGAGCTCATCTGCAGGAACGTGGGCATGAAGGCGATCGCCGAGAACATGCCGAGGCCGACCGCCATGCCCAGCGCCGTGGCGACGACGAACGTCCGGTTGCGGAACAGGGTCATCGGGATGATCGGCTCGACCGCCCGCAGCTCCACGATCACGAACGCCGTGATCGAGACGAGGAACGTGGCGAGCATGGACAGCGCCTGCCAGGAACCCCAGCCGTCCTGACCGCCGAAGTCGGTGAAGAAGATCAGCGACGTCGTGGTGGCCGAGAGCGCGACGATGCCGGCGTAGTCGATCGGTGTCGTGCTCCGCTTGCGCGGCAGGGTCAGCGCGAACCAGCCGATGGCGAACGCCGCGATGCCGACCGGCACGTTGATCCAGAAGGCCCACTCCCAGCCGAGCGCGGGGTGGTCGGTGAAGAAGCCACCGACGAGCGGCCCGACGACGGCGGAGAGGCCGAACAGCGCACCGATCGGGCCCATGTACTTGGCGCGCTCACGGGCAGGGACGACGTCGGCGATGATCGCCTGCGACAGGATCATCAGCCCGCCGCCGCCGAGGCCCTGCACACCGCGCCAGACCACGAGCCAGGTGAAGTCCGGCGCGAGGGCCGCGCCCACGCTCGCGACGGTGAACAGGCCGATCGCGACCAGGAACAGGGTCCGCCGCCCGAACAGGTCGCCGAACTTGCCGTAGATCGGCATCACGAGGGTGGTGGCCAGCAGGTAGGCGGTGGTCATCCACGCCATGTGCGAGACGCCGCCGAGGTCGCCGACGATGGTCGGCATCGCCGTCGAGACGATGGTCTGGTCCAGGCTGGCCATCAGCATGCCGGCCAGGAGGGCGCCGAAGATCAGGTTGATCTTGCGCCGGGTGAGGACGATCGGAGCCGCGCCGGGTTCGGCGGCGGTCTCCGTGGTGGGGGCGAGCAACTGCACTCCTCAGGGGAAGGACGGCGCCGCGGGCGCGCGGTGCCGAGCGGGCGTCCGGGGACGCTCGATGGATCAGGGGCTGCGGACGACGGTGTCCGCGACGGTCACGGGGTCAGCGCGGCGGTGCGGGCAGTCCGGCCGCGAGCACGTCCCACGCCTCGTCGACGAGGTGGGGGAGCGAGGCGGTGAAGTCGGTGGTGACCCAGCGGTGCAGCGAGGTGCGCATCGCGACCCCCGCGACCGCGGCCAGCAGCGTCGGGTAGGCATCGACGCCGACCCGAGCACCGGTGCGCGTGGCGATGGCGTCGGCCAGCACCCGCTCTCCCTCGCCGAACACGGCGGCCAGCCGCGCGAGCAGGGCGGGGTGGGTGTCGATCACCGTCAGGCGGAGCGGCCACAGCTCGGTGTCCGTGGCCATCTCCTCCGCCTGGGCGTGGGCGACGGCGCGCAGCGCCTGCAGCGGCGTCTCGGCAGCCGGCCGGGCCAGGAAGCCCGACGCCTGCTGCGCGGCCGAATCCGGCTCCAGTCCCAGGACGGCGTCGACCTTCGTCGGGAAGTAGTTGAAGAAGGTGCGGGGGGAGACGTCGGCCGCCTCGGCGATGTCGTCGACGGACACGGCATCGAGGCCACGCTCGGCCACCAGGCGCAGCGCGGCCTCGTGCAACGCCATGCGGGTGGCGAGCTTCTTGCGCTCGCGCAGGCCTGTGGTCACGGGAACGATGATGACAGAAACTTGCAGTCAATGCAAACTTGCTCGCACTGCACGGCGTGTCGCCTTGCCGGTGGATGACATCCGTGCGTTCGGCGATTGACGGGTTGATCATGATGACCCGGTGATCGCGGACGCACGTCCCACAGTGATCCTCCGCCCGGCGCCGCACGGCGTGGCGCGGATCTTCCGACCGGAGGCCCTGGCCCGGCTGCACGAGCGGTACGCCGTCGTCGACCTGTCGGAGGACGACAGCCCCGCCGCGCTCGAGGCCGCGCTGCCCGACGCGTTCGCCGTCATCGGCCAGCCGGACCTCGACCGGGCGCGCCTGGACCGGGCCCCGCACCTGCGTGCGATCTGCAACGTCGAGGGCAACTTCTTCCCGAACGTCGACTACGCGGCCTGCGCCGAGCGCGGCGTGTACGTCCTGGGCTGCGGTCCGGCGTACGCGCAGGCGGTCGCTGAGATGGCCCTGGGTCTCGCGCTCGACCTCGCGCGCGGGATCAGCCGGCAGGACCGCGCCTTCCGCGACGGCACCGAGCAGTACGTCGCCGTCGGCAACGAGGAGTCGGTCCTGCTGCGCGGCTCGACCGTCGGTCTGCTCGGCTACGGCAACCTCGGTCGCGCTCTGCACCGGCTCCTGCGGCCGTTCGACGCGCACATCCGGGTGCACGACCCGTGGCTGCCGGACGCGGTGCTGCGGCAGGCGGGCCTCCACCCGGCGGGGCTCGACGAGACGATCCGCGAGAGCCGGTTCCTGTTCGTCCTGGCGACGGTCACGGCCGAGAGCGAGCGCATGCTCGGTGCCCGCGAGCTCGACCTGATCCCGCCCGGGGGCCGCCTCGTCCTGGTCAGCCGCGCCGCGGTCGCCGACTTCGATGCACTGCTCGACCGCATCCGCGAGGGCCGCTTCCTCGCGGCCGTCGACGTCTGGCCCGACGAGCCCATGCCCCCGGACTCCCCGTTCCGGCAGCTCGACGGTCTCGTGTTCTCCGGGCACCGCGCCGGTGGCATCCCGCAGGCCTTCCTCGAGATCGGCGACATGGTGCTCGACGACCTGCACCAGATCGAGCACGGCCTCCCACCCGTGCGCATGCAGGTCGCGGCGCGCGAACTGGTCGGCCGCTACCGCAACCGCCCGGTCTCGTGACGCGGTCGATCCCCTGCCGGGGGCTGCTGTTCGACAGCGACGGCGTGCTCGTGGACTCCGACGCCAGCGTGCTGCATTCCTGGTCGCGGTGGGCCCAGCGGTGGGACCTCGACCCCGGCGAGGTGACGGCGATGGTGCACGGCCGCCGCTCGGCCGACACCGTCGCGCTGCTGATGGCGATCGAGGACCGTGCCCGCGCGCTGGCCGACATCGACCGCTTCGAGGTCGAGGACGCCGCCACGGTCACCGCACTGCCCGGCGCCGCCGAACTGCTCGGCGCCCTCCCGGCCGGTTCGTGGGCGGTCGTCACGTCCGGACGGCGGGAGCTCGCCGTCGCCCGGCTGCGGGCCGCCGGCCTGCCCGTCCCGACCGTGCTGGTCTGCGCCGAGGACGTGCCCGCCGGCAAGCCCGACCCGGCCGGCTACCTGCTCGCCGCCGCCCAGCTCGGGCTGCCTGCGGCGGAATGCGTCGTCGTCGAGGACAGCGCGGCCGGGATCGCCGCCGGGATCGCGGCCGGCTCGACCGTCCTCGGCGTCAGCGAGCGGGCGGTGAACACGGCGGCCGCCGCCGTCGTCCGGGACCTGCGCGGCGTCACCTGGGACG
>CAVVIN010000009.1:0-224193 GCA_963748305.1 uncultured Actinomycetota bacterium | reverse complement strand
ACCGGGTGCGACGGTCCAGTCCGTGGCTCCGTGGGACACGAGGAGTTCGGCCAGGCCGTCGTTGCGCCGTCGCCCGGCCCGCGTCGCCCCGCCGGTGGCGGGCTGCGGCGACCCGGCTGATGTCCAGGGCGCTGGCGCCGTCGGTGGTCGTGGCGTGCACGTCGGCCCCGGCGCTCAGCAGGGCCCGCACGATCCCGGGCGCGTCGCCGTTCGCCGGCGGCGACCGCCGCGTGCAGCGGCGCTCGCCCGGTGTCGGGGTCGCGCCGGTCGACGTCGGCGCCGGCGCCGAGGAGCAGCCGGACGAGCTCCAGGCGCCCGCCGCCGGCCGCCGCGTGCAGCGCGCCGCCGTCGGCGTCGCGCCCCGCGCTCGAGCAGCAGCCGGGCGGTGGCCGCGGCCCCGCCGAGCGGCCGCCCAGGACAGCAGGTCGGCGCCGCCGTCGGCCCGGTCAGCGGCGCGCCGTCGTCGAGCTGCCGCGGTCAAGCGGTCGACCTCGTCCGAGGTAGGCGGCGCTGGGCGCGTCGAGCTCGGCGCCGAGCTCCAGGAGCAGCGGGACCAGGTCCGGGCGGAGGCTCCAGGGCGACGTGCAGCGGCGTGCGCCGGTGCTCGGTCCGGGCGTCGAGGTCGGCGCCGGCCTCGACCAGCAGCCGGACGATGTCCGGCCTTCCCCTCGGCGACGGCGACGTGCAGCGGCGTCCAGCCGCCCTGGCCGTCCCGCTCGACGGTGCGCCGCGAGCAGCCGCGGCGCCGCCTGGCACGGCGGCACGCACGGCGTCGGCGTCGCCGGCGGCGATCAGCCGGCCCAGTCGCTGGAGCGGTCATGCGAGTGGTCACACGCGGTTCCCGCCTCGGGTCGCCGTTGCAGCGTGGCTGACTCCCGGGAATCACATGACGCCGGACGGCGACGGCACGACGTGCCCAGGCAGCGCGGCGAGCAGACCGTAGCCGAGCAGCAGCAGCCCGCCCTGCCAGGCGTCCAGCAGCTCGGGCCCTCGAACGTCGCGGTCAGCGCCTCGAGCGCGCCGCCGGGCATCCACTTGTAGACGCCGGCCGTCGCCGGGATCGGACCGGATGATCGGCTCGACGACGAACAGGTACACCAGGCCCCCGACGATCGGCGCCGACCTGGTTGCGCAGCAGTGCGCCCGATGCCCACGCCGATCACCGCGTAGATCACCAGGGCGAGCCCGGACCTGGCCAGCACGCTCGAGGTTGTCGGCGTTCAGCGCCGGCGCGGCGCCCCGGGCGCCGGCGTGGATCGCGCACGACCACGTAGTTGACCGCCAGCACGACCAGCGCCAACGGCACGGCCGCCGAGCGCGTAGGCGACCAGCTTGGCCACGACCACCCGGCCCCGCCGGGGCGTGGTCAGGAAGGTCGGCGTCGCCGTCCGGTGCCGGTACTCCTGCGTCATCCCGATGATGCCGAGGATCAGGAAGAGCACGTTGACGTTCGCCGCGGTGGCCAGGGCCAGCTCCTCGTAGACTGCGGGTGCCCGACCGGCGGGATGCCGGCTCTCCGGGTTGCCGGCGAACGCGGTGAAGCAGAACGGCGAAGCCGGTCACCATGAGGCAGGCACCGAGCAGCAGGCCGATCCACACCTTCGTGGTGAACAGCTTGGTCCACTCGGCGCGCACCAGGCGGATCATCGGGGGGCCTCCTGGGACGACGGTGGGCCGGCGGCGGAGCGGCGAACTGCTCCTGGCCCGCCGGTGAGCTGGAAGTAGATCTCCTCGAGGCCGCTGGTCTGCGAGCGCAGCTCGTGCAGCTCGATGCCGGCGGCGAACGCCTGGCGGCCGACCTCGGCCGGCGTGCGTAGCCGGTGACGGTCAGCGCGCCGTCGTCCTCCGCCGTCGACGCTGCGGCCCGTCGGCGCGCAGCACCTCGGCGAGCCGGTGCGGCCTCGGGGCTGCGGACCAGCACCGTGCCGGCGCCGTCGGCGCCCGAGCGCAGCTGCTCGATCGACGCCCTCGCGGACCAGCCGTCCGGCGCCGACGATGACCACCCGGTCGACGGTCTGCTCCACCTCGGACAGCAGGTGGCTGGACACCAGGACCGTGCGGCCCTGCTCGTGGGCCAGGTGGCGCAGGAAGCCGCGCAGCCACTGGATGCCCTCGGGGTCCAGGCCGTTGGCCGGCTCGTCCAGCACGAGGACGGCGGGGTCGCCGAGCAGGGCGGTGGCCAGCGCCGAGCCGCTGGCGCATGCCGAGGGAGTAGCCGCCGGCCCGGCGGTTGCCGGCGTCGGCCAGGCCGACCTGGACGAGGACCTCGTCGGCGCGCGACAGCGGGCAGCCCGGCGGCCCGGCAGTAGACGCGCAGGTGGTTGCGGCCGGAGCGGGCCGGGTGGAAGGCCGTCTCGAGCACCGCGCCGACGGTGCGCAGCGGCTCGGGCAGCGACGCGTACGGGCGCGCCGTTGAAGCGTCGCGGTCCCGGCGTCGGGGTGCATCGAGCCCGAGCACCATCCGCAGGGTCGTGGTCTTCCCGGCGCCGTTGGGCCCGAGGAAGCCGGTCACCGAGCCTGGCTCGACGGTGAAGCTCGAGGTCGGAGACGGCGCTGGACCGGCCGAAGGACTTGCTGAGTCCGCGGACCTCGACCCGAACGGGGTCGACGCGTCGCGGTGCTGGCGATGGAAATGGCGTCTCCTCGTCGTCGGCCGGCGGTGGCGGCCCATCCAAGCGCACCGGGGTGACCGCCCGGGAGTCCCCGCGGCGCTCGGCGCGCCGCGACTGGCCGACGGCGTAGATGATCTCGGGGTGACCCCGGCACACGGTCACATAGAGTCCCCGCCGTGAGCGACACCGCGAACGCCTACCGGACGGTCGTCGTCGGCACCGACGGGTCGGAGTCCTCGCTGCGCGCGGTCGCCCGCGCCGGGGCGCTGGCCGGCGCCTGCGGCGCGACGCTGGTCATCGCCTGCGCCTACCTGCCCACCGAGGCCGACGACCGCGAGCTCGCCCGCGCCCAGGACGCCCTCCGCGACGAGGCCTACCAGGTCGTCGGCTCGCACCCGGCCGAGGACACCGTGCGCACGGCGCCGGAGCGGGCCGCGCACGGCGGGGGCCAAGGACGTGCGAGACCGCTCGCGGTGCAGGGCTCGCCGGTCGAGACGCTGCTCGACGTCGTCCGCCGCGAGAAGGCCGACCTGCTCGTGGTCGGCAACCGCGGGCTCGCCGGCATCAAGGGCCGGCTGCTGGGCTCGGTGCCCGCCGACGCCACCCGCCGCTCCGCAGTGCGACGTGCTCGTCGTGCACACCACCGGCTGAGGCCCGCCGACCGGCATGGACGACCCGGGGAGGCCCGGCCCGGACGCCCGGGAGGCGCTCGAGCGGCTGCTGCTCGACGGGCCGCGCCGCTACACCCGGCTCCAGGTCGCCGAGCTCGCCGGCATGGCGCCCGAGCGCACCCAGCGGCTGTGGCGGGCCCTCGGCTTCCCCGACGCCGCGGACGACGACCCCGCGTTCACCGACGCCGACGTCCAGGCGCTCGGCGTGCTCTCGGACGCTGATCGACTCCGGCTTCGTCGGCGCGGACACCGAGGCCTCGATCGCCCGGGCGATGGGCCAGGCGCTGTCCCGGCTGGCCGACTGGCAGACCGACATGCTCGCCGACGCCCTGACCCGCGCCGGGCCGGACGGCGAGCGCCGGCCGGCGTCGCCCGACGAGGCCGTCGCGGTCGCCCGCGCGCTGCTGCCCAAGATGCGCGACGATCCAGGACTACGTCTGGCGCCGGCACCTCGCCGCCAACGCCGACCGGCTGCTCGCCGCCGCCGGCGCCGGGGACCGCCGGGAGCTCGCCGTCGGGTTCGCCGACCTGGTCGGCTACACCTCGCGCAGCCGCGGCATGGGCGGCCGCGAGCTCGGGCGCGATGGTCGAGGACTTCGAGAGCATCGCCGCCGAGGTGATCGCGCGGCACCGCGGCCGGGTGGTGAAGACCGTCGGCGACGGGGTCCTCTTCACCGCCGGCTCGCGCCGGTCGACGCCGTCGAGATCGGCCTGCGGCTGCCCGAGGCGTGGGACGCCGAGGAGCGGCCCCCGCTGCGGGTGGGCGCCGCCTACGGCGCCGGTGCTCACCCGGCTCGGCGACGTCTACTCGCCGGTGGTCAACCTGGCCAGCCGGCTCACCTCGCTCGCCCGGCCCGGGACCGTGCTCGTCGACCGCGACCTGGCCGATCGGCTGCGCGACCTGCCCGAGTACCGGGTCCGCCCGCTGCGCCGGGTGTCGGTCCGCGGCTACGACCACCTGCAGCCGTGGCTGGTCCGCCGCGCAGGCACGCGACGGTCGACGACGACACGTCTACGACGAGCGATGCTTCGACGAGGACTGGCCGACGACGAGCCCTGACGGCCGACGGCTACTGGACGACCCGCTGCGGATCGCCGTCCTTCCCGCGGCCTCTCGACGCCTGTGCACCGTGAGCGCCACCCTCGTCGCCCGCGGCCTGGCGGCCGGTCACGGCGCCCGCGTCCTGTTCTCCGGCCTCGACCTCGTCGTCGCCCCGGGTGACGTCGTCGGCCTGGTCGGCGTCAACGGCGCGGGCAAGTCCACCCTGCTGCGCACGCTGGCCGGCGAGCTCGCCGCCGAGGCCGGGCACGTCGTCGTCAGCCCGCCGACGGCCACCCTCGGCTACCTGCCCCAGGAGCACGAGCGGCGGCCGGGGGAGACCGTGCTCGCGGCCCTCGCCCGCCGCACCGGCGTCGCCGCCGCGCAGGCGGCCCTGGACGCCGCGACCGACGACCTCACCGCCGGGCGGCCCGGCGCCGACGACGCCTACGGCGACGCGCTCGAGCAGTGGCTCGCCCTCGGCGGCGCCGACCTCGAGGAGCGCGCCGTCGAGGTCGTCGCCGAGGTGGCGCCCGGGCGTCGCCCTCGACGCGCCGATGGCCGGGCTGTCCGGCGGCCAGGCGGCCCGCGTCGGCCTGGCCGGGCTGCTGCTGTCGCGCTACGACGTCCTGCTGCTCGACGAGCCGACCAACGACCTCGACCTGGCCGGGCTGGACCAGCTCGAACGGTTCGTCACCGGGCCGCGGGCGGGCATCGTCGTGGTCAGCCACGACCGCGAGTTCCTCGCCCGCACGGTGACCCGGGTGGTCGAGCTCGACCTCGCCCAGCAGCTGGTCCGCGTCGCCGACGGCGGCTACGAGGCGTACCTGGCCGAGCGCGAGGTCGCCCGGCGGCACGCGCGCGAGGAGTACGAGGAGTACGCCGACACGAAGGCGTCGCTCGAGGCCCGGGCCCGCATGCAGCGCAACTGGCTGGCCAAGGGCGTCCGCGACTCGATCAAGAAGGCGTCCGACGGCGACAAGCACGTCAAGAACCACCACCGCGCCACCTCGGAGAAGCAGGGCGCCAAGGCGAAGCAGACCGACCGGCGGATCGAGCGCCTGGAGGTCGTCGAGGAGCCCCGCAAGGAGTGGGAGCTGCGGATGGAGATCGCCGCGGCACCCCGCGCCGGCGCCGTCGTCGCCACCCTGCGCGGCGCCGTCGTCCGGCGCGGCGGCTTCACGCTCGGCCCGCTGGACCTGCAGGTCGACTGGGGTGACCGGGTGGCCATCACCGGCGCCAACGGGTCGGGCAAGTCCACCCTGCTGGCGGCGCTGCTGGGCCGGGTGCCGCTGGACGAGGGGCAGCGCCTCGCTCGGGCCGGCGGTGCAGGTGGGCGAGATCGAGCAGGCCCGCAGCCGGTTCTTCGGCGCCGAGCAGCTGCTGGACGCCTTCTCCGCGGAGGTGCCCGACTGGCCGACCGCGGAGGTGCGCACCCTGCTGGCCAAGTTCGGGCTGACCGCCGAGCACGTGCTGCGCCCGGCGGCGACGCTGTCGCCCGGCGAGCGCACCCGCGCCGGGCTGGCGCTCCTGCAGGCGCGCGGGATCAACGTCCTCGTGCTCGACGAGCCGACCAACCACCTGGACCTGCCGGCGATCGAGCAGCTCGAGCAGGCGCTGGCCGCCTACCCCGGCACCCTCCTGCTGGTCACCCACGACCGCCGGATGCTCGACGCCGTCGCCACCACCCGGCGGCTCGAGGTCGTCGACGGGCAGGTCACCGAGCGCTGAGCTCAGCCGGCGGGCGCCTCGAGCTCGTCGGCGATGCCGACGGTGTCCATGCCGGCCCAGGTCTCGGACACGTGGTGGGCCAGCACCATGAGGTCGCGCAGCTCGCCGCTGCGGTCGCGGATGTGGTCGCGCAGCAGCGCCTCGCCGCTGAAGCCCAGGTCGGCGAACAGCGCCAGCGCCGCGCCCTGCTCGGCGACGACCTCCACGACCAGCTTGGACAGCCCGGACGAGACGGCCTCCACCAGGGCGCGGCGGGCCAGTTCCCGCCCCAGCCCGCTGCCCCGCCGGGTCGGCGAGACGACGAGGCGCACCTCGCCGACGTGGTCGGACCAGCCGGGCAGCGGTCGCACGGCGACGTAGCCGATCACCTCGTCTCTGCCGTCCCCACCCTCCCCACCGGTGTCGACGGCCACCCACCGCCCGCCGGGCGAGGTGTCGGTCGCCCAGGAGCGGACGGTGCCGGGGTCGGTGACGTCCTCCTTGATGAAGGTCCGGTCGCCCTCCGGCAGCGAGCCGAAGAAGGTCACCAGCGCGTCGCAGCGCTCGGGGCCCAGCTGCTCGATCTGCACGTCAGGCCTCCTCGGCGGCGCCGTCGAGCGGATCGCTCCGGCGGCGGACGAAGTCGATGATCGTGGGCACCGTCGTCCTCGCCGCCGTCCGGCCGACGACGAGGCCCATGTGCCCGGCGTCCAGGCACAGCTCGTGCTTGTCCGGCGATCCGACCAGGTCGATCAGCGGCGCGCGTCGCGTCCGGCGGCACGATGTGGTCCCGGTTGGCCCGCACGGTGAGGAACGGGACCTGGATGTCGCCCAGGTGGACCGGGTCGCCGCCGACGGTCAGCCGGTCGGTGACCAGTCCGTTCCCGCGGACCAGCATCTCGGCGGTCTCCCGTGCGGCCGCGCCGGGGAAGGGGACGTGGTCGTCCGACCACCCGGTCATCGCCTGGTACGAGGCGACGTACTCGTCGTTCCAGAGCCGCTCCCACAGGGTGACGTAGCGGCTCACCTCCGCCGTCGGCGTCAGCGAGCGGAAGCCCTGCACGACGACGGACGGCGGCACGTTGCCGTCCGCGCCCAGGACCGAGCCCGACGTCCATCCCGCCGACGTTGAAGATGTCGGCGAGCGGACCCATGTGCCGGAAGTCGACCGGCGTCGCCAGCACGGTGAGGCTGCGCAGCGGGGCGTCGGGGTGGTGGGCGGCGTAGAGCAGGGTGAGGTCGCCGCCGAAGCAGTAGCCGAAGAGGTTCACCTCGTCGGCGCCGGAGAGCTCCAGGACCCGGTCGATGCCCGCGGGGATGTAGTCGTCGACGTAGTCCTCGAGCCGGTTCTCCGCGTCCCGCTCGTCGGGCTCGCCCCAGTCGAGCATGTACACGTCGAACCCGGCCTCGAGCAGCTGCTCGACGAAGCTGTTGCCCGGGCGTCAGGTCGAGGATGTAGCTGCGGCTGATCAGGCTGAAGACCAGCAGCAGCGGCGGGCTCGTAGCGGACGCCGCCGTAGGTCTCGGGGTCGTTCCGGTAGTGCCAGAGCTGGGTGCGGCCGCGCTGCCAGACGACGTCCTTCGGGCGTCTGCCCCACGCCGGGACGGTCGACCCCGGCGACGAGCTTGATGCCGTTACGGGCTCGCAGGGCGTTGCGTTCGACGTCGCGCCGGACGCGGTCGAGCACCGTCTGCGGGCTGGGCACCGTCGGCATCGCTGGCCTCCGTGGTCGGGGTGGTCGGGGTCGGTCCGCGCACCGGCCGTGCGCCGCCGCTCGGACTCGAGCTGGATCGTCAGCCGCCGCACCTCGCGGTCCAGCGCCCCGATCTGCGCGCGCAGCCGGCTGATGTCGCTGCCGGCGGGCAGGTTGACCAGGTGCCACGCGCGCGCGGACAGCCCCTGGACCGACCGCCCCGCGAGGGTCTGGGCCCGGCGGGCGAGCGCGACGCCGAGGGAGAAGTACTCGGTGCGGACCAGGTTCTCGGCCCGCGGGGCGACGGCGCGCTCGGCCGCGTCGAACGCCTGCCGCCACAGCGGCGACGCCGGCGGGGACGGCTTCTTCTGCCCGGTGGGCTCGCTCACCGCCGGCCCACCTCCTCGGGCACCTCGACCGAGCGGCGGAGGATCTTGCCCGTCGGCCCCTTGGGCAGGGAGTCGACCAGCCACAGGTGCCGTGGGTACTTGTAGGCCGCCACCCGTTCCTTCACGAACTCGCGCAACTCGTCCACCTCCGCCGACGCACCGGGTTTGAGGGCGACCGCCGCGGCGACCTCCTCACCCAGCTCCGGGTGGGAGATGCCGACGCAGGCGACCTCGGCGACGGCCGGGTGCTCGTAGAGCGCCTCCTCGATCTCCCTCGGGTACACGTTGTAGCCGCCGCGGATGATCATCTCCTTCTTCCGGTCGACGATGAAGTAGTAGCCGTCCTCGTCCAGCCGGGCGAGGTCGCCGGAGCGGAACCAGCCGTCGGGGATCGCCTTCGCCGTCTCCTCCGGGCGCTCCCAGTAGCCCGTCATGACGTTCTCGCCGCGGATCGCGATCTCGCCGACCTCGCCGGCCGGGACGTCCCTGCCGTCGTCGTCGACCAGGCGCATCTCCACGCCGGCGATCGGGGTGCCGATCGAGCCGGGCTTGCGCTCGGCGTGCGGGTGGTTGAACGACGCGACCGGGGAGGTCTCGCTGAGGCCGTAGCCCTCCAGGATGATGCAGCCGAACTTCTCCTCGAACGCCCGCATGACCTCCACCGGCATCGCCGATCCGCCGGAGACGCACAGCCGCAGGCTGGAGACGTCGGTCGAGCCGGCATCGGGGGAGTGCAGCATCCCGGCGAACATCGTGGGAACGCCCTCGAAGATGGTCACCCGGTCGCGCTCGATCACCGACAGGGCCTTGCCGCCGTCGAACCGCGGGATCAGCGTCAGCAGCGAGCCGCGGGCGACGGCGGTGTTCAGCCCGCAGGTCAGCCCGAAGACGTGGAACAGGGGCAGGCAGCCCATGATCACGTCGTCGGGGGTGTTCTCCGCGAGCGTGTCGGCCGTCGTGCGGCAGTTCCCGGCGAGGTTGGCGTGGGTGAGCTCCGCGCCCTTCGGCTGACCCGTGGTCCCGGAGGTGTAGAGGATGACCGCGAGGTCGTCGCCGGACCGCTCGACCGGGGCGTCAAGCGCCGCGTCGCCGATCAGCGCCTCCGGCAGCGCGGGCCCGACGGTGACCGCCTCGACGCCGACGGTGCCGGCGGCCTCCACCACGGGCTCCGCGGACGGCTCGAGCGCCACCACCAGGCGCGCGCCGGAGTCGCGGAGGTAGTACTCGACCTCGCGCGCCTTGAGCAGCGGGTTCATCGGGACGACCGCCGCTCCCGCGAGGAGCGCGCCGTAGAAGACGACGGGGAAGGAGAGGACGTTCGGCAGCACCATGCCGACCCGGTCGCCGGGGGAGATGCCGCGCGCCTGCAGGGAGGCCGCGACCTTCAGGGCGGCGTCCCGGAACTCCGCATAGGTCAGCCCGGCGTCGTCCATCTTGAGCGCCGGGCGGTCTGCGTGCTCCGCGGCGGTGTCGATCAGGTTCTGGGCCAGGTTGCTCACGTGCGCGCCTTCCCGTCGAGGTCCGGACCAGCGCCCTACCCGCCCGGGAGGTGGCCTACCCCACACCACGGTTACGGTCGCCGGACAGACGCGACGAGGGGAGCACCACCGATGGCTGACCGCACGATCCTGGACATGTTCCGGCTGGACGGCCGGGTGGCGATCGTGACGGGCGCGTCCTCGGGCCTCGGCGCCGTCTTCGCGCGCACCCTGGCCGAGGCGGGAGCCGACGTCGTCCTCGGCGCCCGGCGGGTCGACCGCCTCGCCGACACGCAGCGGGCCGTCGAGGCGGCCGGCCGGCGGGCGATCGCCGTCCGCACCGACGTGGCTCAGCCCGAGGACTGCCAGGGACTCGTCG
The DNA here is from genome assembly GCA_963748305.1 of uncultured Actinomycetota bacterium. Lineage (GTDB taxonomy): Bacteria > Actinomycetota > Actinomycetes > Mycobacteriales > Geodermatophilaceae > Blastococcus_B. The sequence goes on along the minus strand of CAVVIN010000009.1, from coordinate 214,221 downwards.
ACGCCGCGATGGCGGAGTTCGGCCGGGTCGACATCCTGGTCAACAACGCCGGCGTCGGGACGGCTGCGCCGGCCACGCGCGAGACGCCCGGAGCAGTTCCGCCAGGTCATCGACGTCAACCTCAACGGCTGCTACTGGATGGCGCAGGCGTGCGGGCGGGTCATGCAGCCGGGCAGCTCGATCGTCAACATCTCCAGCGTGCTGGGGCTGACGACCGCGGGCCTGCCGCAGGCGGCCTACGCCGCCAGCAAGGCCGGCCTCATCGGGCTGACCCGCGACCTCGCGCAGCAGTGGACCGGCCGCAAGGGCATCCGGGTCAACGCGCTGGCGCCGGGCTTCTTCACCTCGGAGATGACCGACCAGTACCCCGAGGGCTACCTGGAGTCGCAGCTGGCGCGGGTGCTGGTCGGGCGCAAGGGCGAGCCCGAGGAGCTGGCCGCCGCGCTGATCTTCCTGGTCAGCGACGCCGGCGGTTACGTCACCGGCACGACGATCCCGGTCGAGGGCGGGATGCTGACCAGCTGATTCAGCCGGCCCGGGCGACCAGGGCGGAGATCCGGTCGATGATCTCGGGCCACATCGCCCGCGGCAGGTCGTGCCCCATGCCGTCGACGACGAGCAGCTCGGCGCCGGGTATCGCGGCCGCGGTGGCCCGGCCGCCGCTGACGTCCACGAGCGTGTCCTGCGACCCGTGGACGACGAGGGTGGGGACGGCGATCTTCGCCAGGTCCGGGGTGCGGTCGTGGGTGGTGAGGATCGCCGCCAGCTGCCGCGCGACCCCGGCCGGGTCGTGGGCCCGGTCGAACGCGAGCCCGGCGCGCTCGCGCAGCGCCGCCTCGTCGAACTCGAACCCGGGGGAGCCGATGACCCGGTAGGTGTCGAGCACCCGCTGGATCGCGCTCTCGCGGTCCGTGGCGGCCGGGGCCAGCAGCACCGGCAGGGCCACGTCGGCGGGCGCGCCCACGCCGGGTGCGCCGGTCGTCGACATGATCGAGGTGAGGCTGAGCACGCGCTCGGGCGCCTGCACCGCGACGAGCTGGGCGATCATGCCGCCCATCGACGCCCCGACCAGGTGCACTCGGTCCAGGCCGAGGGCGTCGAGCAGGCCGATCGTGTCGGTGGCCAGGTCGGGGAGACCGTAGGCCGCCGACGACGTGTCGCCGCCGAACATCGCCATGATGTCGGGCGCCCCGGCGGCGTGCAGGTGCGTCGACAGGCCGATGTCGCGGTTGTCGAAGCGGATGACGAAGTGGCCGCGGTCGGCCAGCGTGGCGCAGAACTCGTCGGGCCAGCCGATCATCTGCGTGGCCAGGCCCATGACGAGGAGGACCGGCGGATCCCCCGCGTCGCCGAAGGTCTCGTACGCGATCTCGAGCTCGCCCACCCGTGCCCGCTGGATGCCGCTGGTCTGCATGCGCCGGACGCTAGCCGAGCGGTCCGACCCGCACACGGCCACCTCGGAACTGTCGGACGGGTGCGCTTGACTCCCCGCCACCGCCGTCCGCGCGGTGCCCATCGAGGAGGACCCCCGTGCCGGTCGAACTGATCAACCCCGACGGCCTGCCCAAGCCGGAGTTCTACGCCCAGCTGAGCGTCGCCACCGGCACGCGCACGGTGTACCTGTCGGGGCAGGTCGCGCGGGACGCGCAGGGGCAGCCCGTCGGCGCCGGCGACCTGGCGGCGCAGGTGGAGCAGGCCTACCTCAACGTGGCGACCGCCTGGCCGCGGTCGGTGGCGGCTTCGACGACGTCGCCAAGCTGACGCTCTACGTCGTCGACTGGGACGGTTCGCAGCTGGCCGGGATCGGGGAGGGGGTGGGGCGGGTCGCGCAGCGGCTGGGGGTGTCGCCGCTCAAGCCCACCACGCTGATCCCCGTCGCGGCGCTGGGCGAGCCCGACCTGCTGATCGAGGTGGAAGCGGTGGCCGTGCTCGCCTGAGCGGCCGGCTGTCGCGCGCGGACGGATGTCGCGCGGATCGGAAGAGTGCCCCCGGCAGGATTCGAACCTGCGCCCCTGCCTCCGGAGGGCAGTGCTCTATCCCCTGAGCTACGGGGGCTCGTCCGGTCGTGCGGGACAGACGCTATCAGCCGCGCGGCGGCCGGCCGGACGGAGCCCCTCAGGGTGCCGGGAGAGGAGTGCCGCCACGCGCGGTCAGCATGTCGGTCATCGTCCCGGTCTCGGCCGCCTGGGTCTGCGCCATCGTGTCCGCGAGGTCCCGCACGGCCCGCTCCCCGGCGTGCTCGGCGGCGTACTCGGCCATCTCCCGACCGCCCTGGTGGTGCCGGATCATCAGCCGCAGGAACTCGACGTCGAACGCCGTGCCGGAGAGCTGACGCAGGTTCGCCAGCTCGTCCTCGGTCGCCATGCCGGGCATCAGGCCGCCGTCCTCGCCCATGTCGTGGTCGGCGTGCCCTCCGGAGTCCGCCCATCCACGCCATGGTGTCGCCCCCCGTGGTGGGCAGCCCCCACAGGGCCAGCCAGCCCTGCATCCGGCCGGCCTGGTTGGTCTGGGTCGCCGAGATGTCGAAGGCCAGCTGGCGGACCTCGGGGTCCGTCGCTGCGGTCGTGCACGAGGTTCGCCATCTCGACGCCCTGCAGGTGGTGGCGCGCCATGTCCCGCGAGAAGCCGGCGTCGACCGAGTCCGCCGTCGGGTCCGCCGTCCGGCCGATGCCCAGGGCGACGGCCAGACCTCCGCCGAGCAGCACCAGCGCCGACCGCGATCACGGCCAGCAGGGACGGTCCGCAGGGGGCTGCGACGAGCGGCTCCGGGACGGTCACGTCGACCTCGGCTGCGTGCGGGACCACGGCGGTCGTGGTCCTCAGGGTGCGCTGGTCTCCGTCGGCTCCGTCGCCGCCGGTCGGACGCCGTCGGCTCGGCCGAAGGCGTCGGCGTGGTCGGCATGTCGCTGGGCCGATCGGGGTGCTGCTGTCGGCCTCGCTGAGCGGGCTCGCGGCGAACGTCGGGTTCTCGCAGCTGGCGCCGGGCTCGGGGAACTCGCGTGCTCAGCGTCAGGAAGTCGGCGAACTGCTCGATCCGCGGATGTCGTCGGCCGAGTCGACCTTCAGCTGGTGGTTCCACGACTGGATGCTGATCGGGGAGTCGAGGCCGGCGTACGGCGACAGCATCCGGCCGGTCTCGTCCTCGACCAGGTCGGCGAGCGTGTCGATGTCGTCGTCGGAGACCTCGTCCGGGTTGTAGGTGATCCAGACCGCGCCGTGCTCGAGGCTGTGCACCGCGTTCTCGTGCCGGATGTCGACGTCGTAGACGGTGCCGGTGCAGTCGGCCCAGTCCGGCGGCGGCGTGCGGGCCGCCGACCGGCGGGGACTCGGTGTAGTCGACCGCGGTGGTCGACGTGCTCCTGGCCGGCCGCGTAGTCGAAGGTCTCGACGCCGTCGATCTCGTCGATCGACTCGACCTCGTTCGCGTTGGACTTGTTCACCTGGACCACCGCGTAGGTGATGACGGCGGCGGCGAAGACGACGACCGCGAGCGCCGCGGCGATCAGGCCCCACGGCCGCTGCGGGGCGACGACGTTGGCCGCGGGCCGGGTGCGCCCGCCCCTGCCGGCGACGCTGCCCTTGCCGGCGGGACCGCCCTTCGCCGGCGGGCCTGCCGGTGCCGGATGCGGGCTTGCGGTCCTTGGCCAAGGCCTCTCCTCGATGCTGGGCGCAGGTGCAGGTCGTGCCGGCGCAGGGCACGCCGATCGCGCGGCCGGCCCCGCGCCGGCGAGTCTAGGTCGGCTCCCTGTGCGGTCCCTGGGAGCGTGGGTCCGGGGCGAGGCGGGCCGGCGGGGCCGGGGAGGCCGGTCAGTACGCTCGTGCGGTGACACCTGAGCAGCTGCGGGACGTCGTCCGGACCGTCGTGGCCGCGGCCGTCGACCGTGGCGCGCTGGCGGTCGAGGTGCCCGACGAGGTCGTCGTGGAGCGCCCGAAGATCCGGGCGCACGGCGACTACGCCACCAACGTCGCGCTCCGGCTCGCCAAGGCCGCCGGCCGGCCGCCGCGCGAGGTCGCCGGACTGCTGGCCACGGACCTGCGCGCGCAGCCGGGCATCGCGGGCGTCGACGTCGCGGGCCCGGGCTTCCTCAACATCACCCTGGCCGAGGGCGCGCTGGGGCAGATCGCCGTGCAGGCGGTGACGGCGGGCGCCGCCTACGGGCGGACGCAGGTCCTGGCCGGTCAGAAGCTCAACCTCGAGTTCGTCTCGGCCAACCCGACCGGCCCGGTGACGCTGGGCGTCGACCCGGTGGGCCGCGGTCGGCGACGCGCTGGCCCGGCTGCTGGAGGCCAGCGGCGCCGACGTCAGCCGCGAGTACTACGTCAACGACGCCGGCGCGCAGATCGAGCGGTTCGGGCGGAGCCTGCAGGCGGTCGCGCTGGGCCGGCCCGTCCCCGAGGACGGCTACCAGGGCGACTACGTCGAGACGGTGGCCCAGCAGGTGGTCGCCGACGACCCCGGCCTGCTCGACCAGCCGGAGGACGAGCAGCTCGCCGCTCTTCGCCGAGCGGGGCGTGGCCGCCATGGTCGCCGACATCCGCAGCACGCTCGACGGCTTCGGCGTCCACTTCGACACCTTCTTCTCCGAGAAGACGCTGCACGAGTCCGGGGCGCTGGAGAAGGCGGTGTCCACGCTGCGGGACCAGGGCCACGTCTTCGAGTCCGACGGCGCGGTCTGGCTCCGGACGACGGACTTCGGCGACGACAAGGACCGCGTGCTGGTGAAGGCCGGCGGCGAGCCCACCTACTTCGCCGCCGACTGCGCCTACTACCTGGACAAGCGGGCCCGCGGCTTCGACCGGGTCGTGATCCTGCTCGGCGCCGACCACTCCGGGTACGTCGGCCGGTACAAGGCGCTGGTCGCCGCCGCCGGCGACGACCCGGCCACGCACCTGGAGATCCAGATCGGCCAGCTCGTCAACCTGGTCAAGGACGGCGAGCCGGTCCGGATGAGCAAGCGCAAGGGCAACTTCGTGCTGCTCACCGACCTGGTCGAGGCGGTCGGGAACGACGCGGCGCGCTACGCCCTGGCCCGGGCGTCGGTCGACCAGCAGATCGACATCGACGCCGACCTGTGGAGCCGGCAGACCAACGACAACCCGGTCTTCTACGTCCAGTACGCGCACGCCCGGATCTCCTCGGTGCTCCGCAACGCCGCCGACCTCGGCCTGGCGCTCGGGGACGCCGACGACGTCGACGTCACCCAGCTCGCGCACGAGCGGGAGAGCGACCTGCTGCGGGCGATCGGCGAGTTCCCGCGGGTGCTCTCGGCCGCCGCCGAGCTGCGGGCGCCGCACCGGGTCGCCCGCTACCTGGAGGAGCTGGCCGGCACCTACCACCGGTTCTACGACTCCTGCCGGGTCCTGCCCCGCGGCGACGAGGAGGCGACCCCGCTGACCACCGCGCGGCTGTGGCTGTGCGCCGCCACCGCGACGGTGCTGCGCAACGGCCTCGACCGTCCTCGGCGTCTCCGCCCCGGAGCGGATGTGAGGGCGCACCCGGCGGGTCCGCCGCACGGCGAACATCTCGCAGCCGACCGCCGCCGGTGCCCCGCCGAGCGACCTCGGCGTCCTCGACCCGCACGTCTGGCCGCGGTCGGCCGAGCGGGTCGACGGCGAGCTGCACCTGGGCGGCCGGCCGGTGACCGAGCTCGCCCGCGAGCACGGCACCCCGCTGTTCGTCCTGGACGAGGGCGACTTCCGCGGCCGGGCGGCGGACTTCGCCACCGCGTTCGCCGACGCCGACGTGCACTACGCCTCCAAGGCCTTCCTCTGCGGTCAGGTCGCCCGCTGGATCGCCGACGACGGCCTGCACCTGGACGCCTGCAGCGGCAACGAGCTGTCCCTCGCGCTGGCCGCCGGCTTCCCGGCCGAGCGGATCGCGCTGCACGGCAACAACAAGTCGCTCGTCGAGCTGCAGCTGGCGGTCGACGCGGGCATCGGGCACGTCGTGCTCGACTCCTTCGACGAGATCGACCGGCTCGTCCCGCTGGCCGCGGCGCGGGTCGCCGCCGGTGGCCCGCCGGTGCCGGTGCTGATCCGCGCGACGGTCGGCATCGAGGCGCACACCCACGAGTTCATCGCGACCGCCCACGAGGACCAGAAGTTCGGCTTCTCGCTGGCGACCGGCGACGCGCTCACCGCCGCGGTCCGGGTGATCCGCGAGCCCGCGCTGCAGCTCACCGGGCTGCACAGCCACATCGGCTCGCAGATCTTCGACACCGCCGGGTTCGAGGCGGCGGCGCACCGCGTCGTCGGGCTGCTCGCCCAGGTGCAGCAGGCGACCGGTGAGCTGCTCGACGAGCTGAACCTGGGCGGCGGCTTCGGCATCGCCTACCTCGCCGAGGACGACCCGGTCACCGCCGGCGACGTCGCCGGCCCGGCTCCGCGTCGGTCGTGGCGGCCGAGTGCGCCGCGCTCGGGCTGCCGGTGCCCCGGCTGGCCGTCGAGCCCGGCCGGGCGATCGCCGGTCCCGGGACGGTCACCCTCTACGAGATCGGCACGATCAAGCCGGTGCGGCTGGGCGCCAGCGGTGCGCCCGGCACCCCGCTGGTGCGCAACTACGTCTCCGTCGACGGCGGCATGAGCGACAACATCCGCACCGCCCTCTACGACGCGAACTACACCTGCGTCCTCGCCAACCGGACCTCCGACGCCCCGCCGGCGCTCTGCCGCGTCGTCGGCAAGCACTGCGAGAGCGGCGACATCCTGGTCCGCGACCTCTGGCTGCCGTCGGACGTGCAGGCCGGCGACCTGCTCGCCGTCGCCGCCACCGGCGCGTACTGCTGGTCGATGGCCAGCAACTACAACTACCTGCTCAAGCCGCCGGTGGTCGCCGTCCGGGACGGCGTGGCCACCGAGATCGTCCGGCGCCAGACGCTGTCGGACGTGTTCGCCCTCGACGCCGTCCTCGCCGGCACGGCCGCGCCCTCGCCGGCGCCGTCCCAGCCGGCGCCCGAACACCCCGTGGGAGCGCCAGCTCGTGGACTCGTCGGAGTCCCGGCCCCTGAAGGTCGCCCTGCTGGGCTGCGGCACCGTGGGCAGCGCGGTGCTGCGGCTCGTCGAGGAGCAGGCCGACGACCTCGCCGCCCGCATCGGCCGCCCGGTCGAGGTGGCCGGCATCGCCGTGCGCCGCCCCGCCCACCACCCCGACGTCCCGCAGGACCTGCTCACCACCGACGCGCAGGCGCTGGTCGCCCGCGAGGACGTCGACCTCGTCGTCGAGGTGATCGGCGGCATCGAGCCGGCCCGCACGCTGATCCTGGCCGCGCTCGAGGCCGGCAAGTCGGTGGTCAGCGCCAACAAGGCCCTCCTGGCCGACGACGGCCCGCTGCTGCACGCGACGGCCGCGCAAGTGCGGCGTCGACCTGTACTACGAGGCCGCCGTCGCCGGTGCCATCCCGCTGCTGCGCCCGCTGCGCGAGTCGCTGGCCGGCGACCAGCTGCGCCGCGTCGTCGGCATCGTCAACGGCACGACCAACTACATCCTGTCCCGCATGGCCGAGACCGGTGCGGGCTTCGCCGAGGCGCTCGCCGAGGCCACCGAGCTCGGCTACGCCGAGGCCGACCCCACCGCCGACGTCGACGGCTTCGACGCCGCGGCCAAGGCGGCGATCCTCGCGTCCCTCGCCTTCCACACGCCGGTGTCGGCCGCCGACGTCTACCGCGAGGGCATCTCCGCGGTGTCGGCCACCGACGTGGCCCGCGCCGCCGAGATCGGCTGCACGGTCAAGCTGCTGGCCATCTGCGAGCGGGTGCGAGAACGGCGACGGCGACTCGGTCGCCGTGCGCGTGCACCCCGCGATGATCCCGACGCACGCACCCGCTGGCCTCGGTCGGCGGCGCCTTCAACGCGGTCTTCGTCGAGGCCGAGGCGGCCGGGCAGCTGATGTTCTACGGGCAGGGCGCCGGCGGAGAGCCGACCGCCAGCGCCGTGCTCGGCGACCTCGTGGCGGTCGCCCGCAACCGGCTGGCCGGGGCCTCCGGGCCAGGGGCCGACCGGCTACGCGAACCTCGCCGTCCGGCCGATCGCCGACACCCCGACCCGCTACCACGTGAGCCTCGACGTCGCCGACAAGCCCGGTGTCCTGGCGACCGTCGCGCAGGAGTTCGCGCGGCACGAGGTGAGCATCGCGACGGTCCGCCAGAACGGGCACGGCGACGCCGCCACGCTGGTCATCGTCACGCACAGCGCCCCCGACGCGGCGCTGTCTGCCACGATCGCCGCGCTGCGGGACATGCCCGCCGTCCGGGGCGTGACCAGCGTCCTGCGCGTGGAGGGGTTGTCATGAGCATCTCGCCGACGGCGGTGTCGCCCGGCTGGCCCGGTCTGATCGAGGCCTACCGCGACCGGCTGCCGGTCAGCGCCGGACACCCCGGTGGTCACCCTGCAGGAGGGCGCGACCCCGCTGCTGCCGGCGCCGGAGCTCTCCCGCCGGACCGGGTGCGAGGTCTTCCTCAAGGTCGAGGGCGCCAACCCCACCGGCTCCTTCAAGGACCGCGGCATGACGATGGCCATCACCAAGGCCGTCGAGGAGGGCTCGAAGGCGGTCATCTGCGCCTCCACCGGCAACACCAGCGCGAGCGCGGCCGCCTACGCCGCCGCGCCGGGATCACCTGCGCCGTGCTCGTGCCGCAGGGGAAGATCGCGATGGGCAAGCTCGCCCAGGCGCTGGTCCACGGCGCGCAGCTGCTGCAGGTCGAGGGCAACTTCGACGACTGCCTGGCGCTGGCCAGCAAGCTGGCGATCGACTACCCGGTCAGCCTGGTCAACAGCGTCAACCAGTACCGCATCGAGGGCCAGAAGACGGCGTCCTTCGAGATCGTCGACGTCCTCGGCGACGCCCCCGACATCCACTGCCTGCCGGTCGGCAACGCCGGCAACATCACCGCCTACTGGCAGGGCTACCGCGAGTACGCCGCCGACGGCCTCGCCGACCCGCACCCCGCGGATGTGGGGCTTCCAGGCCGCCGGGGCGGCGCCGATCGTCAGCGGCCAGGTCGTGGAGAACCCGAGCACGATCGCGACGGCGATCCGGATCGGCAACCCGGCGTCCTGGACCAAGGCGCTGGCCGCGCGCGACGAGTCCGGCGGCCGCATCGACGCCGTCACCGACCGGGCGATCCTCGCCGCGTACCGGCTGCTGGCCCGCACCGAGGCCGTCTTCGTCGAGCCCGCCTCGGCGGCGTCCGTCGCCGGGCTGCTGCAGGTCGCCGCGGCCGGCGAGCTCGAGCCCGGGCCAGCGCGTCGTCTGCACGGTGACCGGCAACGGGCTCAAGGACCCGGAGTGGGCCATCTCGGGCGCGCCCGCGCCGGTGACCGATCCCGGTCGACGCCGCCGCGGCCGCCGCCCAGCTCGGCCTGATGGCCGGTGCCGTGCTGACCCGGACGGTCGCGGGTCCGCGTCCCCGCCACCAGCGCCAACCTCGGGCCGGCGTTCGACTGCGCCGGGCTCGCGCTCACCCGGCACGACGTCCTCGAGTTCGCCGAGACCGCTCCGGGCTGGTGGTGGAGGTCTCCGGCGTCGGCGCGGGGGAGCTGCCGACGGACGAGTCGCACCTCGTCGTCCGGGCCTTCCGGGCCGCGTGCGACGAGCTCGGGTGGTCGCCGGCCGGGCTGCGCGTGGTCGCCGAAACACCATCCCGCAGGGCCGGGGGATGGGCTCCTCGGCCGCGGCCGTCGTCGCCGGCGTCGTCGGCGCCTGGGCGCTGTGCCCCGACGTCGAGGCGCGTCGACCGCGACGCGGTGCTGCGGCTGACCACCGAGCTCGAGGGCCACCCCGACAACGTCGCGGCCTGCCTGCTCGGCGGCGCCACGCTGTCCTGGATGGACGCCGGCGGGCGCCCGCGCCGCCCGGCTGGACGTCGCGCCCTCCGTCGCGCCGGTGCGTGCTCGTCCCCGACGGCGACGCTGTCGACCCACGTGGCCCGGGGCCTGCTGCCCGACGACCGTGCCGCACGCCGACGCCGCGCTACAACGCCGGCCGCGCCGCGCTGCTGGTCCACGCGCTCACCGGCGAGCCCGACGCTGCTGCTGGACGCCACCGAGGACCGGCTGCACCAGCGGCAGCGCGCCGCCGCGATGCCCGGAGTCGCTCGCGCTCGTCGACCGGCTCCGCGCGAGGCGGCACTGGCCGCCGTCGTCTCCGGCGCCGGACCGAGCGTGCTGGTGCTGGCGACCGGCAGCGGACGACCTCGGAGGCGGTCGCGGGACTGCAGGCCCCGCCGGGGTGGTCGTGCTCCCGCTGGAGGTCGACCACGGTGGGGCGCGAGGTGCTGGTCGGGACGCCGAGGTATCGTCTCGGTAACGAGGAACACGCTGGTACCGACCGGTGTTGTCCAGTCCGTGAGCTGCGTCTAGGCTCACGGCGTAGCCGCCCACTCGGGCGAGCCTCGCGCGGGGCCGAAGCAGACGATCTCTCTTCGCCGCTGATCCGCCTCGCATCTTTTCGACCCGTTTCCTTCTGCGTCCCCGCCTCCGGGCCGGACCGCCAGGGGCCGGGGCACCCCCTGCGCCGGAAGGCGCAGGTCACCGCAGGGAAGGACCTGTACGTGAGTGAAACCACCGACCTCGCCGTGACCGGCGCGCAGGATGCCGCCGGCCAGGCCGAGGCGCCTGCCGCTTCTGGGACGACGGGCAGCCGCCCGTCGCCGCGGCAACGGCCTGTCGGGGATGCTGCTGCCCGAGCTGCAGCGCCTCGCCGGCGAGCTGGGCATCTCCGGCACCGGCCGGATGCGCAAGGGCGACCTCGTAGCCGCCATCTCCGCCCGCCAGGTGGGCGGCGCCGCGCCGCCGACGCGGCCGCGGCCAACGGCTCCCCGAGACCGCGGCGCCCCCGCCGCCCGCGGCGTCGCCGCCTCGTCGGCCCCGCTCGAGGCACCCGTCAGCGGCGGCGCCGACGGCGGCCCGCTGACCGGCGCCACGGACGCCGCCGGCCCGCCGAGACCGGCCGCCCGCGTCCGCACCCGCCGGGGCGCCAGCCGCCCGGCCGGCTCGCCGGCCGCCGACGCCCCGGCCGACGGCGGCCGCCGGCCGCCGAGACCACCGGCCGGACGACCGCGCGACCGACCGACGAGCGCGCCCGCCGACGGCGACAGCGCACCGACGGCGACCGCCCGCAGCGCAGCCGCGACCGCGACGGACCGCGACCGCAGCGACCGCGACGGCGGCGCCCGCGACGGCGGCCGACCGCGACGGCGGCGACCGCGGCAGCAACGACCGGCAACGCCAACCGGGACGGCGGCGCGCGACGACCGCGACCGCCACCCGCGACGGCGGCAACCGGGACGGCGGCAACCGCGGACCGGCGACCGCGGCGACCGCAACGACAACCGCGGCGGCCGGCCGGACAACCGCACCGACGGCCGCGACGGCGGCCGCAACCCGCGACGACGACGACGACGACGACTTCGAGGGCGGCCGCGGCCGCCGCGGGCGCCGCTACCGCGACCGCAACCGCGGCAGCGGCGGCGGTCAGGGCGGCGGACGCGAGCGCTTCGACCAGGGCGAGCCGACCGTCAGCGACGACGACGTCCTGCTGCCCGTCGCCGGCATCCTCGACGTCCTCGACAACTACGCGTTCGTCCGGACGTCGGGCTACCTGACCGGCCCGAACGACGTCTACGTCTCGCTGTCGCAGGTGCGCCGCCACGGCCTGCGCCGCGGTGACGCCATCACCGGCGCCGTCCGCCAGCCCCGCGACGGCGAGCGCAAGGACAAGTACAACGCGCTGGTCCGGCTCGACACGGTCAACGGCCTCGACCCCGAGCAGGCCAAGAACCGGCCGGAGTTCACCAAGCTGACCCCGCTCTACCCGCAGGAGCGGCTGCGCCTCGAGACCGAGCCGCACCTGCTGACCACCCGGGTCATCGACCTGGTCATGCCGATCGGCAAGGGCCAGCGCGCGCTCATCGTCAGCCCGCCGAAGGCCGGCAAGACGATGGTGCTGCAGTCGATCGCCAACGCGATCACGACGAACAACCCCGAGTGCCACCTGATGGTCGTCCTCGTCGACGAGCGGCCCGAAGAGGTCACCGACATGCAGCGCTCGGTGAAGGGCGAGGTCATCGCCTCGACCTTCGACCGGCCGCCGTCGGACCACACCACGGTCGCGGAGCTGTCCATCGAGCGGGCCAAGCGCCTGGTCGAGATGGGCCACGACGTCGTCGTCCTGCTGGACTCGATCACCCGCCTGGGCCGCGCCTACAACCTGGCGGCCCCCGCCAGCGGGCGCATCCTCTCCGGTGGTGTCGACTCCACGGCGCTCTACCCGCCGAAGCGCTTCCTCGGCGCGGCCCGCAACATCGAGAACGGCGGCTCGCTGACGATCATCGCCTCGGCGCTGGTCGAGACCGGCTCCACGATGGACACGGTCATCTTCGAGGAGTTCAAGGGCACCGGTAACGCCGAGATCAAGCTCGACCGCCGGCTGGCGGACAAGCGGGTCTTCCCGGCGGTCGACGTGAACGCGTCGGGTACCCGCAAGGAAGAGATCCTGATGAACCCCGACGAGCTGGCCATCGTCATCAAGCTGCGCCGGGTGCTCGCCGCGCTCGAGCCGCAGCAGGCGCTCGAGCTGCTGCTGGACAAGCTGAAGAAGACGCGCAACAACGTCGAGTTCCTCATGCAGATCCAGAAGACGACGCTGGGCCCGGGCGAGAAGGACTGACCCCGGTGCGGTCGGCCGGTCTCAGCGATCTGGGAGACTGGTCGACCGAGCCCCGCTGGCGCGGCCGGAATAACCGCCGGCCGCCGGCGTTCCACCACCAGAACGACAGAGACTTCCGCAGAAGAGGCGATATGAAGCCCGACATCCACCCCGCGTACAACGTCACCACCGTGACCTGTGGCTGCGGCAACACGTTCACCGACGCGCAGCACGTCCCCGACCGGTCAGCTGACCGTCGAGGTCTGCTCGGCCTGCCACCCGTTCTACACCGGCAAGCAGAAGATCCTGGACACCGGTGGCCGCGTCGCCCGCTTCGAGAAGCGGTTCGGCAAGCGCGCCCCGGCCGGTTCCGAGCCCGCCGACAAGTAGCTCCTCCGACGGCGCCCGTGCCGCCCCTCTCGCGGGGTGGGACGGGCGCCGTCGTCATGTCCGCCGTCAGCCCGTCCGAGAGGAGTCCTCCGATGAGCGCCGCCCGACCGGCTGTCGGCGCCTGCTCGACGAGCACGCCTCCCTGGAGCGCGAGCTCGCCGACCCGGCCGTGCACGCCGACCAGTCCCGCGCCCGGCGGCTGAGCCGCCGGTACGCCGCAGCTCGCCCCGCTGGTCGAGACGGCCCGCGCGCTCGACGAGGCCCGCGGCGACCTCGGCACCGCCCGCGAGCTCGCCGGCGAGGACGCGTCGTTCGCCGCCGAGGCCACGCGCTGGAGGCGCAGGTCGAGGAGCTCACCGGCCGGCTGCGCGAGCAGCTGCTGCCGCAAGGACCCCGACGACGACAAGGACGTCATCCTCGAGATCAAGGCGGGGGAGGGCGGCGCGGAGTCGGCGCTGTTCGCCGGCGACCTGCTGCGCATGTACCTGCGCTACGCCGAGCGTCGGGGCTGGTCGACCGAGATCCTCGACGCCGTCGACGCCGAGCTCGGCGGCTACAAGGACGTCGCGGTCGCGGTAAGTCGCGCACGCGACGAGGGCATCTGGTCGCGGCTGAAGTTCGAGGGCGGCGTGCACCGCGTGCAGCGGGTGCCGGTCACCGAGAGCCAGGGCCGCATCCACACGTCCGCGGCCGGCGTCCTCGTGCTGCCCGAGGCCGAGGAGGTCGACGTCACCGTCGACCCGAACGACCTGCGCATCGACGTCTTCCGGTCCTCGGGCCCGGGCGGGCAGAGCGTGAACACCACCGACTCCGCCGTCCGCATCACCCACCTGCCCAGCGGCATCGTGGTCAGCTCGCCAGAACGAGAAGAGCCAGCTGCAGAACAAGGAGTCCGCGCTGCGGGTCCTCCGCTCGCGGCTGCTGGCCGCCGCCCGCGAGGAGGCCGCCGCCACCGCCAGCGACCAGCGGCGCAGCCAGGTCCGCACGATGGACCGCAGCGAGCGGGTGCGCACCTACAACTTCCCGGAGAACCGGATCGCCGACCACCGGGTCGGCTACAAGGCGCACAACCTCGACCAGGTCATCGACGGCGACCTCGACGCCGTGATCGACGCCCTGGTCGCGGCGCACACCGCCGAGCTGCTGGCGGCCGGCTCCTGAACGTCCGGACGCTGCTGGCCGACGCCGCGCGCCGGCTCGCCGACGCCGGCGTCGAGTCCCCGCGGGTGGACGCCGAGCTGCTGCTCGCCCACGTCCTCGGCGTCCCCCGCGGCGGCTGCTCACCCTCGACGAGCCGGCGCGGACGACGCCGCCCGCTTCGCCGAGCTCGTCGGCCAGCGGGCCGACCGCGTCCCGCTGCAGCACCTGACCGGCCGCGCCCCGTTCCGCCACCTCGAGCTCGCCGTCGGCCCGGGGGTCTTCGTGCCCCGCCCGGAGACCGAGCAGCTGACCGGCTGGGCGCTGGAGCGGCTGGCCGGCCTCGACGGCGCCGATCGTCGTCGACCTGGGCAGCGGCTCCGGCGCCATCGCGCTGTCGATCGCGCACGAGCACCCGGGCGCACGGGTCACCGCCGTCGAGCGCGATCCCGGGCGCCATCGCGTGGACCCGGCACAACGCCATGGCCCGCGTCGCCGCGGGGGACACCCCCGTCGGCGTCGTGGCGGGCGACATGACCGACCCGGCGCTGCTGTCGGAGCTCGACGGCCGGGTCGCGGTCGTCGTCTCCAACCCGCCCTACGTGCCGGACGACGCCGTGCTGCCGCGCGAGGTGGCCGACCACGACCCGCCGCTGGCGCTCTGGGGCGGACCGGACGGCCTGGACGTCGTCCGCGGGATGCTGACCGTCGCCGCGCGGCTGCTGCACCCCGGCGGGTGGCTCGGCATCGAGCACGCCGACCAGCAGGGCACCGCGCTGCCCGCCGTGGTCCGCGCGCACGGGGCGTTCACCGACGTCGAGGACCATCCCGACCTCGCCGGCCGCCCCCGCTTCACGACCGCCCGCCGGTCCTGACGCCCGGTGGGGGAGACTCCTCTGCCGTGGCTGAACTCTTCGACTGCACCGACCCCGAGGCGCGCGCCGCCGGCCTCGACGCCGCGGCCGCCGCGATCGCGCCGGGGCGAGCTGGTGCTGCTGCCGACCGACACCGTCTACGGCGTCGCGGCCGACGCCTTCACCCCGGCGGCCGTCACCGGCCTGCTGGCCGCGAAGAACCGTGGCCGCACCATGCCGGTCCCGGTCCTGATCGGTGAGGCGTCCACGCTGTCCGGCCTCGTCGTGAACCTCCCGCCGGTCGCGCACCAGCTCGCGCAGGCGTTCTGGCCCGGCGGGCTCACCCTGGTGCTCGAGCACGCGCCGTCCCTCGCGTGGGACCTCGGCGACGCCGAGGGCACCGTCGCCGTCCGGCTCCCGGACGACGACGTCGCCCGCGACCTGCTGCGGCGGACCGGACCGCTGGCCGTGTCCAGCGCCAACCGCTCCGGCCGGCCGGCCGCGACGACGGCCGCAGCAGGCGGTCGAGCAGCTGGGCACCACGCCGCCGTCGTCCTCGACGGCGGCCCGCGGCAGGGCTCGGCCGCCAGCACGATCGTCGACTGCACCGGCCCGATGCCGCGGGTGCTGCGGGTCGGCGCCATCCCCCTCGAGCGGCTGCGGGAAGTCGTCCCGGAGCTCACCGACTGAGCCGACGGTAGGCCCGGAGGCGCGGGGCGTCACCGCTCGGCGGCGGCCGGGAGGGCACCCGGCCGCGGCGCGACCCGGAGACGCATCCGGAGCGATACGTGAGCACACCCGGCGTCGCGGGGCCCGCAGCGAGTCGATCGCGTGGGCCGACCCGTGCGCGAGTACGCCGTCGTCCTCCTCACCGCCGCGCTGGTCACCTTCCTGACCACGCCGGTGGTGCGGATGGTCGCCATCCGGCTGCGGATGATGGCGGCGCCCGCGGGAGCGGGACGTGCACGTCATCCCGACGCCCGCGGGGCGGCGGCGTCGCCATGTACCTCGGCGTCGCCGCGGCGATCCTCGTCGCCACCCGGCTGCCGGCCCTGCAGCGGACCTTCGACGACTCGCAGACCTACGCGGTCCTGGTCGCCGGCGGGCTCATCTGCCTGCTCGGCGTGCTGGACGACAAGTGGGGCCTGGACGCGCTCACCAAGCTGACCGGTCAGATCGCCGCCGCCGGGCGTCATGGTGCTGCTCGGCGTCCAGCTGGCCTTCCTGTTCCTGCCGGTCGCCGACATCGGCACGATCTCCCTGGGCCCCGACGTCGGCGTCCCGCTGACGATCCTGCTGACCGTCCTGACGGTCAACGCGCTGAACTTCATCGACGGGCTCGACGGGCTGGCCGCCGGGGTCTCGGCGATCGCCGCGCTGGCGTTCTTCGCCTACAGCTACCACCTCGGCGTCGTCGGCTACGACGACGTCGCCAGCGCGCCCGCGCTGATCACGGCCGTCCTCGCCGGCGCCTGCCTGGGCTTCCTGCCGCACAACTTCAGCCCGGCGCGGATCTTCATGGGCGACTCCGGCTCGATGCTCGTCGGGCTGATGCTCTCGGCCGCCGCCGTGACCGCGACCGGGGGAGTGGACCCGCAGTCCTTCGACTCCGCGGCCAGCCTGCTGCCGCTCGCGCTGCCGCTGCTGGTGCCGATCGCGATCCTGTTCATCCCGTTCGTCGACCTGGTGATGGCCGTCGTCCGGCGGACGCTGCGCGGGCAGTCGCCGTTCTCGCCGGACAAGATGCACCTGCACCACCGGCTGCTCTCGATCGGCCACTCGCACCGCCGCGCGGTGCTGGTCATGTACTTCTGGGCGGCGCTGCTGTCCTTCGGCGCGGTCGCGCTGTCGATCACCGGCGGACAGGCGGAGCTGCTCGTCGCCATCGCCGTCCTGCTGGTCGTGGGCGTGGTCGTCGTCCTCAGCCCGCGGGCCCGGCGGGCGGCCCGCGAGGCGCGGGCGGCCGAGCTCGCCGCGCAGCGCGAGCGCAGCCGGGCCGACCACCCCACGGCGCGGGCCGTGCGGGCAGCGCGAGCCGGCGAACCCGTCGGGCACCGCCCGCCGCGCCGCGGGCCGCCGACGCGGGTCAGGTGCTCCGGTGACCGCGCCCGCCCCGGCCACCGCGCAGGTGCCCCCTGGGACATCTCCTTCCTGCGCGTCGGCAGCCTCGCTGGTCACCGCAGCCGTCACCGCCGTCGCCGCGCCGGTGGCGGGGCTGTTCGGCGGCTGGTCGGCGCTGCTCGGCGTGCTCGTCGGCGCCGCCGTGGTCACCGCGTTCTTCTGCGTGTCCGGCCTGGTCATCGCCTGGGCCGGGCGGATCGACGACGCCTTCACGCTGCCCGCCGCGCTGGGGACGTTCCTGGTCAAGGCGCTGGTCTTCTTCGCCGTGCTGAGCCGCGCTCCCGGCCGACGGGGTGGTCGACCGCCTGGCCCTGGCGTGGACCGTCATCGCCGGCGGCGCTGCTGTGGAGCGCCGTCCAGGCCCGATGGGTCTGGACCCGGCAGCTGTACTACGTCACCCCACCCAGCCCGCCCCCGTCACCCCACCGGCGTCCGCCGCGGGTGCCCGCCGACCCGGAAAGGCCCGCGACACGCGGCTGAGATAGTGTCCGAAGCGATGGCCGAGGACAGCCCTGCTCGCGGGGACGCTCGACCGCGAACCACCGAACCGGCACGTCAGCCCAGCGGGGCCGACATGGGCTGGGGGATCACCGGGACGATGCTCTCGGGGATCATCGTGTGGGGCGGGGTCGGAGTGGCTGCTCGACCGGTGGCTGGAGACGCGAGTCTTCACCCTGGTCGGCACACTCCTCGGCCTGACGGTGGCCATCTACCTGGTGGTCGTCAAGTACGGCGCCGTCGATCAGCCACCGGCTGATCGACGGCCTACACGCACGACCGCGGGCGGCCGGCGCCGCCGGCCGGGAACGCAGAACCAGACGCAGAAGGGACAACGGTGACCTCCAGCGCCACCGCGCTCGTCGACCTCCTCGCCGCCGAAGGCGGAGAGGACAGCGGCTTCCAGTCTCCGACCGTCGAGGAGTTCTACCCGGAGCCGCTCTTCTCGTTCACCGTGGCCGGCATCGACTTCGACATCACCCGCATCACGCTGATCCTGGTGATCGCGACCACCGCGATCCTGTTGCTGCTCGTCGCGGCCGTGCGCAAGCCGTCGATCGTGCCGGGCAAGCTGCAGTACCTCGGCGAGAGCAGCTACTCGCTGGTGCGCGACGGCATGGCCCGCGACGTGATCGGCCCCAAGGGCCTGCCGTTCGCCCCGTTCCTGGCCTCGCTCTTCTTCTTCATCCTCGCGAACAACGCGATGAGCATCGTGCCGTTCTTCCAGATCTCCCCGATGTCGAAGTTCGCGTACCCGCTGGTCCTCGCCGTCATCGTGTGGGTGCTCTACAACTAGGTCGGCATCCGGGAGCAGGGCGCGGCCAAGTACTTCAAGGACGCCGCCATCCCGCCGGGTGTGCCGGTCGCGGCGCTGATCCTCGTGACGCCGATCGAGCTGCTGCAGGTCTTCGTGATCCGGCCGTTCACCCTGGCGGTCCGGCTCTTCGCCAACATGTTCGCCGGCCACATGCTGCTGGTGGTCTTCTCGCTCGGCGCGGTCTACCTGCTCACCGTCGGCAACTTCTCGGTCATCTTCGCGCCGTTCTCGTTCCTGATGGCCGTGATCATGACGTTCTTCGAGATCCTCGTGATCGTGCTGCAGGCCTATGTCTTCACCGTGCTGACGGCGACCTACCTCAACGGCTCGGTCGAGCCCGCCCACTGATGCCCGGCACCTGACCGGTCCTTTCCGCCGGTCCCACCCCGTACCAACCCCGCCAGCCGCCCGGAACGACCCGGGCGACCGACACAGGAGGAACACCCCGCATGGACGTCATGGCAGAGCTCGTCGGCAGCATCGGTTCGGTCGGCTACGGCCTCGCCGCGATCGGCCCCGGTATCGGTGTCGGCATCGTGTGGGCCGCCTACATCCAGGCGACCGCCCGCCAGCCCGAGTCCGCCGGCCTGACCCGTACCTACGCCTTCCTCGGCGCCGCCCTCTCCGAGGCGCTCGCCCTGATCGGCCTGGTCGTCCCCTTCATCTTCGGTCCGGGCACCCCCAACTGACCTGCAGGACCGGCACTTCCAGACAGGGGCACTGACGCATGGACATCCTTGCTGCGGAGGCACACAACCCGCTGATCCCGCCGCTCGGCGAGATCATCGTCGGCACGATCGCGTTCGGGATCGTGTTGTTCGTCTTCGCCAAGTTCGTCGCTGCCGCGCTTCGAGCAGGTCTTCCGGGCCCGCCGCGAGGCGATCGAGGGCGGCATCGAGCGGGCCGAGGCGATGCAGGCCGAGGCCAAGGCGTCGCTGGAGCAGTACCGCGCCCAGCTCGCCGAGGCACGCAACGAGGCGGCGCAGATCCGCGACAAGGCCCGGGCCGAGGGCCAGCAGATCCTCGAGGAGCTGCGCACCCAGGCCCAGGAGGAGTCGGCCCGGATCGTCGCCCGCGGTGAGGAGCAGCTGGTCACCGCGCGCCAGCAGGTCGTCAACGAGCTGCGTGGCCAGATCGGCGCGCTCGCCGTCGACCTCGCCGGCCGGGTGGTCGGGGAGTCCCTCGCCGACGACGCCCGCCGCCGCGGCACCGTCGACCGGTTCCTCGCCGAGCTCGACAGCATGGCCACCGGCAGCCCGGACGGGCGCACCGGCGGGACGACGACCGTCACCGGGAGCAACCGCTGATGGAGGCCTCCAGCCGGGAGTCGCTGGTGCAGGCGCGCGAGCGCCTGGACGAGGTCACCCGTGGTCCCTCCGGCCTGCTCGAGCGGACGAAGGACCGGCTGACCCGCCAGCCCCGGGCGACCACCGCCGACGAGCTGACGCTCGCTCGCCGACGAGCTGTTCGCCGTCGCGCGGCTGCTCGACGGTCAGCTGACGCTGCGCCGGTCCCTCTCGGACCCGGCGGGCAAGCCCGAGGAGCGCGCCGCACTCGCCCAGCGGCTGTTCGCCTCGCGGTTGTCCCCGGCCGCCCTCGACCTGGTCGAGACGGTCGCGCGGCTGCGCTGGTCGCGTCCGCCGGACCTCGTCGAGGCCTTCACCGCGCTGGCGACCGAGGCGTCCCTGGACGCCGCGGACGCCCGCGGCGAGCTCGACCGGGTCGAGGACGAGCTGTTCCGCTTCGGCCGCATCGTCGGCGGTGACCGGCAGCTGGCGCGCATCCTGAGCGACCGCAAGGCCCCCGCGGAGGGCACGTCGTCGCTGTTGGACAGCCTCCTCTCGGCCAAGGTCAGCCCGGTCACCGAACAGCTGCTGCGCAACACGCTGACCGGCCCCCATGCCGGGCACGCCGAGAACGCGATCGAGCGGCTGTCGGAGGTGGCCAGCCGTCGCCGCGGCCAGTCCGTCGCCCTCGTCACCAGCGCCGTGCCGCTCACCGACGCCCAGGAGCAGCGGCTGACCGAGATCCTCGGCCGCATCTACGGGCGGACCGTCGGCCTGCAGGTGACCGTCGACCCGAGCGTGCTCGGTGGGCTCGTCGTCCAGGTGGGCGACGAGGTCATCGACGGCAGCATCGCCCACCGCCTGGAAGCCGCCGGCCGGCGGCTGCGGCTGACCGACTTCGACCACTCCTCCAGACACGAACCCCGCAGGGAAGAGGACACACCCCATGGCCGAGCTGACGATCTCAGCGGACGAGATCCGCAGTGCCATCCAGAGCTACGTCACCGAGTACAGCCCCGACGTCTCCCGCGAGGAGGTCGGCACCGTCACCGAGTGCGGCGACGGCATCGCCCGGGTCGAGGGCCTGCCCTCGGTCATGACCAACGAGCTGCTCGAGTTCGAGAGCGGCGTCCGCGGTCTGGCTCTGAACCTCGACGTGCGCGAGGTCGGCGTCGTGATCCTGGGTGACTACTCCGGGATCGAGGAGGGCCAGCAGGTCCGCCGCACCGGCGAGGTGCTCTCGGTACCCGTCGGCGACGGCTACCTCGGCCGGGTCGTCGACCCGCTGGGCAACCCGATCGACGGCGGCGGCGAGATCGAGACCGACCGGCCGCCGCGCCCTGGAGCTGCAGGCGCCCACCGTCGTCCAGCGCCAGTCGGTGCACGAGCCGCTGCAGACCGGCATCAAGGCCATCGACGCCATGACGCCGATCGGCCGCGGCCAGCGGCAGCTCGTCATCGGTGACCGCCAGACCGGCAAGACGGCGATCGTCACCGACACGATCATCAACCAGAAGGAAGCCTGGGCGACCGGCGACCCGAAGCAGCAGGTGCGCTGCATCTACGTCGCCGTCGGCCAGAAGGGCTCGACGATCGCGGCGATCCGCGCCTCCCTCGAGGAGGCCGGCGCGATGGAGTACACGACCATCGTCGCCGCGCCCGCCTCCGAGGCCGCCGGCTTCAAGTACATCGCCCCCTACACCGGCTCGGCCATCGGCCAGCACTGGATGTACGAGGGCAAGCACGTCCTGATCGTGTTCGACGACCTGTCCAAGCAGGCCGAGGCCTACCGCGCGGTCTCGCTGCTGCTGCGCCGTCCGCCGGGCCGCGAGGCCTACCCGGGCGACGTCTTCTACCTGCACTCCCGCCTGCTGGAGCGCTGCGCGAAGCTCTCCGACGAGCTGGGCGCGGGCTCGATGACCGGCCTGCCGCTCGTCGAGACCAAGGGCAACGACGTGTCGGCCTACATCCCGACCAACGTCATCTCGATCACCGACGGCCAGATCTTCCTCGAGACCGGTCTGTTCAACTCCGGTGTCCGCCCGGCCATCAACGTCGGCATCTCGGTGTCCCGCGTCGGTGGGTCGGCCCAGATCAAGGCCATGCGGTCGGTCGCCGGCCGCCTGCGCCTGGACCTCGCCCAGTTCCGCGAGCTGGAGGCCTTCGCCTCGTTCTCCTCCGACCTGGACGCCTCCAGCCGCGCGACCCTGGACCGCGGTCAGCGCCTGGTCGAGCTGCTCAAGCAGGGCCAGTACTCGCCGTTCCCGGTCGAGCGCGAGGTCGTCTCGCTCTGGCTGGGCACCACCGGCAAGCTCGACAAGGTGCCGGTGAACGACGTCCGCCGCTTCGAGGCGCGAGTTCCTCGAGTACATCGCGCGCAACCACGAGGGCATCTTCGACGAGATCCGGCACCTCCAAGGCGCTCGGTGACGACGCCGTGCAGAGCCTGGAGAAGGCCGTCGAGGCCTTCTACGGGCAGTTCACGACCGCCGAGGGCGAGTCGCTCCAGGTCAACGAGCCCGAGGCCGAGGCGATGGACGCGTCCGAGCGTGGCCAGGAGCGCGTCCAGGTCAAGAAGAAGGCCTGACCCATGGCCGCCTCCCTCCGCGCGCTGCGGCGCCGCATCCGCTCCACGCAGTCGACGAAGAAGATCTTCTCGGCGCAGGAGCTGATCGCCGGTGCCCGCATCGTGCGCGCACAGGCCCGGGTGGAGGCGTCCAAGCCCTACGCCCGGGAGATCACGCGCGTGCTGTCGGCGCTGGCGTCGTCGGCGTCGCTGGACCACCCGCTGCTGACCGAGCGGCAGAACCCGCAGCGCGCCGGCGGTCCTCGTGATCACGTCCGACCGCGGGTTCGCCGGCTCGTACAACGTGAACGTGCTGCGGCGGACCGAGGAGCTGCTCTCCCTGCTGCGCCAGGAGGGCAAGGAGCCGCTGCTCTACGTCGTCGGCCGGAAGGGGGAGACCTACTACTCCTTCCGTCGACCGCGACATGGTCGACACGTTCACCGGCTTCTCCGAGCAGCCGACCTACCCCGACGCCCAGCGCGTGGGGGAGGAGCTCATCGCCGCCTTCACCGCCGGTGCGGACGACGACGAGGGCGGCGGCGCCGGTGACGACGGCATCCTCGGCGTCGACGAGCTGCACATCGTCTACACCGAGTTCCGCTCGCTGCTCGCGCAGGTCCCGGTCGCCAAGCGGATGGCTCCGCTGGAGGTCGAGGAGGTCGAGGAGTTCGACTACGAGCGCGAGGACCGCGAGGCCGGCCAGGCCGGCGACACCGGCGTCCCGACGTCGTACGAGTTCGAGCCGTCGGCCGAGGGTCTGCTCGACGCGCTGCTGCCGAAGTACATCACCACGCGGATCTATGCGGCGATGCTCGAGGCAGCGGCCTCGGAGTCGGCGTCGCGCCGCCGCGCGATGAAGTCGGCCTCGGACAACGCCGAGGAGCTGGCCAAGAACCTCTCCCGGCAGGCCAACCAGGCCCGCCAGGCCGAGATCACCCAGGAGATCAGCGAGATCGTCGGCGGCTCCGACGCGCTGGTCTCGGCGGGTTCCAGGCGACTGAGCGACATGTTCCACCCGAAGACGCGAGACGAACCCCACAGAGCACACAGCCCGAGGGCAGGAGAGCACTACAGATGACCGTCACCGAGGACCGTCCGACCAACTCGCAGACCACGGCCGCCGGCCGCGTCGTGCGGGTCACCGGGCCGGTCGTCGACGTCGAGTTCCCCCGCGACGCGATGCCCGACCTGTTCAACGCCCTGAAGGTCGACGTCGCGCTGGCCGACCTGAGCAAGACGCTGACCCTCGAGGTCGCCCAGCACCTGGGCGAGAACGTCGTCCGCACCATCTCGATGGCGCCGACCGACGGCCTCGTCCGCGGTGCCGAGGTGACCGACACCGGCAGCGCGATCAGCGTGCCGGTCGGCGACGTCACCAAGGGCCACGTGTGGAACGCCCTCGGCGAGTGCCTCGACGAGCCCGGCTACGGCCTGGACGCCCCGCGCTGGACGATCCACCGGCACGCGCCGCGGTTCGACCAGCTCGAGGGCCGCACCGAGATGCTCGAGACCGGCATCAAGGTCATCGACCTGCTCACCCCGTACGTCGCCGGCGGGAAGATCGGCCTGTTCGGCGGGGCCGGCGTCGGCAAGACCGTGCTGATCCAGGAGATGATCCGCCGGGTCGCCCAGGAGTTCGGTGGTGTCTCGGTGTTCGCCGGCGTCGGCGAGCGCACCCGTGAGGGCAACGACCTCATCACGGAGATGACCGAGTCCGGCGTCATCGAGTCCACCGCCCTGGTCTTCGGCCAGATGGACGAGCCGCCGGGCACGCGGCTGCGCGTCGCCCTGTCGGCGCTGACGATGGCCGAGTACTTCCGCGACGAGCAGAACCAGGACGTGCTGCTCTTCATCGACAACATCTTCCGGTTCACCCAGGCCGGGTCCGAGGTGTCGACGCTGCTCGGCCGCATGCCGTCGGCCGTGGGCTACCAGCCGACCCTGGCCGACGAGATGGGCGAGCTGCAGGAGCGGATCACCTCGACCCGGGGCCGGTCGATCACCTCGCTGCAGGCGATCTACGTGCCCGCCGACGACATCACCGACCCGGCGCCGCACACCACGTTCGCCCACCTCGACGCGACGACGGTGCTCTCCCGGCCGATCTCGGAGAAGGGCATCTACCCGGCCGTCGACCCGCTGGACTCCACCAGCCGGATCCTCGACCCGCAGTACGTCGGCAAGGAGCACTACGAGATCGCGCAGACGGTGAAGCGGATCCTGCAGCGCTACCAGGAGCTCCAGGACATCATCGCCATCCTCGGCATCGACGAGCTCGGCGAAGAGGACAAGGTCACGGTCAACCGGGCCCGGCGCATCGAGCGCTTCCTCTCGCAGAACATGTTCGTCGCCGAGGCCTTCACCGGTCAGCCGGGCTCGTTCGTGCCGCTGTCGGAGACGCTCGAGGCGTTCAAGGCGCTGACCGAGGGCACCTACGACCACCTCCCCGAGCAGGCCTTCTTCATGCAGGGCGGGCTCGAGGACCTCGAGAAGAACGCGGAGAAGCTCAAGAAGTAGTAGAAGGACCACCCTTCCCACGCCTCGCACGCTCGGCGCGGGACCCGAAGGTGGCCGTTCCAGAACTCGCGTGGCCGGACCCCTTTCGGGGGTCCGGCCTTCTGCTTTCTTCCTGGACGGCGCTCCGTGGTGCACGATGCGACCCGGCCCGGGGTCCGGAATCCCCGCAGGTGGAACGGGGATTCGGTGAACGAGCAGCAGTGGACAGACGGCACGGCGACGCTCTCCGTCGTGGAGTCGACCGGGCCAGCCCTCCGCGGACATGACGGCCCGCCCGCGTACGACAGCCCGCCCGCCTATGCCCAGCCGCATCCCGCCGAGGGATTCACGTCGCCCGCCCCGGGCGGTCCGCCGACCGGCCGCACCCGACTCCTCGGCGTGGTCGCCGTGTGCGGTCTGCTCCTCGGCCTCGGTGGAGGTGTCGCCACCGGTTGGCTGGTGGCCGACGACGCGGATCAGGTCAGCGCGCTCGACATGGACGTCGCCGGCCTCGAGCAGCAGGTGCAGGAGCTGGAGCAGGAGGTGGCCACCACTCGCGCCGATGCGAGTGCCGACGTCGCCGACGCCAGGGACGAGGTCGCCGAGGCCCGCGGGGAGGCGGAGGCCGCCGGTCGCTGCCGAGAACGAAGCGCGGGTGGCCGAACTGGACGCCCGCGCGGCCGATCTGGACGCACGCGAGGCCGACCTGGCGCAGCGCGAGGATGCCGTGGCCGTCCTGGAGCAGCAGGCGGCAGACGGCAGTCTGCCCGGCGACGGGTTGTACCTGGTGGGCACCGAGGTCGCCCCGGGCACGTATCGCGCCGAGTCCGGTGGGGACTGCTACTGGGAGCGGCTGTCCGGCCTCTCGGGGTCCTTCGACGACCTCATCGCGAACGGTCTCGGCGCCGCCGACGCGACCGTCACCATCCAGTCCTCGGACACGGCGTTCTCGTCCTCGGGCTGCGGACGTTGGTCACGGATCGGATAACACGGTTCACCAGATCGGGTGGTTCGCGTCTATCGTGCTGATGGACGGTACCGGTGGTGCCGACCATCAGGACATGCGCCCGAGCCGCGGGCACCGTGACGAGGAACGACGTGGAACCGAACGCCGACGCCAGGCCCAGCACCGACCCCGGGGTCGGCCGACCTGACCGCCGACTGGACCTGGCCGCCGTACGCGCCCGTCCCGGCCGCCGAGGACCCGCGGTTCACCCTCGACGAGTGGGCGCCGGCCTCCAGCGTCCGTCACCCCTGGGTCCGCGTCGGCCGCTGGACGCTGCTCTACCGCCGCGCCGCCTGAGAAGGACCCTCCCCGCCACCGCCGGAGTGGCCAGCCCGACACGCCGCTAGAGTGGGTGCTGACCCGTCGCCGTGTCCGACCGACCGGCGTCCGTAACGCGCCGCATCCCGTGCTGGGGACGTGGTGGACCCCGAGGAGTGTCGTGGCGACCCTGCAGGTCGAGTTGGTGGCCGTCGAGCGGAAGATCTGGTCCGGCGAGGCACGGATGGTCATCGCCCGCACGACCGAAGGCGAACTGGGCGTGCTGCCCGGCCACGCACCCCTGCTGGGCGAACTGGCGCCCGGCGGTGTGGTGACCATCCGCACGGAGTCCGGTGACGACCTCGTCGTCGCCGCGCACGGCGGTTTCCTCTCGGTCACCGAGAGCGGGGTCTCCATCCTCGCCGAGACCGCGGAGATCTCCACCGAGATCGACGTCGAGCGCGCCCGCGAGGCCCTGCGCCGCGCCGAGGGCGAGGGCGACGACGACCCCGAAGCCCTCGCCGCGGCCCGCCGCGCGCAGTCCCGGCTCCGGGCGGCCGGCGAGAGCGTCTGACGTTCCGACCGCCGAACCCACCGGGGCGCGCACCATGACCACGGTCCTGCTGGTCCTGCTCGGCGGTCGCTCGTCGTCCTGGTGGCGGTCGTCTTCCTGCTCCGCCGCCGGTTCCTGCTCTCCGGCCTGGGCGCGGTCACCATGTGGCTCGCGCCCGGAGGGCACGCCCCGCTGGTCGGTGGGTGTCGCCTGGTACGGCGGCGACATGCTGCTCTGGTACCGGGGCCTGTCCCTGTCGGTCCGGCCGCAGGAGCGGCTCTGTCGGGCCGAGCTCCGTCGTGGCGTCCCGCCGCACCCCGGCCGCGACGACCTCGCCCTGCCGTCGGACGTCGTCGTGCTCGAGTGCGCGACGAGCGAGGGCCCGCGTGAGCTCGCGATGGACCCCTCGACGGTGACCGGCTTCCTGTCCTGGGTGGAGTCGGCGCCGCCGGTGCGCTGATGAAGGACCGGCTCCAGCACGTCGACCGCTGCCGTGGCGCGCGCCCGGGCTGCCACAGCACGTCCCCGCCGGGGTTGGCCGCGCGGGCGAGGATGAACAGCAGGTCCGAGAGCCGGTTGAGGTAGCGCGCGGTCTCGGCGTTGGTCCGCTCGGCGTCGACGGCGAGCAGCGCCCAGACGCTGCGCTCGGCCCGCCGGACGACGGCGCGCGCCTGGTGCAGCAGGGCCGCGCCGGCCGTGCCGCCGGGCAGGATGAAGCTGGTCAGGTTGGGCAGCGCCTCGTTGTGGACGTCGCAGGCCGCCTCGAGCCGCTCGGTGTAGGCGGGCGTGACCCGCAGCGGCGGGAACTCCGGGGATTCGGTGACCGGGGTGCACAGGTCGGCGCCGACGTCGAACAGGTCGTTCTGCGATGCTGCGCAGCAGGTCGGCGGTCTCGGTCGGGCAGGTCGCCCAGCGCCAGCGCGACGCCGAGGACGCTGTTGGCCTCGTCCACGTCGGCGTAGGCGATCAGCCGGGGATCGGTCTTGGCGACCCGGCTCATGTCGCCGAGATGCGTCTCACCGGCGTCGCCGGTCTTCGTGTAGATGCGCGTGAGCCGGACCATGAGCCGAGCCTATGTTGCCCCCCGCCTAGGGTGGCCGGGTGGAGTGCTTCGAGGTGACCGGCGGCACGGCCCTGACCGGCCGGGTCCGGCGTCACGGGCGCCAAGAACAGCGCGCTGAAGCTGATGGCGGCCGCGCTGCTCGCCCCCGGCCGATCGACGATCGACGAGGTCCCCGACATCCTCGACGTGACGATCATGAGCGAGGTGCTGCGCCGGCTCGGCTGCGACGTCACGTACGAGCGGACGCGGCGGGGGCGGCGGCCGGGTGGTCGTCGACGTCCCGGAGGCGCCGTCCACCGAGACCGACTACGACCTGGTCCGCAAGATGCGGGCCTCGATCAGCGTCCTCGGCCCCCTGGTCGCCCGCTGCGGCTCGGCGAAGGTGGCCCTGCCCGGGGGCGACGCGATCGGCTCCCGTGGGCTGGACATGCACATCTCCGGCCTCGAGCGGCTCGGCGCGACGATCGTCAGCGAGCACGGCTTCCTCGTCGCCACCGCGCCCCGCCTCGTCGGCACCTCGATCTGGCTGGACTTCCCCTCCGTCGGCGCGACCGAGAACCTGGTGATGGCGGCCGTGCTCGCCAGCGGCACGACGATGGTCGACAACGCCGCGCGCGAGCCGGAGATCGTCGACCTCTGCTCGATGCTCACCGCGATGGGCGCCCGCATCGACGGCGCGGGCACCTCGACGATCACCGTCGAGGGCGTCGACGCCCTCTCGCCGGTGGAGTGCACGACCGTGCCCGACCGGATCGTCGCCGGCACGTGGGCCATCGGCGCGGTCATGACCCGCGGCGACGTCGTCATCGAGCGGGCGGTCGCCGACCACCTGACGGTCGCGCTGGACAAGCTCACGGACGCCGGGGCGACGGTCGAGGTGGTGCCCGACGGCATCCGGGTCGCCATGGACGAGCGGCCCCGCTGCGTCGACGTCGTCACGCTGCCCTTTCCCGGTTTCCCGACCGACCTGCAGCCGATGGCCGTCGCGCTCGCGGCGGTCTCCACCGGAACCGCCCTGATCACCGAGAACGTCTACGACGGCCGGTTCATGTTCGTCAACGAGCTGGTGCGGCTCGGCGCCGACATCCGCATCGACGGCCACCACGCCGTCGTCCGTGGCCGGGAGCGGCTGTCCAGCGCGCCTGTCGTGGCCACCGACATCCGCGCCGGGGCCGGACTGGTCCTGGCCGGTCTGATGTCCGACGGCATCACCGAGGTGCAGGAGGTGCACCACATCGACCGCGGCTATCCCGACTTCGTCGAGCAGCTGCGCGGCCTCGGTGCCGACGTGAAGCGGACCGAGCGGGTCGGCTGACTCACTCGGGCGGCGGCGAACGACGCCGCGAGCAGGCGGGCCTGGTCGGCGTCCTCGGGGAACACCAGCACGTCGGCACGGTGGGCGGCGGGACACCGGATCGTCGACCGGATCCCGGCGTCGGAGAGCACCGCCCGCAGGGCCAGCGCGGCCTCCCGCTGTGACAGCGTGGCGATGCGCGTGAGCAGGCCGTCGTCGGCCGGCGGCGCCTGCTCCCGGCCGGATCCGGTGCCGAACGCCCAGCGCATGAACAGCGCCAGCAGACCCAGCACCAGGAACGCGATCACCGGGCCCACGAGGTAGTGCAGGCTGCTCCCCGCCCCGATCGGCATGGCGCCCTCCCTCGAACACGATCGAGTGTGCCACCGGTCATAGTCCCCGGCGCGGTCCGGACGCGGGGCTGCTACCGGCGAGTAACCGCCCTAGACTCCGCGGGCATGCCGTTCCCTTCATCGCCGAAGGAGCGCGACCGCCCCTGGGTCATGCGCACCTATGCCGGCCACTCCTCGCCGGCCGAGTCCAACGCCCTGTACCGGCGCAACCTGGAGAAGGGCCAGACCGGTCTCTCGGTCGCCTTCGACCTGCCGACGCAGACCGGGTACGACCCCGACGACGAACTGGCGGTCGGTGAGGTCGGCAAGGTCGGCGTGCCGGTCACCCACATCGGCGACATGCGCGCGCTCTTCGACGGCATCCCGCTCGACGAGATGAACACGTCGATGACGATCAACGCCACCGCGATGTGGCTGCTCGCGCTCTACCAGGCGGTCGCCGAGGAGCACGGGCACGACGTCACGAAGCTCGCCGGGACGACGCAGAACGACATCATCAAGGAGTACCTGTCGCGGGGGACCTACGTCTTCCCACCGGCGCAGTCGATGCGGCTGATCACCGACATGGTCGCCTACTCGGTGACGACCCTGCCGAAGTGGAACCCGATCAACATCTGCAGCTATCACCTGCAGGAGGCCGGGGCGACGCCGGTGCAGGAGGTCGCCTACGCGATCAGCACGGCCATCGCCGTCCTCGACTCCGTGCGCGACTCCGGCCAGGTGCCGGAGGAGAAGTTCGGCGAGGTCGTCGCGCGCATCTCCTTCTTCGTCAACGCGGGCGTCCGCTTCGTCGAGGAGATGTGCAAGATGCGGGCGTTCAACCAGCTCTGGGACGAGCTGACCCAGGAGCGCTACGGCGTCCAGGACGCCAAGCACCGGCGGTTCCGGTACGGCGTGCAGGTCAACTCGCTCGGCCTGACCGAGGCGCAGCCGGAGAACAACGTCCAGCGGATCGTGCTGGAGATGCTCGCCGTCACCCTCTCCAAGGACGCCCGCGCCCGGGCGGTGCAGCTGCCGGCCTGGAACGAGGCGCTCGGCCTGCCGCGGCCCTGGGACCAGCAGTGGTCGCTGCGGCTGCAGCAGGTCCTGGCGTTCGAGACCGACCTGCTCGAGTACGAGGACCTGTTCACCGGCTCGGTCGTCGTGGAGCAGAAGGTCGCCGAGATCGTCGAGGGCGCCCGGGCCGAGATCGCCCGCGTGCAGGAGATGGGCGGCGCGGTCGCGGCCGTCGAGTCCGGCTACATGAAGGGCGAGCTCGTCGGTTCGCTGGCCGAGAAGCGCCGGCGGATGGAGAGCGGCGAGGACGTCGTCGTCGGCGTCAACAAGTTCCAGAGCACCGAGCCCAACCCGCTCACCGCCGATCTCGACACCGCGATCATGACGGTCGACCCGGCCGTGGAGAACGCGGCGCAGGAGGCGGTGCAGAAGTGGCGCGCGGAGCGCGATCAGGAGGCTGCGACAAGGCCCTCGACGCCCTCCGCGAGGCCGCCGGCGGCGACACCAACCTGATGGCCGCGACCCTGGACTGCGCCCGCGCCGGCGTGACCACGGGGGAGTGGGCCGGCGTCCTGCGCGAGGTGTTCGGCGAGTACCGGGCGCCCACCGGCGTCGCGGCCGCCAGCGGGGGCGGGGAGGCCGACGCCACGCTGACCGACGTCCGCGCCCGCGTGCGGGCCACCGGTGAGGAGCTCGGCGGCCGGTTGCGCTTCCTGGTCGGCAAGCCGGGGCTCGACGGGCACTCCAACGGTGCCGAGCAGATCGCCGTCCGTGCCCGCGACGCCGGCTTCGAGGTGATCTACCAGGGCATCCGGCTCACGCCCGCCCAGATCGTGTCGGCCGCGGTCGAGGAGGACGTGCACGTCGTCGGGCTCTCGGTGCTGTCCGGCTCGCACCTGCAGGTGGTGCCGGCGGTGCTGCGCGGCCTGAAGGAGGCCGGGCTGGACGACGTCCCGGTCGTCGTCGGCGGGATCATCCCCGACAGCGACGCGCGCCGGCTGCGCGAGCAGGGCGTCGCCCGCGTCTTCACGCCCAAGGACTTCGGGCTGACCGACATCATGGAGCACGTCGTCGACGTGATCCGCGAGGCAAACGGTCTCCCCGCCCACCCCGACGAGAAGGTGCCCGAGCCGGCCTGAGTGGAGTCGTAGGGGCGCGTTTCCGCGCCCGTGGGACTCCGCTAGAGCCGGACGACGACGCCGTCCGTCGCGCTGCGGCGGGCGGCGTCGAGCACCGTCGCGGTGGCGACGGCGTCGCGCGGATCCACCGGGACGGCGCCCTGGCCACGGACGGCGGCGGCGAACGCCGGGTAGAAGGTGTCCCACCGGCCGCGCTCGGTCGGCACCGGCTCGCCCTCGCCACCCCGGCTGAGCGCGCCCCACCGCTCGCGGGGCTCCTCGCCCCAGCGCCCACCCTCGGTCGCCGGCGTCCGCCCGGCGAGCAGTGCCGGCTCCTGGCCGTCCATCGGCCCACCGACCTCGTAGGCCGCCTCGGTACCGGTGACGCGGAACCGCGAGCCCGGCGCGCCCTGGCTCCAGCTGCCCCACAGGTGAGAGTGGGCGCCGTTCGCGTGGGTCAGGGCGACGAAGACGTCGTCGTCGAGACCGCTCTCCCGCACCCGGAACTCGGCGTACACGGACTCGACCGGGCCGAGCAGCACGAGGGCCTGGTCGACCAGGTGGCTGCCGAAGTCGCGCAGCGTGCCCCCACCGGCGGCCGGCGGGCCCGGCTCGGGGTCGAACCGCTCGAAGCGCGACTCGAACCGGGTCACGGTGCCCAGCGCCCCGCGGTCGACCAGTGCCCGGACGGTCAGGAAGTCGGAGTCCCAGCGCCGGTTCTGGTACGGGGCGAGCGCCAGCCCGAGCCGCTCGGCGAGCTCCACCGAGCTGCGGGCGGCCGCCGCGTCCAGGGCGAACGGCTTGTCGCAGACCACGGCCAGGCCCAGGCCCAGCGCGCGATCGGTCAGAGCGGTGTGCGTGTCCGCCGGCGTGGAGATGGCCACCGCCTCGGCACCGTCGGCCGCGAGCGCCTCCAGCGAGTCGTACAGCGCGACGCCCGGGTGCTCCCGCTCGATCAGGGCCCGGCGTTCGGCGGACGCCGTCACCACGCCGAGGAAGGCGCACTCGGGTGCCGCGGCCAGCAGGGGAGCGTGGAACCAGCGTCCGCCGAAGCCGTACCCGACGAGGCCCATGCGGAGCGGTTCCATCGCGCGATCATGTCCTGCCCGCCACCCCTCGGCTAGCGTCGGCCCATGATCGGTGAGGGCGCCCCCCGGGTCGAGCGTGACGGCGACACGATCTGCATCACGATGGCGCGCGCGAAGCGGCGCAACGCTCTCTCGCGCGAGCACCTGACCCAGCTTCTGGCCGCATTCACCGAGGCAGGGGAGAGCGACGCGACGGGGATCGTGCTCGCCGGCGAGGGGCCCGTGTTCAGCGCCGGTCACGACTTCGCCGACGTCGCGGGCGCCTCGCTGCCCGACGTCCGCAGCCTGCTCCTGCTGTGCACGGAGCTGATGCAGACCATCCAGTCGGTGCCGCAGGTGGTGCTCGCGCGCGTGCACGCGCTGGCCACCGCCGCCGGCTGCCAGTTGGTCGCATCCTGCGACCTGGCCGTCGCTGCCGAGTCGGCCGGCTTCGCCGCCCCGGGTGGGAAGGGCGGCTGGTTCTGCCACACGCCGATGGTCGCGATCGCACGCAACGTCGGGCGCAAGCGCGCCATGGAGCTGGCGCTGACCGGTGACGTCATCGACGCGGCCACCGCGTTGGACTGGGGGCTGGTGAACCGGGTCGTCCCCGACGCCGAGCTCGACGCCGCGGTCGCGGACCTGATGGGCCGCGCCACCCGGGGTTCCCGGGCCAGCAAGGCCTGGGGCAAGCAGACGCTCTACGCGCAACTCGGCCGGCCCGAGCGGGACGCCTACACGACGGCGATCGAGGTGATGGCTGCGGCCAGCCAGATCCCCGGCGCCCGCGAGGGCATGGCGTCCTTCCTGGAGAAGCGCAAGCCGGTCTGGAGCGACTGAGAAAGGACCCCCGTGCCCCCCATCGCTCGCAAGCTCGCGCGGGACCCTGCACGGGGGCCGAGACCCGACCGCCCCTTCATGCCGGGCTACGGCATCCTGCCCGCCGACGAGGGCAGTGGGCTCCTGCCGTGGTCGGAGGCCGAGCGGCGGCTGACGGTGTCCCACGACTACTGGTGCGCGACCGTGCGGCCCGACGGCTCGCCGCACCTCATGCCGGTCTGGGGTGTGTGGCTCGACGGCCGCGTCTGGTTCTCCAGCGGCCTGCGCTCGCGCAAGGCCCGGAACCTCGCCGTCGAGGCTCGCTGCACGGTGACCACCGACGACGCCCGCAACCCCGTCGTCGTCGACGGTGTCGTCGAGCAGGTGACCGACCTGCCCGGGATCGAGGCGTTCGTGGCGGCGGTGAACGGCAAGTACGGCGGCGGCGCGGTCAGCGTGGAGTTCCTGGACCCCGCGGTCAACGGCACGTTCGCGGTCCGGCCGGAGCGGGCCTTCGCGATCTCGGAGGCCGACTTCGCCGGCAGCCCGACCCGCTGGACCTTTCCCGCGCCATGAGGCTCCGCACATCCGGGATGGGGACCAGTCCGACGGCTGCGGTCGGGCGCAGGCCCGCCGTCGTCAGGCCGTCCGGGCGGTGATGATGCCCGACCGCGACGAGTAGTTCGCCGAGTGGTCGAACGCGTAGACCCGGTACTGGTGCGCCGCGCCGGTGGCCAGGCCGGTGTCCGTGAAGGCCGTGGTGAACGAGTACCCGACGTACCTGCCGTCCCGGTAGACGTTGTAGCCCCGGACGCCGACGTTGTCGATCGACCGCGTCCAGGTCAGCGAGATGCTGTTCGTGGTGGCCGAGACGGCCCGCAGTCCCGGTGGGGCGGATGGCGGCAGGGCCTCGGTGGCCGGGCCAGTGGTCGCGGCCACGGTGGTGGGCGGGCCCACGTTGCCCTGACCGTCGACGGCCTGGACCCGGTACGTGTAGCCGGTGCCCGCCCGCACGAGGGTGTCGCGGAAGACCCGCCGGCTGGGCAGCGCCGTGCCGATCAGCGTGGCGTCGCGGTAGACGCGGTAGGTCGCGAGGCCCGAGCCGCCGGAGTCCGTCGCCGGGCCCCACGTCAGTGTGACCGGGGTGGACAGGCTCACGGAGGCTTGCAGCCCCGTGGCTGCCGTCGGTGCCACCTGGTCGTCGCTCGACACGCCACCACCGAGCAGCGGGTGGTTGGCGAAGGCGGTGTAGGCGTCCTGCTTGGCCTGGTCGAACACTCCGCCGGTCGTGTAGGCCACGCGGTTCTCGTTGCCGTCCGGGCCGACGTTGTCGAAGACCATGTAGGCCCTCAGCCGCGGGAACGTGCCGTTGGTGAGCGCAGTCGCGGCCTGCTGGTAGTACGCGGCGCCCTGGGCAGCGGTGGCGTTGCGGATGCTCCACTCGACGATGCCCCACGGCTTGGACAGGTAGTCGTGGCCGGCGTCCGACGTGCGGGTCAGCAGATCGTAGAAGCGCTGCGTGTTCGCGACGAAGTTCGGCGTCGACGCTCCGCCGTAGGCGTTGAACATCACCCAGTCGACCAGGTCGTTCCCGGGGTACAGCAACGGGACCAGGCAGTCCCAGCGCGGGTAGTTCATGTAGTCCATGACCCAGACGACGTTCGTCGCCCCGCGGGCCTCGAACCGCTGACGGACGTTGCGCCACATGTTCCGGTAGTCGGCCGGGCTGCCCGCCGCGGCGCCGGTCGCGCTGGTGGTGCAGTTCTCCGCCGAGACGTCGTTCTCCGGCTCGTGGTGCAGGGTCAGGAAGATCGTGCGCGGCGCCAGGGAGGCGAACCGCGTCGCGACGACGTCGATCTGGTGGTTCACCGTCGCGTTGCCACCGGTGGCATCCGCCCAGACGGCGGCCGGCTTCCAGTTGATGAAGCCGTAGGTGTCCGCGCGGTTGATGAAGAAGAGCTCGTCGGTGGTGAACGGCAGATTGCCCGGCGGGTGGTAGCTGTGCACGATGTCGACCGGCCGGCCGATGCGCTGCTCGTGCGCCTCGATCTGCGGCCGCAGCGTCGTCGTCAGGTTCGGGTAGCCCCCGGCCGACGCCCCGAGCCATGGTCGGCAGGAGTTGACCAGCTTCGCCGAGACGACGCACGGCTCCGGCGCGGCCGTCGCGGCGGGTGCGGCCACCACGACGCCGGCGAGCAGGGTCACCAGGGCGGCGGCGCTCGCCAGTACTCGTCGCATCGTCGACCTCCCGGCTCCGGTGGTGCTCCCTCCTGTCCGGTATCGGTCGGCCGGTTCGTGATCTTGACCTCCTGTCGCCCAGTTGGGCGAACGCCCCGCCCGCGGGGGAGGGCCACGCCCACCCGGTACCGTCGGCGTCCGTGCGTCTGGTCATCGCCCGCTGTTCCGTCGATTACATCGGCCGGCTCACGGCCCACCTCCCGATGGCGACCCGCCTGCTGCTGGTCAAGGCCGACGGCTCGGTCTCCATCCACGCCGACGACCGTGCCTACAAGCCGCTGAACTGGATGAGCCCGCCCTGCACGCTCAAGGACGAGCTCACCGACGGCTCCGGCACCTGGACGGTCACCAACAAGGCCGGCGAGCAGCTGATCGTCACCATCGAGGCGGTGGACCACGACCACTCCCACGAGCTGGGCGTGGACCCGGGCCTGCAGAAGGACGGCGTCGAGGCGGAGCTGCAGCGGCTGCTCGCGCTGCACGTGGAGACCTTCGGGCCGGGGTGGTCGCTGGTCCGGCGGGAGTACCCGACGGCGATCGGCCCGGTGGACCTGCTGTGCCGGGACGCGACCGGCGCCGTCGTGGCCGTCGAGATCAAGCGGCGCGGCGAGATCGACGGCGTCGAGCAGCTGACCCGCTACCTCGAGCTGCTCAACCGGGACCCGCTGCTGGCCCCGGTCAAGGGCGTGTTCGCCGCCCAGGAGATCAAGCCGCAGGCGCGGGTCCTCGCCGCCGACCGCGGCATCGACTGCGTCACCGTCGACTACGCCGTCCTCAAGGGCACCGACGACCCCTCTGCTCGACTCTTCTGAACCTGGTTACTGGCCGGTAGCCCGGGCGGGCGGCGCCTCGGCCGAGGTGAGAGACTTCCTCGCGATCACCGTCGTGAGGAGTGGCAACGTGGCCAGGGAACTGAACGAGGTCGGCGTCGTGGGGCTGGGCACCATGGGGGCCGGCATCACGGAGGTGCTCGCCCGGGCGGGGCTGTCCGTGACCGCCGTCGAGATCAACGACGAGGCGCTCGCCCGCGGCCGCGCGCATCTCCAGCACTCCACGGACCGGGCGATGGCGCGAGGCAAGCTCGATGCCGCCGAGCGCGATGCGATCTACGAGCGGATCCGCTTCAGCACGTCGCTGGAGGACCTCGCGTCCGCCGAGCTGGTCGTCGAGGCCGTGCCGGAACGGATGGAACTGAAGACCGAGGTCTTCTCGCAGCTGGACAAGATCTGCCCGCCGGACACGATCCTGGCGACCAACACCTCCAGCCTGTCGGTCACCGAGCTCTCGGTGTGCACCGGCCGGCCGAGCAAGGTCATCGGGATGCACTTCTTCAACCCGGCTCCGGTCATGAAGCTGGTCGAGATCGTGCAGACCGTCGTCACCGAGCCCTCGGTGGTCGACGACGTCGAGGCGCTCGCCGAGCGGCTGGGCAAGGTCGACGTCACCATCGGCGACCGCGCGGGCTTCATCGCCAACGCGCTGCTGTTCGGCTACCTCAACCACGCCGTCTCGATGTACGAGGCCCGGTACGCCAGCCGCGAGGACATCGACGCCGCGATGCGGCTGGGCTGCGGCCTGCCGATGGGGCCGCTGGCCCTGATGGACCTCATCGGCATCGACACCGCCTACGAGATCCTCGACACGATGTACAAGCAGTCGCGCAACCGGCTGCATGCGCCCAGCCCGGTCATCAAGCAGATGATGACTGCGGGCCTGCTGGGCCGGAAGTCCGGCCGCGGCTTCTACACCTACGCCGAGCGCGACTCGGCCGAGGTCGTCGACGACGCCGCCACGCCGTCCGCCGAGGGCGCCACCGGCGCCCGCCCGGTGCAGGCCGTCGGCGTCGTGGGCTCGGGCACCATGGCCACCGGCATCATCGAGGTGTTCGCCAAGGGCGGCTACGACGTCCGCTTCGTCGCCCGCGCGCCGGAGAAGGTCGAGGCGGTCCAGAAGGCGCTGGCCAAGTCCCTGGAGAAGCAGGTGCAGC
Source organism: uncultured Actinomycetota bacterium (assembly GCA_963748305.1). GTDB lineage: Bacteria > Actinomycetota > Actinomycetes > Mycobacteriales > Geodermatophilaceae > Blastococcus_B. The sequence continues at coordinate 176,659 of CAVVIN010000009.1, read as the reverse complement.
GCGGGAAGATCGACGAGGCCGCCCGCGACGAGGTCCTGGCCCGCGTGACCGGCTCGACGTCGCTGGACGACCTCGCCGACTCGCGACCTGATCGTCGAGGCCGTCGTGGAGTCGCTGTCGGTCAAGGAGGCGCTGTTCTCCAACCTCGGCGAGATCGCCAAGGCCGGTGCCGTGCTCGCGACGACGACGTCCAGCCTGCCGGTCATCGAGTGCGCCAAGGCCAGCGGCCGTCCGGCGGACGTGGTCGGCATGCACTTCTTCAACCCCGCCCAGGTGATGAAGCTGGTCGAGGTGGTCTCCACGATCTCCACCGCGCCGGACGTCGCCGCGACCGCGCACGCCGTGAGCCTGAAGCTCGGGAAGCACCCGGTCTCCTGCACCGACCGGGCCGGGTTCATCGTCAACGCGCTGCTGTTCCCGTACCTCAACGACGCGGTGAAGATGCTCGAGGCGCACTACGCCACCGCCGAGGACATCGATGCGGCCATGAAGGTCGGCTGCGGCTACCCGATGGGCCCGTTCGAGCTGCTCGACGTCGTGGGGCTCGACGTGTCGCTGGCCATCGAGCGGGAGCTCTACATCGAGTTCCGCGAGCCCGGCTTCGCGCCCGCGCCGCTGCTCGAGCACCTCGTCACGGCCGGCTACCTGGGCCGGAAGACGGGCCGCGGGTTCCGCGACTACGCCGGCCGCTGAGTGCCCCGACGCCGACCCCGAGCTGCCGCCCGGCCCGCCCCTCGCGCCGACACCGTCGAGGAGGCGGCCGACGGCGACTGGGTCGTCCGGCCGCTCGCCGGCTCGGGCGCGGGTAAGCCCTACCGGTGCCCCGGCTGCGACCAGGAGATCCGGCCCGCGACGCCGCACGTGGTGACCTGGCCGGCCTATGCCCGTGACTCCGACCTCGACCCGTGGGACGTCGAGTCGGCGGCCGACCGGCGACGGCACTGGCACACCACCTGCTGGCGGGCGCGCGACCGGCGCCGCTAAGCCAGGACGGCGGTGACGACGACGTTGTCGAGATAGCTGCGCAGGTCGCGGTCGAACTCGCCGCCGCAGGTGATCAGCCGCAGCTCGGCGCGGTGCGTCGGCCCGTAGACGGCCTCGGTCGGGAACTCGGCCTTCGGGTAGCGGTCGGCACCGGTGACGGTGAAGCGGGCCGTCGTGCCGTCGGCGCGGTCGACCAGGACCTCGTCGCCCGCGACCAGGTCGCGCAGCCGGAAGAAGACCGCGGGCCCGGCATAGGAGTCGACGTGGCCGGCGATCACCGACGGCCCGACGTCGCCGGGGACCGGGCCACCGGAGAACCAGCCGGCGCGGGTGAAGTCGGCGGGCGGCACGAGGACGCCCTCGTCGTCGATCCCCAGTTGCACCAGCGGGCTGTCCACGCCGATCGAGGGGATGCGCACCCGCACGGGGAGGGCGGCATCCGCCCGGGGTTCCCCCTCGGCGAGCGAGATCTGCCGGACGGTGTCCTGGGGAACGGTGGCGGACGCCGCGACCGGGACGTCGCGTACCTGGGTCCCCGCGCCCGGGAGGGACAGGACCAGCGCCAGTGCCCCCGCGATCGCCGCCGATGCCGCGGGGGAGAGGCGGTGCAGGACCAACCCGATCCGGCGTCGCGCACGATGCCGGCCGTGCACGTCGGCGGCGTGCCGGCCGTGCGCGGGCAGCGGAGGGTTCACGTGCGCCGGGCGCGTGCCACGGCGACCAGCGCCAGTCCGCCGGCGACGAGGGCCACGGGGAGCAGCGCCGGCGGGGAGGCCCCCGCCGGCGGTCCCGCCGGCGCCGGTCTCCACCCCGCCGGCCGGCATCACGCCAGGGCCGGCGGCGTCGAGGACGGGCTCCACGGTGAGCCTCTCGGCGTCGTCCAGCACGAGCACGCTGTAGACGGCCCCCGCGGCCAGGTCGACCGGCAGAGCGGTGGGCGCCCCGCCGCCGGCCGACACCTGCAGGCTCGTCGTCCCGGCCGGCACGTCGACGTAGTCGCTGGTGCTGGCGAAGGCGAGCCCCGACGCGACCGATGTGCCGTCGTCCAGTGCGACGTCGAGCGTCTCGGCGTTCGACGCGGCGGCGAGGACCCGCAGCCGGGCCTGCCCGCTCGGCGGCATCTCCAGCGAGTCCTCGATGATCTCCAGACCCAGGTTCGCGAACAGGCCGACCCCGGCCACCGTCTGCGCGGTCGCCCCGCTCACCTCGACCGTCGTCGAGAGCACCGGCGGGGTGTCGGGGGAGGCGCCGGCCGCGCGCATGCTCACCGTGTATGTCCCGGCGGGCACGTCCTGGTAGTCGGACACGGTGCCGTAGTCGACGCCTTCCAGCGTGATGCCCGACTCGGGATCGGCGACGGCGTCGACGTAGACGTCGACGGCCGGGGTGTCCGGGGACAGGTGGGCCAGCCGGAGCAGCCCGTTCCCCTCCGCCGGCGCTGCCTGCGCCGTTCCGCCGGCCAGCACGCCGCCGGCCACGAGGAGGGCCGCGCCGGTTGCTCGTAGGACTCGTCTCATCGGGGGGCCTCCGCGGCAGTAGGTTCGCCGCCGGTGGCGGGCGGTCGTGCCACACCTACCCGTCAGTCGGGATGCACACAACGGGTCACCGGCGTGTCCCACTCACGGAGTCTCCGCCGTGACGACGGCATCCGGCGCCGACTCGTAGCGGTACCGGATCAGGACGCCGTCGTCGGTGACCTCGACCGAGTCCGGCGCGAACGGGGTCAGCTGCGCGTCGACGAAGACCAGGAGGCGGTCGGTGACCTCCTGCCCGGCCGGGATGGGTTCCCCATCGACGCGGTCGATCAGCACGGCACGGGCGAGGGGGCCGTCTGCGGGCTCCCCGGCAGCGGAGGGGAAGTCCCCGACGCCGACACCGAGCTGCGCCACGAGGACCGCGAGAAGGCCGAGCAGCCGGGCATCGACGTGCGCTGCCTTCAGGACCTCGGCGGCTCGTGCGGTGGCACCGGTGTTCGGATTGGCGAGGATGGCCGCGGACAGGCGCTGACGACGGTCGAGCTCGTCGGCGGTGGGTCGGCCGGGGGTCGGGTCGGCAACCGTCAGCGCGGAGCCGTCCCGGGCGCTGAACCGGGCGAGCACGACCGAACCCTCGGGCGGCTCCTCCGTGAGGAGCACCAGGGCGCCCGGCGCCTGCGCATCGAGGGGCCGGAACCGCTCCCCGTCACCGCCGGCCGCCGTCACGTCGGCCAGCACGTCCTCTGGTACCAGGACCGGCGTGTCAGGTCGGAGTTCGGCATCGGCCCACCGCACGAGCTCGGTCACGGCGGCGGCGACGGGGGTCTCCCCGCCCGGCGCATCGCTGTCGGTCGGCGCCTCCGAGGTCCCCGCCTGCACCAGCAGCACGGTGACCAGCGCGACGACGGCGGCCGCGGGCAGCGACCACAGCAGCCCGGTCCGGAGCCTGCTGCGCCCGCGCGCGCGGTGGGCCCCGGCGTGCGACGACGGAGTCAGACCGCCGAGGCCCGGCACAGCCGTCCCGGAGGCGTGCCGTGGGCCCTGGTCGGTCACGGTCCCCCTTCGGTTCCGCCGTCAGCGTGTCGGGCCTGACGGCGGAGCGAGTGGGTCCTCGACGTCGGTCCGGCGTCAGCTCCGCGACTGGGCCGGCTGGTCGATGGCCTGGGTCGGTGGGTTGGCCGGCGACGACGCGGCCGTGGAGCCGCCTGCGCCCGGGCGCGGCGGCATCGGGAGCTGACGGGTCTCCGGCGAGCGGTGCTGGGCCGAGGTGATCTGCTGCCGGGCGGCCTCGCTCTCGCCGCGGGACGGCGAGGCGTGCGGGGTCGGCGAGGGACGGCGGACCGGAGCCTCGGCCGCCGGCGCCGGAGCGGGCGTCGTCTCGGGCGCGGTCGCGGGCGTGGACGCCGGCTGGGTGACGGCCTCCGGCGCGACGGCCGGCTCGGCGGGCTGGTGCGGGCGGTCGCCGAGGTCGGGCAGGGTGCCGAGCAGCTGGCGCACCTGGTGCAGCCGGCCGGTCAGCTCCTCGCGCACGTCGCGGATCGACCTCCGCCCGTGCCTCCGCCTCGGCGACCAGGTGTGCGGAGTGCTGCTCGGCGGCCGCGATCCGCTGGCGGGCGGCCTGCGTGGAGACGCGCTCGCGCTCCTCCTCCGCCCGGGCGGCCTCGGCGCGGCGGGCGCGCTGCGCGATGTCGAAGTCCTCCTCGACCTTGGCGCGACGGGCCTGCGACTCGGCGTCGAGCCGGGCCACCCGCTCCTGCGCCTTCGCGACGAGTTCGTCGGCCCGGATCTGTGCCTTCTGGGCGATCTGCTCGGCGTTCTGGCGGGCCTCGGCGAGCATCCGCTCCACCTCGGCCTGGCCCGGCGGCGTGCCGCTCGAGCAGTGCGCGCTCCTCGGCGGCGGTCTGCTCCCGCACCGCCATCGCGTCGGCCTCGGCGGCGCGGCGGATCTCCCCGGCCTCTTCCTCGGCCAGCTGCAGCATGTGCTGGATGCGCTCGCTGATGTTCTCGAACGTGGGCGCCGCGGCGCTGGCCGCCTTGCGCCGCAGCGACTCGATCTCGCCGTGCATCGCCGACAGCTGGCTGGCCAGGTCGGCGGAGCGGGAGGCGGCCGCGTCGCGGTCGGCGAGGGCGACCCGGAAGTCCGCCTCGAGCTGCTCGATCGTCTCGGCGACCTGACTCTTGTCGTAACCCCGCAGGACCACGTCGAACGAGTGCGACGTGGCGTGCATCGCGAGCGGGTCGTGGCGCGGGTCGGTCATGCGGTCATCCTCGCAGAAGGGAAATCGGTCCTCCGCGTGTCGCCGGACAGGTCGTCCCAGTCGTCCCGGCCGTCCCGCCCGCCACGCACCGGGCGTGCCCCGGTGCCCCGAGTATGCCCCGGCCGTCCGGCGTGGGTGGCAAGCCCCGCCGTGGCCGGTGGCCTACTGGCCGCGGAAGCGGTTGATGGCGTCGAGGTGCTTGTCGCGTTTGGCCTGGTCGCGGACGCCGAGGCCCTCCTCGGGGGCGAGGGTGAGGACGCCGACCTTGCCCTGGTGGGCGTTGCGGTGCACGTCGTGGGCGGCCTGCCCGACCTCGGTCATGGGGTAGACCTTGGACAGGGTGGGGTGGATGAGGCCCTTGTCGATGAGCCGGTTGGCCTCCCAGGCCTCCCGGTAGTTGGCGAAGTGGGAGCCGATGATCCGTTTCAGGTTCATCCACAGGTAGCGGTTGTCGTAGGAGTGCAGGAAGCCGCTGGTGGAGGCGCAGGTGACGATGGTGCCGCCGCGCTTGGCGACGTACACCGACGCGCCGAAGGTCTCCCTCCCGGGGTGTTCGAAGACGATGTCGACGTCGTCGCCGCCGGTGAGTTCGCGGATCTTCTTGCCCAGCCGCTGCCATTCCTTGGGGTCCTGGTGTGTTCGTCGCTTCCAGAACCGGTAGTCCTCGGCGGAGCGGTCGATGACCAGCTCGGCGCCCATCTTCCGGACGATGTCGGCCTTCTCCGGGCAGGAGACGACGCAGACCGGGATGGCGCCGCCGTTCAGCGCCATCTGGGTGGCGTAGGAGCCCAGCCCGCCCGGACGCGCCCCAGATCAGCACGACGTCGCCCTGTTTCATGTTGGCGCCGTGGTGGGAGACCAGCTGCCGGTAGGCGGTGGAGTTGACCAGCCCGGGACTGGCGGCCTCCTCCCAGGTCAGGTGGGCGGGTTTGGGCATCAGCTGGTTGGACTTGACCAGCGCCAGTTCGGCCAGCCCGCCGAAGTTGGTCTCGAACCCCCAGATCCGCTGCTGCGGGTCCATCATCGTGTCGTCGTGCCCGGCCGGGTCCTCCAGCTCCACCGACAGGCAGTGCGCGACCACCTCATCGCCGGGCTTCCACCTGTTCACCCCCGCGCCGACCCGCAGCACCACCCCGGCCAGGTCCGAGCCGACCACGTGATAGGGCAGGTCGTGCCGTTTGGTGAGTTCCGACAGCCGGCCGTAGCGCTCCAGGAACCCGAAGGTGGAGACCGGTTCGAAGATCGACGTCCAGACGGTGTTGTAGTTCACCGAGGAGGCCATCACCGCCACCATCGCCTCGCCCGGCCCGAGCTCGGGGGTGGGCACGTCCTGCGACGTGCAGGGACTTGCGCGGGTCCTTCTCCTTGGTCGGCAGGCCCGGAGAACATGTCCTGCTCGTCCTTGCGGACCACCACCCCGCGGTAGGACTCCGGCACCGCCAGCCCGCCCACGGCATCGAGTGAGTCGCTGAGGATGGCGTCCCTGATCTCGTTCACACGTACTCCCGGGTCATCTGTGGCTCGGTGGGCCGGCTCGAGGCGGTGCAGGTGGCGCGATGTTACCGATGGGTAACCGGAAGGGCGAGTCGGGTCCGGACGGCCGACCCTAGGCTCGCCGGCATGACCGTGGACCCGACCCTCGTCGAGGCGTTCGCGCGGGACGGCGTCGTCTGCGTCCGGGGGGCGCTGGACCCCGACGAGGTCGCTGACGGCGGCCGCGGCGATCGAGACGGTGCTCGACGCGCCGAGCCCGCTCGCCCAGGTGGCGAGTGGCGACGACGACCCCGGGCGCTTCTTCGAGGACTTCTGCCGGTGGACGGAGGTCGACGCGATCGGGCGGCTGGCCCGCGACTCCCGCGTGCCCGCGATCGCGGCGGCGCTGATGGCCACGCCGCGGGTCCGGCTCTACCACGACCACGTGCTGGTCAAGGAGGGCGGAACGGCGCAGCGCACGCCCGTGGCACCAGGACCAGCCGTACTACAACGTCGACGGTCGCGGCGTCAGCGCCTGGATCCCGGTCGACCCGGTGCCCGAGGCGGGCTCGCTCGAACTGCTGGCCGGCAGCCACGCCGGCCCGTGGCTGATGCCCCGCACCTTCCTCACCGGGGAGGCGCGCTGGTTCCCCGAGGGCAGCCTCGCCGAGCTGCCCGACATCGAGGCCGACCGCGACGCCTTCGACCTGCGGCGCTACGAGCTCCAGCCGGGCGACGCGGTCTTCTTCGACTTCCTCACCGTGCACGGCGCGCCGGGGTTCCCCTTCGCCGGTCGCCGGCGGGTGCTCTCGCTGCGCTACCTGTCGGAGGAGGCCCGGCACGCGCCGCGGCGCTGGCGCACGTCGCCGCCGTTCGAGGGCCTGGCCGACGAGCTGCCCGACGGCGCGGAGCTCGACCACCCGCTGTTCCCGGTGGTGTGGCCGCGCTGAGTCAGTGGGCGGTGTCCGCCGGCTGGACCAGTTCGACGAGGACGCCGCCGGCGTCCTTCGGGTGCACGAAGTTGACCCGGCTGTCGGCGGTCCCGCGCTTGGGGACGTCGTAGAGCAGTCGCAGGCCCCGCTCGCGCAGGATGGCGCTCACCGCCTCGACGTCGTCGACGCGGAAGGCCAGCTGCTGCAGGCCCGGGCCGGAGCGGCCGATGAACTTCGCGATGGTCGACTCGGGGGTCAGCGGCGCGAGTAGCTGGATGCGGGTTCCCCGTCGCCCACGGCGAGCATCGCCTCGTGGACGCCCTGCTCCTCGTTGATCTCCTCGTGGACCGAGTGCACGCCGAAGGCGGGCTCGTAGAAGGCGATCGCCTCGCGCAGGTCGGGGACGGCGATGCCCGACGTGGTCGATGGTGGTCAGCAGGCCCTCGGGCAGCCCGGGGCGGTCGTCGTCTGTGGTCACGCGGGCATCCTGCCGCCCTTGCGTCTCGGCTCGTCTGAGCCGCGGCTCCGCCACCCCGGTCAGGACGCGACGCCGCCTCGTCGCGCACGCGGCCTTCGACCACACGGTCGCCACCGTCGGCGGCCCGTACTGGAGGCAGCATGTCCCGCTCGGTCATCGTCAGCGGCGCCCGTACGCCGATGGGCCGTCTCCTCGGCTCGCTCAAGGACTTCTCCGCCGCCGACCTCGGTGGCGTCGCGATCAAGGCCGCCCTGGAGCGCGCCGGCATCTCCGGCGACCAGGTCGACTACGTGATCATGGGGCAGGTCCTCCAGGCCGGCGCCGGCCAGAACCCGGCCCGCCCGGCCGCGGTCGCCGGTGGCATCCCGATGTCGGTCCCGTCGTTGACCCTCAACAAGGTGTGTCTCTCCGGCCTCGATGCGATCGCCCTGGCCGACCAGCTCATCCGTGCCGGCGAGTTCGAGATCGTCGTCGCCGGCGGCATGGAGTCGATGACGCAGGCGCCGCACATGCTGCTCAACGGGCGCACGGGCACCAAGTACGGCGACACGAAGCTGGTCGACTCGATGGCCCACGACGGTCTGTCGGACACCTTCGACCAGGTGGCGATGGGCCTGCTCACCGAGCAGGCCAACGGCCGCTACGACCTGACCCGCGAGGAGCAGGACGAGTTCGCCGCCGCGTCGCACCAGAAGGCCGCGGCCGCCGCCAAGAACGGCCTGTTCGACGACGAGATCACCCCGGTGCAGATCCCGCAGCGCAAGGGCGACCCGCTCGAGTTCACGGACGACGAGGGCATCCGCGCGGACACCACCGCCGAGAGCCTGTCCAAGCTCAAGCCCGCCTTCAGCAAGGACGGCACCATCACCGCCGGCACCGCCTCGCAGATCTCCGACGGCGCCTGCGCGGTCGTCGTCATGAGCGCCGAGAAGGCCGCCGAGCTGGGTCTGACCCCGCTCGCCGAGATCGGCGCGCACGGCGTCGTCGCCGGCCCGGACGCGACCCTGCAGAGCCAGCCGTCGCGGGCCATCCAGAAGGCGTGCGAGCGCGAGGGCATCGACCCCAAGGACCTCGACCTGGTCGAGCTCAACGAGGCGTTCGCCGCGGTCGGCATCGTCTCCACCCGGGAACTCGGCGTCGACCCGGAGAAGGTCAACGTCAACGGCGGCGCGATCGCGCTGGGCCACCCGATCGGCATGAGCGGCGCCCGCATCGTGCTGCACCTGGCCCTCGAGCTCGGCCGCCGCGGCGGCGGCGTCGGCGCGGCCGCGCTCTGCGGCGGCGGCGGTCAGGGCGACGCCCTGATCCTGCACGTCCCCGCTCGTTGACGGACGAGGGCACCGCGGTCCAGACCGCCGCGCCGTCCGCTCGCGGGCCGGCGCGGCCGCCGGGCGGCCGACGTCCCCGCCCTGGTCGAGCGCGCCCGGGAGGGCGACGCCCGGTCGGTGGCCCGGCTGATCTCCCTGGTCGAGGACGCCAGCCCGGCGCTGCGCGAGGTCGCGGCCGCGCTGTCCCCGCACACCGGGCACGCGCAGGTCCTCGGCCTCACCGGCTCGCCCGGCGTCGGCAAGTCGACGACGACGACCGCGATCGTGCGGGCCCTGCGCCAGGCCGGCCGGCGGGTCGGTGTGCTCGCGGTCGACCCGTCGTCCCCGTTCTCCGGTGGCGCGCTGCTCGGCGACCGCGTGCGGATGCAGGACCACGCCGGCGACAGCGGGGTCTACATCCGGTCGATGGCCTCCCGCGGGCACCTCGGCGGGCTGGCCTGGTCCACGCCGCAGGCGCTGCGCGTGCTCGACGCCGCCGGCTGCGACGTCGTCCTCATCGAGACCGTCGGGGTGGGGCAGTCGGAGCTGGAGATCGCCTCCCTGGCCGACACCACGCTGGTGCTCATCGCCCCGGGGATGGGCGACGGGATCCAGGCGGCCAAGGCCGGGATCCTGGAGGTCGCCGACGTCTTCGTCGTCAACAAGGCCGACCGGGACGGCGCCGACCAGACCGTGCGCGACCTGCGCTACATGCTCTCCCTGGGCGGGCGGCACTCCGAGGCCGGTCACTGGCGCCCGCCGATCTGCAAGACGGTGGCCTCGCGGGACACCGACAACGGCATCGAGGCCGTGCTCGAGGCGGTCGAGAAGCACCGCGAGTGGCTGGACTCCTCCGGCGAGGGGCAGCGCCGGCGCACCGAGCGGGCCGAACGCGAGATCGAGGCGATCGCGCTCGCCGCGCTGCGCGGGCGCATGGGCGACGTGCACGGCTCGTCGGCGCTGACGTCGCTGGCCGAGCAGGTGGTCGCGGGGGAGACCGACCCCTACCGGGCCGCGGACGAACTCCTCGCCCAGCTCTGAACGGGCAGCCCGGGCAGAGCGCGGCGAGGATGGGCCGGTGAACGGGAAGCCGGACGCCGTCGTCGTCGGATCAGGACCGAACGGGCTGGCCGCCGCCCTGCGGCTGTCCGCGGCCGGGCTCCGGGTCCAGGTCGTCGAGCAGGCCGACCGGCCGGGCGGCGGCATGCGCACCGAGGAGCTCACCCGTCCCGGCTACAAGCACGACGTCTGCTCGACCGTGCAGCCCATGGCCGCGGCCGCGCCGTTCTTCCGCGAGTTCGACCTGGCCAGCCGCGGAGTGCGCCTGGTCCAGCCCGAGATCTGCTACGCCCACCCGCTGGACGGCGGCCGGGCGGCGCTGTCCCGGCGCTCGCTGGAGGAGACCGCGGACGGGCTGGGGGCGGACGCGCGCGGCCTACCGCCGGCTCTTCGGGCCCCTCGTCGAGCACGGCACCGACCTCATCGACTTCTTCCTCACCAGCCAACTGCGCCGCCCGCCCACGGCGAGCGTCCCGCAGATCCTCCGGTTCACCGCTCAACGGGCTCCCGAACGTGCGCTGGCTGGCCCAGCGGTACTTCGACACGGCCGAGGGACAGGCTCTGGTCGCCGGCGCCGCAGCCCACGGCATGCTCGATCTCTCCCGGCCGCTCACGGCGAGTCTCGGGATGCTGCTGGGCATGCTCGCCCACCACGTGGGCTGGCCGCTGATCGAGGGCGGCTCGCAGGAGCTGGCCGACGCGATGGTCCGGGCGCTGGAGGAGCAGGGCGGCGAGGTCGTCACCGGGCACGAGGTCACCGACCTGGGCGAGTTCGACGGCGTCCCCGCCGTGCTGCTGGACACCACGCCGCGCGCCTTCGTGGCCATGGCCGGCGACCGCATCAACGAGGGCTACCGGCGCTGGGTGGCGCGCTACACGCACGGGCCCGGGGTGTTCAAGGTGGACTGGGTGCTCTCCGAGCCGGTGCCGTGGACGAACCCCGACGTCCGGCGCGCGGGCACGATCCACGTGGCCGGCACGCTCGAGGAGACCCTGGCCGGCGAGGCCGCGCCGGCCGCGGGCCGGCTGACCGACAAGCCGTACGTCCTGGCGGTGCAGCCGACCGTGTCCGACCCGACGCGGGCGCCCGACGGCGGGCACATCTTCTGGGCCTACGTGCACGTGCCGCACGGGTCGGACGCCGACCTGACGACGGCGATCGAGAACCAGATCGAACGGTTCGCGCCGGGCTTCCGTGACACCGTCGTGGAGCGCGTGACGAAGAACGCCGTCCAGATGGAGCAGTGGAACCCCAACCACGTGGGCGGCGACATCTCCAACGGCGAGGCGTCGTTCCGGCAGATGCTCGCCCGCCCGGTGCCGCGGTGGAACACCTACAAGACGCCCGCACCGGGGGTCTACCTCGCCTCGGCGGCCACCCCGCCGGGCCCGGCGGTGCACGGGCAGTGCGGCGACAACGCTGCCCGGGTGGCGCTCCGCGACGTCTTCGGCGTCCGCCGGGTGCCGCCGCTGAAGCCGGCGCTGAGCTGACAGCGCGGTCACCCGGTCGGCTGAGTGGAGATGACCGGGGCATTCCGGAACGGCATGATCCAGGAATGGGGGCCATGGACGGAGCCACTCCGGCCCCGGCCCGTCCGCGGCTGCTCGTCCTGGCGTCGACATTCCCCGCCCGTCCCGACGACGGCACCCCGGCGTTCGTGGCCGACCTGGCCGTCGCGCAGTCGTCCGACTTCGACACCGTGGTCGTGACCCCGCGGGTTCCGGGGTCACGCGCCCGCGAATCGTGGTCGGGCGTCGAGGTGCGCCGGTACCGCTTCTTCCCCCGCCGCTGGGAGGACCTCGCGGCCGGCGCGATCCTGGAGAACCTGCGCAGCCGCCCGAGCCGCTGGCTCCAGGTCCCGTTCCTGTTCGCGGCCGGAGCACTCGCGGTGCGGCGGGCGGTCCGCGACACCGCCCCGGACGTCGTCCACGTGCACTGGATCATCCCGCAGGGCCTGATGGCCCTGGCCGGGTCCCGCCGGCAGCCCTGGCTGGTGACGACGCAGGGCGGCGATCTCTACGCGCTCACCTCGTCCTTCGCGCGGTGGCTCAAGCGCCGCGTGCTGCGCCGCGCGGGCCTCGTCACCGTCATGAACGCGGAGATGGGCGAGCGGGTCGTCGGGCTGGGGGTGCCGGCCGACCGGGTGCGCGTGCTGTCGATGGGCGTGGCGCTGGACCGGATGCCGGCGCCCGGACCGGAGCGCGTCCCCGGCCGGCTGATCTTCGTCGGCCGGCTGGTCGAGAAGAAGGGCCTGGCGCACCTGCTGGACGCCCTGCGGAACGTCCCGGCGGGCATCGAGTGGTCGCTGGAGGTCGTCGGGGACGGGCCGCTGCGCGCCGAGCTCGAGCAGCGGGCCGCTCCGCTCGGCGACCGCGTGGTCTTCCTCGGGCAGCGGTCGTCGGAGGATCTCGGTCACCGCCTGGTCCGCGCCTCGGTGGCGGCGTTCCCCTCGGTGCGGGCCCGCTCGGGCGACCAGGACGGTCTGCCCGTGTCCCTGCTGGAGGCGCTGGCGACCGGAACGCCGGTCCTCGCCAGCGACCTGCCCGGGCTGGCGGACGCCGTGACGGGGGGCGACGAGCCGGCCGGGCTGGTCGTCGCGCCGGGCGACACCGCCGGGCTGACCGCCGCGGTCGTCCGGCTGCTCGCCGACGACGACGCGCGCGAGCGCATGGGTCGGGCCGCCGCCCGGCGCGCCACCGAGTTCTCCGCCGGGGCCATCGGTGCCCGGTACGTCACGCTGCTGCACGAGGTCGGCAGAGCGCCGGCGCAGCGCTAGACCGACCGTGCGGCACGGCGCGTCGCCTCCTCCACCGTGGACGGCGTCCGTGTCACAGTGAGGTGGTGGAGCCGGGGGCGGTGCTGCCGCTACCGGCCGCGCGACGCGTTGCGACGCCGCGAGTGGTGGCACCGATCCTGGTGCTGCTGCTCGTCGAGGTGGTCGCCTTCCTGGTGACCACCCTCCCCGGCGTCCGGGCGGAACCGGGGTTCGACCCGCTCATCGACGGCTGGCTGCAGGGCGCCGGCTACGTGACGGCGGCGGTCGTGGCGGCCCTCCGGCCGCTCACCTCCCCGGTCGACCGGGCCATCTGGGCATGGCTGGCCGCCGCGCTCGGCGCGCGGGCCCTCGGGTTCGTGCTCTTCCTGGGCTACGTCCGACATCAGCAGCCGCCGCCCTACCCGTCCGTGGCGGACGCGGCCTGGCTGGCGATGTACGCGTTCATGCTGGCCGGCCTGGTGCAACTCGCCCGGCAGCGCGCCCGGAGGCTGTCGACGTCGCTGATCCTGGACGCCGCCGTGGGGGTCCTCGCCGCCTCGGCGCTGGCCGTGGCGGTCCTCTACCGCACCGTCCTGTCCCTCGCCGCGCCGGGGACGCCGAGCTCCGTGGTGACGGTCAACCTCGCCTACCCGGTGCTGGACCTGATGCTGCTGGTGGTGTTCATCGGCGTCCTGCTCGCCTACGAGTTCCGCCCGCCGACGGCCGCCTGGGTGCTGGCCGCCGGGGTGATCGGGTTCGCCGTCGTCGATGCGATCTTCGTCTACCAGTCGGCCGCCGGGACCTTCCGGCCCGGCACGCTGCTCTCGTCGGTCTCGCTGGCCGTCATGGCCCTGGTCGCCGTCGCGGGCTGGCTGCCGGGTGAGGCCCGCACCGGTCGCCGGGAGCCGCTCCCGAGCGTGGTGCTGCCCGGGCTGTTCGCGCTGGTGTGCCTGGCCATGCTCGTCTTCGCGACGCAGCGCGACATCCCGGTCCTCGGCGTGGTCCTCGCCGGTACGGGCGTCGCCCTCGCGATCGCCCGCACCGGCCTGTCCTTCCGCGCCGTGCGCTCGCTGGCCGAGCACCGGCGCGAGGCGCGCACCGACGAGCTGACCGGGCTGGCGAACCGGCGTGCCTTCAACGAGATCCTCGACCGGGCGCTCGCCCGCCGGCCGGAGGACCGCCGCCTGGCGCTGCTGGTCGTCGACCTCGACGACTTCAAGGCGGTCAACGACTCGCTGGGCCACCACTACGGCGACGAACTGCTCCGCCTGGCCGCGCCCGCGGTTGCAGCAGGCGGTCCGCGCCGGCGACGTCGTCGCGCGGATCGGGGGAGACGAGTTCGCGGTGCTGCTCGCCGACGCCGACGGGCCGCTCGCCGTCCGGATCGCCGAGCGGCTGCGGGCGGGCTTCCGCCGTCCGTTCTCCCTCGGGTCGCGCTCGCTGGTGATCGCGCCCAGCGTCGGCATCGCGCTGGTGCCCGGACGACGGCCGGGACCCGGTCGAGCTGCTGCAGCACGCCGACCTGGCGATGTACGAGGCGAAGGCGACCCGGAGCGGGCAGGCGCTGTTCAGCCGGCAGCTGCACCCGGCCGGCCGGATTCGGCTGGAGACGCACCGAGCGGCTGCGGGCGGCGCTCGGTGGTGGCGAGATCGTCGCTGCACTACCAGCCCCAGGTCTCGCTGCGGACCGGTGAGGTGACCGGGGTCGAGGCGCTCGCCCGGTGGCAGCACCCCGACGTCGGACTGATACCGCCCAGCGGGTTCCTCCAGCAGGTCGAGAGCGGGGGCCTCATGCCCGTGCTCACGGCCGTGGTGCTCCAGCAGGCGCTCCGGGAGGGAGCCGCGTGGCACGCCGCGGGCCGCCCGCTGACGATCGCGGTGAACCTGTCGGTCACCAACCTGCTGGACCCGCACTTCCCGGACCAGGTGGTCGACCTGCTCGACGGGTCCGGGCTGCCGCGCGGGACGCTGGAACTGGAGCTCACCGAGGATCTGTTCATGGCCGATCCGGTGCGTGCCCGCGCCGCCATCGGGCGGCTGCTCGACGCGGGCGTCTCCCTCGTCATCGACGACTACGGGACCGGCTTCAGCTCGCTGGGCTACCTGCGCGACCTCCGTGACGTCCGCGGCCTGAAGCTCGATCGGTCCTTCGTGACGCACATGGACGCCGACCCGCGTGCCGAGGCGATCGTCGAGTCCACCATCAACCTTGCCCATGCCCTGGGCATGTCCGTCGTCGCGGAAGGCGTCGAGACGGCGGCGGTCCGGGACCGGCTCGCCGAGCTGGGTTGCGAGCTGGCGCAGGGGTTCTACTTCTGTGCCCCGCTCCCGGCCGCGGAACTCGACCTCGGCGGGGCCATCGAGGCCCGGCGGTAGCGTTCGGCGCATGGTCCGACCGCTGGGGCTGCCCTTCGACCCGATCGAGCGGGCGGGGGAGACGTGGGAGCAGCGCTTCGGGCCGGCCTCGGCGATGCGCGCGGCGACCTCGGTCTTCCGGGTCCAGCAGATCCTGCTCGCCCGCTTCGACGAGGTGCTCAAGCCGCACGAGCTCACCTTCGCCCGCTACGAGGTGCTGGTCCTGCTCACCTTCAGCCGCACCGGTGAGCTCCCGCTCAAGGTCATCGGCAGCCGGCTGATGGTGCACCCGACCAGCGTCACCAACGCCATCGACCGGCTTGTCGCCGCCGGCTACGTCGACCGGCGCCCGAACCCCGCCGACGGCCGTGGCGTGCTCGCGCGGATCACCGACCGGGGCAGGGCCGTGGTCGAGCAAGCGACGGGGGCGCTGACCGATCTGGAGTTCGGCCTCGGCGACCTGCCGGAGGCCGAGCTGGACACGTTGTTCGACGTCCTGAAGCGGGTCCGGATCGGCGCGGGGGATGTCGCTGGCGCTGCGGTCGACGAAAGATAGTTGGACGTCCTACTATCTGGGCATGGGTCAGGACGCACGGCAGCGGTGGCAACAGCGGTTCGACGCGGCGCAGGCCGCCGGGAAGGTCCGTGACGCCGACTTCACCACGCTGTCGGGCGTCGAGGTGGACCCCGTCTACGGTCCGGCCGACGAGTCCGCGGTCGAGGGCTTCGAGCGCATCGGCTACCCGGGCGAGTTCCCGTTCACCCGCGGCCTGCACGCCAGCGGCTACCGCGGCCGCGCCTGGACCATCCGGCAGTTCGCCGGGTTCGGCAACGCCCAGCAGACCAACGAGCGCTACAAGATGATCCTGGCCGAGGGCGGGGGCGGCCTCTCCGTCGCCTTCGACATGCCCACCCTCATGGGCCGCGACTCCGACGACCCGCGCGCACTCGGCGAGGTCGGGCACTGCGGCGTCGCGATCGACACCGCGACCGACATGGATGTCCTGTTCGGTGACATCCCGCTGGACACCACGACGACGTCGATGACGATCAGCGGCCCCGCCGTCCCCGTGTTCTGCATGTACCTGGTCGCGGCCGAGCGCCAGGGGGTCGACCTCGGCAAGCTCAACGGCACCCTGCAGACCGACATCTTCAAGGAGTACATCGCGCAGAAGGAGTGGCTCTTCGGCCCCGAGCCGCACCTGCGCCTGATCGGCGACCTGATGGAGTACTGCGCCGAGCACATCCCCGACTACAAGCCGATCAGCGTCTCCGGCTACCACATCCGCGAGGCCGGCTCGACCGCCGCGCAGGAGCTCGCCTACACGCTCGCCGACGGGTTCGCCTACGTCGAGCTGGGCCTCTCCCGCGGCCTCGACATCGAGCAGTTCGCGCCGGGGCTGTCGTTCTTCTTCGACGCGCACCTGGACTTCTTCGAGGAGATCGCGAAGTTCCGCGCCGCGCGCCGCATCTGGGCCCGCTGGCTGCGCGACGTCTACGGCGCGACGACCGACAAGGCCCAGCAGTTGCGCTTCCACACCCAGACCGCCGGGGTCTCCCTGACCGCACAGCAGCCGGACAACAACATCGTCCGGACGGCGGTCGAGGCCCTGTCCGCCGTGCTGGGCGGCACCCAGTCGCTGCACACCAACGCCCTCGACGAGGTGCTGGCCCTGCCCAGCGCCAAGGCCGCCCAGATCGCCCTGCGGACGCAGCAGCTGATCATGGAGGAGACGGGGGTCATGAACGTGGCCGACCCGCTCGGGGGGTCCTGGTACGTCGAGGCGCTCACCGACGACATCGAGCGCCAGGCCGAGGAGATCTTCGCCCGGATCAAGGACATGGGCACCGACGGGACCATGACCAGCGGCATCCTCCGCGGTATCGAGGACGGCTACTTCACCGGCGAGATCGCCGAGGCGGCGTTCGTCTACCAGCGGGCACTGGAGAAGGGCGACAAGAAGGTCGTCGGCGTGAACACGCTCACCGGGTCGGTCGACGCGCACGACAAGCTCGACATCCTGCGGGTCAGCCACCAGGTCGAGATCGACCAGAAGTCCGAGCTCGCCGCCCGCCGGCAGGGGCGGGACGACGACGCCGCGCGCGCCGCCGTGCAGCGGATGGTCGAGGTGGGCCGCACCGAGGCGAACATGGTGCCCGCGATGCTGGACGCCGTCCGGGCCGAGGCCACCCTCGGGGAGATCTGCGACGCGCTGCGCGCCGAGTGGGGCAGCTACACCGAGCCCGCGCGCTTCTAGAGTTGCGGCCCGACAACATCCGCGCGATGTGCGCCCGGACACGTAACTCGTCAGTAACTTAGTCGTTCCCACGACAAAGCTCCTGCCCCTGGTGGAGGTCTGTCGTGCGGCGATCCGTTCCTGTCCTGCTCACGAGCGCGGTGGTCCTCGCCGGTCTGGCCGCGCCCGCGGGGGCCGAGGAGCCTGGCTACGGGCCTGACCAGTACGGCGAGTTCGCCGGCGTCCGCAACATCCTGCCGCCCGGCCAGTCCGGCACCGTCACCGTCGCCGAGGCGGCCGCCGCGCAGGCGGGGCAGCCACCGCAGAACTTCGCCGACCAGCTGGAGATGTACGACGCCCTCAACCACGCCGACCTCGGCGGGCTGAGCGAGGACCTCTCCAGCTACTACAAGGACGCGCCGCTCACGCTCGCCGACGCCGACGCGGTGCGCGTCGACCGGCCCAAGGACGGCGTCGTCGTGCGCTGGGACGACGTCGGTGTCCCCTACATCGAGGGCGCCACCCGCGAGGACGCCGCCTTCGGCTCGGGGTACGCCGGCACGCGGGACCGGATGTTCCTCATGGACCTGCTCCGGCACGTCGGTGCGGCCCGGGCGGCTGAGTTCCTCGGCCCGTCGGAGGCCAACGTCGCGATGGACCAGGAGCAGCTCCGAGCCGCGTACTACACCGAGGAGGAGGCCGCGGCGCAGATCGAGCAGGCGGCCGAGCGCTTCGGCGAGGAGGGCGTGCGCCTCGTCGCCGCCCTCGACGCCTACCTCGAGGGCATCAACGCCGCCCAGGAGGAGATGTGCCCCGGCCTGGTCGTCGGGCCGGAGTGCCCGGTCGAGTACGCGGCGCTGGGCCGCACGCCGGAGCCCTGGACCCGCGCCGACGTCGTCTACGTCGCCTCGCTGGTCGGCGGCATCTTCGGCAAGGGCGGCGGCGCGGAGTTCGAGAACTCCCGCTGGCTGCAGCAGCTCGAGGCGCAGTTCGGCCCGGAAGAGGCGCAGCGGATCTTCGACGACCTCCGCCTCGCCGACGACCCCCAGGCGCCGACGACGGCGAGCACCCCGGCGCCCTACGGCGGCGGCCCGGTCGACCCCACGCTCCCGGGCGTCGCCCTCCCCGATCTCGACGGACCGACGGCGCCGGGCACGGGGGCCGACGCCGGGTCCGGCGGGGTGCCGCTCCCCGGGCCGGCCGCACTGCAGGGCCGGCTCGGGGACCGGCCGATGGTCGTGGACGGCCCCTACGGCCCGATCGACCTCGGCGCGGCGCCGGACATGATGAGCAACGCCGCGCTGATCGCCGGCGACCGCTCCGTCGACGGCCACCCGAAGGTCGTCTTCGGCCCGCAGACCGGCTACTTCGCCCCGCAGCTGCTCACCGAGCAGGCCGTCGTCGCCCCGGGCATCCGGGCGCGCGGCGTCTCGTTCGCCGGCACCAGCCTGGTCGTCCAGCTCGGCCGCGGCGTCGACTACGCGTGGTCGGCCACGAGCGCGGGCAGCGACCTCGTCGACACCGTCGTCGAGCGGCTGTGCGAACCCGGCGGCGGGACGGCGACCGTGGAGTCGGAGGGCTACCTCGTCGGCGACGAGTGCGTCGCCATGGACCGCGACGTGCACGAGGAGCTCGCGACCCCGACGGCGGCCACGCCCGGCCTGCCGCAGCAGTACCGCTTCCTCGTGCTGCGCACCGAGCACGGCATCGTCCAGCTGCGCACGACCGTCGACGGCGCGCCGGTCGCCGTCGTGATCCAGCGCAGCACCTACGGCCGCGAGCTGGACTCCGCGCTCGGCTTCGAGCGGCTGGGCAACCCCGACTACGTCCAGGACGCCGCCGGCTTCCGGGACGCCACCGCGGCGATCGACTACACGTTCAACTGGTTCTACGTCGACGACGAGGACATCGCCTACTACTCCTCGGGCCGGCTGCCGCTGCGCGCCGAGGGCGTCGACCCGCACCTGCCCCGCTGGGGCGACGTGGCCTACGACTGGCAGGGCTGGCTGGGCGTCGACGGCCACCCGCAGCAGGTCAACCCGCCGTCGGGCTACCTGGTCTCCTGGAACAACAAGCAGGCGCCCGGCTTCGGCGCGGCCGACGACCAGTGGGGCTACGGCCCGGTCCACCGCAGCGAGGCGCTGTCCGACCGCCTCGCCGAGCTCGCCGCCACGGGTGGGGTGGACACGCTCGACGTGGTCGCCGCCGTCCAGGACGCCGCCACCGTGGACTCGCGGGCGTTCTACACGCTGCCGTCGCTGCTGGACGTCATCGGCGACGACCCCGCCCTCGCCGACGCCACCGCCCTGCTGCGGGGCTGGCAGGAGCGCGGCGCGCACCGGCTCGACCACGACCGCGACGGCGCCTACGAGGAGCAGGCCGCGATCGCGCTGTTCGACAGCCTGGTGGGAGCCCGTCGCGCAGGACCTGCTCCGCGGCACGCTCGGGGACCTCGTCACCGAACTCCCGCAGCGGCTCGACGACCACCCGCGGCAGGGAGTCGGCTCGTCCTGGAACGGCGTCGCCTGGTACGGCTACGTCCTCAAGGACCTCGACCGCGTCCGCGGCACCGACCCGGGCGCCTGGTCGCAGGCCTACTGCGGCGGCGGCGATCTCGCCGCCTGCCAGGCCGACCTGCGCGCCTCCCTGCAGGCGGCCGTGGACCAGGTGCTCGCCGACCAGGGCGTGTCCTCGGTGGCCGAGCTGACCTACGACAAGCACATCGACGACATCCGGGCCACCACGGCCGGCGTCGTCGGCGTGCGGGACATCGACTGGCAGAACCGGCCGACGTTCCAGCAGGTGGTGGTTTCACGAGTGGTAGGTGACGCGCCCCTGCGAGGGTCGCTGTGCGACGAAGGGGCTCAACGTAGGAGGGGACGCCCCCTGGCGGCGGTCGGAGTCCGGAGGGCGACGATAGGCACATGCAACCCACTCGTCCCGCACGGCCCGACCCGCGGGCGCAGGCACAGCAGGCCTCGATGGCCGCTGCGATGGCCGGCGCCGTCGACCTCGCCGCCGTCAAGGCCCGGTCGGAGGCCGCGCAGCGCGCGCAGTCCGCGCCGCCGCCCAGTGCCGACGCACCGGCCGGAGCCCCGGGCTCCGCGGTCGTCGACGTCAGCGAGGCCACGTTCCAGACCGAGGTGCTCGACCGGTCCTTCCAGGTGCCGGTCGTGCTGGACCTCTGGGCGGAGTGGTGCGGTCCGTGCAAGCAGCTGTCCCCGGTGCTCGAGCGGCTGGCGGCCGAGGGCGGCGGCTCGTGGGTGCTGGCCAAGGTCGACGTCGACGCCAACCCCACGCTCGCGCAGGGGCTGCGGGTGCAGGGCATCCCCGCCGTCAAGGCCGTGTGGCAGGGGCAGTTGGTCGCCGAGTTCACCGGCGCCATCCCGGAGGAGCAGGCCCGCCAGTTCGTGACCGAGCTGGTCAAGGCGACCACCGGCGGCGGCGGCCCGCTCGATGAGGACGACGAGGTCGCCGGGCCCGACGACCCGCGGCTGGACGCGGCCGAGGAGGCCCTCGAGCGCGGTGACCTCGCCGCCGCCGAGGCCGCCTACCAGGCGATCCTCGACGCCGAGCCCGACCACCCGGAGGCCGGTCTCGCGCTCAAGCAGGTGCAGTTGTTCCGCCGGGCCGAGGAGGCCGGGCCGGACGCGCTGAACGCCGCCGACGCCGCACCCGACGACGTCGAGGCGCAGACCCGGGCGGCGGACTTCCTGCTCGGCACCGGCAACGTGGAGGCGGCGTTCGACCGGCTGCTCGACGTCGTCCGGCGCACCGCCGGCGACGATCGCGACCGGGCGCGCACCCACCTCGTGGAGCTGTTCGGGATCGTCGGCGACCAGGACCCGCGGGTCGGCATCGCCCGCCGGCAGCTCACCACCGCGCTCTTCTAACCCACCCACCCACCCGATCCCCGGCGCGGTGCGGGGCCCAGGCCCCGCACCGCGATCGGCTAGTTGATCCCGATGTCGCAGGCGCGGCCGCCCTGCAGGAAGCCGTTCCGGAAGGCGCCGACCAGCTCGAAGCCCGACGAGTCGACGTTCGGGAACACCTTCGGGTCCAAGCCGTACTCCAGCAGGAAGATGACGGCCTCGTCGACGTCGCCGGGAGCGATCTCGGCGTTGACCGTGTCGACGAACACGTCGTTGTACCACTGGGCCGTGTACCAGCCGGAGAGACAGACGGCCGACCGGGTGGCGGCGCCGTCGTCGGTCGACAACTCCGCCTGGTCGCGCGCCGCGAGCGCGTAGGGCAGCGAGATCGCGGTGCCCACGCGCGAAGTCGCCGATGCTGTCGGCCGCCGGCTGCGTCAGCTCGGTCTCGTCGTAGTACACCGTCGTGTCCGACGCGCAGTACCCGAGGTCGCGGTCCTCGGCGCCCATGTCGCCGCACTCGGGCGCCGTGGTGTCGAACGGCTCGACCGCCGGGGCCTGGAAGTCCTTGCCGAAGGCGGCCGGGAAGATCGACCCCCAGAACACCGGCAGGGTGTCGGTGATCCAGCCGACGATGTCGCCGTACGCCGCGTTCCCCCCGGAGTTGTCCGTGGGATCGAACTCCGCCGCGGTGAAGAGCCGGTCGTCGCCGAACTCGTCGCGGCAGGACGCCACGCCGCCGTCGTAGCCCGCGTAGAAGCCGGACACCCGGTCGAAGTACGAGCCGTGGGCCGAGGAGTCGTTCGGGTCGCTGCCGACCGGGTCGCGCAGCAGCAGGAACCCGCGGATGACGTCGTCGAGCTCCGGGACCCGGATCTTGACGTGCTCGGCGTTGCCGTCGGCGACCCAGCGGGTCCAGGCGCCGGCGAAGCAGTCGGCCTGGGTCTCGTCGAGGATCTGCCGGTCGTGGAAGCCGAACCGGCCCTGCATGGCGTGGCCGAACTCGTGGGCCATGACCACGGGGCCGAGGAAGCGGCCGTAGTCATCGGACAGCTGCTGGATCAGGGCCCGGTCGTAGGCGATGAGGTCGCAGCGGGAGGTGTAGAAGGCGTTGCCCGCGACCTCGTCCGGCGGGATGAACTCCTGCGCGCAGCCGATGCCGGTCTCGGGGTAGGCCGACGGGTCGATGTTCGTCGAGTCGACCGAGAAGTAGCCCCCGGCGAGCGGCTCGTAGGGCTCGCCGAAGAACTCCTGGTAGTTCTGCGACCAGAAGATGTCGAGGTCGGCGAGGGCGTTGCGGGCGAACTGGTCGACCTCGCCGTCGACGGCCCCGGTGATGGGGAATGCGTCAGCGGCCACGTCGACCGGCTCGCCCTCGCCCGGCGAAGCCGTACCGACGACCGTCGTAGTGGAACAACCGGCGAGCAGCATGCCCACGGCGAGCGTGGGCAGCGTGCGGCGCAGGACCTGCCTCATGGGGGCTCGTCACCTTGTCTGCGGGAAGGCCGGACGAAACCGGCACGATCAGGAGCCGGGACAGAATGCCTGGTCCGACCCCGTTCCGGGGAGAGGCGCCGCGCCGAGCCGCCCGATCGTGCCCCTTCTCAGCCCTCGTGCACGAGCCAGACGGTGCCCAGTGGGGGAGCGGAGACGGTGGCCGAGAACGGCTGGCCGTGCCACGGTTCCTCAACGGCGTCCACCCCGCCCAGGTTCCCGACCCCGGAGCCGCCGTAGCCGTCGAAGTCGGTGTTGAGGACCTCCCGCCAGTGCCCGCCCCGGGGGAGCCCGATCCGGTAGGCGTGGTGCGGCATGCCCGAGAAGTTGGCGACGCAGGCCAGCGCGGAGCCCGGGCCCTGGTTCTCACCCGGCGTGCCGTAGCGCAGGAACGAGAGCACGTTGCCGGAGGCGTCGTTGGCGTCGATCCACTGGAAGCCCGCCGGATCGATGTCCAGCGACCACAGGGCGTCGACCTCGCGGTAGCGGGCGTTGAGGTCGGTCACCAGCTGCAGGATCCCGCGGTGGGCCGGGTCGTCGAGGTGCCACCAGTCCAGCGAGCGGCTCTCGGCCCACTCGGCGTCCTGGCCGAACTCGGCGCCCATGAACAGCAGCTGCTTGCCGGGGTGGGCCCACATGTAGGCCAGGTACGCCCGCAGGTTGGCCAGCTGCTGCCACCGGTCGCCGGGCATCTTCCGCAGGAGCGAGCCCTTGCCGTAGACGACCTCGTCGTGGCTGATCGGCAGCACGTAGTTCTCGGAGTAGGCGTACATCATCGAGAACGTCAGCTGCCCGTGGTGGTAGCTGCGGTGCACCGGCGCTCGCTGCATGTAGCCCAGCGAGTCGTGCATCCAGCCCATGTTCCACTTGAAGCCGAAGCCCAGGCCCCCGAGGTGGGTGGGCCGCGTGACTCCGGGCCACGCCGTCGACTCCTCGGCGATGGTGACGACGCCGGGCACCTCGCGGTAGACGGTGGCGTTCATCTCCTGCAGGAACGCCACGGCCTCGAGGTTCTCGCGGCCGCCGTGGATGTTGGGCTCCCAATCGTCGCGCGAGTAGTCCAGGTAGAGCATCGAGGCCACGGCGTCGACGCGGATGCCGTCGACGTGGAACTCCTTGCACCAGAACAGCGCGTTGGCGACGAGGAAGTTGCGGACCTCGGAGCGACCGAAGTCGAAGACGTAGGTGCCCCAGTCCAGCTGCTCACCGCGGCGCGGGTCGGCGTGCTCGTAGAGCGGGGTGCCGTCGAACCGGGCCAGCGCCCAGTCGTCCTTGGGGAAGTGCGCCGGGACCCAGTCGACGATGACGCCGATGCCGGCCTGGTGGGCGCGGTCGACGAGGTAGCGCAGGTCGTCGGGGGTGCCGAAGCGGGCCGTCGGGGCGAAGTAGGAGGTCACCTGGTAGCCCCAGGAGCCGCCGAAGGGGTGCTCGGCCAGCGGCATGAACTCGATGTGGGTGAACCCGGCGGCCACCACGTAGTCGACGAGTTCGTCGGCCATCTCGCGGTAGGAGAGCCCCTGCCGCCAGGAGCCGGCGTGCACCTCGTAGATGCTCATCGGCTGCTCGTGCCAGGCCGCCTGCGCCCGCTGCTGCAGCCAGGAGTCGTCGGCCCACTCGTACGCCGACTCGGTCACCACCGACGCGTTGAGCGGCGGCACCTCGGTCGCGAACGCCAGCGGGTCGGACTTCTCCCGCCAGTCGCCGTCGGCGCCGAGGACGTGGTAGCGGTACCGGCTGCCGACCTGGACGCCGGGGATGAAGATCTCCCAGACGCCGGAGGACCCCAGCGAGCGCATGGGGTAGGCGCGGGCCTCCCAGTAGTCGAAGTCGCCGGTCACCTTGACGCCGCGGGCGCTCGGCGCCCACACGGCGAAGGAGACGCCCTCGACCGTGCCGCGGGCGGTCTCGTACCGCCGGACGTGCGCGCCGAGGACCTCCCACAGCTGCTCGTGCCGGCCCTCGCGGATGAGGTGCTGGTCGAGTTCGCCGAGCGTCGGCAGCCACCGGTACGGGTCGTCGACGACGTAGCCCGCGGTGCCGCGCTCCCCGTCGCTGTAGGCGACCTCGATCCGGTAGTCACCGGGCTGCTGCGGCAGCCGGGCCTCGTAGACGCCGCCGCCGTGCAGCTGCCGGGCCTCGTACCGGGACCCGTCCTCGTCGACGACGGTGACCGAGGCGGCGTCGGGCCGCAGGGTGCGCACGACCCAGCCGTCGCCGGTGCGGTGGGTGCCGAGGACGGCGTGCGGATCGTGCGACCAGCCCTCGACGACGGCGCGCACGTCGTCGCCGCTGATCTCGCGGACGGTGCCGGACGGCGTGGAGTGCCCGGTCGGGGAGTCGGCCCCGGCGGCGACGGGGCCGGCGGGACGACGGGGAGCCGCAGTCGTCGCCCGCTTGGCCGGCGCCTTCTTCGCCGCGCGGGGCCTTCGTGGCCGGCGCCTTCTTGGCAGCCGGTGCCTTCTTGGCCGCGGCTGCCGTCTTGGCCACGGCGGTCTTCTTGACCGCGGGTGCCTTCTTCGCCGTCGGCCTTCCGCGTGGTCGCCTTCTTCGCCGGCGGGTCGGGGTTCTCGTCCACACGGCTCCCGATGCCTGGATCGTCGGTCGTCATCGTCTCGCCGTCCTCTGGGTGTGCGGGTGCAGGGTCTCCGGGTCGGCGCTCAGTCGCGGCCGGTCAGCCGGGAGAGGGAGGTGAGCGGGATCATCAGCCAGTGCGGACGGTTCCTTGCCTCGTAGACGCACTCGTACACGGCTTTGTCCGCCTCGAACGCGCGAAGGAGGGGTGATTCGCCACACGGGTCGAGCCCGCTGGCCGCGGAGTAGCCGGTGCAGAACGCGGTGCGGTTGCGGTCCGCCCACTCCTGGGCCCGGTAGGCGCGCTGGGCGTCCTCGGGCTGCTCGACGAGCATGTGGCGGGCCGCGTAGTCGAAGCTGCGCAGCATCCCCGCGACGTCGCGCAGCGGGCTGTCCAGTTCGCGGCGGGCGGCCAGCGGGCGTGCCGGCTCGCCCTCGAAGTCCAGCACGATCCAGCCCGTCGCGGTGCGCAGCACCTGGCCGAGGTGCAGGTCGCCGTGCACCCGCTGCCGGATGACCGCTTCGGTGCTCGCGGCCACCGAGGCGTAGAGCGCCCGGATCGCGTCGGCGTGGTCGGCCAGTTGCGGCACGATCTCGATGGCGGCGTCCAGCCGCTCGCCCATCTGCCCCGCGACCGTCGCGTACCAGTCGGCGTCGGCCGGCTCGGTCGGCAGCACCGCGGCCATGTCGGCGTGCACGGAGGCCGTGGCCGCGCCGAGCCGCTCGCTGTCGGCGGCGAAGTCGCCGCCCACCTCGTCGGCGTGCAGGTCGCCCTCGGCGTAGAGGTCGCGCACGCTCGCCGTGGCCAGCCGCCAGCCGTCGCTGGCGTTGGGCACGAACGTCTGCAGCATCGCGACCGTCGCCGGGGGAGCCGACGGGTCGGCCGGGTCGTCGATCTCGATGTGACCGAGCAGCGGCGCGATGTGCTTGTTGTCCGTCCGGCGCAGGGCGTCGTGCACCTCGACGTCGGGGTTGAGGCCCGGTTCGAGCCGGCGGAACAGCTTGAGGATCGCCTCCGACCCGTAGATGAGCGAGGTGTTGCTCTGCTCCCCGGACACGATGTCGCCGGGCAGCCCCTCGGGGATGTAGGCCACGCCCGCGGGATGGAAGTGCATCGGGCCGATCGTCGAGGCGCTCACCAGGTGGACCAGCCACGGGGCGGTGGCCTCCCGGTCGCGCATGGCGTCATAGGCGTAGGTCTCGTGCCCGTCGTTGGCCACGGCGCCGACGAACGCCGAGGACAGCTCCTCGGCCGGGTGGTCGCGCCAGGACAGCGGGACCTGATAGGTCTCGCGGCCGCCGTCGGTGTACTCCACGCGGACGCGGTGCACCGAGAGGACCGGATTGCCGCGGTCGAGGAAGAAGCCGTCCTCGGTGATGTCGGCCCACTCCCGGCCCTTGCTGCCGAACCAGCGCTGGTGCGGCATCCAGTCGCGGAAGAGGTCGGTCAGAGCCTTGGTCATGCGGACCCTCCCGCGGCGTCGTCGGTTCCCCGCGTGTCGCTGTCGCCCGGGATCTCCTCGGCGGCGCTGACCAGGCCCGCGGCCAGCAGGCTGTCGGCGACCGCGCTGGACGTCGCGCTCTCCCACTCCTCGTGGTCCGTCGGCTCCGCGGTCGGCTTGGCCAGCTCGAACCAGTAGAAGCCGTGCCCGGCGAGCGTGAGCATGTAGGGCAGGACGCCGATCTGGGGGAACTCGACCCGGCCGGTCATCTCCACCGGGGTGTAGCCCTCGTACTGGCGGAGGTCCAGTTCCACCGGCTGCGGGAACCGGGACAGGTTGTTGACGCACAGCACGACGTCGTCGCCGAACTCGCGGACGAAGCTCAGCACCGTCGGGTTGCGGGAGCCGATCTCGGTGAACGTGCCGAGGCCGAAGGTCGGGTGCTGGTTGCGCACCTGGATCATCCGGCGGATCCACTGCAGCATCGAGTTGGTGTTGCGCAGCTGGGACTCGACGTTGGTGACCTGGTAGCCGTAGACCGGGTCCTGGTTCAGCGGCAGGTACATCCGCTGCGGGTCTGCGGTGGAGAACCCGCCGTTGCGGTCCGGCGTCCACTGCATCGGGGTGCGCACGCCGTCGCGGTCACCGAGCCAGATGTTGTCGCCCATGGCGATCTCGTCGCCGTAGTAGAGGACCGGCGAGCCGGGCAGCGACAGCAGCAGCGCGTTGAACAGCTCCAGGGTGTTGGTGTCGTTGTCCAGCAGCGGGGCCAGCCGCCGGCGGATGCCGATGTTGGCCTTCATGCGGGGGTCCTTGGCGTACTCCCCCCACATGTAGTCGCGTTCCTCGTCGGTGACCATCTCGAGGGTCAGCTCGTCGTGGTTGCGCAGGAAGACGCCCCACTGGCAGTTGTCGGGGATCTTCGGCGTCTGGGCCATGATCTCCGAGATCGGGAACCGCTGTTCGCGCCGCACGGCCATGAACAGGCGCGGCATGACGGGGAAGTGGAAGGCCATCTGGCACTCGTCGCCGTCCTCGCCGAAGTACTCGACGACGTCGGCCGGCCACTGGTTGGCCTCGCACAGCAGCACGACGTCGGGGTAGTCGGCGTCGACCACCTTGCGCACGTGCTTGAGGAACTCGTGGGTCTTCGGGAGGTTCTCGCAGTTGGTCCCCTCCTCCTCGAACAGGTAGGGGACGGCGTCGAGGCGGAATCCGTCGATGCCGAGGTCCAGCCAGAAGCGCAGGGCGTCGATGATCGCCTCCTGCACCTTCGGGTTCTCGAAGTTGAGATCCGGCTGGTGGGAGAAGAAGCGGTGCCAGAAGTACTGCCGGCGGACCGGGTCGAACGTCCAGTTCGAGGACTCGGTGTCGACGAAGATGATCCGGGCGTCGGAGTAGCCGGTGTCGTCGTCGGCCCAGACGTAGAAGTCGCCGTACGGGCCCTCGGGATCGCTGCGGCTCGCCTGGAACCAGGGGTGCTGGTCCGAGGTGTGGTTCATGACGAAGTCGATGATCACGCGCATGCCGCGGGAGTGGGCGGCGTCGAGGAACTCGTGGAAGTCCTCGATGTCGCCGAACTCCGGGAGCACCGCGGTGTAGTCGCTGACGTCGTACCCGCCGTCGCGCAGGGGAGAGGCGAAGAACGGCGGCAGCCAGAGGCAGTCGACGCCGAGCCACTGCAGGTAGTCGAGCTTGTCGATCATCCCGCGCAGGTCGCCGATGCCATCGGCGTTGCTGTCGGCGAACCCGCGGACGAGCACCTCGTAGAAGACGGCGCGCTTGTACCACTCCGGATCGCTGCCGGGGGGCGGCAGCGCGGAGCGGCGGGGGCGGTCGGGGACGGGAACGGTCATCGGCGGAGACAGACCTCGATCGAGATAGCGGGTGGGGTCACTGAACGGTCGGCGGGAACTGCACCGGCCGCGGGAGCTTCACCGTGAAGACGTGCGCGGGCTCCCGGTACGGATCGAGCTCGACGTAGTTGAACTGGCCCCAGTCGTAGCTCGCGCCGCCGATCTCGTCGGTCACGGTGAACCGCTCGTGCCAGTCCAGGCCCAGGGCCGGCAGGTCCAGCGCCGTCGTCCCGATCTGGGTGTGGTGGCTGGAGAGGTTCACCACCACGACGACGGCGTCCTGGGAGCCGGGGTCGGTCTTGGAGAAGCACAGCAGGTTCTGGTTGTCCATCGGGTGGAAGTACAGGGTGCGCAGCTGCTGCAGCGCCGGGTGGGCCCGCCGGATCTCGTTGAGCCGGCGCAGGTAGCTCGCCAGGCTGCGGCCCGAGGCCTCGGCCCCCGCCCAGTCCCGCGGGCGGAGCTGGTACTTCTCGCTGTCGAGGTACTCCTCGCTGCCCGGCCGGACGGCGACGTGCTCGAACAGCTCGAAGCCGGAGTAGACCCCCCAGGTGGGGCTCAGCATCGACGCCAGCACGGCGCGGATCCGGAACATCGGCGGGCCGCCGAACTGCAGCGACTCGTGGAGGATGTCCGGGGTGTTCACGAAGAAGTTCGGCCGCATGTAGTGGCTGTTGGCGGCCAGTTCGCGGCCGTACTGCTCGAGCTCCCAGCGCTCGGTGCGCCAGGTGAAGTACGTGTAGGACTGCGTGTACCCGATCCGCGCCAGCTGGTGCATCATCGCCGGCCGGGTGAACGCCTCGGCGAGGAACAGCACGTCGGGATCGGTCTTCTTGACCTCCCAGATCAGCCAGTGCCAGAAGTTCAGCGGCTTGGTGTGCGGGTTGTCGACGCGGAAGATCTTCACCCCGGCGTCGATCCACACCCGGATCACCCGCAGGCACTCGGCGTAGATGCCCTCGGGGTCGTTGTCGAAGTTGATCGGGTAGATGTCCTGGTACTTCTTCGGCGGGTTCTCGGCGTAGGCGATCGTGCCGTCGGGCTTGGTCGTGAACCACTCCGGGTGGGCGGCGACCCACGGGTGGTCCGGCGCGGCCTGCAGCGCGAAGTCCAGCGCCACCTCCATGCCGAGCTCACGGGTGCGGTCGACGAAGGCGCGGAAGTCCTCCATCGTGCCCAGGCGCGGGTGGACGGCGTCGTGGCCGCCCTCGGCGCTGCCGATGGCCCACGGCGAGCCGACGTCGTCCGGGCCCGGCGTGAGGGTGTTGTTCGGGCCCTTGCGGTTGACCTCGCCGATCGGGTGGATCGGCGGCAGGTAGACCACGTCGAAGGCCATCTCGGCGATCGCCGGCAGGCGCTCCTGTGCGTCGGCGAAGGTGCCGTGCGTCGGCACGCCGTCGACGACCGGGCCCTCCGACCGGGGGAAGAACTCGTACCAGGCGCCGTACAGGGCCCGCGGCCGGTCGACCCACACCTCGTGGCGCGGTGACCGGGTGACCAGCTCCCGGACCGGGTGGTCGTGCAGGTACGCCTGCAGCGGTGCGGCGAAGGCCGGGGCGATCCGGGCGGGCAGCTCCAGCGACGTGTCCCGGAGCGCGGCGGCGGCCGCGGTGACGACGTCGCGGTGCTCGGGATCGGGGATGCCGGCGACCTGGTCGAGCAGCCGGGCGCCCTCCTCGAGGTCGTTGGCCAGTTCCTCGGCACCCTGCCCGGCGGCGACCTTGACCTCGACGGCGTGGTGCCACGTGGCCAGCGGATCGCTCCAGGCCTCCACGCAGAACGTCCAGCGGCCCTCGCGGTCGGGGACGACGGTGGCCATCCAGCGATCGGGCTGCTTCCCGAACTTCGCCATCCGCACCAGCGGGGCGGTCGCGGCGACGGAGCCCTCGGCCGGCTCCCACACGACGTTGGCCGCGACGGCGTCGTGGCCCTCGCGGAAGACGGTGGCGGTGATCGGCACGTGCTCGCCCACCACCGCGCGGGCCGAGAAGGTCCCGCAGGACACGACGGGGGCGACATCGGAGATGCCGAGACGGAGGTCAGCGCGGCCAGTCATCCCGATCACGCTATCGAGGTAGTGCTTCACCAGCACCTCCAGTGCAGTCCTGTCCCAGGCTCCCCACCCGCTGGGGCGGCTGGGGAGCCTGGGACGCCCATCTGGCGGGCGTTTGCCAGATCGTTACTCTCGTCCGGGTGCAAGCACTTCGCCGGTTCACCGTTCGCGCGGCGCTACCCGAGCCCCTCGCCCCCCTGTCCCAGCTCGTCATGAACCTCCGCTGGTCGTGGCACGCCGAGACCCGCGATCTCTTCGAGACCCTGGACCCCGACCTCTGGGTGCGCTGCGGCGGTGACCCGGTCAAGGTCCTCGGGGAGGTGTCGGCCGAGCGGCTGGCTGCCCTGGCCAAGGACCGCAAGTTCGTGCGGCGCCTCCAGGACGCCGTCGACGACCTGGAGGAGTACCTCGCCACGCCGCGCTGGTACCAGGGTCTGGGCGCCGAGGCGCCGGCGAGCATCGCCTACTTCTCCGCGGAGTTCGGCATCACCGAGGTGCTGCCGCAGTACTCCGGCGGGCTCGGCATCCTGGCCGGTGACCACCTCAAGGCGGCCTCCGACCTCGGCCTGCCGCTGATCGGCGTCGGGCTGCTCTACCGGGCCGGCTACTTCGCCCAGGGTCTGTCGGGCGACGGCTGGCAGCTCGAGCACTACCCGTCGCTGGACCCGCACGGCCTGCCGGTGAAGCTGCTCCGCCAGCCCGACGGGTCCGCCGTCGTCCTCACCGTGCCGCTGCCCGAGGGCCGCACGCTGCACGCGCACGTGTGGCGGGCGCAGGTCGGCCGCGTCTCCCTGCTGCTGCTCGACAGCGACATCGAGGAGAACGCGCCGTCCGAGCGCGTCGTCACCGACCGCCTGTACGGCGGCGACGAGGACCACCGCCTGCGCCAGGAGATGCTGCTCGGCATCGGCGGCGTGCGGGCGCTGCGCGCCTACTGCGGGCTGACCGGCACCCCGGCGCCGGAGGTCTTCCACGCCAACGAGGGTCACGCCGGCTTCCAGGGCGTCGAGCGCATCCGCGAGCTGAGCGAGGCGCACTCGCTGTCGTTCCCCGAGGCGCTGCAGGCCGTCCGCGCGGGCACCGTGTTCACCACCCACACGCCGGTCCCCGCGGGCATCGACCGCTTCCCGAAGGCGCTGATCGAGCGCTACTTCGCCGCGTTCGGCGTCCCTATGAACGACCTGCTCGCGCTCGGCGCCGAGGAGGACGCGACCAAGTTCAACATGGCGCACATGGGCCTGCGGCTGGGGCAGCGCGCGAACGGCGTCAGCCGCCTGCACGGGCACGTCAGCCGCGGCATGTTCAGCGACCTGTGGCCCGGCTTCGACGAGAGCGACGTCCCGATCGGGTCGATCACCAACGGCGTGCACGCCCCGACGTGGACCGCCCGCGAGCTGATCGAGATGGGCACCCAGTCCTCGAGCCAGGGCGACCCCGTGGACGTCGTCGACGGCGACGTGCACTTCGACGGCGTCGACAAGATCTCCGCGGCCGACCTCTGGAACATCCGGCGGACGCTGCGCTCGCGACTGGTCGAGGAGGTGCGCCGCCGGATCCGCGACACCGCGCTGTCCCGCGGCTCCACCGAGGCCGAGGTCGGCTGGACCGAGACGGCGTTCGACCCCGACGTCCTGACGATCGGCTTCGCCCGCCGGGTGCCGTCGTACAAGCGACTCACCCTGATGCTGCGCGACCCCGAGCGGCTCAAGGCGCTGCTGCTCGACCCCGAGCGGCCGATGCAGCTCGTCATCGCCGGCAAGAGCCACCCGGCCGACGACGGCGGCAAGCAGCTCATCCAGCAGATGGTCGCCTTCGCCGACGACCCGGAGATCCGCCACCGGATCGCGTTCCTCCCCGGCTACGACATCGGCATGGCCCGCTACCTGTACTGGGGCTGCGACGTCTGGCTGAACAACCCGCTGCGCCCGCTGGAGGCCTGTGGCACGTCGGGCATGAAGGCCGCGCTCAACGGCGGCCTGAACCTCTCCATCCGCGACGGCTGGTGGGACGAGTGGTTCGACGGTCAGAACGGCTGGGCCATCCCGACCGCCGACGGCGTCGCCGACTCCGACCGCCGCGACGAGGTCGAGGCGCGGGCCATCTACGACCTGCTCGAGACGCAGGTGCTGCCGCGGTTCTACGAGCGGCCGCGGGACGGCGTCCCGACCCGCTGGGTCGAGATGGTGCGGCACACCCTGCGCGAGACCGGCCCGAAGGTGCTCGCCACCCGCATGGTCCGCGACTACACGCGGGTGCTGTACGTCCCGGCCGCCGGCTCCGCCCGGGTGATGGCCGCCGACGGCTACGGCCCGGCGCGCAGCGAGGCCGCCTGGCGGACGCACGTCCTGCAGCACTGGAACGACGTCCGCGTCGCGCACGTCGAGGCCACCGGCGAGCAGCGACACCCCGCAGATCGGGTCGACGCTCGACCTGCGGGCCGAGGTCGAGCTGCCGGGTCTGGCGCCGGAGGAGGTCGAGGTCCAGGCGGCCTACGGCCGGGTGGACGACGCCGACGGGCTGCACGACGTGACGAGTGTGCCGATGAAGCACGAGCAGACCGACGGCTCCCGGCACTGGTTCGTGGCGACCGTCCCGCTCGAGCGCACCGGCGCCTTCGGCTACACGGTGCGCGTGCTCCCGCACTCCGAGCACCTGGCCGATCCCGCCGAGCTCGGGGTCGTGACGAGCGCGTGACATCACCGCTCGTGACCCGTCCGTCACGCGGGTCCCAGCGACCCCGTGTGACCTGTTCGTGGCCCGGCGTGGCGGTTGCAGTCGACCGCCCGGAACGCTCACAGATCACTAGTCTGTAGGCCATGTCCGACCGCTGTGAAGTCCTCCCCGGAGACTCTGTCGTCGCCCGCCGCGGCGGTGGTCTGCTGTGGGTCGACGCGCCCGGCTCGCCGGCCCTCGTCGCTGCACTGCACGCCTGCCTCGGCGTCGCCGGCCCTGGTGCCGACCGCGTGCTCGCCGCCGTGGCCGGCCAGCTGAGCTCCCTCGCCCACGGGGCGGCGTCGTTCGCCCTCGTCCTCGCCGGCGACTCCGGCACCGGAGTCGCGCTCTGGTCCGGCAAGGGTCAGCCCGCCGTCGACGGCGTCCCCGCTCTCGGGATCGTCGGTCGAGGGCGGCACCGTCGCCTCCGGCTTCCCCATGGGGCAGACGGTCTACGTCGGGCCCGGCCAGGCCGCGCCGCAGATGCCCCCGGGTATCTCCTACGACCTGGTCGAGGGAACCGTGCCCGGTTCGGGCGCGCTCCTGTCCGTCGCCACGCCCGCCCCCGCTGCGGCGGCCCCGCCGGCCACGACCGCGGCGTCGGCCCCGTCGTTCGGCGCGAGCTCCGACGCCGGCTTCGGCTCGGGCGCCTCGGTCGCCCGTCCGCAGGCCGCGGCCCTGCCGGAGTCCGGTGAGCAGACCGCCTTCTGGCGGCCGGAGGCGTCCTCGGCACCGGTGCTGCGCTTCGACGACGGCATGGTCGTCACCGTCGACGAGGACCTCGTCCTCGGCCGCCGGCCCGACAACCACGAGATGGTCACCCAAGGTGGGGCCCGCGCGGTGCCGATAGCCGACACGCAGAACGTCCTCTCCTCGGCCCACGCCGCCCTCCAGCGGTCCGGCCGCGAGGTGGCGCTCGTCGACCTGGGCTCGCTCAACGGCACCCACGTCGCCGGTCCCGAGGCCACCGAGTGGACCCAGCTCGAGCCCGGCGTCGCGCACCCGCTCTCCGACGGCGACCGCCTGCTCCTCGGCTGGACCGTCATCACCTTCGAGCAGCCGTCGGACTAGAACACCGCGACGAAGTGCGCTGAGGCCCCGTTCCGAGCTCTGGAACGGGGCCTCAGCGCACTTCGTCGCCTGTTCAGGGCCGACGCACGACCCTGAGCACCCAGATCGTCCGGCTGGGCAGCTCGATCGGCCCCGGCGCGATCACCGTCGTCGCCGGGGGCGCACCTGTCGGGTACTCGGTGGAGATGACCAGCTCGTACCCGTCGGACCACGGCGGGCCGGGCAGCTGCACGGTGACCGGCTTCGAGCCGGCGTGCAGCTGCACCAGGTAGCAGTCGTCGACGACCGGGCGGCCCTGCTCGTCCCGGTGCCGGATCCCGCGGCCGTCCAGGTACATGCCCAGGGTCTGCAGACCGGTGTCGAACCAGTCGCTGGTGGTCAGCTGGCCGCCGTCCGGGGCGAACCAGGCCAGGTCGCGGGTGCCACCGGTGCCGGGCAGCTCGGTGCCCTTGATCTCGTGCCCCTCGAAGAAGGCCTCCTGGCGCAGCACCGGCGCCGAGCGCCGCAGCCGCAGCATCCGGGTGGTGAACGCCAGCAGGTCCTCGTCGACGTCCTTCCAGTCCAGCCAGGAGATCTCGTTGTCCTGGCAGTAGGCGTTGTTGTTGCCCCGCTGGGTGCGGCCCAGTTCGTCGCCGGCGGTCAGCATCGGCACCCCGGTCGACACGAGCAGCGTCGTCAGCAGGTTGCGCACCTGGCGGGCCCGTAGCGACTGCACCTGGGGGTCGTCGGTGGGCCCCTCGACGCCGCCGTTCCAGTTGCGGTTGTGGCTCTCGCCGTCCCGGTTGTCCTCGCCGTTGGCCTCGTTGCGCTTGTGCTCGTAGGTGACCAGGTCGGCCAGGGTGAACCCGTCGTGGGCGGTGACGAAGTTGATGCTGGCGAACGGGCGCCGGCCGTCGGACCGGTAGAGGTCGGAGGAGCCGGTGAGCCGGTAGGCGAGGTCCCGGACGCCGACGTGGGCGCCGGCCCAGACGTCGCGCACGGTGTCGCGGTACTTGCCGTTCCACTCCGTCCACGGCGGCGGGAAGTTGCCGACCTGGTAGCCGCCCTCGCCGACGTCCCACGGTTCGGCGATCAGCTTCACCTGGCTCACGATCGGGTCCTGGTAGACGACGTCGAAGAACGCCGACAGCCGGTCGACGTCGTGCATCGAGCGGGCCAGCGCCGAGGCGAGGTCGAACCGGAACCCGTCGACGTGCATCTCGGTGACCCAGTAGCGCAGCGAGTCCATCAGCAGCGCGAGCACGGCGGGACGGCGGACGTCGAGGGTGTTCCCGCAGCCGGTGTAGTCGGTGTAGCGGGCGCGGTTGCCGCCGTCGAGCCGGTAGTAGCCGGGGTTGTCGATGCCGCGGAACGACAGCGTCGGGCCGGTGTGGTCGCCCTCGGCGGTGTGGTTGTAGACGACGTCGAGGATCACCTCGATCCCGGCGGCGTGCAGTTCCTTGACCATCGTCTTGAACTCGGTGACCTGCCCGCCGCCGCTGCCCGAGGAGCTGTAGCCGGCGTGCGGGGCGAAGTAGCCCAGGGTGTTGTAGCCCCAGTAGTTGCTCAGCCCGCGGCGCAGCAGATGCGGCTCGGAGACGAAGTGCTGCACCGGCAGCAGTTCGACGGCGGTCACGCCCAGGTCCTGCAGGTGCTCGACGAACGCGGGATGGGCCAGGCCGGCGTAGGTGCCGCGCATCGGCGCGGGGACGTCGGGGTGCGCCGCGGTCGCCCCCTTGACGTGCACCTCGTAGATCACCGTGTCCGACCACGACGTGCGCGGCGCGCGGTCGCCGTCCCACGGGAACGGGTCGTGGACGACGACGCCGCGCGGGACGTAGGGCGCCGAGTCGTGCGGGTCGGGCATGGGGGAGTCGACCGAGTCGCCGGCATAGGCGAACAGCGCCGGGTGCAGGGTCACGCCACCGTCCACGGCGCGGGTGTACGGGTCCAGCAGCAGCTTCGCCGGGTTGTACCGGAGCCCGGCGCTCGGCTCGTAGGGCCCGTGCACGCGGTAGCCGTAGCGCTGCCCCCGGCCCACCCCGGCCAGGCGGCCGTGCCAGACCTGGTGTGTGGTCTCCTCGAGCCGATGGCGGTGCTCGCTGCCGTCGGCGTCGAACAGGCACAGGTCGACGGCGGAGGCGCCGTGGGCCCACAGCGCGAAGTTCGTGCCGGTGCCGTCCCACTGCGCGCCGAGCGGGGAGGGGGAGCCGGGCAGCACCTCACCCATGGGTGAACCCTTGGGCGAGCCGGTGCCGGTGCGATGCGTCACATCCGCATCGTGCCAAGCCCATGCCGGGTGCGACGCGGACGGGCTTGGTTGGATGGGGCCGTGTCGAGCGCAGTCGCCTCCGACGGGGCCGTCGTCAGGATGACCGGAGTCGACGTCGTACGGGGGGAGACCTACCTGCTGCGTGGCGTGGACTGGGCCGTCGAGGCCGACCACC
Source organism: uncultured Actinomycetota bacterium (assembly GCA_963748305.1). GTDB lineage: Bacteria > Actinomycetota > Actinomycetes > Mycobacteriales > Geodermatophilaceae > Blastococcus_B. Next base: position 139,851 of record CAVVIN010000009.1, on the reverse strand, counting down.
GCTGGGTGGTGCTGGGCCCGAACGGGGCGGGGAAGACGACGTTGCTGGCGCTGGCCGCGGCGCAGATGCACCCCACCCGCGGCGAGGTGCAGTTGCTCGGCGAGACGCTCGGCGCGGTCGACGTGTTCGAACTGCGGCCCCGGATCGGGCTGACCAGCGCGGCCCTCGCGCAGCGGATCTCGGTCACGGAGAAGACCGGCGACATCGTGGTGTCGGCCGGCTACGCCGTCGTCGGCCGGTGGCGGGAGCAGTACGACGTCCACGACCTCACGCGCGCGGCGATGCTGATGGAGCAGTGGGGCGTGGCGCCCTTCGCCAACCGGGAGTTCGGCACCCTGAGCGAGGGTGAGCGCAAGCGGGCCCAGATCGCCCGGGCGCTGATGCCCGACCCGGAGCTGCTGCTGCTCGACGAGCCGGGCGCCGGGCTCGACCTCGGCGGCCGGGAGGACCTCGTGGCCCGGCTGTCCGACCTCGCCCGCTACCACTACGCGCCCGCGCAGGTCCTGGTCACCCACCACGTCGAGGAGATCCCGCCCGGCTACGACCACGCCCTCCTGCTGCGCGCCGGCGAGGTGGTGGCCGCGGGACCGGCCGACGACGTCCTCACCGCCGAGGCGCTGTCGGAGACCTTCGGCCTGACGCTGTCGCTGACCCGGACCGACGGCCGCTTCACCGCCCGCACGGGAGGCCTGACGCCGGCTGGCTAGGGTGCCCGCATGGGAGCACCCGAGTTCGTGACCCTGCAGGTGGAGGACGGGGTGGGCACGATCCGCCTCGACCGCCCGAAGATGAACGCGATCAACGAGCAGCTGCACCACGAGGTCCGGGCCGCGGCCATGGAGGCCGACGGCAACGACGACGTCCGCGCCGTCGTCCTCTACGGCGGCGAGCGGGTCTTCGCCGCCGGTGCCGACATCAAGGCGATGACGCAGCTCGACGGCACGAGCATGGTCGCCTGCGGCCGCGAACTGACCAACTCCTTCACGAAGGTCGCCCAGATCCGCAAGCCGGTCATCGCCGCCGTCACCGGCTACGCGCTCGGCGGCGGGTACGAGCTCGCCCTCTGCGCGGACTTCCGCGTGCTCGGCGCGAGCGCCAAGATCGGCCAGCCGGAGATCCAGCTCGGTGTCATCCCCGGCGCCGGCGGCACCCAGCGGCTGGCCCGGCTGGTCGGCCCGGCCAAGGCCAAGGACCTCGTGTTCACCGGCCGGCACGTCGGCGCGGAGGAGGCCCTCGAGATCGGCCTGGCCGACGCGGTGGTCCCCGACGACGAGGTCTACTCGACCGCCATGGCCATGGCGCGCAAGTTCGCCGCCGGCCCGCCCCTGGCCATGGCCGCGGCCAAGCGGGCGATCGACGAGGGCCTGGACCTGCCGCTGGCCCAGGGCCTGGAGCTGGAGAGCCGGCTGTTCGCCGAGCTGTTCGACACCGAGGACCAGAAGGCCGGCATGCGCTCCTTCCTCGAGTCCGGCCCCGGGAAAGCGGAGTTCACCGGCCGCTGAGATAACGGTCATCACACGTTCGTGTCCTGAACCGCCCCGCCAGCGGGCGAGGTCCGACAGAATCGCGGGGCCGTCCGTCCAGAGTCGACGGGGCACTGGCGCGGCGCGGCACCACACCAGGAGGACACGTGCGACGGAGCACCCTGCGGACCGCGATCGCGGTCGTCACGGCCGGGATCACCTTGACCGCCTGCGGTTCGGACGGCGGCGGCGACGGTGGCGGGGGCGGCGACGGGTCCGACGCGGCCACTGCCACGTCGGCCGAGGACTTCGGTGGGATGGACGCGCTGATCGAGGCTGCGCAGGAGGAGGGCACCCTCAACGTCATCGCGCTGCCCCCGGACTGGGCCAACTACGGCGCGATGCTCGACGCCTTCAGCGCCAAGTACGACATCGAGATCAACAGCGCCAGCCCCGACGGCTCCAGCCAGGACGAGCTCAACGCCGTCACCAGCCAGCGCGGCCAGGACCGGGCGCCCGACGTCCTCGACCTCGGCACCGCGTTCGCCCGTCAGGCGCAGGCGCAGGACCTGCTGGCGCCCTACCAGGTGGCCACCTGGGACGAGATCCCCGACGGCCAGAAGGACCCCGAGGGCTACTGGTACAACGACTACGGCGGCTACATCTCGATCGGCTGCAACGCGTCGGTCATCGACGGGTGCCCGACGAGCTTCGAGGACCTGCTCGACCCGAAGTACGCCGGCCAGGTGGCGCTCAACGGCAACCCGACGCAGGCCGCGGCGGCCTTCAGCGGGGTCTGGGCGGCGTCGCTGGCCAACGGCGGCAGCCTCGACGACATCGGTCCGGGCATCGACTTCTTCGCCGAGGTGAAGGAGGTCGGCAACTTCAACCCGGTCGAGATCACCCCGGCGACGATCCAGAGCGGCGAGACGCCGCTGGCGATCGACTGGGACTACCTCAACGCCGGCCTCACCGAGACCCTGGCCGACCAGGGCGTCGAGTGGGAGGTCGCGGTGCCCAGCGACGGGCTTTTCGGCGGCTACTACAGCCAGGCGATCAGCGCGTTCGCGCCGCACCCGGCCGCGGCGCGCCTGTGGCAGGAGTTCCTCTACAGCGACGAGGGCCAGAACATCTGGCTCCAGGGCGGTGCCCGGCCGGTCCGGTTGCCGGCCATGCAGGAGGCCGGCACGGCCGACCCCGACGCCCTGGCGGCCCTGCCGACCGGTGGAGGGCACCGCCGAGTTCCCGACGCAGGAGCAGGAGACCGCCGCCCAGCAGGTCGTGGCGGAACGCTGGAACGAGGAGATCTCCGGCTGAGCACCCGGACGGACAGCGCTCCCGCGCCGGCCCCTCGGAGGAGGGGCCGGCGCGGCCGCGCGCTGGTCGCGCTCGGCGCGCTCCCGTTCTTCCTCTACATCGCCGTCTTCCTCCTGCTGCCGATCGGCGTCCTGGCTGTCGAGGCGTTCCGCGCGACCGACCCGGTGACCTTCGAGGAGACCTGGTCGACCGACTCGATCGTCGCGGTCACCGACGGCGCCTATCGCCGCGCCTACCTCGGCAGCCTCCAGCTGTCGGCGATCACCGCCGTCCTCGGCGCGGTGATCGGGCTGGCGCTGGCCGTCGCGATCCTCCGCACGAAGCGCGGGACGCTGCTCCGCCGGCTCGTGCTCACCGCCTCCGGCGTGCTGGCCAATTTCGGTGGCATCCCGCTGGCCTTCGCCTTCCTCGCGACCATCGGCACCGCCGGGGTGGTGACGGCGCTGCTCCAGGACACGTTCGGCCTGGGTCTGGGCGGCTTCTCGCTGTACTCGATGGCCGGCCTGGCGCTGGTCTATCTCTACTTCCTGATCCCGCTGATGGTGCTCACGATCGTGCCGGCGCTCGAGGCGCTCCGCCCGCAGTGGCGCGAGGCCGCCGACAACCTCGGCGCCAGCGGCTGGCAGTACTGGCGGCACGTCGGCGGCCCGGTGCTCGCTCCGCCGGTCATCGGCGCCACGATGCTGCTGTTCGCCAGCGCGTTCGCCGCCTACGCGACCGCGAAGGCGCTGGTCGGCAGCAGCATCCCGCTGGTGACCCTGCAGATCGCCGATGCGCTGTCGAGCAACGTCGTCGTCGGCTCGGAGAACCTGGGCAAGGCCCTGGCGTTGGGCATGGTCGTGCTCGTCGGCATCGTCATGGTCTTCTACGCCTGGGTGCAGCGCCGCACGCAGCGGTGGCTGGCATGACGGCCCTGGCGACGGCGGGCGTCACCGGCGCCGGCGGCGTGGCGGCGCCGACGCCGCGGCGCCCCGGACGACGCGGCACGGGCGCCTGGCGGTTCGCCGTCCTCGCGGTGCTCGGCCTGTACTTCCTCGTCCCCATCGGTGCCTCGATCTGGTTCACCATCCGCTCCCCGGACGGCGTCACCGCGGAGCACTACGCGGCGATCCCCAGCGCCGACGGGTTCGCGGAGGCTTTCGCGCGGTCCCTGGTGCTGGCCGGCCTCACCGTGCTGCTGGCGCTGCTGCTCATGGTGCCGACCGTCCTGCTCGTGGAGCTGCGGCTGCCCCGCCTGCGGACGACGGTCGAACTGCTCACCCTGCTGCCCCTGGTGCTGCCGCCGATCGCGCTCGTCGTCGGCGTGCGCAGCGTGCTGGCGTGGGCGCCGGACTACTTCCTGAACACCCCGCTGGCCGAGGCGTTCTTCGCGCTCCAGGAGCCGGCCCTGCCGTGGATCCTCGTGTTCGTCTACGGGGTCCTGGCGCTGCCGTTCGTCTACCGCGCGCTCGACGCCGGGGTGCGGGGAGCCGACCTGCGGACCCTGACCGAGGCCGCCCGCAACCTCGGCGCCTCCTGGCCGCGGGTGATCGTCTCGGTCGTGCTGCCGGTGCTGCGCACGTCGGTGCTCAACGCCTCGTTCCTCACCCTCGCCCTGGTGCTCGGTGAGTTCACCGTCGCCAACATCCTGGGGTTCGTGACCTTCCCGACCTGGATCGTGCAGATCTCCGGCTCGCTGCCGCAGCTGTCCGTCGCGGTGTCGGTGCTCTCGCTGATGGTCACCTGGGGGCTGCTGCTGCTGATCTCCGCGCTGGACCGCCGGCCCGGGACGAAGGAGTCCGCATGACCGCCGTGTCCGACCGGAGCGCCGGCCCGGAGGACCTGCGCGAGCGGCCGGGCGTCCCCATCCGCCTGGAGCGGCTGACCCGCCGCTACGGCTCCGTGGTGGCCCTCGACGGCCTGGACCTCGACATCGCCGGTGGGGAGTTCCTCGCCCTGCTCGGCCCGTCCGGGTGCGGCAAGACGACGGCGCTGCGGGCCATCGCCGGGTTCGACCGGCCCGACGAGGGGCGCGTGCTGCTCGACGGCCGGGACATCACCGACACCCCGGCCAACAAGCGGGACATGGGCATGGTCTTCCAGGCCTACAGCCTGTTCCCCAACCTGACCGTCGCCGACAACGTCGCCTTCGGGCTCCGGGTCCGACGGCGGGACGCGCGGAGCGGAAGAGCCGCGCGGCCGAGCTGCTGGACCTGGTGGGCCTCGCCGACCGGGGCAACCGGTACCCCCACCAGCTCTCCGGCGGCCAGCAGCAGCGGGTGGCGCTGGCCCGGGCGCTCGCGGTCGCCCCGCAGGTGCTGCTGCTCGACGAGCCGCTGTCGGCCCTCGACGCCCAGGTCCGGGTGCAGCTGCGCGAGGAGATCCGGCGGATCCAGCTCGAGCTCGGCATCACCACCGTCTTCGTCACCCACGACCAGGCCGAGGCGCTGTCGGTCGCCGACCGGGTCGGGGTCATGCGCAACGGCCGGCTGGAGCAGGTCGCGAGTCCCGACGAGCTCTACGAGCGGCCGGCGACGGCGTTCGTCGCCGAGTTCGTGGGCACGATGAACCGGATCCCCGCCACCCTGTGTCGGCCGCGAGGTGGAGCTGCTCGGCACCCGCCGCCCGGTGTCCGGCGCAGCACCCGAGCGCGGCGGCGTGATCGCCCTGGTGCGCCCCGAGGCGCTGCTCGTGCGGGCCGACGCGGACGGGAGCGGCCGGGTCATCACGCGCACCTTCTCCGGCGCCGTGACCCGCCTGGCGATCGCGCTGCCCGACGGGTCGGAGGTCCGGGTCGACGTCGCCAGCGCGGCCAGCGCCGAGCTCACCCCCGGGGCGCCGGTGACGGTCACCCCGGCCGAACGCCCGGTGCTCGTCGCCCCCGCCGACACCTGAGCCGGGCGGTCTACACCGCGGCGATGTCGAGGACGCGGACCGTCCCGTCGTTGAGGTTGGTCACGTAGGCCCGCCGCCCGTCGGGCGTCACCGAGACGCTGGTCGGACCGTCCCCGGTCGGGATGGTGGCCGTGACCTGGTTCGTCGCCGTGTCGATCACCGAGACGGTGTCGGCGTCCACGTTCGCCGTGTAGAAGTGCCGGCCGTCCGGGGCGTACGTGAGGTCCTGCGGGCTTGTCGCCGACCGGGATCGTCGCGACGACGGCGTTGGTCGCCGTGTCGATGACGCGAGGCGGTGCTGCTCTCGAAGTTGACCACCGACACCCGGCTGCCGTCGGGGGAGACCGCGATGCTGTGCGGCGCCACGCCCGTCGGAATGGTGGTGATCACCGAACCGCCGTCGGCCAGGTCCAGGACCGACACCACCCCTGACTCGTGGTTGGCCGTGTAGCCGATCGTGCCGTCGGCGTTGACGGCGATCCAGTGCGGGTTCGGGACCACCTCGTAGGAGTCGACCTCCTCCGCCGAGGCCGTGTCGAGGACCTCCACCCGGCCCTCGTTGTGCAGCGGGACGTACAGCAGGGAGCCGTCGGGGGAGGTGGTCGGCGCGAACGGTCGCAACCCCACGTCGACCGTCGCGGTCACCGTGTTGGAACTCGTCTCCACGAACGCGACGGCGTTGTACGTGTAGTCGGCGTTGTAGATGGTCACGTAGGCGGTCGTGCCGTCGGGCGAGAAGGTGATGAACTGCGGCGGACCGGCCGGGATCGGGATGGTCGCGGTGACCGCGTTGCTGGTCGTGTCGAGCACGGTGACGATGCCCTCGTCCCGGTTGGCGATGTAGCCGTACCGGCCGTTGGGCGCGATCGCCATGAATCCGGGCGTCGGGTTCACCGGGATCGGCTCCCCGAAGATCGTCGGGACGGCGATGCTCGCCGCGACCTCGGCCGGCGGGGCGGCCGGAGGCAACGGTCGCCCGGTCTCGGGTGCGGTGCTCGCGGCCGTCGGCCCGGTCGAGCGTACCGGTGGCCACCGCGCCCCCGTCCGAGCCCTTCGGCCAGAGCAGATAGGTGACCAGCGCGGCGACCAGGACCAGCACGAGCGCCCCGGCCAGCGCCAGCCGGCGGCCGCGCCCCGATCGCCCCGATCCGGGGTCCGGCGGCCCGGGCGGCGGCACGGCCCCGCCGGGCCAGCCCGGCCCCCCGATCCACCCGGGGCCCGACGGTCCGCCCGGTCCGCCGGGTCCGCCTGGGCCACCTGGCCCGCCCGGTGCGTTCGGTGCGTTCGGTGCGTTCGGTGCGTCGGTCCCCGGGCGGTTGCCGGCGCCGGCAGCGGGTCGATCGAGCGGTGGGCGCCGTCCTGGGTCCGCAGCCCGATGTCGGCCGGCGCGGGCATCGTCCGCTGATCGCCCACCGGCGGCGCACCGGCCCCCGCCAGCGGCACGGCGGGCACGGGGGCCGGCTCCGTCGCCGGACCGCGCGGAGCGGGCACGTCCGTCCGGGTGGTGTCCAGCGCGTCCCGTGCCGCGTTGATGAACTCGCACGGGGTGGCGTAGCGGTCCTCCGGACGCTTGGCCATCCCCCGGCTGACGACCTCGTCGAGTGCCGGCGGGATCCCCTCGACCATGCGGCTCGGGCGCGGCGGGTCGGTGTAGAGATGGGCGTAGAGCAGGGACGCCAGGTCCTCTCCCGGGAACGGGCGGGTGGCGGTCAGGCACTCGGCCAGCACGCAGGCCATCGAGTACACGTCCACCCGCCCGTCGAGGGGCTGGTTGGTGAACCGCTCCGGGGCCATGTAGTCGAGCGTGCCCACCGTCGCCCCGGTCATCGTGAGCGACGTCCGGGTGCTGCCGATGGAGCGGGCGATGCCGAAGTCGACGACGTAGACGAAGTCGTTCGCGGTCACGAGGACGTTGGACGGCTTGATGTCGCGGTGGACCAGACCGTCGGCGTGCGCCGCCTCGAGGGCGTCGGCGACCTGGGAGAGCATCGCCACCGCGCGGGCCGGCCGGATCGGGCCCTCCTTCAGCAGGTCGCCGAGGTCGCGGCCGTCGACCAGTCGCATGTCGATGTAGAGGCGGCCGTCGATCTCCCCGTAGTCGTGGATCGGGACGACGTGCGGTTCGCGCAGCCGGGCGGCCACGTGCGACTCACGCCGGAACCGGTTGAGGAAGTCCTTGTCGTTGCCCAGCGTCTCGGGCAGGAGCTTGAGCGCCACGACCCGGTCCCGACGGGTGTCCGTGGCGCGCCAGACCTCGCCCATGCCGCCGACACCGATCAGGGACTCGAGCTCGTAGTGGCCGAACTGCCGCGCGGTCATGCCAAGTGCCCCCTCGGTGGGACGACTCGGCCCACGAAGGCGCAGCGTAGGAGCGGGCGGGCCGCGCGGTAAAGGACTCCGCCCGCGGCGGCAGGCGTAGCGTCGGGTTGTTCTGGTTCACGTCGCGCCCCGGCCCCGCTGCCGGTGCCGGGCCGGGAGCACGCCTCTGCGTGCCGGTAGCGCCGGCTCAGTCAGGTCTTCTCATGACCACCCCCACCGCCACCCCCACCGCTGACCGTTCCCGCCGACGGCCCACCGCCGAGGGCCCCGCCGCCGCGGGCGCCTGCGAGATGTGCCCCCACGCGCTGAGCGCGCACGACGCCATCTCGCTGCGTTTCTGCGCCGCGACCCAGGCGGCGGCCATGACGCGGGGCTGTGTCTGCCCGTCGTCGTAGCGCAACCGCCGGTGCGTGATCATGCGGGCATGACCGCCACCAGCGACCTCACCAGCGACGTCGACCGCTCGGACCCCGCCGGCCGGGCCTGGGTGGACCGGGCAGTGGCCGCGGTCGAGGCCGATGCGCGGCGCAGCGCCGACACGCACCTGCTGGTCTACCCGCTGCCGCCGGAGTGGGGCGTCGACCTCTACCTCAAGGACGAGTCGACCCACCCGACCGGCAGCCTCAAGCACCGGCTGGCCCGCTCGCTGTTCCTGTACGGCCTGTGCTCGGGGCAGATCACCGAGGGCAGCACCGTCGTCGAGGCCTCCAGCGGGTCGACGGCGGTGAGCGAGGCCTACTTCGCCCGCATGCTCGGCCTGCCGTTCGTCGCGGTCATGCCGGCGACGACGAGCCCCGAGAAGATCGCGCTCATCGAGTTCCACGGCGGGCGTTGCCACCTGGTCGACGACGCCTCGACCGTCTACGACGAGGCCCGCCGGATCGCCGCCGAGTCCCGCGGTCACTACCTCGACCAGTTCACCTACGCCGAGCGGGCCACCGACTGGCGGGGCAACAACAACATCGCCGAGTCGGTCTTCACCCAGCTCGAGCAGGAACGCCACCCGCTGCCGGAATGGGTCGTCGTCGGCGCCGGGACGGGCGGCACCAGCGCCACCATCGGTCGCTACCTCCGCTACCGGCGGCTGCCCACCCGGCTCGCCGTCGTCGACCCGGAGGGCTCGTCGTTCTTCCCCGGCTGGCGCGACCGCGACCCGGCCGCCGCGACCGGCCGGTCCTCGCGCATCGAGGGGATCGGCCGCCCCCGGGTGGAGCCGTCGTTCGTGCCCGACCATCGTCGACCGCATGATCTGCGTCCCCGACGCGGCGTCGCTCGCAGCGATGCGGGAGCTCGAGCGGGTCACCGGACGGCGGGCCGGCGGCTCGACCGGGACCAACCTCTGGGGCGCTTTCCGGCTGGTGGCCGAGATGATCGCGACCGGCCGCACCGGCAGCGTCGTCACGCTGCTGTGCGACGGCGGCGAGCGCTACGCGCATACCTACTACTCCGACGCGTGGGTCACCGGCCAGGGACTCGACCTCGCCCCGCACGCCGCGACCCTCGCCCGCTTCGTCGCCACCGGGACCTGGGACGATGCCGCGTGACCGGCGTCACCCGGTCCTCCGAGCGGCGCGGCGTTACCAGCCAGTAACATCCATGATCGGAGCCAGGCGGACTCGTGTCCGCGTCCTGAACGCGTCCTGAGAAAGGTCAGCGCGATGAACATCGTCGTTCTTGTCAAGCAAGTCCCCGACTCGGGTACCGAGCGCAAGCTGGACCCGGCGGACAACACCGTCGCCCGCGCCTCGGCCGACAACGTCATCAACGAGATGGACGAGTACGCCATCGAGGAGGCCCTGACCGTCCGCGACGCGCAGGGCGGTGAGGTCACCATCCTCACCGTCGGCCCGGAGTCGGCCACCGACGCGATCCGCAAGTCGCTGTCGATGGGTGCCGACAAGGCCGTGCACGTGGTCGATGAGGCGATCCACGGCTCGTGCGCGGTCGCGACGTCGGCGGTCATCGCCGCGGCGCTGGGTCAGCTGGAGTACGACCTGATCCTGTGCGGCGCGGAGTCCACCGACGGGCAGGTGTCGGTGATGCCGGCGCTGCTGTCCGAGCGCCTGGGCATCCCGCAGCTGACCGGGGCGCGCAAGCTCACCGTCGAGGGCGGGACGGCGACGGTGGAGCGGCAGACCGACGGCGGCTACTGGGCGCTGGAGGCCTCGCTGCCGGCGATCGTGTCCTGCTGGGACACCCTCAACGAGCCGCGCTACCCCTCGTTCAAGGGGATCATGGCGGCGAAGAAGAAGCCGGTGTCGACGTTGTCCCTGGCCGACCTGGGCGTCGACGCCTCGACCGTGGGCCTGGGCAACGCGACCAGCCAGGTGCTCGACTTCTCCGGCCGCCCCCCCAAGGGCGCGGGCGTGAAGGTCACCGACGAAGGCGACGGCGGGCAGAAGCTCGTCGACTACCTCGCCGCCCAGAAGATCGTCTGAGCCCGGCCCGGATCCAGTAGAGGAGATACAGACATGGCAGAGGTCCTGGTCCTGGTCGAGCTCAACCCGGCCGACGGCTCGGAAACCCCGACCGTCCGCAAGACCACCCTGGAGGCCCTCACCGCGGCGCGCGCGCTCGGTGAGCCCTCGGCGGTCGTGCTGGGTGCGCCCGGCACCGCGGCGGGCGTGAAGGACGCCCTGGCCGAGTACGGCGCGGCCAAGGTGTACGTCGCCGAGTCCGACGACATCGACGGTTACCTGGTGGCGCCGAAGGCCGAGGTGCTGGCCCAGCTGGTCGCGTCGGCGTCGCCGGCCGCCGTGATCATCCCGTCCTCGCCGGAGGGCAAGGAGATCGCCGGCCGGCTGGCGATCAAGACGAACTCCGGGTTCCTCACCGACGTCACCGAGATCGCCGCCGACGGCACCGCGACCCAGGTCGCCTTCGCCGGGGCGGTCATCGTGCACTCGAAGGTGACCACCGGCACGCCGATCTACACGCTGCGCGGCAACTCCGTCACCCCCGAGCCCGCGCCGGGCGCGGCGGCCGAGGAGACCGTGGACGTGGCGATCTCCGACGCGGCCAAGGCCGTCAGGGTCGTCGACCGGGTGGTGGAGCAGAAGTCCACCCGCCCGGAGCTGACCGAGGCCTCGATCGTCGTCTCCGGCGGCCGCGGGGTCGCCTCGGCGGAGAACTTCTCGATCATCGAGGGCCTCGCCGACTCCCTCGGCGCCGCCGTCGGCGCCTCCCGCGCGGCGGTCGACTCCGGCTTCTACCCGCACACCTTCCAGATCGGGCAGACCGGCAAGACCGTCTCCCCGCAGCTGTACATCGCCGTCGGCATCTCCGGCGCGATCCAGCACCGGGCCGGCATGCAGACCAGCAAGACCATCGTGGCCATCAACAAGGACCCCGAGGCCCCGATCTTCGAGCTCGCCGACTTCGGCATCGTCGGCGACCTGAACACCGTCGTCCCCGCCGCCACCGAACAGATCACCGCCCGCAAGGGCTGAGCGGCACCGCGACCCTCCGCCGCCGCCGGGAAGTCCCGACGGCGGCGGGGGGTTGCGCACTCGCTGTGACGACCAGCGCCCCGCCGGGGGTCTTCGACCGGGCCCACCGGCTCACCACCGCCGGGCTGCTGATGCTGGTCACCTTCGTGGCGTTCGAGGCCATGGCCGTTGCGACGGCGATGCCGACCGCGGTCCGGGAGCTCGACGGGCTGGCCTGGTACGGCTGGCCGTTCACCGCTTACCTCGTCGCCTCCGTGGTCGGCATGGTGCTGGGCGGCGACCTCGGGGACCGGCGCGGCTCCCGCACCGCGCTGCTGGTCGGTGTCGGGCTGTTCGCCGGCGGGCTCCTGGCGGCGGGCGTGGCGGGGGACATGGCCCTGTTCGTCGCGGCCCGGGCGCTGCAGGGGATCGGCGGCGGCATCATCGCCGTCTCGCTGTACGTCGTCTCCGGGCCAGGCCTACGAGCCGGTGCTGCGGCCGCGGCTGTTCGGTGCGTTCTCCGCGGCCTGGGTCGCTGCCCGCGCTGGTCGGCCCCCTGATCGCCGGGCTCGTCACCGCGCACGCCACCTGGCGGCTGGTCTTCCTCGGGTTGCTGCCGCTCATCGTCGTCGGCCTCGCCCTGGTGCTGCCCGCGATCCGCCGGCTCGCGCGTCCCCGAGGGGACGGCGCTCCCCGCGGCCCGGCGCCGCTGGTGGGCGCTGCTCGCCGGGATCGGCATCGGCGCGCTGCAGTACGCCGGCCAGCGGCTGGACGCCGTCGCCGTCGGCATCGCCGTGCTCGGGGTGGCCGCGCTGGTCGCGGGGCTCCGCCCCCTGCTGCCCACCGGCACGGCCCGCGCCCGCCGCGGTCTGCCCGCCGTGATCGCCTCGCGCGGCCTGCTGGCCGGCTCCTTCTTCGGCATGGACGTGCTGCTGCCGCTCGCCCTCAGCGAGATCCACGGGTACAGCCCGGCGCTCGCCGGCGTCCCGCTCGACTGCCGGTGCGCTGGGCTGGGCCATCGCCTCGCAGATCCAGGGACGCCGGCCCGATCTCGACCGCGCCGTGCTGCTGCGCGCCGGGTTCGTACTGCTCGCCGCCGGGCTGGCGGCCACCGCGCTGATCGCCGTTCCCGGGGTCGGCGGCTGGCCGGCCTACCTCTCGTGGGCGGTGGCCGGGCTGGGCATGGGCCTGGGCATGCCCAGCACCAGCGTGCTGCTGCTCGACTGCTCGCCCGTGCACCGCCGCGGTGCGGACTCGGCCGCCTTCCAGATCGCCGACGTCACCACGGCGGCGCTGTGCATCGGCGTCGTCGGGGTGCTGGTCGCCGCCGCCACCGGCGGGCTCCTCCCGCTGCGCGCCGCCGTCCTGACGGCCGTCGTCGTGCTCACCGCCCTCGCCCTGCTCGGTGCCCTGCTCGCCCCGCGGGCGGGGGGCGTCGGCGCGGGCAGGGCGTCCGCGACGCCCGCGACTACCCTGGCGGCGTCATGACGTACCTGGACCACGCGGCGACCACGCCGGTGCTCCCCGAGGTGCTGGCTGCGATGACCGAGCAGCTGGGCCGCGTGGGCAACGCCTCCTCGCTGCACGCGAGCGGGCGCGCCGCCCGACGGGTGGCCGAGCAGTCGCGCGAGCGGCTGGCCGCCGCCCTGGGCGCGCGGCCGTCCGAGGTCCTGTTCACCAGCGGTGGCACCGAGAGCGACAACCTCGCCGTCAAGGGCCTGTTCTGGGCCCGCCGTCAGGCCGATTCCGCGCGCCGCCGGATCGTGTGCAGCCCGGCCGAGCATCACGCCGTGCTCGACAGCGTCGAGTGGCTGGCCAAGCACGACGGCGCCGAGGTCACCTGGCTGTCGGTCGAGCCGAGCGGCCGGATCAGCCCCGCGGCCCTCGCCGACGCGCTCGGCGACGGTCGCGACGTCGCGGTCGCCAGCGTCATGTGGGCCAACAACGAGATCGGCGCCGTCTGCGACATCGCGGCGCTGACCGAGGTCGCGCACGCCGTCGGCGTCCCCCTGCACACCGACGCGGTGCAGGCGGTCGGGCAGGTCCCGGTCGACTTCGGGGCCTGTGGCGTGGACGCGCTGACCATGACGGGACACAAACTCGGCGGCCCGATGGGTGCCGGCGCGCTGCTGCTGCGCCGTGACGCCGACTGCACGCCGCTGCTGCACGGGGGAGGGCAGGAGCGCGACGTGCGCTCCGGCACCCTCGATGTGGCGGCGATCGTCGGTCTCGAGGTGGCCACCTCCAGCGCCGTCGCGCGGCGGGCCGAGCGTGCGCCGCGGCTGGCCGCGCTGCGGGACCGGCTGGTCGCCGGCATCCAGGCCCTGGTCCCGGACGCGCAGCTCAACGGCCCCCCACTGGACGACGTGCTGCCGGGCCGTGGGCCCGGCCGGCTGCCGGGCAATGCGCACCTGTCCTTCCCGGGCGCCGAGGGCGACGCCCTGCTCATGCTGCTCGACGCCAAGGGCATCGAGTGCTCCACCGGCTCGGCGTGCAACGCCGGCATCGCCCGGCCCAGTCACGTGCTGCTGGCCGTGGGCGCCGACCCCGCCCGCGCCCGTAGCTCGCTGCGCTTCACGCCTCGGCCACACGACCGTCGAGGACGACGTCGACGCCGTCCTGGACGTGATCGGGCCGGTCGTGGAGCGCGCCCGCCGCGCGGGGCAGGGCACCCGATGAGGGTGCTCGCCGCGATGAGCGGGGGAGTGGACTCCGCGGTCGCCGCCGCGCTCGCGGTCGACGCCGGGCACGACGTCACCGGTGTCCACCTGGCGCTCTCGCCGGACCGGCAGACGCTGCGCAGCGGCGCCCGCGGCTGCTGCAGCGTGGAGGACGCGCACGACGCCCGCCGCGTCGCCGACGAACTCGGCATCCCCTACTACGTCTGGGACCTCGCCGAGCGCTTCACCGAAGACGTCGTCGACGACTTCGTCGCCGAGTACGCGGCCGGCCGGACGCCGAACCCGTGCCTGCGCTGCAACGAGAAGATCAAGTTCTCCGCGGTGCTGGACCGGGCGCAGGCGCTGGGCTTCGACGCCGTCGTCACCGGCCACCACGCGCGGCTGGCCGACGGTGCGCTGCGCCGGTCCGTGGACGCGGCCAAGGACCAGTCCTACGTGCTCGGTGTGCTGACCGCGGACCAGCTCGCGGGCGCCCGGTTCCCGCTGGGCGGCATGACCAAGGACCGGGTGCGGGAGATCGCCGCTGCCCGCGGCTTCGCGGTGGCCGCCAAGCCCGACTCGCACGACATCTGCTTCATCCCCGACGGCGACACCCGCGGCTTCCTCGCCCGGCGCCTGGGCAGCATGCCCGGCCCGGTCGTCGACGCGGCCACCGGCGCCACCGTCGGGGAGCACGACGGCACGTACGGCTTCACGGTCGGTCAGCGCCGCGGACTCGGCGTCGCCGTCGGTGACTCCCGGCCGCGGTACGTCCTCGGCATCGAGCCGGTGTCGCGCACGGTGACCATCGGGACGGCGGATCTCGCCGGTGTGTGCGCCGTGCGCACCGGGCCTCCCACGTGGACCGGGCCGGTCCCGTCGCTGCCGTTCCGGGCGGAGGTGCAGCTGCGTGCCCACGGCACGCCCGTGGGCTGCGAGGTGTCCGCCGACGGCGGCGGTCTGCTGATCCGCCTCGACGACGAGCAGCGCGGCGTCGCCCCCGGTCAGTCGGCGGTGCTCTACGAGCCCGACCCCCTGCGTGGGGACCGGGTGCTCGGGCAGGGCTCCGTCCTGGCGGCCGCGTGACCGTGCCCGAGGTGGAGGGCGGGGACTCACGGGGTGCCTCCGGGGTCTGGGGTGGCGCCTCCGGCGTCGGGTCGCTGCCGGGCGAGGACCCCGCCGAGGCGCTGCGCCTCGTCCTCGGCGAGCTGCCCGACCTCCCGCACCTGCCGGAGCTGCCCGACCGCGGCCCCGGCGCCGACATGGTCGGGCGGACGGCGGCTCTTCTTGTCGACATGTCGGTCGACATCACACCGGCCGGGTGGCGGCTGGTGCCGCGGTCGGGCATCGACCAGCGCCGGGCTCGGGAGTTCCTGGCCCGCGACATGGACGCGCTCGCTGACGTCGCCGATCGATGGACCGGGCCGTTCAAGGTGCAGGCCGTCGGTCCCTGGACGCTGGCCGCATCGCTGGAGCGCAGCCGGGGTGACCGGTCGGTCGTGGACGCCGGTGCCCGCCGTGACCTCGCGCAGTCGCTCACTGAGGGGCTCGCTGCGCACGTGGCGGACGTCGCGGCCCGAGTGCCGGGGGCGCGCGTCGTCGTCCAGCTCGACGAGCCGTCGGTGCCGGCCGTGCTGCTGGGGGGCCTGCCCACGGTGAGCGGCTTCGGGCACCTCTCCGCCGTCGAGGAGAACGTCGTGGAGCAGGAGCTCGGCGCCGTCGTCCGGAGCCTGCCGGTGCCGGTGGTCGTGCACTGCTGCGCCGCGCGGATGCCGTTGGGGCTGTTCCGGGCGGCCGGTGCGGCGGCGGTGTCCTTCGACCTCGGCCTGGTGCAGGACCTCGACGCCGTCGGGGAGGCGATCGACGCGGGTCTCCACCTGTTCCCCGGCGTCGTCCCCGGAGTCGACGCGCGTCTGCCACTGCCGAAGGCGACGGGCTCCCGGGTGCAGGCCTGGTGGCGCGAGCTCGGCTTCCCGGTCGACGACCTGGCCGCCGCCGTGACGCTGATGCCGCCGTGCGGTCTCGCCGGCGCTACTCCGGGCTATGCGCGCGATGCGATGACTCATGTGCGTGAGGCTGCCAAGTACCTGCAGCCTGACTGACCGAACTGTCCACAGCGTGGCGGTCATCCACAGATCCTCGCGGCGCCAGAGACTGTCAGATGTCGAACATATGATCGAACGCGTGGATGAGCAGCAGGCCAGACCGGCAGTGGGGTGGGCGTCGGGCCCGCTCGGTGCCGTGCAGGCGATCGACCGTGAGATCACCCGCCAGACCGCCCGGCGGGCCCGGAAGGTGGCCGAGTTCGCGGCCACCCGACCGGCCTCGGCTGATCGTCAGCCCGGACAGTCGGGGTGCATGAGCGCCGAGCGACGGGCGGCGCGGCCGGAGGTGCTGGCCGACGTCAGCGAATGGGCTGCGCAGGAACTGATGATCGCGCTGTCGATCGGCCTGAAGGCCGCCGAGAATCTGCTGACACGCTCCCTGACCCTGGTGCACCGCCTGCCGAGAACGCTCGTCGCCCTGGAGAGCGGGGCCCTGCACCTCGGTCACCTGTACCTGATGCTGGAGAAGGTTGCTCCGGTCGCCGACCGGACGGTGCGGGAGCGGCTCGAGCGCGACCTGCTCGCCTGGATCGCTGCGCGCGAGGTCACCACCCCCGCGCAGTTGGGCGCCAAGATCCGCCGCGAGCTGCTCGCGCGCAATGTCCGGTCCGCGGCGCGCGACCTCGAAGCGGCTCTTCGCCGGCGTGGGGTCTACGTGCAGCCCGACCGGGTCGACGGCATGGCCGTGCTCATGGCGCTGCTCACGGTGCCCGAGGCAGCTGCGCTGATGGACGCGCTCGGCCGCTACGCCGATGCGATCGAGGACGATCCGGCCGTTGGCGCGCCGCGGACGCGGGGGCAGAAGATGGCCGATTGCCTCCTGGACCTGGTGCTCCGACCGGGCGAGACGGACCTGCCCGCTGTGCGGGCGCAGCTGACCCTGGTGGCGCCGGTCGCGACCATGGTCGGTGGGGACCAGCCGGGCGAGAACGACGGACAGCCGGTGTCCGCCGAGATCGTGCGTGCCCTGGCCCGCGGCCTGGGCCTGCTACCCGACGCCCCACCGGACGCCCTGGACGCCCCGGACGCCCCGGACGCCGCGACCCAGCCTCGCCGCCGCCCACGACCGGCAACCCTGCCGACACCGAGGCCGATGTGGCGATGGTGGAGGCCGACGAACGGTGGTGGGCCGAGGTCGAGGCGCGTGCCCTGCGCGGCGACTGGGGTGGCGCGGAGTCCCCGCCCCAGGAGGAGCTCGAACGGCTCTGGGCCGAGGAGGCGGCCTGGAACTGTGACTGGTCCGACGACGCAGACCTCGCCGCCCTCGAGACCGAGATCGCTTCGGCCGAGCCGCTGCCGGTTGACACTCCTGCTGCCGCGGCGACATCGGGCGACGCGGTCGCGTCGTGGTGGATGCGGGCTGACACGGCCGTCGACGAGGCCAGCCGGATGCTGCTGGAATTCCAGCGCCGGCTCGGCCGTGCCCGCAGCGCCGTGGATTTCGCGGTGATGGCGGATGCGGCCGACCAGGACGACTGGGAGCAGTCGACGGCCGCGCGGATCTCGGCGGCGCCCGACGCGATCTCGGCCCTGGCGCTCGCCGCCGACCGGGAACGCACGGCTCTCGCACACCTGCTGGACCGCACCGGCGGCGGAGGACTGGTCGACCGGCCGCGGATCGCGGTCACCGATGCGCTCACCGGCGCCCTGCTCGCCCTCACCGACGCCTGCGACCTCCGCGCGCATGCCAGCGCCGGCCGTGGGCTCGGGCCGCCCGGACCCAGCCCGGCCTACCGGCCCGGGGCGGCGCTGGACCGGTTCCTCCGCGCCCGCGACCGCCGCTGCCGCTTCGCCCGGCTGCCGCAACCGCGTCCCGCGCGGCGGGGAACTGGACCACAACGTGCCCTGGCCCGACGGCCCCACCGAGGCCGGCAACCTGACCGGCTTCTGCACCGGCCACCACCGCGGCAAGCACCAGGCCCCCGGCTGGAGGTACGACCTGTCCGCCGACGGCACCCTGACCGTCACCACACCCACCGGACTGACCGCGTCCACCGAGCCACCGCCGTTCTGAGGCGAGACATGACCGGTCGGCTGTCGGATACGACGGATACCGTTTCGCCCGTGAGCGCCGAACTCGACGAACCAGTGGTCGCCGCCGCCGCGGACACCGAAGACGTCACCGAGGTCCCCGACGAGGCACGCATCCGCCACCGCGACCTGTCGGAGGAGCTCGACCGGTACGCCTTCGCGTACTACGTGCGGGACGAACCGCTGGTCAGCGACGGGCAGTACGACGAGCTGATGGGTGAGCTCAAGACGATCGAGGCCGCCCACCCGGCCCTGGTCACGCCGGAGTCGCCCAGCCAGAAGGTCAACGGCGGCTTCGCCGCGACCTTCTCGCCGGTCGCGCACCTCGAGCGCATGCAGAGCCTCGACAACGCGTTCTCCAGCGACGAGCTGTCGGCCTGGGAGGCCCGCGTGGAGCGCGAGGGTGGCGCCGGTGCGAGCTTCCTGTGCGAGCTGAAGGTCGACGGCGTGGCCGTGGCACTGACCTACGACAAGGGCCGGCTGATCCGGGCCGCCACCCGCGGCGACGGGACGACCGGGGAGGACGTCACCGCCAACGTCGCGACCATGGCCGACGTCCCGCAGCAGCTGACGGGGCAGGACCCGCCGGAGCTGCTGGAGGTCCGCGGCGAGATCTACTTCCCGATCGCGGCGTTCGCCGACGTCAACGCGGGCATGGTCGAGCAGGGCAAGGCCCCGTTCGCGAACCCGCGCAACGCGGCGGCCGGCTCGCTGCGGCAGAAGGACCCGCGGGTCACCGCCTCCCGGCCGCTGCGCCTGGTCGTGCACGGCCTGGGCGCGCGCCGCGGCTTCGAGGCCGAGCAGCAGTCCGAGGCCTACGCCCGGCTGGTGCCCTCGGCCTGCCGGTGAGCAACCGCTTCGAGGTCGTCGACGACCTCGAGGGCGTCTGGGCCTACATCGAGCGCTACCGCGAGCAGCGGCACTCCGTCGAGCACGAGATCGACGGCGTCGTCGTCAAGGTCGACCAGGTCGCGCTCCAGCGCCGGCTGGGTTCCACCTCGCGCGCCCCGCGCTGGGCGATCGCCTTCAAGTACCCGCCGGAGGAGGCGACGACGAAGCTCCTCGACATCCGGGTCAACGTGGGCCGCACCGGCCGGGTGACGCCGTTCGCGTTCATGGAGCCGGTGAAGGTCGCCGGGTCGACCGTCCAGCTGGCCACCCTGCACAACGCGAGCGAGGTCACGCGCAAGGGCGTCCTCATCGGCGACACCGTGGTCATCCGCAAGGCCGGCGACGTCATCCCCGAGGTGCTCGGTCCGGTGGTCGCCGCCCGCGACGGCTCCGAGCGCCCGTTCGTCATGCCCACGAACTGCCCCGAGTGCGGCAGCGAGCTGCGGCCGGAGAAGGAGGGCGACGCCGACATCCGGTGCCCCAACGCCCGATCCTGCCCCGCCCAGCTCCGGGAGCGGGTCTTCCACGTCGCCGGCCGCGGCGCGTTCGACATCGAGGTGCTCGGCTACGAGGCGGCCGTCGCCCTCCTGCAGAGCGGCCTGCTCCAGGACGAGGGCGACGTCTTCTTCCTCGACGAGGAGCAGCTGCAGCAGGCGCCGTTCTTCACGAAGAAGGACGGCACGCTCTCGGCCAACGGCGCCAAGCTGCTGACCAACCTGCAGACGCGCAAGGACGTCCCGCTGTGGCGGGTCCTCGTGGCCCTGTCCATCCGGCACGTGGGGCCGACCGCCGCCCAGGCGCTGGCCCGCGACTTCCGCTCGATGGACCGGATCATGGCCGCCTCCGAGGAGGAGCTCGCCGCCGCCGACGGCGTCGGCCCCACGATCGCCAAGTCGATCCGCGATTGGTTCGAGGTCGACTGGCACCGCGAGGTGGTCGAGAAGTGGCGCAGCGCAGGCGTGCGCATGGCCGACGAGGGCGAGGACGCCGGCCCCGGTCCGCTCACCGGCGTCACCGTCGTCGTCACCGGCTCGCTGCGCGACCACAGCCGCGACCAGGCGATCGCGGCCATCCAAGAGCGAGGCGGCAAGGTCACCGGCTCGGTGTCGAAGAAGACCGGCTTCGTCGTCGTCGGCGCCGATCCGGGCAGCAAGTACGACAAGGCTGTGCAGGTCAAGGCGCCGATCCTCGACGACGACGGGTTCGCGGTGCTGCTCGAGCAGGGCGCGGACGCGGCCCGCGAGGTGGCGACGATCGGCGACGGGAGCTAGTCCTCGGGTAGGGACGCGACCGTCGTCGCGATCCCCGTGAGGTGCGCCAGCCGCAGCAGCTCTGAGCGGCGGAAGGCCGGCCCACCCGAGCGTCCGACGACGACCGCGCAGCCCGTGGCGCCGTAGGGGGCGGCCATCATCTCGATGGCCATCTCCTGCCAGCGCTCGGGCAGCCAGTCGTCCTCGCTGGGCAGCAGCCGGGGCCGGGACAGCGGCATCCACGGAAGGGACACCCCCTCGAAGGCCGGCGCGGCCTCCGACGCGGCCACCACGTCCCAGGAGCCGTTGCCGGTCACCGACAGCACGGCCGCCCAGCCGCTGTGGAAGACCCTCGGCAGTTCGGCGGCCAGCAGCTTCGTCGCGGTGCCCTCGGCCGCCCGGGCCAGGGCCTCGAGCAACTCGAGCTCGCGGTGGGTGTCCAGCGGCCCGGCGTACGGCCGCAGCGCCTCGACCTCGACCCCGGGCACGGCCAGCACGGCGGTGATCAGGCTGTCGGGCAGCCGGTCGCGGGGGAGTTCGACGACGACGTCGTCGACGGCGACCCCACCGCCGCGCTCGAGGACGTCGACGGACACGATGTCGATGCCCGCTGAGCCGAGCGCGGTGGCGACGGCGCCCAGGATGCCGGGCCGGTCAGGAACCACCAGGCGCAGGAGATAGGACACGGTTCCTCCGGATCGTCAACGCAGGAGCGCCGATCTCCGTCGATGGCGATGTGCGGTCAGCTTCTCACGGGGAGCAATCCCGGTTCTCGCGCCGGACGACCCTTCGAGAGCCCCACGTAGAGTGGCCAGGTCACACTGACGGCCGAGCAGCGAGCCGTCGAGCAGCGCCGAAATGGAGTCCGCACCCCAGTGAGCACGCTCTCCCGGAAGGATGTCGCCCACCTGGCGCGACTCTCCCGCCTGGCGGTGACCGACGAGGAACTCGACCTCTACGCCGGCCAGCTGTCCGCCGTGCTCGACGCGGTGGCCCAGGTGCAGAAGGCCCCCGTCGAGGACGTGCCGCCGACCACGCACGCGGTGCCGATGACCAACGTCTTCCGCCCCGACGTGGCCCGGCCCAGCCTGCCGCGCGACGTCGTCCTGGCCGGCGCGCCCGCCGCCGAGGACGACCGCTTCCGCGTCCCCCGCATCCTGGGGGAGGAAGCGTGAGCGAGCTCACGACTCTGAGCGCGGCGGACATTGCCCGCGCGATCGGCGCCGGCGAGCTGACCTCGGTCGAGGTGACCCGCGCCTACCTGGACCGGATCGCGGCCGAGGACGGGCAGCTGGGCGCCTACCTGCACGTCGACCCCGAGGCCGCGCTGCGCGCCGCGGAGCAGGCCGACTCCGACCGCGCCGGAGGTCCCGACCGGGGGCTGCTGGCCGGCGTCCCGGTCGCGCTCAAGGACGTCGTCGTCACCGAGGGCGTGCCCACGACCAGCGGCTCGAAGATCCTCGAGGGCTGGCGTCCGCCGTACGACGCCACCGTGGCCGCCCGGCTCAAGGCCGCGGGCACCGTGCTGCTCGGCAAGACCAACATGGACGAGTTCGCGATGGGCTCCTCCACCGAGAACTCCGCCTACGGCATCACCCGCAACCCCTGGGACCCCGAGCGCATCCCCGGCGGCTCCTCGGGCGGCTCCTCCGCGGCGGTCGCCGGCGGGCTGGCGCCCTGGGCGATCGGCACCGACACCGGCGGGTCGATCCGGCAGCCGGCCGCGCTCACCGGCCTGGTCGGGCACAAGCCCACGTACGGCTCGGTGTCCCGCTACGGCCTGATCGCCTTCTCCTCCAGCCTCGACCAGGCCGGGCCGATGGCTCGCACCGTCCTCGACGCGGCGCTGCTGCACGAGGCCATCGGCGGGCACGACCCGCTGGACTCCACCAGCATCGACTCCCCCGTGCCGGTGCTCGCCGAGTCCGCCCGCCGCGGCGCCGACGGCGACCTGTCCGGCCTGAAGGTCGGCGTCGTCCTCGAACTGGGCGGGGAAGGGCACCGCGACGGCTACGAGAGCGGCGTGCTCGAGCGCGTCGCCGAGGCGGTCGCGCTGCTGGAGGGCATGGGCGCGGAGGTACGCGAGATCTCCTGCCCGGCGTTCGACCTCGCGCTGGCCGCGTACTACCTCATCGCGCCGAGCGAGGCCTCGTCCAACCTGGCCCGCTTCGACGGCGTCCGCTACGGCCTCCGGGCCGGCGACGACGGCAGCCGCGACCTCGACGAGGTCATGGCGCTCACCCGCGAGCAGGGCTTCGGCCCCGAGGTGAAGCGCCGGATCATCCTCGGCACGTACGCGCTCTCCAGCGGCTACTACGAGGCCTACTACGGCCAGGCGCAGAAGGTGCGCACGCTGATCAGCCGGGACTTCACCGCCGGGTTCCACCAGGTCGACGTGCTGGTCAGCCCGACGACGCCGACCGTCGCGTTCCCGCTCGGCTCTCGTGTCGACGACCCGGTCGCCATGTACGCCGCCGACCTCTGCACGCTGCCGGCCAGCCTCGCCGGCGTCCCGGCCATCTCGGTGCCCTGCGGCCTGTCCGAGGGGCTGCCGGTCGGCTTCCAGATCATGGCGCCGACGCTCGCCGACGACCGCTGCTACCAGGTCGCCGCGGCGCTCGAGGCGGCGTCCGGCGGCCCGCTGATCCGCCGCCTCGCGGAGCGTGTCGCATGAGCGGGGCGCTCAAGGCCGCCTGGGGCCTCACCGCGTTCGTGATCGTGGCCGGCGCCCTCGGCTGGATCCTCACCGGCCGCGCCGCCTTCGCCGTCTTCATCGTCCTCGGCGTGCTGACCGCCGTCGGAGCCCTGGTCACCGGCCGCTCCGAGCGATCCGCCTCGAAGGAGGGCCCCACCCCGTGAGCACCGACAAGCTGGTCGACTTCGACGAGGTCCTCAGCCGCTACGAGCCCGTCATCGGTCTGGAGACCCACGTCGAGCTCGGCACGGCCTCGAAGATGTTCTGCGGCTGCTCGACGACGTTCGGCGCCGACCCCAACACCCAGACCTGCCCGGTGTGCCTGGGCCTGCCCGGCTCGCTGCCGGTGGCCAACGAGGCCGCCATCGAGGCGACGATCCGCATCGGGCTGGCACTGGGCTGCCGGATCGCCACCTGGTGCCGGTTCGCCCGCAAGAACTACTTCTACCCGGACATCCCCAAGGGCTTCCAGACGACGCAGTACGACGAGCCCCTGTGCACCGCCGGGCACCTCGACGTCGAGGTCGACGGCGAGACCTACCGCGTGGAGATCGAGCGGGTGCACCTCGAGGAGGACACCGGCAAGAACCTGCACGTCGGCGGCGCCACCGGCCGCATCCACGGCGCCGACCACTCGCTGATCGACTACAACCGCGCCGGCATCCCGCTGGTGGAGATCGTCACCCGGCCGATCCCGGGTGCCGGGGCGAAGGCGCCCGAGGTGGCCAAGGCCTACGTCACCGAGCTGCGCGAGATCCTGCTGGCCCTCGGGGTCTCCGAGGTGCGCATGGAGCAGGGCAACCTGCGCTGCGACGTCAACACCTCGCTGGCGCCGATCGGCAGCCTCGAGTGGGGCACCCGGACCGAGACCAAGAACGTCAACTCGCTGCGGTCGGTGGAGCGCGCCGTCCGCTTCGAGATGCGCCGGCAGGCCGCCGTCCTCGACGCGGGGGAGCGGGTGCACCAGGAGACCCGGCACTTCCACGAGGACACCGGCAGCACCTCCCCGGGCCGCAGCAAGGAGGAGGCGACCGACTACCGGTACTTCCCCGAGCCGGACCTGGTGCCCGTCGCGCCCGACGAGGAGTGGGTCGCCAAGCTCGGCGCCACGCTGCCCGAGCTGCCGGCTGCCCGCCGCGCCCGGCTCTCCGACGAGTGGGGCATCGCACCGACCGAGATGGCCTGGCTGGTCAACGCCGGCGCGCGTCGAGCTGGTCAGCGACACCGTCGCGGCCGGGGCCCCGCCCGTCGAGGCCCGCAAGTGGTGGCTGGGCGAGCTCGCCCGCCGGGCCAACGACGAGGGTGTCGAGCTGGCCGAGCTCGCCGTCACCCCGGCCCAGGTCGCCGAGCTGGTCGGGCTGGTGGCCGCCGGCACGATCAACGACCAGCTCGCCCGGCAGGCCCTGGACGGCGTGCTCGCCGGCGAGGGCGGTCCGGCGGAGGTCGTCGAGGCCCGCGGGCTGGCCGTCATGGGCGACTCCGACGAGCTGGTCGCCGCCGTCGACGCGGCGATCGAGGGCAACCCCGACGTCGCCGACAAGGTCCGCGGCGGCAAGGTGCAGGCCATCGGTGCCCTGGTCGGCGCGGTCATGAAGACCACCCGCGGCAAGGCCGACGCGGCCACCGTCAAGCGGATGCTCGAGGAACGGCTCCTCGCCTGAGCGCTGTGGAGCTGCCGCCCGTCGAGCTCGGCGCTCGACGGGCCGACTTCCCGCTGCTGGCCCGGTGGCTGGCGGAGCCGTTGGTCGCCCGTTGGTGGGCGCACGACACCTCCGCCGATGCGGTGGAGCGGGACTTCGGCCCCGCCGTCGACGGCGCGGAGCCGACCGCGATGTACCTGGGCTGCGTCGACGGCGAGCCCTTCGGGCTGGTGCAGGTGTACGCCATCGCGGCCTATCCGGAGTACGTCGACGAGCTGGCCCCGGTCTGCGAGGTCCCGCCGGGGGCGCTCAGCATCGACTACCTCGTCGGGGAGCCGTCGGCCCGCGGCCGAGGGCTCGGGGCCGCCATGATCGCGGCGGGCGTGGCACGCGGGTTCGCCGACCACCCGAGGCGCACGATGTGCTCGTGCCGGTCGCGTGGGCAATGCCGCCTCGGTGCGCGCACTGCTCGAGCGGGCGGGCGCGATCTGGTACGCCGACGGCGAGCTGACGCCGGACAACCCGATCGACCCGCGGGACCACGTCGTGCACCGGTTCGTCCGTTAGAGCGGTGACTCGGCTCCCGAGTTCGGCGGCAGGATCCGCAGCACCTTGTCGTCGCCCTCGCCGGGCGTGCCGATCCCGTCCCGGTTCGACGTCGTGATCCAGAGCGCGCCCTCGGCGTCGACGACGACGGTGCGCAGCCGGCCGTACTGGCCGCCGAGCAGCTCCTCGGGCAGGTCGGCCTGGTTGCCGTCCTCGGGCTCGGCGAGCGGGAGCACGTGCACCCGCTCGCCGTCCAGCGCGCCGACGAAGGCCACATCGCCGACCGGTCGCGCACCCGCCGAGGCCGCCCTCCTCGTCGAGGACCTCGGCGGCCGGGGCGGTCCCGCCGGGGCCGTAGTCCGAGCCGGGGTCGAGCAGGTTGAGCTCGTCGGGACCGTCGGTCCCCTCGTCGGTGGCGTACAGCGAGAGGTCGCCGTGCTGGCAGATGGCGGTCACGTCCCGGTGCCCGCGGGTGAAGACCGGGTCGGCGCCGATCGGGCGGCCGAACACGTCGATGCGCAGCACCGTCCCGGCCAGCGAGGCCGGGTCGGCGGCCAGCGCGGGGTCGCCGGTGTCACCGGTGCCGACGTAGAGGTTGCCGTCCACCCCGAACACCAGCCCGCCGCCGTTGTGCGTCGCCCCGCGGGGGATCCCGGTGAAGACCGGGTTGGGAGTGCCGCCGAGCGGGAAGCGCACGACCCGGTTGTCCGTGGTCGTCGTGATGTAGGCGTAGAGGAGCCCGTCCTCGGCGTACGTGGGCGACGCGGCCAGCCCGAGCAGACCGCCGTCGCCACTGGTGTCCAGACCGGGGACGGTCATCAGCTCGCGCGGCGGCGAGCGGTCGGCGAACACCTGGAGGAGCCGGCCGGTGTCGCGCTCGCCGACGATCGCGCTGCCGTCGGCCATCACCACCAGCGGGGTCGGGACCTCGAGATCGGAGGCGACGACGTTGGGGTCCCCGCCCTCCTCCTCGGACTCCGGGTCGGCGGGTTGGCCCGGGCGCGGGGCCTGCGTCGTCGGGGGGCCGACCTGCGGGGGAGCGCCCTCCGGCAGCGGGCGGAAGGGGCCGGACGGCTCGTACCCGTTGTCGCCGCACCCGCTCAGCAGCGACGGTGGCGAGCAGGGCGGCGACCACTCCGGGAACCCGGCCCCGCGCACGCCCGCTCACGCGGATCACAGTACGTGCGCCACCGGGCGCGCCGCCTACAGTCGATGCCCGTGCCGACCCTGAGCCTGCGCCCCGACGAGCCGCTGCACGTCCTGGTCCCGTCGAGAGCCATCGCCTCCGCCGTCGAGGCGCTGTCCCCGCGCATCCGCGCCCATCGGGTGAACGCCGACGAGGGGCCGCCGACCGGCGAGGCGACGCTGGCCCAGGTGTGGGTGCCGCGGAGCGGCGGCGCCTCGGTGCCGGACAACGGCTTCCTGGACAGCCTGCCCCGGCTGCGGCTGGTGCAGCTGCTCAGCGCCGGCGCCGAGCGGTTCGTCGGGCGGCTGCCCGAGGGCGTCGTGCTGTGCAACGCGCGGGGCGCCCACACGCCGTCGACGGCCGAATGGGCGATGGCCGCGATGCTCGCCGCCCAGCGCGGCATCCCGTTCTTCGTGCGCGAGCAGGAGGCCGGCCGCTGGACGTTCACCACCGAGCGCTCGCTGGTCGGCGCGCGGGTGCTCGTCGTCGGCGCCGGCGACATCGGCCGGGCGATCGGCCGGATGCTCGCCGGGTTCGACGTCGAGCTCACCTACGTGGCGCGCACCGCCCGGGACGGCGTCCGGGCGATCGCGGACCTCCCGGAGCTGCTGCCGCACGCCGACGTCGTGGTCCTCGTCGTGCCGGTGACCCCCGAGACCGTCGGCATGGTCGACGCGCGGTTCCTCGCCGCGATGGCCGACGGCGCGCTGCTGGTCAACGCCGCGCGCGGGGTCGTCGTCGACACCGATGCGCTGCTCGCCGAGCTGGTCACGGGGCGGCTCCGGGCCGCCCTGGACGTGACCGAGCCCGAGCCGCTGCCGGACGGGCACCCGCTGTGGTCGGCGCCGGGCCTGCTGCTCACCCCGCACGTCGGCGGGGCGGTGCCGAACACCAACGAGCGGGCGGCGGCCGCTGTCATCGATCAGCTCGCGCGGGTGCTCGCCGGGCGCGACCTGGTCAACGTGGTCGACCGGTACTGATCCGGCCGCCGGACAGCTCCGCCAGGCGCGGGAGGTCGCGCGCCCGCAGCACCGGCACCCGCACCTCGGTGGCGCGGGTGGTCACCAGCCACAGCTCGCCCCGCTCGGCGACGCGGATCCCGGCCAGTTCGGTCCACGGCACCGTCCGCTGCGCGAGCAGCGACCGGACGGTGATCCCGTCGTCGCCGACGTCCACGCCGATGCGCACCACCCAGGCGGCCACCACGACCGGGACGAGCAGGACCACCGGCGTCCAGGGGAGCGCAGCGGCGACCGGCAGCATCGCGAGGAACAGCAGACCGACGGGCAGGAGGGCGGTCCGGGGCATGCGGAGCCGGGCGGGAGCAGCCATGCGCCCATGATCCCGCGCCGGCCGGGGCCTACCATCCCCGGTCGTGACCACCGTGGAGGACCGTCCCGCCGGCAGCCAGACCGCCGACATGAAGCCGCGCAGCCGTGAGGTGACCGACGGGATCACCAAGGCGCCGGCCCGCGCGATGCTCCGCGCGGTGGGCATGGGCGACGACGACTGGGAGAAGCCGCAGATCGGCGTCGCCTCGTCCTGGAACGAGATCACCCCCTGCAACCTCTCGCTGGACCGGCTGGCCAAGCGGGCCAAGGAGGGCGTGCACGCCGCCGGCGGCTACCCGCTGGAGTTCGGCACGATCTCGGTCTCCGACGGCATCTCGATGGGCCACGAGGGGATGCGCGCGTCCCTGGTCTCCCGCGAGGTCATCGCCGACTCGGTCGAGACGGTCATGTTCGCCGAGCGACTCGACGGGTCGGTGCTGCTGGCCGGCTGCGACAAGTCGCTGCCGGGGATGCTCATGGCCGCCGCCCGGCTCGACCTGGCCAGCGTGTTCCTCTACTCGGGCTCGACGCTGCCCGGGAAGCTCGGCGACCGCGACCTGACGATCATCGACGTGTTCGAGGGCGTCGGCGCCTGCGCCCGCGGGCTGATCACCCGCGACGAGCTCGACGCGATCGAGAGGGCCGCCTGCCCCGGCATGGGCTCGTGCGGCGGCATGTACACGGCCAACACCATGGCCAGCGTCGCCGAGGCGCTCGGCATGGCGCTGCCCGGCAGTGCCGCCCCGCCGGCGCCGGACAGCCGCCGGGACGCCTTCGCCGTCGCGTCCGGCGAGGCCGTGGTCAACCTGCTCCGGCAGGGGATCACCGCACGTCAGATCATGACCCGCGACGCGTTCGAGAACGCCATCACCATCGTCATGGCCCTCGGCGGCTCCACCAACGCCGTCCTGCATCTCATGGCGATCGCGCACGAGGCGGACGTCGAGCTCACGCTCGAGGACTTCAACCGGATCGGCGACCGCACCCCGCACCTGGCCGACGTCAAGCCGTTCGGCCGGTACGTCATGACCGACGTCGACCGGATCGGGGGCGTCCCCGTCGTGCTGCGGGCGCTGCTCGACGCCGGCCTGCTGCACGGCGACGCGCTCACCGTGACCGGCAGGACGATGGCCGAGAACCTCGCCGAGATCTCCCCGCCGGACCCGGACGGCACGATCATCCACGCGATGAACGCGCCGATCCACAAGACCGGCGGCCTGGTCGTGCTCCGCGGATCCCTGTCGCCGGACGGCGCCGTCGTGAAGTCGGCCGGGTTCGACGCCGAGGTCTTCGAGGGCACCGCGCGCGTCTTCGACGGCGAGCAGGGCGCGATGGACGCCGTCACCGAGGGCACGCTGAACCCCGGCGACGTCGTCGTCATCCGGTACGAGGGGCCCAAGGGCGGCCCCGGCATGCGCGAGATGCTCGCCGTCACCGGCGCGATCAAGGGTGCGGGCCTGGGCAAGGACGTGCTGCTGCTCACCGACGGCCGCTTCTCCGGCGGCACGACCGGGCTGTGCATCGGGCACGTGGCGCCCGAGGCCACCGACGGCGGCCCGATCGCGTTCGTCCGCGACGGCGACCGGATCCGGCTCGACCTGACCAGCCGGACGCTCGACCTGCTGGTGGACGACGACGAGCTGGCCGCGCGCCGCGAGGGGTGGGCGCCGCTGCCGCCGCGGTACACGCGGGGCGTGCTCGGCAAGTACGCCAAGCTCGTCGGCTCGGCCGCGCAGGGCGCCATCTGCGGCTGACCGGGGGTCACCCGGACGGGTGACGGGCACCCCGGCCCGGCTTGGCCCGGGGGTCCGGCGTGCCGAGACAGCGGGTGTGGACCCGCGTCGATGGTGGCTGCTCGTGGGCGTCGTGCTGGCGGAAATCGCCTGTGCGGTCGCCGCGACCTCTGCTGACCTGCGCCCGCTCAGTGACGTCGCCGTCGCTGCCAGCGGGCTGATCGTCGCCGCCGTCGTCTGGGTGACCGCCGGCCGTCGGGGGAGCAACCGGACGGGCTGGCGGCTGCTGGCGATCGCCCCGCTGCTGCCGGTCCTCGGCACGGTGATGGCGGCGATCGTCGCCCCGTCGGACCCGCTCGACATCGTGATGCTGCGCTGGGCACCCACCGTCCCGGGCTACCTGCTCGCGATCGTCGGCGTGCTCACACTCGTGGAACGCCGCCGGTTGCTGGCTGCGGGGCTGCGCCTCGCCGTCGAGGCGGCCCTGTTCACCACGGCCTGCCTCGTCGTCGTGCAGTTCCTCATGCTCGGCACCGTCGGGAACTGGTCGCACCTGCGGTTGCAGGAACAGCTGGTCCTGGCCGCCGCGGTGGTCGTGACCTCGTTGACCATGGCCGCGGCGCTGACCCTGCTGGGGGCCATCGAGGCCCGTCGGCAGACGATGGCGCTGGTCCTGCTCGGCGGCGCGGTGCTCCTCACCGCCGGCCGTGGGCTCGGCACGGCGGCCGTCCTGGGCGCCGCGCCCGTCGTGGGGGACGGCAGTCGCTTCGTCGTCTGCGCCGGTCTGTGGCTGCTCGGCCTCGCCGTGTTCGTCGACCCGGGTCCCAGCGACGAGTGCGCCACCGCGCCGGCCTCCGGCCGCTCCACCGAGCTGGGGCAGCTGCTGCCGCACCTGGCGATGCTGGCGGCCGTCGGCGTCACCGGCACGCTCGCGGTGACCGGCATCCGCCCCAGCTCTCCGGCGATCGCCGGCCTCGTCGCCTGTGTCGGGCTCGCGGTCATGCACCGCTGGCTCACCATCCGCGAGGTCCGGCTGATGGCCGCCCGCCTGCGCCGCCGCGAGGCCTACTTCCGCTCGCTGGTGCGGTCCAGCAGCGATGCGGTGGTCATCCTCGACGACCGGCTGCGGATCACGGCCGCGACCGCCGCGCTCGAGCGGGTGCTCGGTCCCGATGCGGTCGACCTGGTCGGCCGACCGCTGCTGGACGTGGTGCACCCCGACGACCGGCCCGGTCTGGCCGGCGTGCTGCCGGCCGCCCCGGATGCCGAGGCCGAGGCGGGCACCGCGCCCGAGCCCGCCGCCGGGCTGCAGGTCCTGCGCCTGCCCGATTTCGAGGGTGTCTGGCGCTACTTCGAGGCCGCGATCACCGATCTGCGCTCCGACCCCGACGTCGGCGCGGTCGTGCTGCACTGCCGCGACATGACCGAGCGGCACGCCCGCGAGCGGGCGCTGCTCGGCGTCGCCTACACCGACCCGATGACGGGCCTGCCCAACCGGGCCGGCTTTCTGCAGGCGCTGCAGGAGGAGATGCTCCAGGGCGCAGGTGATGAGGGGCCCGCGACCGTCCTGATGATCGAGCTCGACGGCCTGGGCGCGGCCCGCGAGCAGATCGGGCGCGACACCGTCACCCTGGTCGTGGCCGAGGTGGGCCGCCGGCTGCGCGCCACGGTGCGCGGCGAGGACGTCGTGGCCCGCATGGGTGGTGGCGCCTTCGCCGTCCTCAGCCACGGCGAGCCCGCCGACGCCGACCGCCTCGCCTCCCGCTGCCTGTCCGTCGTGGAGCAGCCGGTGGTGACCGCGGAGGGCGTCGTCGACCTGACCGCGGGAGTCGGACTCGTTCCCGTCGACGGCGAGTCCGTCGAGGAGCTCTTCCACCGTGTCGAGCTGGCCGTGCGCGCCGCGCACGAGGTCGGCCCGGGCTCGGCCCGCCGCTACGAGCCGTCCTACGGCGAGGCGGCCGACCGGCGGGAGCGCCTGCGCATCGCGCTGCAGGGCGCCACCGCCGACAATCAGCTGTTCCTGATGTTCCAGCCGATCGTGGCGCTGGACCAGCAGCGGATCACCGGCATCGAGGCTCAGCTGCGCTGGCGGCACCCCGAGCTGGGGGAGGTCCCGCCCGCGGAGTTCCTGCCGCTCGCGGAGCGCGCCGGACTGATCGGTGAGCTGATGCGCTGGGCGATCCAGGAGGCCACCGCCGTCGCCGTCGGGCTGCCCTCCGGCGACCAGGCGCTGCGGATCGGCCTCAAGGTGCCCACCGGCTACGCGGCCACCGGCACCCTGGTGCCCGACGTCGAGCTGGCCCTGCGCGGGTCGAGGCTCGCCCCGGAGCGGCTGGTCCTGCAGATCAGCTCGCCCACGGTCGCCGCCGACGACGAGCGGATCGGCCTCGACGTGACCACGCTGCGGCTCATGGGCGTGCACGTCGCGCTCGAGGGCTTCGGCAGCGGTGAGTCGGCGCTGGCCCACCTGACGCGGCTGCCGATCGACATCGTCAAGCTCGACCGTGCCCTGATCACCCGGATCGACCGCGACCCGCAGAGCCGTGCGCTGTGCGAGTCGGTCGTGGGAATCGGTCGCGCCCTGGGCCTCGACATCGTCGCAGAGGGCGTCGAGACCCCGGCCCAGCTCGCCGCGCTCAACGGCTTCGGGTGCAACTTCGCCCAGGGCTTCCACATCGCGCGGCCGGTGTCGGCGGCCGGGCTGGACAGCCTGCTCCAGGACGGCGTCGCCTGCTGGCCGGGGCTTGTCGGTTCCCGCTGACGGGCTGAGGGCCGTCCCACCTACATGGACGCGGTGTCCACATCGTGAGACGCGTTTGTTGACGACTGCCCGGGACAGGGCGCAGAGTGTGCGGGTGCCCCGTGCCCGCCTGATTCTCGTAGTTGCCTAGCGCGTCGGTCCTCCGACCGACGCGCTGACCCCTCCGTGCCCGCGGCACGAGGGGTTTTTTGTTGCCCAGCTCCAGACGTCAGCAGCCCCGCAAGGCCCAGGAGATCGCCGCGATGACCACCACCCCGACCGAGGCAGCCGCCCACGAGGCGGCCACCCGCGAGGCCGCCGCCTCGCTGGCCGGCGTCGAGACCACCGTCCGCTCCGTCGCCCGCCGTGGAGCCGGCCACCGGCATCACCGGTGCGCAGAGCCTGGTCCGCTCGCTCGAGGCGGTCGGCGTCGAGGTGATCTTCGGCATTCCCGGCGGCGCGATCCTGCCGGCCTACGACCCGCTGTTCGACTCGAAGGTCCGCCACGTCCTGGTGCGCCACGAGCAGGGCGCGGGGCACGCGGCCACCGGCTACGCGCAGGCCACCGGCAAGGTCGGGGTCTGCATGGCCACGTCCGGGCCGGGCGCGACCAACCTGGTGACGCCGCTGGCCGACGCGCACATGGACTCGGTGCCGATCGTGGCGATCACCGGTCAGGTGCCCAGCCGCTCGATCGGCACCGACGCCTTCCAGGAGGCCGACATCCGGGGCATCACGATGCCCGTCACCAAGCACAACTTCCTGGTGACCAACGCCGACGAGATCCCGCAGCGGATCGCCGAGGCGTTCCACCTGGCCGCCACCGGCCGCCCCGGCCCGGTCCTCGTCGACATCCCGAAGGACATCCTGCAGGCGCGCACGGACTTCGCCTGGCCGCCGCGGATGGACCTGCCCGGCTACAAGCCCACCACCCGCCCGCACGGCAAGCAGGTGCGCGAGGCGGCGGCGATGATCGCGGCCGCGCGCCGCCCGGTGCTCTACGTCGGCGGTGGGGTGCTGAAGGCCGGCGCCACCGAGGAACTGGCGGAGCTGGCCGCGCTCACCGGCGCGCCCGTCGTCACGACCCTCATGGCGCGGGGCGCCTTCCCCGACAGCCACCCGCAGAACCTGGGCATGCCCGGCATGCACGGCAACGTCACCGCCGTGACGGCCATCCAGAAGGCCGACCTGCTGGTCGCCCTGGGCTCCCGGTTCGACGACCGCGTCACCGGCGACCTGGCGAGCTTCGCGCCCGAGGCGCTCGTCGTCCACGCCGACATCGACCCCGCGGAGATCGGCAAGAACCGCAAGGCCGACGTCCCGATCGTCGGGGACGCGAAGGAGACCATCGCCGCGCTGGTCGAGGCGCTGCGCGGCGACTACGAGGCCGGCCGCGCGCCGGACCTGTCCGCCTGGTGGGCGCAGCTCGACGACTGGCGGGAGCGCTACCCGCTCGGCTACGACTGGCCGGAGGACGGCTCGCTGTCCCCGCAGTACGTCATCGAGCGGCTCGGCGCGATCGCCGGACCCGACGCGATCTACGCCGCCGGCGTCGGCCAGCACCAGATGTGGGCCGCGCAGTTCGTGAAGTACGAGAAGCCGGGCACCTGGCTCAACAGCGGCGGCCTCGGGACCATGGGATACGCCGTCCCGGCCGCGATGGGTGCCAAGTACGGCCGCCCGGAGACCACCGTCTGGGCGATCGACGGCGACGGCTGCTTCCAGATGACCAACCAGGAGCTGGCCACCTGCGCGATCGAGGGGATCCCGATCAAGGTCGCCGTCATCAACAACGGCAACCTCGGCATGGTCCGGCAGTGGCAGACCCTGTTCTACGAGGGCCGGTACTCCAACACGAAGCTGCACGCGCTGAACGCCGACGGCACGCCCAAGCCGGTGCGCATCCCGGACTTCGTCACGCTGGCCGAGGCCCTGGGCTGCGTCGGGTTGCGCTGCGAGACCAAGGACGACGTCGACTCGGTGATCGAGAAGGCCATGGCGATCACCGACGCCCCGGTGGTCATCGACTTCGTCGTCGGCCACGACGCCCAGGTGTGGCCGATGGTCGCCGCCGGCGCGAGCAACGACGACATCCTTGCCGCGCGCGACGTGCGCCCGGTCTTCGGCGACGGACAGGTCTGAGGCAGGCTGCAAGGTGACCACGGCACACGCTGTCCGTGCTCGTCGAGAACAAGTCCGGTGTCCTGGCCCGCGTCGCGGCGCTGTTCAGCCGCCGCGGGTTCAACATCGAGTCCCTCGCCGTCGGGCCCACCGAGAATCCGGACCTGTCGCGGATGACGATCGTCGTCGACGCCGACACCGCGCCGCTCGAGCAGATCACCAAGCAGCTGAACAAGCTGATCGAGATCATCAAGATCGTCGAGCTCGACGGCGGGGCCGCGGTCCAGCGCGAGCTGCTGCTGGTCAAGGTGCGCGCGCCGTTGGCCGAGCGCACCCAGGTGCTGCAGACCGCCGAGCTGTTCCGTGCCCGGGTGGTCGACGTCAACCCGGACACGGTGACCCTCGAGGCGACCGGCACCCCCGACAAGCTCCAGGCGCTGCTCGCCGTC
Organism: uncultured Actinomycetota bacterium; assembly: GCA_963748305.1. Taxonomy (GTDB): domain Bacteria; phylum Actinomycetota; class Actinomycetes; order Mycobacteriales; family Geodermatophilaceae; genus Blastococcus_B. The sequence continues at coordinate 105,072 of CAVVIN010000009.1, read as the reverse complement.
CTCGCGCCGCTCGGCATCAAGGAGATGGCGCAGTCGGGCACGGTCGCGCTGGGCCGGGGTCCGCGCTCGATGTCGGGCGCCGGTACCTTGCGGCCCGTCGAGCGGACCGCCTGAAGTTCACTGCACTCGTACAGACCAACCGAAGGGAACAACCACCAGCATGGCCGCCGAGATCTTCTACGACGACGACGCCGACCTCTCGATCATCCAGGGGCGCACCGTCGCCGTCCTGGGCTACGGCAGCCAGGGCCACGCGCACTCGCTGTCCCTGCGCGACTCCGGCGTCGACGTGCGCGTCGGGCTGCCCGAGGGGTCGAAGAGCCGGCCGAAGGCCGAGGCCGAGGGACTGCGGGTCGTGACCCCCGCCGAGGCCGCTGCGGAAGCGGACCTGATCATGATCCTCGCCCCGGACCACGTGCAGCGGACGCTGTACGCCGAGTCGGTCGAGCCCAACCTGCAGGACGGCGACGCGCTGTTCTTCGGCCACGGCTTCAACATCCGGTTCGGCTACATCAAGCCCCCGGCCGGCGTGGACGTCGCGATGGTGGCCCCCAAGGGTCCGGGCCACCTGGTCCGCCGCGAGTTCGAGAACGGCAAGGGCGTGCCCTGCCTGGTCGCCGTCGAGCAGGACGCGAGCGGTGCGGCGCTGTCGCTGGCGCTGTCCTACGCCAAGGCGATCGGCGGCACCCGCGCCGGCGTCATCAAGACGACGTTCGCCGAGGAGACCGAGACCGACCTGTTCGGCGAGCAGGCCGTGCTCTGCGGTGGTGCGAGTGCGCTGATCACCGCCGGGTTCGAGACCCTCACCGAGGCCGGCTACCAGCCCGAGGTCGCCTACTTCGAGTGCCTGCACGAGCTCAAGCTGATCGTCGACCTGATGTACGAGGGCGGCATCGCCAAGCAGCGCTGGTCGGTGTCCGACACCGCCGAGTACGGCGACTACACGTCGGGCCCGAAGATCATCGACGCGCGCGTCAAGGCCGCGATGGGCGACATCCTCACCGCGATCAAGGACGGCTCGTGGGCCGCGGCCTTCATCGCCGACCAGGACGCCGGCGCGCCGGACTTCAAGCGCCGCCGGGCCGAGGCCGAGGCGCACCCGATCGAGGAGACCGGCCGCAAGCTCCGCGGCCTGATGAGCTGGGTGTCCGCGTCGGACGACTACACCGGCACGGCTGCCCGAAGCTGACCCCTGCCGAACGACGAACGGCCCCGCTGCCGCTCGGCAGGGGCCTTCTGTGTCGTGAGGTCAGTACGACATGCCGCGCGCGGCGTAGTACTGCTTCGACGGCGGCTGCATGAGCAGGGCAACGATGACGCCCGGGATGATGATCCCCAGGATGCCGCTGAACGCCGAGCCGCCGCCCTGGGCGAAGTTCAGGATGAGCGACAGCACGCCGACGCCGATGGCGACGTAGCTGACCATCAGCAGCAGCTTGCGGGTTCTTACCCTGGAGCACGAAGATCCCCGCGACCAGCAGCGCCACGGACAGGGCGACGCTGAGCACGACGATCAGGCCGTACAGGGCCCCGAGAACGAAGGCCAGGGACAGCAGGAGCAGGCCGAAGAGCGCGCCGAGCGCGCCCCAGACGATCGCGACGATCGCCGCACCCGTGACCATTCCGGGCCGCTGGGCAGGGGCTCCGCCGTAGCCGGCCGGGGCGCCGGGGGCGTTGTAGTTCTGCGGCGCGCCGTAGCCCGGAGCGGGCTGCTGGGGCGAACCCCAGCCGGGCTGACCCTGCGGAGCACCCCCCTGGGGGTAGTTCGGGTCGGAACCGGGGGTGGGGGTGGACATGGGTCGGCTTCCTCCTCGACGTGCACTCCGCCGGTGTGGCGGAACGGTGGCGGAGTGTAGGGCGCGCCACAGGCCCATGGTGGGACCTGTGACGCGCCGTCACTCCAGTGGGTCAACGACCGCGGCGGGCCCGGTGCGCTGCGAAGTAGTCCGCGGCGGGCTTCATCGCCAGCAGGATCACGATGGCCAGAGCCATGAGGAAGAAGATCAGCGACAGGATGACGCTGCCGGCCGTCGAGTTCTCATCGCCCAGGCTGCCGAAGAACGACAGGCCCGTCGTGAAGATCGAGATCGAGGCCCCCACGATCAGCAGGACCCGGCTGCGGCCCGAGATCGCCTGGATCGACCCCCAGACCATGACGACGGTCCAGGCCAGGGCCAGGATCCCGATGATGATCAGGACTCCGGTGAAGGCGCCGAAGACCGAGCCCAGGCCGGGAACCTCTGCGTCGGCCGCGCCCGAGACGCCGCCGAAGATGGCGCCCGCGAAGACCAGCAGGATCGTGGCGAGCACCCCCAGGGCGCCGAAGATGAAGCCGAAGACCGCGGCGATGGTCACGCCGCCGGGCCGGGCCGGCACCGCAGTGGTGCCGTACTGGCCGTACGCCTGCTGCTGCCCGTAGGCGGGCTGCTGGCCGTACTGCTGGGGCTGCTGCCCGTACGGGCGCGGGCTGCTGGCCGTACTGGGGCTGCTGACCGTACGGAGCGGGCTGCTGGCCGTACTGGGGCTGCTGACCGTAGGCGGGCTGCTGGCCGTACGGGTTCTGGCGGGTGGGGTCGTTCTGTTCGCTGCTCATGGTCTCCTCCGTCGGCGCCGGCTGTGCCGACTCTCGAACGGTCAGGATGTCGGCGCGGCCCCTCGGGGGCAAGGATGCTGCGCCTGCTGTCCCCCTGTGGCGTGCCGCTCCCTGGGCCTCTCCCTAGTCTTGGCCCTCGTGACCTCGTCCCCGCCCGTCGTCCTCATCGCCGAGGAACTCGCCCCGAGCGTCCTGTCGGTCCTGGGGGACGAGGTGGAGATCCGGCACGTCGACGGCGCCGACCGCGCCGCGCTGCTCCCGGCGCTCGCCGACGCGGCCGCCGTCATGATCCGCAGCGCGACCCGGATCGACGCCGAGGCGCTGGCCGCGGCCCCGAACCTGCAGGTCGTGGCCCGCGCCGGGGTCGGCCTGGACAACGTCGACGTCGCCGCCGCCACCGGGCGCGGGGTGATGGTGGTCAACGCGCCGACGTCGAACATCGTGAGCGCCGCCGAGCACGCCGTCGCGCTCCTGCTCGCGGCCGCCCGGCACGTCCCGTCCGCCGACGCGTCGCTGCGCGAAGGCCGGTGGGACCGGTCGCGGTTCACCGGCGTCGAGGTCGCCGGCAAGACCGTCGGGGTCGTCGGGCTCGGCCGGATCGGCGTTCTGGTGGCCCAGCGCCTGGCCGCCTTCGATGTCTCGCTGATCGCCTACGACCCCTACATCCAGCCCGGCCGCGCCGCGCAGCTCGGCGTCCGGCTGGTCCCGCTCGAGGAACTGCTGCGCGAGTCGGACTTCATCACCGTCCACCTGCCGCGGACGCCGGAGACGCTCGGCCTGATCGGGGCGGCGGAGCTGGCGACGACGCGGCGCGGCGTGATCGTGGTTAACGCCGCCCGCGGTGGCCTGGTCGACGAGGCGGCCCTGGCCGACGCGCTGCGGTCGGGGCAGGTCGGCGCGGCCGGCATCGACGTCTACGTCACCGAGCCGTGCACCGACAGCCCGCTGTTCGGCCTGCCCAACGCCGTCGTCACGCCGCACCTGGGCGCTGCCACCGCCGAGGCGCAGGACAAGGCCGGCACGGCGGTGGCCCACTCCGTCCGCCTGGCGCTGCAGGGCGAGTTCGTGCCGGACGCGGTGAACGTGCAGGCCGGCGGCATCGTCGCCGAGGACGTGCGGCCGGGCCTGCCGCTGGCGGAGAAGCTCGGCCGGGTCTTCACGGCGGTCGCGGGCGGGCTCGCCCAGTCGGTCACCGTCGACGTGCGCGGGCAGATCGCCGAGTTCGACGTCTCGGTCGTGCAGTTGGCCGTCCTGAAGGGCGTGTTCTCCGACGTCGTCGAGGAGCAGGTCACCTACGTCAACGCGCCGCTGTACGCCGACGAGCGGGGCCTCGAGGTGGAGCTCACGACCGACCTCGACAGCCCGGACTACCGCAACCTGATCCGGGTGCGCGGCGCGATGGCCGACGGCACGGAGGTCACCGTGTCGGGGACGCTGTTCGGCAAGAACCAGGTGCCGAAGCTGACCGAGGTCGGCGGCTTCGACATGGACCTCGACCTGTCCGGCTTCCTCCTGTTCTTCCTCTACACCGACCGTCCCGGCGTCGTCGGCACGGTGGGCGCGGCGCTGGGCGAGGCCGGCATCAACATCGCCGGCGCGCAGGTCAGCCGCACCAACCGTGGGGGAGAGGCGCTCATGGCGGTGACCGTCGACAGCCCGGTGCCCGCCGACCTGCTGGCGCGAGATCGCGGCCCACATCGGCGCGCGCGAGGCCCGGGCGGCGGATCTGAACCCGCTCTGACCTAGGGTCGGTGCCCATGCGGCTGGCAGTGATCCCAGGGGACGGCATCGGTCCCGAGGTGGTGGCCGAGGGCCTCAAGGTCCTCCGCGAGGTGGCCCCGGACATCGAGGGCACGACCTACGACCTCGGCGCGATGCGGTGGCAGCGCACCGGCGAGCTGCTGCCCGACACGGTCGTCGAGGAGCTGCGCCAGCACGACGCGATCCTGCTCGGCGCGATCGGCGACCCCAGCGTGCCGCCCGGGATCCTCGAGCGGGGCCTGCTCCTGCGGCTGCGCTTCGAGCTCGACCACCACGTGAACCTGCGTCCGGCCAAGCTCTACGACGGCGTCACCAGCCCGTTGGCCGACCCCGGCCCGATCGACATGCTCTGCGTCCGCGAGGGCACCGAGGGGCCCTACGTCGGCAACGGTGGGGTGCTGCGCAAGGACACCCCGCACGAGGTGGCCACCGAGGTCAGCCTCAACACCGCCTTCGGCGTGGAGCGCGTCGTCCGGTACGCCTTCGAACGGGCCGTCGCCCGTCCGCGCAAGCACCTGACGCTGATCCACAAGACCAACGTGCTCACCCACGCCGGCGGCCTGTGGTCGCGGACGGTGGAGGAGTTGGCGGCGGAGTTCCCCGAGGTCACCGTCGCCTACCAGCACGTCGACGCCGCCTCGATGTTCTTCATCACCGACCCGGGCCGCTACGACGTGATCGTCACCGACAACCTCTTCGGCGACATCGTCACCGACATCGCCGCCGCGGTCACCGGCGGCATCGGCCTGGCCGCCAGCGGCAACCTCGACGCGTCGGGCACCAACCCGAGCATGTTCGAGCCGGTGCACGGGTCGGCGCCCGACATCGCCGGGCAGGGCATCGCCGACCCGACGGCGGCCGTCCTCTCGGTCGGGCTGCTGCTCGACCACCTCGGCCGGACCGACCAGGCCAGGAAGGTCAACGCGGCGGTCGCGTTCGACCTGTCGACCCGATCGCCGCAGGGCCGGTCCGCACCGCCGAGGTCGGCGACCGACTCGCGGCCCTCGCCAGCGGCTGAGAATGCGGCTCGTGAGAGCGGCGGTCCAGAGCCGGTACGGCCCTCCTGAAGTAGTGCGGGTCGCCGAGGTGCCGCGGCCGACGCCGGCGGACGACGAGCTGCTGATCCGGGTCTCGGCGACGACGGTGAACCGGACCGACTGCGCGTACCGCGCTGCCCGGCCGTCCTTTCATCATGCGGCCGGTCGCCGGGCTCACCCGGCCGCGTCGGTCGGTGCTGGGCTGCGAGTTCGCGGGCGTGGTCGCAGAGGTCGGCGGCCGTGCCACGTCCTTCGCCGTCGGTGATCGCGTCTTCGGCTGGGTCGAGGGACGCTTCGGCGCCCACGCGGAGTACCTCGTCGTCCCGGACGGCGCATCCATGGCCGGCACGCCCGCGACCGTGCCCGACGACGTCGCCGCCGCGGCCACCGAGGGGTCGCACTACGCGCTCTCGATGATCCGGGCGACAGGGGTGCGCGCCGGGCACGACGTCCTCGTCAACGGTGCGACCGGGGCGATCGGCTCGGCCGCCGTCCAGTTGCTCCGGAACCTCGGCGCCCGGGTGACCGCGGTCTGCGGTCCGGAGGCCCTCGACCTCGTCCGCGGCCTCGGCGCCGACCGGGTGATCGACCGCACCGCCGAGGACTTCACCCGCGGACGACGCGTCCTACGACGTCGTGATCGACGCGGTGGGGAAGAGCACCTTCGGGAGGTGCCGACGCTTGCTGAAGCCCCGCGGCCGGTACGTCTCCTCGGAACTCGGCCCGCGCGCGCAGAACCCGTTCCTGGCACTGGTCACGCCGCTCGCTCGGGGCCGGCGGGTGGTGTTCCCGATCCCGCGGGACGATCCCCGGATGATGGCCGAGATCGGCGACCTGATGGCCGCGGGCTCGTTCCGGCCCCTGATCGACCGCCGGTACCCGCTGGAGCAGATCGTGGACGCGTACCGGTACGTCGAGACCGGACAGAAGGTCGGCAGCGTCGTCATCGAGATGGCGCCGTCGGCCTGACCGTCAGCCCGGCGGTCGGTCCCGCAGCAGATCCCCGACCGGCGTGGTCAGGACGGCGACGGCGCGCAGCTCAGCCGGCGCGGCGAACTCCAGCCGGACCCGGCACTCGACGGGGGAGGCCTCGACCAGGACCACGGCCGACCATTCCCAGTCGGGCTCCGGGGAGTCCGCGGCCGTGCCGTCGCGGAGCGGCACGGGCAGCCGGCACCACCACCGCTGGTCGAGCATCGCCAGGCCGCGCCTCACCAGCAGGTCGCGGGCCGTGTGCTGACCCGACGCCGGGCCCGCCGGGCTGCCGGTGAGCAGCCGCGGCACGACCAGGGCCGGCGAGCCGTCGGGGGCCAGGTAGCCCACGTGCTCGCCGTCCTCCGGCCGGTGCACGGGGGTCCAGTGGGTCGGGATCACGGGCGTAGGGAACCACCCACGACGGCGGGTGTCCCGGGGATTTCCGACGTGCTTTACTGACGGCGATGTACCGCCTCGACCACGATCATTATCGCCTAGCGCGCAGTTCGTTCCCGACTGCGCGCAGACCTCCCGTGTCCGGGGGGTCTTTTTGTTTGCCGGGAGCGTCTCGACCCCACCCAGGAGCATCCGTGTCCAGCGACTCGACCACCGATCTCGACTTCCACGTCTTCGACACGACCCTGCGCGACGGCGCCCAGCGCGAGGGCGTGAGCTACTCCGTCGCCGACAAGCTGGCCGTCGCCCGGCTCATGGACGAGGTCGGCGTCGGCTTCATCGAGGGCGGCTGGCCCGGGGCGTTGCCGAAGGACACCGAGTTCTTCGCCCGCGCCCGCACCGAGCTCAAGCTCCGGCACGCCCTGCTCGTCGCGTTCGGTGCCACCCGGAAGGCCGGCGTCCGCGTGGAGGACGACGCGCAGGTGCGGGCGCTGCTCGACGCGGAGACGCCGGTCGTCTGCCTGGTCGCCAAGTCCGACGTCCGGCACGTCCGCGAGGCGCTGCGGACGACGCTCGAGGAGAACCTCGCGATGGTGGCCGACACGGTCGCCTTCTTCGTGGCCCACGGCCGGCGGGTGTTCCTCGACTGCGAGCACTTCTTCGACGGCTACGCGCACGACCGCGACTACGGCGTCCAGGTGCTCGAGGCCGCCTTCGGCGCCGGGGCCGAGGTCGGCGTCCTGTGCGACACCAACGGCGGCATGCTCCCGATGGGCGTCGGCCGGGTGGTCGCCGACGTCCGGGCCCGCACGAGCGGGAAGCTGGGCATCCACTGCCAGGACGACACCGGCTGCGCCGTCGCCAACTCGCTGGCGGCGGTCGAGGCGGGGGTCACCCACGTCCAGGGGACGGCGAACGGCTACGGCGAGCGCGCGGGCAACGCCGACACGTTCGCGCTGATCGGCAACCTGGTCACGAAGATGGGCCTGCCCGTCGTCCCGGCCGAGTGCCTGCCCGAGCTGCAGCGGGTCAGCCACGCCATCGCCGAGCTGGCCAACATCGCGCCGGACGACCACCAGCCGTTCGTCGGCGCCTCGGCCTTCGCGCACAAGGCCGGCCTGCACGCCAGCGCCATCAAGGTCAGTCCCGAGCTGTACAACCACCTCGACCCGACGGTCGTCGGCAACGACATGCGCATCCTGGTGACCGAGATGGCCGGCCGGGCCTCGGTGGAGCTCAAGGGCCGCGAGTTGGGCGTCGACCTGGCCGGCCAGGGCGACGCCATCGGCCGCGTCGTCGACCAGGTGAAGGTGCTGGAGGCCGACGGCTGGTCGTTCGAGGCCGCCGACGCCTCCTTCGAGCTGCTGCTGCGCTCCGAGCTGCCGAACGCCCCCGAGCCGCTGTTCGACCTCGAGAGCTACAAGACCTCGGTCGAGCACTGGGGCAACGGCGTCGTCGTCAGCGAGGCGACCGTGAAGGTGCACCTCACCGACGACGACGGCACCAGCCAGCGGATCATCAGCACCGCCGAGGGCAACGGCCCGGTCAACGCGCTCGACAACGCGCTGCGCCAGGCGCTGGTGAACCGGCACCCGGAGCTGGCCGACGTCTCGCTGGCCGACTACAAGGTGCGCATCCTCGGCTGGAAGGGCGGCACCAGCGCCACGACGCGGGTGCTGGTCACCACCACCGACGGCGTCCGCGAGTGGACCACCGTGGGCGTGCACGACAACATCGTCGAGGCGTCCTGGCACGCCCTGGTCGACGCGCTCACCTACGCCGCGCTGCAGCGTCCCGCCCGCTGACGGGGCGGCTCAGCCGCGGGGCGAGATCTCGCCCATCGGTCCCCAGCCGGACACGTCGGGTGCGTCGACGTAGATGATCTGCGGCTGCGCCGCGATCAGGTCGGGGGCGGCGTTCACGAAGACCGTGAACGCCGGCGTGGACACGTGCGCCTGACCCGCGGCGGCGTCGCGGAAGCCCTCGACGAGCACGAACGTGTCCTTCTCTTCGAGGCTGCGGGACCACTCGAAGAAGACATTGCCCTCCTCGGCGCGGACGGCTCGGGTGTACTCGTCGGCGAGCGACGTCCACTCGTCGACGCGCTCGGGTCGGACCGGGAACTTCACGACGATCAGGATCACGGGGGCTCCTCAGTCGGAGGGGTCGAGGCGGCGGTGCAGCAGGCAGAACACGTTGCCCTCGGGGTCGGCGAGGACGTGCCAGTTCTCGTCGCCGGACTGACCGACGTCGGCCCGGACCGCCCCGAGCGCCAGCAGCCGCTCGAGTTCGGCGTCCTGGTCGCGGTCGGTGGGGCTGAGGTCGATGTGCATCCGCAGCTTGCCCGGGGTGGGCTCGGCGACGGGCCCGAACACGAGCGTCGGCGCCTGCCCGCCGAAGCCCGCCTCCGGACCGATCTCGATGGCGCCGTCCTCCCGGGACAGCTCCCGGTAACCCAGGACGGCGGACCAGAACGCGGCCAGGGCCTCGGGGTCCCGGCAGTCGACGACGAGTTCGCTGAAGCGGCAGGCCATGGGCCCACGGTAGGCAGGAAACGGCCCGACTAACCTCGGGGCGTGCGCATCGTTCGCTTCGCTTCCCCCCAGGGCATGTCCTTCGGCGTCCTCGACGGAGACGGCCAGGTGGCCCAGATCGAGGGCCACCCCTTCGGCCAGATCTCCTTCACCGGCCAGCGGTTCCCGCAGGCCGACGTCCGGCTGCTGTCGCCGATCCTGCCGAGCAAGGTGGTGGCGATCGGCAAGAACTACGCCGAGCACATCGCCGAGATGAACACCGGGGACGCGCCGAAGGCGCCGCTGATCTTCCTGAAGCCGTCCACCTCGGTGATCGGCCCCGGCGACGCCATCCGCATCCCGCCGGGCAGCACGAACGTGCACCACGAGGTCGAACTCGCCGTCGTCATCGGCGCGCGCGGCGCGCGGAACGTCACCGAGGAGCAGGCCCTGGCCAGCGTCTTCGGCTACACGATCGGCAACGACGTCAGCGAGCGGGACATGCAGAAGGCCGACGGCCAGTGGACCCGGGCCAAGGGCTTCGACTCGTTCTGCCCGCTCGGCCCGTGGATCGAGACCGACCTGGGCGGCCTCGGCCTCGACCCCGGCGACCTCGCGATCAGCTGCAGCGTCGACGGCGAGCCGCGGCAGAAGGGCCGCACCAGCCAGCTGATCTTCGGGCTGCCGACGCTGATCTCCTACATCTCCCGGGTCATGACCCTGCTGCCGGGCGACGTGATCCTCACCGGCACGCCGGCGGGTGTCGGGCCGATCGCGCCGGGGCAGGTGTGCGAGTGCACCGTGGAGGGCCTCGGGCACGCTGACGCAACCCGGTCACCGCCGCCGACGCCGTCTCCACGGCCGGCGGCGGCCGTGACCGCTCCACCGCGTCCGCACCCGGTTCTGCCCGTCGCCGACGGGCATGGTGCACGTCGGGCTCATGCGCACCGCCCTGTTCAACTGGGCGCACGCGCGGCACACCGGCGGCACCTTCGTCTTCCGCATCGAGGACACCGACGCCGCCCGCGACTCCGAGGAGTCCTACCGGCACCTGCTCGACTGCCTGCGCTGGCTGGGCCTGGACTGGGACGAGGGCCCCGAGGTCGGCGGGCCGCACGGCCCCTACCGGCAGTCCGAGCGCCACGACGTCTACCGCGACGTCGCCGCGAAGCTGCTCGCGGCCGGGCACGCGTACGAGTCCTTCTCGACCAACGAGGAGGTCGACGCGCGCCGGCTGGCGGCCGGGCAGGACCGCAAGCTCGGCTACGACAACGACGACCGGTACCTGACCGACGCGCAGAAGGCCGCCTTCCGCGACGAGGGCCGCCAGCCCGTCCTGCGGCTGCGGATGCCCGACGAGGACCTGGTCTGGACCGACCTCGTGCGCGGCGAGATCCGGTTCACCGCCGGCTCCGTGCCCGACTTCGTGCTGGTCCGCGGCAACGGCGCGCCGCTGTACCCGTTCGTGAACCCCGTCGACGACGCCTTGATGACCATCACCGACGTGCTCCGCGGGGAGGACCTGCTGCCGTCGACGCCGCGGCAGCTCGCGCTGTACGCGGCGCTGACCGACATCGGGTCGCCTCGGGCACCCCGCGGTTCGGCCACCTGCCCTACGTCACCGGCGAGGGCAACAAGAAGCTGTCCAAGCGGGACCCGCAGTCCAACCTCGACGTCTACCGCGACCGCGGGTTCCTCCCCGAGGGTTTCGGGAACTACCTGGCCCTGCTGGGCTGGTCGATCGCCGAGGACCGGGACATCTTCTCGATGGCCGAGATGGTCGAGGCCTTCGACATCACGCGGGTCAGCGCCAACCCGGCGCGCTTCGACGTCAAGAAGGCCGAGGCGATCAACGCCACCCACCTGCGCGCGCTCCCCGTCGACGAGTTCGTCGAGCGGGTCGTGCCGTACCTGGCCGACGGCCGGGCTGATCGCCGACCCGCCGACCCCCGAGCAGGACCGCGTGCTCCGCGCCGTCGCCCCGCTGGCGCAGGAGCGGATGATCGTGCTGTCGGAGGCGGTCGGGCTGCTCGGCTTCCTCTTCGTCGAGGACGTCGACATCGACCCGGCGGCGGGGGAGAAGCAGTTGTCCGGTGCGGACGCCGTCGAGGTGCTGGATGCCGCGACTGCCGCGCTGCGGGATCTCCCGGACTTCACCACGCCGGCCATCGAGGAGGCGCTGAAGACAGCGCTCGTGGAGGGGCTGGGCCGCAAGCCACGCCAGGCGTTCGGGCCGGTGCGGGTGGCCGTGAGCGGCCGGACGGTCTCGCCGCCCCTGTACGAGTCCATCGAGCTGCTCGGCCGGGAGCGCACCCTGGCCCGCCTGGCCGCCGCGCGGACCTGGGCCGGATGACCTGGGGCGGACCGGGTGGGCCGGCGGACGAGCCGTACACCGGGCCGCCCGACGCGCCACTGCGCCGTCCCGTGGCGTGGCCGCCGGCACCGCACGCTCTGGGCGCCGCCCCTCCGGTGTCTCCTGCCACCGCCGACGCTCCCGCCGGGGCTGCGGTGGGCCCCGCCGCCGGGCACCCCGCCGCACGACGTCCCGCAGCCCTACCTGCTGGCCATGCGGTCGCGGGACTGGGCCTGGTGGCGGCCGCTGCTCGGCCTGCTGCTGTTCGTCGTCGTCTACTTCGTGCTGGCGGCCGCCGCGACCGTCGCCGCCCTGCTCGGCCTGCTGGCGTCCGGCCGCGACATCGGCGTCCTGCCGGACATCGGCGCCAGCGGGCTGACCGACCCGTGGGTGCTGCTCTTCCTCAACGTCTCCCTGATCGTCGCGATCCCGCTGCGTCTGGTTGCTCTGGGCCGTCCTGCACGGGATGGGCATCGGCTGGTCGTCGTCGGTGCTCGGGCGCCTGCGATGGCCGCTGATCCGCACCTGGACGTGGCCCGCCCTCGCCGTGCTCGGCGCCGGGATCGGGTTCTCGGTGCTGCTCGGGTTCCTGTTCGGCGAGGGGGAGGTCACCGGGCCGGTTCCCGCGGTGGGGTGGCTGCTGGTGGTCGTCCTGCTGACCACCCCGCTGCAGTCCGCCGCGGAGGAGTACGTCTTCCGCGGCTACCTGAGCCAGGCGATCGCCGGCTGGATCCGGCACCCGGACGCCGGCGCGATCGTGGCCGCACTCACCACGGCCGCCTTCTTCTCGGCGTTGCACGCCCCGCCGGACGTGCCCACCTTCCTCGACCGGTTCGCGTTCGGGCTGGCCGCGTCCGCCGTGGTCTGGCTGACCGGTGGGCTCGAGGCCGCGATCGTGCTGCACGCGGTGAACAACGTCCTGGTGTTCACCCTCGCGGGATTGCTGGGCGACGGCGTGGCCACGAGCGAGGTGCCGCTGGACCTGGGGCTGCTGTCCCTGTTCGTGAGTCTGCTCACGATGGCCGCGTACGTGCTGGTCGTCGCCCGCCGGCGGCCGCGGCTGAAGCCCGAGATCAGGACCGCGGCGCAGGACCTGCGCATCCGGGCGGCACCGGTTCCGGCCGCGACCGCCTGACCCGCCGACTCCGGGGTGGTGCGACCCGGCCACGATCCGTCGGGTATCGTCTTCCGAGGCGCCGCGAGGTGCCACCCATGGGGTATGGGGTAATTGGCAGCCCGACGGTTTCTGGTTCCGTTAGTCTAGGTTCGAGTCCTGGTACCCCAGCGAGGAAAGAAACTTCCTCCCGCACGGCCCCGTCGTCTAGCGGCCCAGGACGCCGCCCTCTCACGGCGGTAGCGAGGGTTCGAATCCCTTCGGGGCTACGGCATCGAAAGGTGCGCACCGAGAGCCCCCGACCACCCGGTCGGGGGCTCTCGCCGTCTGCATGGCAGACTTGGCGGTGTCCGGCCCCGTCGTCTAGCGGCCTAGGACGCCGCCCTCTCACGGCGGTAGCGAGGGTTCGAATCCCTTCGGGGCTACGGCATCGACCGAGAGCCCCTGACCACCCGGTCGGGGGCTCTCGCCGTCTGCATGCCGGGCTAGCGTCCGTGCGTGATCCGCTCCAGCCGACGACTGGCCGACGGCCGCGAGATCTTCTATTTCGACGCAGAGCCCGTCGCTCGGGACGCCAAGGATCCGCGGGACCTGCCGCCGGTCAGCACCCTCTCGCAGATGCGCTTCGACCCGCTGCTGGGGGAGTGGGTCGTGGTCGCCTCGCACCGGCAGTCCCGGACGTTCCTCCCGCCGGCCGACCAGTGCCCGCTGTGCCCCTCCACGCCCGGGTGGCAGACGGAGGTGCCCGAGAGCGACTACCAGGTCGTGGTCTTCGAGAACCGTTTCCCCTCGCTGGCCACCGCGGTCTCCCCGGACGTGCCGCCGTCCGCCCCGGGGGCGCCGCTGGCCGAGCTGCGCCCCGGCTTCGGCAGGTGCGAGGTCGTCTGCTTCACCAGCGACCACGACCGGGTGTTCGCCGAGCTCGGCGCCGCCCGCGCGCGGCTCGTCGTCGACGTGTGGGCCGAGCGAACGGCGGAGCTGTCGGGCATCGAGGGCGTCGAGCAGGTCTTCCCGTTCGAGAACCACGGCGAGGAGATCGGGGTGACGCTGTCGCACCCGCACGGGCAGATCTACGCCTACCCGTTCGTCACCCCGCGCACGGAGAAGCTGCTCGCCTCGGTGGCCCGGCACCGGGAGGCGACCGGCGGCGACCTGTTCGCCGAGGTCGTCGAGGCCGAGCGCGTCGGCCCCCGGGTGGTCGCGGCCAACGCGCACTGGACCGCGTTCGTGCCCGCCGCCGGCCGGTGGCCCTACGAGGTGCAGTTCTTCCCGCTGCGCCGGGTGCCCGACCTGCCCGCGCTCGACGATGCGGAGCGGGACGCCTTCGTCGAGGTCTACCTCGACGTGCTGGCCCGGTTCGCCCGCCGCATGGACACCCCGATGCCCTACATCGCGGCGTGGAACCAGGCGCCGGTGCACACCGGCCGGGACGACTGGTGGCTGCACCTGCAGCTGTTCTCGCTGCGCCGCGCCCCGGGCAAGCTCAAGTACCTCGCCGGATCGGAGTCGGGGATGGGCGTGTTCATCACCGACACGAACCCGGAGGACATCGCCGAGCAGCTGCGCAGCGTGGTCGTGGAATGAGGGACGGCGAGGCGGCGTCCCGCGCCATGGCCGCGTTCGCGGAGCGGTTCGGGGGTGCTGCCGAGGGGGTGTGGGCGGCGCCGGGGCGGGTCAACGTCATCGGGGAGCACACCGACTACAACGACGGCTTCGTGCTACCGGTCGCCCTGCCGCACACCACCCGCGCCGCCGTCGGCCGGCGGACCGACGGCCGCCTCGCGTTCGCGTCGCTGCAGGGGGACGGCGCCGTCGTGGAACTGGCGCTCGCCGACCTCGCTCCCGGGCGCCCCGACGGGTGGGCCGGCTACCCCGCGGGGGTGGTGCACGGACTCCGCGAGCGGCTTCCGGGCGGCGTGAGCGTGCTGGTCGACACCGACGTCCCCGTCGGTGCCGGCCTGTCCTCATCGGCGGCGCTGACCTGTTCGGTCGCCCTGGCCCTCCACGACCTCGTCGCCCCCGAGCTGAGCCGGACCGACCTGGTGGACCTGGCCCGCCGCTCGGAGAACGACTTCGTCGGCGCCCCGACCGGGATCCTCGACCAGTCGGCCTCGCTGCTCTGCACGGCCGGCCACGCGCTGTTCCTCGACACCCGGGAGGGCCGCACCGAGCAGGTGCCGCTGGATCTCGCGGCGGCCGGGCTGGAGCTGCTCGTCGTCGACACGGGCACGTCGCACACGCACGCCGACGGCGGGTACGGCGACCGCCGCCGGGAGTGCGAGGAGGCCGCCGCCCGGCTCGGGGTGCCCGCCCTGCGCGACGTGGCCGACGTCGCGGGCCTGGCGGCCCTGGACGACGACGTGCTCCTGCGGAGGGCGCGGCACATCGTCACCGAGAACGCCCGGGTGCTCGAGGTGGTGCGCATCCTGCGCGGGAGCGCCGACCCCCGCGACATCGGGCCGGTGCTGATCGAGGGGCACGCCTCGTTGCGCGACGACTTCCAGATCTCCACCGTCGAACTCGACGCCTGCGTCGAGGCGGCCGTCGCTGGCGGGCGCACACGGGGCCCGCATGGTCGGCGGCGGCTTCGGTGGCAGCGCCGTCGTCCTGGTCGACCAGAACCGGGTCGACACGGTCGCCGCGGCGGTGCGCGAGCGGTTCTCGCGGGAGGGCTTCGAGGCCCCGCGCACGTTCGACGTGGTGCCGTCGGCCGGCGCCCGACGGATCGAGTGAGTCGGGATCCGACCTGCTCGCGCTACTGGCCAGCCCAGCACGGTCACCGGCACCCGCTGCGCGAGGTTGTTGGCCATGCCCTGCAGGTTCCAGTCCTGCTCGACCGGCTGGGTGTCGCCGCTCTCGTCGGTGGCGCGCACGAGCAGCTCGTGGCGGCCCGGGCTCGCCGTCCAGTCGTAGGTCCACGCCTGCCAGGCGTACGGGTGGGCGGGGTCGGGGGCCGCGACGGCGGCGTCGGACCAGGACCGCCCGCCGTCGGTGCTGACCTCCACCCGGCTGACCGGTGCGCCGCCGGACCACGCGCGGCCCGTCAGCGGGACGGGTCCCGTCCGGACGAACCGCTCGCGGGTCATGAAGTCCGGCATGCCCGGCGGGGCCAGCAGCGCCCGCGGCCGGATCCGGGTCACCGGCTCGCCGGCGTCGTTCATGTCGACCTTGCGCCGGTAGGCGGTCGTGTTCTGGAAGCCGTCGAAGGGGTGTGTGAGGACGTCGATCCGCGTGAGCCACTTGACCTGCGCCATCCCGTACCAGCCGGGGACGACGAGCCGCAGCGGCGCACCGTGCTGCGGCGGCAGGGGTGCGGAGTTCATCGCCCACACCAGCAGGACCTCGGGGCGCAGCGCGTCGGCGAGCGACAGCCCGCGGGCGTAGTCCTGCTCCACGCCGCGCTCCACGCCGTGGTCGACCGCGGTGAAGGCCACGTCGACCGCGCCGGGCGCGATCCCGGCCTCCTCGAGCAGCGGGGCCAGTGGCGTCCCGGTCCACTCGGCGCTGCCCACTGCTTCGAGCAGCCACGGCTGGCTGACCGGGCGCGGCTCGTAGCGGGCGCGCCCGTTCCCGGCGCACTCCAGCAGCACGCGCGAGGTGACGGCGGGCCGGCGCATCAGCTCGTCGAGGCCCAGCCGCAGCGGTCGGTCGACCGCCCCGGCGATCTCCAGCCGCCAGGTCAGCGGGTCGACGGCGGGGATGTCGTAGTGGGTGAGGACGTAGTGCAGTCCGGGTGGCGTGACGTCGTAGCGGAGCGCCTCCAGCGGCATCCCGTGATTGCGGGTCGCCAGAGCCAGCTCGTCGAGGCCGATGCCCTCCCCGGGCTCGGCGACGCGGGGCATGCCCGAGGGTGAATGTCTCCGTCGCTGTCATGCGGCGTGTGTACGCCCGGGCGCCCGCCGGGGGAAGGGGGCTAGCGGGCGGCGCGGCCGATCGCGGCCGCCGCGTCGAGGACCGCACCGACGACCACGGCCGGGCCCGGCCGGCGGCCCAGCCGCTCGACCGGGCCGGAGATCGACACCGCACCCAGGACGACGCCGCCGCCGTCGCGCACCGGGGCCGACAGGGATGCCACGCCCGGCTCGCGCTCGGCGACGCTGTGCGCCCACCCGCGCCGGCGCACCTCGAGCAGCGTGCGCGCCGTGAAGCTGGCGTTCGGCAGGAGCCGGTTGACCTCCTCGACCGGGGTGAAGGCCAGGAGGGCGTGCGCGGCGGAGCCGGCGGTCATCGGCAGCCGAGCGCCGACGGGCACGGTGTCGCGCAGCCCGCTGGCCCGCTCGGCGGCCGCGATGCACACGCGGGTGGCGCCGTCGCGGACGTAGAACTGGGCGCTCTCCCCGCTCGCGTCGCGGAGTGTGGCCAGGTGGCGGGCGGCGACCTCGGCCAGGTCGGTGCCGCCGCGGCCGAGCTCGGCGAGGGTGGGGCCGGGCTCCCAGGCGCCGGCGAGCGTGCGCCGCACCAGGCCGTGTCCCTCGAGCGCCACGGCCAGCCGGTGGGCCGTCGCGCGGGGCAGGCCGGTGCGCGTGACCAGTTCGGCGAGCGTGGCCGGCTCCTCGGCCACGGCACGGAGAATCTGGACCGCTTTGTCCAAGACGGCGACGGGGTTAGGCTGTCCCACACAGCAATACTCGCATCCCAGATAGTGGGATGACCAGTGAGACCCCCCGAGAGGACGACCCGTGCCGAAGACCCTGGCGGAGAAGGTCTACGACGCGCACGTCGTGCGCAGTGCGGCCGGCGAGCCGGACCTGCTCTACATCGACCTGCACCTGGTGCACGAGGTGACCAGCCCGCAGGCCTTCGACGGCCTCCGCGCGGCCGGGCGCACGGTCCGTCGTCCCGACCTCACGATGGCGACCGAGGACCACAACGTCCCGACGCTGGACATCCTCGCGCCGATCGCCGACCCGGTGAGCCGCGCGCAGGTCGAGGCGCTGCGGCACAACGCCGCCGAGTTCGGCATCCGGCTGGCCCCGATGGGCGACCGCGACCAGGGCATCGTGCACGTGATCGGGCCGCAGCTCGGGCTGACCCAGCCGGGCACGACGATCGTCTGCGGCGACAGCCACACCTCGACGCACGGCGCGTTCGGTGCGCTGGCGTTCGGGATCGGCACCAGCGAGGTCGAGCACGTGCTGGCCACCCAGACCCTGCCCCAGTACAAGCCCAAGCAGATGGCGGTCACCGTCGACGGCGAACTGCCGCCCGGGCGTCTCGGCCAAGGACGTCATCCTCGCCGTCATCGCCCAGATCGGCACCGGCGGCGGGCAGGGCCACGTCATCGAGTACCGGGGCAGCGCCATCGAGAAGCTGTCGATGGAGGCCCGGATGACGATCTGCAACATGTCGATCGAGGCCGGCGCCAAGGCGGGGCTGATCGCTCCCGACCAGACGACCTTCGACTTCCTCCAGGGCCGTCCGCACGCCCCGCACGGGCGCCGACTGGGACGCCGCCGTCGCGTACTGGTCGACCCTGCGCACCGACGACGACGCCGCCTTCGACCGCGAGGTGCACATCGACGCCGCCGCGCTGACGCCCTACGTCACCTGGGGCACCAACCCCGGCCAGGGCCTGCCGATCGGCGCCAGCGTGCCCGACCCGGCCGACATCGCCGACGAGGGCGACCGCCGCGCCGCCGAGCAGGCGCTGGCCTACATGGGCCTGACCGCCGGCACCCCGCTGCGCGAGATCAAGGTCGACACCGTCTTCCTCGGCTCGTGCACCAACGGCCGGATCGAGGACCTGCGGGTCGCCGCCGACCTGCTCCGCGGCAAGCACATCGACCCCGACACCCGGATGCTCGTCGTCCCGGGCTCGGTGGCCGTCAAGGCGCAGGCCGAGGCCGAGGGCCTCGATCAGGTGTTCCTCGAGGCGGGTGCGGAGTGGCGCGGCGCCGGGTGCTCGATGTGCCTGGGCATGAACCCCGACCAGCTCCAGCCCGGCGAGCGGTCGGCCTCGACCAGCAACCGCAACTTCCAGGGCCGCCAGGGCAAGGGCGGCCGCACGCACCTGGTGTCGCCGGCCGTGGCCGCCGCGACCGCACTGACCGGGCGCCTCACGGCGCCCGCGGACCTCGAGGAGACGGTGGCAGTCTGATGGACGCCTTCACCACGCACACCGGCACGGCCGCGCCGCTGCGCCGCACCAACGTCGACACCGACCAGATCATCCCGGCCGAGTACCTCAAGCGGATCACCCGCACCGGCTTCGAAGACGGCCTGTTCGTGGCCTGGCGGACCAACGAGCCCGACTTCGTGCTCAACCAGCCGCAGTACGCCGACGCCTCGGTCCTGGTGGCCGGTCCGGACTTCGGCACCGGCTCCTCGCGCGAGCACGCCGTCTGGGCGCTGCTCGACGGCGGCTTCCGGGTGGTCATCAGCTCCCGGTTCGCCGACATCTTCCGCAACAACTCGACCAAGTCCGGGCTGCTGACCGTCGTCCTCCCGCAGGCCGACGTCGAGGCGCTGTGGGCCGCGATCGAGGCCGACCCGGCGACGCCGGTGACGGTGGACCTGCGGGCCGACGAGGTCACCTACGGGCAGACCACGGTCCCGTTCCAGATCGACGAGTACACGCGCTGGCGGCTGCTCGAGGGCCTCGACGACGTCGGGCTGACCGAGCGCCACCTGGACGACATCGCGGCCTACGAGGCGGGTCGTCCGGCGTGGAAGCCGGCCGCCCTGCCGGTGCGCAACTAGTCCCGTGAGGTCCTTGTAGTAGTCGGCGGACAGCGCACCGGGCCGGCCGCCGAGCGCCCAGACGCTGCCTTTCGCGCACGGCGGCCAGAGCCGGGCGGACAGGCCGTCCCAGCGGACCCCGAGGTCCATCAGGACCGAGGGGATCGCGCCGCCCTGGCTGCAGACGACGGTGACCCCGGGCGTGCTCCGGGGAGCGAGCAGCCGGTCGACGACGGCGAGCCCGGCCTGCGGGTCGGCGGCGAACTCCTCCTCGCCGAGTTCGCGGCAGCCGGCTCGAGCGGTAGCCCCAGCCGCTCGGCGAGGAGTTCGACCGTCTGCCGGCACCGCGTCCGCTCCGCCGTCAGCACCGCCGTGGGCCCGAACAGCGGCAGCGCGCTCCGCCAGTCGGCGGGCCTCGCTCCCAGCCGCGCTCGTCCAGCGGGCGCAGCTCGTCGGGGCCGTCCCACTCCGACCGGTCACCGGCGTGGGCGTGCCGCACCAGCAGGAGGGTCGGCGCGCGGGGGACGTCGGCGCGCACCAGGTCGGCCAGCACGTCGCGGTCGTGCGCGTGGGAGACCAGCGCGTCGGCGTCGTCGAGGACAGCCAGCGCAGCTCGTCGACCTCGTCGTTCGGCGTGAATTCCCCGCCGACGACCTGCATGAGCCAGTAGTCGACCTGCTTGTCGCCCTCGGGGACGAGGTAGTTGGTCCGCACGCTGCGGCGGCCGACGACGACCTCGAGGCCGGTCTCCTCGGTCACCTCACGGACCGCCGTCTCCAGCAGGTGTTCGCCGGGGTCGGGCTTGCCCTTGGGCAGCGACCAGTCGTCGTACTTCGGCCGGTGCACGACCGCCGTCTCGGTGCCGCCGTCCGCCCCGGCGCGCCAGAGCACGCCTCCGGCCGCGAGGACGTCCGGCGCCGCCTCAGCCAGCGAGCTCACCCACCTCGCGCATGCGCTCCGCCTGGTAGTCGCGGTCGCCCGGTGCGGGTCCAGGCCCCGTTCTCGCCCAGATCCCAGCACGTCACGCCCGGCGCCCAGGAGGACTCGAGGATGCGGTGCAGCTCGCGCCGGGCGGACTCGTCGCACACCCGCAGCAGGACCTCCACCCGCCGGTCGAGGTTGCGGTGCATGAGGTCGGCGCTGCCGAGCCAGTACTCGCGTTCGCCGTCGTTCTCGAAGGCCATCACCCGGCTGTGCTCCAGGAACCGGCCGACGATGGAGCGCACCCGGATCGTCTCCGACAGGCCCGGGACGCCGGGGCGCAGCGAGCAGATGCCACGGATGAGCAGTTCGACCGGGACGCCGGCCTGCGAGGCCTCGTAGAGCGCGTCGATGATCCGCTCGTCGACGAGGGAGTTCATCTTCATCCGGATGCCGGAGGCGCGTCCCTCGGCCGCGTGCCGTGCCTCCCGGCGGATCTTCTCGATCAGCCCCGAGCGGACGCCGTTGCGGGGCGACCATGAGCGTGCGGTAGTTGGTCTGCCGCGAGTAGCCGGTCAGGGTGTTGAACAGGTCGGTGAGGTCGGCGCCGACGCGCGGGTCGGCCGTGAGGACGCCGAGGTCCTCGTAGAGGCGCGCCGTCTTCGGGTTGTAGTTGCCCGTGCCGATGTGGCAGTACCGGCGCAGGACGCCGTGCTCGCGGCGCACCACCAGCGCCGTCTTGCAGTGGGTCTTCAACCCGACGAGGCCGTAGACGACGTGGCAGCCGGCGCGCTCCAGCGAGCGGGCCCAGGTGATGTTGGCCTCCTCGTCGAACCGGGCCTTGATCTCCACCAGGACGACGACCTGCTTGCCGGCCTCGGCGGCCTCGATCAGTGCCGTGACGATGGGGGAGTCGCCCGAAGTGCGGTAGAGGGTCTGCTTGATGGCCAGCACGTGCGGATCGACCGCGGCCTGCTCGATGAAGCGCTGCACGCTGGTCGCGAACGAGTGGTACGGGTGGTGGACCAGGACGTCGCCCTCGCGCAGGGTGGCGAACACGCTCTTCGGGGTCTCGCCCTCCGACAACCGGGGGTGCGTGGCCGGGACGAACGGATCGTCCTTGAGCTCCGGCCGGTCGAGGTCGTAGAGGGCCCAGAGCGAGGCGAGGTCGAGCAGGCCGGAGACGGTGAGCACGTCCGTCGGCTTCATCTCCAGCTCCGACAGCAGCACCTCGAGGATCTGCGGGTCCATCGACTCGGTCACCTCGAGCCGGACGGCGGGGCCGAACCGGCGCCGGGCCAGCTCCCGCTCCAGCGCCTGCAGCAGGTCCTCGTCTCGGTCCTCCTCGACCTCGAGGTCGGCGTTGCGGGTGACCCGGAACAGGTGGTGGGCGATCACCTCCAGGCCGGGGAACAGCTGGGGGAGGTGCGCGGCGATGAGGTCCTCGAGCGGCAGGAAGATCGCCGTCGGGTCGGTGGGCCCGACCGGGATGAAGCGCGGGACGTTGTTCGGCACCTTCACCCGGGCGAAGTGCGACTGGCCGCCGGCCGGGTCCCGGACCATCACGGCCAGGTTCAGCGAGAGCCCGCTGATGTACGGGAACGGGTGGGCCGGGTCCACGGCCAGCGGGGTGAGCACGGGGAAGACCTGGTCGCGGAAGTACTCGCGCAGCCGGCGGGCGTCCTCCTCGACGAGGTCCTCCCAGTGCACTATCCGGATCCCGGCGTCCTCGAGCCGCGGCGTGATGTCCTTGAGGAACGTCTCGGCCTGCCGCTGGACGAGGTCCTGCGTCCGCTGCGGTGACCAGCTCCAGCTGCTCCCGGATGGTGAGCCCGTCGGGGGAGCGGACGGTCAGGCCGGTGCTCTGCCGGCGCTTGAGGCCGGCGACGCGGACCATGTAGAACTCGTCGAGGTTGCTCGCGAAGATCGCCAGGAACTTGACGCGCTCCAGGAGCGGGAGCGACTCGTCCTCGGCCAGTTCGAGCACCCGGGCGTTGAAGTCCAGCCAGGACAGCTCGCGGTTGAGGAAGCGATCGGCCGGCAGCCGCGGGGTCCGGGACGCGATCTCGGTGGCCACGGGTTCATCGTGCCGCACGAAGGTGAACGGTCGTGGCTTCTCGTCCGCGGGCCGACGCCGAGATCCAGCGCCGCCCGCAGGTCGGCCTCGGTGTCGACGTCCTGCACCAGGCCGGGCCAGTCGCCGCGGAGCTCGACCGCGCCATCGGCCCGGTGCGCGGCGGCCGATCCCGGGCCGAACGCGGGACGCAGGCCCGTGCCGGCGGCGGTGAGCAGCGTCGTCCCGGTGCCGTGCGCGTCGGCGACGAACGCACGCTCCGCCCGCCCCGCCGCGGCGAGCGCGGCGGCGAGTTCCTCGGGGCGCAGGGCCGGCAGGTCGGAGGAGAGCGCCGCGACCGCCGTGCCGGCGGCGCTGCGGGCGCCGTGCTCCAGCGCGGGGTTGAGCCCGCTGTCGGGTTCGTCGGGGACGGTGCGCGCCCCGAGCCGGGTGACCTCGGCGGCGGCCGCCGGGTCGTCGGTCACCACCAGGACCGTCGTCGACGACGGGGCAGGCGAGGGCGGCGGCGACCGTGTCGGCGAGCAGCGCGAGGACGAGGTCGGCGTGCGCGGTCGGCTCCCCGAGCCCGGCCGTCAGCGGACGCAGCCGGGTCTTGGCGAGCGACAGCCGCTTCGCCGGGATCACCACCGACCACGTGTGCACCGGCCCATGTGAGCACATCGGAGGGACCCCGGTGCCCGTTCGGGGAGGTGCTCCAGGGTCGATCATGGGCAGGATCACCCGCTGGCGAGCTGGTCGGCAAGGGAAGGGGGCCCGTGGCGGCCCGCCAAGTGGCGCACTCGTGGACGGATCAGCTACGGCATGGCTGCCGCGATCGTGGTCATCTACCCCCGGCCTCGCTGCTGTTCAAGCTGCGCTACCGCCACGCCGACCGGATCCCGCCGCGGGCCCCGTGCTGCTGGTGGCCAACCACGTCTCGATCCTCGACCCGCTCGCCTGCGCCCGGCTGGTGTTCGACACCGGCCGACTGCCGCACTTCCTGGCCAAGCAGTCGGTCTTCAAGGGCTTCGCCGGAACGCTCCTGCGCAGTGCCGGGCAGATCCCGGTGGCCCGGTTCTCGGCCGACGCCCACGACGCGCTGGATGCGGCCAAGGCCGACCTCGACGCGGGGAACGTCGTCGTCATCTACCCCGAGGGCTCGGTCACCCGGGACCCGCGATGGTGGCCGATGCAGGCGCGGACGGGCGTCGCGAGACTGGCGCTGACCACCGACGCCGTCGTCCTGCCGGTGGCGCAATGGGGCCCGCAGCGCGTGCACGACTACCACGCGAAGAAGCTGCGGCTGCGGTTCCGCGCGCCCGCCGACTACCTCGTCGGCGAGCCCGTCGACCTCTCCGCCCAGCGCGCCGCGGTCCGGGCCGGCCGCCCGCTGAGCATGGACTTGCTGCGGGAGACGACCGACCTGATCATGTCGCGGGTGCGCGACCAGCTCGGCGAGCTCCGCGGCGAGACCCCGCCGACCACGTTCCACGCGCGCCCGCCGCGCGAGATCCCGGGCGACGTGCCGGGCGCGGGAGCACTGCATGACGCGCGCCGCGGTTCTGGGCGCCGGCTCGTGGGGCACCACCTTCGCCAAGGTGCTGGCCGACGCCGGGTGCCAGGTCACCCTGTACGCGCGCCGCCCCGAGCTGGTGAAAGCGATCGCCGAGTCCGGGAGAACCCCGACTACCTGCCCGGGATCCGGCTGCCGTCGGGGGTGACGGCCACGGCCGACGCCGAGGAGGCGCTGGACGGAGCCGCCCTCGTGGTGCTCGCGGTGCCGTCGCAGTCGCTGCGGGAGAACCTCACGAGCTGGACCCCGTGCCTGCCCGACGACGCGAGCCTGCTGTCGCTCATGAAGGGCATCGAGCTCGGCACGACCAAGCGGATGAGCGAGGTGATCTGCGAGGTCACCGGCGCCGGCCAGGACCGGGTCGCGGTGCTGTCCGGGCCGAACCTGGCGCGGGAGATCGCCGAGGAACAGCCGGCCGCGACCGTCATCGCCTGCAGCGACATCGATCGCGCCGAGCTGATCCAGGCGGCCTGCCACACGCCCTACTTCCGGCCGTACACCAACCCCGACCTGGTGGGCTGCGAGCTCGGTGGGGCGATCAAGAACGTCATCGCGCTGGCCTGCGGCATCGCCGAGGGGCTGGGGTTCGGCGACAACACCCGGGCCTCGCTGATCACCCGCGGGCTGGCCGAGACCGCGCGCCTGGGCATGGCCCTGGGTGCCGAGCTGACCACGTTCGCGGGGCTGGCCGGCCTCGGCGACCTGGTGGCCACCTGCAGCTCGCCGCTGTCCCGCAACCGGACGTTCGGCGAGAAGCTCGGCCAGGGCATGAGCGTCGAGGAG
Organism: uncultured Actinomycetota bacterium; assembly: GCA_963748305.1. GTDB lineage: Bacteria > Actinomycetota > Actinomycetes > Mycobacteriales > Geodermatophilaceae > Blastococcus_B. The sequence goes on along the minus strand of CAVVIN010000009.1, from coordinate 80,322 downwards.
GTGCAGGAGAGCACCCGCCAGACGGCGGAGGGCGTGAAGAGCTGCCGTTCCGTGCTGGACCTGGCGCGCGCGCACGGCATCGACGTCCCGATCACCGAGGCCGTGGTGCGGGTCTGCCACGAGGGCGAGGAGCCGGCCCGGATGGTGAAGGAGATCATGTCCCGCGAGGCGAAGCCCGAGTGAGCGGACAGGGTGCAGTGACTGCGTCTTCCTGGGGGACGGGACGCGGTCGGTCCGCGCGGGCGAGCGGCCCCCCGTGCCGGGTGCGCCGCTGCGGCCCTCCCCGGTGTTCGCCGCGCCGTTCCACCTGGGGGACCTTCCGCCGCGCGCGGGTGGCGCGGACGCCTACGCCCGCACCGAGCAGCCGACGCTGCGGGACTTCGAGGCGGCGGTCGGCGAGCTCGACGGCGGCCGCTGCCTGTCCTTCGCCACCGGGATGGCGGCGATCGGTGCCGCCGTCCTCGCCCTGGTCGGCGCCGGCGACCGCGTCGTCCTCCCGTCGGACGGCTACTACACGACCCGGCTGCTGGCGCGCGACGAGCTCGAGCGCTTCGGCGTCCGGGTCGAGTACGTGCCCACGCTCGAGATCGCGGCGGTGGCCGCGTCCGGCGGGCTCGAGGGCGTCCGGCTCGTGCTCCTCGAGACGCCCAGCAACCCGCTGCTCGACGTGTGCGACATCGCCGCGGTGGCCCGCGCCGCCCGTGCCGCCGGCGCGATCGTCGCCGTCGACAACACCACCGCCACCCCGCTGGGTCAGCGCCCGCTGGAGCTGGGCGCCCACCTGACGGTCGGCAGCGACACGAAGGCGCTCACCGGGCACAGCGACCTGCTGCTCGGCCACGTCAGCACCACCGACGACGAGCTGTACGCCCGCCTGGAGGGCTGGCGGGGCCACAGCGGCAGCCTGCCCGGGCCGTTCGAGGCGTGGCTGGGACACCGGTCGCTGAGCACGCTGGACCTGCGGCTGGCCCGCCAGGCGGCCAACGCGGCGGCCGTCGCCGAGGTGCTCGGCGCGTCGTCCGCGGTCGGGGGTGTGCGGTGGCCGTGGCGCGCCTCGGATCCCTCCTTCGAGCTGGCCACCCGGCAGATGCTCCGGCCCAACGGCGTGGTGTCGGCCGAGCTGGCCTCCGCGGACGCGGTGGGCCGGCTGCTCGCCGGCTCGCGGCTGTGGACCGCCGCCACCAGCTTCGGGGGCGTGCACAGCACCGTCGACCGGCGGGCGCAGTGGGGCGCCGACGCCGTCGCGCCGGGGTTCGTGCGGCTGTCCTGCGGCATCGAGGACACCGACGACCTGGTCTCAGATCTGGCCGGCGCGCTCGCCGCTGTCGAGTGAGCTCCGCCGGGCGCGCGCACCGGTCACGGTGAACCACACGCTCAGCACGATGTAGTAGACGAGATAGGCCAGGGAGACCGCGACGACGGCGGGGTGCGGGTCGGGGACCTGCAGCAGCAACACGACGTAGGTGACCGCCCAGACGGTGGTGAACACCAGCGTCGGCGTGCGCAGGGTCGTCATCCGCGACGGGTAGAGGTAGCGGATCGGCACGAACACCAGCACGGAGAGGACGACCAGCACGACGGCGACGACGGTCGGCGACGCCTCCAGGACGATCGCGTAGAAGGCGACGACGTTCCAGTAGCTCGGGAAGCCCAGGAAGAAGTGGTCGTCCTCCGTCCCGCCCACGAGCTTCGCGTCGACCCGGCAGAACTGGTAGCTCGAGGCCAGCAACGGGAGCGCGGCCACCACCCACCCGATGGCGCCGTCCGGCAGGGAGTCGGTGGTCCAGAGCAGCACGATCGGCGCGAAGACGTAGGTCAGGTAGTCGACGATGTTGTCGAGGAGGGCGCCGTCGAACCAGGGGATCGTCTCCTTGACCCGGAAGCGGCGGGCGAGCATCCCGTCGGTGCCGTCGATGAACAGCGCGACGAAGAACAGCCACAGTGCGGTGGTGGTCTCGCCCTCGATCGCGGCGAGGACGATGAGGAGCCCGACGACGGTGCCGGTGGCCGTGTAGAGGTGCACCGCTGCCCCCGCCAGGCGGAAGCCGCGGGAGAAGGTGGCGGCCGGCCGATCGTGCACGCTGTCCTCCACGCGCTGAGGCTGTCACACCAGCGGTCGGTCGGCGGGATGGCACGGAGGGCCTCGACTAGGGTCGCCATGATGAGCGGGAAGGCAGGCAGGCTGCGGATCGCGGTCGTGTTCGGGGGCCGCAGCGCGGAGCACGCCATCTCGTGCGTCTCGGCGGGCAGCGTCATCGGCGCGCTGGACCCCGACCGGTACGAGGTGGTGCCCGTGGGCATCGCCACCGACGGCCGCTGGGTGCTCGCCGACAGCGACCAGCGCATGGCGATCACCGACGGCACGCTGCCGGAGGTCACCGGGGGCACCGCGGTCTCGCTGGTCGGCGACCCGGAGGGCCGCGGGTTCGCCGTCCTGGAGCCCGGTGCGGCGGTGGGCCGGGCGCTGACCGAGGTCGACGTCGTCTTCCCCGTCCTGCACGGCACCTTTGGCGAGGACGGCACGATCCAGGGCCTGCTCGAGATGGCCGGGCTGCCCTACGTCGGGTCCGGGGTCTTCTCCAGCGCGGCGTCCATGGACAAGGAGTTCACCAAGAAGCTGCTCGCCGCCGCCGGGCTGCCGCAGGGCGACCACGTCGTCCTGCGCGACGCCGACGGCGCGGTGTGCGCCGACCCCGCCGTCCTGTCCGAGGAGGAGCGGTCCCGGCTGGGGCTGCCGGTCTTCGTGAAGCCGGCCCGGGCGGGGTCGAGCATCGGGATCACCAAGGTGACCGACTGGGCGCAGTTCCCCGCGGCCGTGGCCACGGCGGCGGCCGTCGACCCGAAGGTGATCGTGGAGGCCTCCGTCCCCGGCCGGGAGGTCGAGTGCGGGGTGCTGGCCGCCGCGGGGGAGCGGGCTGCCGGAGTCGAGCCTGCCCGCGGAGATCCGGCTGCGGCCGGGCACCGACTGGTACGACTTCGCGGCCAAGTACCTCGACGACGCCGTCGACTTCGACGTCCCGGCGGACCTCACCCCGGAGCAGACCGCGGCCGTGCAGGAGGCGGCCCGCCGGGCGTACCTGGCGTTGGACTGCCGGGGGCTGGCGCGAGTGGACTTCTTCCTCGGGACGGCGCCGGACGGCTCGGACCTGCTGGTGATCAACGAGGTCAACACGATGCCCGGCTTCACGCCGATCTCGATGTTCCCGCGGATGTGGGCGGCGTCCGGCGTGAGCTACCCCGAACTCGTGGATCGGCTGGTGTCGACCGCGCTGAACAGCGGCTCGCGGCCGGTTCGGTGAGCGGCGGGCGCCTGGCCCTCCTGCTCCTCCCCGCTGCCCTGACCCTCGGCGGCTGCGCCGGCTCGGTCGAGGGCGTCGCGACCCCGGCCCCGGTGACCGCGACGCCGGAGGCCCCGGCGGCGCTCGAGGCGCTGATCGTCGCCGAGGTGCCGTCCGGGCTGCCCCGCCTGCCCGACGACGACCTGGACCCGCCCGCGGGCGCCAAGACCGTGGAGGACGTCGCCACCTACGCCGACGATCCCGCGCGCGGAGCGCGAGGTGCTCGAGGACTATGGCTATCGGCACGGCTGGGAACGGTTCTGGGGGCATCAGGACGGGCCGATGACCGGGGTCTTCGTCGACCAGTTCGAGCATCGCGCCGGAGCCGGCGCCTATGCCGAGGACCGCGCCCGCAACGACACGGAGTACTACGGCGGCATGCTCCAGGAGAGCCCCCCGGAGCTGCCCGGCAACTGCTGGTCGCTGACCCTCGCCGACCCCGACGCCGATCTCGGGTTCAGCGGACCGGCGGCGTTCGCCTGGTGCGGGCACGGGGTGTTCAGCGTCGCGGTGACCGCGATCGCCGACTCGGTCGACGCGGCGCAGGAGGAGATGCGCGCGGTCGTCACGCGAGCAGCTGGACCGGCTGCCGCCGGGCTGAGCCTCCGCTGGACGCCTCACGGGCTGGGGTCCGGCTCCTGGTAGGGGAGGGCCGCGGCGATCGTCGTCGACAGGACGGTGGCCGGGGCGCTGTCGATGCTCGCGGGTACCCGGAGCTCGACGTACACGGGGCGGTCGACCGCCGTCCAGACCGTGGTGTCCGGGTCGGAGTCGTCGACCAGCCACTGCACCCCGTTGATCTGGAACAGGGCGGAATCGGGCGCGAAGGCGGCCGGGCGCTCGACGCCGCAGACGAGCGCGACCGGCGGCTCGCCCCACGCGTAGGCGAACGGGCTGTCGGACTGCACCCGCCGGGAGGGCTCGCCGACGAGCTCGAGGGGCAGCGCCGCCATCAGCGCCGGGCACGACGCGTCCGCCTCCGGGGTGACCGGCGGGACCTCGATCGGGAGCACCGGCAGCTCGGCCCGCTGGGGGACCGTGGTCGCGTCGACGTGCGCGGGACCGTCGGCGGGGGCGCTCCGACGGACCGAGCACGTTGACGAGGACGATCACCACGATGACCACCGGGACCAGGATCACCGCCGCGATGATCGCGATGCGACGCAGCGGGTCCTCGGGACGCGGCGCCGGCGATTCGTCGGTCAGCGCGACGACCTCAGAGGTTGACGACCGGGCAGGTCAGCGTGCGCGTGATGCCGTCGACCGACTGGACACGGGCGACGACGAGCCGGCCGAGCTCGTCGACGCTCTCGGCCTCGGCGCGGACGATGACGTCGTAGGGGCCGGTGACGTCCTCGGCCTTGGTCACGCCGTCGATCTCGGCGATCGTCTTGGCGACCTGGGCGGCCTTGCCGACCTCGGTCTGGATGAGGATGTACGCGTGGACCACGGGAGACCCTTCCTCGGGCAGCACTGCCGGTACGTCGTCCCCGCCGGCTGGCGGACCGGTGGGCAACCTACCGCAGCAGCCCGAGGGGACCGGTGACTCGCCCCCGCCCGCTGGTGCCACGCGGGGATCCGGCAGACAGTGTGCGCGTCGTCGGCGAGTTCGGGGTGATCGCCCGGGTCCTCGCCCACGCGGGCTCGTCCCGGGCCGCCGAGGTCGGGCCCGGCGACGACGCGGCGGTGCTGCGCACCACGGACGGGCGCATCGTCGCGACGGTCGACGTCCTCGTGGAGGGCCGGCACTTCCGGCGCGACTGGTCGTCGGCCGAGGACATCGGGCACAAGGCGGCCGCGGCGAACCTGGCCGACGTGGCGGCGATGGGCGGGACGGCGACCGCGTTGCTCGTGGGCCTGGCCTGCCCGCCGACGACGCCCACCAGCTGGCTGGAGGGCGTGGCCGCCGGCCTGGCCGAGGAGTGCGCCCCCCTCGGGGCCGCCGTCGTCGGTGGCGACCTCGTCGCCTCGGCCACCGACAGCGCCTCCGTCGTCCTCTCGGTGACGGCGCTGGGCGACCTGGGCGGGCGGGTGCCGGTGCTCCGGTCGGGCGCGCGTCCCGGGGACGTGGTGGCCGTCGCGGGCCGCCTGGGGTGGGCGGCGTGCGGCCTCGCCGTCCTCCGGCGCGGCTTCACCAGTCCGGTGGCCGTGGTGTCCGCCCATCGCCGTCCCACGCCGCCGTACGCGGCCGGGCCCGCCGCGGCCGACGCCGGAGCCACCTCGATGTGCGACGTCAGCGACGGGCTGCTCGCCGATCTCGGGCACGTCGCCACCGACAGCCGCGTGGTCATCGACCTCGACCGTGCCGCGCTCGTGCGCACCTTCCTCGAGCCGGTCGGTCCCCTGCATCAGGTCGCGTCCGCGCTCGGCGTGGACCCGCTCGCCTGGGTGCTGACCGGCGGCGAGGACCACGCGCTCGTCGCGACGTTCCGGCCGACGGCGCAGCTGCCGTCGGGCTGGTCGGTGATCGGCGCGGTGCGGGCCGGTGGGAAGAAGACCGGGGTGCTCGTGGACGGGCAGGCGGCGGCGGACGTCGTCCGCTCGGTCGGCGCGGAGGGAGCGGGGCATGTCCATTTCGGCTGACGGGGATCGGCTGCGCGACGGCACACCGGTCACCCTGCGGGCCGTGCCGTACGACGACCCGGTGGCCGTCCGGCTGGTCGGGCGGGTCCAGCAGGAGTACGTCGAGCGCTACGGGGGACCCGACGAGGCCGTCGTCGACCCGGGCGAGTTCGTGCCGCCGGAGGGGCTGTTCCTCGTCGCCGAGGTGGCCGGGGTGCCGGCCGCGTGCGGCGCGTGGCGGGTGTACCCGCCCGGCGGCATCGAGATCAAGCGCGTGTACGTGGAGCCGGACTTCCGTCGGCGTGGGCTCGCGCAACTGATCGTGGCCGCGCTCGAGTCCAGCGCCGCCGGTGCCGGGCACCGCACGGTGGTGCTCAACACCGGGAACCGGCAGCCCGAGGCGCTCGCCCTGTACGCGGACCTCGGCTACCTCCCCGTTCGGGGGTACGGCATGTACGCGTGCTCGCCGGGAGCGGTGTTCCTGGGCAAGGATCTGGCACCGGCCGCACGGTCCGGCGATGGGTCCGGCACGGGTCCGGCACCGACGGGCGAGGAGAGGAGCGGTCATGGGCATCGTGACGGTGTCGGCCGCCTACGGGGCGGCGGGAGCCGAGATCGCGCCGGCGGTCGCCGAGCAACTCGGGCTGCCCTTCCACGACCGGGCCATCCCGGCCCAGGTCGCCGGGCGGCTCGGGGTCACGCTCGAGGAGGCCGAGGCCAACGACGAGACCGTCGTCCGGGGGCTGTGGCGGCTCGTCGCGTCGCTCGGGACGATGCCCGATCCGGTCGGCGGCGTGCTCCCGACGTCGACGCTGCCCGACGCGCGCGCCTACCGGCAGCAGACCGAGCGGGTCCTGGCCGAGATCGCCGACGGCGCCGGCGGGGTGGTCCTGGGCCGGGCCGGTGCGCTCGTCCTGAAGGATCGCCCGGACGCGCTGCACATCCGGCTCGACGGGCCCCCCGAGCGTCGGCTCGAGGCGGCGTGCGGCCGCTCCGCTCGGTCGCCGGAGGAGGTGCGCCGGGAGATGGAGTCCAACGACCGGGCCCGCGAGGCCTACGTCCGGCACTTCTACCGGTGCGACCCCGCGGAGGCCCAGCACTACCACCTGGTCATCGACAGCACGGCGTTCGCGATCGACACGGTCGTGGACCTCGTGGTCACGGCGGCCCGCAGTCGGGGCATCGGCGGCGTCTGACCCGCACGCGAAGAACCCCGGCGGTCGGGGACCACCGGGGTTCGACGTGCTCGAGCGCGCTCAGATCAAGCGCGCACCACCTTGCCGGCGCGGATGCACGAGGTGCACGCGTTGATCCGGCGGCGGTTGCCGGGGGCGATCAGCGCCCGCACGGACTGGATGTTCGGGTTCCAACGGCGCGGCGTGCGGCGGTGCGAGTGCGACACCGACATGCCGAAACCGGGGCCCTTGCCACATACGTCGCACACGGCAGCCACGGTTGATCACTCCCAGAGAATCGTTTTCATACGGCGGGGCAAGGCAGCACCCGCGTCAAGACCGTCCAGCAGTCTAACCGTTCCCTCGCCGGGACGTCGCCGCGCCCCCGGATCGCGTGGGAACCCGCCGCGATGAGCGGTGATGTCACACACCATGGGTACCCTCCGGCCGTGCTGCAGGCGCTGGACGACGCCGCGGTCGGTCAGTGGTACCGCACCGCGGTCGAGGTCCTGTCCGAGGCCCGGAGCCGGCTCGACGACCTCAACGTCTTCCCGGTCCCCGACGGCGACACCGGCACGAACCTGCTGCTCACCGCGCAGGCCGCCGTCGCCGCCCTCGACCACGACGCCAGCCGGACCACGGAGTCGGCCTGGTCGGTCCTCGCCCGCGGCGCGGTGCTCGGGGCCCGCGGCAACTCCGGCACGATCCTCGCCCAGTTGCTCCGCGGCCTGGCCGACCAGCTCGGCGGCCAGCCGCCGGCCGACGGGCCCGCCTTCGCCGCCGCCCTCGCCAAGGCCGCCGAGACCGCCTACACCGCGGTCGCCGACCCGGAGGAGGGCACCTTCCTCACCGTCGCCCGCACCGGCGCCGAGGCCGCGGTGGCCGCCGTCGACGAGGGGCGCGGCGCGCTCGCCGACGTCGTCCGCGCCGCCGCCGACGGCGCCCGCGTCGCGCTCGACCTGACCACCGCCCAGCTGGCGGTCCTCCGCGAGGCCGGCGTCGTCGACGCCGGGGGCGCCGGGCTCTGCCTCGTCCTCGACGCGCTCGTCACGACGGTGACCGGCGTCGAGCCGTCCCGCCCGCCGCTGGCCCGGCGGCACGCGGCCCACGCCCACCACATCGACGAGCACGCACCGCACCAGCCGCCGCCGGGGCCGGGCAGCGAGGTCCAGTACCTGCTCGCCGACGCCGACGAGGACTCCGTCGCCCGCCTGCACGCCCGGCTGGCCGCGCTCGGCGACAGCCTCGTCGTCGTGGGCGTCGACACCCCCACCGGCCGCGAGTGGAACGTCCACATCCACGTCTCCGACGTCGGCGCCGCCATCGAGGCCGGCATCGACGCCGGCCGCCCGTACCGGATCTCGGTCAGCCCCCTGGCGCCCGTGCCGCCCCCGCGCCGCAGCCCGGCGTCCGGGCGGTCATCGCCGTCGTGCCCAGCGCGGGGCTGGCCGAGCTGTTCACCGGCGAGGGGGTCCGGGTGGTCACCTGCGGTCCGTCACGGCGTCAGCGAGGACGACATCCTCGCCGAGATCCTCGCGTCGGGGGCCCTGGAGAGCATGGTCCTGCCCAACGACGCCGAGCTGATCCCGATCGCGGCCCGCGCGGCCGCCCGGGCCCGCGAGGAGGGCCGCGAGGTCGGCGTCGTCCCCACCCGCGCACCCGTGCAGGGCCTGGCGGCCATCGCCGTCGCCGATCCCGCCAACCGCTTCGGCGACGACGTCGTCGCCATGGCCGAGGCCGCGGCCGCCACCCGCTGGGCCGAGGTCATCGTCGCCGACCAGGAGGCCCTCACGTCCGCGGGCCGCTGCCACCCGGGCGACGTGCTCGGCTCGGCCGAGGGCGACGTGGTCGTCATCGGCGCCGACCTGGCCGCCGTCTGCTGCGACCTGCTCGACCGGCTGCTGTCGGCCGGCGGCGAGATGGCGACCCTCGTCGTCGGCGAGGACGCGTCCCTCGGCGACGCGGTCTGCGCCCACCTCGGCACCACGCACCCCACCATCGACGTCGTCCGGTACGGCGGCAGCCCGGTCGGGATCCCGCTGCAGGTCGGGGTGGAGTGATGGCGGTGACGATGCAGACGGCGCTGTCCCGCGTGCTCGGTCCCAAGACCGCCACGGGCATGGCCGAGCGAGCTCGGTCTGGAGACCGTCCGCGACCTGCTGCGCCACTACCCCCGCCGCTACGCCCGGCGCGGTGAGCAGTCGGACCTCGCCGACGTCCAGGTCGGGGACCGGGTCACGGTCCTGGCGCAGGTCAGGAGCGTCACCACCCGGCCCATGCGCGCCCGCAAGGGCACGCTCACCGAGGTCGTCGTGGGCGACGGCAGCGGCCGGATGAAGCTCGTGTTCTTCAACCACCGGCACGCCTCGCTGAAGGTCGACGCCTGGGGGATGTTCGCCGGCACCGTGGGGGAGTACCGCGGGGAGAAGCAGTTCGCCCATCCGGACATGCACCTGCTCGACTCGCGCCGACGACGACACCGACTGGGCCCGGGCCCTGGTGCCGATCTATCCCGCCAGCAAGAACGTCTCGAGCTGGGTGATCCAGAAGTCGGTCAAGCTGCTCCTCGGCGCGGGGGGCGGCTTCGCCGAGCTGGTCGACGACCCTCTGCCCGACGAGATCCGCGCCCGCCACGGCCTGCTCTCGCTGCCCGCCGCCCTGCTCGACATCCACCGGCCCACCACGACCGAGGACGTCGAGCGCGCCGCGCACCGGCTGAAGTGGGACGAGGCGCTGACGCTCCAGCTGACGCTGGCCGCCCGTCGGCGGGCCGCCGCTCTCGAGCCCGGCACGGCCCGGCCGCGCACCTCCGGCGGCCTGCTCGACGCCGTCGACGCCGCGCTGCCGTTCGAACTCACCGACGGCCAGCGGACGATCGGGGAGGAACTCGCCGCCGAGCTGGACCGCGAGCACCCGATGCACCGCCTGCTGCAGGGCGAGGTCGGCTCCGGCAAGACCGTCGTCGCGCTCCGGGCGATGGCCCAGGTGGTCGACGCCGGTGGTCAGGCGGCCCTGCTCGCCCCGACCGAGGTCCTCGCGGCCCAGCACGCCCGCGGCGTCCGTGAGCTGCTCGGGCCGCTCGGCCGCGCGGGCGAGCTCGACGGCGACCCCGACGGCACCCGGGTCACCCTGCTGACCGGCTCGCTCAAGGCCGCCGCGAAGCGCGAGGCGCTCGCCGACGCCGCCGAAGGCCGGGCCGGCATCGTCATCGGCACCCATGCCCTGCTCCAGGAGGGCGTCGAGTTCGCCGACCTCGGCCTCGTCGTCGTCGACGAGCAGCACCGCTTCGGCGTCGAGCAGCGGGACGCCCTGCGCGCCAAGGGCAGCCGGCCGCCGCACGTGCTGGTCATGACCGCCACGCCCATCCCGCGCACGGTCGCCATGACCGTCTACGGCGACCTGGAGATCTCCACGCTCCGGCAGTTGCCCAGCGGCCGCGGCGGGGTGTCGAGCTCCGTCGTCCCGCGGCTGGAGAAGCCGGCCTGGCTCGACCGCGCGTGGGAGCGGGTCCGCGAGGAGGTCGCCGCCGGCCGGCAGGCGTACGTGGTCTGCCCGCGCATCGGCGAGACCACCGGCCCCGACGACGAGCCCGAGGACGCCGACGGCGCACCCGACGACGGCGGCGGCGACCGCCGCCCGCCGCTGGCCGTCCTGGACATCGTCGAGATGCTGCGCTCCGGTCCGCTGGCCGCGCTGCGGCTCGACGTGCTGCACGGCCGGCTGACCGCGGAAGAGAAGGAGGCCCGGATGCGGGCCTTCGCGGCGCGGGAGATCGACGTCCTGGTCGCCACGACGGTCGTCGAGGTCGGTGTCGACGTGCCGAACGCCACCGTGATGGTCGTCATGGACGCCGACCGGTTCGGCGTCAGCCAGCTGCACCAGCTGCGTGGCCGCGTCGCGCGTGGCCGGCACCCGGGTCTGTGCCTGCTCGTCAGCGACGCACACGGCGCGTCGCCGACGGGCCAGCGGCTGGCGTCGGTGGCCGCCACCTCCGACGGCTTCGAACTGGCCCGCCTCGACCTCGAGACCCGGCGGGAGGGCGACGTGCTGGGTGCGGCCCAGTCCGGACGCCGGTCGGGCATCCGGCTGCTCTCGCTGCTGGAGGACGAGGAGCTCATCGCCACCGCCCGCGCCGAGGCGACCGCGCTGCTGTCCACCGAGCGGGGTCTCGCCGACTACCCCGGTCTGGCCGCCGAGGTGGCGGCGCTGGCCACCGACGAGCGCGCGGAGTGGCTGGAGAAGGCATGACCCGGCTGATCGCCGGCGTCGCCGGCGGCAGGCGGCTGAAGGTGCCGGCCTCGGGCGTGCGGCCGACGGGGGACCGGGCCCGTGAGGGGCTGTTCAACTCGCTGGGCACGCTGCTCGACCTCGAGGGCGCGGCCGTGCTCGACCTCTACGCGGGCTCGGGCGCCCTCGGGCTGGAGGCGCTGTCCCGGGGCGCGCGGTCCGTCGTCTTCGTCGAGTCCTCGCCCAGGGTGCTGGCCGTCCTGCGCGGCAACCTCGACGCCGTCGGCATTCCCGGCGGCCGGGTCGTTGCGGGCTCGGTCCCGTCCGTCGTCGGCGGGCGGGCACCCGCGGCCTTCGACCTGGTGCTGGCCGACCCGCCCTACGACACGCCGGTCGACGAGGTGCTCGACGTCCTCCGGCGGCTCTCCACCGGGGGGTGGCTGGCGCCGGAGGCGGTCCTCGTCGTGGAGCGCTCCAGCCGCGAGGAGCCGTTCGAGTGGCCGACACCGCTCGCCGGGCTGCGCGATCGCCGGTACGGAGAGGCCCTGCTCCGGTACGGTCGCTCTCCGTGAGACGTGCCGTCTGTCCCGGTTCGTTCGACCCGGTCACCAACGGCCACGTCGACGTCATCAACCGTGCCGCCGGGCTCTACGACGAACTCGTCGTGGCGGTCCTGGTCAACCCGGGCAAGGCCGGGCTGTTCTCGGTCGACGAGCGCATGGACCTGCTGCGCGACGCCGTCGCCGACCTGCCCCACGTCCGGGTCGACAGCTTCGAGGGACTCCTCGTCGACTACTGCAAGGCCCAGCAGATCCCGGTGATCGTCAAGGGCCTGCGCGCCGTCAGCGACTTCGAGTACGAGCTGCAGATGGCCCAGATGAACCGCGAGCTCGCCGGCATCGAGACGCTCTTCGTCCCGACCGCCCCGCAGGTCGGGCACCTGTCCTCGAGCCTGATCAAGCAGATCGCGAAGTTCGGCGGCGACGTCTCCCGGCTGGTGCCCAAGGCGGTCCACGACCGGCTGCTGCAGCTGCGGTCGCAGGGAGGAGCGTCATGACCCGCCCGACCCGCACCGCCAACAACGAGGTCGTCTACCGGCTCTACGAGACCGTCGACGAACTGACGACGGTCATCGAGAACGCCCGCAGCGTCCCGATGTCGGCCTCCTGCATGGTGCCCCGCGACCACCTGCTCGACCTGCTCGACGACCTGCGCGAGTCCCTCCCCGAGGACGTGCAGGCCGCCGGCGCGATCGTGGAGCAGCGCACCGAGATCCTCCAGCAGGCCCAGGCCGAGGCCGAGCGGCTCACCGGCGCCACCCGCGGGGAGAGCGAGCAGCTCCTCGGGCAGGCGCGGCGCCAGCGCGAGGAGATCCTCGGCACGGCCCGCCGCCAGCGCGACGAGCTGATCGCCCAGGCGCAGGCCGACGCCGAACAACTGCTCGTCGATGCCGAGGCCGAGGCCGCGCGGCTGGTGGAAGAGGGCCGCCGGCACAACAGCAGTCGCTGATCGCGGCAGCCCACGCCGAGCACGAGCGGCTGATCACCGAGACCGAGGTCTACACGGGTGCGGTGTCCCGGGCCGACGAGCTCGGCGCCCAGACCGCCGCCGACGTCGCCCGCATGCGTGCCGAGGTCGACGAGTACGTCGATTCCCGGCTCGCCGAGTTCGGGACGACGCTCGATCGGATGCTCCGCTCGGTCGAGAAGGCCCGCATCACCCTGCGCGAGTCCTGAGCCCGGTCTCCGCCGACCGGCCCTTCCCGGCGATCGGGTAGTCTCGATCCCTGGTCCGACCCCCGGTGACATCGCGTCCGAGATCGCTCGAGATGCGGCGTTCCGGCCGGCCACCTCCCACTGCCTACCGCGAGTACCCACATGCCTTCCGCTGTTCCGCACCGTTCCGGCGCTGCGTCCGCGGGCCACCGGCCCGCCGACCGGCGTCCCTCGGCCAACCCCTGGAAGCTCGACCTCCGGGAACTGGGCCGGCGTCCGGGGGCCCTGCACGAGCTCGAGCGCACCGCGCCGGCTCCGGCGGACTGGCGCGTGGAGCTGATCGGGGTGCCCGAAGGCGCCGAGGTCGGCCTGAACCTGCGGCTCGAGTCGGTGATGGAGGGCGTGCTGGTCACCGGTGACCTCGACGTCCCGCTGGTCGGCTCCTGCGCCCGCTGCCTCGAGCCGATCGAGGACAGGATCGCCCTCGACGTCCAGGAGCTCTACGCCTACGAGGGCAGCACCACCGAGGCGACCAGCGAGGAGGACGAGGTCCGCCGGGTCGAGGGGGACTTCCTCGACCTCGCACCGCTGGTCCGCGACACCGTCGTCCTCAGCCTCCCGCTCGCGCCGGTCTGCACCCCGGACTGCGCCGGCCTCTGCGTCGACTGCGGCCAGCGGCTCGACGACCTGCCGGCCGACCACTCGCACGAGGTGCTCGACCCGCGCTGGGCCGCTCTCACCGAGCGGTTCGCAACGTCTTCCTCGCCGGGCACCCCCGGCGAGACCCCCACCCCAGAGGAGAACTGACCGTGGCCGTTCCGAAGCGGAAGATGTCGCGCTCCAACACCCGCTCGCGCCGGTCGCAGTGGAAGGCCGTTGCGCCGACCCTGTCGCCCTGCCCCAACAAGGCGTGCGGCGAGCTCAAGCCCCCGCACCAGGCCTGCCCGAACTGCGGCCAGTACGACGGCCGCCAGGTTCTCTCGGTCTGACCCTGGCCGTCCCCACGGTGGTGGCGCCCGCTGATGAGCAGCACGCCGTCCGTGCGGCGTCGTGGCTGCGTGACGCCCTCGGCGTCGCGCTGCCCGGCGACCTGCTCTGTCTGGCGCTGACCCACCGGTCGTTCGCGTACGAGAACGGCGGCCTGCCGACCAACGAGCGCCTGGAGTTCCTCGGCGACTCGGTCCTCGGGCTGATCGTCACCGACGAGCTCTACCGCAGCCAGCCGGACCTCCCCGAGGGCCAGCTGGCCAAGCTGCGTGCCTCGGTGGTCAACATGACGTCCCTGGCGGGCGTCGCGCGCCGGCTCGGCGACGGCGGCATCGGTCCGCACCTGCGCCTGGGCCGCGGTGAGGAGACCACCGGCGGCCGGGAGAAGGACTCGATCCTGGCCGACGCCCTGGAGGCGTTGATCGGTGCGGTCCACCTCGGCTGCGGGCTCGACACCGCGTCGGAGGTCGTGCACCGGCTCTTCGACCCGATGCTGGTCGAGGCCGCCACCCGCGGCGCGGGCCTGGACTGGAAGACCAGCCTCCAGGAGCTCGGCGCCGCCCGCGGCCTCGGCGCCCCCGGCTACGAGGTCGAGGACGACGGTCCCGACCACGCCAAGACGTTCACCGCCGCCGTCGTCCTGGCCGGCACCGTGTACGGGCGCGGCAGCGGCCGGACCAAGAAGGCCGCCGAGCAGGAGGCCGCGGAGGCCGCCTGGCGGGCGCTGTCCGCTCAGGACTGACGCGATGCCCGAGCTTCCCGAGGTCGAGGTGGTCCGCCGTGGCCTGGCCCAGTGGGTCGCCGGCCGCACCGTCGCCACCGTCGAGGTCCACCACCCCCGGGCGGTCCGCCGTCACCTCGAGGGCACCGAGCACTTCGTGCAGGCCCTGACCGGGCGCACGTTCACCGCCGCGCACCGGCGCGGCAAGTACCTCTGGCTGCCGCTGGCCGAGCCCGAGGGGACGCCGTCCGGCCGTGCCCTGGTCGGCCACCTCGGCATGAGCGGCCAGCTCCTCGTCGAGAAGCCCTCGGCGCCCGCGGAGACCCACCTGCGCGCCCGGCTCACCTTCACCGACGGCGGCCGCGAGCTGCGCTTCGTCGACCAGCGGACGTTCGGCGGCCTGGCGGTCGAGGAGTTGGGTGGGTCGGGGCGGGTGGATGAAGCGGAGCAGATCCCCGCCCGGCTGGCGCACATCGCGATCGACCCGCTGGACGAGTCCTTCGACGTCGACGCCTTCTCCGCCGCCCTCCGGCGCCGGCACACGGAGGTGAAGCGGGCCCTGCTCGACCAGACCCTGATCGGCGGGGTCGGCAACATCTACGCCGACGAGGCCCTGTGGCGGGCCCGGCTGCACGGCGCCCGCCGCACCGACAAGCTCACCCGCGCGCAGGTGGCCGACCTGCTCGACGGCGTCCGGGACGTCCTCGGCGAGGCGCTCGCCCAGGGCGGCACCTCCTTCGACTCCCTCTACGTCGACGTCAACGGGCAGAGCGGCTACTTCTCGCGCTTCCTCGCCGTCTACGGGCAGGGCGACCGGCCCTGTCCCCGCTGCGGGACGCCGATCCGGCGGGAGTCGTTCATGAACCGCTCCAGCTACAGCTGTCCGACGTGCCAGCCCCCCCCGCGGACCCGGCGGACATCGGCATCGCCTCGGGCGCGCCGGCCATGACCCGGCGGACGGTCGCCATCGTCTCCGGCCACGTCCAGGGGGTGGGCTTCCGGTACTTCGTGCGGGGGCTCGCGGTGGACCGGCAGTTGGCCGGGTCGGCCCGCAATCTCCCCGACGGACGGGTCGAGGTGGTCCTCGAGGGTGCCGACGACGACGTGCGGGCCGCGGTCGCCGCGCTGTCAGGTCGCGGGGCCCCGGGGACCGTGACGTCGGTCGACCACCGGGACGAGCCGGCACAGGGGAGCAGCGGCTTCACCGTCGCGTGACGAACGCGACACGACCCCGTCACGGGGCGACTGCAGAGTTGCCGTTGACCTGCGCCTTCATGACCTGTCACCCTGTGACATACACCAGCTCGCGCCGACCGCCACCGGGGCGCCGAGCACACCTCCTCGCCATCGGAAAGGCCGCTCTAGTCATGGCCAAGGCCCTGTTCGGTCACGTCGTAGCCCCCGCGGAACTCCGAGTAGTGGAGGAGAACGCCGTCCTGCGGGCCAAGGTGCGACGCCTGGAGCAGGAACTCGAAGAACTGCGTGCGCAGCGTGACGCGGCCATCGCCCACGAACTGCTCTCGATGGCCGGCGACAACGCCGCGCCGGCGATGGCCTGAACTCTTCCAGTCCCATCGGTCCCCGCTGCCCCTGAGATGCAGGGGCCGGGCGTGTACCTCCAGTAGGGTGCCCGTTCTGTGCACCTGTCCAGCCTGACGCTCAAGGGCTTCAAGTCCTTCGCGTCCGCGACGACCCTGCGGCTGGAGCCCGGGATCACCGCCGTCGTGGGCCCCAACGGCTCGGGCAAGTCCAACGTCGTCGACGCGATCTCCTGGGTCCTCGGGGAGCAGGGCGCCAAGAGCCTGCGCGGCGGCAAGATGGAAGACGTCATCTTCGCGGGCACCGCCGGCCGCCCGGCACTGGGCCGGGCCGAGGTCACGCTCACCATCGACAACTCCGACGGCGCGCTGCCGATCGAGTACACCGAGGTGTCGATCACCCGCCGGATGTACCGCTCCGGCGAGAGCGAGTACGAGATCAACGGCGACAAGGTGCGCCTGCTCGACGTCCAGGAGCTGCTCAGCGACTCCGGCATCGGCCGGGAGATGCACGTCATCGTCGGCCAGGGGCAGCTCGACGCCGTCCTCTCCGGCCGACCGGAGGACCGCCGCGCCTTCATCGAGGAGGCGGCCGGTGTCCTCAAGCACCGCAAGCGCAAGGAGAAGGCGCTCCGCAAGCTCGACGGGATGGAGCACAACCTCGACCGGCTGGCCGACCTCACCGCCGAGCTGCGCCGCCAGCTCAAGCCGCTGGGCCGGCAGGCCGAGGTGGCCCGCCGCGCCGCCGGCGTGCAGTCCGACCTCCGCGACGCCCGGCTGCGGCTGCTGGCCGACGACCTCGTCCAGCTGCGCGACGCCCTCGACCGGGACGTCGCCGACGAGACGGCGGCCCGGGAGCGGCGGGCGCAGGTCGAGGGGGAGCTCGCCCTCGCCTCGCGGCGCGAGTCCGCCCTGGAGAGCGAGCTGGCCACCTCCGCGCCGCTGCTGCAGGGCGCGTCCGACACCTGGTACCGGCTCTCCGCCCTGACCGAGCGGTTCCGCGGCGTCGCCCAGCTGGCCGCCGAGCGGCACCGGCACCTCTCGGCCGCCGCACCCGCGGCCGCGCCCGGCCGGGACCCCGACCAGCTCGACGCCGAGGCCGAGCGCGTCGCCGCCACCGAGGCCGAGCTGGCCGCGGGGCTGGTCGCCGAGCGGGGTCGGCTGGGCTCCGTCGTCGCCGAGCGGGCCGAGCTCGAGACGGCGCTCGCGGAGGCGGAGCGGGCGTGGGTCGCCGCGGCCCGCGCGCTCGCCGACCGCCGCGAGGGCCTCGCCCGGCTGTCCGGTGAGGTCGCCGCCGCCCGGTCCCGGGTGACCGCCGGGCAGTCCGAGATCGACCGGCTGACCCTGGCCGCCGGCGAGGCGACCGACCGCGCGGAGGTGGCCGCCGACCGGCTGGCCGAGCGGCGCGGCCAGGTCACCGAGCAGGAGGACTCCGACGTCGCGCTGGTGACCGCGCACGAGGACGCCGCCGCCGCGCACGCGGCCGCCGCCCGCCGGGTCACCGAACTCACCGAGGCCGAGCGCGCCGCCGAGCGCGACCGCGCCTCCTGGCAGGCCCGCCGCGATGCGCTCGCCCTCGGCCTCACGCCGCCCGACGGGGCCGCCGCCGTCCTCGGTGCGGGCCTCGCCGGTGTCGTCGGCCCGTTGGCCGAGCAGCTCACCGTCCGCTCCGGTGACGAGGTCGCCGTCGCCGCCGCGCTCGGAGGCATGGCGGACTCCGTCGTCGTCGCCGGCGTGGCCGAGGCCGCCGCGGCGCTCGCCCACCTCAAGAACTCCGACGGGGGCCGCGCCGGGCTGCTCGTCACCGGTGGTCTCCCGCCGGTGCCCCGCGACGGCTGGCCGGTCCTCCCGGACGGGGCCCGCTGGGCGCTCGACGTCGTCGATGCCCCCGCGGCACTGCAGCCGGCGCTGGCCCGCACGCTGGAGCGGGTCGCGCTGGTGCCCGACCTCGACGCCGCCGTCACCCTGGTCGGCACCCACCCCCGGGTCCGGGCCGTCACGGCGGCCGGCGACCTCGTGGGCGCCGACTGGGCCGTCGGTGGGCAGGCGAACCCGCCGTCCAACCTCGAGGTCCGCGCGCGGGTCGACGAGGCGGAGGCCCAGCTGACGGCCGCGCAGACCCGGGCGACCGGCCTGGCCGATGAGCTGGCCGCGGCGCGCGACGCCGCGCGCGCTCGCTCGGCGGACGTGGAGGCGGCCCTCGCCGCGCGTCAGGCCGCGGACCGCGGCCGGTCCGCGGTCGCTGCGGAACTGGCGTCCCTGGGGGCTGCGGCCCGCTCCGCGGAGGCCGAGGCCGAACGGCACGTCGCCGCCCGGGTCCGCGCGGAGGGGAATCTCGAGCAGGCGCACGTCGCGCTCGCCGACCTCGAGCGCCGCCTGGCCGACGCCGAAGCGGCCCCGCTCGACGAGGAGCCCTCGACCGAGGAGCGCGACCGGCTGCGCGCCGAGGTCGGCATCGCCCGCCAGGCCGAGACCGAGGCCCGCCTGGCCGTGCGGACCGCCGAGGAGCGCGCCCGCGCGCTGCACGGCCGCGCCGAGTCGCTGCGCCGCCAGGCGCGGCAGGAGCGCGCCGCCCGCGAACGGGCCGCCGCGGCGCGGGTCGCCCGCGAGCGGGGTGCCACGGTCGCCGCTGCCGTCCGTCGCGACGCGGAGACGGCGCTCGCGGCGCTCGCCACCTCGGTGTCGCGGGCCGCAGCAGAGCGGGACCAGCTGGCGTCGGCCCGGAGCACCTCGGAGGCCGAGTTGCTCGACGTCCGGGCGCGCGTGCGCGCGGCCTCCGGTGACCTCGAACGGCTCACCGACGAAGTGCACCGCGACGAGGTGGCCCGCGCCGAACAGCGCTACCGCATCGAGGCGCTCGAGGTGCGTGCCGCCGAGGAGTACGGCGTCGACCTGCCCACCCTGCTGGCCGAGTACGGGCCGGGTGCCGCGGTGCCGCCGTCACCGGCCGAGGTGGCCGCCGCCGAGGCTGCGGGGGAGGAGCCTCCGGCCCCGGTGCCCTACGACCGCGCCGTCCAGGAGCGCCGCGGCGCCCGGGCCGAGCGCGACCTCGCCACCCTCGGCAAGGTCAACCCGCTGGCGCTGGAGGAGTTCGCGGCGCTGGAGGAGCGGCACGGGTTCCTGGCCACCCAGCTCGAGGACCTCAAGAACACCCGCCGGGACCTGCTCACCGTCGTCCGCGAGGTCGACGAGCGGATCCACGAGGTGTTCGCCGCCGCGTTCGCCGACGTGCAGCGCGAGTTCGAGGGCGTCTTCGCGACGCTCTTCCCCGGCGGGCACGGCCGGCTGGTGCTGACCGAGCCCGACGACCTGCTCACCACCGGGGTCGAGGTGGAGGCCCGGCCGCCGGGCAAGAAGGTGAAGCGGCTCTCGCTGCTCTCCGGCGGCGAGCGGTCGCTGACCGCGGTGGCGCTGCTGGTCGCGATCTTCCGGGCGCGCCCGTCGCCGTTCTACGTGCTCGACGAGGTCGAGGCCGCGCTGGACGACGTGAACCTCGGCCGCCTGCTGACCCTGGTCGAGCAGCTGCGCTCGACGTCGCAGCTGATCGTCATCACGCACCAGAAGCGGACGATGGAGATCGCCGACGCCCTCTACGGCGTGAGCATGCGCGGCGACGGCATCACCGGCGTCATCAGCCAGCGGCTGCGGGAGCTGGAAGCCTCCTGAGCATCCCCCCGCCGCCCCACCCCTAGACCCCGCTGGGCACCGCGAGGTCGACGAGCAGCGGCAGGTGGTCCGACGCCCCCGCGGCGTCGAGCACGCGCGCCTGGGGGACGGTGACGCCGGGGGAGACCCACACCTGGTCGATCCGCCGGTGCGGGGCGTGCGCCGGGTGCGTGTGCCCCTCGTCGTGCTGCCAGAACCGCCAGCCGGACTGGTCGTCGCGGTCGTCCGCGAGCTCCCACGCGTCGGCGAACCGGCCGCGCAGGCCGGCGAGCTCCGGCGCCTCCGGCCGGGTGTTGAAGTCGCCCACGAGGACGCCGGCCGCCATGTCGTCGGTGTGCAGGTCGGCCAGGGCGGCCACCTGCGCCGCCCGCCGCGCAGGCGCACCGGTGCTCAGGTGGGTGTTGGTCACCCACAGCGTCCCGCCGTCGAGTTCGAGCATCGTCCGCAGGGCGCTGCGCGGCTCCCCGCCGCCGGGCAGCCGATGGACGTCGCTGACCAGGATCGGCAGCCGGGACAGCAGCGCGTTGCCGTACTGACGGCGGTCCGGGTCGCCGTCCCGCGGCTCGTCGATGGCCGGGCCCCACGCCAGCTGCATGTCCAGCGCGCGGGAGAGGAGCAGGGCCTGGTCGACGTCCTCGCTGCGCTCCCCGAAGTGCCGGTCCACCTCCTGCAGGCAGATCACGTCGGCGTCCGCCGCGGCCAGCACCTGGGCCAGCCGGGCGAGGTCGTGCTTGCTGTCCTCGCCCACGCCGTGGTGGGTGTTGAACGTGACCAGCCGGACCGGGATCGGCGGCTGGTCCGGGCCGGGGGCGGGCCGGTGGGTCGGGCGGGGGTGGTCGGACACGCCGGGCAGCCTCTCAGGCGCCCGACACGGGCATGTCGAGCACCCGCGTGAGCCGGGTGGCCCCCAGCTCGCTGACCGAGAGCAGGAACCGCGCCTCGCGGCCGTCGAGGACCAGTTCGCCGATCTGGTTGCCGAAGAACGGGCCGGCCTGCTTCCGCCACTCCAGGCGGCTCGGCCGCGCCTTCGCCAGCCTCGCCAGGGCGCCGGTGAACCGCTGCGCCCCCCGACTCCAGCCGATCCGGAACCCGACGCGGATCGGGTGCGGCGCCTGGTTGTGCAGCGGGGACACGGTCAGCTGGTGCACCCGGCTGGTCAGGTCGCCCGGTGCGACGAGTTCCGCGGCGTAGGCGTGGTGGACGTCGCCGGAGAGGACCAGCGCGGTCGACGGCGCCCGGCCGCCCTCGCCGCGGGCGATGGCCGTCAGCGCCGCACCCAGCCGCTCGAACGAGTGCCCGAAGGCCGCCCAGTGCTCGAGGTCGGCGGCCTGCCGCAGCGACTCCGCGATCCGCCCGCGCAGGCGTCCGTGGTGGCGCACGTTGAGCGTCTCGTTCCACCGCTCCAGGTTGTGGATCGCGTGCGGGAGCAGCCACGGCAGGGACGTGCCGAGGATCAGGTGCTCCACGCCCTCGTCGACCGCGCGGCGCATCGCCGCCTCGATCCAGTCGAACTCGGCGTCGTCGACCATCCGGCGCCCGGCCTCCTCTCGAGCACGCGGCCGGCCCGGCTGTCGATCATGATCAGCCGCGCGTCGCCCCAGTGGCGGACGTAGCTCCACCGGATGCTGGCCGGGTCCTCGTCCGCCGCGCGCGCCATCTCCTGCAGGATCGGCTCGGCGTCATCGGTCTCTCCACCCGGCCCGCCCGCCCCTGAAAGCGCACGGATCGCCTGCCAGGTCGTGTTGTCGGCCAGTTCCTGCGGGCTGAGGTTGCCCAGGTGCTGGTAGACCCAGTAGCTGGTCAGGCCGGCGGTGATCCGCCCCCGCCACCAGTCCTGCCGGGTGATCTCCGCGCGCCAGGCCGCGGAGGTGTTCCAGTCGTCGATCATCTCGTGGTCGTCGAAGATCATCGACGACGGGATGGTCGAGAGCAGCCAGCGCACCTGCGGGTCCCGCCACGACTCGAAGTAGAGCCGGGTGTACTCCTCGAAGTCGGCGACCTCGTCGTCGAGGGACCGTTCCTCCTGCCGGCTGTTCCGCCGGCGATGCAGCCAGGACTTCGTCTGCGTGGTCAGCTCGTCGGCGTAGACCTGGTCCCCCAGGAGCACCAGCGCATCGGGCCACTGGTCCTCGGGCAGGGCGGCCACCTGGCTGGCGTAGAGGTCGAGGGCGTCCGGCGGGATGCCCTCGGACTCCTCGACCGTGCGGGGGCTGGCGTAGCGGCAGGAGCCGAAGGCCAGCCGGAACGGCCCCGGGCGCCCGGGCGTGCGGATCCGGCTGGGCGGGAACTCCGACGTCCGGCGGCGGCCACACCCGCTCGCCGTCCAGCAGCACCTCGTACGGCGTGCTGCTGCCCGGCTCGAGGCCCTCGACCAGGACCAGCGCGTAGTGGTGCCCAGCTGACGCAGAACGTGCGGGTCCGGCGCCCGAGCACGTCGACCTCGCAGGCGCGGTCGGTCTCCACCCAGACCGTGGCCGCCACCGGGTCGACGTGCCGCAGCAACGGACCGAGCAGGAGGGACGGGGGACTCGCGTCGGCAGGCGGCATGGGGACAGCCTTCCCCACCTACCTGTGGGTCGACCCTGCGGCTGGGAGACTGGCGGCATGGAATTCGTGCTGATCGCCCTCGCGATCCTCGTCGTCGCGCTGATCGCCGGTGCGGCCCTGCTGGTCAGCCGGGGGAAGAAGACCACGCGTCTCGACGACGACGCCCTCGGCGGCACGACCCTCACCCGTCCCCGCCCGCCGCAGCCCGCCCCGACCGTCGAGCAGCCGGACGCGGTGGTGCCCGAGGCGCCGCCGTCCGTCGAGTTACCGCCTGCCGAGCCCGAGCCGGGGCTCGTCTTCGAGACCCCGCCTCCCTCGGCCGGCCGGCTGGTGCGGCTGCGCTCCCGGCTGGCCCGGTCGCAGTCCTCCCTCGGCCGCGGCCTGCTCACCGTCCTCGCCCGCGAGAAGCTGACCGAGGACGACTGGGAGGAGATCGAGGAGACCCTGCTGGCCGCCGACGTCGGTGTCGCGGCCACCACCCAGATCGTCGAGCGGCTGCGCACGCAGTCGCTGGTGCTGGCCACCGCCTCCGGGGCCGACCTGCGCGAGCTCCTGGTCCGCGAGCTGACCGCCGCCCTCGGGCCCGACCTCGACCGGACGCTGGGCACCGACCGGCGGAACGGGCACCCGGGCGTCGTCCTCGTCGTCGGCGTCAACGGCGCGGGGAAGACCACGACCGTCGGCAAGATCGCGCGCGTGCTCGTCGGCGACGGCCGGAGCGTCGTCCTCGGCGCCGCCGACACCTTCCGCGCGGCGGCCGCCGACCAGCTCGAGACGTGGGGCGAGCGGGTCGGCGTCCTCACCGTGCGCGGACGGGAGGGCGGCGACCCGGCATCGGTGGCCTTCGAGGCGGTCCGGACGGGCAACGAGGCCGAGGTCGACACCGTCGTCGTCGACACCGCCGGCCGGTTGCACACCAAGTCCGGCCTGATGGACGAGCTGGGCAAGGTCAAGCGGGTCGTGGAGAAGCTGGCGCCGGTGACCGAGGTGCTGCTGGTCCTCGACGCGACGACCGGTCAGAACGGCGTCGTCCAGGCGCGGGTGTTCACCGAGGCCGTGGACGTGACCGGCGTGGTGCTGACCAAGCTCGACGGCACCGCGAAGGGCGGGATCGTCGTCTCGGTGCAGCGCGAGCTGGGCATCCCGGTCAAGCTCGTCGGCCTGGGGGAGGGGCCGGACGACCTGGCGCCGTTCGAGCCGAAGGCATTTGCAGAGGGGCTGGTGGGCGGGGGGGAGTAGAGCTTTGGTGGGCGGGGCCGACTAGCGGTTCTCGGGCATCCAGCGCTCCTCGATGCGGCCGAGGCGCCACACCGCGAGGGCGATCGCCCACGTGACGGCGAACAGCCCGACGACGGCGAAGCCGACGAACTCGAGGTCGAGCGAGGCGATCCAGACCAGCGGGCCCGCCTGCAGGTCGAACCGGTCGACCAGGAGCCCGGTGAGCACCAGCAGCCCGATGACCAGGGCGACGGTGACCGACAGCACGGTCACGGTCAGGTTGTAGAAGACCTTGCGGATCGGCTTGAGGAACGCCCAGCCGTAGGCGCGCGACATGAGGACGCCGTCGGCGGTGTCGAACAGGCTCATGCCGGCGGCGAAGAGCACCGGCAGCACGAGGATCGCGTACCAGGGCAGCACGAAGGCGGCCGAGCCGGCGGCGAGCACGAGCAGGGCGACCTGGGTCGCGGTGTCGAAGCCCAGCCCCATGAGCAGGCCGACCGGGTAGAGGTGCCAGGCCTTGCTGACGCGCCGGGTCACCCGGCTGAGCAGGCGGGCGAGGAAGCCGCGGTTGTGCAGGTGGTGCTCGAGTTCGGCCTCGTCGTACTCCCCGGCCCGCATCCGGCGGAAGATCCGGACGATGCCGACCGCGGCACCGAGGTTCATCAGGCCGATGAGCAGCAGGAACGTGCCGGCGACCAGCGTGCCGATCAGCCCGAGGGTCTGGCCGACCTGGTTGTCGCCGTTCTGCACGATCCCGGCGACCGAGCGCACGCCGGCCACGAGCAGCAGGGCGGCCGCGAACACGACCGAGGAGTGCCCGAGGGAGAACCAGAACCCGGCGCTCACCGACGGCTTGCCCTCGCCGACGAGCTTGCGGGTGGTGTTGTCGATCGAGGCGATGTGGTCGGCGTCGAAGGCGTGCCGGACGCCGAGCATGTACGCCGTCAGGCCGACCCCGACGCCCAGGACGCCGGTGCTGCCGAGCTGGTACTCGGCGGGGGCGACGGCGAACACCAGCACACCCCAGCCGACCACGTGCAGCAGCAGCACGAACCCGGCCATGCCGCCGATGGAGCGCCACTCGCCCGTGGCTGAACCCGCTCCGCGTGCGAGCGGGTGCCACGGGCACGCGGAGGACGGCGGACGTGTTGGAGACCATGCACCCTCGATCGACGGGGACGGCCGCGGACCGCGCCGTCGGGAACCTTGTTGCAAATTACTTGCAACAAGCCGCCGGAGCAACAACGCCCCCCGCGATAGTGATCAGGTGACCTGATCATCAGGGGTCCTGGCTCAGCGTCGACAGTGAGCCAGGACCCCACACGGTGAGCCAAGACCCCACATGGTGAGCCAGGAGCGTCAGGCCTGGTCGGGGCGGTCGCACTGTGAGCGGCGACACCCCGCAGCGCCTCGGCAACACGCCCGCAACGCAACGGGCGGACACGCGGGGCGGAGTTCACCGTCCCGAAACGTCGTAGGGGCACGGCCGGAAACACGACGACGGCACCGTGAACACCGCGTCGCCCCTCCTCCGAGGAGCGCCGTGCCCTCATCGACACCCTCACCGACCCGGCCCCAGGCCGACGACCCCCTCAGGAGGTTGCCGTGGTCAACACCGGCGACACCGCCTGGATCCTCACCAGCGCGGCGCTCGTGCTGCTGATGACCCCCGGGCTCGCGCTCTTCTACGGCGGCATGGTCCGCGCCAAGAGCGTGCTGAACATGATGATGATGAGCTTCGGCGCGCTGGCACTGATCAGCGTCCTGTGGGTCATCTACGGCTACTCCATCGCCTTCGGCAACGACGTCGGCGGCGGCCTGCTGGGCAACCCCGGCGAGTACATCGGGCTCAACGGCCTCATGGAGGACGTCACCAGCGAGGACGGCGGGCTGCCGACCATGGCGTTCGTCGGCTTCCAGGCGGTCTTCGCGATCATCACCGTCGCGCTGATCTCCGGTGCCATCGCCGACCGCGCCAAGTTCGGCGCGTGGATGGTCTTCGCCGGGGTCTGGGCGACGATCGTCTACTTCCCGATCGCGCACTGGGTCTTCGACTTCACCCTCACCGACGACGCCGGCGTGGTCACCCACACCGGTGGCTGGATCGCCAACAACCTCGCCGTCATCGACTTCGCCGGTGGTACCGCGGTGCACATCAACGCCGGTGCCGCCGGTCTCGCGCTCGCCCTCGTCCTGGGCAAGCGCCGGGGCTTCGGCCGCGACGCCATGCGCCCGCACAACCTGCCGCTGGTCATGATCGGCGCCGGCCTGCTGTGGTTCGGCTGGTTCGGGTTCAACGCCGGTTCCGCCCTCGCCGCGAACAACACCGCGTCGGTGGTCTGGGTCAACACGATGGTCGCCACCGGTGCCGCCACGATGGGCTGGCTCCTGGTGGAGAAGCTCCGCGACGGTCACTCGACCTCGCTGGGCGCCGCCTCCGGTGTCGTGGCCGGCCTGGTCGCGATCACGCCGTCCTGCTCCTCGGTGTCGCCGATCGGCGCGATCATCGTCGGCGCGATCGCCGGTGTCCTCTGCGCGCTCGCCGTGGGCCTGAAGTTCCGCTTCGGCTACGACGACTCGCTCGACGTCGTCGGCGTCCACCTGGTCGGTGGCCTGGTCGGCACCATCCTGATCGGCTTCCTCGCCACGGCCGATGCCCCCGCGGGTGTCGACGGCCTCTTCTACGGTGGCGGCGTCGACCAGTTGTGGCGTCAGGTCGTCGGTGCGCTCGCCGTCCTTGTGGTCTCCTTCGTGGCCACGTACATCATCGGCACGCTCATCCAGAAGACCATGGGCTTCCGGATCACGGAGGAGGAGGAGATCACGGGCATCGACACCGTCGAGCACGCCGAGTCCGGGTACGACTTCGCCTCCCTCGGCAGCAGCGGTTCCACTGCACCACTGGCCGGCCAGGCGCGCGCCGAGGCCCGTAGCACGGAAGGGGTGGGGGCATGAAGCTCATCACCGCGATCGTCAAGCCGTTCAAGCTCGACGACGTCAAGAACGCACTCGAGCTGATCGGCATCGCCGGCCTCACGGTCAGCGAGGTCCAGGGCTTCGGCCGTCAGCGTGGCCACACCGAGGTCTACCGCGGCGCGGAGTACCAGGTGGACTTCGTGCCGAAGGTGCGCATCGAGGTCGTCGTCAGCGAACTCGACGCCGCCCGCGTGGTCGACGCGGTCGTCGAGTCCGCCTCGACCGGCCAGATCGGTGACGGCAAGGTGTGGGTGACCACGATCGACGAGGTGGTCCGCGTCCGCACCGGGGAACGCGGGGACGACGCTCTGTAAGGGGCCGGCCCTGTAGGTCTGCACGTACGCCCGCCGGCCGGGGGAGCGGATCACCCGCTGCCCCGGCCGGCGTGTTCGTCCGGACGGTTTCCACTCTTCGAGGGGGATGGGTGCTCGATCTCGAGGCGCTGCACGCGCTGCCCCGCGCCGAGCGGGTGGCCGCGCTGGACCAGTGGCTGAGCGGTCTGTTCGCCGACGCGGTGGCCGGCACGCCGCCGCCGCGCCAGCGTCGCGGCGCCCCGCCGCCCCGACGCGGGGCCGAGGGCCTCGCGCTGGTCGCCGTCGGCAGCCTGGGCCGTCGCGAGCCGCCGCCCTACGGCGACCTGGACCTGGTGCTGGTCCACGACGGCCGGCCGGAGATCGCCGCCCTCGCCGACGCCCTCTGGTACCCCGTGTGGGACGCCGGCCTGCGGCTGGACCACTCGGTGCGCTCGATCGCCGAGGCGGTCTCGGTCGCCTCCACCGACGTCAAGGCGGGCCTGGGCCTGCTCGACGCCCGGCTGGTCGCCGGCGACGCCGACCTCGCCGCCCGGCTCCGGACGGCGACCCTCGGCAGCTGGCGCCAGGCCGCCTCCCGCCTGCTGCCCCAGCTGCGCGACCTGCGCCGCGGGCGGGCCCGCCAGCTCGGTGAGCTGGCCTTCCTGCTGGAGCCCGATCTCAAGGAGGCCTACGGCGGCCTGCGCGAGGGGCAGGTGCTGCGCGCCGCGGCGGCCGCCCAGCTCGCCGACGAGCCCTCCGCCGAGGTGGAGGAGGCCTACGCCTTCCTCCTCGACGTCCGCGACGAGTTGCGCCGCCGGGCCGGTCGACCCGTCGACGTGCTCGTCCGCCAGGAACAGCGCCCGGTCGCCGCGGCGCTCGGGCTCGCCGACGAGGACACCCTGCTGCGCGAGGTGAGCCTGGCCGGACGCCGGCTCGCCTTCGTCGCCGACGAGACCTGGCGCCGGGTCGAGGCCGCGCTCGTCCGCCGGCCCCGGGGGCGCTACCGCAGGGTCCGCCGCGAGCCGCTGGCCGAGGGCGTCGTCCGGCAGGGCGACGAGGTCGTGCTCGCCCAGGGCGCGAAGCCCGCCGCCGACCCGGGGCTGCTGCTGCGCGCGGCGGCCGCCGCCGCGCGGGCGGACCTGCTGCTCTCGCCGTACACGCTGAAGGTCCTCGCCGTGCACTCGCCGCCGGTGCCGGAGCCGTGGCCGGCCGAGGTCCGCTGGTCCTTCCTCCGCCTGCTGGCCAGCGGCCGCTCGGCCGTCGCCGTCCTCGAGCAGCTCGACCAGGAGGGCCTGCTCTCCCGCCTGCTGCCCGAGTGGGACAAGGTCCGCTCGCTGCCGCAGCGCCATCCCTGGCACCGCTACACCGTCGACCGGCACCTCGTGGAGGCCGCCGCGGCCGCCGCCGAGCTCACCCACGACGTCGACCGGCCGGACCTGCTGCTCGTCGCCGCGCTGCTGCACGACATCGGCAAGGGCTACCCCGGCGATCACAGCGTCGTGGGGGAGCCGGTCGCCGCCGAGATCGGCACCCGCATGGGCTTCTCCGAGCCCGACGTCGCGATCCTGGCCGCCCTCGTGCGCCACCACCTGCTGCTGCCCGACACGGCCACCCGGCGCGACATCGACGACCCCGCCACCGTCGACCGGGTCGCGGCCACCATCGGCCACGACGCCGCCGTCCTGCAGTTGCTGCACGCCCTGGCGCAGGCGGACGGGGCGGCGACCAGTGCGTCGGCCTGGTCGCCGTGGAAGGCCCACCTCGTGGCGGCACTGGTCGCCCGCGTACAGGCCAAGCTCGGGACGGCGCCCGCGGACGGCCCGCAGCCGGTGCTGCACCCGAGCGAGCCGACGGTGACCGCGCAGGGGCTGGCCGTCTCCGGGGGAGCGGTCGCCGTCGGGGTCGTCGACGTGGCCGACGGCCAGCAGCTGACCATCGGCGCCCCCGACCGGGCCGGCCTGCTCAGCACCCTGGCCGGCGTCCTGGCGCTCAACCAACTCGACGTGCGCGCCGCCAAGATGTCGATCGAGGACGGCTACGCCACCGGGGTCTTCGCCGTCCGGCCGCGGTTCGGCCGGGCGCCGGTGCCCGAGATCCTGGCCGACGGCGTGCGGGCGGCGTTGGAGGGCACGCTGCCGCTGGCCGAGCGGCTCCGGCAGCGCGAGGCCGACTACCGGCAGGACGGCGTCCGTACGGCGCCGCCGCGGATCTCCTGGCACAACGGCGAGGTCAGCGGGTCCGACACCGGGATCATCGAGGTGCGGGCCACCGACCGGGCGGGGCTGCTGTACCGGCTGACCGCGGCGCTGGCCGCCGAGGGCCTCGACGTCACGTCCGCCCGGATCGAGACCCTCGGGGCCGACGCGGTCGACAGCTTCTACGTCTGCAACCCCTCGGGGACGCCCGTGGACGAGGCGCAGCGTCGACGCATCGACACCGCGCTGGTCGAGGCCACGCGGGGCGCCGTCGCCCCGCCCGGGGCATCGGTCACGGCATCCGTCGGGGTGGACACGCCCGGCTGAGTCCGCCGGGTTCTGTCAGTGGGGCGTGCCACCGTCGCCGACGCGGACGGACCGTGTCCAGCCTGACGAGAGGAGCCCGACGTGAACAGTCGACTCTGGCCCTGCCCCTCCTGCGACGACGTGCGCGCGTTCGTGCAGCCGGAGTGCGCCGACGGCCACACGGCCGACGGTGGGGACTGCCCGGAGTGGGCGTGCGCCGACTGCGGCACCGCCTTCGTGATCGGCGACGCCGGTGCGAGCGCCGATCTCCCGCGTCGTCCGCATGGCCGCCTGAAGGCTCGTTACGCTGGCGGGTCAGGAGGCGCGACGCGTTTCGCGCCCGAGACTGCTGAGGACGTGCTGTGTTCGAGACCCTCTCCGACCGCCTGGACAAGGTCTTCACCGGCCTGCGAGGCAAGGGCCGGCTGACCGAGGCCGACATCGACGCCACCGCGCGCGAGATCCGCATCGCGCTGCTGGAGGCCGACGTCGCGCTGCCGGTGGTCCGGTCGTTCATCGGCGCCGTCAAGGAACGGGCCCGTGGGGCCGACGTCTCCCAGGCGCTGAACCCCGCGCAGCAGGTCATCAAGATCGTCAACGAGGAGCTCATCAGCATCCTCGGTGGCGAGACCCGCCGGATCCGGCTGGCCAAGCAGTCGCCGACGGTGATCATGCTCGCCGGCCTCCAGGGCTCCGGTAAGACGACGCTCGCCGGCAAGCTCGGCCGCTGGCTGAAGAGCCAGGGCCACACCCCGCTGCTGGTCGCGGCGGACCTCCAGCGCCCGAATGCGGTGCAGCAGCTGTCGGTGGTCGCCGGGCAGGCCGGGGTCGACGTGTTCGCGCCCGGAGCCGGGCAACGGCGTCGGCGACCCGGTCCAGGTGGCGGCCGCGCTCCATCGATCACGCGCGGCGCACCATGCACGACGTCGTCGTCGTCGACACCGCCGGTCGCCTCGGCATCGACGCCGAGCTCATGGCCCAGGCCGCCGCCATCCGCGACGCCGTCCAGCCGGACGAGACGCTGTTCGTCGTCGACGCGATGATCGGCCAGGACGCGATCACCACCGCGACCGCGTTCGCCGAAGGGCGTCGGGTTCTCCGGCGTGGTCCTCACCAAGCTCGACGGCGACGCCCGCGGTGGCGCGGCGCTGTCGGTCCGGTACGTGACCGGGCAGCCGATCATGTTCGCCTCCACCGGCGAGAAGCTGGCCGACTTCGACGTCTTCCACCCCGAGCGGATGGCCTCGCGCATCCTCGGCATGGGCGACGTGCTGACCCTCATCGAGCAGGCCGAGCAGGCCTTCGACGTCGACCAGGCCGAGCGGATGGCGGGCAAGCTCGCCTCCCGCGAGGGCTTCACCCTCGAGGACTTCCTCGAGCAGATGATGGCCATCCGCAAGATGGGCCCGATCGCCAACCTGCTGGGCATGCTGCCCGGCACCGGGGCGATGAAGGAGCAGATCAAGCACATCGACGACCGCGACCTCGACCGCACCGCGGCGATCATCCGCTCGATGACCCCGGGCGAGCGGGTCAACTCGAAGATCATCAACGCCTCGCGGCGGGTCCGGATCGCCAACGGTTCC
The DNA here is from genome assembly GCA_963748305.1 of uncultured Actinomycetota bacterium. Classification (GTDB taxonomy): domain Bacteria; phylum Actinomycetota; class Actinomycetes; order Mycobacteriales; family Geodermatophilaceae; genus Blastococcus_B. The sequence continues at coordinate 49,269 of CAVVIN010000009.1, read as the reverse complement.
GGCGTCAGCGTCACCGACGTCAACCAACTGCTCGAGCGGTTCGCCCAGGCCCAGAAGATGATGGGCCAGATGGCCGGCAGCATGGGGCTGCCGGGCATGGGCCCGATGTCGAAGAAGCAGCGCGGCCGGCAGATGCAGGCCCAGTCGAAGAAGGGCAAGAAGGGCAAGGGCGGCAGGCCGAAGGGCGGCGGCCCGGTCCGGCGGCCGACGGGCGCCCCCGGCCTCCCGCCCGGCGCCGGCTTCCCCGGCGGCGGTGTGCCCGGTGGCATGCCGTCGCTGCCCCCGGGCCTGGCGCCCGGCCAGGGCCTGCCCGATCTGACCAAGCTGCGCTTCGACCAGCCCGGGGACGAGCGGCCCGGCCGGTGAGCGAGCCGACGCTCCACCTCTCGGGCGTGGTGCTCCCCGAGGGGGAGCACCGGGACGTGTGGGTGCGCGACGGGCGGTTCACGTTCGAATCGGTCCCGGGCGCGGAGACGGTCAGCCGCGGCGGCTGGCTCCTGCCGGGTCTGGTCGACGCCCACTGCCACGTCGGGGTCGGCCCCGGGGGAGCGCACGTCGAGGACCCCGGCGAGCTCCGGCGGCAGGCGCTCGACGACCGCGCGGCCGGGGTGCTGGCGCTGCGCGACTGCGGCTCCCCGGTCGACACCCGTTTCCTGGACGACGAGCCGGACCTGCCGCGGATCATCCGCGCCGGCCGGCACATCGGTGCGCCGAAGCGCTACATCCCGGGCATGGCGGTCGAGGTGGAGGCCGCCGACCTGGCCGCCGAGGTGCGGGTGCAGGCCCGCCGCGGGGACGGCTGGGTCAAGCTGGTCGGCGACTGGATCGACCGCGGCGTCGGCGACCTCGCACCGGAGTTCCCGGCCGACGTCGCTGGTCGACGCGATCGCTGCCGCCCACGAGGAGGGCGCCCGCGTCACCGCGCACACGTTCGGCACCGACGCGCTGCCCGGCCTGATCGGCGCCGGCATCGACTGCATCGAGCACGGCACGGGCCTGACCGAGGACCTCATCGCCGAGATGGCGAAGCGGGGCACCGCCGTCGTCCCGACGTTGGTCAACGTCGAGAACTTCCCGGACTTCGCGGCGGCCGGAGAGCAGAGGTTCCCGGCCTACGCGAGCACGATGCGGCGGCTCTACGCGCAGTCCGGGGCCGTGGTGCGGGCCGCGTTCGACGCGGGGGTGCCGGTGTTCGCCGGCACCGACGCGGGCGGCGGCGTCGCGCACGGGTTGATCGCGGCCGAGGTGCGCGCCCTGCACGGGGCCGGGCTGCCCGCCGAGGCGGCGCTGGCCGCGGCGTCGTGGTCGGCCCGCGCCTGGCTCGGGCTCGGCGGCATCGAGGAGGGCGCGCCGGCCGACCTGGTGGTCTACGACGCCGACCCGCGCGCCGACCTCGACACCCTGCAGCGCCCGCAGCTCATGGTGCTGCGGGGCCGGGTCATCGCCTAGCGCTCAGTCGTTGCGGGCGGTCCGAGCTCCAGGACCACGGTGGTGCCGCCCGGCGTCGGCTCGATCCGCAGGCTGCCGCCGCTCGCCTCGGCGGTCCGCCGCGCGATGTCCAGCCCCAGGCCGGTCGAGCCGCCGTCGCTGCGCCCTCGTTCGACCGCCGTCGGGTCGAAGCCGGGGCCGGAGTCGGCCACGGTCACCTCGGCGCCGCCACCCGCCCGGGGCCGGACGGCCACCCGGACGCCGGTCCCCTCGGGGGTGTGGGTGAAGACGTTGCCGAGCAGCGCGTCGGCCGCCGCCGCGAGGTCGGGCTCGGCGACGCGGACCGGCAGCGGATCACGGCCGAGGTCCACGGCGACGGCGCGGCCCTCGTCGGCGGCCAGCGCCGCCCAGAAGCGCACCCGGTCGCCCACGACCGCGACGGCGTCGCAGCCGGCGCCCACGCCCTCGCGGACGGTCCGCCGGGCCTCGTTGATCACCTCGTCGATGCCGCGGCTCAGGGCGTCGACGTCGTCCAGCAGCCGTTCCCGCTCGGCGCGGCGGGAGCGCCCTCGACGTCCAGCCGCAGCGCGGTCAGCGGCGTCCGCAGCCGGTGGGCGAGGTCCGCGGCGCCCTCCCGCTCGGCGGCCAGCAGCTCGCCGATCCGCCCGGCCAGCTGGTTGACCGCGGTGCCCACCTCCCGCACCTCGGCCGGCCCGGCGGGCGTCACCCGGGCCGCGAGGTCGCCGGCGCCCAGCCGGTTCGCCGTCGCGGCGAGCTCGGTGACCGGGCGGGTGAGGGAGCGGGCCAGCCGGTCGGCGACGAGCAGCGCCAGGGCCAGCAGGACGACGCCGAGACCGCCGAGCACCAACCAGGTCTGCGTCACGCCGGCCCGCAGCACGTCGGCCGGCACGAACACCTCGATGAGCGCGGTGCCATCCGCCCGATCGATCGGCTGGAGGAGGAGGGTGCCGGCGTCCGACCGGATCTCGGACGGGCCGGTCGGCACCTCGACGTCGGGATCCTGCGGATCGCCGAGCCAGCCTCCGTCGGTCCAGCGCACGCCGGTCCGGAGATCGTCCGACGTCCCGATCAGGCTCGCGGCCACCTGGTCCCGGTCGTCGAGGCCCACCGACGGCGTGAGGAACTGCAGCTGCGCCTGGGCCGCGTCCAGGGCACGCGCCTCGGCGACCCGGGCGACCAGGGAGGCGGCCGGCAGCAGGAACGCCAGCAGCACGATCGACGTCGTCGCGGCCACCAGCAGCGTGATCTGGCGCCTCACGGCTCGGGCTCGGCCAGCCGGACGCCCACGCCGCGGACCGTCTGCAGCAGCCGCGGCTCGGCCGCGGTCTCGCCCAGCTTGCGGCGCAGCCACGACAGGTGGACGTCGACCGTCTTGTCCGAGCCGCCGTAGGGCAGCTGCCACACCTCGGCGAGCAGCTCGCGCTTGGTGACGACGGTCCCCGCGCGGGCGGCCAGGTAGGCCAGCAGGTCGAACTCCTTGGGGGAGAGGTCGACGGCTGCTCCGGCGAGGGTGACCCGGCGGCTGCGCGGGTCGACGGTGAGGTCGCCGACGGTGACCGGCGCCGCCGCGGCGTCCGCGGCACCGGCCGCGCGGCGCAGCACCGCCCGGATGCGCGCCTCGAGCTGGCCGGCCTGGAACGGCTTGAGCACGTAGTCGTCGGCGCCGGCGTCGAGCGCCTGCACGACGCTGTCGTCGTCGTCCCTGGCCGTGGCGATGATGACCGGCACCGCCGAGACCGCGCGCAGCATCCGCAGCAGCTCCCGGCCGTCCAGGTCGGGCAGGCCGAGGTCGAGGACGACGAGGTCGGGGCGCTCCTCCACCGCCTGCCGCAGGCCGTCGAGGGCCGTGCCCGCCGAGCTGACCGCGTGACCCCGCTCGCGCAGGGCGCGGATGAGCGCCGTGCGGATGCGCTCGTCGTCCTCGACGACCAGGAGCTGGGCCACGGCGCGACGCTAATGCCGCGCGCGAGCGCCGCCGGCGAAGGGCCGCGCCGGGCCTTGACCCCGTCTTGAGGTCGCTCTTAACCCGTCCGGCGGCACGCTTCGCCCCATGCAGCGAACCCTCGCACTCGGCGCCCTGTGGACCGCCTCGGCCGCCGCGGCCGTCGGACTGGGCTTCCTGGCCGTGTCCCTGGTCGACGCCTCCGCCTCCCCGGGCACGCGACCCGGTGGCCGCCTCGACCACCGCGAGCGGCACGTCGGCGCGCCGCCGACGCCGCACCGCCCCCACCTCGGCCACCGGCGAGTTCGCCACCGTGGCCGGCACCGTCTACGCCAACTGCACCGGCGGGGTCGCCCGTGCTGGCCGGGGCGCCGGCCGCCGGCTGGTGGGTCGACGACTCCACCGACCCCGGCCAGGTCGAGTTCAAGAGCGACACCCAGAAGCTCGAGGTGCACGTCGTCTGCGCGGGCGGCGGCCCCCAGTTCTCCGTGGAGGGCCCGCGCGCCGACGACAGCGGCGGTCGTGGCGGCGACGACTCCTCGTCCCGTCGTCGCCGGCGTCGAGCTCGTCGGCGGAGCGCACCCCGGACTCGGACGACCGGGGCGGTGACGACTCCTCCGGCCGCGGGGGCGGCCCGGCTCCGACGACTCGGGCTCCGGCTCGGACAACTCGGGCTCCGACGACTCGGGTCGGCTCGGGCTCCGGCTCGGACAACTCGGCGTCGGGCAGACTCGGGCGGCGACGACCACTGCGGCGGCTCCCGAGGCCCGGCGCGGTAACTCGGCCGCGCCCGGCCTGGGAGACTCCGTCGCGTGTTGTTGCGGATGTCCTCCCTGTTCCTGCGCACGCTTCGTGACGACCCGGCCGACGCCGAGGTGCCCAGCCACCGGCTGCTGGTCCGCGCCGGCTACATCCGGCGGGCCGCGCCCGGCGGCTTCACCTGGCTGCCGCTGGGCTTCCGCGTCTTCCGCAACGTCGAGCGCGTCGTCCGCGAGGAGATGGACGCGATGGGCGCGCAGGAGGTGCACTTCCCGGCGCTGCTGCCGCGCGAGCCCTACGAGGCGACCGGCCGCTGGACCGAGTACGGCGACAACCTCTTCCGGCTCAAGGACCGCCGCGGGGTACGACCACCTGCTCGGCCCCACCCACGAGGAGATGTTCACGCTCCTGGTGAAGGACCTGTACTCGTCGTACAAGGACCTGCCGCTCTCGCTGTACCAGATCCAGACCAAGTTCCGGGACGAGGCGCGGCCCCGGGCCGGGCTGATCCGCGGCCGCGAGTTCACGATGAAGGACAGCTACTCCTTCGACGTCGACGACGCCGGGCTGGACCGCTCCTACGCCGCCCACCGCGACGCCTACATCAGGATCTTCGACCGGCTCGGCCTGGAGTACGTGATCGTCTCGGCGATGTCCGGGGCGATGGGCGGCTCGAAGAGCGAGGAGTTCCTGCACCCGACCGCCGATCGGCGAGGACACCTTCGTCCGCTCGCCCGGCGGCTACGCGGCCAACGTCGAGGCCGTCACCACCGTCGTCCCGGACGTCGATCCCGTTCGACGGGCTGCCCGAGGCGCACGTCGAGGACACCCCGGACACCCCGACGATCGACACGCTCGTGGCCGTCGCCCAGCAGCTGTTCCCCGACGCCGGCTACACCGCCGCGTCCACGCTGAAGAACGTCGTCGTCACTCCTCGTGCACCCCGACGGCACCCGCGAGCCGCTGATCATCGGCATCCCCGGTGACCGGGAGGTCGACCTCAAGCGGCTCGAGGCGCAGGTCGCCCCGGCCGAGGTGGAGCCGTTCGCCGACTTCGACAAGAACCCGGCGCTGGTCAAGGGCTACATCGGCCCGCAGGTGCTCGGCAGCGAGCAGCGACTCGAAGATCCGCTACCTGGTCGACCCCCGTGTCGTGCCCGGCACCCGGTGGATCACCGGCGCCAACGAGCCCGGCAAGCACGTGTTCGACCTCGTGGCCGGCCGGGACTTCACCTGGGACGGCGTCGTCGAGGCCGCCGAGGTGCGCGCCGGCGACCCCGCACCCGACGGCTCCGGGCCCGCTGGAGCTGGCCCGCGGCGTGGAGATCGGCCACATCTTCCAGCTCGGCCGCAAGTACGCCGAGGCGCTGGACCTCAAGGTGCTCGACGAGAACGGCAAGCTCGTCACGGTCACCATGGGCTCCTACGGCGTCGGTGTCTCCCGGGCCGTCGCGGCCATCGCGGAGTCCACCCACGACGAGCTCGGGCTGATCTGGCCGCGCGAGGTCGCCCCCGCCGACGTCCACGTCGTCGCCACGGGCAAGGACCCGGCGATCTTCGAGGCGGCCCAGGCGCTGTCCGAGGAGCTGGTCGCCGCCGGGCTGACGGTCCTGTACGACGACCGGCCGAAGGTCTCGCCCGGGGGTCAAGTTCAAGGACGCCGAACTGCTCGGCATGCCCACGATCGTCACCGTGGGCCGAGGTCTGGCCGACGGCACGATCGAGCTGCGCGACCGGGCCACCGACGAGCGCGAGGAGGTCCCGGTCGCCGACGCGGCGGCTCGGGTGCTCGCGGCGGTCCGGGGCTGACCGGCGGCCGGATGGCGCTCGGCGACGATCTGGCATCATGGTCGGTCGAACACGGCGGTGGCGGCCCTCTCACCGTTACCGGCCGTGTCCCTGGCTCCGCCCCGGCGTACCCCCACACGTCGTTCCGGCGAGCAACCGAAACGCGTTCGAGGAGTACACCACCCACCGTGGCCACCAAGATCAAGCTCATGCGCCTGGGCAAGATGCGCGCGCCGTACTACCGCATCGTCGTCGCCGACGCCCGCACCAAGCGGGACGGCCGCTCGATCGAGACGATCGGCAAGTACCACCCCAAGGAGGACCCCTCCTTCATCGAGGTCGACACCGAGCGGGCGCAGTACTGGCTGGGTGTCGGCGCGCAGCCGACCGAGGCCGTCGCCGCCATCTTCCGGGTCACCGGCGACTGGCAGAAGTTCAAGGGCGAGGCCGCGCCGCCGCCCATGAAGGTCGCCGCCCCGAAGCCGGACAAGAAGGCCATCTACGAGGAGGCCGTCCGCAACGCCATGGGTGAGGAGCCGGCCGCCGGCGCCACCACCGCCAAGAAGAAGGCCGCGCCGAAGAAGGCGCCGCCGAGGCTCCCGCCGCCGAGGCTCCGGCTGCCGAGGCCCCGCGCCGAGGAGGCTCCGGCTGCCGAGGCTCCCGCCGAGGAGGCCCCGCGGGGCTCCCGCCGAGACGCCTGCCGAGTAAGACGTGCTCGAAGAAGCGCTCGAGCACCTGGTCAAGGGCATCGTCGACCACCCGGAGGACGTGACGGTCGACCTGCTCACCAACCGCCGCGGCAAGACCCTCGAGATCCGGGTCCACCCCGACGACCTCGGCAAGGTCATCGGCCGCGGCGGCCGCACCGCCAAGGCGCTGCGTCAGGTCATGACCGGCGTCGGCGGCCGCGGCCTTCGGGTCGACGTCGTCGACACCGACGGGCGCTGAGCGATTCCACCCGCTCGACCCGCCCGTGAGCACCTCCAGCAACCCCTCCACCGACACCGTGGTGGTCGGCCGCATCGGCCGGCCCCACGGTGTCCGTGGTGAGGTGACCGTCGAGGTCCGCACCGACGACCCCGACCTCCGCTTCGTCCCCGGGGCCGTCCTCGCCACCGATCCCGCCTCCCGCGGTCCGCTCACGATCGCCGGCGTGCACTGGCACAGCGGCACCCTGCTGCTCCGGATCGACGGGAGTCGACAGCCGCGAGGCGGCCGAGGCGCTGCGCAACACCGAGCTCGTGGTCGCCGTCGAGGACCTGCCGGCGATCGAGGACCCCGACTCCTTCTACGACCACCAGCTGGTCGGCCTCACCGCGCGCCTCGCCGACGGCACCGCCCTCGGCGAGGTGACCGCCGTCCGGCACGAGGCCCAGGACCTGCTCGTCGTCCGTCGCCCGGACGCACCCGAGGCGCTGATCCCGTTCGTCGCGGCGATCGTGCCCACCGTCGACCTGGCCGGTGGCTTCCTCGTGGTGGATCCGCCCGAGGGTCTGCTGGAGCTCTGAGCGGCGTGCCCTTCCGGATCTCCGTCGTCACGATCTTCCCCGAGTACCTCGCGCCCCTGCGCCAGTCGCTGCTGGGCAAGGCCGTCGAGCGCGGCCTGGTCGAGGTCGCCGTCCACGACCTGCGGCAGTGGACCGACGACGTCCACCGCACCGTCGACGACGCCCCGTACGGCGGCGGTCCCGGCATGGTCATGCGGCCCGAGCCGTGGGGGCGCGCCCTGGACGCCGTCCGGCCGCCGGGCACGCGCCTCGTCGTCCCGACCCCGGCCGGCCAGCCGTTCACCCAGGCCATGGCCGCCGCCTGGGCCGCGCGAGCCCGGCCTCGTCTTCGCCTGCGGCCGCTACGAGGGCATCGACCAGCGTGTGGCCGACTGGTCCGCCGACGCGGGCCCCGTGTCCGAGGTCTCGATCGGCGACTACGTGCTCGCCGGCGGGGAGTCCGCCGTCCTGGTGATGGTGGAGGCGGTCACCCGCCTGCTGCCCGGTGTCGTGGGCAACCGCGAGTCGGTGGAGTACGACTCGCATGCCGACGGACTGCTCGAGGGGCCCTCCTACACGCGGCCGGCGACCTGGCGCGGCCACGAGGTGCCGCCCGTCCTGCTCTCCGGCGATCACGCGGCCATCGCCCGCTGGCGCCGCGCCGAGTCGCTGCGGCGCACCGCGACCCGCCGTCCGGACCTTCTGGCCGCGCTGCCCGCCGAGGCGCTGTCCGACGCCGAGCGGACCGCCCTCGACGCGGATGGCTGACCGCCCCGCGGGTGCGGGCGACAGCGCGGGTGATCGTGCTCGACCCCACCGGCCGGGCGCTGCTCTTCGGCGCCCGGCTCTTCGACCTGTCGCAGCCGCCCGGCGCCGTCCTCTACTGGTACACGCCGGGAGGTGCGATCGAGCCCGGCGAGTCGATCCGCCATGCGGCGGTGCGCGAGCTGGCCGAGGAGATCGGCCTGACCGTCGAGCCGGAGTCGCTCGAGGGTCCCGTCTGGCTGCGGCGTTCGGTCTCGCTGCTGGTCGGCGAGACGGTCGACGCCCGGGAGACCTATTTCGTGCTGCGTGACGTCGTCCACGAGGTCGATGTCAGCGGGCAGACCGAGCTGGAGGCGCTGGAGGACCAGCCCCACCGCTGGTGGAGCGTCGCGGAGATCGCCGGCAGCGGTGAGAAGTTCGTCCCGGAGCAGCTCGCCGAGGTCCTTCCCGAGCTGCTCGACGGGCCCGTGGACGGGGCCCCCGCGCGTCGTCGCCTGAAGATGTGGCACAGTAGAGGACTGCTGCAGACCGTCGGCGCGGGTCGATGGTGGCTCCGACCAGGAGCCGCAGCCACAGATTCGGACGGCCGGACTTTCCGCTGTCTGCACCGAACGAGCTATGCCCGCTAAAGACCTGAGCCAGAACATGAGGACTGCCGAGATGAACACCCTGGACGCACTCGACGCCGACTCGTTGCGCGACGACATCCCCGAGTTCCGCCCCGGGGACACCGTCAAGGTCCACGTGCGCGTGGTCGAGGGCAACCGCTCCCGCATCCAGGTCTTCCAGGGCGTCGTGATCCGCCGTCAGGGCGGCGGCATCCGCGAGACCTTCACCGTGCGCAAGGTCAGCTTCGGCGTCGGCGTGGAGCGCACCTTCCCGGTGCACACCCCCGTCGTCGAGAAGATCGAGGTCGTCACCCGCGGTGACGTGCGGCGGGCCAAGCTGTACTACCTCCGCGAGCTGCGCGGCAAGGCCGCCAAGATCAAGGAGAAGCGCGAGCCGATCGCTCGCTGACACGCCCTGACGCCGGTTACGACCGGCCGTCGCCTCGGCGGGTCCACCGCGCCGTACGCTGACTCCTGATGAGCAGCGATCGGCCCGGGGGGCCCGCCGAAGTCTTTCCCGAGGACCGTGACCCGCACGACGACCGTTTCGAGTCCGACGCGTCGGAGACCGCGGCGGCCGGGACCTCCCGCCGACAGCGCCGCAAGGCCCGCGCGACGAAGAAGGGCTCCCTGCTGCGCGAGCTCCCCGTCCTGCTGCTCGTCGCGTTCGTCCTCGCCCTGCTGGTCAAGACGTTCTTCGTGCAGGCGTTCTTCATCCCGTCCGGCTCGATGGAGCAGACACTGCACGGGTGTCCCGGCTGCACGGGCGACCGCGTGCTGGTCAACAAGATCCCCTACTGGTTCGGCGACCCCGAGCCCGGCGACATCGTGGTCTTCAAGGGCCCCGACACCTGGTCGCCCGAGGTCAACGTCGACGAGCCGGACAGCTGGTTCACCGGCGCGCTGCTGTGGCTCGGCCGCACCGTCGGCGTCGCCCCGCCGAGCGAGGACGACTTCGTCAAGCGCGTCATCGCCACCGAGGGGCAGACGGTGCAGTGCTGTGACGCCGAGGGCCGGGTCACCGTCGACGGGCAGCCGCTCGACGAGCCGTACATCTTCGAGAACACGCCGATCGATCAGCGCGCGTTCGGGCCGGTGACGGTTCCGGAGGGCCGGCTGTGGGTGATGGGTGACCACCGCTCGGCGTCCGCGGACTCCAAGCAGCACATGAGCGACCGGTACTCCGGCACGATCGCTGTGGACGACGTCATCGGCAAGGCCGCGCTGATCGTGTGGCCGATCGACCGTTTCGGCACGCTCGGCTCGCCCGACATCCAGGGCACCGAGGCGGCGGCCGCGGCCGCCGCGGCATCGGGCGTCGCCGGTCCGGTGGCGCCGCTGGCCATCGGCCTCGCCGGTGCCGTCCCCGTGGTCCTGTGGCGTCGTGAGCGCCGCCTGTCGCGCGACGACTGACGTCGTCGCATTCCCCAGCCTGATTCCTGGCTCTTCGCTGGGCTTCTGACCTCGGCTTTCCATTCCCGCGGTCTAATGGAATCGAGCCCGCGTTACTCATGTGACGCGGACGTGCCAATCCGGGTGGACTGCGATAACACGAAAAAATGTCCGAGAAAGTATTCAAGCAACCGATTCACCCTTCCGATGGAGTCATTGCACATCACCGGAGTGAATTGGAGTCAGTTGTGTCTGCACCTATGGCGAGCACCGCCCGCGGGGTCACCCGCGTGCTCCTCCTCGCTGACGCTCCCGTCCTGCGTCGCGGTCTGGTCAGCATGATCAACGAGACCGCCGGCATGCAGTCGGTGGGCACGCCCGGCGAGCTGCGCCGCGCTCTCACGCTGGCCGAGTCGGCCCGGCCTGACGCCGTCGTCGTCGAGCTGGGGTCCGGCCGCGCCGCCACCCTCAACGCCTGCCGCGACCTGCGGCGCCGCTTCCCCCGCGTCGCGATCGTCGCGCTGGCCACGTCCGAGGACCCGGCCGTCGTGAACGAGGCGCTCGCCGCGGGTGTGGCCGGCTACCTCATGATCAACACCTCGCCGACGCTGCTCGGCTGGGCCATCCTGGCGGCGCGTGCCGGCCGGACCGTCGTCGACCCGCAGATCCGCCGGGTCGAGCCGTCGGCCACCCCGGCCGCCAAGCCCTTCACGCCCGAGGTCCCGCTCACGCGGCGGGAGCAGGACGTGCTGGACGAGCTGCTGCAGGGTCAGTCCAACCGGCAGATCGGCCGCAACCTGTTCATCAGCGAGGACACCGTGAAGTCCCACGTCAAGGCCATCCTGCGCAAGCTGGGTGCCCGCGACCGGGCCCACGCGGTCTCGCTGGTGCTGTCCTCGCGCAGCCCGCAGTGCACCTGCGGCACGCACAGCCTGTCCTCCGAGGTCACCCCCTCGGAGGTCTGATCGGCACGGTTCCTCCCCCTCCGGCACATCGGGCCGGTCCCCACACCCGGGGGCCGGCCCGTCGTGCGTCCTGCGGCCGGTGTCCCGCCGCCGCGGTGTCCGGGCGGCGTCGTAGGGTCGGTCCGCGATGGCTTCCCGACCCACTCACGCCCACGCCGCCCCGCCCCTGCGCGCGCGGCGCACGATCGTCGACGACGACCGTCCCGACGCGCTCTGGGACATGGAGCGGTCGCTGCGTCGTCGGGGGTTCGCCGCGGTCGCCGGCGCCGACGAGGCCGGGCGGGGCGCCTGCGCCGGGCCGCTGGTCGCGGCCGCGTGCGTGCTGCCGTCGGGCCGCCGCGGGCGGGTTCCCGGGCTGGCCGACTCGAAGCTGCTCACCGCCGCCGCCCGGGAGCGGGTCTACGCCGAGGTCGTCGACCGCGCGCTGACCTGGTCGGTCGTCGTCATCCCGGTCGAGGAACTCGACGCACGGGGCATGCACGTGACGAACATCGAGGCGTTGCGCCGGGCGGTGTGCACCCTGGACCCGGCCCCGGACTACGTGCTCACCGACGGCTTCCCGGTGCCCGGCCTGGCCCGGCCCGGCCTCGCGGTCTGGAAGGGCGATCGCGTCGCCGCCTGCGTCGCGGCCGCCTCCGTGCTGGCCAAGGTGACCCGGGACCGGATCATGACGGAGCTGCACGAGCGGTGGCCCGAGTACGACTTCGCCGGCCACAAGGGCTACATCACCGACGTGCACAGCGCCGCCCTGGAACGCCACGGCCCGTGCCCGCAGCACCGGATGCGCTTCGTCAACGTGCGCAGCGCACGGGACGCGTACGAAGCGCGGGACGTCGACCTCACCGCCGTGGCCGGCATGGTCGATGATGAGGGCATGAGCCCAGTGCCCGGAGAGTATCGATGAGCACCGAGGACCTGGAGAAGTACGAGACCGAGATGGAGCTGCAGCTCTATCGCGAGTACCGGGACATCGTCCGGCAGTTCACCTACGTGGTGGAGACGGAGCGGCGCTTCTACCTGGCCAACTCCGTCGACCTGCAGGTGCGCGAGGCCGGCGGCGAGGTCTACTTCGAGCTGAAGCTCTCCGACGCCTGGGTGTGGGACATGTACCGGCCCGCGCGCTTCGTCCGGAACGTCCGCGTGCTGACCTTCAAGGACGTCAACGTCGAAGAGCTCGACAAGCCCGACCTCGAGCTGCCGGACAACCCCCGGATCACCTGATCGGCTCGTCGCCGGCCTGCACCCGCTCGAGGTCGGTGACGTCGAGGACCTCCGCGGCCGAGACGACGGCGACCCGACCGCCGGCCAGCGGCTTCATGGTGAGCCAGCCCGCGGGGGAGAAGCGCACCAACGCGTCCATGGGCGGACGGTTGCTCGCCGCGGCCGACCGCAGCCGGACGCTGGCCTGGTAGGTGTCCCGGTCGTTGATCTGGACGACTGTCTCGACGTACATCTGCCGGACGGTAGCCCGGCCGGGCCTGCGGCCTTGGAAGGGGCGGCGCACACCCGAGTGCAACGCGGCGCCTGCGGACGGTGCGCACCACCCGTCGGCGACGTGTGCAACGGCAACACCGGCACCGACACCGCGGTCGAGTGTGACGTGCGCTTCGCCATCGAGATCCTGATGGCGGTGTAGCCGGCGTCCACAGGGCGATCCGCTCTCCACAGATCCACCGCGCGCCTGTCGGCGTGCCGGCCGGACGGCGAGGGTCGGTGCGTGCCCACCACCACCGAACTCGGCGTCCACGGAGAGCGGATCGCCACGGCCTACCTGACGCCGTGCGGGCCTGCGCGTCCTCGACCGGAATTGGCGCTGCCGGGAGGGCGAGCTCGACATCGTCGCCCGGGAGGGTTCCGCGCTCGTCTTCTGCGAGGTGAAGACCCGGCGCGGCACCGGTTTCGGTCATCCGGTCGAGGCCGTGACGCCGGCCAAGCAGCGGCGGCTGCGTCTGCTGGCCCACCGGTGGCTGGCGGCGCACGACGAGCACGCGCCCGACCTGCGGTTCGACGTCGTCGGGGTGCTGATGCGGCCGTCCCGTCCGGCCCTCGTCCGGCACCTGCGGGCGGCGTTCCTGTGACGCTGGCCCGGACCTGGTCGGTCGGACTGGTCGGCGTCCAGGGGGCGATGGTCGAGGTCGAGGTGGACATGGCGGCCGGCGTGCCGCAGGTGATCCTCGTCGGCCTGCCCGACGCCGTGGTCCGGCAGTCGGTCGACCGGGTGCGCGCCGCCGTCGTGAACGCGGGCGCCTCCTTCCCGCAGCGGCGGATCACGATCGGGCTGTCTCCGGCGTCGATGCCCAAGCAGGGGAGCGGGTTCGACCTCGCGCTGGCCGCTGCCGTCCTGGCCGCGGCGGGCACCGTGCCCCGCGAGGCCGTCGACCGGCTGGTGCTCCTCGGCGAACTGGGTCTCGACGGATCGGTGCGGGCCATCCGCGGCGTGCTGCCCGCGGTCCTCGCGGCGGCGGGCGCGGGACACCGCCAGGTGGTGGTGCCCGCGGCCAATGCCGACGAGGCGGCCCTGGTCGAGCGGATCGAGGTCCTCCCGGTGGCCACGCTGACCGCCCTCGTCGACCACCTGTCCGGCCGGGCGGTGCTGTCCCGCCACGCGCGTGGGCACCTGCCCGCGCCGCCGTCGCTGCCCGACCTCGGCGACGTGGTGGGTCAGGCGGCGGGACGCCGGGCCGTCGAGGTCGCCGCCGCCGGCGGGCACCACCTGCTGATGACCGGTCCACCGGGCGCCGGGAAGACCATGCTCGCCGAACGGCTGCCCGGTCTGCTTCCCCCGCTGGACGAGCGGGCCGCGCTCGAGGTCACCGGCATCCACTCGATCGCCGGGACGCTGCCGCCGGACGCCCCGCTGATCACCCGGCCGACGTTCGAGTCGCCGCACCACTCGGCGACGATGGCCGCGCTGATCGGCGGCGGGTCGGGCCAGATCCGCCCGGGAGCGATCTGCCGGGCCCACCGGGGGGTCTTGTTCCTCGACGAGGCACCGGAGTTCCCGCGGGCCGTGCTGGACACCTTGCGGCAGCCGCTCGAACGCGGCTCGGTGACGATCAACCGGGCGTCCGGCTCGGCGACGTTCCCGTGCCGCGCCCAGCTGATCCTGGCGGCCAACCCGTGCCCCTGTGCCAGCGCGGCCGGTGACACCGCCTGCACCTGCAGCCCACTCGAGCGCCGTCGCTACCAGTCCCGCATGTCGGGCCCGCTGCTCGACCGCATCGACCTGCGCGTCGGCCTCCCGCCGGTCACGCGGGCCGCCTGGCTCGACGGGGTCGACACCCCCGAGCCGACGGCGGCGGTCGCCCGGCGGGTTCGCGCCGCTCGGCAGACGGCGGCCGCCCGCCTGACCGGTACCGGGTTCGGCACCAACAGCCAGGTGCCCGGGCGGCTGCTCCGGGAGCGGTGGGCGGTGCCCCGCGCCTCCCTGCAGCTCGCCGAGCGCGCGCTCGAGCGGGGCGCCCTGTCGGTCCGGGGGTTCGATCGCGTGCTCCGCGTGTCCTGGACCCTCGCCGACCTCGCGGGCCGCGCCATCCCCGGCGCCGACGAGGTGGCGGAGGCGCTCGGCATGCGGCTGCAGCGGGCCGCCGCATGAGTCTCGACGAGGACCTCGAGGACGCCGCCGCGACTGCCGACCCGAGCCACCCGGGCGTCCGCCGGGCCCGGGCCTGGCTCAGCCGCGCCGTCGAGCCGGGCACGATCGACTTCTGGCGATTCGTCGACGGACCGAGGCCCCGTGGACGCCGTCCGCCTGATCCGGTCGGGCGAGCGCGCCCGCCCGGATCCTCGGCCTCGTCGGTGCCCGCGCGCAGCAGGACGAGACCGTCACCGACCTGCGCCGGGCCGAGCGCTGTGGCGCGCGACTGGTCATGCCCGAGGACGACGAGTGGCCGGCCTTCCCGCTGCACTCGCTGACGCTGGCGACGGCCGAGGAACCTCTCGACCCGAAGGACCAGTCCGCGCGCACGGTCGCTCTGGTCCCGCCGCTCGCCCTGTGGGTCCGCGGCCCGGACCGGCTCGACCGCTGGTCGACCGCTCGGTGGCCGTCGTCGGATCGCGGGCGTCCACCGCCTACGGCGAGCACGTCGCCGGCGAGTTCGGCTACCAGCTCGCCGAGCGGGGCTGGACCGTCGTGTCCGGCGGCGCCTTCGGCATCGACGCCGCGGCCCATCGCGGGGCCCTCGCCGCCGACGGCCCGACGGTCGCGGTGCTCGCCTGCGGCGTCGACCGCCCCTATCCGGCGGCGAACGGCGCGCTGCTGCATCGCATCGCCGAGAGCGGGCTCGTCGTCAGCGAGTGGCCACCGGGCGCCGCCCCGCACCAGCACCGCTTCCTGGTCCGCAACCGGCTCATCGCCGGGCTGACCCGCGGGACGGTCGTGGTCGAGGCCGCGGCCCGGTCGGGCGCGACGGCCACGGCCAACCGGGCGCAGAAGCTGGGCAAGCAGGTGATGGTCGTCCCCGGGCCGGTGACGTCGGCGATGTCGGTCGGGTGTCACGAGCTGCTGCGGGACCAGGAGTCGACGGCGCGACTGGTCGCCTCGGCTGCGCACGTGCTGGAGGTGGTCGGCCGGCTCGGCGAGGATCTGGCCGATCCGCCCGAGCGACCGGCCGGCCCGCGCGACGGGTTGTCCGACGTCGCCGTCCGCGTGCTGGATGCCTGTCCCGTGCGGTCCGGCGTGAGCCCGGAACGGCTGGCCACGATCGCCGGCTGCGATGTGCTCGACGTCCTCAAGGTGCTGCCGGCGCTGGAACTGGCCGAGCTGGTCCAGTGGACCGGCACCGGCTGGCGGCTCCAACCGACTCCGAAGCCCTGACTCGACCCGTGGTCCTGCGGCCGACGGTGTCAGCCGAAGTCGGGGTCACTCGGGCCGGGGACCGGCACGTCCGCCCGGAGCGCCGTCGTCGTCACCCCGGCCTCCGCCTTGAGCGCCCGCAACTCGGCCTGGAGTTCCGCTTGAATCCCGGCACGTGTGGGGTCGCCGGCCAGGTTGTCCATCTCGTAGCGGTCGGCGGCCTGGTCGTAGAGCTCCCGCTCGCCGGTATCGAGTTCCACGTACTTCCAGAGGCGGCCGTCGCTGGCCCGGGCGAGCACCGCCCAGAACTGCGGCATGCTGTCCGGCTGCCCCGCCCGGCCCTCCATGTCGCCGCCGGGCCAGTGGAAGAGCACGGAATCCCGCCACGGAACAGTCTGACCGAGAATCAGCGGCGCGAAACTCATGCCGTCCTGCTGGACGGCGGGCGTCGCGCCCGCGAGCTCGCTGATGGTGGCGGCGATGTCGACGTTCGACAGCAGGTGGCTGGCATCGTGGCGCCCCGCCAGCCCCGGGTAACGGATCAGCATGGGGGTCCGGCTGCACTCGTTGAACTCGCAGCGCTTGGTCTGCCAGCGGTGCTCGCCGAACGAGTAGCCGTTGTCGGTCATGAAGATCGTGATCGTGTTCTCGAAGACACCGGCTGCCTGGAGCGTGCTGTCCAGTCGCCGGATCGCGTCATCCACGGAGGCGGCGCCCTCCCATTGCTTCCGACGCGCGGTGTCCATCGCCGGCCCATTCGACGCCGGCTGAGCCCGTAGGTAGGCAGGCTGGTCGGATGCCGCGATGTTGAAGCTGGGGCTCCGGGTCACGGGGGCGTTCGTCATCGTGCCTGCCCGGGTGGGGCTGGCTCGCCACGGATAGTGCGTCGCCGTCGGCGTGAACATGGCGAAGAACGGCTGTCCGGTGGCGGCCCTCGACCGCACCCAGGTGTTCATGCGGTTCCCGAGCACGTTGACCTGGTAGTCGGCCGGTGCGCTCAGGAAACTGCGCGAGGTGCCGTTGGCGTTGAGCTTCCAGTGATACTGCGGATACATCTGCCACTGGGGGCCGTCGCTGTAGGCGGCCTGCCATTCCGTCCAGCCCGGCGGCACGTACAGGCCCCGGCCGAACGGGTACTGGTTGAGATACTTGCCGAACAGCCCGGTCTGGTAGCCCGCTCGCCGGAGCCAGACGGGAAGGGTCTCGCGCTCGTTGAGCAGCCTGCCCTGGGCGTTGGTGCCGACCCGGTTGCGCGTGTCGTACTGCCCGGTCAGGATTGTCGCCCGCGAGGGGCAGCAGAGCCCGTTGTTGATGTAGGCCCGGTCGAAGCTGATCCAGTCGGTCCGCGAGGACACATAGGGCATCCGGGCGACCGCCTCCATGGTCTGGTCGTCGGTCAGTATCAGGATGATGTTCGGTCGGATCAGCGGTGCCGCGCTCGCCGCGTTCCCGCCGTTCGTGGCGACAGGAGTGAGCAGCACCGCCGCCCCCACCAGGGCGAGCGTGGCGATGCGCACCCGGCGCGCGAACGAGTGACCTGAACGTCCCATGTCGATCTCCCCTGAGGCGCGGCCAGTCTGGCACCGGACAGTTCGGGATGGCTGGCTCCGCGTCTCGACGATCCCGGAACCCCCGTGTTCCTGAGGGGTGACGGCGCGGCGGCTTGACGGGGGCTGGACGCCGACGGACGGTGCGCGGGTGACCGCCGGAACAGCAGAGGTGCGCGCCGCGCTGCCGCCCCCGCTCGCCGAGGCGCTGGCCGGGTACGAGGAGCACCTGACCGCGCAGCGGGACCTGTCCGCGCACACCGTCCGGGGTTACGTCACCGACGTCGTCCTGCTGCTGGACCACCTCGCCCGCCGCGGTGGGCAGCAGGTGCACGAGCTGGACCTGCCCACCCTGCGCAGTTGGCTCGCGCAGGGCCGCACCCGCGGCCACAGCCGGGCCACGACCGCCCGCCACGCGGCGTCCGCGCGCTCGTTCACCGGCTGGCTGCGCCGCGCCGGCCTGACACCCGAGGACGTCGGCCAGCGGCTGGTCAGCCCCAAGGCGCACCGGACCCTGCCCGACGTGCTCGCCCCCGACCAGGCGCGCGCGGTGGTCGAGTCCGCAGCCGGGGCCGAGGAACCGATAGGACTGCGCGACACCGTCGTCCTGGAGCTGCTCTACGCCAGCGGCATCCGCGTCAGCGAGCTGGTCGGGCTCGACGTCGACGACGTCGACCGGTCACGCAGCCTGCTGCGGGTACTGGGCAAGGGGCGCAAGGAGCGCAGCGTGCCCTACGGCGTCCCGGCCGAACGGGCGATCGACGCGTGGCTGACCCGGGGCCGCCCGGCGCTGGTCGCGCCGGACTCCGGGCCGGCCCTCCTGCTCGGTGCCCGTGGCTCCCGCCTGGACGCCCGGGAGGCGCGTCGGATCGTGCACCGCGCCGTCGCCGCGGCTCCCGGAACGCCCGACATCGGTCCGCACGGGCTCCGGCACTCCGCCGCCACGCACGTGCTCGAGGGCGGCGCGGACCTCCGGTCCGTACAGGAGTTGCTCGGCCACGCTAGCCTCGCGACCACGCAGATCTACACGCACGTGACGGTCGAACGGCTCCGTGCGGTCCATGCGCAAGCGCATCCCCGGGCCTGAGAGGACGGCTGAGTGTCTGAGGCGACCATCCAGGAGCTCGACGAGTCCGGCGAGGACACCGACGCGCTGCTGGCCGAGCTGTGGAACGACTACGTCGCGAGCCGCGACCCCGGCCTCCGGGACCGGCTGATCCTGCACTACGCGCCACTGGTGAAGTACGTCGCCGGCCGGGTCGGCAGCGGTCTGCCCGCGCACGTGGAGCAGGCCGACCTCGTCTCGTACGGCACGTTCGGGCTGATCGACGCGATCACCCGGTACGAGCCCACCCGCGAGGTGAAGTTCGAGAGCTATGCGATGTCCCGCATCCGCGGCGCGATCATCGACGAGCTCCGCAACACCGACTGGATCCCGCGCTCGGTCCGCATGAAGGCCCGCGCGTTCGAGCGCGCCGTCGCCGACCTCGAAGCGAAGCTGCACCGCACGCCGAGCGACGAAGAGGTCGCCGACCACATGGACATGGACGTCGAGGAGGTGCGCAAGTTCCTCGGTCAGCTGTCCCTGGTCAACGTCGTCGCCCTCGATGAACTGCTCACCGACGACGACGGCGGCGGCTCACCCCGCCTCGGCGACACGCTCCAGGACTCCTCGGCGCTCGATCCGCAGGCCATGGCCGAGCACGGCGAGGCGCGCCAGCTGCTGGCCCGGGCCGTGGAGCAGCTGCCCGAGCGGGAGAAGGTCGTGGTCAGCCTCTACTACTTCGAGGGGCTCACGCTGGCCGACATCGGCAGGGTGCTCGGCGTGACCGAGAGCCGGATCTGCCAGCTGCACACCAAGGCGGTCCTGCACCTGCGCACCAAGCTCGCCGATATCGCCTGACCGCTGAATCGGGACTCGGGCTCAGCAACTGCTGTGCGACTTCCTGTTCGAGACGACGAGCGCCAACCGCGTCGAGGCCGTCACGAAGCCGGGAACACCGCGGAGCAACACGCCCTGACGGCCGCCGGGTTCACCTACGAGGGCACCATCCGCCAATGCGGGTCGGGACGGCGGTCCCGTGCGCTGGGACGTCGACCCGCGCAGGCTTACGGCGAGCGTTCCGGAACAGGTTCCGCGCCGCCCGGGGCGGGACGAGACTGAGTGGTTCTCGGGTCCTATCCGATGGGGGATCGCCGTGACCGCACCTGACGCCGTCGCCTCGGTGCGCAGGGCCACGCCGACCCGGCTGGATCGCTGGTCCGGGGGCTGCTGGATCGCGGCCGGGCTGCTGTTCCTGCTCGGGATGCTGCACCCCGACATCTTCACGACCACCCTGGCCGAGGCGGCGCTGAACAACGCGGCGTGGGTGCCGATCCACGTCGTCGCCGTCGTCGCCGTGATCCTGACCCTGATCGGGCTGACCGGCCTCTACGCCACCCGCGCCGAGCGGCTGGGACGCCTCGGCGCCGTCGGATTCGGGTCCGCCGTCATCGGCCTGGTCATGACCGCGTGCGTCTCCTACGCCGAGGCATTCCTGCTACCGGTCATCGCCCGCGACCACCCCGAGGTCTTCGACTGGGACGGCCCGATCACCACGTCGTGGGCCGTCCGGATCACGACCGGCCTCGCCCTGCTGTGGCTGGTCGGGCTGGTCCTCCTCGGGTTCGCGCTGTGGCGGTCACGCGCCCTGCCGGCCCCGGCCGCGCTGACGCTGGCCGTCGGCTCGGTGGCCTTCTCGGTGTTCGGCGGCCTGCTGATCCCGGTGCTGGCGCCGTTGTCGACGCTCGCGCTCGCGGCCGGCTACTGCTGGGTCGGCTGGGCGCTGTGGACCGGCACGGCCGGGCACGCCTCGGTCAGCGCGGCACGGTGACCTACCGGCGGCCCCACTCGTAGGCTGCCCGGCCCGGCGCACCGAGCTCGACGGACGGCCGCCCGGGGCGGTCCACGCGCACCGAGAGGTCGGCCACCGAGCAGTTGCGCACCCGGTGCTGGGACCCGTCGGGGTTCGCGTAGTCCCAGGCGACGAACGCGTCGTCCGGCGCCGCGGCCGACGCGGTCGCGACGACGCCCGGGCCGGTCAGCCGCAGCACGCACCCGTCCTCGCCCGCCGTCACCCCAACCCGGCGGCCGAGACCGCCGAGGGGGAGGCGCTCCCCGTCCAGGCTGACCGCGCCGTTGGCGATCCAGGGCGTCGTCACCGGGCCCAGCCGGATCCGCCCCACTGCCACGTCGAGCCACGTGCTCGCCCCCTCGCCGTCGAAGGCCAGGCCGGACAGCCAGATCCACTCCTCGGCGTGCTGTTCGCCCCAGTTGTGGCCGACCATCCCCGGCCAGGCGTCGACAGGGATGGTCTCGCCGTCCACCTCGAGGGTCCCGTCGAACACCGCGCCCGGCAGCGGGGACAGCAGTTTCGTCCGCGGCAGGCGGGCGGCGTACATCCACGGCTTCGGCAGATGGCGCAGCGGCTGCTCCGCGCCGGAGAAGCGCAGCGACCAGCGCGCCGAGGAGTCCGCGGACCGGGCCCCGCCGACGACGCCGTCGGCGCCGAAGGTGTCGTCCCCGAACCGGATCCAGGCCCCATCGCCGCTGGTCGGTGTCCCGGCGGTCACCCGCACGGCCCGGGGCCCGGGCGCAGCGCGGTCGAACCAGGTGAACCACAGCTGACCGGTGGGGTCGCCCCCGGGAGGCACGGCCACCGTGTACCGGATCCAGACGCCGCGCGGCGCGTTCGGATCGACCGCCCGCAGGTACCAGCTCTCGTAGTGCCCGCGACCCGGCCGGACCGCCGGCCAGCGGGCCGCCGTCGCGTCCGCGTCCGCGTCGACCATGCCGGGAGCCTAGGGCCGCTGCGTCGGTCGGCTGCCCCGATAGCCTCGGGCCGTGCTGAGTCAGAGGCTCCTCGGGGGTGTCTTCGTCCCGTTGGTGACCCCGTTCGACGAGGCCGGGCGGGTCGACGTGGCCTGCCTGGAACGTCTCGCGGCCGAGTCCCTCGACGCGGGTGCCGCCGGCATCGTGGCGCTGGGGACGACGGGTGAGGCATCGGCGCTCGACGACGCCGAGCGGAGCCAGGTCGTCGCCGCGTGCGCGCGGGTGTGCGGTGACAAGGGCGCGCAGCTGATCGTGGGGGCGGGCACCAACGACACGCGCACGACGATCGACCGGCACACGGAGCTCGCCGATGTCCCCGGCGTCGTCGCCTCCCTCGCCGTGGTGCCCTACTACGTGCGCCCGTCGGAAGCGGGCATCGTCGCCCACTTCGCAGCGGTCGCCGAGCGGTCACCGGTACCGCTGGTCATCTACAACGTCCCGTACCGCACCGGGCGGGGACTCGGTGCGACCTCGCTGCTGGAGCTCGCGGCCCACCCGAACGTCGCCGGCGTGAAGCAGGCCGTGGGCGGCATCGACGCCGACACCCTGCGCGTCCTGGCCGAGGCCCCACCCTCCTGTGCGGTCCTCGGCGGGGACGACGCGTACCTGTTGCCGATCGTCCTGATGGGCGGTGCCGGCGCGATCGCCGCCGCCGCACACGTCCGCACGTCTGACTTCGTGCACATGATCGACGACGGGCTGGCCGGACGCGTCGCGGACGCCCGTGCTCGCGCGGAGGCCCTGCTGCCGGTCGCCCTGGCGCTGTTCGCCGAACCGAATCCCGCGGTCATCAAGGGCGTCCTGCACGCCCAGGGCAGGCTGCCGACCCCGGATGTGCGGATGCCCCTGACCAACGCATCGAAGTCGGCGGTCGACGACGCACTCGCCGCGATCACCGGGACGCCGGTACCTGTCCGCTCGTAGCGGCCCAGCGTGGGTGGGAGGCTGCGCGCGTGGACGAACCGAGCCGCGAGTTGTCCCTGGACGCGGCCGAGACGCTGGCGCACCGCATCCTGGAAATGATCGACGCGAACGAGGCGGCCGACCGCGGGGCGGCCACGGCGGCCGTGACCGACCGACACGAGGCGGACCGGGCCAGGGTCGCCAGCGACCTCGAGGGGCTCCGACGGGCGCACCGGCATCCCGGCCGCGGGCTCGAGGAGGCGGATCTTCGGTGGCTGCGCGCCACCTTCTCCGAGGGACTGGTCCGCACCGGCGCGGCCTACGGCGTGCGCCCGTGACCTGGTCCATCGGCAGCAGGCGGACCCGCGGCGGGCGCAGCAGGGTCATCGGGTCGAGGTAGGTCTCCCCGCGGCGCGCGCCCCAGTGCAGGCACGCGGCGGCCGGGCAGCCGGCGTGCCCGGGGGCCAGCACGCCCAGGACCGTGCCGCGGCCGACGCGCAGGCCGGCGCCGACGGAGGGATCCACCGGTTCGTACGTCGTCCGCAGGCCGCCGGGATGGTCGACGCTCACCACCGGCCGCCCGGCGACCATCCCGGCGAACACCACGACGCCGTCGCCCGCGGCGCGGACCGCCGACCCCGGCGCCCCGGCCAGGTCCACACCGCGGTGGCCGGGGCCGTACGGCGAGGCGGGCGGCTCGAAGGGGCGGGTCACCCGGGGCGGATCACCGAGCGGCGACGTCCAGAGGGCGACCGGCCCCGCGGCGACCAGTTCAGCGGTACCGGACGCCGCGTCGACCGGCTCGGCCGTCGCGGGCGCCGACGACGTCAGCACGAGAGCCAGCAGGACGACGAGGACGACGGTGCGCACGCCGCCGAGCCTGGGGGAGGAGTGCCCCGGAACCACCGTCCGCGAGGCATCTGTGGACAGCCGGACCGTGGGGGAGAGCCGGGCGAAAGCTCGCGTATGCTGTCCGGTGCGGCCCGTTCCGACGGGTCGACTTCGCGCGTCCTCCTCCCGCCAACGCGGGGCAGTCGCCACCTCGGTCCCAGCGGGCAACCGCCGGGTGCGTGGCGCCGCTGGACGCCAGGGCGGTGCACCACCCGGTGCCCGCGACACAACCGAGGAGCGCGGCCGGTGGCCGCGCGCAGATCAGAAGGGCTGCAATGGCAGTCGTCAGCATGAAGCAGCTGCTCGACAGCGGCGTCCACTTCGGGCACCAGACCCGTCGCTGGAACCCGAAGATGAAGCGCTTCATCTTCACCGAGCGCAACGGCATCTACATCATCGACCTGCAGCAGACGCTCGGGTACATCGACAACGCCTACGAGTTCGTCAAGCAGACGGTCGCCCACGGCGGCTCGATCCTGTTCGTCGGCACCAAGCGTCAGGCGCAGGAAGTCGTCGCCGAGCAGGCGCAGCGGGTCGGCATGCCCTACGTCAACCAGCGCTGGCTGGGCGGCATGCTCACCAACTTCCAGACCGTCCACAAGAGGCTCCAGCGGCTCAAGGAGCTCGAGGACATGGAGCAGACCGGCGTGCTGGTCAGCCTGTCCAAGAAGGAGCAGCTGGTCCTCAGCCGCGAGAAGGCCAAGCTCGAGCGCAGCCTCGGCGGTATCCGCGACATGCAGAAGGTGCCCAGCGCCATCTGGATCGTGGACACCAAGAAGGAGCACATCGCCGTCGGCGAGGCTCGCAAGCTGAACATCCCGGTCGTCGCGATCCTCGACACCAACTGCGACCCGGACGAGGTCGACTACAAGATCCCGGGCAACGACGACGCGATCCGCAGCATCACCGTGCTGACCCGTGTCATCGCCGACGCCGTCGCCGAGGGCCTCATGGCCCGCTCCGCGGCGCAGGCGAACGCGGGCCGTGAGGACGGCGCGGAGCCCGTGATCGGTGGCGACGAGCCGCTGGCCGACTGGGAGCGCGAGCTGCTGACCGGTGGCGCGGCCCCGGCCGCCGAGGCCACCCCCGAGGCCCCCGCCGCGGCGGAGACCCCGGCTGCGACGGCCGAGACTCCGGCGGAGACCCCGAGCGGCGCCCGCCGCCTCGGACGAGACCCCGGCCCAGGCCTGATCCGCCGGCGCCGTCCCTCGCCGACACCGGCGGGGGACGGCGCCGAGGCACGCCCTCACCACGTTTCGCGCACCACCGACAGACCAAGAGGAAGTGACATGGCTGAGTTCACTGCAGCCGACGTCAAGCGTCTCCGCGACGCCACCGGCGCCGGCATGATGGACTGCAAGAAGGCCCTCACCGAGGCCGACGGCGACTTCGACAAGGCCGTCGAGCTCCTGCGGGTGAAGGGCGCCAAGGACGTCGGCAAGCGCCTGGAGCGGTCGACCACCAACGGCGTCGTCGTCAGCAAGGACGGCGCGCTGCTCGAGCTCGACTGCGAGACCGACTTCGTCGCCAAGAACGCCGACTTCGTGAAGCTCGCCGAGCGCCTGCTCGACATCGCGCTGCAGAACAAGCCGGCCGACGCCGAGGCCCTGCTCGCCACCGAGGTCGACGGTCAGACCGTGGCCGCGCTCGTCGAAGGCGAGTCCGCCCGCATCGGCGAGAAGCTGGTCCTGAGCCGGTTCGCCGCCTTCGAGGGCTCGACCGCGACCTACCTGCACAAGCGGGCCACCGACCTGCCCCCGGCCATCGGTGTCGCGGTGCAGTACTCCGGTGGCACCGAGGAGGCGGCCCGCAGCCTGGCGATGCACATCGCCGCCGCGCGGCCGAAGTTCCTCAACCGCGAGGAGGTCCCGACCGAGACGGTCGAGACCGAGCGCCGGGTCGCCGAGCAGACGGCCAAGGAGGAGGGCAAGCCCGAGCAGGCGGTCGTCAAGATCGTCGAGGGTCGGGTCAACGCCTACTACAAGGACTTCGTCCTGCTCGAGCAGCCGTCGATCACCGAGCCCAAGAAGACGGTCAAGCAGATCGTCGACGAGGCCGGCCTGACGGTGGAGCGGTTCGCCCGCTTCGAGGTCGGCCAGGCCTGAACAAGCATGTCGCGCGGCCCCGCCTCCCTTCCCGGGGGCGGGGCCGTTCGCGCATGCGGCAGGATCACGTCAGCACCGACACCGAACGAGGGATGACGCGTTGACCGACACCACCCCGCCGTTGTCCGCGCCCACCGCGTTCCAGCCGGCCGGACACGACGGCTACCACCGCGTCCTGCTCAAGCTCTCCGGCGAGACCTTCGGCGGCGGCAACGTGGGCGTCGACGCGGACATCGTGCGCGGGATCGCCGAGCAGTTGGCCGAGGTCGTGGCGAAGGGCACCCAGGTCGCCGTCGTCATGGGCGGAGGCAACTTCTTCCGCGGCGCGGAGCTCTCCCAGGCCGGCATGGACCGCACCAAGGCCGACTACATGGGCATGCTCGGCACGGTCATGAACTGCCTGGCGCTGCAGGACTTCTGCGAGAAGGCCGGATTGCAGACGCGCGTGCAGTCGGCGATCACCATGGGCCAGGTCGCGGAGCCCTACATCCCGCGCAAGGCCATCCGGCACCTGGAGAAGGGCCGGCTGGTCATCTTCGGCGCCGGTGCCGGCATGCCCTACTTCTCCACCGACACCGTCGCCGCCCAGCGTGCCCTGGAGATCGAGTGCCAGGTGCTGCTGATGGGCAAGAACGGCGTCGACGGGGTCTACGACGACGACCCGCGCATCAACACCGACGCGGTCATGTACGACTCCCTGGACTACGCGACGGTCCTGGCGAAGCAGCTCAAGGTCGCCGACGCGACGGCGATCAGCCTGTGCATGGACAACCAGATGCCGATCGTCGTGTTCAACCTGCTGCGTGACGGCAACATCGCACGCGCGGTCGCAGGTGAGAGGATCGGCACGCTGATCAGCCCGCCGTCCTGACGGCGGACTGGCCGGCAGTAGCCGGACGAGACGACGGGGCGACAGGTTCGCGCCGCCGATGGAAGGAAGACCCGTGATCGACGACACCCTGCTCGATGCCGAGGAGCGGATGGACAAGGCCCTGTCGGTCGCGCGCGAGGACCTCGGCTCGGTGCGCACCGGTCGCGCCGCCCCCTCGATGTTCAACAAGATCATGGTCGACTACTACGGCGCGCCCACGCCGGTGCCCCAGATGGCGTCGATCACCGTGCCCGAGGCGCGGATGGCCGTCATCAAGGCCTACGACCAGACCCAGCTCGGCGCGATCGAGAAGGCCGTGCGCGACAGCGACCTCGGCGTGAACCCCACCAACGACGGGCAGATCGTGCGCGTGGTGTTCCCGCAGCTCACCGAGGAGCGCCGGCGCGACCTGGTCAAGATGGCGCGGTCCAAGGGCGAGGACGCCAAGGTCGCCATCCGCAACATCCGGCGGCGCTCGAAGGAAGAGCTCGACCGCATCGTGAAGGACGGCGAGGCGGGCGAGGACGACGTCCGCCGCGCGGAGAAGGAGCTCGACCACCTCACCGAGCAGCACGTGCACAGCGTCGACGAGGCCGTGAAGAACAAGGAAGCCGAGCTGCTCGACATCTGAGCGACCACCCCGCCGCGCTCATGACCTCCTCACCCGACCAGCGGCCCGGCCCCGACGGGCCGGGCACCTCCCGCATGCCCAGCCTCGGCGGGCGGGTCGCGGAGTCGTCCACCGCCTCCGGTCACTGGGCCGGCCGCCGCGACGACGACACCGGGCCGGTGCCGATCGTCGGCGACCGCCCGTTCCCTCCGCCGTCCGCCGGCGCGCGCCCCGACCTGGTCGAGCCCGCGGGCGCCGACCTGCCGACGACGGAGACCCCGGTCGCGACGCCGAAGAGCGGACGGGCCGGCCGCAACCTGGGTGCCGCGATCGGCGTCGGGCTGTCCCTCGGCGCGATCATCATCGCCTCCCTGCTGGTCTGGCGTCCGGCGTTCCTGGGGGTGCTCGGGGCCGCGGTGCTCGTCGGCGTCGTCGAACTGACCCGGGCGCTACGCGCGGGCGGGTTCCGCGCGCCGCTGATGCCGCTGCTCGTCGGCGCCGTGGCGATGGTGGCGCTGGCCTGGACGCGCGGACCGACCGGCCTGGTCACGGCGTTCCTGGCCACGGCGCTGGCCGTCGTCCTCTGGCGGCTGGCCGACGGCCCCGCCGGCTACCTCCGCGACACCGCCGCCGGCGTGCTGGTGGCGTTGTACGTGCCGCTGCTGGCCGGGTTCGCGGCGCTGCTGCTGGTCCCGGACGACGGCACGGCCCGGGTGTTCGCCTTCATCGCGACCGTGGTCGCCAGTGACGTCGGCGGCTACGCGGCCGGCGTGCTGTTCGGCAAGCACCCCATGGCGCCGTCGATCAGTCCCAAGAAGTCGTGGGAGGGCATGGGCGGCTCGATCGCGGCCTGCATGGCGATCGCGACGCTGATCATCACCCTGTGGCTCGACGGTCCGTGGTGGGCCGGCCTGATCTTCGGGGCAGCCCTCGCGGTGTCGGCGACGGTCGGCGACCTCGCCGAGTCGCTGATCAAGCGCGACCTCGGCATCAAGGACATGGGCAACCTGCTCCCCGGCCACGGCGGGCTGATGGACCGGCTGGACTCGCTGCTGCCCTCGGCGGCGGTCGCCTACCTGCTGCTGGCGGTCCTCGTTCCCGTGTGATCCACGCTCAGGCCGGCCGGACGACGCTCCACGTCGACCCGATCACCGCGAAGCCACGGCGCGCGTACCAGTGCCGCGGCCAGTCGTCGGCGGCCGCCTCCAGGACGACGAGGTCGCATCCGGCCTCGGTGGCCAGGTCGAGGATGCGCGCCAGAACGGCGTCGGCGTATCCCCGGCCGCGGGCGGCCGGGTCGGTGAGCACCGAGTCCACGACGGCGGTCGCGCCGTCGACCCGCAGCTGACCGGACGCAACCACCAGGCCCTCCTCCCGCACGACGACGTCCGTGACCGCCACGACCCGGTCGTTGAGGTGTTCGCGCCCCACCAGCTGGGCGACCGCCGCGTCGAGCTGCGGGCCGAGCTCGTCCGCCAGTCCGGCCCGCCACGAGCGCTCCCAGAAGTCGTGCACCTCGTGCTGGGCGACCACGTCGCCCCGGGGGCCGTCCGGGGCCGGCCCGGCCGGACGGGCCATCATCAGCAGTTGCTCGGCCTCCCACCCGCGACCGACGAGCTCGGCGGCGACCGCGTCGGAGTCCGGCCACAGCAGCCCGGCCGCCTGGTGCGGCCAGCCGGCGTTCCCGGCCACCTCCGCCGCGGTCTCCTCGACGGTTCCGGCGTCGACGGGTGCCGTCAGCACGAGCCGGTTGTTGTCGCGGGAGTGCGGGAAGTCCGGGTCGAGCACGGCCACCCCGCCGGGGACGTCGCCGACGCCCACCGCGCGCCGGACCGGCAGGGACGTGAAGAACGCCAGCCCCCGCCCGAGGGCGTCGTCGGGGGCGGGCAGCACGAACGGGGTCGGCGGCCGGTACGGGACGACCGCGACGACGGCGGTGACCGGCAGCGGGCCGTACAGGTGCGGGAACCTCATGCTGTCCGGGTCGGCGGGGTCGCCCGGCTCGAGGCGCACCGGGTCGGTCAGCCGAGCGGGGTCGACGGCGAGCAGCAGCAGGTCGCGCCGCCCCGGGTACAGCAGCCCGGCGGGCACGTGCACCTGCTCGGGAGCCGAGAGGTGCACGAAGCCGACCGACTCCAGCGACGGTGGCCGCCACTCACCCGCGGACAGCGCCGTACGCCACGGGGCCGCCTCGATGAGGTGGACGTACAGGGGGTCCTCCGCTCAGGAACGGGTGGGCAGCGGCGGGTCGGCGTCGATGCCGCGCTTCGCCAGCGCCTTCTCGATCTCCTCGCAGACCGTACGGATCACGGCCACGCGGGCCCAGCGTTTGTCCTCCGCGGCGATCACGTGCCAGGGCGCGTTGGCGTGGTCGGTGCGTTCGAGCATCTCCTCGACCGCCTCCTCGTAGGCCGGCCGCTTGTCGCGGTTGCGCCAGTCCTCGTCGGTCAGCTTCCACGCCTTGTACGGGTCGGCCTGCCGTGCCTCGAACCGGCGGAGCTGCTCCTCGGCCGAGAGATGCAGCCAGAACTTGACGAGGATCGTGCCCTCGGCGGCCAGCGTCGTCTCCAGATCGACGATCTCGGCGTAGGCCCGCTGCCAGGCCTCCTCGGTCGCGAACCCTTCGACCCGCTCGACCAGCACCCGGCCGTACCAGGTGCGGTCCAGCACGGCCATGCCGCCCCAGCCGGGGAGCTTCGGCCAGAAGCGCCAGAGGAAGTGGTGCCGCTTCTCGTCGTGCGTGGGGGCGGCGAACTGGGCGACCCGGACGTGCCGGGAGTCGAGTTCCTCGACCAACCGCTGGATCGCACCGCCTTTCCCGGAGGCGTCCCAGCCCTCGAACAGCACGCACAGCGGTGGACCGAGCTCCCTGGGGCCGATCTGCCCGCCGAGCAGCAGCCGCAGGTGCACGAGGCGTTCCTGGGCAGCCGTCAGGTGCTTCTTCGCCTCCTTCTTGGACAGATGGAGGCTCAGGTCGACGTCGTCGAGTCGGCTCATGGCGTCAGCCTGGCAGGCGTCGCTCAGCGCGGCGAGGCATCGGCGACCAGACCACACTCGTGGGCGAGCACGATCGCCTGCGGCCGGTCGCGGAGGTCGAGCTTGGCGAGGATGTGCCGCACATGGCTCTTCACCGTCGCGAGGGAGATGAAGAGCTCCGCGGCGATCTCGGTGTTCGACCGGCCCGCTCCGATCAGCGCCAGCACGTCGCGCTCCCGGTCACTGAGCGGGGCGAGGCGTGCCGGATCACCGAGCGGGGACGGCGGACGCTCCACGTAGGAGGCGACCAGGCGGGCCACGACCTCCGGAGCGAGGGGGCGTTCCCCGGCCGCGACGGCCTCGACCGCCGAGACCAGCCGGGCGCCCCCGGCGTCCTTGAGCAGGTACCCGGCGGCGCCGGCCCGCAGGGCGCGGAAGGTGAGTTCCTCGCCCTCGAACGTGGTCAGCACCAGCACCCGCGTCGGGCTGCCGGCCGCGACGATCCGGCGGGTGGCCTCGATCCCGTCCACGTGCGGCATGCGCAGGTCCATCAGGACGACGTCCGGCCGCAGGTCGAGGACCAGCCGGACACCGGCCTCGCCGTCGCCGGCCTCTCCGAGCACGTCGATCCCCGACAGCTCGAGGATGAGCCGGAGGCCGTCCCGGACGAGCTGCTGGTCGTCGACCAGCACCACCGATGTCACGCCGACCCCGGGAGCTCGAGCGGCAGCCGGGCGGTGAGGGCGTAGCCGCCGCAGTCCGTCGGGCCCGCGTCCAGCCGCCCGCCGAGCATCCGGACCCGTTCCCGCATGCCGACCAGCCCGAAACCGGATCCGTCGCGGGCCTCGTGTGGCGCGGGGATCGACCCGGCCGGGCTGTTGACGACCTCGACGAGCACCGCTGCGTCGTCCCCGACCACGCGGACGTCGACCGGCGCCCCCGGCGCGTGCCGGCGGGCGTTGGTCAGCGCCTCCTGGACCAGCCGGTAGGCGGCCAGCTCCACGCTGGCGTGCGTCGGCCCGTGTCGGCGGCCGCAGCGTCAGCTCGACCCGGGTGCCGGCGGCACGGGACTGCTCCACCAGCGTCGAGACGTCGGTGAGGCCGGGCTGCGGGCGGAGGTCCTCCTCCTCCGCGGCACGCAGCATGCCGACGACGCGGCGCATCTCGGCGAGAGCCTCGACCGCCGATCCGCCGGATCGCCTCGACGGGCACCGCCGCGCGCTCCGGGGCCTTGGCCAGCGCGGCAGCCGCCGCGTCGGCCTGCAACGCGATGACGGTGACCTCGTGGCCGATGACGTCGTGCAGTTCCCGGGCGATGCGCGAGCGTTCCTCGGCCACCGCCGCGCGCTCCGCCGTGGCCCGCTCCTGCACGAGCCGGGCGGTCAGCTCCTCGAGCAGCGCGCGTCTGCCGGCGCTGGTGGGCGACGAGCCGCCCGGCCGCGACGGGACCGACGACGAACAGCGCCGCGCCGATGGCGGCCGGGGTGGGCTCGGGACCGAGCAGCGTCATCACGACGGCCACCGTCGCGGCGACGGCGGTCACGACCAGGACGACCCAGAGCCGGGCCACCTGCGCGCCGAGGGAGAAGAACACCAGGACGGCGATGACGTACCCGAGCAGCAGGAACCCCTCCGACGTCGGGATCAGCCAGGCCGCCGTCATCGTCAGCGCCGCGGCGACCGGGTACACGCGGCGCCAGGCCAGCGGCACCGTCGATCCGACCGCGACGACGACCGAGAGCGCCGGTGAGGCGATCGGCTCGACCGCGACCTGGACCAGCGACAGCACCAGGAAGCAGGCCGCCAGGACGACGTCGTTCAGCGGCGGCCGAGCCGGGCGGGACTGCGACAGCGGTCACGAACGCGAAGGCTAGGGCCGCGCGGCGCTCCTGACATCAGCCCACGGGCTGAGCGCGGAACAGCCCACAGGTCGATGCCGACCAGGTGCGGCCGCTCCTAACGTCCGCGGCGCTGATCGACGTCCGTCCCAGGAGGAAGACATGACCGCCCCGACCACCACCACCGCTCCGACCCCGACCACCCGCCGCGACCCGCTGCTGCTGGGCATCCGCGTGCTGCTCGGGCTGTTCGGCGCCTTCAAGCTCTACGGCGCCATCTACTTCACCTTCTTCGCCACGGCCGCGCAGGGCGGCGACCCGCAGGGCGTCGTCGACTGGCTGGTCGTCGTGTGGTCGATGGCGCTGGCCATCGCGCTGATGGTGGCCGCCGTCCGCCTCCGGAGCGCGGACCGGAAGGTCGCCGGGATCACCGTCGGCCTGCTGCTGGTCGAGATCGCGTTCAGCTTCGTGAAGCTGTTCGCCTACGACGAGCCCGAGGCGGTCGGCTTCATGGCGGTCGACCTGGTGATCGTCGCCCTCCTGGCCCTGGCTGTTCGACGGAACCGGGGCTGACCCCGCGTCGGTGCCGCCGGATTGCAGGGGGCTGCATCCGGGTTGCAGCCGGTCTGCAAGGCGTCGGAGACACCGTCGTCGCACTGCGGGACCACCGCACGACGACGAGGAGCAGAGAATGACCGACACCATCGACGCGATCACCGCCGATCGCGCACTCAAGGCCCGGCACCGCGCGATGTGGGCGCTCGGCGACTACCCGGCCGTGGCCACGCAGCTGATCCCCGAGCTGGGGCGCGTGCTGGTCGCCGCTGCCGGCGTGCGCCGCGGCGACCGGGTCCTCGACGTCGCGGCCGGTACCGGGAACGCCGCCGTCCCCGCGGCGCTCACCGGCGCCGATGTCGTGGCCTCGGACCTCACCCCCGAGCTGTTCGCGGCGGGTCGCCAGTTCGCGGCGCGCGAGGGCGTCGAGCTGGCCTGGGAGGAGGGTGACGCCGAGGCGCTGCCCTACGCCGACGGCGCGTTCGACGTCGTCCTGTCCTCGCGTCGGCGTGATGTTCGCGCCGCAGCACCAGCAGGCTGCCGACGAGCTGGTCCGGGTGTGCCGTCCCGGCGGGAGGATCGGCCTCATCAGCTGGACTCCCGAGGGCTTCGTCGGCGAGCTGTTCCGGACGATGAAGCCCTACGCGCCCGCACCGCCCCCCGGCGCCCAGCCGCCTCCGCTGTGGGGCGACGAGGACCACGTGCGTGGCCTCCTCGGCGATCGGGTCACCGACGTGGTCGCGCGCCGGCACACCGTGACGGTCGGCGGCTTCGAGACGCCCGAGGAGTGGCGGGACTTCTGGAAGTCGGTCTACGGGCCGACGATCGTGGCCTACCGCAACATCGCCGACGACCCCGCACGGGTCGCGGCGCTCGACCGCGACCTCGCGGCGCTCGCTGCCCGGTACGACCGCGGCACAGGGACGACCGTCCTGGACTGGGAGTACCTGCTCCTGACCGCGCGTCGGGCCTGAGCCGCGCGCACGACCGGCGGCAACACTTCCGGCCGGCTGTGACCGCCCCCTCCGACCCCGGGGCGCGGCACAGCCGGCACCGCGCGTCACCTCTGGGCCCAATCTCGGGGCGTTCCCGAGCATCTGGTCCTCCTTCGGAGCTCGCCGCTACTGTCTGCCTCGCCGGTTGCACAGCGATTGCAGGCCAGGACATGACAGGTCCATGGCCGGTGCGCTTACGGATCCTGGGGCCGCTGCAGGTCGAGGACGAGAGCGGACCGTCGCGGTCGGCGGTCCCAAGCCGCGCACGCTGCTGGCCGTCCTGCTCGTCGCCGGCGGCGAGGTGGTGCCTGCCGATCGCCTGGTCGACGCCCTGTGGGGGGACGCCCCACCCCCCGGGGCACCGACGGCGCTCCGCGCCTACGCCTCCCGGCTCCGCGGCGTCCTCGGCGCCGCCGCGCCCCTACGGCACCGCCCACCCGGGTTACAGCCTGTCGCTCGATGCCGCGACGCTGGACGCGGCGGAGTTCGAGCAGCTCGTCGGCTCCGCACGGGCCGCCGCCGCCGCGGACGACCACGGGCGCGCACTGGCCGACCTCGACGCCGCGCTCGCGCTGTGGCGGGGTGACGCGCTCGCCGAGTTCGCCGACGACGACTTCGCCCCGGCCACCGCCGCCCGGCTGACCGAGCTGCGCACGAGCGCGCTCGAGGACCGCGCCGAGGCGCTGCTGGCGCTGGGTCGGGCGGCCGAGGCGATACCCGAGCTCGAGGCGATGGTGCGCCGCCACCCGTCGCGGGAGCGGCCGGCGGTCGCGCTGATGGAGGCGCTGTACGCGACGGGACGCCAGGCCGACGCGCTCGCCGCCTACCACGAGCTGCGCGCCCGCCTCGACGACGAGCTGGGCGTCGAGCCGGCCGCTCCGGCGCAGGCGCTCTACCGGCGGATCCTCCTCCACGACCCGGCGCTCGCCGCACCGCCGCGGCAGGGAAACCTCCCGCGGCGGGCGAGCGGGTTCGTCGGACGCGGAGGAAGAGGTCGACCGCGTCCTGGCGGCGCTGCGCGCCGGGCCGCTGGTCACCCTGACCGGCGTCGGGGGCGCGGGGAAGTCGCGGCTCGCGGTGGAGGTCGCGGCCCGCGACCGGGCGCGCTTCCCCGACGGGGCCTGGCTCTGCGAGCTCGCCGCCCTGCCCGACGGGAGCCCGATCGGGCACGCCGTCGCCGCGGCCCTGCGGATCCAGCAGCGTCCCGGCCTGTCGATCGAGCAGACCGTGATCGAGTACCTGCGCACGCGCACCCTGCTGCTCGTCGTGGACAACTGCGAGCACGTGCTGACGCACGCCGCCCGGCTCCTCTCCGAGGTCGTGCAGCAATGCCCGCAGGTCGTGGTCCTCGCGACCAGCCGCGAGCCGCTCGGCGTCGAGGGGGAGCAGCTGTGGCCGGTCCCGCCGCTGCCGGTCGAGGACGCCACGGCGCTGTTCGTCCAGCGCGCCCGCGCGTCGTCGCCCGACTTCCGGCTCGACGCGGCCGCCGCCGACGCGGTGGCCACGATCTGCGCCCGGCTCGACGGGCTGCCGCTCGGCATCGAGCTCGCCGCCGCACGGATGCGCGTGATGAGCCCGATGGAGGTCGCCCGGCGGCTGGAGGAGACCCCGCTGCTCGGTGGAGGGCGCGGACCCGTCGCCCGGCACCAGAGTCTGGTCGCGGCGATCGAGTGGTCCTACCGGCTGCTCCCGGAGGCCGAGCAGCGGCTCTTCCGCAGCATGTCGGTGTTCGTGGGCGGCGCCGACCTGCGCGGCGTGCACCAGGTCGCCGACCCGGCCGCGGACGAGGACGACGTGCTCGACCGGCTGACCCGGCTGGTCGACCGTTCCATGGTGGTGGCCGCCAGTGGGGTCCACAGCCGGTACCGGCTGCTGGAGACCCTCCGGGCCTACGGGCGGTCCCGGACGGAGGCCGACGGCGTCGACCTGGCGCTGGCCCGGCGGCATGCCACGTACTACGTGGAGCTGGCCGAGCGCGCGGCGCACGGGGTGCAAGGCCCGGACGAGCGGGCGTGGGTCGAGGAGGCCCTGGCGGACTACGACAACCTGCGTGCCGCCTTCCTCCAGGCACGGGCGGACCGCGACTGGGATCTGGCGGTGCGGTTGGTGGCGGCCGTGCCCGAGCTGGTGCACCTGCGCATCGGGTACGAGGCCTCCGGGTGGGCCGAGCGGCTGCTGGACGACGTCGATCCCGACAACCCGCGGTACGCGGTGGCGGTGGGGGCCGCTGCCCGGGGTGCCTGGAACCGCAACGAGTACGCGCTGGCCGCGGACCTGGCGCGGCGGGCGGACGGCCGGCTGCCGCCACCGGGGACCGCCGCGCATCGCCTACCCGGGGGACGTCCTGGCGGACATCGCCCTCTACGAGGGGGACGTGGACCGCGCCCTGCGGCACTACACGGCGGAGGCCGAACGCGCCCGCGCCGACGGGGACCGGGTCCGGCTGGTCTGGACCCTCTACTACGTCGCGGTCTGCCAGGCGGTGCGCCGGGAACCGCAGCGGGGACTCGCGTCGGCGGAGGAGAGCCTCGACGTGGCGGAGGAGACGGCCAACCCGACGGCGCGGTCGATGGCCCGCTACGCGCTCGGGCTGGTGCTGAAGAAGGCCGATCCCGGCCGCGCACTGACCCTCTTCGACGAGGCTGCTGAACTGGCTGCCTCGGTGCGCAACTTCTGGTGGCACGGGATCGCGATGATGGAGGCGGCGGCGACCCGCGCCGTGCACGGCGAGCCGGTGGCGGCCGCGCGCGCGTTCCTCGGTGTGCTCGACCACTGGGACCAGGTCGGGGACGTCACGCAGCAGTGGCTGAACCTGCGCTACGTCGCGCGGCTGCTCCACCGGGTCGACGCCCGGTCCGACGCCGCGACGCTCCATGCGTTCCTCGTCGCGGCGGGCAAGCCCTCACCGTTGGGCCCGCCGGGATCCCCGCAGGCCGGAGGCCGACCCGGCCAGGTGGCCTCCGAGGCGGCCGCGGTCGCGCATGCCCGGGCCGCCCTCCGCCGGGTTGCATGAGGCTGCAGCCGCGCTGCACGGGGTCTGCAACGCGCCGGGTCCACCGTCGTCCCACTGCGGAACGACCGCACGAGGACGCACACGTCCTGATCCAGAGGCCCCCCACGGGGCATCGATCCGAGAGGAACCACCATGACCGCCATCGTGTCCAGCCCGGCTCGCAGCTGGGTCGGCGCCCACCGCGTGTTCACGATCGTCGTCGCGTTCGCCATCACCCTCGCGGCTGCCGCGACGTTCGCGATCCTGCTGTTCACCTCGTCGCCCTCGTCGTCGTCCACGACGCCGAACGCGCCGGCCCAGGAGGAGCTGACCGACACGCAGAAGCTCTGCCAGATCGCTCGGGTCGTGGGCTGCTGAGCGGATCACATGGCGTGCTCCCTCACCCAGGCGTGCATGGCGATGCCGGCGGCGACTCCGGCGTTGATCGACCGGGTCGACCCGAACTGGGCGATCGAGAGCACGCCGTCCGCGGCCCGCCGAGCCGCCTCCGTCAGGCCGCTGCCCTCCTGGCCGAACAGCAGGACGCAGGCATGGGGGAGCGGCGTGGTCTCCAGCGGCCGGGCGCCCGGGAGGTTGTCGATCGCCAGGATCGGCAGACCGGCCTCCCGGGCCCAGGCCGCCAGGTGCGTGACGTCCGCGTGGTGCCGGACGTGCTGGTAGCGATCGGTGACCATCGCTCCCCGGCGGTTCCAGCGCCGGTTGCCGACGATGTGCACGGCCTCGGCGAGGAAGGCGTTGGCGGTGCGCACGACCGTGCCGATGTTCAGGTCGTGGCGCCAGTTCTCGATCGCCACGTGGAAGGGGTGCCGGCGGGTGTCGAGGTCGGCGACGATCGCCTCGACCGTCCAGTAGCGGTACCGGTCGACGACGTTGCGCCGGTCGCCCTGCTCGAGGAGCTCGGGGTCGAAGCGGGGGTCCTCGGGCCACGGACCCGGCCACGGACCCACACCGACGGTGTCGAGCACGGGCGCCGGAGGGGTGAGCTCGGTCTCCGCGTCGGCCATCCCCGCAACGCTAGTGCCGCGACCGGCGACGATTGCGCTGGTGGCGGGGTCGTCTTGTCGGTGGCGTCGTGCAGGGTGCAGATGTGCCACGTTGTCGGGAGTCGTCCGCGCCACCGGCGGTCCATCGGACCGCACGGGTGGCGCTGCGGGCTACGGCCGGTCAGCAGCGCCGTCTGTTCGGGCTGCTCCGTTCGGGTGGGGACGTGTGGGCGGCGGTGCTGGAGCTCAACGGGTGGCGCCGGCAGCGCGGTGACCGCCCGCTGGTCGGCTATCAGGAGCTGTGCCGCGAGTTGGCTGCCGCCGGGGAGGGAACCTTCGGGGAGCTATCCACCACCGGCGCCCGATCAGTGCTGCGGGGCTATTCGGATGCGTGGATGCGCGCGGCACGACGCCGTCGGGCAGGCGAGCGGCGGCGCGGTTTCCGCGGCGCCGGCGCGGCCTGGTGCCGGTGCGGTTCTACGCCGGCACCTTCGCCGTCGCCCGACGGCGGGTGCGGCTGCCGGTGACCCGGGCCGCCCGCCGTTGTGGGTGCGGCTGGCCCGGCCGCTGCCCTACCCGGCCGGGCAGGTGCGCTCGGTGCGGCTGGTGCACGAGGGCCGGCGGCTGTTCCTCGACGTCACCGCCGAGGTCCCGGTCACCGCCTATCCGGACGGGGAGGGCCCGGACCCGGCCCGGGTGGCCGGGGTCGACCTGGGCATCATCCACCCCTACGCCGTGCTCGCCCCCCGCGGCGCCGACGAGCAGTAGGTGCCGGGCTGCTGGTGTCGGGGCGGGCAATGCGCGCCGAACACCGGCTGCACCTGGCCGAGTCCAAGGCCCGACGGCGCGCGATCGCACGTCGCGCCCCCACCCGTGGGCAGGCAGGGTCTCGCCGCTGGAGAAAATACCGTCGGCGAAGCGCCACGTTGGAGGGGCGACACAGGAGGCGGCTGACCCAGGCCCGGCACGAGGCCGCCGGAACTGTCGTCTCCTGGGCCGTCGAGCAGCGGATAGGCACCCTCGTCGTCGGTGACCCGCGCGGACTGCTGGCCCGCGACGCCGGCCGCCGGCAGAACAAGGCCGTCCGCGACTGGGCCGTCGGGCAGCTCCTGCGGGCACTGGGCGACAAGGCCCAGCGGGCCGGGATCGCCATAGAACTGGTCGACGAGCGGGGCACCTCCTCCACCTGCCCGGCCTGCGCCACCCGCGTGCCCAAGCCTCGCGGCCGGGTCTTCAGCTGCCGGCACTGCCGGTTCGCCGGGCACCGTGACCTGGTCGGTGCCGCCAACATCGCCCTCCGCACCGCCGCCCCCGGCCGCGGCCTCGAGAGCGGGAACGTCACCGCCGGTCCGCCGCCGGTGACCACGCACCGTCGAGCCGGCCGGCACCTACCCGGTGCCGGCCGGTCCCGGCGTGATCCCCGCCGCGGACTGATCAGCCGGCCACCCGGCCGGCCGGTCACCCCCACCGCACCCGCGGTGGGCGGACGCGGCGGCAGATCCACCTGGCCCGCCGTGGCCCGCCCCGGACACCACACCGGTTCCGGGGAGTCGCTCGCCGGCGCTCCGCCGACGAGGATCAGACAAGCAGACCCCGATAAGGGCGAACCCTGCCTGGCACGGCACTAGTGGGAGCATGGGCGGCGCCATGACTGCCTTGCCCCTCGTCTTCGACGCCCCCCGACGGGGCACGCCCCCGCGCCACCTCGCCGACCTGACCCGCGAGGAGGCCCGCGCGGCGGTCGCCGAGCTGGGCCAGCCGCCCTTCCGCGCCGACCAGATGGCGCGGCACTACTACCGCGGCGTCACCGACCCGGCACTGATGACCGACCTGCCCGCGGGCGTGCGCGACACCCTCACCGCGGCGCTGCTGCCCGGTCTGCTCACACCCGTCCGCCACCAGAGCGCCGACGGCGGCCGCACCCGCAAGACCCTGTGGCGGCTGCACGACGGCGCCCTGGTCGAGAGCGTCCTCATGCGGTACCCCGAGCGCGCCACCGTCTGCATCTCCAGCCAGGCCGGGTGCGGCATGGCCTGCCCGTTCTGCGCCACCGGCCAGCAGGGCCTGACCCGCAACCTCTCCGCGGCGGAGATCATCGGCCAGGCGGTGGCGGCCGCCGCGGCGATGGCGAACGGCGAGATCCCCGGCGGCCCGGGGCGGCTGTCCAACGTCGTGTTCATGGGCATGGGTGAGCCGCTGGCCAACTACGCCCGCGTGCGCAAGACGCTGGACGCGCTGCTGACGCCGGCCCCGCACGGCCTGGGCCTCGCCCAGCGGTCGGTCACCGTGTCCACGGTCGGGCTGGTCCCGGCGATCCGCCGGCTCACCGAGGAGGGCCGCAACGTCACCCTCGCGGTCAGCCTGCACGCGCCGGACGACGAGCTGCGCGACACCCTCGTGCCGATCAACACCCGCTGGAAGGTGGGCGAGGTCGTCGAGGCCGCGGACGCCTACGCCGCGCGCACGGGCCGCCGCTACTCGGTGGAGTACGCCCTGATCCGCGATGTCAACGACCAGCCCGAGCGGGCCGACAAGCTCGGGAAACTGCTGGCCGGACGGCTGACGCACGTCAACCTGATCCCGCTCAACCCGACGCCGGGCAGCCCGTGGGACGCCAGCCCGCTGCCGGCGCAGCGGGAGTTCGTCGCCCGGCTCCGGGCGGCCGGCGTCGCGACGACGGTCCGCGACACCCGCGGCCAGGACATCGACGGCGCCTGCGGCCAGCTCGCCGCGGCCGACCTGGTCGAGGGCGTGCCGAGCCTTGCTGCATCGACACCGGCCGCCCCCGTGCCGCCGGTCGAGCCGCCGGTCGAGCTCGGCGCCGAGGGCGACGATTGAGCGAGGGTGAGGCGCCCGTGACCGAGATCCACCACAGTCACGGCGACGTCTCCGGTGGATGGCTGCGCGCCGCCGTGTTCGGCGCCATGGACGGCCTGGTGACCAACACCGCGCTCGTGGCGGGCGTCGGCGGTGGCGGCGTCAGCGACCGGACGATCGTGCTCTCCGGGGTCGCCAGCCTGGTCGCCGGCGCCATCTCGATGGCGCTCGGGGAGTACACGTCGGTCACCACGCAGAACGAGCAGCTCGAACTCGAGGTGGAGAAGGAGCGCCGGGAGCTCCACGCCAACCCCGAGGGCGAGGCAGCCGAACTGGCGCAGATGCTGGCGAGCCGGGGTGTCGACCCGAAGCAGGCGCACTCGGTCGCGACTCAGCTGTCCCGCGACCCCGAGGCGGCTCTCCGGCTGCACGTCCTCGCCGAACTCGGGCTGAACCCGGCCGACAAGCCGTCGCCGTGGGTCGCGGCCATCTCGTCGTTCTTCACCTTCGCGGTCGGCGCGCTGATCCCGCTGCTGCCCTACCTGCTGGGCTTCTCGTCGCTCGCGGCGGCGCTCATCTGCGGCGGGATAGGACTCTTCGTGGTCGGGGCGCTGTCGTCCCGGTTCACCCAGCGGCCGTGGTGGTGGGCATCGCTGCGCCAGCTCATGTTCGGCGCGGCGGCGGCCGGGATCACCTACCTGATCGGGACGGCGATCGGCGTCGCCGTCTCCTGAGCGATCAGCGGCTGCGCCAGGCGTTCTTCCGGCGGCGCATGTCCCACACCAGGATCCCCACCATGAAGACTGCGATACCGATGATCCACAGGTCCTCGACGCGGCCCTGGTGGTTGCCGAACAGGTAGGTCAGCAGGATCACGATCGCGATCCACACGCCTGCGCGGCCCAGCTTGCCCGTCTCCCCGTGCCAGCCCCAGTCCTCCGGCCGTTCGTGTTCGACCGGATGGGCGTCCTCACGGACGACGGCTTCTTCGCGACCAGGCTGGTTGACCCGCTGCGTGCTCACGTCGACATTCTGGCAGGCCCGGGCCCCGCGCACTGCACGAGGGCGCACGGCGCGGCGAGCCGCGTCGACGGTCGGGAAGGATGCGAGGGTGAGCGGACGGGGGCGTGAGCATCGCAGCGAGGCGGCCGTCGACAGAGAGGGAGCATCGCAGCGAGGAACGAGCGAGGAGCGGACCGACCGCGGAGGCGGCCTGGGTATGGGAGCGAGGAGCGGAGCGTCCCCGCGGGAGCGAATGGAGACATGGTGAGTTCACCCCGCGAGGTCACCGTCCTCGGCTCCACCGGCTCCATCGGCCGGCAGGCGATCGCGGTCGCCCGGCAGAACCCGGACCGGCTGCGGATCACCGCCCTGGCCGCCGGGGGAGGGGACGTCGCGGCGCTGGCCGACCAGGCGCTCACTCTCGGCGTCCGGACGGTGGCCGTCGCC
The DNA here is from genome assembly GCA_963748305.1 of uncultured Actinomycetota bacterium. GTDB lineage: Bacteria > Actinomycetota > Actinomycetes > Mycobacteriales > Geodermatophilaceae > Blastococcus_B. The sequence goes on along the minus strand of CAVVIN010000009.1, from coordinate 7,895 downwards.
CGCGCCACCGCGGCGCAGGACCTGCAGCTGGCCTTCTACGCCGCCGCCTCCACCCGGGGCTGGGCCAAGGGCGAGTACGCCCTGCCCGAGATCCTCGCCGGGCCGCGCGCGGCCGAGGAGCTGGCCAGCCGCCCGGCCGACGTCGTCCTCAACGGGATCACCGGCTCGATCGGCCTGGGGCCGACTCTGTCGGCGCTGCAGGCCGGGCGCACCGTCGCGCTGGCCAACAAGGAGTCCCTGATCGCCGGCGGCGCACTGGTGACCGCGGCCGCGGCCCCCGGGCAGCTGATCCCGGTCGACTCCGAGCACTCGGCGCTGGCCCAGTGCCTGCGTGGCGGCGCGCGCGGCGAGGTCGCCCGCCTGGTGCTCACCGCCAGCGGGGGCCCGTTCCGCGGCCGCGCGGCCGCGATCTCGAGGACGTCACCGTGGCCGAGGCGATGGCCCACCCCACCTGGGACATGGGGCCGGTGATCACCATCAACTCGGCGACCCTGGTCAACAAGGGGCTCGAGCTGATCGAGGCCCACCTGCTCTTCGGCGTCCCCTATGCCGACATCGACGTCGTGGTGCACCCGCAGTCGATCGTCCACTCGATGGTCACGTTCGCCGACGGCGCCACGCTCGCCCAGGCCAGCCCGCCCGACATGCGCCTGCCGATCGCGCTGGCCCTGGCCTGGCCCGACCGACTGCCGCACGTGCAACCGGCGCTGGACTGGTCGACGGCCAGCACGTGGGAGTTCGCCCCGCTCGACCACGACGCGTTCCCGGCGGTCCGCCTCGCGCGGCGCGCCGGGGAGGCCGGGGGCGTGGTCCCGGCGCTCTTCAACGCCGCGAACGAGGAGGCGGTGGCGGCGTTCGTGGCGGGTCGGCTGTCGTTCCGGGGCATCGTCGACCTCGTCGCGCGTACCCTCGACGACGCGCCGGACCTCGGCGCACCGACCTGCGTCGAGGACGTGCTGGCCGCGGAGAAGTGGGCGCGGGGGCACGCTCGCGGCGTCATCTCCGGAGGCCTGAGCTGAGCGGGATCCTTCTCACGATCCTGGGGATCGTCGCTTTCGCGATCGGTCTCCTGTTCTCGATCGGGTTCCACGAGGCCGGGCACTTCATCTGGGCCCGCAAGTTCGGCATGCGCGTGCCGCAGTTCATGGTCGGCTTCGGCCCCACGATCTGGTCGCGCACCCGCGGGGAGACCGAGTACGGCATCAAGGCCGTGCCCGCTCGGCGGCTACATCCGGATCGTCGGGATGATCCCGCCGGCCGAGGAGGGCGAGAGCAAGCGCGCGACCCGCATGCGCAGCTTCATCGCCGAGGTGCGGGGGCAGGCGCTCAACGACGTCCGTCCGACCGACGGCGGGCGCGTGTTCTACGCCAAGCCGTGGTGGCAGCGCGTCGTCGTCATGTTCGCCGGGCCGTTCCACAACCTGATCCTCGCGGTGGTGTTCTTCACCGTCGTCCTCGTCGGCTTCGGTGTCCCGGAGTCGACGACGACGCTCGCGCGGGTGCCCGACTGCGTGCTGCCGGCGGGGGCGGAGTCCGCCACGCGCGACGACCCCTGCCAGGTCCCGATCGTCACCACCGGTGCCGAGGCCGGGCGGATCTGCGAGGAGGGGTCACCCAACTGCGCACTGCCCGCCGAGAGCCCGGCGGTCGCGGCCGGGCTGCGGGCCGGCGACACGATCCTGGCCCTCGACGGCGAGCCCATCTCCCGTGAGACCGACGTCGGCTGGACACAGGTGCAGGACGCGATCCGGCGGAGCGCCGACACCCCGGTGGTCTTCACCATCGAGCGGGACGGGCAGGAGCGCGACCTCACGGTCACGCCGATCGAGAACAGGGTCTACACCTCCGCCGACAGCGACGCGACCAGCGTCGTCGGCTACGTGGGCATCAGCCCCGCGCAGACCTACGTGCAGCAGTCGATCACCGAGGTTCCGGCGTTCCTGGGCAACGTCGTGGCGCGGTCGGTGGACAAGCTCGTCGAGATCCCGCAGCGGGTGCCGGCGCTGTTCGGCGCGGCGTTCCTGGGCGAGGAGCGCGATCCGCAGGGGCCGATCGGAGTGGTCGGCGTCAGCCGGATCTCCGGCGAGGTGTTCGCCTTCGAGGACTTCACGACGACGGAGAAGATCAGCTACTTCTTCCAGCTGCTCGCGGGCGTCAACCTGGTGCTGTTCCTGTTCAACCTGCTGCCGATCTACCCGCTCGACGGCGGCCACATCGCAGGTGCGCTGTACGAGAAGGCCCGGTCGTCGGTCGCCCGGATGCGTGGGCGGCCCGATCCCGGCCCGTTCGACATCGCCCGGCTGATGCCGGTCGCCTATGTCGTCGCCGGGCTCTTCCTGGCGTTGTCGGCGCTGCTCTTCGTCGCCGACATCGTCAACCCGATCACGCTGAACTGACCGGCCGCCGGCGAGCGGCGACACGCCGCGGCTCGGCGGCGCGTTCTGCGCGAGCAGGGGATACTGGCTGCCATGGCGATCCCCGTCAGCCTCGGCATGCCGGCTGCGCCCCCTCCCGTGCTCGCTCCCCGGCGGAAGACCCGCCAGCTCGACGTCGGCGGTGTCGGCGTCGGCAGTGACTCCCCGGTCAGCGTCCAGTCGATGACGACCACGAAGACCGCCGACATCAACGCCACGCTGCAGCAGATCGCCGAGCTCACCGCCTCCGGCTGCCAGATCGTGCGGGTCGCCGTCCCCGACACCGACGACGCCGAGGCGCTGCCCGCGATCGCGAAGAAGTCGCAGATCCCGGTGATCGCCGACATCCACTTCCAGCCGCGCTACGTCTTCGCCGCCATCGACGCCGGGTGCGCCGCCGTCCGGGTCAACCCCGGCAACATCAAGAAGTTCGACGACAAGGTCGGCGACATCGCCAAGGCGGCCAAGGACGCCGGCATCCCCATCCGGATCGGCGTCAACGCCGGGTCGCTCGACAAGCGGCTGCTCGCCAAGTACGGCAAGGCGACCCCCGAGGCGCTGGTCGAATCGGCCCTCTGGGAGTGCTCGCTGTTCGAGGAGCACGACTTCCGCGACATCAAGATCTCGGTCAAGCACAACGACCCGGTGGTCATGGTCCGCGCGTACGAACTGCTGGCCGCGCAGTGCGACTACCCGCTGCACCTCGGCGTCACCGAGGCCGGGCCCGCCTTCCAGGGCACGATCAAGTCCGCCGTCGCCTTCGGTGCGCTGCTCTCCCAGGGCATCGGCGACACCATCCGCGTCTCCCTCTCGGCCCCGCCGGTCGAGGAGGTCAAGGTGGGCAACCAGATCCTGGAGTCGCTCAACCTGCGCCAGCGGGGGCTGGAGATCGTCAGCTGTCCGTCGTGCGGCCGCGCCCAGGTCGACGTCTACAAGCTCGCCGACGAGGTGACCGCCGGACTCGAGGGCATGGAGGTGCCGCTGCGGGTCGCCGTCATGGGCTGCGTCGTCAACGGGCCCGGCGAGGCGCGCGAGGCCGACCTCGGGGTGGCGTCGGGCAACGGCAAGGGCCAGATCTTCGTCAAGGGCGAGGTCGTGAAGACCGTCCCGGAGTCGCAGATCGTGGAGACCCTGATCGAGGAAGCCATGCGCATCGCGGCCGAGCAGACCCACGCCGGGGAGCCGTCCGGCCCGCCGGTCGTCAGCGTCACCTGACCCGCGTTCCCCCCGACCTCCGATGCTCCGCACGCAGACCGCCCGGGTTCTGGACGAGGGCGACGAGCGGGCCGTCACCCGGCTGCTCGCGGCCGATCCGGTCGCGGCGTGCGTGCTCGCCGGGCGCGTGGAGGCCCTGGGCACCGGCGCGGCCTCCCTCGGGGCGCCGCTCTGGGGGTTCGGGTCCGGCAGCAGCCTCGAGGCGGTCTGCCTGGCCGGCGCCAACCTGATCCCGTTCGCCCTGCCCGGCGCCGAGCGGGCCTCGGCGGTGGCCTTCGCCGAGCGCGCCCGGCGGGCCGGGCGGCGGTGCTCGACGATCGTCGGCCCCGCGGCCTCGGTCGGGCCGCTCTGGGAACTGCTCGCGCCCTACTGGGGTCCCGCCCGCGACCACCGCCCGCGGCAGCCGCTGCTGGCCATCGACGGGCCGCCGGCCGTTCCCGCGGAGCCGAGGGTCCGCCCGGTCCGCCCCGACCAGCTCGATGCGCTGCTGCCCGCCGCCGTCGCGATGTTCACCGAGGAGGTGGGGGTCAGCCCGCTGCGCATCGACGGCGGGGCCGGCTACCGCGCCCGGGTCGCGGAGCTGGTCCGGTCCGGTCAGTCGCTGGCCTGGATCGAGGGCGACCAGGTGTTGTTCAAGGCGGAGATCGGTGCGGTGTCCCGGTCGGCCTGCCAGGTGCAGGGCGTCTGGGTCGCGCCGCCGCTCCGGGGCCGCGGGATCGGCGCCGCCGGTACTGCGGCAGTGGTCGAGTACGCCCGCGCCGCGATCGCCCCCGTGGTGAGCCTGTACGTGAACGACTTCAACATCCCGGCGCGGGCGGCGTACCGCCGGGTCGGTTTCCGCGATGTCGGGCAGTACGCCAGCGTCCTGTTCTGACCGCCGCGTCTTACTGGGTGTGTCCCTGTTCGCCGCTGCTCGCGGGTGGCGCGGCGAGGAGAGCCAGTGCTGCGTGCTTGGCGTGGGCGAGGTGGCTCAGTTGCCCGCTCACCCGAGCGAGCAGGAGCGCACCTTCAATGAGGGCGAGGGCTGCCGAGGCCGCCGTCGCGAGCGAGTCTTCGGGCCATCCGTCCGCGCGCAGCCGCGCGGCGATCAGTGCCTCCCATTGGTCGAAGCACCGCGCTGCGACCGCGCGGAGACGGGGGCTGATGATGGGTGATTCGAGTGCGGTCGGCGCCACTGGGCAACCGGCGCACTGTTCGTCGATCGCCGCCCCCTGCGCGATGTCGAGGAATCGGACGACGCCTTCGCCTGCGTTGGGTGCCCCGTCCAACGCTTCGCGGAGCGCGTCGGCGACGACGTGGCCGGACGCCTCGAGGGCAGCTTCGGCCACCTCTTCCATGCCGCCCGGGAAGTGGTGGTACAGCGACCCGTTGGAGACGCCGCTTTCCGCCAGCAGCTGTGCCCGTCCGGTCGCGGTGTACCCCTGGTCGCGCAGCAACCGCGCCATCGTCTGCACCAGCTCCGCCCGAGTGTCACGATCGCGCACCACGCCCTTGACACTACTGGAGCGATTGGTCTAGAACTACTAGAGCGATCGCTCCAGGGCACAGCGTGTCGGGCAGATCAGGTGGGCGATCCGGCCGATAGCGGGTTCAACGAAGAGAGTCGTCAGATGGGTGCCGAAGCGGTTTCGACGATCAGCACGTACTTCCGAGTCTGTGACGGAGTGCGGGTGAGGTTCGCGGACAACAAGGCAGACTCGGACATCACCATGCTGCTGCTGGCGCCGTGGCCGGAAAGCCTTTGGGCCTTCCGCCGCATCTGGAACCGCGTTGCGGCAGTCGGGCGGGTGGTCGCCATCGACATGCCGGGATTCGGCCACTCAGATGGTCGCCCGGAGTTGATCGCCCCGGACGGCTCCGGAGCGTTCCTGGCCCGCCTGATCGATGAATGGGGCCTGGGAGCTCCGCACGTCGTCGGCCCGGACGTTGGCACGGCCGCGGCGCTTTTCCTTGCTGCGAAGGCTCCAGAACGGGTCACGAGCCTGACCATCGGCGGCGGCGCGGTCCGCTTCCCGATCGACGCGGGCGGCGCGCTCAAGGAGATCATCGAAGCGCCGACTCTGGATGACGTGCGCGCTCTCTCTTGCTGGCCCTCGCCTTGCGCCGCTTCTTGGATGGGAAGAGCCGTGCATGCAGCGTGTCCGACATTGGGTAGCCCTCGACGACCGGGAACGTGATCACGTCGCCGATGGTGATCGCACGGCCGAGACGCCGCTCGATGCACGCGAGGCACAGGTTGTCGGTATTCCGAGCCCGAAGGGGTCCCGCCAGATGCGGGGGCGCAGCATGCAGTAGTCACCTGCCTCGACGTTGACACCGCAGTCGTTGCAGCGGCAGCGCGCGATCTGGCGGGGCGAGAGCTTGCATCGTCAGCTCCTCGGCGATGAGTTGGGGGCGAACTCCTTGCGCGACCTTTTCAAGACTGGCGCGCGTCGGCCAAACTCTCGCGGGTGGTCCAAAATTCAGGCCAATCGGGCTAGCACGCGTCCAACCTGAACCGCGGTCCAAGAAGAACCACCACGTGCCGTGGGGATGCCGCGCTCGGTAAGCGCCGCCGCGATGCCGCTCAAGCTCGTTACGCCGCTCTTCCGTAGCTCGGAAATGACCGGCGCAAGATCAGCAGCACGCTCCACAGCCTTCCGCTGGCGAGCCTCTGTGCCCTGCGCGCGCGCTTCGTCGCTCAGTGTCACGTAGTCCCCATAGGTCTTGCGGCCCGTCGCGTTAACGCCGATCACCACGCGCCGCCTTCCGCCGAGCTTCTTTTTGGACCGCGCCAGCGCTGCCTTGGTGCGGGAGCCGATGAACCCAGCCTCAAGTTCCGCGACGGCCGCCATCTGAGTGAGCATGAAGCGACCTGTGGGCCCTTCGATTGTCGGCAGGTCCGCGAAGCGAACGTCAACGCCAGCCTCCAACAGGCGCGATAGGAACGCGACCGAACGCGTCAACCTATCAACCTTGGCGACTACCAGTGGGCATCGGCGCGCCCGTGCCGCCTTGAGCGCCGCTTCCAATTGGGGACGGTCCGAGCGCCGTCCGCTTTCAATCTCAGTGAACTCAGCAGCGATCCGCCAGCGGCCACCGTCCAGATAGTTCTCTACAGCCGTGCGCTGAGCCTCGAGCCCCAACCCGCTTTTGCCCTGCTTCGCGGTGCTCACCCGGTAATAGGCAACGAACGCGCCCGTGGCCATCATCCCCAACTCTCTTTACATTTCCACCAACCCACGTTGACTGTAATGTATAGTTGGGAAGCCACACGCAATTGCTGTCGCATGAGTCAAACGGCCGCAGGGCTCGGTCAGCTACCGCCTAGGATCCCTCGCACGCCAGGCGGGCCACTAATCTGTCTCTCGGCGGCTATTTCCTCATCATCGCAAAAGTCGAGGAGCACGATATTCGCGTCCCGATCCTCGGGATGGCCCGCGTAGTGGCGATCTTGCGCCGCATCCCTGTCCTCGTGGTAGCCACAACGGACCTTCACGATCTTCAGCGGACGGCTCTTCTTGAGCCGCTTTTCGATTTGATCAACGGCCTGAGAGAGCCGGCTGATAAGGGACGCGGTCGCCATTGGGGTTGTCCATATCTCGCGACAAAAGGGCCCACACCGCAATTGCTGTTGGTGAGTTCAAACGGCCGCAGGAGGCTGACGCTGCTTGATACCGGCGCGGCCCTCTGCGGCCACGTCCTCATCATCGCAAATTTCTGAAGATCACGACATCCGCGCCCCGATCCTCGGGATGGGCCGTGAAGTGGCGATCTTTTGCCGCATGCCGATCCTCGTCACGACGACGACGAACCGTGATGACCTTCAGCGGACGGTTCTGCTTGAACCGCTTTTCAATCTGGTCAACCGCCTGCGACAGTCGGCTGATGTAGGACGCGGTGACCATTCTTGTTGTCCATGTCTCGCGACAGCAAGACCAGCCGATGCTGCACGTCGGTCAGGATCTCGGCCTCAAGGCAGGCGCGGATTTCCTTCAACACATAAATGAACCGCGTCATTTCTTCGGACCGGATCCTACCGTTTAATCCCATCCGATAGAGCCTCGCCATTTCTCCGCGCACCCCGGCAAGCGTATCGAGGGCGATCGCATTATGGGGGGATAGCACCTCGACTTTTTGATGGTGAGACAACGACATGTGACCGGTTCACTGGGGGCGTAAACCCAGTATAACGCAGTTCGTCCTGACCGGCGAATGCCTGTTGCCGCGTTGGGGGAGCGCGCCGTCGGCAAGATCACCGTCACGTCCGGCAAATTGACGCCACCG
>CAVVIN010000008.1:0-245797 GCA_963748305.1 uncultured Actinomycetota bacterium | reverse complement strand
GCATGAAGAGCATCGAGGAGGTGTGGATGGCGATCGACGCTGGCGCGTCCGCGGTCGGGCTGGTCTCGCCGATGCCGAGCGGGCCCGGGCCGATCTCAAACGAGAGGGCGGCCGAGATCGCGGCGGAGGTGCCGCCCGGAATCGACGCCTTCCTGCTCACGCCGCTCCAGGACGTGGACGAGCTGGTGGAGCAGAACCGGCTGGTGAAGGCACGCACGCTCCAGCTTGTGGATGCGCTCGCGCCCGGCGCCCACGCGGAGCTGCGCCGCGCCATGCCCGGGGTCAGGCTCGTCCAGGTGATTCACGTGATCGGCCCCGAGTCGGTCGAGGAGGCGGCGAGCGTGGCGCCGGACGTTGACGCCATCCTGCTCGACTCCGGCAACCCGAGCCTCGAGGTGAAGGAGCTGGGCGGCACGGGCCGGCGACACGACTGGGCGCTCAGCCGTCAGATCCGCGAGCGGGTGGACGTCCCCGTGTGGCTGGCCGGCGGCCTCAACCCCGACAACGCGCGCGAGGCGATCGACACGGTCGGCCCGTTCGCGCTCGACGTCTGCTCCGGACTGCGGACCGGCGAGGGCTACGACCTCGATTCGCACAAGCTCGAGCGCTTCATGGCCGCGGCGGCAAGGTAAACCGCTCGCCCGGCATCTCCGGCGCGTCGCGGCCGGTGAGCCAGTGCAGCACGCTGGCGCCCACGTCGGCCAGTGGGCCGTCGTGGCGGCGCCCGTCGTGCCCCGCGAACTGCGCCAGTAGCGGCGCGTACTCGCGCGTGTGGTCGGTGTGGTCCACGTTCGGGTCCACCCCGTGGTCGGCGGTGAGCACAAGCAGGTCGTCCTCGCGCAGCAGCTCGAGCCAGCGGGCCACCGCCGCGTCGATCTCCTTCAGTGCCCCGTGAAAGCCCTCCACGTCGTGGCGGTGCCCGTAGACCTGGTCGGTCTCGACGAGGTTCACGAAGATCAGCCCGCTGTCGAGCTCCTCGAGCAGACGCGTGGTCGACGCGATTCCCTTCGGGTTGGTCGCACCCTCGTGCTTCTCCGTGATGCCCACGCCGGCGAAGAGGTCGCGGATCTTCCCCACGGCGTGCACCGGCAGCCCGGCGTCCTGGATCTCCTCCAGGTAGGAGCGGCCGGGCGGCGGCGCCGCGTAGTCGCGCCGCCCCTCGCGACGGTGGAAGCTGCCCGGCTCCCCGTCGAACGGGCGAGCGATCACGCGGCCCACCGCGTGCTCGCCGGTCATGACCTCGCGGGCCGCCTCGCAGGCCGCGAGCAGGTCGGGCTCGGGGAGCACGTCCACGTGCGCGGCGAACTGGAGCACGGAGTCTGCCGACGTGTAGAGGATCACCTCACCGGTGCTGAGGTGGTGCTCGCCGAAGTCCTCGATCACCTGGGTGCCGCTGTACGGCCTGTTGCAGCAGAAGCGCAGGCCGGTGGCCTCCTCGAGCCGCTCGATCACCTCGGGTGGGAAGCCGTTCGGATACGTCGGCAGCGCGTGCTGCGGCACCACCCCCATCAGCTCCCAGTGGCCGGTGGTGGACTCCTTGCCGGGCCCGAGTGGGTGCAGCCTGCCGTGCACGGCCGGATCGGCCGCCGGAGGCACTCCCTCGAGCGGGATGATCGACCCGAGGCCGAGCTTCCCGAGCGCCGGCAGGTCGAGCCCGCCGACACGCTCGGAGAGGTGCCCGAGCGTGTTCGTGCCGGCGTCGCCGTAGGCGTCGGCGTCCGGCAGCGCACCCACTCCACAGGCATCCATGACGATGACGGTCGCACGAGGCATTGCGCCGCGATTATGTCGATGCGCAGCTTCGCCATACTCATGGGGTGATCCGTCGTCTTCCCCACGTCGACCGAGTAGGCATCGAGGAGCGCGCCGCGACACTCGGCAAGCGCTCCATCAAGACCAGCGCCAAGGAGCAGGGCATCCGCCTCGCGGTGTCCATGGTGGACCTCACCACGCTCGAGGGCTCTGACACGGCTGGCAAGGTGCGTCACCTGTGCGCGAAGGCCGTCTGCCCCGCGCCGACGATGCCCGAGATTCCGTCGGTCGCGGCGGTGTGCGTGTACCCGTCGCTGGTGGGTGTCGCGCGCGAGGCGCTCGACGGCACCGGCGTGCGCGCGGCGTCGGTAGCCACGGCCTTCCCCTCTGGTCAGGCCTCGCTGGACGTGAAGCTGCGCGACACCGAGGAGGCCGTCGCCGCGGGTGCCGAGGAGATCGACATGGTCATCTCCCGCGAGGCCTTCCTGGCCGGGGACGACGCGCGCGTGATGGAGGAGATCGTGCGGGTCAAGGACGTGTGCGGGGACGCTCACCTGAAGGTGATCCTGGAGACCGCCGAGCTAGGCTCGTACGACCACGTGCGCCACGCGTCGATGCTCGCCATGGAGGCGGGCGCGGACTTCATCAAGACGTCCACCGGCAAGGCCTCCAGCGGGGCCACGCCGGGCGTGACGCTCGTGATGCTCGAGGCGATCCGCGACTATGTGGACCGCAGCGGGCGCGTGGTCGGCATGAAGGCGGCCGGCGGCGTGTCGAACAGCAAGGCGGCACTGCACCGGCTGGTGCTGGTGAAGGAGACGCTCGGCGACGAGTGGCTTAGGCCGGAGCGCTTCAGGATCGGCGCCTCGTCGCTTCTCAACGACCTGCTGATGCAGTACCAGAAGACTCAGACCGGGCGCTACGCGCGACCCGAGGACTTCTCAAAGGAGTAAGCGGTGGCCACGCAGGAGCAGCGCACGAGCATCGTCTGGGATTACGCGCCCGCGCCGGAGTCCCCCGACCACGTGCGGCTGCGGGATTCGTACGGGCTGTTCATCGACGGTGAGTTTCAGGACCCGGTCGACGGCACGCGCGTGCCGACGATCAACCCCGCCACGGAGGAACCCGTTGCCGAGGTGGCGTTCGCAGGTGCGGGCGATGTTCGGCGCGCCGTCGAGTCGGCGCGGGCTGCGCAGCCCGCGTGGGCTGCCCTGAAGGGGCTCGAGCGCGGCAAGTACCTGTTCCGCATCGCGCGCCTGATGCAGGAGCGCGCACGCGAGCTCGCGGTGGTCGAGTCGATGGACGGCGGCAAGCCGATCCGCGAGTCGCGCGACGTGGACGTGCCGCTCGCGGCCGCGCACTTCTTCCACTACGCGGGCTGGACGGACAAGCTCTCCTACGCGATGGGCGGACGCGCCGTCGAGCCGCTCGGCGTCGCGGGGCAGATCGTGCCGTGGAACTTCCCCCTCCTGATGGCGGCGTGGAAGCTGGCGCCGGCGCTCGCCGCCGGCAACACCGCCGTCCTGAAGCCGGCCGAGACCACGCCGCTGACCGCGCTGCTGCTCGCCGAGATCCTCCAGGAGGCCGAGCTGCCGCCGGGCGTCGTGTCGATCGTGCCGGGCGACGGCGCCACCGGCGCCGCGCTCGTGCGCGAGCCCGACATCGACAAGATCGCGTTCACGGGATCGACGGGGGTCGGCAAGGACATCCAGAGCGCGCTCGCCGGGCGCGGGATCTCGCTGACGCTCGAGCTGGGCGGCAAGTCGGCGAACATCGTGTTCGAGGACGCCGCGCTCGACCAGGCGGTCGAGGGGATCGTGAACGGCATCTTCTTCAACCAGGGCCACGTGTGCTGCGCAGGCTCGCGGCTGCTGATCCAGGAGAGCGTGGCCGACACGGTGATCGGGAAGCTCTGGGACCGGATGGGCCGCCTGCGGGTGGGCGACCCGCTCGACAAGAACACCGACGTCGGCGCCATCAACTCGCGCGAGCAGCTCGACCGGATCGAGGCGCTCGTGGCGAGCGGTGAGGAGGAGGGTGCGGTGCGCCGGACTGTCGCGTGCGAGCTGCCGTCGCGGGGATTCTGGTTTGCGCCCACGCTGTTCACCGACGTGGCGCCCGCGCACCGGATCGCGGCCGAGGAGATCTTCGGACCTGTGGTGTCGGTGCTGACCTTCCGCACGCAGGCCGAGGCGATCGAGAAGGCGAACTCGACGCCCTACGGCCTGGCCGCCGGCATCTGGACCGACAAGGGCTCGAAGGCCTTCGAGGTGGCCGCCGCGCTCCAGGCCGGCGTCATCTGGCAGAACACGTACAACAAGTTCGACCCGAGCGCCGCCTTCGGCGGCTACAAGGAGAGCGGCTTCGGGCGCGAGGGCGGCCCCACCGGCCTCCGCCCCTACCTCCGCATCGCGTCATGACCGAGCGACTGCCCGTCCGCAAGACCTACAAGCTGTTCATCGGTGGCTCCTTTGTGCGCTCGGAATCCGGACGGTACGACCGCATTGAGAACACCAACATTCCTCGTGGCTCCCGCAAGGACATCCGTGATGCGGTGGCAGCGGCCAGAAAAAGCAGCGCTGGTTGGGCCGCGCGAACCGCCTACAACCGGGGTCAGATCCTGTATCGCTTCGCCGAAGCCCTCGAGTCCCGTCGTGCCGACATCGGCGCGCCGGCCGACGAGGTCGGCGAAGCGGTCGACGTGCTCGTGCACTACGCCGGCTGGACCGACAAGCTCCAGCCGGTCCTCGGCGGCATCAACCCGGTTGCCGCGCCGTATCTGTCGTTCTCGGTGCCGGAGCCGACCGGCGTGGTCGGCCTCGTCGCCCCGGATTCGCCTCCGCTGGTCGGCCTCGTGGCCGAGTTGGCACCCGCTTTGGCCGCCGGCAATACGGTCGTCGCGTTGCTCTCGGACGAACGACCGCTTCCGGGGCTGGACCTCGGTGAGGTGATGGGGATCGCGGACGTGCCCGGCGGCGTGGTGAACCTGCTGTCGGGCCGGCGTGCGGAGCTGGCCCCCGTGCTGGCCGGCCACCACGCGCTGAACGCGATCGTGGACGCGTCCGGGGACGCCGCCCTCGGCACAGAGATCGACAAGCTCGCCGCCGAATCCGTGACCCGAGTACGCCACGCGGCCCCCACGCGCTCATACAGCGACGCCACAGCCGACCCCCTCAGCCGCCTCGAGGCACTCACCGAGCTCAAGACCGCCTGGCACCCCGTCGGCGCATAGTCACACCAGTTACCCACCCGTAACACCCACCCGTTCAACCTGGGGGTGTGGTCCTACCCAGTACCGCATACGGGGAGTAGATGGGCACACGCCCCGATTCCCGGCTGGCGCGGATGGCGGCCCGGCAGCATGGGCTGGTGTCGCATCGACAGATCGCCGCGGTTGGCCTGTCGCGGAATGCGGTTGCGCGGAGGGTTGAGCAGGGTCGCCTGCATCGGATCCATCGAGGGGTGTACGCGGTCGGACACCTGCCGCGGACATCTGAGGCTCGCTGGCTGGCAGCTGTGATGGCCTGCGGCCCCGGCGCTGTTCTGAGCCACCTCACCGCGGCTGCACTGTGGAAGATCTACGACGGAGCGAGCGCACTCGTGCACGCCGGAGTACGTGCGCGCCGCCTGCGACGCGTCGTTGCAGCGCCTCGGGGTCGACGTGATCGACCTCTACTACCAGCACCGGGTCGACGCCCGGGTGCCCGTGGAGGAGACGTGGGGCACCCTGCGCGAGCTCGTGCAGGCCGGGAAGATCCGGCACGCGGGCATCTCCGAGGCCGCCCCCGAGACCATCCGCCGGGCGCACGCCGTCCAGCCGGTCACCGCCGTGCAGACCGAGTACTCGCTCTGGACCCGCGACCCCGAGGACGACGGCGTCCTGGCCATCTGCGCCGAGCTCGGTATCGGCTTCGTCGCCTACTCGCCGCTGGGCCGGGGCTTCCTGTCCGGCCAGATCCGGTCGATCGAGGACCTCGCCCCCGACGACTTCCGGCGCCACAACCCGCGATTCCAGGGCGAGGCGTTCGAACAGAACCTCCGGCTCGTCGATCGCGTCCGGGAGATCGCCGACGAGAAGGGCGTGACGGCCGGGCAGTTGGCGCTCGCGTGGGTGATGGCACAGGGCGGCGGGGTGGGTGGGCCGGGAGCCGGCGGGGTGGGTGGGCCGGGAGCCGGCGGAGTGGGTAGGCCCACGATCGTGCCGATCCCCGGCACGAAGCGGGTGGCCTACCTGGAGGAGAACGCGGCGGCGGCCGACGTGGACCTGACCGAGGAGGACCTGACCCGGCTCGACGCGGCGGCCCCGGCCGGCGCCACGGCCGGGGACCGCTACCCGGACATGTCCACCGTGCATCGCTGACCCACTACCCGGTCACGGCGGTCCGGACGGCGAGAATGGCGCCGTGCAGGTCGTCGTCCGCCCGGGTCCGCGCCGGTGAACTCATTCCTCGTCGTCGTCACCACGGTGGTCGCGGTGGCGCTGGCGCTGCTGGGACTGGCCGCCACCCTCGCCCGCCGCCGGATCGGGCTGGTGCACGTGGCCGGCACGCTGCTGCTGGAGGCGCTCCTCGTCATCCAGGCGGTACTGGTCGGGATCGCCCTGCTCGGGGGCGAGCGGCCCGTCGAGGTCGCGACCTTCCTCGGCTACCTCGTGGGCGTCCTGCTCGTGCCGGTGGCCGGGCTGCTCTGGGCGCGGACCGAGCCGACCCGCTGGGCGGGCACCGTCATCGCGGTCGTCGGCGGGACGGTCGCCGTCATGGTGTGGCGGCTGATGAAGCTCTGGGAGGCGACCGGTGGCTGAGGGCCCTGCGCTGGACAGCCGCGCGGCTGCGCCCGACGACGTCGGCGGGACCGGCCCGGCACGGGTGCTGGTGGCGCTCTACGGCGTCTTCGCGCTGGCGGCCGGCGCCCGCGCGGCGGTGCAGCTGAGCACGCGCTTCCACGAGGCGCCGCTGGCCTACCTGCTGTCCGCGTTCGCCGCCGCCGTCTACATCGTGGCGACGGTCGGCCTCGTGCGGGGCGGCCGCGGGGGCCGGCGCACGGCGCTGACGGCGATCACCGTCGAGCTGATCGGCGTGCTGGTGGTGGGCACCCTCTCGCTGCTGGACCCAGCGGCGTTCCCCGACGAGACGGTCTGGTCGGCCTACGGCCGCGGCTACGTGTTCATCCCGCTCGTGCTGCCGGTGCTCGGGCTGACCGTGCTGCTGCGCAGGCGGACTCAGAAGTCCCCGCCGAAGTCGCCACCCCCGAAGTCGCCGCCGAAGTCCCCGCCCCCGACGTCGCCGCCGTCCCCGTAGCTGCCGCCGTCGTCGCCGCCGTCGCCGCCCCCGCCGTCCTCGTAGCCCTGGGCGTAGGCCTCCTCGTCCCCGCCGCCGAACAGGCCGCCGTCGCCGAGCCCGGTGTCGAACAACGCGTCGGCGACGGCCGTGCCGATGACCAGGCCGCCGATGGTGCCGAGCAGGCTGCCGCCCACCATGCTGCCGAAACCAGGGCCGCCGCCGTAGCCACCGCCCCCATAGCCACCGCCCCCATAGCCGCCCCGGCCGTAGCCCTGCCCAGGGCCGGAGCCGCCCGGACCGAAGGCCCGCTCCAGCGTGCCGGGCTGCCGCAGCTCGGCCCGGGTGGCCGCGCGGGCCAGCGTCTGCGGGTCGTCGGTGCGCGGGCGCTCGCCCACGGGCACGGCCGCCGCCAGCTGCGTGAGGACCTGCTGCCGCTGGTCCGGGGTGAGCTGGGCGAAGGCCTCGGCGTGCGCCTGCTCGATCTGTTCCGGCGGCGCGGTGCGCAGCAGGTAGCGGTAGCGCTCGATGGCCTGCTCGTCGGGCGGGCGCCCGCCGGAACTCGCGGGCGAGCGGTACTGGGCGTGGGGGCGGTCGTGCGCGGCGCGCCGGCCGAACAACCGGTCGAGCAGTCCCATCGGAGTGCCTCCTCGCTACGCGGTTCCGTGCCGTCGTCCGGGTGACGAACGGGCGACCGACGACGTTCCCCGTATCCGGGTCGCTAACCGGGTCACTAACCGGGTTACGAGGGCTCCTGGAGCAGGCCGTAGCTGCCCCGGTGGTAGAGCAGCGGACGGCGGGCCGGGTCCGCGCCGAGGTCGAGCACCCGCGCCACCGCCAGGGTGTGGTCGCCGCCGTCGTACTCCGCCCGGAGCTCCGCGTCGATCCACGCGACGACGTCGTCGAGGACCGGGGAGCCGTGCGCGCTCGGGGTCCACGGGACGCCGGTGAACTTGTCCGCGCCGGACCGGGCGAAGTTCCGTGAGACCTCGTCCTGGCCCTCCGCCAGGACGTTGATGCAGAACCGGCCGATGCTCCGCAGCAGTGGCCAGGTGCGGGACGCCCGTCCCGGGGCGAAGACCACCAGCGGCGGCTCGAGTGACAGCGAGCTGAACGACTGGCAGGTGAAACCGATCGGGCCCTCGTCGGTCACCGCGGTGACGACCGTGACCCCGGACGCGAAGTGACCCAGTACCTCGCGCATCACCTGCGGGTCGACGATGCGCCTGGGGTCGGAAACGTCAGCGCCGTCGGCAGCTCCCGTCATGCGCCGGCGCGGGGGACCGAGCGCCCGCCGGCGCGGTACAGCGAGCTGGGCAGCTCGTGCCCGACCGCGTGCTCGGTGACGCGGGCCGCGGCGAGCACGGCGTCGAGGTCCAGGCCGGTGCGGATGCCGGACTCCTCGAGCATGTAGACGAGCTCCTCGGTGGCGATGTTGCCGCTGGCCCCGGGCGCGAACGGGCAGCCGCCGAGCCCGCCGATGGAGGAGTCCAGCTGCGTGACGCCGGCCTGGATGGCGGCCAGGGCGTTGGCCTGGCCGGTGCCGCGGGTGTCGTGGAAGTGCACGCCGACGGCGATCCCGGGGCACGCCCGGCGGACGGCGTCGAGCAGCTGGACGACCCGCAGCGGCGTCGTCGTGCCGATCGTGTCGCCGAGGCAGAGCTGGTCGGCCCCGGCGGTGACCGCGGCCCGGGCGACGTCGACGGTCCGGGTGATGGGCGTGCGCCCGTCGAACGGGCAGTCCCAGGCGGTGGCGATGATGACCTCCAGGGAGCCGCCGGCGCCGTGCGCGAGCCCGGCGATCTCGCTGACCGCCCCGACCGCCTCGGCGGTGCTGCGACCGGCGTTGGCCCGGCTGTGCCCGTCGGTCGCGGAGACGACGTACTCGAGGTCCGCGACGCCGGCGTCGACCGCCCGGACCGCGCCCCGCGGGTTGGCCACCAGGGCCGACCAGTGCACGCCGCCCCAGCGAGACAGCTCGCGGGCCACCTGGTCGGCGTCGGCGAGCGCGGGGACGGCCTTGGGGGAGACGAAGGAGGTCGCCTCGATCCGGCGGACACCGGTCGCGACCAGCGCCTCGAGCATCTCCAGCTTGGCGTCGAGCGGAACCGGCGCCTCGAGCTGCAGGCCGTCGCGCATGCCGACCTCGCGGACGTCGATCTCCGTTGGCAGCACCAGATCGAACTCGTACACGGGGCCCTCCTCGATCAGCATCGCCATCAGCCTGTCACTGGCTTCCGCCATCCTCCCCCCGGGCATACCGGGTCCGAGCAGGCGATCCGTAACGGTTCCGTTGTCTATGGCGCATTGATCCGTGGGAATCTTGGGTAGTGCCCGGGAGCGAGAGGAGGTGGGAGTGATCGAGGTGGTCGACGCGGCCCTGCCTGCCGATCGCAGCAGTGCCTTCGCCAACGCCCCCATGGGCGTCGCCCTGACCACGCCCGCCGGCGTGCTCGTCGACGTGAACCCGGCACTGGAGGTGCTCCTCGGCCGCCCGGCCGGTGAGCTGCGCGGCGAGTCGGTGCTCGCCGCGATCCCACCCGACCTCGCCGCATCCGCCCGGGAGGCGCACGCGTCGCTGCTCGCCTCGCCGGACTGCCCGATGCGCCACGAGACCCGTGTCAGTCGTCCGGACGGCACCGAGATTCCCGTACAGGTGACCGCCTCCTGGGTGGACCGGTCGCCGGAGGGCAGGCCCGCGCACCTGGTCATGATCGTCGAGGACATCACCGAACGGAAAGCGCTGGAAGCCCAACTGGTCCACCGCTCGATGCACGATCCGCTGACCGGGCTGCCCAACCGGCTGCTGTTCCAGGACCGGCTCTGGCACGCGCTCGAGCGGGGGCACCGGGAGCGCACCCCCACCTGCGTGCTGATCATCGACCTCGACGGGTTCAAGAAGATCAACGACGAGATGGGCCACCCGATGGGCGACCTCGTCCTCGTGTCGTTCGCGGAGCGGCTGCGGTCGGTCTTGCGGGCCAGCGACACCGCGGCCCGGCTCGGTGGCGACGAGTTCAGCATCGTCTGCGAGAACACCGAGCCCGCCGACGGCGAGGTCCTCGCGGCCCGCCTCCGCACGACCGTGACCGAGCCGCTCGCCCTGGGTGAGCGGTCGATCCCGCTCGGGATCAGCATCGGCATCGGCTGCGTACCCGGCGGGGAGGAGCCCGGCGGCGTCTACGAGCGGGTCATCCGCGCGGCCGACGACGCCATGTACGCCGACAAGACCGCCCGTCGGCGCTGAGAGGCTGAGCGGCGCCCGGCTACCCGGCGGCCGCCCAGCCGCGGACCCTCGGCGTCCAGGCGAAGATCGCCGTCAGCACCGGCAGCGGCAGCGCCACCAGGACGAACATGAGCAGGCCGCTCAGCCCGCCGGTGCGGTCGATCGTGATGGCGCCGGCCACGAGCGCCAGCACGAGCACGGTCACCGACCCCAGGCCCGAGAGGAACAGCAGCTCGGGCGGCCGGCGACCCAGAAGCCGCACCGCCCCCGCGATGAGCCCGGCGGCGCAGGGGGCGCCGAGCAGCAGGACCGTCGTCGCGGCGTCGTCGCCCCCCGTCAGCATGGCGACGGCGAACAGCATGCACATCAGCAGCGTCAGCCCGGCGGTCACGAAGCCGAGGACAGCGGCCGCCGTGGCCATGGCCGGCCGCGCCGGCCCGTCCGGCCACGCGAGGGGCGGGTACGACCACGACGGCGGGAGCGGCCGGCCGTAGCCGTCGTGCCGGGGAACGTTCCCCGGTGGCCAGCCATACCCGGGCGGCGGCCCGTAGGCCGGTGGCGGCCCGTACGCGGAGGCGACCTGCTGCGGAACCGTGCCGGGTGGGAAGGCGTCCCATTCCTGCTCGCGGTCGTACCCGTTCATGGCGGCAGTCTGCCGCCTGCAGGGCTCAGTGACCGACAGGCGCGGGCTGCCTGTCCTCCCCCTGGGTGAGGACCGGTCCCAGGCGTGCACCCTCGACGTCGAGGTCCGGCAGGAGCCGGTCCAGCCAGCGCGGCAGCCACCACGCGGAGCGGCCGAGCAGCGCGAGCACGGCCGGCACCAGCGTCATCCGGACGACGAAGGCGTCGACCAGGATGCCGACGGCCAGGCCGACGGCGATCGCCTTGACGACGACGTCGTCGATGGCCACGAAGCTCGCGAACACCGAGAACATGATCAGCGCGGCCGCGACGACCACCCGCGAGGCGTGCCGGGCGCCGGTCACCACCGCGGCCCGCGGCGAGGCGCCGTGGACGTACGCCTCGCGCATCCGGGAGACGAGGAAGACCTCGTAGTCCATGGCCAGGCCGAACAGCACTGCGATCAGTATCACCGGCAGGAAGCTGATGACCGGCCCGGTCGTGGGCACGCCGAGCCACTCGCCGAACCAGCCCCACTGGAACACGGCGACCACCGCACCGAACGAGGCTGCGACCGAGAGCAGGAAACCCACTGCGGCCTTGATCGGCACGAGGATCGAGCGGAAGACCAGCAGGAGCAGCACCAGCGCCAGCCCCACGACGACGATCGCGAAGGGCAGCAGCGCATCGGCGAGCCGGTCGGAGACGTCGATCGCCACCGCTGTCTGCCCGGTGACGGCGATCTGCCCGCCGGTCTCCGCCTCGATGTCGGCGCGCTGGTCGCGGATGTCGGCCACGAGGTCGGCGGTCGCCCCCTCCTGGGGGCCGGTGTCCGGGATGACGGTGACCAGCGCGGTGGTCCCGTCCGGCAGGACCGAGGGGGCGGCGAACGCGACGCCGTCCAGACCGCCCTCGAACTCGCCGGTGAGGGTCGGGGTGCCGCCTAGGGTCGCCGCCATCTGCTGGGCCGTCTGCTGGGCGGTGGCCGGGTCGAGGCCCTGCGCGAGCACGACGAGCGGGCCGTTGAGCCCGGGCCCGAAGGTGTCCGCGATCAGGTCGTAGGCCTGGCGCTGCGTCGTCTCGGGGGCGGCCGCGGAGTTGTCCGGCAGGGCCAGTTGCAGCTGCGGCGCCGGGATCGCCAGCGCGAGCAGCCCGGCGAGGACGGCGATCACCGTCACCAGGGGACGGCGGGTGACCAGCAGGGCCCATCGGGCCCCGGCGCTCGTGACCACGGCACCGGTCGGCGCGTCGTCGGCGGCGGCGTCGGCCAGTTCCCGGCGCGCGGCCCGCGACCCCGGCTTCGGCGCGAGGCGCCCGCCGGCGAAGCCGAGCAGCGCCGGCAGCAGCGTGAGGGCGACGAGGACGGCGACGAACACCGTCCCGGCAGCGCCGACGCCCATGACGGTGAGGAACGGGATCCCGACGATCGACAGCCCGCACAGCGCGATGATCACGGTCAGTCCGGCGAAGACGACGGCGGAGCCCGCGGTGCCGACGGCCCGGGCGGCGGACTCCTCGGGGTCCATCCCGGACGCCAGCTGGGTGCGGTGGCGGGACAGGATGAACAGCGCGTAGTCGATGCCGACGGCCAGGCCGATCATCAGGGCGAGCGTGGGCGCGCTGGACGAGAGCGCGAACACGTTCGAGGCCAGTAGCAGGCCGCCCATGCCGACGCCGATGCCGATGAACGCCGTCAGCAGGTTCATCCCCGCGGTGAGCAGCGAGCCGAAGGTCAGGACCAGCACCAGGACGGCCACGCCGACGCCGAGGAACTCCGTCACGCCGACCGTCGGTCCGGTCGAGGCGAACGCGTTGCCACCGACCGCCACCTCGAGGCCCGCGTCCTCCGCGGCCGCCGTCGTCTCCTGGAGGGCGTCGAGGCTCGCCGCCTCCAGCTCACCCCGCTGGATCCCGAACTGGACGGTGGCCAGCGCGGCCCGCGAGTCCGGGGTGATCGCCCGGCTGTCGAACGGGCTGACCACGGACTCGACCTGGGGCGCCTGCTGCGCCGCCGCCACCACCTCCTGGATGGCTCCCGCGACGGCGGGATCGGCCACGGTCGCGCCGTCGGGAGCGACGAAGATGATCTGCGCCGACGCCCCGGCCGCGCCGGGGGAGAGCTCGGCCAACTGGTCGAGGGCGTCCTGGGACTCCGACCCGGGGATGGTGAAGCGGTCGTCGAACGACCCGCCGAGCGAGACGAGCAGGGCGACGACGGCGCCGAGGACGACCAGCCAGACCACCGACACCACGCCGCGACGGCGGTAGGAGGCGCGGCCGAGCCGGGCGAGGAAGGTGCTCATGGGACAGGGAACTCCTGAGGGTCAGTCGGTGGTTGCGGAACGAAGCAGCAGGAGCAGGGCCGTGCGCTCCAGGTCGGAGGCGGCTCGGTCGCCCGCGGCGTCGCGTGCAGCACCCCCGCCGAGCACCTCCCGGATGACGACTCCGTCGTGCAGGGCCAGCACGATGCGCGCCAGGCGGTTCGCCGGGAGCGTCAGCCGGATGCCGATGCGGGCAGCGGAGGCGTCGATGAGCGCGGTGAGCCGGCGGTGCAGCTCCTCGGCATGCCGGCGCAGGGCGGCGGCCGCCTCCGGGTGGCGGGTGGCGTAGAGGGCGTACTCGGTGTGCACCAGCACCCAGGTCCGGTCGGCGCGGAACGTGGACAGGCAGCGCTCGACAGCCGCGGCGACCGGGTCGTCCTCGTCCTCGACGCCGACCAACTGCTCCTCGGCGCGGGCGATGTTGCGGGCGGTCTCACGGGTGAACAGGGCGGCGAACAGCTCGTCCTTGGTGCGGAAGCTGGAGTAGAACGCGCCGCGGGTGAACCCGCCGCGGCGGCAGATGTCCTCCACGCTCGCCGCGGCGAACCCAATCTCGGCGAAGGTCTCCAGTGCGGCGTCGAGCAGCCGCTCGACGGTGTCCGCACGGCGCCGCTTGGGTCGCGTCTCCGTCTCGTCCACGCTCACGATGCACGAATGTATCGGATACAGCGGTGTATCGGACGGCGCACGGCCGAGATGTGCGCCGGCTCTCAGCCGTCCCAGCGAGCGACGACGTCGCCGAACGCCACCGCGGCCTGCTCGAGTTCGGCCACCTCGACGTACTCGTCGACCGCGTGCATCACGGCCGGCGTACCCGGGCCCCACACCACGACCGGGGCGCCACGCACGACCGGTGCGAGCACGGAGGCGTCCGTGAAGTAGGTCGCCGGCTCCGGCCGGACCCGAGCGGGCAGACCCCGCACCCACGCGTCATCGGCGGGGGTGCCGACCGGGGGCAGGTCGACCCGCACCTCGACGTCGGCCACCTCGGGCTGGTCCCGCCACCAGCCGAGCAGGTCGCCGCTGTCCCCGACCGTGCGCATGTCGATCAGCGCCTCGGCCCGGTCGGGCACGACGTTCGGCACGGAGCCGCCGGCGACCACACCCGGGTTCCAGGTCTCGGTGCCGAGGAACGGGTGCGTGGCCCGCGGCAGGCCGGCGCCGGCGCGGCCGAGCAGCGCCGCCAGGTCGAGGATCGCGTTGTGCCCGCGCTCGGGCGTGCTGCCGTGTGCGGCTCGACCCGCCGTCCGCACGGCCAGCCACAGCGCGCCCTTGTGACCGAGGACGACCTCGTTGGCCGTGGCCTCGGGCACGATCACCGCGCCGATGCGCTGCCCTGCGACCGCCTCCGCCGCCGCGGCCGCACCCTTCGACCCGATCTCCTCGTCGCTGGTGAGCAGCAGGGCCACCGGCGTCTCCGGGTCGGCGCCGGCGAGCGCGGCCACCGCGGCGACCAGGCCGGCCTTCATGTCGCTGCCGCCCCGACCCCAGACGCGCCCACCGTCGAGGTCGGCGCCGAAGGGGTCGCGCGCCCAGTCGCCCGGCTCCGGCACGGGAACGGTGTCGACGTGGCAGGCCAGCAGGAGCTGGCGGCGGCCCGGGTCGGTGGGGGTGCGCAGCAGCGTCCAGGGGTGGTCCCGGTCGCGACCCTCGGTGACCTGCAGGTGCGGCGCCCGCTCCCGGAGGGCTTCGGTGACGATGCCCATCACCTCGCGCTGGGGGCCCGCGTCCCCGGAGACGGTGACCCGGCGCACCAGTTCGCGCAGGAGCGGGACGGTGTGCACGTCAGCCACCCAGCGCGGCGGTGACGACCGCCTGGGCCTCCTCCTGCACCTGCTTCAGGTGCTCGGGCCCACGGAAGGACTCGGCGTAGACCTTGTAGACGTCCTCGGTCCCCGACGGGCGGGCGGCGAACCAGGCGTTCTCGGTGACCACCTTGAGCCCGCCGATCGGGGCGTCGTTGCCGGGCGCACTGGTCAGCTTGGCGGTGATCGGCTCGCCGGCCAGCTCGGTCGCGGAGACGTCCTCGGGCGACAGCTTCCCCAGCGCCGCCTTCTGCTCGCGCGTCGCCGGGGCGTCGATCCGCGCGTATGCGGACTCCCCGAAGTGGTCGGTCAGCTGGCGGTGCAGCTTCGAGGGGGACCGGCCCGTCACGGCCTGGATCTCCGCGGCGAGCAGGGCCAGCAGCATGCCGTCCTTGTCCGTCGTCCAGACCGATGCCGTCGCGGCGGAGGAACGAGGCCCCCGCCGACTCCTCGCCGCCGAAGCCGACCGAGCCGTCCAGCAGACCGGGCACGAACCACTTGAACCCGACCGGGACCTCGATGAGCCGCCGGTCCATGTCGGCCACCACGCGGTCGATCAGCGAGCTGGACACCAGGGTCTTGCCGACGGCGGTCTCCTTGGCCCACTGCGGGCGGTGGCTGAGCAGGTAGGCGATGGCGACGGCGAGGAAGTGGTTCGGGTTCATCAGGCCGCCGTCCGGGGTGACGATGCCGTGCCGGTCGGCGTCGGCGTCGTTGCCCGTGGCGATCTGGAACTCGTCCTTGCGCCCGACGAGCGAGGCCATGGCCGACGGCGACGAGCAGTCCATCCGGATCTTGCCGTCCCAGTCGAGCGTCATGAACCGCCACGTCGGGTCCACCAGCGGGTTGACGACGGTGAGGTCGAGCCGGTGCCGCTCGGCGATCGCCCCCCAGTAGTCGACGCTCGCACCGCCGAGCGGATCCGCGCCGATCCGGACACCGGCGTCGCGGATCGCGTCGAGGTCGAGGACGCTCGGCAGGTCGTCGACGTAGGTCCCCATGAAGTCGTAGGCCTCGACGCTCTCCTGCGCCCGCTCGAACGGGACCCGCCGGACGCCGTCGAGGCCGGCGAACAGCAGCTGGTTGGCGCGGTCGGCGATCACCTTCGTGGCGTCGGTGTCGGCCGGGCCGCCGCTCGGCGGGTTGTACTTGAACCCGCCGTCCCGGGGCGGGTTGTGCGACGGTGTGACGACGATGCCGTCGGCGAGCCCCGCCGTCTTCCCCTGGTTGGCCCGCAGGATCGCGTGGCTGACGGCCGGCGTCGGCGTGTACCGGTCACCGGCGTCCACCAGCACCGTGACGTCGTTGGCGACGAGGACCTCCAGTGCCGTCGTCCAGGCGGGCCCGGACAGGGCGTGGGTGTCCCGGCCGACGAACAGCGGGCCGTCGTAGCCCTGCGCCGCGCGGTACTCGCAGATCGCCTGGGTGGTGGCGAGGATGTGCGCCTCGTTGAAGGCGGCGTCGAACGCCGAGCCGCGGTGCCCGGAGGTGCCGAAGGAGACCTGCTGCGCGACCTCGGCCGGGTCGGGGTCCACCGTGTAATAGGCGGTGACCAGGGCAGCGACGTCGATCAGGTCGCCGGGGGCAGCGCGCTGTCCGGCTCGGGGGTCGGTCATGCCGACGATCTTGGCCCCGGCGACCGTCCCCTCGCGAGCCGGCACCGGCCTCCCGGACCCGGGTTCGACAGTGCTGCCAAATTTTCGCTTGCCTTCAAGCCCACTGGAGGTTGCACCCTGGTCCCATGACAGCGCCGACGAGAACCGCCGCCGAATTGTCGGTACCCCCGTGCAGGATCCCCGCATGAGCACCACTCCGGCAGTCGAGGCCATCGACCTGGTCAAGCACTTCGATGACAACACCGCGCGGTCGACGGCGTCAGCTTCGTCGTCCCCGAGGGCTCGGTCCTCGGTCTGCTCGGCCCCAACGGGGCCGGCAAGACCACCCTCGTGCGGATGCTGACGACGTTGAGCGTCCCCACGAGCGGCACGGGCCGGGTGGCCGGGCTTCGACATCCGCACGCACCCGAACGAGGTCCGCCGCAGCATGGGTCTGACCGGCCAGGCCGCCACGGTCGACGAGATCCTGACCGGGCGCGAGAACCTCAAGCTGATCGGCAGCCTCTACGGGCTGCCCAAGTCCTACGTCCGCGAGGTGACCGACAGCCTCCTGGAGCGCTTCGACCTCTCCGACGCCGCCGACCGCATGGCGAAGACGTACTCCGGCGGCATGCGGCGCCGGCTCGACCTCGCGGTGAGCCTGCTGGCCGCGCCGCCCATCCTGTTCCTGGACGAGCCCACCACCGGCCTGGACCCGCAGAGCCGGTCCGGCCTGTGGACCGTGCTGCGCGAACTCGTGCAGGAGGGCACCACGCTGGTGCTGACGACGCAGTACCTGGAGGAGGCCGACCACCTCGCGGACGAGATCGTGGTGGTCGACAAGGGCAAGGTCATCGCCGCCGGCACGCCCACGCAGCTCAAGGACCAGGCCGGCGCAGGCCAGCGTCGTCGTCACCCTGACCCACGCCGCCGACCTCGACCGGGCGGCCGAGCTGATGAACTCCTGCTGCGCCGAGGTGCACATCGAGGCGGGCAGCCGGCGGCTGACCGCCCAGGCGGGCGGCCTCGGCGACATGACCCGGATCGCCGCCGTCTTCGAGACCAGCGGCATCGAACTCGACGACCTGGGACTGAAACGGCCGAGCCTCGACGACGTGTTCCTCCACCTCACCGGCCACCGGGCCGAGGCCGACGACGCCGACCGACCTGACCAACGAGGGAGTCCCCCAGTGACCGCCGTCCAGACCAGACGCGCGCCCACCGCCCGGCCGCCCATCTCGCCGCCGTCGCTGCTGCGCGCATCGGCGACCATCGTCTGGCGCAACCTGCTGCACATCCGGCGGATGCCCGAGATGCTGCTCGACGTCACCGTCCAGTCGGTGATGTTCGTGCTGCTGTTCGCCTACGTCTTCGGCGGGGCGATCGCGGTGCCGGGCACCGACTACAAGGAGTTCCTGCTGCCCGGGATCATGGTGCAGACCATGGTCTTCTCGTCGGCGATCGTGGCCATGGGTCTGACCAACGACCTGCAGAAGGGGTTCGTCGACCGGTTCAAGTCCCTGCCGGTCCCGCGGCCGGCGGTGCTGGTCGGCCGGAGCATCTCGAGCCTGATCCACTCCAGCATCGGCATCGCCGTGATGGCGCTGACCGGCCTGCTCATCGGCTGGCGGATCCGCAACGGGTTCACCGACGGGGTGCTGGCGTTCGCGCTGCTGCTGCTGTTCGGCTTCGCCGTCATCTGGCTCGGCATCTGGGTCGGCTCGCTGATGCGGACCGTCGAGGCCGTCCAGGGCTTCATGTTCACGGTGATGTTCCCGCTGACCTTCGTCGCCAACACGTTCGCGCCGACGGAGAGCATGCCGGCGTGGCTGCGGACCATCGCCGAGTGGAACCCGGTCTCCGCGGTGACCCAGGCGTGCCGGGAGCTCTGGGGGAACGGCCCGCCCGCAGGTCCGGACGCCGCCTGGCCGCTGCAGAACCCGGTCCTGGTCTCGGTGGGGTGGTCCATCATCCTGACGGCGGTGTTCGCGCCGCTGGCGGTCTCGGCGTTCCGCCGCCGGTCCCGCGACTGACGACCGTCAGGCCCGCTCGGCGCGCTCGAGGAACCTTGCTGCAGCGTCTCCACGAAGATCTCGGGCTGCTCGGAGTGCACCCAGTGCCCGGCGTTCTTGATGGTGACCAGCCGGGTCCCGGGGAACAGCGCGTCCATCCGCGGGCGGTCCTCGGGCAGCACGTAGGTGGAGTTCGCCCCGGCGATCCAGAGCACCGGTCCGTCGAACGTGGCGCCGTCCGGCGGTGCCGGGAAGCCGCGCAGGTCGCCGAGGTCGCGCTCGAGCGCCTCGAGGTTGAGCCGCCAGCGCCAGCCGCCGTCGGGGCCGACGCCGTCGCGGACGAGGCTCTGCAGCAGGAAGCTGCGCACCATCGTGCTGGGCACGACCTCCTGCAGCGCCTCGTCGGCATCGCCCCGGGTCTCCAGCGCGTCGAGGTCCAGCGCCCGCATCGCGGCGATGTAGTCGCCGAACGGCGAGGCCTCCTCGTCGGGGTCGTCGGTCCGGCCGCCGCGCGGCGGGTAGTCGGAGGGGGCGACGTCGACCACGACCAGCGCGCGCAGCAGTTCGGGTCGGCGCAGCGCCAGCTGCATCGCCACCTTGCCGCCCATGGAGTGGCCGACGAGGGTCACCGGCTCCCCGAGCGCCGCCAGCTCGGCGGCCAGCAGCTCGGCCATGTCCACGTAGTCGACCCGGTCGGTCCACGGGGAGTGCCCGTGGTTGGGCAGGTCGACGCAGGGCGACGCGGTGCCGGTCGGTCAGGCCCTTGGCGATCGTCGTCCAGTTCCGGCCCTGGCCGAACAGCCCGTGCACGAAGACCACCCAGCGGGCCGGCGTCGCCCAGGGTGCGGACCGCCAGCCGTTCGTCCTCGCTCACCCGGTCATCTCATCAGGCGCGGGCGGTGTTCGACGTCGGGCCGGAGCGGGGACCGGTCAGCCGACCGTCGTCTGCCCGGTCGCGCGGTCCCAGCGGATGTAGCCGCCCTGGAAGTCGGCCCGCTGCCCGCCGGTGACCTCGTACACGCTGCTGGTCGGGTAACCCAGCGGTCCCCGCTCGTAGGACAGCTGCGCCCACCGGGCGAAGATCGGACCGTAGAGCGCCTGGGCTCCGGTCGACGGCGTCCAGAAGATCGCGCCGCCCGCGTTGCCGTTGAACCGGTTGAACCGGCCGATCCGGTCGCTGGTGACGCGGGTGTCGGTCGTCGGGAAGGCCAGCGGGCCGCCGGACCCGCCGGTCGCGCGGTACCGGGTGTCGATCTGGCCGTGCGTCTCGAAGGCGCCGGTCGCGGACGACCAGGAGATCGTGCCCGCCTGGAACGACTGGTACCGGCCCGGGCGCCCGCCGGTGGGCTGCTCCCAGAAGATCGGCCCGCCGAGCACACTGCCTTCCTGGCCGATCGCGATGTACTTCCGGTCGACGGCCGACCAGTTGACCGGCACCCCGGTGTTCCGCCCGACCTGGGAGCGCTCGGCGATGAGCGGCCACATGTTGGAGCGGCAGCCCTGCAGCGAGATGGACTGCTGCTGCATGACCGGCGCGCTGCGGCCGGAGGCCGGGCAGTTCGAGTGACCCAGGCCGAGCCAGTGGCCGACCTCGTGCATGATCACGTACTGCTGGTAGAGCGGGACGCCGTACGGCCAGGACGGCGTCCCGGTGCGCCAGCGGTCGTCGTTGATGTAGACGTTCCGGCCCACCCGGCAGCTGTAGTAGCTGTCGCAGCCGGCGTTGGCACCCACGACGGCCGGCGACGCCAGGATCAGCGTGAACTCCCCGCCGGAGGCCACCCGCTGGAACGCGAGCGTGCCCCCGAGACCCCATCCTCGGGAATCCGCGAAGGTCTGCGCCGCCACCGCCGCGAACTGGTCGAGGTTGCCGGACACGGTGCCCTGCGCGGTCACCGAGTAGGTGATGGTGCGGTTCGCCGCCTCGGCCGCGGGAGCACCCGGCACCAGCAGGGTCGCCACGGCCAGCACGGCCACGAGCAGAGCCCGCCGGCACGTGGTTCTGCGCGGTCTCGTCGCTATGTCCACTGGCGCCAACCTAGCCGCGCCGCGGGCGGTCCGGGACCCCGTCACCCGCCGGAGTGGACCGACGCTCCGGACCAGCCTCCCCGGAACCGTCAGCAGCCCGATCTACCGTCGCCGGAACCAGGAGGTCCCATGCCCGGACGACGGCGCCGCACCACGACGAAGAGCGCCAGCACCACCCGTACGACCGCGTCGGCCCCGCGCCGCCGCGCGGCGGCGAAGGCCACCAAGGCCGCGCCGCGGCGCGCCGCGAAGCCGGCTCTCGAGCTGCCCACCGCGGGGCCGGGGGAGCGCGTGTGGGTGCTGTCGGTGCCCTTCCGCGCGCCGGCGCCCGGAGCGGTCTGGCACCCCGGCCTGCAGGCGCACGTCTGGGTCGGCCCCGACCTGCCGCCCGAACTGGCGCCCTACGACCCGCCGCCGTACACGCTCGAGCGCTTCCTCGAGGACGAGCTCAACGAGAAGCCCCGGCCGCTGCCGATCGCCCGTCCCATGACGCCGCGCGACCTGCAGTGGGACGGCGCCGACGTGGTCGCCGCGCACGCCGCGGCCGGCGGCCGGGTCTTCCTGCTCGGCGACGACCCGGGCGTCGGCAAGACCGGCACCGCGATCCTCGCCGCGCGGCTGATCGCCGAGCAGCGCGACGTCCGGACGGTGCTGGTGGTGGCCGACCGTCCGGCCGCGATCACGATCCCGCACTGGGCGCGCTCGATCGCCGGGTTCGGTGACGGCGGGCTGCGCTGGTGCGTCACCACCTGGGACCGGCTGGCCAAGGTGTCCAAGCTCCGGTTCGACGTCGTCATCGCCGACGAGGCGCACATGGTGCGGCACACCACGACCCAGCGGTGGAAGCACTGGAAGGCGGTCTCCGGGGCCGCCCGCGCGAAGGACGCGCCGTTCGTGCTCGCCGCGACCGCCACCCCGGCGCACACCCCGCTGGAGCTGCCCTACCTGGCGCCCCAGTTCGCGCAGCAGCACGGCGAGGCGCTGCGCGAGTGGGCCGACCTGCCGAAGCGGCTGTCCGCGCACGGGTTCCACGTGGAACGTGGCCGCTACGGCTGGCAGTGGACCGAGGACGCCGACGAGCGCCGCGCCGACCTGGCCCGGCTGCAGTCGTGGCTGGCCGACGCCGATCCGCCGGCGACGCTGCACCGCCCGGCCCCGTGGGGCCCGGTGTCGGTGACCGGCACCGCGGTGGCCCTGACCCCGGCCGAGCGGGCGGCCTACGAGTCGGAGTGGTCGGAGTTCCGCGCCGAGATGCAGCTGGCCCGGCGATCGCGGCAGAGCGCCAAGGGCCGGGCCGCGCTCATGCGCTTCCGGCAGAAGGCCGGCCTGATCCGCGTGCAGGCCACCGTCGACTGGGTGCGCTCGCAGGTCGAGGCCGAGCGGCAGGTCGCGGTGTCGGTCGAGTTCGTCGAGACCGCCGCCGACCCGATCCGGGAGGCCCTGCTCGACGCCGGCATCCCGGTGGCCGGCATCTACGGCCGGGACCGCTTCGATGTCGAGGCCGAGCGGCTGCGCTTCCAGCGCGGCGACGCGATGGTCTGCGTCTTCACCGTGACGGCGTCGATCAGCCTGCACGCGGGCGAGCTGCTGCCCGACGGCTCGACGGCGTCGGAACTGCCGCGCGTCGGCCTGTTCCACCAGCCCCGCTTCTCCGGCATCCAGGCCCGGCAGGTCACCGGCCGCACCCACCGCGACGGGCGCAGCTCGCCGTGGCGGATCGCCTTCGCCGAGGACACCGTCGAGGAGCAGGTCGCCCGCGTGATGGTCGAGCGGCTGGCCGTCAGCGGGTCGACGGCCGGGGCCGACACCTCGTCGCTGCAGGAGATCGCCGAGCTGCTCGACGCCGACTGGCTGCCCGCGCAGGCGCTGACGGAGGACTGAGCTCAGGGGTGTGACGGCGCCGGCCGCGCGCCGTCGACCTCGAACGTGACCTCGTCGACGTAGCACCACCACCAGTCCTGCCCCGGCTCGTACGACCGGATCAGCGGATGGTCCGGATGCTCGCGGTTGTGCGCCGTCGCGTGCCGGTTCGGTGAGCTGTCGCAGCAGCCGACGTGGCCGCACCGCATGCACAGGCGCAGGTGCACCCAGCGGCCGCCGGTGCGCAGGCAGTCCTCGCATCCGTCACTCGAGGGCGTGACGTCCTGGACGGTGCCCAGGTGCGTGCACCGATCTGCCATCGAGATCTCTCCCTCCTGTCCGCCGCGTTCAGCTGCCGCCGCCGTTGCTGGAGCCCGCCTCGCCGTCCACCGTCACGATCGGCACGTGCGTCGCGCCGTCGGCACCGCTGGTACCGGCGGTCGCGGCGAGCCGGCGCAGCAGCGCGGCGACGTCGATGCCGGTCAGGTCGCCCGACAGCTGCAGCCCCTGGGCGACGTTGGCAGGCGACCGACCGGCCGAGCGAGCCGGCGCCGTCGGCGGAGATGACGGTCATCTTGTCCACGGCCGACAGCGGCGCCGCGGCCGCGCCGACCACCTCGGGCAGCACCTTGACCAGCAGGTCCAGGATCGCGGCCTCGCCGTAGGTGGCGAACGCCTCGGCCCGGGCGTCCATCGACTTCGCCTCGGCCGTGCCCCGGGCCAGGATCGCGGCCGCCTCGGCCTGGCCCTCGCGCTCGACGGCGTCGGCGATGGCCTGCGCGGCGCAGCTTCTCGGCCTCACCGCGCTTGGCGCCCTCGATCGCCTCGGCCTCGGCCAGCGCCGACCGGCGGGCCCGCTCGCCCTCACCGGAGAGCTTGGCCTGCTCGGCGGCGGCCTGGGCGGCGGCGATGGTCGCCTGCCGCTGCGCCTCGGCGGTGAGGATGGCCGAGTTCTTCCGGCCCTCGGCCTCCTGCTCCACGCGGTAGCGCTCGGCGTCGGCGGGGCGGCGGACCTTGGTGTCCAGCTGGCGCTCGGTCAGCGACGCCGTCCGCTCGGCGACCTTCTCCTGCTCGGCGAGGATCGCCTGGTCCTGCGCGGCCTGGGCCAGCGGGCCGGCCGCGGCCGCACGCGCCTTGGCCGCGTCGGTCTCGGCGGCGATCTCGGCCTGCTTGAGGGCGAGCTGCCGCTGCGCGATCGCGATCGCCTCGTCGGCGAGCAGCTGCTCCTGCTGGGCGGCCTGCCGGGCGCGCGCCTCGGCGATGCTGGCCTCCTTGAGCACCCGCGCCGCCTCCGGCCGGCCGAGGTCGGCCAGGTAGGTGCCCTCGGCCTGGATGTCCTGCAGCTGGAAGGTGTCGAGCACCAGCCCCTGGCCGGTCAGCGAGGACTCGGCCTCCTCGGCGACGGCGGAGGCGAAGGCCGCGCGGTCGCGGATGATCTCCTCGATCGTCAGCCGGCCGACGATCGAGCGCAGCGCGCCGGCGAGCACCTCCGAGGTGAAGGTGTCGATGCCCTGCTGCTGGTTGAGGAAGCGCTGGGCGGCCGCGCGGATGGAGTGCTCGGTGCCGCCGACCTTGACGATCGCCACGCCCTCGAGGTCGCACTTGACGCCCTGCTTGGACACCGCGCCGCGGATGCCGACCGGGATGCGGCGGCTGGAGAGGTCCATCGTGTGCAGCTTCTGGACGACGGGCAGCACGAAGACGCTCGCGCCCATGACGACCTTCTGGCCGGAGGAGTCGCGCGAGATCACCCCGGTGGAGTCGTGACCTGCCGGCCCTGGCGGCCGGTGACCAGGAACGCCTGGTTGGGCCCGGCCACCTTGATCCGGGACAGCACGAACAGCACCAGCAGGACGGCGAGGACGACGATGCCGCCGATGGCGATGAGCAGGGTCACGGGTGGTGCCTCCGGAGTCGGGCTGTGGTTCGGCATCGGGGAGTCCTGGGATCGGGGGCGGTCGAGACGACCTCGACGGCGGTCTCGCTGAGCGCCTCGACGACGTAGACGGGCGTGCCGGCCGGCAGCGGGACGTCGCTGCGGGCGGAGTACTTCAGGTGCTGGCCGGCCACGTTCAGCCGCACCTCGCCGAAGCCGGGGCTGGGACCGCGGAGACGACGACGCCCTGCGCGCCGACCAGGTGGTGGCGGGTCAGCGTCTCGGCCGTCGGCATGTCCTGCAGGCGCCGGGAGAGCCGGACCGCCCCCAGGCCAGGGGGACCGCGACGGCCAGGCCGACGAGGAGGGCCAGCAGCCCGGTCAGGCCGTCGGACAGCGCCTCCGGCAGCAACGCGGTCGCGGCGGCACCGCCGAAGCCGACCCCGCCGAGCAGCGCGGCGACCGCCGGCGACGGAGAACGGGCCCGTCGGCGTCGACCGCCAGGTGCAGGCCCGCCGATCTCGCCGACGACCAGCGAGAGCAGCAGGACGACCCGCCGATGGCGCCGACGACCAGGAAGCACCGCCATGGCGTCCACTCCGCGCGCCTCCTCCGTCGTCGGACCGGAGACTCGCAGTTCCGCACGACGCGGCAAGCAATTCCCTCGCGCGGTGGAACGGACGGCCGGATCGACGCCCGCCGTGCGCCCGGGCGATCATGGGGGCATGCGGCGGGAGGCCAGCGTCCTGCACCTGGACCTCGACGCCTTCTTCGCCGCCGTCGAGCAGCGCGACAAGCCCTCGCTGCGGGGCCGGCCGGTCGTCGTCGGCGGGGTGGGCGGCCGCGGCGTCGTCGCGACCGCCTCCTACGAGGCGCGGGCCTACGGCGCGCGGTCGGCGATGTCGACCGCCGAGGCCCGGCGCCGGTGCCCCGCGGGGACGGCGTTCCTCGGCGGCCGGTTCGCCGCGTACCGGGCCACGTCCGACGTCGTCATGGGGCTGCTGCGCGAGCTCTCCCCGCTGGTGGAGCCGGCGTCGATCGACGAGGCGTACGTCGACCTGGCCGCCGGACGAGGGGCCGACCTGTCGGTCGAGGGCGTGACGGCGCTCGCCCGGGCCCTCAAGGAGCGGATCGCGAGGCGACCGGCGGGGTGACCGGCTCGGTGGGCATCGGCAGCTCGAAGCTGATGGCCAAGCTCGGCTCGGACATGGACAAGCCCGACGGGCTGGTCGTCGTCGCCGCCGGGGACCGAG
Organism: uncultured Actinomycetota bacterium; assembly: GCA_963748305.1. Lineage (GTDB taxonomy): Bacteria > Actinomycetota > Actinomycetes > Mycobacteriales > Geodermatophilaceae > Blastococcus_B. The sequence goes on along the minus strand of CAVVIN010000008.1, from coordinate 220,173 downwards.
CTCGACGTGCTGCACCCGCTGCCGGTCACGCAGCTCGGCGGCGTGGGTCCCGGCCACCGCCGAGCGGCTGCACCCGATCGGCGTGAAGACGGTCGGCGACCTCGCCGCGCGCTCGCTGCACGGACCTGGTCGCGCTGGCCGGCCGGGCGCACGGCGCGGGGCTGTACCAGCTGGCCCGGGCGGAGGACGACCGCGCCGTCGTCCCCGACCGGGAGACCAAGTCGGTGTCGCACGAGGAGACGTTCGAGCGCGACCTCACCGACCTGGCCGTGCTCGGCCGGGAGATCGACGCGATGGCGGCCCGCGTCGGCGGCCGGCTGCGGGCCTCGGCGTACTCCGGCCGCACCGTGACGCTCAAGCTGCGCCGCTACGACTTCACGACGCTCACCCGCTCGCAGACCCTGCCCCAGCCCACCGACGACCCCCGCCAGATCGCCGGCATCGCGCAGCGGCTGCTCGACGAGGCGGGCACCGCCGGCGGCCTGCGGCTGCTCGGCGTCGGGGTCTCCGGTCTGTCGCTGTACGCGCAGGGCGACCTGTTCGCCGAGGACGGACGAGCCGGAGGACGACGCCACCCCGGTCCGTGCGGTCCACGCGCCCGGCGGCCCCGGAGCCGCCGTCGCGTCGAGCGGCGCTGGTGGCCGGGGCAGGACGTGCGGCACGACGAGCTGGGCCCGGCTGGGTGTGGGGCCGCGGCCTCGGCCGGGTCACCGTCCGGTTCGAGGGGCCGCTCACCGCCGCCGGGGCCGGTGCGCACCTTCGCCGCGGACGACCCCGCCCTGCACGCCGCCGATCCACCGGACTGGCGGCCCGAGGCGCCCTGACCGCATGCGAGGGTGACCGCATGACGGAGCAGAGCGCCTGGGTGCGGATGACGCAGGAGAACCCGGAGCACTCCGCCGCCTACATCCAGCGGTTCCGCGACCTCGCCGCCCAGGGGATGGACCTGGTGGGTGAGGCCCGCCTGGTCGACGCGATGCTGGGCCGCCGGGCCCGCGTGCTCGACGCGGGCTGCGGCCCGGGCCGCATCGGCGGCGTACCTCGCCTCGGTGGGCCACGACGTCGTCGGGGTGGACGTCGACCCGGTGCTGATCGCCGAGGCGGAGCGCGAGCACCCGGCCGCCCGCTGGCTGGTCGGAGACCTGGCCGACGCTGGATCTGCCGGCCGCCGGCGTCCCGGAGCCGTTCGACGCGATCGTGTGCGCCGGCAACGTGATGACGTTCCTCGCCCCGTCGACGCGCCAGGAGGTGCTGCGCCGGCTGCGGGCCCACGTCGTCGACGGCGGCCGGGCAGCCATCGGCTTCGGCGCCGACCGGGGATATCTCTTCGACGAGTTCCTCGCCGACGCGGCGGGCGCGGGCTGGGCGGTCGACCTGCTGCTGGCCACCTGGGACCTGCAACCGTTCACACCCGAGGCGCACTTCCTGGTCGCCGTGCTCCGCCGGGCCTGACGGTGACCCGCCGGGGTCAGGGGCGGGTGCCGGGAACCCTCACCCCGGCGGAGGGGTCAGCACGGCACGCCGCCGCAGGCGGGCGGGGAGCCGACGGGGGGCGCGCGGCAGGCCGTCGAGATCGGGCACCGGCGTCCGGATGAACGGGCGCGGGCCGATCCGCTCGCGGGAGCCGTGCTGGTCTGCGCTGGCGTGCTGCATGTCGTCCTCCTGGTTCGGCGTGCGGCGGGCGTGACGTCCACGATCGGACGGTCGGCTGTGCGGGAGCTGTAGGGCCGGTGCTGGTTCGGTGTGAGGTCAGAGCGCGCCGCCGGCCCGCAGGAGCAACAGGGCCTGCACGGTCCGGTGGCCGCGCCACTCGAGCGTCGCCGCCGGCGAGTAGCTCGCGAAGTCGACCGACCAGCCGCCGTCGGGCTGCTGGGCCGCGGCCAGCCGCGCCAGCTCCGCGTCGATGACGCCGGGTCCGAACAGGGTCCGCGCCGGACCACCCGGCGACGGCGCGAAGTCCAGCGGGCGCATGAACTCGTCGTCGGCGCCGCCCGCCACGTGCATCAACCCGTCGGCAGGCACGAGACGCCGCAGCTCGTCGAGCAGCTCGGCGGCGCCCGGGGTGCGTGCGGCCGCGGCGTCGAGCAGCTGCACCGCGAAGGCGAGCTCCATGGCGTGCGGCTCGGCGCCGAGCGCCCGCGTGGCGGTCAGGCAGAACTCCGTGGCCCGCGCGAGCCACGGGTGCGCGGCGACCGCCGCATCGGTCGCCGCGACCCGGTGGGCGGCGACCGCGACGATCGCAGTGATCTGCAGCGAGGAGCCGGTGCTGTCCGCCGTCGCCCAGAACGGCGCGCACGCGGCCGGATCGGGCACGGGGAGCGCGAACGGCAGCCCGCCGTCGGGCAGCGTGACGGCCGCCAGCCACTCGCACAGCTCGACGGCCCGCGGCGTCGTCGCCGGCGCGATGTCGGCGAAGACCTCGAAGGCGTGCAGAGCGCCGCCGGGCTGGCTGGTGCGTGAGCGCAGGTCGGGTTCCAGGCCCCAGCCGTAGCCGCCGTCGGGGTTGCGATAGGCCTCGACGGCCGCGAGCAGCGGGCCGGCGTCGCCCCCGGCGAAGAGCACGTCGAAGCGGCGCCGGTCGAGCAGGCGGGCGGACCCGGCCAGGAAGTCGGCAGCGGCGGCCAGGTCGACGGTCATGAGGTCACCCTGCACCAGGGGTCGGACAGTTCTGCCGTCAGCCGCGGCCGAGGCCCAGCGCTCTGCTCTCAGCCGCGGCCGAGGCCCAGCGCTCTGCTCTCAGCCGCGGCCGAGGCCCAGCGCGATGGTCAGCTCCAGCACCGTGCGCGGGTCCTCCAGCCGCGTGCCGAACAGCTCGCGCAGCTGCCCCATGCGGTAGCGCACCGTCTGCGGGTGCACGAACAGCTCCTCGGCGACCTGCTCGCGCCGGCCGTGGTGCAGCAGCCAGGAGCGCAGCGTCTCGGTGAGCTTCTCCCGCGTGCCGCGCGCTCAGCCCGGCCAGCGGCGCCAGCACCTGCGCCCGCAGGTCGGCCAGCGCGCCGTCGTCCGCCCGGAGCGACGAGCTCGGCCAGCCGCTCCTCGGTGTCCAGCGGGGCCGACCCGTCGGCGCGGAGCCCGAGCTGCACGGCGCGCTGGACCCGGGCGTAGGAGGCCTGCGACCGCCGCCCACGGCCGCGGCGGTCCGACGACGGCGTGCCGCCCGTCCAGCGAGCGTCAGCAGCGCCGGCCGGGCCCGGCCCTCGGCATCCGGGACCAGCAGGACGACCGCGGTCGTCGTCGCCCGGGCACGTCCTCGGTGCCGACGAGCGTGCGCACGTCCAGCGAGACCAGCGCGCCCGTGCACCTTCGCCTCCGGCAGCACGACGGCGGTCAGGGTGCGCGGCGGCAGCCCATCCGCCCGCTCGGCGGCCGCGACGAGGTCGGTCGTCGGCGCGCCCGGCGAGCAGCACGGCCGGCCAGCCGCTCCAGGTGCCGCTGGCGGGCCCGGCCGGTGGAGGCCAGTTCGTCGGCGTGCCCGGCGACGCTCGAGGCCGACAGCTGGTCGATGTAGGCGAACACCAGCTCGGCGAAGCGGGCCAGTGCCCGCCGGTGACCCGGCGCGCGACGGCGCCCCGCTCATGTGCCGCCAGGAGACCCGGGCCCCCACCCGGTAGGCGGCGAGCAGGGCGTCCATCGAGCGGCCGCTGCGCGCCTCGCCGCGGCCCAGCGCGTAGGCGCCGTCCAGCGCGGGCCCGATCGGCCGGCTCGGGTCGGCGCCGCCGCGTGGCCAGGCTGAGGAAGCCGCCGAGCGCCAGCTGGACGGCGCGGTCGATGGCCCGCCCCATGTCGCCGCTGAACGCGTCGGCGTAGCTGGGCACCTCCACGACGATCGTCGCGATCGTCGCCTCGGCGACGGCCGGCAGCTCGCGCGTATCGCGGCCGCGACGCCGGCCGGGAACGCGCTCGTTTCGATGGCCACACGTCACTCGATCGCCTCGGAGTGCATCCCGCACTCTTTTGTTCGCTGCGAACAGAAGCTACCCGCCGATTCACGTCCGAGAGCACAGGTACTTATGCCCCGAGCGGAAACCTCATAACATGACCGAGACTGTCCGCGCCCTTCCCCGGCCCGGCCCCGGCGACGGCGCTGCGCGACCGCGTCCTCAAGCTCGCCGAGCTGGCGTCACGACGCCGCTGCTGCCCACGGACTACCTCGACCTGGTCGACCCGCTGCGCTCCGGCGCGGCCCTGCGCGGCCGCATCGAGGCGGTCCACCCCGAGACGCGTGACGCCGCCACCCTCGTGATCCGCCCCGGCCGCGGCTGGCGGCCGCACACGCCCGGCCAGTACGTGCGCATCGGCATCGACGTCGACGGCGTCCGCCAGTGGCGCGCCTACTCGATCACCTCCGACCTGACCCGCACCGACGGCTGCTTCAGCGTCACCGTGAAGGCCATCCCGGACGGCAAGGTCAGCAACCACCTGGTGCGCCGGACCGCTCCGGGCACGCTCGTCCAGCTCGACCAGGCCACCGGCGAGTTCGTGCTGCCCGGCCGAGCGCCGGCCAAGGCGCTGTTCGTCACCGCGGGCTCCGGCATCACGCCGGTGATGGGCATGCTGCGCAACCGCGCGCACGACGGCTGACCGACGTCGTCCTGGTGCACTCCGCGCCCACCGCGGACGACGTCATCTTCGGCGACGAGCTGCGCGGCTGGCCGCCGCCGGCCGGATCCGGCTGGTCGAGCAGCACACCGACACCGACGGCATGCTCGACGCCGCCGCGATCGACGCGCTGGTCCCCGACCTGGCCGAGCGCGTCCACCTGGGCCTGCGGCCCGGTCGGGCATGCTCGAGGCGCTGGAGGAGCACTGGGCCGGCGCCGGCCTCGCCGACCGGCTGTACACCGAGCGCTTCCGCCCGACCGTCCTCGTCGACCGGCGAGGGCGGCACCGTCACCTTCGCCAAGACCGGGACGACGGTCGAGGCCGACGGCGCCACCCCGATCCTCGACGCCGCCGAGGAGGCCGGCGTCCTCATGCCGAGCGGGTGCCGCATGGGCATCTGCTTCGGCTGCGTCCTGCCCGCTGCGCGAGGGCGCCGTGCGCGACCTGCGCACCGGCGAGGTCACCACCGCCGCCCCGGGCGACGGCGTCCTCGATCCAGACCTGCGTCGAGCGCCGCCGCCGGCGCCTGCGCCATCGACCACTGACCAGCACGACCGACTGACGAGGAGCGGACATGACCGCCATCCAGAAGAAGTCCGACAACCCGATCGCGCACCTCACCGCCGAGGACATCGAGCTGCTGGGCAAGCAGCTCGACGCCATCCGCCAGGAGATCCTCGACAGCCGGGGCGAGGACGACGCGCGCTACATCCGCACCGTCATCGACGTGCAGCGCAAGCTGGAGCTGGGCAGCCGCGCCGTGCTGCTGGTCTCGGTCTTCCCGCCGGCCTGGGTCCTCGGCACGGTCGGCCTGTCGGTCGCCAAGATCCTCGAGAACATGGAGATCGGGCACAACATCCTGCACGGCCAGTGGGACTGGATGCGCGACCCGAAGATCCACTCCACGACGTGGGAGTGGGACATGGCCAGCCCGGCCGAGCAGTGGAAGCACTCGCACAACGAGCTGCACCACACGTACACGAACGTGATCGGCAAGGACAACGACCTCGGCTACGGCATCATGCGCGTCGACGAGGACCAGAAGTGGCACCCGCTGTACCTGGCGCAGCCGGTGTGGAACTTCATCAACGCCTGCTTCTTCGAGTACGGCATCGCCGCCTACGACCTGGAGCTCGGCAAGAACCTGGCGACGGCGAAGCGCCGCCAGGACCCGGAGTTCCGGCCGGCGCGAAGGCCGTGCTGGGCAAGATCCGCAGGCAGGCGCCCAAGGACTACGTGCTCCACCCGCTGCTGTCCGGGCCGTCGTTCCTGCCGACGCTGGCCGCGAACTTCACCGCCAACGTGGTGCGCAACCTGTGGTCGCACTCGGTGATCATGTGCGGGCACTTCCCCGAGGGCGTGCAGACGTTCGAGAAGCGCTCGATCGAGGGCGAGACCCGCGGCGAGTGGTACCTGCGCCAGATGCTCGGCTCGGCCAACATCTCCGGCGTCCAAGGCCATGCACCTCATGACCGGCAACCTGTCGCACCAGATCGAGCACCACCTGTTCCCCGACCTGCCGAGCAACCGGTACGCCGAGATCGCGCCGCGAGGTGAAGGCCCTGTTCGACCAGTACGGCCTGAACTACCACTCGGCGCCGATGTACAAGCAGGTCTCCTCCGCCTGGCACAAGGTCTTCCGGCTCTCGCTGCCCAACGGCTGGCTCGAGCAGACCACGCGTCGACGAACGCGCCGTCGCAGCTCGCGAAGCTCTACAAGATGACGACCGGCGGCAAGAAGGTGCGCCGGGCGCTCCAGGCCCGCGCCGCCTGAGCTCTCCAGGCGGGGCCAATGAACCGCAGAGGCCCAGAACCGTCCTGGTTCTGGGCCTCTGCGGTTCGGTCGATGCTGGGACCTAGAGGTCACGGATGGTGAACGGTGCCGGGACATACCCCTCCGGCAGCGAGCGCCGGTGCACGTGGTCCAGGCGGCGTCCGACGACCGTTCCGACCGGCCAGAACCGGGCGAGGTGCACCGCTTCCTCGATCGTCTCGTCGACCAGGTCCGCGAAGTCCTCACGCCCCAGCAGATCGGGGCCCAGTCCGGCGGCGATGTGATGGGCCTCGACGGCCATGCGGAGATCGTCGAGCGTGAGATCCAGCTCGCGGACGAGCGCCGTCGTGGTGGCGCGGAGAGAGCTCATGCCGGCGAAGGCGCGACCGCAGCCGCAGCCGCCGTCGGGTTCGGCTTCATCGGTCGCACAGACGAAGCCCAGGATCACGAGCTCACCTTCGACGGCATGACAGAAGTCGCCGTCCCGTTCGCCTTGCCCTGTTCGTGTGGCTGTCAGCAGCTTCATGCCGGCACCGTGACACCGGGATCCGACAGCTCGTCTCGGTTGTCCACAGCCGGCTGTGCCTGTGCACGGGAGAGGCCCAGAACCGTCGCGGTTCTGGGCCTCTCCGATGCACTTCTCGCCGCTAGCTGGCCAGCTCGGTCGGCCTCACGCCAGCCGGGCCGCGGGCGTGAACCAACGCGGTGCAGCCGGCGCGGCGTCAGCGGGATCGGGCCGGAGCGCTGCCGTCGGCGTTCCCGGCGGTCGGGCCCAGGCATCGCCAGCTCGGCCTCCCGGATCATCGCGGCGATCCGGACCAGCCGCTCCTGACTCGGTGACGAACTGGGGACGGCCGAGACCGCGAGCCCGCCCGTGAGCTGGGCGTCGCTCGTGCCGGCACTGGCCGGGCCGGACAGGAGTGTCACCTCCTGCACCGGGAGGTCGCGGAGGTCGCCGGCGGACGCGAGAACGGTGTCCACGTCAGTTCGCCATGTCCACGAAGCGGCTGTAGTGGCCCTGGAAGGCCACCGTGACGTTCGCGGTGGGACCGTTACGGTGCTTGACCAGCATGATGTCGGCCTCGCCGGCCCGCGGAGATTCCTTCTCGTACATATCTTCCCGGTGAATCATCATGACCATATCCGCATCTTGTTCGATCGATCCGGATTCGCGAAGGTCCGACAGCATTGGCTTTTTATCTTGCCTTTGTTCTGAACCCCGGTTCAGCTGACTCATTGCAATTACCGGCACTTCAATTTCCTTTGCCAGTAGCTTGAGGGCACGCGAGAACTCCGAGACCTCCTGCTGGCGGCTCTCGACGCGCTTGCCCGATGTCATCAGCTGGAGATAGTCGATGACCACGAGCTTGAGGTCGTTGCGCTGCTTCAGCCGCCGTGCCTTGGCGCGGATCTCCATCATCGTCATGTTGGGGGAGTCGTCGATGTAGAGCGGCGCATCGGCGATCTCGCCCATGCGGCGGGCCAGCTTCGACCAGTCCTCGTCCGAGAGCGTGCCGGCGCGCATGTGGTGCAGCGGCACCTTCGCCTCTGCGGAGAGCAGACGCATGGTGATCTCGTGCTTGCTCATTTCCAGCGGAAGATCGCGGCGGGCAAATGGTGTTTTACGGATGCGGAACGCGCAATGTCAAGACCCAGCGTTGATTTGCCGACTCCAGGTCGGGCCGCAATGACGATCATTTGTCCGGCCTGCAGGCCGTTGGTCAATTCATCGAGGTCGCGGATGCCGGTCGGCACACCGCGGCTGACCCCGCCCCGTGAGGCGATGGCGTCGAGCTCGTCCATCGTCGGCTGCAGGATGTCCTCGAGGCGCGAGTAGTCCTCACTCATGCGCTTCTCGGTGACGTCGTAGATCTCCTGCTGCGCGCGGTCGACGATGTCGTCGACGTCGCCCTTGCCGCCGGCCGCGCCGTAGCCGAGCTGCACGACGCGGGTGCCCGCCTCGACCAGGCGCCGGAGCACGGCCTGCTCGGCGACGATCGCCGCGTAGTAGCCGGCGTTGGCCGCCGTCGGCGTGGACTGGATGACCGTGTGCAGGTAGACCGCACCGCCCATCTTCGACAGCTGGTCGGTCCGGTTGAGCTCGGCGGCGACGGTGATCGCGTCGGCCGGCTCACCCCGCCCGTACAGGTCGAGGATGCAGTCGAAGATCACCTGGTGCGCCGGGCGGTAGAAGTCGGGGCCGTGCAGCACCTCGACCACGTCGGCGATCGCGTCCTTGCTGAGCAGCATGCCGCCGAGTACCGACTGCTCCGCTGCGACGTCCTGCGGCGGCTGCCGGTCGTAGGCCGGTGCCGTCGCGGACGGTCGGCTGAAGTCGTCGGCCACCGCCACGGGTTTCCTCCATCTGTTGTTGCAGGCGCGCCCGCATCACCACTCCGTGGGGAAGCCGGGAGATCGGCGGGCGCCGCCGGACCGAACATGTGTTCGGGATATTGCTACCGCCGGGCACCGACATTTCCCCGCGCGCCCGGCGGCAGCTGAGGAGGACGTTAGGAAGGTGGAGGGGCGGCGTCCAACACCGGTGTGCACGCCGATCTGCACAACTTGTGGACAAGTCGGTGGATGGAGGCGTGTCGACATGTGGAGACGGCGGGGGACATGTCGCCGTCATCCACCGTCCCCCGCGCGTCACCTGCGCGAAGGCCGCCCACCGGCTGTGGACGGGAGAAAGTTCAGAACTATTTCTGTGCAGCGCACCACTCGTCACATGAGGCCGCGCGGCGCGACGCCGTCCACCGGTGGAGAACGCCGAACGCGGGCGGGATAGCTGGCACTAATCCACAGGGTCACCGACGAGGGGCCCAGACCGCCGGAAGGGGCGCCGGACCGGAGTCCGACGCCCCTTCCGATGGAGCGGGTATCAGCCGGCGACGACCTCGATGGTGAGCGGCGTGCTCACCTCGGGGTGCACGCGCACGGTGATCGTGTGCTCCCCGGTCGTCTTGATGGTGCTCGGCAGGTCGATACGACGACGGTCCAGCTCCGGGCCACCGGCGGCGGTCACCGCGGCGGCGACGTCGGCGGTCGTGACGCGCCCGAACAGGCGGCCACCGTCGCCGGCGCGGGCCGGCACCTGGACCTTCAGGCCGGAGAGGCGCCCGGCGAGAGCCTGCGCCTCCTCGTGCGAGGCCACCTCGCGGGCGGCACGCGCCCGGCGCAGGGACTCGACCTGCTTCTCAGCGCCCCGGGTGGCCTTGATGGCCAGCCCGCGGGGGAGGAGGTAGTTGCGGCCGTAACCGCCCTTGACCTCCACGGTGTCGCCGGAGGTACCGAGACCGGTGACCTCCTGGGTCAGGATCAGCTTCATCGTGCTCATGATCAGCGCGCCGTCGAGGTGTAGGGCAGCAGCGCCATCTCACGGCTGTTCTTCACGGCCGTGGCGACGTCACGCTGGTGCTGGCTGCAGTTGCCGCTGACGCGGCGGGCACGGATCTTGCCGCGGTCGGAGATGAACTTCCGCAGCAGGGTCGTGTCCTTGTAGTCGACGTAGGTCGCCTTGTCCTTGCAGAACTGGCAGACCTTCTTCTTGGGCTTGCGAACAGGGGGCTTGGGCACCGGGGTACTCCAGATACGAAGAGTTCAGGGAGAGAAAGAGGGGATCAGAAGGGCGGTTCGTCGGACGGGCCGGCGGGCGTCGACCACGGGTCGCTCGCACCGCCGCCGCCGCCACCACCGCCGCCGCCGCCGGAGGAGCCGAAGCCACCTCCGCCGCCGCCGCCACCGAAGTTGCCGCCGCCCTCACCGCGCGAGGCGCGGGTGACCTTGGCCGTGGCGTAGCGCAGCGAGGGGCCGATCTCGTCGACCTCCAGCTCGATGACGGTGCGCTTCTCGCCTTCCTTGGTGTCGAACGAACGCTGCTTCAGCCGCCCGCTGACGATGACCCGCGAGCCCCGGGTGAGGGACTCGGCCACGTTCTCGGCGACCTGGCGCCACACGTTGCAGCGGAGGAACAGCGCCTCGCCGTCCTTCCACTCCTGCGACTGACGGTCGAAGGTGCGCGGGGTCGACGCGACGGTGAAGTTGGCGACGGCGGCACCCGACGGCGTGAAGCGCAGCTCCGGGTCGGCGGTGAGGTTGCCGACGACGGTGATGACGGTCTCGCCGGCCATGTCAGTGGACCTCGGGCCGCATCAGCTTCGTGCGGAGCACCGACTCGTTCAGGTTGAGCTGACGGTCGAGCTCGGACACAGCGGCGGGCTCGGCATCGATGTCGATGACGGCGTAGATGCCCTCGATCTGCTTCTTGATCTCGAAGGCCAGGCGACGCCGGCCCCAGATGTCGACCTTGCCGACGGAACCGCCGGCCTTGGTGATGACGGTCAGGAACCGGTCGAGGGAAGGAGCGATGGTGCGCTCCTCGAGCTCGGGGTCGAGGATGACCATCAATTCGTAGTGACGCACGGAGAACCCCACCTCCTCTGGTCTCAGCGGCTGCAGGGAATCTGCAGCAGGAGGGTCGTACACGCGTCGCGCGCCCCAGCGAGTGCCGGAACGCGCTGTGGACAGGCTACCAGCGTCCGGCGCGACGCCCCTCCGCGCTGTCCACAGGGGCACATCCGTGGAGCGCGCACGCGAGATCCACGCCCCACGACGAACCGCGGCCGCCGTCCCCGACGAAGGGACGACAGCCGCGGGGCCCGGCCCCGTCCAGAGGCTCGCCGCGAGCTTGCGAGCCGTGAGGAGGACGGGGTCCTTTCTCAGCGCGAGGCGCGCTGGGACTGGTGGGTGCGGACGAGCGCGGCGGTCACCGCGACCAGGGCGACGACCGCGGCCAGCGCGGCGGCCGGCAGCGCCGGAGCGTTCTCGCCGGACCGCAGCGGCCTCGGCCGCGGCCTCCTCGTCGAGGGCGGCGCCGTCCAGGCCGGCCAACTGGCCGAAGACCGGCACCGAGGCGCCGTCGTAACTGCCCGGCTGACCGCCGGCGCCCTCGCCACTGGCGCTGGCGCCCTCGGCGCCGCCGAGGCTCTCACCCGGGACGAAGAACCGGGACGGGTCGAACGCCGCGGCCGCGACGGTGTCCGTCGGCGAGAGGTTCGGCGTGCTGCCACCGAGGTCGTAGTTGTACTGCGAACCCGGGATGCCCTCCGGGGCCGGGCCCGCGGCCGGGCCGCCCGGGTTCGTCGGGTTGGTCGGGTCCGTGGGGTTGACCTCGGGGTTGGTCGGCACGGTGCCGGTCGGGTCAGGCAGCGGCACGGTCACCGTGGGCAGCTGCGGCAGGTTGGCGCCCGGCAGCGTGGGCAGGTCCGGGAGGATCGTCTGCACCACGTACGGCGTGGGCACCGGCAGCGCCGGCAGCGAGCCGGCGACGGTGTTGATCACCTGGTTGGCGACGGTCGCGGACAGGCCCGACTGGGGGACGATCCGGTACGTGTAGCTGATCTCGCCGGTGGTCGCCGGGTCGTTGAAGTTCCACGCGGTGGACTGGCCCGGCTGCAGGGCCCGCTTCTCACCGAAGAAGGTGACGGCCACGTCGGTGTAGACGGTGGCGGAGAACGTGCCCACCAGGGGCACGGAGACGCCGCCCTTGTTCTGGGCCGGGATCCCGTTGATGAACGTGACCGTGCCGCCCTGGTCCACGCTGACCGCGGGGGGCGTGACGTTCTGGATGGTGACCGTTGCACTGGGGGCCGCGCTGGCGCTGGGCGCCATCAGCACGGAGAAGGCTGCCACGCCCAGCCAGCCGAGCACCGCGATCGCGAGACCGCGTCGCGCACTTCGCCGGATCCGACCGCTTGCCATCTGTTGCCTACCTCCACGTCGACGCACAGGACATTGATTCCCCGAGCTACTGGGGAGTAACCCCCGTCACGCTGCAAGAACGATGATGTGACGCCGGCGATACGGGTAAACCTGAAACTGCGACCGAACTAGGGTCGTTAGCGATGCCTATTCACCCGCCCGGACCCGCCCCTCACCCGATCGGTGTCCACATCGGCCCTGGTCTGACCGATGACAACGAGCTGCTCGACGGCGGCCCGCTCGCCCGCGCGGCGGAGATGGACGCGGACGGGGTCCAGGTCTTCCTCACCGATCCGCAGAGCTACGCGACCCCGAAGCCCCGCCCGGACGCATCCGAGCTGCTCGCCTCCGACGTCATGGTCGTCGTCCATGCGCCGTACATGCTCAACGTCGCGACGACGAACAACCGCATCCGCATCCCGAGCCGCAAGCTGCTCGCCGCGCATGCCACGGCCTCCGCGGCGATCGGCGCCGTCGGTCTCGTCGTCCACGGCGGGCACGTGCTGGCCAAGGACGACCCCGCGGTCGGCGTCGACAACTGGCGCAAGACGTTCGCCCGCCAGGCCGACGACGGTGGCTTCCCGCTGCCCCTGCTGATCGAGAACACCGCGGGCGGCGGCAACGCCATGGCCCGCGACCTCGATGCGATCGGCCGGCTCTGGGAGGCCATCGGCGAGTTCGGCGCCGGCTTCGTGCTCGACACCTGTCACGCGTGGGCGGCCGGCTGGGACCTCACGACCGTCGTCGACGACGTCCGGGCGATCACCGGCCGGATCGACCTCGTCCACCTGAACAACAGCCGGGACGCGGCGGGCTCGAGCCGCGACCGGCACGCCCCGCTGATCGACGGCGAGATCCCGACCGAGCTCCTGGTCGAGGTGGCCCGGGCCGCGGGCTGCCCCATCGTCCTCGAGACCCCCGGTGACGCCGCGGGCCATGCCGAGGAGATCGCGCTGCTGCGCTCAGCTCTGTCCTGACACCCGGTTGGCTCACCGTGGGTGGTCCTGGCTCAGCGTATGGGGTCCTGGCTCACCGTCGATGCTGAGCCAGGACCCCTAATGATCAGGTGACCTGATCATCATCGGGCGGCGCAGCACGATGCGGTCGGGGGCGTTGTCCAGCGGACCTCCGGCGGGGTCATCGGTGCCCAGCCAGCTCGTCCGGACGACGTCGCCGTCGGGCCGCAGGATGTCGCGCACGACCAGGCCCATGAGCATCAGCACCGCGATGTCGCGGATCGTGACGCCGAGGAAGAACCACTCGACCTTCACGCCGCGGTTGTCGGTGCCGAGGTACCAGAGCAGTCGCGGCACCCACAGCAGCGCCTCGGCCGCCTGCCAGAGCAGCAGCGAGCGCCACTTCGGCCGGGCCAGCACCGCGAGCGGCAGCAGCCACAGCGAGTACTGCGGGCTCCACACCTTGTTGAGCAACAGGAACCCGGCGACCAGCAGGAAGGCGATCTGCGCGACCCGCGGCCGGACCGGCGCCGCGAGCGTCAGCCAGCCGACACCCGCGACCATCAGCAGCAGGACGACGGCGACGACGAGGTTGAGCACCGTAGGCGACTCGCCGACCCCGAGCGGCCCGTCCAGGAGCTGGTGGTCGGTGGCGGCGAGCAGCAGGTTCCAGACCGTGTCCGGATCGGCCGGACGGCTGCTGTTGAGCCGGAAGAAGCGGCTCCAGTTGTCCGGGGCGAGCAGCGCGATGGGCGCGTTGACCGCGGCCCACGTCGCGACCGCGATGACCGTCGTCCGCAACCAGACGCGCAGCGTCCCGGCCCGCAGGCAGAGCCAGAACAGCCCGACCAGCAGCAGCGCCGGATAGAGCTTGGCCGCGACCCCCAGGCCGAGCAGGATCCCGGCCACCGCCGGCCGGTTGCGCGCCCACGCCCATAGACCCAGGGTCGCCAGCGCGACCGCGAACAGGTCCCAGTTGGTGAACGCGTGCACGAACAGCAGCGGGGAGAGACCGACCATCGCGGCATCCCACGGCCGCCGGCCGGACAGCCCGAGGACCGCCCGGGTGACCAGCAGCGCGCACAGCGAGAGCAGCAGGCAGGTGACGATGTAGTAGCTCTGCACCGGCGGGACCGTGGGCAGCAGGCCGAACGCCTGCGCGGCGTCGTCGTAGGCCCGCGCGAAGCCGGCCGACGCGGCCATGAAGCCGCCGGTGAGCACCGGGTACTCGACCGGGGCGTCGAGGTAGGGGACCTTGCCGCGCCCAGCCCGTGCAGCCCGAAGAGCGGCACGGTGTCGGAGTAGCAGAAGTGCGTGTACTGGACGAAGCCGGACCAGTCGCCGGAGGCGCACGGCGCCTGCTTGATCCAGGCGAGCGCCAGGGTGAGCGTGGTGAACAGCAGGCACACGCGCAGCGGCGTCCAGAACAGCGAACGTCCGGTGACGGCGTACCGGCCCCAGGGGCCGCCGACGGCCTCGCTGGCCTGCACGGCGACCGGGTCCACCCAGGTCGGGACGACGCGGTCGGGCCGCGCGGGTGCCGTCCGCCCGATGGGCACGAACGCCACGGACCCCTGCGGCGGAAAGCCGGAGGGGTCCGTGGGGACGCCGTCGTCGGGCGGCTGGGTCACGGCATCAGTCTGCCGTGCCGGGTTCAGCCGCCGTTGTTGCCTTGGCCGTTGCCGGGTCCAGTGGGAGTCCCGGGCGCCGTGGGGGGCGCGGAGATCGCTGGGGTCGTTGGGCGCGAAGTCCTCGTCGTCCGGAACCCCATCTCCGTCGGAGTCGACCGGCTCGGGTGGGGCGGTGACCGCGGGGTCGTTGGGCGCGAAGTCCTCGTCGTCCGGAACCCCATCTCCGTCCGAGTCGACGGGCTCCGTCGGCGGCGGGGGAGTCGAGGACGTCGTCGTCGGCGCCGAGGACGTGGAGGCCTGCGTGGTCGGCTGCTGCGACGTCGTCGGGGCCGGGACGCCCTCGCCGGTGTCGCCGTCGATGGACGGTGAGGTCGGCAGGTCCTCCACCGGGCTACCGGCGAGCACTGCGCTCATGAACCGCTGCCAGATCGCGCCGGGCAGGCCCGACCCGTAGATGATCCGCTGGTCCATGTTGATGATCGGTTCACGCGCGTCGGTACCCATCCAGACCGCGGTCGAGATCGACGGCGTGTAGCCGACCATCCAGGCGTCGGTGTTGTTCTCCGCGTCGAGCCCCTGCGTACCCGTCTTGCTGGCGACCGGCCGGCCGTCGTCGAGGGAGCGCCGGGAGTAGTCGGCGACGTCGGTCAGCGCGTACGTGACGTCGTGCGCGACCTCCGGCGCGATGACCTGCTCGCCGCCGTCGCCGCCGTACTCCAGCAGGACGGCGCCCTCGTTGTCGGCCACCTTCGACACGATGAACGGCTCGCGCTCGATGCCGCCGTCGGCGAAGGTGGCGAACCCGTGCGCCTGGTCGATCGGGCGCATCTCGTACTCACCGATGCCGATGGCCGAGCCGGTGCCGCCCTCGGCGTTGGCCAGCGTCGTGTTGCCCTCGAGGAAGCCGTTCTCCCAGACGTCGGGCATACCGGCGGTCGAGCGGATGGTGTCGGCGACGTTCTCCGGGCCCACCTCGTAGGCCAGGCCGTAGAACGTCGTGTTCAGCGACTGCGTCATCGCGTCGCGCAGCGTGCAGGACCCGCAGGACGCCCCACCCGAGTTGCGCACGGGCGCATCACGGTCCGGGAAGGTCTGCGGGGAGCTGCCGTCCCGGCGGGCGTCGACGCCGATGCCCTGCTCGAGCGCGGTGGCCAGCACGTAGGGCTTCACCGACGAACCCGGCTGGCGCTGGACCTGCGCGTAGTCCGTGCCGGTACCCGACGGGCCGCCGTAGTAGGCGCGGATCGCCCCGGTGCGCGGATCGATCGAGACCAGCGACTGGCGCAGGTTCTGCGGCTCGCCCTGCATGACGTCCGTGACGGCCTGCTGCGCGATGTCCTGCCAGCCCTTCTCCACGGTCGTCGTGATCCGCAGACCACCGGCGTAGAGCTGCTGGTCGGTGTAACCCTTGCCGCGGAGCTCGTTGAGGGCGCGCTGCACGATGAGGCCCTCGGGACCGGCCGGGATGCCGAGCGAGGAGCCGGCGTTGGGCCGCACCTGCGGGTAGGTGGAGGCGGCGCGCTCCTCGGCGCTCAGCCAGCCCTCCTCGACCATGGCGTCGAGCACGAGGCCCCAGCGGTCCGCGGCGCCCTCGGCGTTCTCGGCCGGGTCGTAGGCCGATGGGCTGCGGATCAGGACCGCGAGCACCGCGCCCTGCTGAGCGGTCAGCTGGGCGGCGGACACACCGAAGTAGGTGTTGGCCGCGGCCTCGATGCCGTACGCCCCGCGACCGAAGTAGATGGTGTTGAGGTAGTTCTCGAGGATCTGTTCCTTCGTGAAGTTGTTGTCCAGCTTGATCGCCAGGAAGAGCTCCTGGAACTTCCGGCTGAAGGTCTGGTCCGCCGTCAGGAAGGCGTTCTTCACGTACTGCTGGGTGATCGTCGACCCACCCTGGGTGGAACCGCCGGTGACGTTGTTCCAGGCCGCCCGGATGATGCCGGTGAACGAGATGCCCGGGTCGGTGTAGAAGCTGCGGTTCTCGGCCGCCAGCACGGCGTTCTGGGCGGGCTCGGAGATCTCGTCCAGCGTGACGTTCGTCCGGTTCTCGTCGCCGAGGCGGGCCATCTCGGTCGCGCCGTCGGAGTAGTAGAGAACGGTGGTCTGCGCGTTGCTGATCGAGTCGGGGCTGGGCACCTCGGTGCTGGCGTAGACGACGCCGACGAAGACGCCCATCAGCACGATCATGCCGGCGATGACCGCGCCGGCGATCTTCAGCCGACGACGGCGACGCTGCTTCTTGCTGCGGACCTTGCCCTTGGTGCCACCGGAGGAGCTGCCCCGGCCGCCCGATCCGGCCGCGCTGCGGCCGTCGGAGGGGCGACCCCGGGTGGGTCCGTTCGACGAACCGCCGCGCGATGCGGTGGTGCGACCGCCCCGACCGCCCGGTGGTGGCTTGCGAGCACCGCCGGAGCCACCTGATTCCCGGCCACCACTGGCGCCACCCGATCCCCGGCCGCCACCCCCCGTACTACGCGTCCGCGTGGTCGGCGGTCGGCGAACGGAGCCGGCACGCGGCGCGACGGGCGAGTTCTCGTCGTGTGGTGGCACGCAGGGAACCCCTCTCTGGCAGGTCGTGGTCGCGACCGGGGCGGCCCCGATCGCGGCATGTCTTCAGCTGTGGGAGCCGGACGCAGTCGCGCCCGTGGCTACTCCGTGGCAGCCCGGCGCCGACCCTTGCGGGCCTGACGCCCGGGCGCCGGCTCGGCACCGAGGACGTACGAGGCGTCGAGGTGGTTCCAGCCGCAACTGCGGCAGACCTCGACGGCGTACACGGTGAACTCCTCCTGCATCGCGTCCATCCGGACGAGTTCGGCCTCTGTCTTGGCCTGGCCCGCCGTCGGACCGAGATGGTCGCCGTACACGTAGTTCACCAGCGTGAGTCGTTCCTTGCGACAGACCGGGCACGCGATATCGGTCACTTCGCCGTGGTACTTGGCCGCCCGGGAGAGGTACGGACTGGCGTCGCAGACCTCGAACAGACCCGTGCGCCCCGCGTACACCTCGGCGAGCACAGCTCGCCGCTGCAGCGAGTAGTCCACGACGGATCGACGTCCGGGCACGGCCGTCAATGTACGCAGGAACGCCGTCCACGGGGCGTTGTGCGGACGACGACACCCGTGGTTCCGCGGCATCCGGGCCTCCCCGGGTGCAGCTCAGCACCGCATTTCGATGTATCGTCTCGATACATCGACACTACGGGCCGAGGAGGGCGCGATGCTCGAGTTCGCCATCCTCGGCCTGCTCCATCAGTCGCCGATGCACGGCTACGAGCTGCGCAAGCAGCTTTCCGAGGTGCTCGGCGGGCTGCGCAGCATCTCCTACGGTTCGCTCTACCCGGCCCTCAAGCGGATGCACGCCGCCGGGCTGATCGGGACCGTCGAGCCCGACCCGCACGCGCTGCTGCCGGCCGACGCCCCACCGCTGACCGGCCGCCGCGGCAAGGTCGTCTACACGATCACCGCCGACGGCAAGGAGCGGTTCCACGAGCTGGTCGGCCAGACCGGTCCGGAGGCCTACGACGACGGCGGTCTGTTCGGCGTCCGGCTGGCGTTCTTCCGGCACACCGAGGCCGACGTCCGGCTGCGGATCCTCGAAGGCCGCCGTCGCACGGTCGAGCGGCAGCGCGAGGGGCTGCGCTCCTCGCTGGCCCGCACCCGTGAACGGCTGGACCGCTACACCCTCGAGCTGCAGCGGCACGGCCTGGAATCGGTCGACCGCGAGGTTCGTTGGCTGTCCGAGCTGATCGATCACGAGCGACGCAACGCTGCCGAGCCCGACCCGCCACCCGGATTCCCCCGCCCGCACCACCCACCGACCTGACGCACCGGCCAGCCGGTCGTCACCACCAGCACGCAGGACCCACTGCGGTCCGCCGAACAACGACCGTCCGCGGTCCGAACCAGAAGGAGACTCCATGGGCACCGTCAAGGTCGCCATCGTCGGCGTCGGCAACTGCGCCGCCTCGCTCGTCCAGGGCATCGAGTACTACAAGGACGCCGACGCCTCGACGTCCGTGCCGGGGTTGATGCACGTCCGCTTCGGCGACTACCACGTCTCCGACATCGAGTTCGTCGCCGCCTTCGACGTCGACGCCAAGAAGGTCGGCCGCGACCTCTCCGAGGCCATCGTGGCCAGCGAGAACAACACCATCAAGATCGCCGACGTCCCGCCCCTGGGCGTGACCGTGCAGCGCGGCACCACCCTCGACGGCCTGGGCAAGTACTACCGCGAGACGATCGAGGAGTCCGACGAGCAGCCGGTCGACGTCGTCGCGGCGCTGCGTGAGTCGGGCGCCGACGTCCTCGTCTGCTACCTGCCCGTCGGGTCGCAGCACGCGGCGGAGTTCTACGCGCAGTGCTCCCTGGACGCCGGGGTCGCGTTCGTCAACGCCCTCCCGGTGTTCATCGCCGGCACCAAGGCGTGGGCCGACAAGTTCACCGCCGCCGGGGTCCCGATCGTCGGCGACGACATCAAGAGCCAGGTCGGCGCGACCATCACCCACCGGGTGCTGGCCAAGCTGTTCGAGGACCGCGGCGTGCAGCTCGACCGCACGATGCAGCTCAACGTCGGCGGCAACATGGACTTCAAGAACATGCTCGAGCGTGAGCGCCTGGAGTCCAAGAAGATCTCCAAGACCCAGTCGGTCACCTCGCAGGTCGACCGCGACATGGGTGCCGGCAACGTGCACATCGGGCCGTCGGACCACGTGCCGTGGCTGTCGGACCGCAAGTGGGCCTACGTCCGCCTCGAGGGCCGCGCGTTCGGCGACGTCCCGCTGAACCTGGAGTACAAGCTCGAGGTCTGGGACTCCCCCAACTCGGCCGGCATCATCATCGACGCCGTCCGGGCCGCGAAGATCGCGCTCGACCGGGGCATCGGGGGCCCGATCCTGTCGGCGTCCTCGTACTTCATGAAGAGCCCGCCGGTGCAGTACAGCGACAGCGAGGCCCGCGACGCCGTCGAGGCGTTCATCCGCGGCGACATCGAGCGCTAGCACAGCACGCACCACCGCACGGGCCCGCGTCCTCTCCGGAGGGCGCGGGCCCGTGCGTCGTTCCGGGTCCCCGCAGGCGACCGGAGCGGCCGCCCTGCGGGGACCCGCCGCGAGCGGGCGAGTGGCGGGGGGCAGGGTGGTCCTTTCTCTACGCTGCACCGCATGCGGTCCCGCGGCTCCCTGGTCGTCGTCGCAGCGGGGCTGGTCACCGCCCTGCTGGCCGGCTGCACGGCCGAGGCCGCCGCGCCCCGTCGCCCCGGTGACCAGGTCACTCAGGCGGAGGCGACGGCGCTGTCGACGCTCCTGCACCGCAACTACACCGAGGGCGGCGCGGACTTCGTCGTCACCGCGCCCTACCGCGACGGCGTCGTCCTGACCTTGACCGGCGAGGTCGACTTCGAGGACGGCGTCGGCCGCGCCCAGGCGGTCACGACGTTCGGCACGGGCCGCGAGGACGACGTCCGCACGCTGTTCTTCACCGCCGACGAGGTGTGGACCGGGGACGTCCCCGGCCTGCCCGAGGCGCTCGCCGACGCCGACGAGCCGACGGCCACCTACCTGCACCGGGACCTGACGACCGCCGGCGACGACGGCGGGCCGCTGCTGGCCGACGTGCTGGTCACGCTGCTGCTGCGGCTGTCCGCGGAGACGGCCGACGAGCCCGAGTCGTTCCTGGGCGAGGACTACACGTGGCAGGGGCAGCGGTCCATCGACAGCCGGCTGGCCTCGCTGTTCGGGCTCCGCGGTGGGCGCACCGTGGCGGTGTCGGCCGCCGACGACCTGCTGCTGCAGTTCTCGACGCCGCTGCTGGACGGCGCGTTCGACGCGACCGTGACGCTGTCCGACCACGGGACCCGGACGGTGGACCTGCCGGCCGACGAGGAGACCGCGGAGGCCGTGGACCATCCGGAGATCGCCGAGGCGCTGGGGGTCTAACAAAGGACCCCGTCCTCACCACCCCTCGCAAGCTCGGGGCGGTGCCCTGGACGGGGCCACACCCGCCCCAGGACAGCAGGAGAGGGCGGCCTCTTCCCCAGACCGCCCTCTCCCGGGCTCTTTCCTACCAGAATCCGGCGGTTCGCGCTGCCCTTCCGGGGCGAGTCGCGGCTAGTTCGCCGTCGGGTCGGCCGGTGCGGTGGAGAGCACGGCCCGGTGGCCGGACTGCCGGCCCATCACCGCGCGCCACAGATCCGGGCCGGCCAGCGTGCTGAGGACGTCGTCCGGTTCGCCGGGCACGCAGGCCCACGCGCCCTCGACGATCTCGCCCGCCAGCTGGCCGGCCGACCAGCCGGCGTACCCCGCGAAGACGCGCAGCCCGGTCAGTTCGGGGAGCTCGGCCGGGTCGCTGTCGAGGTCGACGAGGTAGACGTCGCCGGCGACGCGGCGCAGCCCGCGGTCCTCGTCCGGAGCGGCGGCCGGGCCGACCGCGAGGCAGAGCGCGGTGTCGGTCTCGCACGGTCCGCCGACGTGGAAAACGCCCGGCTCGACGGCGAGGTCACACCAGCCGGGGAGGACGTCGCGGATCTCGACCTGGCTGGGCCGGCCGAGGACGACGCCGAGCGTGCCGGTGTCGGAGTGGTCGAGCACGTAGACGACGGTGCCGGCGAACGTGGGGTCCGTCAGTGCCGGCATGGCGACCAGCAGGCTGCCCGCGCGGACGTCGTCGAGCGCGCCGATGGAGAGCGTGGGGACCGCCGCGGCGCGGCGTCGACCGATCGCGGGCCGCGCAGGCGGTCCGGACTCGGGATCGGGCGACGCGGGCACCGGGGTCATCGCTGCCAGTGTGCCCCAATGGCGGGCGGCTCGGAGGCGGTCGCGCCGCCGTCGTGGACAACCACGCAGGCCGAGCTGTGCAGAATCATTTCCGGACGGCGGGGTCCGGCTCGTCGGTGACCCTGCGGACGCCCGCGGTCCGCTTAGGGTGACCGGATGCATGCGGTGGCGGAGACGAGCATCCGCCACCTGTTGCCGCGCAAGGACTTCCGGCGCCTGCTCGTCACCCGGCTCTTCGCCCAGTTCGGCGACGGCGTCTTCCAGGCCGCGCTGGCCGGGACCGTGCTGTTCAACCCGCAGCGGGCTGCGGAGCCGGTCGACGTGGCCGCCGGCTTCGCGATCCTGCTGCTGCCCTACTCGTTCGTCGGGCCCTTCGCCGGCGTCTGGCTGGACCGCTGGAGCCGGCGCCAGGTGCTGTTGCGCGCCAACCTGCTGCGGGCCGGGCTGGTCGCGGTCGTGGCCGTTCTGGTGTTCATGGGCGTCCAGGGCACCGGCTTCTACGTCGTGGGCCTGGCGGTCTTCTCGGTGAACCGCTTCATCCTGGCCGCCCTCTCCGCGTCGTTGCCGCACACGGTGGACGAGCCCTCGCTCGTGTCGGCCAACGCGCTGTCGACGACGGCGGGCTCCGTGTCCACGGTGGCCGGTGGCGGGGCCGCCCTCGGCCTCCTGCAGCTGGCCGGCGCGGGGGACAGCGGGTACGCGGCGCTGGCCCTCTCGGCGGCGCTGCCCTATCTCGGCGCGGCCGCGGTGGTCGCCGGTTTCGGGCGCGCCTACCTCGGCCCCGACCATCTGGCCCGGTCGGTGCACCTGTCGGTCCGCGACGTCGTCGTCGGGATGGCCGCCGGCGCCCGGCACGTGTGGGCCCATCCGCCCGCGGCGGCCGCGCTGGCCGCGATGAGCCTGCACCGGCTGTGCTTCGGCTTCCTCACGCTGGTGATCCTGCTGCTGTACCGCAACACCTTCCCGCCGGACGGCGGCTTCTTCACCGGGGGGCTCGTCGGCCTCGGCGAGGTGGTCGGTGCCGGGGCGATCGGCACCCTGCTCGCGGCCGCCGTCACCCCGTGGGTCGTCCGGCACGTCGGGAAGCCCCGCTGGATCACCTGGCTGCTGGCCGGCGCCGGCGTAGCCCTGCCGGCGCTCTTCCTGGCGTTCACGGCGCCGACCACGGTGGTCGCGGGTCTGGCGCTGGGGTTCCTCGCGCAGGCCGTCAAGATCTGCGTGGACACGACGCTGCAGGAGAGCGTGGACGACGACTTCCGCGGCCGCGTCTTCTCCGTCTACGACACCCTGTTCAACGTCACGTTCGTCGTCGCCGTGCTCATCGGGGCGTTCACGCTGCCGTCGTCGGGGATCTCGTACTGGATGCTCGGCATCGTCGGGGCGACCTACCTCCTGACCGCCGTCCTCTACCGCCGCATCACCTCCCGCCACTGATGTGGTTGTGGAGTGGATTCGTGCAGGTAATCCGCACAAATCCACTCCTCTCATGCGACGAGCACGTACATCTCGCGTCCACATGCCCACCGGCTCGAAGCGGAGCCGCCGCACCGGGAAGCGCAGGAGCACCACACCCGCACCGTGGATCGCGTTCTGGCGCCGCAGATCGGCGGCCCAGTCGCGGGCGTTCAGGTGGTAGGCCCGTCCATCCGCCTCGGCCGCGACCCGCTTGGCCCGCCACAAGGCGTCGACGTGGTACGTCCCGGTCGCAGTCTCGATCGGCGCGTTCCACTCGGGCTCAGGCAGGCCTGCAGCCAGCACGACGCGGCGTAGATCGCTCTCGCCGACCGAGCGCATCCCACGACCCGCATCGGCCACCGCTGCCCTGAGCCAGGAGGTTGCAAGCCGGCCGGCCTGACGCGTCTCCTCGACGAGCGACTCGACGTTCGCGAGACCCTTCTGCAGGACGTCGGCGATAACGTGGTCCACGTCCGCGCGCCGCTGTGCGGTGAGCGCAACATCGAT
This sequence comes from uncultured Actinomycetota bacterium, assembly GCA_963748305.1. GTDB lineage: Bacteria > Actinomycetota > Actinomycetes > Mycobacteriales > Geodermatophilaceae > Blastococcus_B. The sequence goes on along the minus strand of CAVVIN010000008.1, from coordinate 196,723 downwards.
GGCGGCTCGGGCTGCGTTGGTGGACCGCAGTCCTGACAACGTGACGGCTTCGATTGGCCTGCGGCTCTGATGGACGACGACGAACCCGTGCGATGCCATGTGTTGGCCATGGATACGGGACACCTCGACCATGCCGCCGTCCGCTGGGGCATGGAAGTCGCCGAGCACTCCGGCCACCCGTCGCGCGGCGGAAAGTTCCTCGGCTTTCGCCCCCCACAGCCGTAGTGCGCTCCGGTGGGAGAGGCACGCCTCCGGACCGGCGAAGGCGAGGGCCACCAGCCATCGCTCGCGTTGTGTCAGAGGACCCGAGTGCGGGACGACGACGCCGCGGACGGGTTCTTGCCAACGACCGGCCCGGACCGCGGTCCTGACGCTGGCGTTGCTCACGCCTCGGTCGCGGAGATCCTGCACGGCGCGCGACTGCCCACTCGGGTGGGAACTCGGGTCGGGACGGCACATGTGGATCGTGGGTCCAGGGATCAGCGCTCTCTCGCGTTATCCACAGTCTCGCGGTCGTGCGGAGTGGATTCGTGCAGCTAACCGCGACAAATGCACTCCGCTAACGGCTCAGCGGGTGCGCAGGGTCTCGACGCCGGGGCCGGTGAGGTCGTCGAGCGCCTGCTTGCGGCCGGTCGTCGCCAGCATGAGCGCCACGGCCGGTCCTTCGACGACGGGGCCGCTGCCGTGGGACCAATCGGTGTCGGTGGCCTTCAAGGTCAGCCCGGTCACCCGGCGCTTGCCGCCGATGAGCACGTTCGACCCGGCGTAGAACTCGGTGACGGCGGTGACCGACGCGAGCGGGTAGTCGTGCGCGATCCCCAGCGGACGCCGGATGTCCTCGGCGTGGACCAGCGCCTCACCGAGCCAGCTCAGCTTCGGTCCGGGCGGGGCCGCGGTGGACGACTCCACCGCCCGGAAGGCCTCGAGGGTCGCGGTCGGGCCCGCCGGTCCGCTCGGCGGCGATCCGCTTCGCGGTGTGCTTCGAGAGGCTGAAGCCCGACGTCACCAGGCCGACGAAGAACCCCGGGGGAGTCTCCTTCGCCGTCGCGACCATGTGCGCGAGGACGTCGTGGACGCTCCAGTCGGTGCACAGCGACCGGGTCTGCCACCGCTCCGGCGCCAGCCCCTCCAGGTCGGCGGCCAGCGCCCGTCGCTCGGCATGGACCACGGGCCAGATGTCGCTGCTCATGCCGCCATGCTGCCCGCAGCGGTGTGTCGCGGAACCGCCGGGGTCAGTCCTGGGCGGCCCACCAGGCGCGCAGCTCCGCCTCGGCCTCCTCGTGGGACAGCGGGCCGCGCTCCAGCCGCAGCTCCTTGAGGAAGCGCCAGGCGCGGCCCACGTCCGGCCCCGGCTCCAGCCCCAGCAGCTCCATGATCGCGTTGCCGTCGAGGTCCGGCCGCACGCGTGCCAGGTTCTCCCGCTCCGACAGCTCGGCGATCCGCTGCTCGAGGGAGTCGTACGTCGCCGACAGCGCCGCCGCCCGCTTCTTGTTGCGCGTGGTCGAGTCCGAGCGCACCAGCTTGTGCAGCCGGGGGAGCAGGTCGCCGGCGTCGGTGACGTAGCGGCGCACCGCCGAGTCGGTCCACTCCCCGCTGCCGTAGCCGTGGAAGCGCAGGTGCAGGAAGGTCAGCCGGGCGACCGCCTCGATGACGTCCTTGGGGTAGCGCAGCGCGGTCAGCCGCTTCTTCACCAGCTTCGCCCCGACCACCTCGTGGTGGTGGAAGGAGACCCGCCCGCGCTCCTCGTGCCGGCGGGTGGCCGGCTTGCCGATGTCGTGCAGCAGCGCGGCCAGCCGCAGCACCAGGTCCGGTGACCCGGCGTGCGCTCCGGCACTCGGCCTTCTCCAGGGCGATCGCCTGCTCGAGCACGGTCAGCGAATGGGAGTAGACGTCCTTGTGCTGGTGGTGCTCGTCGATCTCCATCCGCAGCGCCGACAGCTCCGGGAGGACGTCGGCGTCGGCCAGCCCGGTTGCCACGAAGAGCTCCAGCGCCGCGCGCGGGGAGTCCTGCAGCAGCGTCTTCGACAGCTCCACCTGGACCCGCTCGGGCGTGATCCGCGCCAGCTCGCCGGACATCGCCGTCATGGCCTCGACGACCTCGTCGACCGGGGTGAGTCCGAGCTGGGCCACGAAGCGGACGGCGCGCAGCATCCGCAGCGGGTCGTCGGCGAAGGAGTCGGCGGCGGACCCGGGCGTCCGCAGCCGCCGCGGCGAGCAGGTCGCCCAGCCCGCCGAAGGGGTCGGTCACCGTGCGGTCGGGGCCCAGCGAGACCGCCATCGCGTTCACGGTGAAGTCGCGGCGGATCAGGTCGTCGACGAGCGAGGCACCCCACGCCACCTCGGGGTTGCGCGACTCCCGGTCGTAGCGGTCCGCCCGGAAGGTGGTGATCTCCAGGCGGATGCCGCGCACCTCGGCGCCCACGGTGCCGAAGGCGATCCCCGTGTTCCACGTGGAACCCGCCCACCCGTGCAACAGTTCGAGCACCTGCTCCGGCCGGGCGTCGGTGGTGACGTCGAGGTCGCCGGGCAGGTCGGTCGGTCCTGCCCGGGCGCGCCGCGGCCAGCAGCGCGTCGCGCACCGAACCCCCGACGAGATGGACCTCGAAGCCCGCCCTGGTGAAGCGCTCGCCGAGCTCGGTGAGGACGGGGGAGAGGTCGACCAGAGCCCGGACCGTCTCCTGGACAGCCGGGGGCACGGGAAGTGCCCCGGCAGGAGGACTCGGGGGGGTGGCGGACACGACGAACCAGAGTAGTGCGGCACCGAAGCGCTCCGGTCCGGCCCGGGTCCCGCTCCGCTCCTCGCTCGCTGGCGCTCGCTGCGATGCTCCCGGAGCTGTCGCCGCGCGCGCTACCCTCCTGGCATGGCTGGGACCGGCGGGCGCGGACGCCCCGGCCGCCGGTTGCGCCGGGTCGACGAGACCTCCGCCGGGGGCCTGGTGGTCGCTGACGACCCTGTGACCGGGCCCCGTGCCGCCCTCATCGGCCGCACGGACCGCCGCGGCCGGCTCCTCTGGTCCCTGCCCAAGGGCCACATCGAGGAGGGCGAGACCCCCGAGGACACCGCCGTCCGCGAGGTCGCCGAAGAGACCGGGATCATCGGCGAGGTCGTCGCCCCGCTCGGCATCATCGACTTCTGGTTCGTCGCCGACGGGCGTCGCGTGCACAAGACGGTGCATCACTTCCTGCTCCGCGCGATCGGAGGCGCCCTCTCCGACGCCGACATCGAGGTGACCGAGGTCGCCTGGGTGCCCCTCGACGAGTTGAGCGGCCGACTGGCCTACGCCGACGAACGGGCACTGGTCGAGCGCGCGCCCGCACTGCTGGCCGACACCGCGTGACCCGGACGGCGCTGCTCCGCGCCGCCGTCGCCCCCCTGCTCGCCACGGCGTTAGGTGTCACGGCGCTGGGTCTCCTCGCGCCCGCGGCCCACGCCGCCCCGCCCCTGCAGGGCCCGCCCGTCCTGGCGGCGCCCGCCGACGACGACGCGACCGACCCCGACCGACCGGTGCGCATCGACGTCGGCCGCTTCGAGCCCCGGACGCTGACCCCGGGCACGACCGTCCGGGTCACCGGCACGCTGACCAACCCCGGCGAGTCGACGATCAGCGACCTCGGCATCCGGCTCCAGCGCGGCGAGCTCATGACCACCCGCGCCCAGCTGGCCGCCAACGACGACGACCCCGACCCGGCGACCACGCGTCATGCCGGCGTTCCAGGAGCTGCCCGGTGAGCTCGAGCCCGGCGGCGAGCTGGACTTCGACTACACGATCCCCGCGGCCGCCCTGCAGCTGAGCGCCGACGGCGTCTACCCGGTACTGCTGAACGTCAACGGCACCGTCGACGGCGAGCAGCGCCGCGTCGGCGAGCTGTCCACCTTCGTCGTCCAGCAGTCGGTGCTCCCCGCCGTCCGGACGACGGTGGCCTGGCTGTGGCCGCTCACCGAGCGCACCCACCGCAACGCGTCGGGCGGATTCGTCGACGACGTGCTGACCGAGGTCGTCTCCGAGGGCGGCCGGCTCGACCGGGCGCTGGCGGTGATCGAGCGGTTGCCCGGCGCGTCCGGCGCCGAGGGCGCGGCCCCGCCCCTGTCGGTGACGCTGGCGATCGACCCGGCGCTGGTGGAGGAGCTGACGGTGATGGCCGCCGGCCCCTACGACGTCGGCGGCGCGGACGACGCCGGCACCGGCACCGACGTCGCCGTCGAGTTCCTGGACCGGCTGCGGGCGGTCGCCGCCACCCACCCGGTGCTGGCGCTGCCCTACGGCGACGTCGACGCCGACGCGCTCGACGCCGCGTCGCTCTCCAGCGTCCTCGTCCGCAGCCTGCCCGGCACCCCCAGCGCGACCCCGGACGACGGATCCGCCGAGGAGGACGCGCCGGCCACACCGACCACGCCGGAGCAGGACGGCACCGGGGCCGCCGACGACGGGTCGACCGGCACCGGCGTCGGCGCCCGGATCCTCGTCGACGCGCTCGGCGTGGAGCCGCTCACCGACGTCGCCTGGCCGGCCGGTGGGGTCGCCCGCGCGGCGACCCTCACCACGCTGCAGGCCAACGGGATGGACCGGGTCGTTCTCGCCACCGACGGCCTGTCCGGCGGTGCTCGCGCGGCCGGGCTCGACGGCCAGACGGCCAACGCCCGGGCACAGGTGGCCACTGCCCGGCGGGCCGCTCGACGTCGTCGTCGCCGACGCCACCTTGGGCGCGCGTCGCGGGCGGGGCCGAGCAGACGCCGGGCGGACCGCGGCTGGCCGAGCAGCGCTACCTCGCCGAGTTGGCGCTGATCACCCTCCAGGCGCCGGCGGGCACCGCCCCGACCGTGCTGATCGCCCCGCCCCGCGACGTCGACGCCGGGCCCGAGGGCGTCGGCCGCGATGATGGCCGAGACCGCCGGGTTGCCCTGGCTGCGCCCGGGCACGCTGGCCGCGCCTCGCCGGTGCCCCGGCCGCCGACGCGGGTGCGATCGTCGAGCCCAGGGACGCCGTCCTCCTCGACCCGGCCGGGCTGGCGGACGTGACGGCTGCCGTCGCCACCCGGGACGACCTGGCGGGTGCCGTGTCGGGCGACCCCGGCGGCCGCGCTCCAGTCCTACGACGCCGGGATCTCCCGGGCCACGTCGGTGGCCTGGCGCGGCGACCCCGAAGGCTTCCGCGCCGCCGCCCGGGACGTCCGCTCCACGATGGACGGCCTGCGCCAGCGGGTGTCCCTGCTGTCGCCGGCCGACGGCACCTACACCCTGGCCTCCAGCGACGCCCCGCTCGTCCTGACCGTGCGCAACGACCTCCCGTTCGCGGTGACGTGCTGCTCGACGTGCAGGTGCGCGGCAACCGCGGGCTGTCGATCGGCGACATCGGCCTGCAGACGCTCGCCCCGGGTCAGCGGACCACCCTGCAGGTGCCGACCGAGGTCCAGCAGTCGGGCGGCTTCGCCGTGATCGCCACGCTGACCACTCCGGGCGGCGGACCGCTGGGCGACCGCATCGCCCTGCAGGTGAAGAGCACCGCCTACGGACCCATCTCGCTGATCATCACCATCGGGGCCGCCGTCCTGCTCGGCCTGCTCTTCCTCCGGCGGCTGGTGCTCTTCGTGCTCCGCCGCCGGCGCGCGGCGGTCAGCGAGCCGCAGGGCGCGCCCGAGGGCGCCTCGCGCCCAGCCGCCCACCCGGAGCCCGGTGTGAGCACCGACGACGAGCCGGCAGGCACGCCCGCCGTGCCCCCGCCTCCGCCGCCGCGACCCGCGCGCAGCACGGGCGCGAAGCTCCCGCCGCCCCCCTACCGGGCGGCTCCACCGCCCTCGGCGCCGTTCGCCACGGTCGACCACGAGGACGACGGGCCACCGCCGCCCCGGTGGACGGCCCGGTCGTCGCGAACGCCGCCGTGCGGCCGACGCGCACCGGCACCGGCACCGGCACCGGCCACCCAGGCGGGCCCGCCACCCGTGCCCCCGCCCGCCGCCGTCACCCCCGCGCGGCCGCTGCCGCCGATCCCGCCACCGGCCGCGCGCCCCCGCTGGGTACCGACCGCCGACGACACCCAGGTGATGACGTCGCTGCCGCCGGTGCCCGGCGGTCAGCGCCCGGGGGACACCGAGGACGACGCCGGCGGCCCGCGAGGGAGCACCCGGTGCCAGCCGGGGCATCCTGCGCGCCGCCGGCACCATGGCCGTCGCGACGCTGGTCTCCCGGATCACCGGCCTGCTGCGCACGATGGTGCTCGCCGCGGCGCTCGGCGTCGGGCTGGTCAACGACGCCTACAACACCGCCAACACGCTGCCGAACATCGTCTACGAGCTGCTGCTCGGCGGCGTCCTCACCTCCGTCGTCGTCCCGCTGCTCGTGCACGCGCAGGAGCGCGACCGCGACGGCGGCACGGCGTACGCCCAGCGGCTGTCGACCCTCGCCACCGTCGGGCTGCTGGTGGTCACCGCGCTGGCGATCCTCGTCGCGCCGGTGCTCACCGCCCTCTACGGCATCTCCGGCGACGAGGACCAGGTCCGGCTGGCCAACTGGCTGGCCCGCATCCTGCTGCTGGAGATCGCCTTCTACGGCGTCGGCGCCCTGGCGACGGCGATCCTCAACTCGCGCGGCGTCTTCGGCCCCCGGCGTGGGCGCCGGTGCTCAACAACGTCGTGGTCATCGCGACCGGCGTGCTGTTCATCGCCGCGAGCGGTCCGGGCGACCTCGAACCGCAGACGATCACGTCGGGCCAGGTCTGGCTGCTCGGGATCGGCACCCTCCTCGGCATCGTCGTCCAGGCCGTGGTGCTCCTGCCGCTGCTCGGCAAGGCGGGCGTGCCGCTGCGCCCGCGGTGGGGGATGAAGAACACCGGACTGCGCGAGGCGGGGACCCTCGGCCTCTGGGTGATCGGGTACGTCGCGGTCAGCCAGATCGGCGTCATCGTCGCCACCCGGATCGCCAACGAGGCCGGCCGCGAGGGCGGTCTCGGGTCCAGCGCCTTCGGCTACGCCAGCCTGCTGTTCCAGATGCCCTACGGGATCATCGGCGTCGCCCTGCTGACCGCGCTGCTGCCGCGGATGAGCCGCGCCGCCTCCCGGCACGACGTACCCGGCGTGGTCCAGGACCTCTCGCTCGGCACCCGCCTGTCGGCGCTCGGCCTGCTGCCGGTCACCGCCGCGCTGATCGTGCTGGGGCCCGATCTGGGCATCCTCTTCTTCGCGCGCGGCAACACCTCTGTCGCCCAGGCCGAGGGCATCGGGACCGCGCTGGCCATCGGGGCGTTCGGGCTGCTGCCGCTGGCGGTGACCCTGCTGCAGCTACGGGCCTTCTACGCCATGAAGGACGCCCGCATGCCCACGCTCATCCAGTGCGGCATGGTTGCCGTCCGGGTGCCGCTGCTGATCGCCGTCCCCGCGCTCGTCGAGCCGCGCCACGTCGTCGCCGGGCTCATGCTGGTGACCAGCCTCACGTACGTCGCCGGATGGGTCCTGGGCGACCTCGCTCTGCGCCGGCGGTTGGGCGGCCTGCGCAGCAGGGAGACGTTCGGCCCGGTCATCCGGATGGCCCTGGCATCGGCGGTCGCCGGGGTACTGGGGTGGCTGGTGGTGCGACTCACCGACGACCTGTTCGGCGCGACCACCGCAGGGTCGCTCGCGACGGTGCTGGTCGGTACCGTGGTCATCGGCGGCGCGGCTCTTGCAGGTCTCGTGGTCACCCGTGTTCCGGAGATCAGGGAGCCCCTGGCTGCGGTCAGGTCCCGTTCGGGACGCGGATGACCGGGGTACCGGAGCACGCATCCACGCCGGAGCAATCGCGCCGGCGGCTGGGACAGGACTGGGGGTCGACAGTGTCGATGACGTCGACGACCACCGGCCTTCCGGACCGCTACCGGCCACTGGACCAGGTGGGACCCGACGAACCGACACCCACCGGCGTCATCCGCTGCTGGCGCGCGAAGGACCGCGTCCTCAACCGCGACGTCGCCATCCGCGTGCACACCCCGGCCGGCCCGGCCGCGCACGCCTGGATCACCCGCGCCCTGACGGCCGGCGGCCTGGCCACCCCGGCCCTCGCGATGGTCTACGACGCCTCCGAGGGCACCGGCGACCCCACCGCCCCCGGCGGTGCCGCCTACGTCGTCAACGAGTGGATCGACGGCGAGACGCTGACCGAGCGGCTGGCCCGCGGGCCGCTTCCCGAGCGCGACGTCCGCACCGTCCTGCGCCGCCTGGCGGAGGGCGTCGCCGAGGCGCACCGGGTCGGCCTGGCCGTCGGTGGCCTGAGCTCGGACAACGTCGTGCTGCGGCCCAACGGCCTCGTGGGCCTGCGCGCGGTGCCCGCCGCCACCGGAACCGTCGACGGCGACATCGCCGCGCTCGGCGCCCTGCTCGAGGCCTGCCTGACCGGGCTGCCCTCGGGCGAGGACCAGAGCCCCCGCCCCCTCACCGGCTCCTCCGACCTGCTCGCCCTCGTCCGGCGCGCGCGGTCGACCGAGCCGGGTCAGGCGATCACCAGCGTCGCGGCGATGGCCTCGCTGCTCAAGGAGCGCCCGCGCTCCGGCGTCTCCGTCAGCACCCAGCCCCAGCGCGCCCCCGAGGAGAACGAGGGCGGCTGGCGCCGGCGCATGCGCGACCGCAAGGCCGCCGCCGCGGCCGGCACCGCCGGCGTCATCCCTGGCCGGGCCCCGGAAACCGTCATCCAGGACGTCGACACGGACGCCCCCGGCACGGTGACCCCGGACGCGCTGACCGCCGGGCCGGACCGCATGGATCCGCAGACGATGCCCCCCGTCCCGCCGGTCCGCCCCCTCGGCCGCCCGGTCCCCCCGGAGGCCGTCGACGGCGACACGATCAACGCCTCCACCGTCGTCCCGGTCGCGGGCGCGTACGCCCCACCCCCGCCGGTGGGCCGGTCCGCCGGGGCGCAGGACGACGGCCGGTACGACGACGGGTACGGCTACGCGGACGAGGGCTACGACGACGAGCCGTTCGGCGTCCTCAGCGACCGCGAGCTCGACGAGTACCAGCGCGGCCCGTACACCGACGCCGGGCCGACGACCGAGGAGACCGACACCACCTCGCCGCGCCGTCGCCTGCTGGTGATCGGCCTGCCGCTGCTGGCCCTGGCCGTCGTCGTCGCGCTCGCCCTCTGGATCGGCAACACCCTGCTGTCGGTGACCGGCTCCGTCGACGACAACGTCGGCTCGACGCCGTCCGGCGGCGGCGGTGCGTCCAGCAGCGCGCCCGCGGAGGAGGAGCCGGTCGCCGCCGGGGACCCCGTGCAGATCGCGGCGGCCGACGTGTTCGACCCCTTCGGGGACGGCGAGCCCGAGAACAACGGCGACGTCCCGCAGTCCTACGACGGCGACCCGGCCACCGCGTGGACGACGCTGAACTACCGCGGCTCCCCGGCGTTCGGCAACCTCAAGCCCGGCGTCGGCGTGCTCTACGACCTGGGCTCCGAGCAGTCGCTCGCCGGCGTCACCGTCACCTCGACCACCCCGGGCGCGACGGTGGAGATCCGCACCGGCGACTCCTCCGACGGCGAGCTCGACAGCTACGCCACCGCCGGCTCGGGCGCCGTCGAGGGCACCAGCGAGTTCACCTTCGACGAGGCCGTCACGACCCGCTACGTGCTGGTCTGGGTCACCGGTCTCGTCGAGGGCGGCGACGGCTTCAACGCCGGCCTCGCCGAGGTGTCGATCCTCTCCGCCGGCTGACCGCCCGCCGGCAGGCCACCGCTGCTCAGCGGCGCGGACGGGCAGCGCGCCGGGGGAATGCCGCCCCTAGGATCTGAGGTTGTGCCCCCCGTGACGACACAGCACCCGACCCCCGGCCCCGCCGTGACGGCGGACCACGTGCAGCCGGTGATCCCGCCGGCCGAGCACGACGGCGTCCGCGACCTGATCATCATCGGCTCCGGACCGGCCGGCTACGCCGCCGCCGTCTACGCAGCGCGGGCGAACCTCCACCCGCTGGTCTTCGAGGGCTCGCAGTTCGGCGGCGCCCTCATGACCACCACCGAGGTCGAGAACTTCCCCGGTTTCCGGGAGGGCATCCAGGGCCCGCAGCTCATGGACGACATGCGCGGCCAGGCCGAGCGCTTCGGCGCCGAACTCGTCCCGCGGGACGTTTCCGAGGTCGACCTCACGGCCAACCCGAAGGTCGTCAAGGTCGGGGACGAGGAGCACCTCGCGCACGCCGTCATCGTGGCCACCGGGTCGAAGTACCGGTACCTGGGCCTGGACAACGAGTCCCGCCTGCTCGGCCGTGGCGTGTCGGCCTGTGCCACCTGCGACGGGTTCTTCTTCCGCGACCAGGACATCGTGGTCGTCGGCGGGGGCGACTCCGCGATGGAGGAGGCCACCTTCCTCACCCGGTTCGCCAAGAGCGTCACCGTCGTGCACCGGCGGCCCGAGCTGCGCGCCTCCAAGATCATGCAGAAGCGCGCACAGGACAACGTGAAGATCCGCTGGGCCCTGGGCAAGCAGGTCACCGACGTGGTCGGCGAGACCACGGTGTCCGGCGTCGAGCTCACCGACGTCACGACCGGCGACACCGAGACCCTGCCGGTGACCGGCCTGTTCGTCGCGATCGGCCACGACCCGCGCAGCGAGCTCTTCGCCGGGCAGCTCAAGCTCGACGACAACGGCTACATCCAGGTCGAGCACCCCACGACCCGCACCAACATCGACGGTGTTTTCGCCTGTGGCGACGTCGTCGACCACATCTACCGGCAGGCGATCACCGCGGCCGGCACCGGTGCGGCCGCCGGTATCGACGCCGAGCGCTGGCTCGCCGAGGTCTTCGACGAGCGCTGAGCCGACCAGCTCCCGGACGGGCCGGGCATACATCCACCGCTAGACCGGTTGAACCGTGCGGGCCCACCGCCCGACCACCAGAGGGAGAACGTTCCATGGCAGGCAACACCGTGAAGGTCACCGACTCCAGCTTCGCGAGCGACGTGCTGGGCAGTGACAAGCCCGTGCTCGTCGACTTCTGGGCGGAGTGGTGCGGCCCGTGCAAGATGGTCGCCCCGGTACTCGAGGAGATCGCGGCCGAGCACGGCGACAAGCTCACCATCGCCAAGCTGAACATCGACGAGAACCCGCAGATCGCGCGTGACTACCAGGTCATGTCGATCCCGACGATGACCGTCTTCCAGGGCGGCAAGCCGGTCAAGAGCATCATCGGCGCCAAGCCCAAGGGCGCGATCCTCAGCGACCTCGCCGACTTCATCTGACAAAGGACCTCCCCTGCACGCTCAGGGCGGGACCCGGGACGGGCCGCGGGCCCGTTCCTCCTTGGAGGGACGGGCCCGCGGCGCGTTCACCGCACCCCGATGGGCCGGACGATGTCGCGGGGACGACAATCGGCAGACGATGACGAGACAGGCGAAGCTCTCCAGTTCCCCAGCGGAGCTGTGAATGGGAACCGACAGCATGCAGCCCCTCAGACTCGGGGACCGGGGACCGGCGGTGGCTGACGTCCAGGTCTCGTTGCGCATCCTCGGCCTCCTGCCCGACGACGTCCCGATGACCGACGGCGAGAGCCTCGAGTCCGCGGAGTACGACGCGGCCACCGAGGTCGCCGTCCGCCACTTCCAGCAGGTCCGCGGCCTCTCGGTCGACGGCCGGGTCGGCGAGGAGACCTACCGGGCGCTGTCGGAGGCGCGCTGGTCGCTCGGTGACCGGCTGCTGCGCTACGACCCCGACCGGCCCATGCGCGGCGACGACGTCACCAGCCTGCAGGAGCGGCTGCTCGAGCTCGGCTACGACGCCGGCCGGGCCGACGGCATCCTCGGCCCGGAGACCGAGGTCGGGCTGCGCGCCTTCCAGCGCGACTACGGGCTCACCTCCGACGGCACCTGCGGCCCGGCCACGCTGCGGGCACTGCGCCAGCTCGGCCGGAAGGTCACCGGCGGACGCCCCCAGCTGCTGCGGCAGAGCGCCTCGTTCGTCGACAGTGGTCCGCACCTGATCGGCCGGCGCATCGTCGTCGACCCGGGGCACGGCGGCCTGGAGACCGGCTTCGTCGAGGGGGAGACCACCGAGTCCGATCTGGTGTTCGACCTCGCGTCGCGCATCGAGGGCCGGCTGGCCGCGGCGGGGGCACAGGTGTTCCTCACCCGGGGCCGGCACCAGAACCCCTCCCTGGCCGAGCGCACCAACTTCGCCAACGACGCCCGTGCCGACCTGTTCGTCTCCCTGCACATGGACGCGCACGGCTCCGAGCACGCCCGCGGGGTGGCCAGCTACTACTACGGCACCGGCTCGGGCGTCTCGTCCACGGTGGGGGAGCAGTTCGCCAACCTGGTGCGCCGCGAGGTCATCGCCCGCACGGGCATGCTCGACCTCGGCTCGCACCCGAAGGTGTGGGACCTGCTGCGGATGACCCGCATGCCCGCCGTCCGGCTCGACTGCGGCTACCTGTCCCATCCCGTCGACCGCCTCCTGCTGCTCGACGCCCGGCTGCGCAGCACGATCGCGCACGCCGTCCTGGCGGCTGTGCAACGGCTCTACCTCCCCGCCGAGAACGACCCCCAGACCGGCACGTTCACGCTGCAATAACCTTGGATCCTCCGGACCGCACCGCGGCAGGCCGTCCCCCGGAGCATTGAGCCCCAGCCGTCGCTCGTCGGGGAGCCCGGCCCGCACTCCTCACGCCGCCTCGCAGGGCGGCAATTGGCCGGTGCTTCCGTAGGACGCAGTCTCGCTACCTCCCTACACTGCTGAAGGTGACCTCTCCGTCCGGCCGTCTGCCGGTTCCGGTCTACCGGGGACGCACCTGACTACAGGTGCGCATCCCCATGTCGTGCCGCGGCATCCGCGGCTGGACCCTCTGGCGGACCGGTACGCAGCACGCACGCACGGGATGAAGACCTCGGAGATCCGCGCGCTCTTCTCGGTGGTCAGCCGCCCCGAGGTGGTCTCCCTGGCCGGCGGGATGCCGGCCGTCACGGCCCTGCCCCTCGACGCCGTCGGCTCGATGATCGGCGAACTCGTCTCCGGCATGGGCGCCCAGACGCTGCAGTACGGCTCCGGTCAGGGCGACCCGCGGCTGCGCGAGCGCATCTGCGACGTCATGGCGCTGGAGGGCATCGAGACGCCTCGCCCAGCGAGGTCGTCGTGACCGTCGGCTCGCAGCAGGGCCTCGACCTGGTCACCCGCGTCTTCTGCGACCCCGGTGACGTCATCCTGGCCGAGGGCCCGTCCTACGTGGGCGCGCTGGGGGTCTTCCAGGCCGCCGAGGCCCGGGTCCGGCACGTCGCCATGGACGACCACGGGCTGATCCCCGAGGCGCTCGAGGAGGCGCTGGTCGACTGCCGCGCCAACGGCGACCGGGTCAAGTTCCTCTACACCGTGCCCAACTTCCACAACCCGGCCGGCGTGACGCTGTCGGAGGAGCGCCGCGAGACGATCGTGGCGCTCGCCGAGAAGCACGACCTGCTGATCATCGAGGACAACCCCTACGGCCTGCTCGGCTTCGAGCACGAGCCGTTGCGCGCGCTGCGCGCCCGGAACAACCAGCGGGTCATCTACCTGGGGTCGTTCTCGAAGACGTTCTCGCCCGGGCCTGCGGGTGGGCTGGGTGCTGGCGCCGCTGGCCGTCCGGGAGAAGCTGGTGCTCGCGACCGAGGCGCAGGTGCTCTGCCCGCCGTCGCTCACCCAGTACGCCGTCGCGCGGTACCTGGACACCCAGCCGTGGCGTGAGCAGATCAAGACCTTCGCCGAGCTCTACCGCGAGCGTCGCGACGCCTGTCTGGAGTCCCTGGCCGCACTCATGCCCGCCGGCACCGCCTGGACGCGGCCCGAGGGCGGCTTCTACGTGTGGCTGAAGCTGCCGCACGGGCTGGACGCCAAGCTGATGCAGCCGCGCGCGGTCAACGCGCACGTCGCGTACGTGCCGGGCATCGGCTTCTTCGCCGACGGCAACGGCCGCGAGTACATGCGGCTGTCCTACTGCTACCCGGAGCCCGACCAGATCCGCGAGGGGGTCCGCCGGCTGGCCCGCGTCATCGAGGCCGAGCTGGACCTGCACTCCACCTTCGACGCCGTCGACACCGGCACCTTCCGGGCGGTCGGGCGACCCATCCCGGGGCACGAGGCCGAGACGATCGTCGGCCCGGCGAACAGCGACACCTACGAGGACGGGCGGGCATGACGGGGTCAGCAGCAGCACCGGCACCCGCACCCGGCACCGACCCGCACCCCCTGCGAGCCGTCGTCCTGGCCGGGGGGCTGACCTTCGAGCGCGAGGTCAGCCTCTCCTCGGGCACCCAGGTCTGGGAGGAGCTGGTCCGGGCCGGCATCGACGCGGAGGTCCGCGACGCCGACGCCGACCTGCTGCCCGGGCTCGCCGCCGCACCCGCCGACGCGGTCTTCATCGCCCTGCACGGCGCCACGGGGGAGGACGGCGCCCTGCGGGCCGTCCTCGACCTCGCCGGCGTCCCCTACGTGGGCTCGCCCGCCGCGGCCTGCCGGCTGGCCTGGGACAAGCCCGCGGCCAAGTCCGTCGTCCGCTCCGCCGGCGTCACGACGCCCGACTGGGTGGCGTTGCCGCACAGCACCTTCCGCGAGCTGGGCGCCGGCGCCGTCCTGGACCTGATGGTCGCCCGGCTCGGGCTGCCCCTGATGCTGAAGCCCGCCTCCGGCGGCTCGGCGCTCGGCGTGCAGAAGATCAGCCGGCTCGAGGACCTGCCGGCGGCGATGGTCAGCTGCTTCGCCTACGGCGACACCGTGATGGTGGAGCGGTTCGTGGAGGGCGTCGAGCTCGCCATCTCGGTGATCGACCTCGGCGACGGCCCGCAGGCGCTGCCGGCGGTCGAGATCGTGCCCGAGTCCGGTGTCTTCGACTACACCTCCCGGTACACCCCGGGCCTCACCGAGTACCACACCCCGGCCCGCGTCTCCGAGGAGATCGCCGCCCGAGCCGCCGCGCTCGCCGTCACGGTGCACGAGGAGCTCGGCCTCGCCGACCTCTCCCGCACCGACGCGATCGTCGCGCCGGACGGCGAGGTGCACTTCCTCGAAGTCAACGTCTCCCCGGGTCTCACCGAGACGTCGATGTTCCCGATGTCCGTCGAGGCCGCCGGGTTCGAGCTGGGCGAGGTGCTCGCCCGGTTGCTCGCCCGACGGGCCGCCACGGAGCGCTGAGAAAGGACCCCGGGGATTCGTCTGTGACGTAATCCCCGCGGCCCAGGTGCGGCGGGGTTATCAGGCCTCGGGACGGCGTCCGGTGATGTCCGGCGCCATGACCCCGATGATCCGCTGCAGGTCGTCGACCGAACCGAACTCGACGACGATGCGCCCCTTGGCCCGGCCGATCTGGATCTGCACCTTCGTCTCGAACATGTCCGACAGCCGGGACCCCAGCTCCTCGACCCCGGGGGCGCTGATCCGACGGGTCCGGCGTTTGGCGGCCGGCTGCTCGGCGGCGGCCATGGCCACCGCCTCCTCGGTCGCCCGCACCGACATCCCCTCGGCGACGATCCGGGTGGCGAGCTTGTCCTGCGCGTCGGCGTCCTGCAGGCCGAGCAGCGCCCGGGCATGCCCCGCCGAGATGACGCCGGCGGCGACCCGGGTCTGCACCTTCACCGGCAGCTTCATCAGCCGGATCGTGTTGGTCACCTGCGAGCGGCTGCGGCCGATCTTGCTGGCCAGCTCCTCGTGGGTGGCGCCGAACTCCTCGAGCAGCTGCTGGTAGGCCGCGGCCTCCTCGAGCGGGTTGAGCTGCACCCGGTGGATGTTCTCCAGGAGGGCATCGCGCAGCAGTGCGTCGTCGGTGGTGTCCCGGACGATGGCCGGCACGGTGTCCAGCCCGGCCGCCCGGGCGGCCCGCAACCGGCGCTCGCCCATGATGAGCTCGTAGCCACCTTCGGGCCGCTCCCGGACGACGATCGGCTGCAGGAGACCGAACTCCTTGACCGAGAAGGTCAGCTCGTCCAGCGCCTCGTCGTCGAACACCTGCCGGGGCTGCTTCGGGTTCGGGACGACGTCGTCGACGGCGACCTCGAGCAGCTGGGCACCGGGGACGCCGACCGCGCCGTCGGCAGCCGCCGGGCCGGGCTCGGGCGCCGGTGGCGGGACGAGGCTGACCGGCGACGGCGCGGCACTCGCCGCGGCCGGCGCACCGGCGGGCGTCTCGTCGTCCGGCCGCTCCCGGGTCGGCTCGGCCATGGGAGCTGCCGCCGGGGGAGGACCCGTCGGGATCAGGGCCGCCAGACCACGCCCGAGACCGCCGCGCTTCGTCACTGGTCCTCCTTGGGGACGGTCGTGCTCACTGGCTGTCCTGCGTCCGTGCCGCGTGCGAACCGGAGCCGTCGGCGACGCTCATCGCGGCGACCGGGGGAGCAGCTGGACCGCCCGGCGTCGTCGCGTGGTCCAGCGGTCGCATGGCCGCGCCGCGCTGCGCGAGCTCGCGGGCGGCCTCGACGTAACTGGTCGACCCGCGCGAGCCCGGGTCGTAGGTGAGCACCGACTGTCCGTACCCCGGGGCCTCGGAGACGCGCACGTTGCGGGGGATGACGGCCTGCAGGACCAGTTCGCCGAAGTGGTTGCGGACCTCGTCGGCCACCTGGTCGGCGAGCTTGGTCCGCCCGTCGTACATGGTCAGCAGGATCGTGCGGACCGCGATGCCCGGGTTCAGGTGGGCTCGCACGAGGTCGATGTTGGAGAGCAGCTGACCCAGGCCCTCGAGCGCGTAGTACTCGCACTGGATCGGGATGAGCACCTCGTCGCCGGCCACGAGCGCGTTCAGCGTCAGCAGGCCCAGCGACGGTGGGCAGTCGATGAGGACGTAGTACGGCCGCTCCTCGGGCGCGAGGCCGGCGATGTGCGCCTCGATCGCGCGGCGCAGCCGGTGCTCCCGGGCGACGACGGAGACGAGCTCGATCTCGGCGCCGGCGAGGTCGATCGTGGCCGGCACGCAGCGCAGCAGCGGGCTGGCGGTGGTCGGGTGGACCACCTCGGACAGCGTGCTGTCGCCGACCAGGGCGTCGTAGACCGACGGCGTCCCCACGGTGTGCTCGACACCGAGCGCCGTGCTGGTGTTGCCCTGCGGGTCCAGGTCGATGACCAGCGTCCGCAGCCCGTAGAGCGCCAGGGCGACACCCAGGTTGACCGTCGAGGTCGTCTTCCCGACGCCACCCTTCTGGTTGGCGACGGTGATGACCCGGATCCGCCCCGGTGCGGGGAACGGCTCCTGGTCGGCCGCGTGCAGCACGCGGGTGGCGCGCAGCGCCTCCATCGCGATGGGGCTGTCGAAGTCCGCCATGGCTCCGGACGACGAACCGGCCGACTGGTCAGCGACGAGACTGCTGCGCAGCCGCTCGCCCGGGTCGGTCATCGCGGGTCCCTCCTGCCGATCCGTTCCACGTGAAACGGAGTCGGGTCGCTGTACGAGTTCCACGTGGAACACGGTCGGAACGCCCCTCGGGACGAACTCCTCACCGGTGTCCACGCGTCATGACCACCACGGTAGTGGCAGCGTCGCCGAGCTCTGCGCCGACAGCCCGCGAATGCACGTCCCGCATACCGGCGGCGGTCAGCTCGGGGAGCATCGCCGGCAGCTCCCGGACGGCCTTGGCGCCGACGAGGGCCACCAGTTGGGTGCCGGGCCGGAGCAGTCCACGGCACCAGCCGACCAGCCGGGGGAGCGGCGCAACGGCCCGGGCGGTGACGACGTCGACCGGGCCCACCGCGGTGACGACCGGCCGGTCCTCGGCGCGGCCGCGGATGACCCGCCACGAGCGGATGCCCGCGCGGTCGTCCGGATCCGTTCCGTCGGCGAGCTCGGCGACGACCTCGTCGAGGAACTCCACCCGGCGGGCCATGGGCTCGACCAGGGTCAGGGTGACGTCGGGCCGGGCCAGCCCCAGCGGGATGCCCGGCAGCCCGGCGCCGCTGCCGACGTCGACGACCCGGGCGCCGGCGGGGATCGCCTCGGCGATCGCCGCGCTGTTGAGGACGTGGCGTTCCCAGAGTCGGGACACCTCGCGCGGCCCGATCAGGCCGCGGGCGACACCGTCACCGGCCAGCCGGGCGACGTAGCGCTCGGCGCGCGGCAGGGCGTCGCCGAAGACCGTCGCCGCGACGGCCGGCGGAGGTGGGGCCAGAGCGCCCGCGGCACCCAGAGCGCCCGCGGCACCCAGGGCCTCCACAGCGCCTGCGGCACCGACAGCGCCCGCGGCGCCGTCGGCTCGTCCGGGCTCGATCACCTGTCGGGCAGGACCACGACTCGGCGGTTGGGCTCCTCACCCTCCGACTCGCTGCGCACCCCGGAGACAGCGGCGATCACGTCGTGGACGACCTTGCGCTCGAACGGGTTCATCGCACTCAGCCGCTCCGGCTGGCCGCTCTGGGAGACTCGCTTGGCCGTCTCCCCCGCGAGCGAGGAGAGGTCGGCCCGGCGCTTGGCCCGGAAGCCGCCGACGTCGAGCATCAGTCGGCTGCGGACACCGGTCGACTGGGCGACGGCGAGCCGGGTGAGCTCCTGGAGGGCCTCGAGCGTCGCGCCGTCGGGGCCGATCAGGTCGTTGAGGCGACCGCCGACGATCGCGACCGATGCCCGATCGCCTTCGACGTCGAGGTCGATGTCGCCGTCCACGTCGAGGATGTCGAGCAGGCGCTCCAGGTAGTCGCCGGCGACGTCGCCCTCACGGACCAGCAGGTCCTCACCGCCGGAGCGCCCGCCCTCGGCGCCGCCGTCCTTCGTACCGACTGCCTCATCCGCCTCGTCGGCCTCGTCAGCGTCGTCGTCACCAGTGGAGTCGTCGTCCACGGGGTCGACGACCGCGTCGTCGCTGGCCACGTCGGCGTCGGGGAGTCCGGGAGCACTGTCGGACTCGGCCGAGCCGGCGGGAGCAGGGCTGAGGGCGGCGTCGGATGTCGCCTCGGCGGTCGCTGCGCGGTCAGCGATCGCGGGGGCGTCGATGGACGGCTGCTGTGGGGCACTCACGGGGTTCCTCCAGTTCGGAGCGGCGGCCGGGGCGGGCCCGGTGGTCTGTGACCGGCAGGGGCCGGCGGGACGTCGGGACGACGTCGGGGTGGGTCAGCGGCGCTTGCGTTTGCCCCGGTTGGCCGGGGCTGAGCCGCTGCGGCCTCCCGGCGAGCGCCCGCCGGAGGCCCCGGCCTTGCCGGTGCCTCCCGAGCCGCCGCCGGCACCGTTCGACCCGGCTCCGGGCGCCGACGACCCCGGGGGGGTGTCTCCGCCGGCCGAGGCGTCCGAAGGGGCGGTCGACGTGGTGCTGGGCGGAGTGGCCGGCGGGGTGGCCGCGACGGCCCTGCTTGGGGCGGACCGGCTTGGCGCCCGGCTTGGGGGCCAGCGTCTTCGGGTCGATGACCGGCTTGTCGGCGGCGACCTTGGCCTTGTGGGCGTCGGACCCGACCGGCGGCAGCTTCCTGAGGATGAAGAACTGCTGGCCGAGGGTCCACAGGTTGTTGGTCGTCCAGTACAGGAGGACGCCGATGGGGAAGAAGAAGCCGGTGACGAAAAGGCTCATCGGCATTCCGTAGAGCATGACCTTCTGCACCATCGCGGCCTGGCCCTCGACCGGCCCGGAGCGGCGCATGATCTGCTTCTGCGTGACGAAGGTCGTGATGCACATGACCACGATCAGGATGACTGCGACGATCCGGATGTTGGCGTAGGTCACCCCGGGCAGGGCGAGGATCGCCTCTTCCTTGGCGCCGGTCATGTTGAACGACGACGAGATCGGCGCCCCGAACAGCTCGGCCTTCGCTGCCTGGTCGGTCAGCTCGTCGGACCAGCTGTAGAGCCCGGGCGCCCCGGGCGCCAGCCGGCGCAGGACGTGGAACAGCGCCAGGAAGACCGGGATCTGCGGCAGGATCGGCAGACAGCCGGCCAGCGGGTTGACCCCGCGCTCCTTCTGCAGCGCCATCATCGCCTGGCTGGCGCCCTGGCGGTCGCTGCCGTACTGCTTGCGCAGCTTCTGGATCTCCGGCTGGAGCTCCTGCATCGCCCGCTGGGACTTGACCTGCTTGACGAAGAGCGGGAACAAGATCAGCCGGACGGTGACGACCAGGAACATGATCGACAGCGCCCACGTGATGCCGGCGGCGGGGTCGAGGACGGTGGAGAACAGTGCGTGCCACTGCTTCATCACCCACGAGATGGCGGTGTACAGCCAGTCAAGCAAGGAAGGACTCCTCCATCGGGGCCCGGCGCGAGGCCGGAGGGGTGGCTCGGTGGGCGGTCGGGCCACCGGGAGCGGCGGCCGCGTCACCAGGATCGGCGACACCGACCGATGCCTCCGGACTGCTCGACGAGTGGCCGTGCATCACGGTTCCGGGGCGGCTGTCGGCGGGACCCCGGTGACGCCGGGGACGAGGTCCACCCCGCCCGGATGCCAGGGCGCGCACTTGACCAGGCGGCGCAGCGCGAGCCAGGTGCCGCGACCGGCGCCGTGCAGCTCGACGGCCTGGGCGGCGTACGCACTGCAGGTCGGGTAGAAGCGGCAGCGCGGCGGCAGCGCGGGGCTGATCGCCCGGGAGTAGAAGCCGATCGCGGCCAGCACGGCCCGACGCACGGGCGGACGCCTCGTGGTCCGGCCCGGAACGGCGCGCGAGGGGACGGTCATGACGCGGAGGCCCGCGGAGTGGCCGGCCGACCGGCCAGGAGCCGGTCGAGGCCGGCCGACAGGTCGCGGTGCAGTTCGGCGGAGCCAGCGGTGGCGGCCTCGGGACGGGCCCGGACGACGAGGTCCGCGGTCAGCGGGAGACGGTGCAGTTCGGCACCGACGACCGCGCGGAGCCGTCGGGTCACCCGGTGACGGACCACGGAGTTGCCGACGGCCTTGCCGACCACGAAACCGGCCCGCGCACCGGACGGCGGAGCCTGCTCGGGCCGGACGGCGGAGCCTGCTCGGGCCGGACGGGGAGGTAGTGGAGGACCATGGTCGGCCGACCGGCACGACGACCGGACCGGACGACCGCGGTGAACTCCGGACGCCGGCGCAGGCGTGCCTGCGCGGGCAACACCTCAGGCGGAGAGCTTCTCGCGACCCTTGCGGCGGCGACCGGCGAGGATCGCCCGGCCCGCGCGGGTGCGCATCCGCAGCCGGAAGCCGTGGGTCTTGGACCGCCGGCGGTTGTTCGGCTGGAACGTGCGCTTGCTCACGAGGTACTCCCACTACACGACATCGACGGTGCGCACCCATCGGTGGACGGGCACGCGGGGGGATCCGGCGCGGACAGCTGACGAGCCGCGGCCCCGGTTTCCCCCGGACGCTGGTTCCTCCGGACCGGCACGCGCACCGAACCCCCCGCACGGGGCAGGGGGAACAGGCGGAACCGGCCACAGACTCCGACCAGCATAGCCGAGGACGGGAGGTAGCCGGAGGCCGGTCGGATCCCGACCGCCCATGGTCCACCCGCGGCCATCGGGGTGGGTGGCGACGCGCCGCAACCACGCCCCCCTCGACTCGCCCAACGACTCGCCGGTCATCGCCCGGCACCACCCGGCCATCGTTGCCGGGCTGTGGATGGGGCTGTTAGCGTCGCCGTCGCTCCGCGTCGGACGTCAGGGTCACGGCGCGTGGGCCGACCCCGTCGGTCAGCCGACCGCCGTACTGCCCGATCTCCCGCCCGGAACGGCCTCTGACCAGCAGCGATGCCTGTCGAGGCCCGCTGGGCGTGGAGCCGGTGCAGATCTCCGCCAGCCGTGCACAGCCTGTGGACAGCGGTGTGGACCGTGAGCGTGCGTGTATCCACAGTGGAGTAATCCGGCGGTGGACACAGGTGTGTCCGGGAGCGGCCGGGGGGACGATGCAACGGGAGGACGAGCCGCATGGCCGATGCCACGCTGGACCTGGCCACGGTCTGGGACCAGATCCGTGAGCGGCTGGCCACCAGCCTGTCCCCGCAGCAGAACGCGATGCTGAACCTCACCCGGCCGCTGGGCCTGGTCGAGGACACCGCCGTGCTCGCCGCCCCGAACGAGTTCACCCAGACCGTCCTCGAGTCGCGGATGCGCCGGGTGCTGGCCGAGGCGCTGTCGGAACAGTTCGGCCGGGACATCCGGGTCGCCGTCCAGCTCGAGGACGCGCCCGCCGATGCGCCGGAGCCGGAGCACGACGTGGAGCCCACCCGCCGGCCCTGGTCGGCGGCCGAGGCACAGCGCGCCGAGGAGGACCGGGCCACCCGCGACCGCGCCGACGACGGTCGCAGCGCATTCGGTGTCCGCACCGACGCCGTCCGCACGCCTCCGCCCTGGGACCGGGACACCACGGCCCGGCCGGGCCGTGCGGACACCGAGGCCCGGGAGCTGCGCGCGGTCGACGGACCGCCGGCGCCTCCCGTGGTGGACCGCGGCGCCCCCGAGGACTGGAGCCGGACGACCTGGGGCACCGGCCCGGCGGAGCCCTTCGGCGGCAGCTCCGGCGGTCGCGACTGGGGTGGCGGGGAGGAGCGGTCGGCCGACGTGCTGCCGTTCGACCTGGAGACGCGACCGCCGCGGCCGGCTCCGCGCGGGCCCGGGGCCCGGGGACGTCGTCCCGAGGGCGGCCGACCGGGCGGACTGGACCCGGGGCTGAACCCCAAGTACGTCTTCGACAGTTTCGTCATCGGCAACAGCAACCGCTTCGCCCATGCCGCGGCGGTCGCCGTCGCCGAGGCGCCGGCCCGCGCCTACAACCCGCTGTTCATCTACGGGGAGTCCGGGCTGGGCAAGACCCACCTGCTGCACGCGATCGGCCACTACGCCGCGCGGATGTTCCCCAACGTCAAGGTGCGGTACGTCAGCACCGAGGAGTTCACCAACGAGTTCATCAACCTGGTGCACTCCGGCCGCGCGGAGGACTTCCGCCGTCGCTACCGGGACATCGACTTCCTGCTCATCGACGACATCCAGTTCCTGGAGCGCGCCGAGCGGACGCAGGAGGAGTTCTTCCATACGTTCAACACGCTGCACAACGCGAGCAAGCAGATCGTGATCACCTCCGACCGCGCGCCGAAGAAGCTCACGACGCTGGAGGACCGGCTGCGCACCCGGTTCGAGTGGGGCCTGATCACCGACGTCCAGGCGCCCGACCTCGAGACCCGCATCGCGATCCTGCGCAAGAAGGCATGGGGCGAGCGGCTGCAGGTGCCCGACCCGGTGCTGGAGTTCATCGCCAGCAAGGTGCAGACCAACATCCGCGAGCTCGAGGGCGCGCTGATCCGGGTCACCGCGTTCGCCAGCCTGAACAAGCAGCTGGTCGACCTGCCGCTGGCCGAGCTGGTGCTGAAGGACCTGATCAGCGACGAGCAGGGCCCGCAGATCACCGCCGCGATCATCATGGCGGCCACGGCCGAGTACTTCACCGTGACGATGGAGGAGCTGCAGGGCTCCAACCGCAGCCGCACGCTGGTCAACGCCCGGCAGATCGCGATGTACCTGTGCCGCGAGCTCACCGAGCTGTCGCTGCCCCGGATCGGCGCGTCCTTCGGCGGCAAGGACCACACCACGGTCATGCACGCGGTCAAGAAGATCACCAACCTGATGAGCGAGCGTCGGGCCACGTACACCCAGGTCACCGAGCTCACCGCCCGGATCAAGAGCAGCGCCCGGCAGTAAGGGACGTCGACCGACGGTGGGGCCCGAAGGGTCCCCGAGGACGGCAGGGCCGCCGCGGCTCAACGGCGGCCGTGCCGGCCCGTGGAGGCGGTGCGGTCCGGAGGATCCCAATGTCATCGGACGACTTGTCCACAGCCGGGGTGCGCCCGGGTTCTTCGTGTCACCCCGTAGTGATGGCTGTCCGGACGGTGACCAGCGTCGACACGTCGAGAAGTTGTCCCCAGGAATGTGCACAGGTTGGGGAGATCTCGTGTCCGCTGGGTCACCGCGAGGTCATGACAGGCCCATTCCGGGGCTCCCGCAGAGATCGCGGGACGAACGACCCTGGGATCCCTCGTCGCGCGCCGCTGACCTGCGGAGATGCCGCCCGGCAGCCGCCCCGGCCAGCTGCGCCGAGGCACCCGGCCGTTACCCGCGCCGGCCGCCCCACCGACCCTGGGCACCGACTGGGGACGGGCAGGGGGTGGAGCGGGGACAGGGGGTGGACTGTCGACGACTGCGGTGCACAACGGTCGAGTCGTCCACATGTCGACAACAGGACACCGCTCGCCGCCCACAGTCGGCCAACAGCCCCATTCGGCCGCTGAGCAGGGAAAAGGGGCCCGATCCCCAGCTTCCACACGTGTGATGACGAAGATGAGGTAGTTATCTCGATGAATCCTTGAACCACACTCTGGGTGGGGACCTCCCGTTTCGGGAGGCCCCGAACCGCTCTCAGCAACCTCAGCGGACCCTTCCGGGGACAGGGGTTTCCCGCAGGCAGACGACAACAGGCACGATGAGCACCGCGCCACCGCCCGAACCGCACGGCTCGGGCCACTGGTGCAGCGACGTATACGTAGAACCGCAGCACCGAGAAGTCGCCGTCCGGCGTCCTCCGGCAGTCGCGGAACAGAGCAGGGGTGGGTCGAAAGATGAAGTTCCGCGTGGCACGTGAGGTGCTTGCCGACGCCGTCGCCTGGACGGCACGCAGCCTGCCGGCGCGGCCCTCGGTGCCGGTCCTGGCCGGGATCCTGCTCGAGGCCGACGGCAGCTCCCTGTCGGTGTCCGGCTTCGACTACGAGGTCTCCGCCCGCGCCGAGGTCGACGTGCAGACCACCGAGAACGGCCGGGTCCTCGTGCCCGGCCGGCTGCTGGCCGAGATCACCCGTTCGCTGCCGCCGCACCCGGTCGACGTCGTCGCCGAGGGGCCGCGGCTGTCGATCACCTGCGGCAACGCGCGGTTCAGCCTGCCGACGCTGCCCGTCGAGGACTACCCGTCCCTGCCGTCCATGCCGTCGTCGGCGGGGATGGTCGACAGCGACGTCTTCGCCGAGGCCGTCAGTCAGGTCGCCGTCGCCGCAGGGCGTGACGACACCCTGCCGATGCTCACCGGCGTGCGGCTGGAGATCGAGGACGACCTGATCACCCTGGCCGCCACCGACCGCTACCGCCTGGCGGTGCGCGAGTTCGGCTGGCGCCCCGAGTCGCCGGGCACCTCGGCCGCCGTCCTGGTGCCGGCGCGGACGCTGGCGGATGCGGCGAAGACGCTCACCAGCGGGCCGGAGATCGTGCTGTCGCTGTCCTCGGGCAGCGCCGGCGAGGGCATCCTCGGGCTCTCCGGCAAGGACCGGCAGACCACCACCCGGCTGCTCGACGCCGAGTTCGTGAAGTACCGGGCGATCATGCCGAGCGAGTCGAACGCGTTCGCGAACCTGCCGGTCCACCTGTTCACCGACGCCGCCAAGCGCGTGGCCCTCGTCGCCGAGCGAGGCACCCCGCTGCGCTGCGAGTTCACGCCGGGCCAGGTCACCCTCCGGGCCGGCGGCACCGACGATGAGGGCCAGGCCGAGGAGCGGTGCGACGTCGAGTTCGACGGCGACCCGCTGACCATCGGCTTCAACCCGACGTTCCTGCTCGACGGGCTGGCCGCGGTGCACACCGAGCGCGCCCGGATGGACTTCGTCAGCCCGCTCAAGCCGGCGGTGCTCTCCGGCGTCGACGAGCCGTCCACCGACGAGCAGCCCACGGCCCGGCGCAGCGTCCGGGCAGTTACCGCTACCTGATCATGCCGGTGCGCCTGCCGGGCTGAGATCGGCCCTCCGCAGGACGCGGTGTCGCGCGATGCGGCCCCGGCCAGCACGATGAGCAACGATTCCGGACAGCGCTAAGAGGGGACTTTCGTCGTGCAGCTGGGTCTGATCGGTCTGGGCAAGATGGGCGGCAACATGGCCGAGCGGCTGCGCCGCGCGGACACGAGGTCGTGGGCTACGACCGGTCGTCGCCCAAGCGCAACGTCGACAGCCTGGAGGCACTGGTCGCCGCCCTCGAGGCGCCGCGGGTGGTCTGGGTGATGGTGCCGTCGGGGGAGCCGACCCGGGCCACCGTGCAGCGCGCTCGGCGACCTGCTCGAGGCCGGGGACGTGATCGTCGACGGCGGGAACTCGAAGTACACCGATGACCAGATGCACGCCGAATGCTCGGCCAGAAGGGCATCGGCTACGTCGACGCCGGCGTCTCCGGCGGGGTCTGGGGCCTGGAGAACGGCTACGCGCTGATGGTCGGCGGCAGCAAGGACGACATCGCCAAGGTCCAGCCGATCTTCGACGCGCTCAAGCCGCCGGCGCCGCAGGACGAGTCCGGCCAGGAGTTGCCGGGAGCGGGCTTCGTGCACGCGGGCCCCGTGGGTGCCGGGCACTTCAGCAAGATGGTCCACAACGGCATCGAGTACGCGATGATGCAGGCCTACGGCGAGGGCTACGAGCTGCTCGCGGCGGTCGACCTCATCGAGGACGTCCCGGGCGTCGTCGCCTCCTGGACCCAGGGCACCGTCATCCGCTCCTGGCTGCTGGACCTGCTGGTCCGCGCGCTGCAGGAGGACCCGGGCCTGGACAAGATCAGCGGCTACGCGGAGGACTCCGGCGAGGGCCGGTGGACCGTGGAGGCGGCGATCGACAACGCCGTTCCGATGCCGGCGATCGCGGCGTCGCTGTTCGCTCGGTTCTCCTCGCGACAGGAGGACTCGCCGACGATGAAGGCCGTCGCCGCACTGCGCAACCAGTTCGGCGGGCACGCCGTGCACGCGGTCCGGGCGCAGGAGGCCGAGGAACCCGCGTGAAGAAGGACCCTGCCCCCCACCACTCGCAGGCTCGCAGCGGGGCCCTGCAGGGGGGCCGTTCAGTCCTCGCCGCGGGGCTGAGGTGTACCTGCGCCACCTGCAGCTCGGCTCGTTCCGGAGCTGGGAGCGGGTCGACCTCGCCCTCCGCCCGGGGCCGACCGTGTTCGTCGGCCGCAACGGGGAGGGCAAGACCAACCTGGTCGAGGCGGTCGGCTACCTCGCGACGATGGGCAGCCACCGGGTCTCCTCCGACGCACCGCTCGTCCGCCACGGGGACGCGCAGGCGGTGGTGCGGGCGGCGCTGCGCCGGGGCGACCGGGAACTGCTGGTCGAGATCGAGATCAACCCCGGGCGGGCCAACCGGGTGCGGGTCAACCGCGGACCGCTGCCCCGGCCGCGCGAGCTGCTGGGCCTGGTCCGGACGGTGCTCTTCGCCCCCGAGGACCTCGCCCTCGTGCGTGGCGACCCGACCGAACGCCGGCGGTTCATCGACGAACTGCTGGTGACCCGGACTCCGCGGCTGGCCGGGGTCCGCGCCGACTACGACCGGGTGCTCAAGCAGCGCAACGCCCTGCTCAAGACCGCCCGGCTGGCCCGCGGCAAGGCGATCGAGACCCTCGATGTCTGGGACGGGCACCTCACCGACTTCGGGGGTCAGCTCCTCGCCGCGCGGCTGCAGCTGATCGCCGACCTCGCGCCGCACATGGCCCGGTCCTACGCCGAGGTCGCGGGGGAGGGCGCCGTCGTGGCGGCGCTCGGCTACTCCTCGACCGTTCCGGCCGCCGGCGACGGAACAGCGCTCGAGCCTGGGGGTCGCTCGCCGTCGGCCGCCGACCTGACCGCCGCCATGCGCGAGCGGGTCGCCGAGCGGCGCGGCGACGAGCTGGACCGCGGCATGACGCTGGTCGGCCCGCACCGCGACGACGTGGTCATCCACCTGGGACCTGCGCCGGCCAAGGGCTTCGCCAGCCACGGCGAGTCCTGGTCGCTGGCCCTCGCGCTGAAACTGGCCACCTTCGCGCTCTTGAGGGCCGAGGGCGAGGACCCCATCCTGATCCTGGACGACGTCTTCGCGACCCTCGACGCCGAGCGCCGCGCGGCGCTGGCCGCCGTGGCCCGATCCGCCGAGCAGACACTGATCACCGCGGCGGTGCTCGAGGACGTGCCCGCCGAACTGCGCGGGGCGCGGGTCCAGGTGGGCGACGGCGAGGTCACGCTGCTCGACGAGCCGAGATGGACGAGCCGCTGGTGGACGAGGAGGCGGGGCCCGTGAACAGCGAGGAGCGCCCGGCCCGCCCCAGCGACATCGCCCGGGCCGCGCTCGAGGCCGCGCGCGCCGCCTCGGCCTCCCGCCCCCGGCCCACCCGTCGGCGGATCGCCGGCCCGCGGCGCGCCTGGACCGGCCCGCGGCCCGGCGCCGACGACCCCCAGCTGCTCGGCCGACTGGTCGACTCGCTGGTCACCGAGCAGGACTGGTCGCGGCACACCCGGGTGGGCGCGGTGTTCGGCCGCTGGTCGGCGCTGGTCGGGCCGGACATCTCCGCGCACTGCGCCCCGCAGACCCTCACCGAGGGCGAACTGCTCGTCGTCGCCGAGTCCACCGCGTGGGCCACGCAGCTGCGGCTGCTGGCCCCGACGATCCTCGCGAGGCTGCACGCACAGGTGGGCGGGGACGTCGTGACCCGGTTGCGCGTTGTCGGACCGACGGCCCCGAGCTGGAAGAAGGGCCCGCGCTCCGTGCGTGGGCGGGGGCCGCGCGACACGTACGGATGACGACGACCGAGAGGCACTCATGACTCGCCTGAGAGCACGGCGGAGCTGTTCCGCTCCTGCACCGGAGGTGGGTTGATGAGCAGCCCGCGCGACCGGGATCCCCGGGTGACCCCTTCCAGGACCGCCCCGACGACGACGGCAGCGGCTGGCAGGAGCCGTCCCACCTCGGCGACGGCGACGCCGGACCTCCCGGATCCGGGTCGCGGGCCAGGGTCCTCGGGTTCGACTCCTCGGGTCGAACCCGGGCCGGGCACCCGCCGGGCTCGGGAGCCGCCGCCCTGGGTGCCGCCGGGCTGGGACGCCCCCGACGCCCCCGCCCGCCTCCGAGCGGCGCGGGATGCCGGCCGCGCGGCCCCCGGCTGGCCCCCGGCCGGCCGGACGAGGACCCGGCACCGGCCGATCCGCAGTCGCGGGGCGGCCTGTTCGGCCCCCGCCGCCCGCGCATGCCCGGCGCGCTCGAGGGGGTGTTCGCCTACGAGGGGGACCTGGTCGGCGCACAGGGCTGGGCCCTGCAGAACGGCTGGACGGTGTCCGACGGCACCGGTCCGGCCGACGCCGCCCTGGCCGAGCTGATCGCCTCGGCGCCGATGCTGCGGCTGAGCAAGGACGACCGGCCGGCCAGCGTGCTGCGCGGCCGGTACGGCTCGCTGGAGATGGTCGCGTTCGACGTCGTCTATGCGTCGGGCCGGTACGTCGTCCCCCAGTACGCCGTGACGGCCGTGCCGATGCTCGCCACCGTCCCGAGGTTCCGGCTCTCCCCCGCGCGGTTCTGGAAGCACCGCATCGGTGGGATGGTGCCGATCCCCAGCGGGAACGAGGCCTTCGACCTGCGCTGGATGATGCTGGCCGGGGAGGACTCCCCGCAGCTGCACCGGCTGGCGCAGGACACCACCGTGCAGGGGCTGCTGCTCGGCACGGACGACGGCGACGAGTTCTGGTCGGCCGCGGGTCATCGTGGCGGCCGTCCGCCCCGACGGCCACCGGCCGGAGCTGATCGAGCATCACGCCCGCCTGCTGAGCGCCCTCGTCGGGGCCCTCGGCCTCGGCTGACTGGACGGCGGCCGCGCTGAGCGAGGACCAGGACACCGACACCGACACCGGTAGCGACGCCAGCCGGCCGCCTCGGCCGGTCTGCGCGAGCTGCTGCCGCTGCTGCGTCCGCACAAACGGGCGCTCGTCCTGGCCGTCGGGCCTGTCGCTGGTCGCCGCCGGGGCCGCCCTGGCCCAGCCGCTGCTGGTGTCCCGCGTGATCGACGCGGTCGGCGCCGGACAGTCGGTGCCGGCCGCGGTGGCCGCGCTGGTCCTGGTCCTGGTCGCGGCGGCGGTGCTCGGCGCCGGTCAGCACTACCTGCTGCAGCGCACCGCCGAGGGCGTCGTCCTGACCACGCGGCGCACGCTGGCCGACCGGCTGCTGCGGCTCCCGGTCGCCGAGTACGACCGGCGGCGGACCGGTGATCTCATGTCGCGGGTCGGCTCCGACACCACGCTCCTGCGGGCGACGGTCACGTCCGGCGTCGTCGAGGTGGCCGGCTCCGTCGTCATCGGGGTCGGGGCGCTGATCGCGATGGCCCTGGTCGACGTCTGGCTGCTGCTGCTCACGGTGCTGTCGGTGTCGATCGGCGTCACCTCCGCCGTCCTGGTCTCGCGGGGTGTGCGGCGGCTGTCCCGGAAGGCGCAGGAGGAGGTCGGCGCGATGTCGGCCGCCGTCGAGCGGGCGCTCTCGGCGGTGCGCACGATCCGGGCCAGCGGTGCGACCGCGCGGGAGGTCGCCGGCGTCGGCGAGAGCGCCCGGCGGTCCTACGAGGCCGGGGTGCGGGTGGCCCGGCTCGAGGCGATGGTGTCGCCGATCGCCTCGATCGCCATCCAGGGCGCGTTCCTCGCCGTCCTCGGGGTCGGCGGCTACCGGGTGGCCAGCGGCTCGATCAGCGTGGCGGACCTCGTCGCGTTCATCCTCTACCTGTTCCTGCTGGTCATGCCGCTGGGCCGGGTGATCGGCGCCTGGACCCAGCTGCAGACCGGCCTCGGCGCGCTGGCCCGCATCCAGGAGATCCTCGCGCTGGCCCCCGAGCGCGACGAGGCACCGGAGCGGGCGCCCTCGGGTCCGCCCACACCGCGGTCCCGGTCCCCCGCCGCCCGCTGCCCGGCGACCCGACGCCGCTGCTCGAGCTCGACGACGTCTCCTTCGGCTACGCCGACGGCACGCCAGGTGCTGCACGGCGTCTCCCTCGCGGTACCGCCGGGGACCCGGGTCGCGCTCGTCGGCCCGTCCGGGGCGGGGAAGTCGACGATCCTGGCGCTGGTCGAAGGCTTCTACCCGGTGACCGGCGGCGTGATCCGCTGGGCCGGGACCGACGTCCGCGAGCTCCCGCGGGCGGCGCTGCGCGCGCAGCTGGGCTACGTCGAGCAGGAGGCGCCGGTCCTGGCCGGCACGGTCCGGGACAACCTGCTGCTCACCCGGCCGGACGCGACCGACCCCGACCTGTGGGCGGTGCTGGCCGACGTCGGGCTGACCGACGTCGTCCGCCGCTCACCCCGCGGGCTCGACGTCCTGGTGGGCGACGAGGGCGTGCTGCTGTCGGGCGGCGAGCGGCAGCGGCTGGCGATCGCCCGGTCGCTGCTGGCCCGCCCGGCGCTGCTGCTGCTCGACGAGCCGACGGCCAGCCTCGACGCCCGCAACGAGGGGCTCCTGCGGGACACCCTCGCCGCGGCGGCCGCGGACCGGGCGCTGCTGGTGGTCGCGCACCGGCTGTCGACGGTGCTCGACAGCGACCAGATCGTGGTGCTCGACGACGGCCGCGTCGTGGCCCGCGGGACGCACGACGAGCTGCTCGACTCGAGCCCGCTCTACCGCGAACTGGCCACCGCCCAACTCCTGGTGTGAGCCCGACAACGATCAGGTGACCTGATCGTCAGGGGTCCTGGCTCACGCATCGACGGTGAGCCAGGACCCCATACGCTGAGCCAGGACGGTCCGGGGACGACGCCGTCAGGCCGTGCGGGGCCCGCTCTCGGCCGCACGGACGACGCCGCTCACCATCCCGCCGAACACGATCCCGTGGAACCCGGCGATGGCCCACCAGTACAGGTGCCCGGCCAGCCCGTGCGGGGCGAAGGTGGCGCGCTGGGTCAGCCGGCTGCCGCCGTCCGCGGCGTCGCCGTGTTCCACGTGGAACTCCAGCCAGGCCAGGCCGGGCACCCGCATCTCCGCCCGCAGCCGAAGCAGCCGGCCCGCCTCACGCTCCTCCACCCGCCAGAAGTCCAGGGCGTCACCGACGTACAGCCGGCGGGGGTCGCGCCGTCCGCGCCGGAGGCCGACCCCGCCGACCGCGCGGTCGAGCCAGCCGCGGATCCGCCACGCGAGCGGGAAGGAGTACCAGCCGGTGTCCCCGCCGATCCCCTCGACCACCCGCCACACCGCGTCCGGCGGCGGCCGTCGTCGTCCGGATGCGCTCGTCGACGTACAGGCTGCCGCCGGCCCAGTCGGGATCGGTCGGCAGCGGGTCCGACGGCGCCCCCGGCACGGATGCCGAGGCCCACCGCGTGGTCACCGCGGAGTCGTTCACGCGCTGGACCGCCAGACGGACCGCCTCGTCGAACCCGAGCAGCCCCTCCGGAGGGTCGGGGACGTACGCGGCGATGTCGTGCTCCCGGCAGACGACGGTGTTGCGGAGCGACTCGACCAGCGGGCGGGCGATGCCGGCCGGCACCGGCGTGATCAGGCCGACCCAGTGGCTCGACAGCGACGGGGTGAAGAACGGGACCGGCAGGATCCGGCGGCGGGGGAGGCCGGCGACGGCGGCGTACCGCTGCATCATCTCGGCGTAGTTCATGACATCCGGCCCGCCGACGTCGAAGCAGCGGTGCACCGACGACGGCAGCGTCGCGCACCCGACCAGGTACCGGAGCACGTCGCGGACGGCGATCGGCTGGATCCGGCTGTGCACCCAGCGCGGGGTCACCATCACCGGCAGCCGCTCGGTCAGGTACCGCAGCATCTCGAACGACGCCGAACCCGACCCGAGCACCACGGCGGCCCGCAGCACGACGGTCGGCACCCCCGACGCCAGCAGGATCTCGGCGACCTCGATGCGCGAACGCAGGTGCGGCGACAGCTCCTCGCCCTCGGGTTCGAGCGCGCCGAGGTAGACCAGCCGGCCCACCCCGGCCTCCTTCGCCGCGCGCGCCATGACCTGCGCGGTGGTCCGGTCGGTCGCCTCGAACGACGGGCCGCTGCCCAGCGCGTGGATCAGGTAGTAGACGACGTCGACCCCCGCGCAGGCATCGGCCACCTGTCCGGCATCCGTCGCATCGGCGCGGACGATCTCGACGCGATCGGCCCACGGGTGGTCGCGCAGCCGCTCGGGCGACCGGGTCATCACCCGCACGCGGTGGCCGGCCGCGAGCAGCTCGGGCACCAGCCGGCCGCCGATGTAGCCGGTGGCGCCGGTGACGAGACAGGTGCGCTGGCCGGGGACTTCCGCTGGATGGCATGAACCGAGTGTCCGGCCGCACCGGGTCCGGCGCTCGAGTCGCGGCCGGCGGCCAGCGCAAGATCGATGTCGACGCACGCATCGGCGTCGTGGCCGGGCGGCACGACCCAGCCGAGGAGGCCGCGATGGCCGAGCACCGCGCACACCGACGACGACCGCACGCAGGACGGGCAACCGAGCCTGAAGCGGGTGATGGGCCCCGGCCTGCTGCTGCTCTTCATCATCGGTGACGTCCTGGGCACGGGCATCTACGCGCTCACCGGCACCGTGGCCGCCGAGGTGGGCGGCGTCGTCTGGCTGCCGTTCCTCATCGCGTTCCTGGTCGCCCTGATCACCGCGTTCAGCTACCTCGAGCTGGTCACCAAGTACCCGCAGGCCGCCGGTGCGGCGCTGTACACGCACAAGGCGTTCGGCATCCACTTCCTGACGTTCCTGGTCGCCTTCGCGGTGATGAGCTCGGGCATCACGTCCGCCTCCACCGCGGCCCGGGCCTTCAGCGCCAACGCCGCCGCGGTGTTCGGCCTCGACCTGGGCGAGGGCATCGGCATCACGCTGATCGGCCTGGGCTTCATGACCCTGGTCGCGCTGGTCAACTTCCGCGGCGTCGGCGAGAGCGTGAAGGCCAACGTCGTGCTCACCTGCGTCGAGCTCACCGGCCTGCTGATCATCATCGGGATCGGCGTGTGGGCACTCGGGATCGGCGAGGGTGACTTCTCCCGGGTCACCGAGTTCGACACCGGCGACAAGTCCGTCCTCACCGGTGTCATCGCCGCCACCGGCCTCGCGTTCTTCGCCATGGTCGGGTTCGAGGACTCGGTCAACATGGCCGAGGAGTGCAAGGAGCCGCGGCGGATCTTCCCGAAGGTGCTGCTGCTCGGGCTCGGCATCACCGGCCTGATCTACGTGCTGGTCTCGATCTCGGCGATCGCGCTCGTCCCGGCCGACCAGCTCAGCGAGGGCGAGACCCCGCTGCTGCAGGTGGTGGAGGCCGGCGCGCCCGCCTTCCCGCTCGGGCTGTTCGGCGTCATCACGATGTTCGCCGTCGCCAACACCGCCCTGATCAACATGCTGATGGCCAGCCGGCTGGTCTACGGGCTCGGGCGCGAGGGCGTGCTCCCCCCGTTGCTCAGCAAGGTGCACCCGCGACGCCGGACGCCGGTGACCGCGATCCTGTTCACCACGGCGCTCGCGTTCGGGCTCATCACGTTCGTCGGCGCGGTCCCCGACCTCGGCGGCACGACCGCGCTGCTGCTGCTCATGGTCTTCGCCGTCGTCAACGTCGCCGTCCTGGTGCTCCGCCGCAAGCCGATCGACGAGGACCACTTCCGCACGCCGACGGTCCTGCCGATCATCGGCGCGCTCGCCTGCGCCTACCTGGCGACCCCGCTCGCCGGCCGCCCGGTCGTGCAGTACAAGATCGCCGGGGTGCTGCTGGCCATCGGCGTCGTGCTGTGGGGCGTGACGGTGCTGGTCAACCGCCGATCGGGCGGCGGTCCGGTGCGGCTGGACCCCACCGCGCTCGTCCGGTGACCACCCGAAGGGGCCCCGCAACTAGGGGTCACCGGAGACGGCGTCCGGCCAGGCGCCCCGGGGACGGCGTGTCAGCCCCGGGGGCAGCACCGGTGGTGGCTGACGAGGTCTGAGAGGCGCAGAAACCACGTCAGGGCGTGGACGGCGGCATTCCTGTCAGTCCACCCGGTATCCTGGACAACAGAAACCGCCAGCAACCGGCCCAGTGCCGTTCTGCGCCTCTGACGGCGCAGTGCCGTTCCGCGCGTTCACCCTCCCCACGGGGAGAGCCGCGTGCCGGTTGCGCGAAAGGAAGGCCCCACGTGGTCGCTCGACCGAAGACCGACAGCCCCGCCGAGAACGCC
Organism: uncultured Actinomycetota bacterium; assembly: GCA_963748305.1. Lineage (GTDB taxonomy): Bacteria > Actinomycetota > Actinomycetes > Mycobacteriales > Geodermatophilaceae > Blastococcus_B. Next base: position 161,960 of record CAVVIN010000008.1, on the reverse strand, counting down.
TACTCCGGCAGCTCGATCACCGTTCTCGAGGGCCTCGAGGCGGTTCGCAAGCGGCCCGGTATGTACATCGGCTCGACCGGCGAGCGGGGCCTGCACCACATGGTGTGGGAGGTCGTCGACAACTCCGTCGACGAGGCGCTGGCCGGGCACGCGACAACGTCCACGTCACCCTGATGGCCGACGGCGGCGTCCGGGTCGAGGACAACGGCCGCGGCATCCCGGTCGACATGCACCCGGTCGAGAAGCGGCCCACCGTCGAGGTCGTCATGACGATCCTGCACGCGGGCGGCAAGTTCGACGGCAAGAGCTACGCGGTCTCCGGCGGTCTGCACGGCGTCGGCGTCACCGTCGTCAACGCGCTCTCCTCGCACCTCGACGTCCGCATCTGGCGGGACGGCACCGAGTGGCACCAGCACTACGACCTCGCGAAGCCCGGGCCGCTGGAGAAGGTCGGCCCGACGAAGAAGCGCGGCACCCAGATCACCTTCTGGGCCGACGACACGATCTTCGAGACGACGCACTACTCGTTCGACACCATCAGCCGCCGGCTGCAGGAGATGGCCTTCCTGAACAAGGGCCTGACCATCGTGCTGCGCGACGAGCGGCCCGGTCAGGGCAAGGCCGAGACCGGCCTGGCGGACGAGATCTCGGTCGCCGAGGTCGCCCCTCACCCGGGTTCGGAGGCGGCCTTCGAGGCCACCGAGATCACCTACCGCTACGACGGTGGTCTCGAGGACTACGTCAAGCACATCAACGCCAAGAAGAGCCCGATCCACAAGTCGGTGGTCAGCTTCTCCGCCGACGGCGTCGGCAAGAACGACATGGCCATGAGCCTCGACGTCGCCATGCAGTGGTCCGACGCGTACTCCGAGTCGGTCTACACGTTCGCGAACACGATCAACACGCACGAGGGCGGCACCCACGAGGAGGGCTTCCGCGCGGCGCTGACGTCGATCGTCAACCGCTACGCGGTGGACAAGAAGATCCTCAAGGAGAAGGACGAGAAGCTCACCGGTGAGGACATCCGCGAGGGTCTCGCCGCGATCGTCTCGGTGAAGCTCGGCGACCCGCAGTTCGAGGGCCAGACCAAGACCAAGCTCGGCAACACCGAGGTCAAGGGCTTCGTCCAGAGGGTCTGCAACGAGTCGATCACGCACTGGTTCGAGTCCAACCCGACCGAGGCGAAGACGATCATCACCAAGGCGTCCTCGGCCGCCCGGGCCCGTCGCGCGGCGCAGGACGCCCGCAAGCTGGCCCGCAAGAACCTGCTCTCGAACAACTCGCTGCCGGGCAAGCTCGCCGACTGCCGTTCGACCGACCCGCGCAACTCCGAGGTCTACATCGTCGAGGGCGACTCGGCCGGCGGCTCGGCCAAGTCCGGCCGCGACTCGATGTTCCAGGCGATCCTGCCCATCCGCGGCAAGATCATCAACGTCGAGAAGGCGCGCATCGACCGGGTCCTCAAGAGCACCGAGGTCCAGGCCATGATCACCGCCTTCGGCACCGGCATCCACGACGAGTTCGACCTGTCGAAGCTGCGCTATCACAAGATCGTCCTGATGGCGGACGCCGACGTCGACGGCCAGCACATCCGCACCCTGCTGCTGACCCTGCTGTTCCGCTTCATGCGGCCGCTGATCGAGGCCGGCCACGTGTACCTGGCCCAGCCGCCGCTGTACAAGATCAAGTGGGGCGGCAAGACCGGCGACGAGTACGTCTACACCGACAAGGAGAAGGAAGCCGTGATCAAGGTCGGCGCCGAGGCCGGTCGGAAGATCAAGGACGACTCGATCCAGCGCTTCAAGGGCCTCGGCGAGATGAACGCGACCGAGCTCTGGGAGACGACGATGAACCCCGAGACCCGGATCCTGCTGCAGGTGACCCTCGACGACGCCGCGACCGCCGACGAGCTGTTCAGCATCCTCATGGGCGAGGACGTCGAGGCCCGCCGCAGCTTCATCACCCGCAACGCCAAGGACGTCCGTTTCCTGGACGTGTAGTCGGTGCGGCAACCGTTTCGCCGACCCGCCGACAGCGTCCTTGACCTGGGACTTTGTCCACTGATGTGCACCGACCTGTGGAGATCTGAACCGTGACCGAGACCCCTGCCCGCGACCGCATCGAGCCGGTCGACCTCCAGCAGGAGATGCAGCGCAGCTACATCGACTACGCGATGTCGGTCATCGTCGGCCGCGCGCTGCCGGAGGTCCGCGACGGCCTCAAGCCGGTGCACCGCCGCGTCCTGTACGCGATGTACGACCAGGGCTTCCGCCCCGACCGCAGCTATGTGAAGTGCGCGCGCGTCGTCGGTGAGGTGATGGGTAACTACCACCCGCACGGCGACAGCTCGATCTACGACGCTCTCGTGCGGCTCGCCCAGCCCTGGGCCATGCGCTACCCGCTGGTCGACGGGCAGGGCAACTTCGGCTCCCCGGGCAACGACCCGGCAGCCGCGATGAGGTACTGCCTGACCGGTGACACCCTCGTCCGCACCGTGGACAGCACGGTGACGCTCGACGAGCTCGCCGAGGGCATGGCGCCGAACAGCGAGCGTGAGCTCGGCCTCAAGGTGCTCGACCGCAACGGCGACCCGGTGCTCGCGAGCACGGTCTTCCATTCCGGGACGCACCCGGTGAAGCGTCTGACCACGACCAACGGCTTCTCCCTCACCGGTACCGGCAACCACCCGGTGCTGTGCCTGGTCAGCGTGCTCGGCGTGCCCACCCTGCTGTGGAAGCTGCTCGACGAGATCCAGCCCGGGCGACCGCGTCGTCCTGCAGCGCTCGCCGCGCGACGAGGTCGGCATCCCGTCATGCCGGCGACGAGGACCTGGCCCTGCTGGCCGGCGCCTTCGTCAGCGAGGGCTTCGTCTCGGAGAACCGCGCCGGTTTCAACAACGTCGACCGGCGACTTCTTCGACCACGTGCTGGCCGCATACGACCGGTACGTCGGCGGTCGCCGGTACGTGTCATCGCGTGTGATCGCCTCCGGCAACACGCTGCACGAGCTCGATGTCCAGGACCTCGGTGCGCTCCGGCAGACCGATCTCGGACTCATGGTCGGCCAGCGCAGCGCTGCCAAGCAGGTGCCGACCTTCATCTGGCAGTCGACCACCGGGACGCGGCGAGTCTTCCTGCAGGCGCTGTTCGAGGGCGACGGCTCATCCTCCCTGCTGCCGCGCAACACCATGCAGATCAGCTACTCGACGCGCAGCGACCGGCTGGCCCGCGAGGTGCAGCAGTTGCTGCTCGAGTTCGGCGTCGTCTCGAGCCTCTGCCGGTACGAGAACGGCGAGATCAAGGTCGTCGTCTCCAACCGCCGCGACGCCCGGCTGTTCGCCCAGAACGTCGGCTTCTTCGGGCGCAAGCAGGCCAAGCTCGAGGCCGAGCTGGCCCAGGTGCCGGCCGAGTCGACCGCGATGTCGAGCGATCATGTGCCCTTCGTCGCCGACTTCCTGCGGACGGCCGGCGCGGAGCGGTGGACCGAGCGTGACTGGCTCGCGCCGTCCACAACGTCGACCGCATCGAGCGGTGGGAGCGCGACCGCGACCTGATCGAGGCGCGGATCACCAACATCGAGGCGCTCGAGGTCGTCGCACCGCTGGTCGACGGCCGCTTCCACTACGCCGAGGTGGCTTCGGTCGAGGACGCGGGCGTTGCGCCCGTCTACTCGCTGAAGGTCGAGACCGACGACCACGCATTCATCACGAACGGCTTCGTCAGCCACAACACGGAAGCGCGGCTGACCCCGCTGGCCATGGAGATGCTGGCCAACATCGACGAGGAGACCGTCGACTTCCAGCCCAACTACGACGGCAAGAACCACGAGCCGCTGGTCCTGCCGGGGCGCATCCCGAACCTGCTGATCAACGGCTCGGCCGGCATCGCCGTCGGCATGGCCACGAACATGCCGCCGCACAACCTCCGCGAGGTCGCGGCCGCCGTCTTCTGGGTGCTCGATCACCCCGAGGCCGAGGCCGAGGAAGCCCTCACCGCGTGCATGGAGCGGGTCAAGGGCCCGGACTTCCCGACGCACGGCCTGATCGTCGGCCGCGAGGGCATCGACTCCGCCTACCGGACCGGCCGCGGCTCGGTGCGCATGCGCGCCGTCGTCACCGTCGAGGAGGACTCCCGCGGGCGCGTGCAGCTCGTCTGCACGGAGCTGCCGTACCAGGTCAACCCGGACAACCTCGCCGAGGCGATCGCCGAGGCGGTCAAGGACGGGCGCCTGCAGGGCATCAGCGAGATCGCCGACGAGTCCAGCGACCGCGTCGGCCGCCGGCTGGTCATCACGCTGCGCCGTGACGCCGTCGCCAAGGTCGTGCTGAACAACCTCTACAAGCACACCCAGCTGCAGACGACGTTCGGCTGCAACATGCTCTCCATCGTCGACGGCGTCCCGCGGACGCTGCGCCTGGACGAGCTCGTCCGGCTCTACGTCAACCACCAGATCGAGGTCATCCAGCGGCGGACCCGCTACCGGCTGCGCAAGGCCGAGGAGCGCGCGCACATCCTGCGTGGTCTGGCCAAGGCCCTCGACCAGCTCGACGCCGTCATCACGCTCATCCGCAACAGCGAGTCGGCCGACGCCGCGCGCGGTGGGCTGATGGAGCTGCTCGACATCGACGAGATCCAGGCCGTCGCGATCCTCGACATGCAGCTGCGCCGGCTGGCCGCCCTGGAGCGCCAGCGGATCCTCGACCAGTTGGCCGAGCTCGAGCGCGAGATCGCCGACCTCGAGGCGATCCTCGCCTCGCCCGAGCGGCAGCGGCAGATCATCCACGACGAGCTCGCGGAGATCGTCGAGAAGTACGGCGACGACCGGCGCACGCAGTTCGTCGCCAACGACGGCGACGTCTCGATGGAGGACCTCATCGCGGAGGAGGAGGTCGTCGTCACCATCACCCGCACCGGGTACGCGAAGCGGACGAAGAGCGACCTCTACCGCTCGCAGCGCCGCGGCGGCAAGGGCGTGATGGGTGCGGCCCTCAAGCAGGACGACATCGTCGACCACTTCTTCGTGGGCTCCACCCACGACTGGATCCTCTTCTTCACGAACAAGGGCCGGGTCTACCGGTCCAAGGCCTACGAGCTGCCCGAGGCCAACCGCACGGCCCGCGGCCAGCACGTGGCGAACATCCTGGCGTTCCAGCCGGACGAGAAGATCGCCCAGGTCATGCAGATCAAGGACTACGGGGTTGCTCCGTACCTGGCACTGGCCACCGCGCGGGGGCAGGTGAAGAAGACCCGGCTGACCGACTTCGACTCCCCGCGCCAGGGCGGCGTCATCGCGGTCAACCTGCGCGAGGGCGACGAGCTGGTCGGCGCCGTGCTCATCGAGTCCGAGCAGGACCTGCTCCTGGTCACCCGCAAGGCGATGTCGATCCGGTTCACCGCCGACGACACCGCGCTGCGGCCGATGGGGCGGGCGACCGAGGGCGTCCGCGGGATCTCGCTGTCCGACGACGACCGGCTGCTGTCGATGATGGTCGTACAGGAGGGCGTCGACGTCCTCGTCGCCACCGAGCGCGGTTTCGCCAAGCGGACCGGCATCGAGAACTACCCGAACCAGGGCCGCGGCGGCAAGGGCGTGCTCACCGCCGACCCGAAGGCCCGCAAGGGCGCGCTGGTCGGAGCCCTGGCGGTCACCCTCGGCGACGAGCTCTACGCGATCACCTCCAGCGGCGGCGTGATCCGCACCCCGGTCAACGGAGTGCGGCACAACAAGGACCGCGCCACGATGGGTGTCAAGCTCATGAACTTGCCGGAGGACGTGAGCATCGTGGCGATCGCCCGTACGACGGACAACGACGAGCCCGCGGCCTAGTCTGGGCCTCAGATCCGACCGGATCGGCGCGGCCGCCTCCAGCGGCTGACCGGCCCGGTCTCGAGCGAGCGGCACCGCGCCGCTGGGGAACGGGAGACGCGCATGAGCGACCGGACGCCGAGTTCGGTGCGCACGGGGTCCCGGGACGGTGACGGCTCCGCGCCGCAGGAGCCCGGGCGGGTCAGCCGCTCCCGGCCTCGGCGACGCAGACCATCCCCGGGGCCACCACGCCCCGCTCCCAGGTGCCGACCGGCGGGTTCGCCGCCCAGCCGGCCGCGGGTGGCCCGCCGTCCGGAGCGGCGCCGATCGTCGGCTCGCTGGCCGCCGACGGACACAGCGACGTGCCGCGCGGGTCGAAGGCGGACCGCAAGGCCGCCGACAAGGCCCGGAGCAAGGGCCGGGGTGGTCGCGGCCCCCGTCGCGCCCGGCTGCAGCTGCGGCACATCGACACGTGGTCGGCGCTGAAGATCTCGCTGGTCCTGTCGATCGCGCTGTTCTTCATCTGGATGGTCGCGGTCGGCGTGCTCTACGGCGTCCTCAACGCCCTCGGCGTCTTCGAGACCCTCAACGACCTCTTCGGTCAGGTCGGCAGCGTGTCCGGCAGCGAGGCGACCGGCGACATCATCACCCCCGGCGTCGTGTTCGGCGGAGCGGCGATCATCGGCGCGATCAACATCGTGCTGCTCACCGCCCTGTGCACCGTCGGCACGTTCATCTACAACCTCTGCTCCGACCTGGTCGGCGGCCTCGAGATCACCCTCTCCGAGCGGGACTAGGAGAAGGGACCCCCGGCCGGGGGGACGATCAAGGCCAGGTAGGCTGTTCGAGGTTCACGGGCCTGTAGCTCAGACGGTTAGAGCGCATCCCTGATAAGGATGAGGCCGGAGGTTCAAGTCCTCCCAGGCCCACGTGTGCCGGAGCCTCCGGCGCCGACCAGCCCCAGGAGGTACTCCGCGTGCTGAAGCAGTTGGCGCTGGTCGCCGTCGCGGCGGGGGCGATTGCCGCCATCCGCAAGCGGGCCGGTGGCAAGGCCGAGGCCGACCTGTGGCACGAGGCCACCCGCGGTCCCGGCGCCGTCAGCACCCCCACCGCTCGCTGACCCTGGCGCTGCCCGCCCGGGCGGCACCGCACGGGGACGTAGCTCAATTGGCAGAGCACCGCCTTTGCAAGGCGGGGGTTAGGGGTTCGATTCCCCTCGTCTCCACTCGTCTGACCCCCTACCATGACCGGCCTCGACCAGGGTCCCGGGCGTGGGAGCTGGTCAGTCCGCCGCGATTGACGTGTGCGGGCGCCAGGACCTCGTGTCTCCATCAGGATCGCCTTGCGAGACACCGACGGCCAATTGCCTCGGCCCGGCGGTCGTCGCCTCAGCGGGTTCCCTTCCGTACGCAGCATCCGCTTGGCGCGGTGGTCAAACCGGCCCTCGGTGTGGTCTGACCGGTAAATTTTCCGCGCCGTGTTGGTCTGTACACCGAATACCGACTCACGGGAGGCCACGCCATGCGGAAACTGACCTTTGGCATGAACTCGAGCCTGGACGGCTACATCGCCGCGCCCGGCGACGACCTCGGCTGGGGCGTGCCGAGCGACGAGCTGTTCCAGTGGTGGTCCGACCGGGTGGGGGCGACGGGCCTGGCGCTGTACGGGCGAAAACTGTGGGCGACGATGAGCTCCCACTGGCCGACCGCCGACCAGCAGCCTGGTGCCACACCGGCGCAGATCGAGTTCGCCCGCCGCTGGCGGGACATGCCGAAGGTGGTGTTCTCCTCGACGACCAGCGCGGTCGACTGGAACACCCGCCTGGTCACCGGCGACGCTGTCACCGAGATCACCCGGCTCAAGACTGAGGATGGCGGTCCCATGGACGTCGGCGGCGCCACCCTCGCCGCGGCGGCCATGCGGGCCGGCCTGATCGACGAGTACGCGATCGTCACCCACCCGGTCCTGGTGGGCGGCGGCACGCCCTTCTTCACGGCCCTGGACAACTGGGTGAACCTGACCTGGTGGAGACCCGGACGTTTCCCGACGGCGTGCTCCTGACCAGGTACGAGACCACCCGGTGAATACCCGACCTCGGATCGGCGCGGCCTCGGCCACCCGAAGGATCTCGTGGCCGTTAGGGGATCCGCTTCGGGACGCCGGCGCGACAGTCGCCGGGCAGCGCGACCGTCGCCGCTACGGGATCGGCCCACCTGAGGAGGATCGCCCGACGACGGCCAACGGTGAAAGCGCTGGTCAGGACGGTTGTTCAGCCACAGCCCACTGTGCCGAACCACGCCTCGGTCGATTGTGCAACGCGGGGGTTAGGGGTTCGGTTCCCCTCGTCTCCACTCCTGGACAGCCTCCCGATGGCGCGCGCGACGGCGTCGCAGCAGGCCCCCGCGCGAGTCACGCGTCGGTCCGTCCCCGCCACGTCCAGGCGATGCGGGCGACCGCGAGCAGCAGCATTCCTGCGTCGATCTGTTCGCGCCCGGCGTGGACGTCACCTCCGACTGGCTCGGCCGGACGACGGCGACGATCTCCGGGACGTCGATGGCCAGCCCGCACGTCGCGGGTGTGGCGGCCCTGCTGCTGGGCGCGCACCCGGCGTGGCCGCCCGCCAGCGTGTCCGCGGAGATCCTCCGGCTGGCCACGCCCAACGTGGTGACCGCTCCGGGCACGAGCACGCCGAACCGACTGCTCTACTCCCCGCCGGCCTAGGCACCGAAGCGCCGGCGACGGTCGACGTCGACAGGCGACCGGCGGAGATCCGCGCGACCCTTCGCGGATGGTGCCGCACCGCGCGATCCGGCGCAGCCAGCCTCGCCCTGCCCTCGGCTGCTGCCGGTCCTGCTGGCGTTGCTCGGGCTTCTGCTGGGTGCGGGATACCTGCTGACGCGTGCCGACGAGGGCGACGCCTTCGAACGCGTCGACGCCGCACTGGTCCGCTGGCTGGCCGGTGCCCGCACCGAGACCCTGAATGCGATCTCCGGCCCCGCCGCCGAACTCGGCAACACCGGCGTCATCGTGGGCGTCGGCCTGGTCGTGGCAGTGGGCGCCGCCCTGCTTCTACCGCAGTTGGCGCCCGGTCCTGCTCCTGGCCGTGGCGCTCTGCGGGGAGATCGTCGTCTTCCTGACGACGGCGTCCCTGATCGACCGTCCGCGGCCGGCGGTTCCCCACCTCGACGCGCACCTGCCGCCGACGTCGAGCTTTCCCTCCGGGCACACGGCCGCGGCGATCTGCCTGTACGGGGCGATCGCGGCGATCGTGCTGGCCCACGCGCGCGGCCGATGGCGCGGTCGATGGCGCGGCCTCGTGATCGCGTGCGCGGTCGGGATCATCGTGGTCGTCGCCGCCGCCCGGCTCTACCGGGGCGCGCACTATCCCACCGACGTCCTCGGCAGCGCCCTCTTCGCGGTGCCGTGGCTGGTCGTGACCGTGCGCGCGTTCCCCCTCCGGCCGGTCACGGGCCGGAACGGAGTGGGAGAGTGGAGGCGTGACTGAATCGACCACTGACGCATCGACCTTGCCCGCCCGACGCGCCGTCCTGCACACGAATCACGGCGACATCACCGTGGACCTGTTCCCCGACCACGCCCCGAAGACGGTCGCGAACTTCGCCGACCTCGCCGAGGGCCGTCGGGAGTGGACGCACCCCGAGACCCGGCAGAAGACCACCGATCCTCTCTACGACGGCACGATCTTCCACCGGATCATCTCCGGCTTCATGATCCAGGGCGGGGACCCGCTCGGTCAGGGCTTCGGTGGTCCCGGCTACCAGTTCGGCGACGAGTTCCACCCCGAGAAGGCCTTCGACCGTCCGTACCTGCTGGCCATGGCGAACGCCGGCCCCGGCACCAACGGCTCCCAGTTCTTCATCACCGTCGGGCCGACCCCGCACCTCAACCGCAAGCACACGATCTTCGGCGAGGTGGCCGACCAGGCGTCCCGCGACGTCGTCGACCGCATCGCGGCGGTTCCCACCGGCCGCAACGACCGGCCGGCGGACGACGTCGTGATCGAGTCCGTCGAGGTGCAGCGCAGCTGAGCGAGCACCAGCCGGCGCCCCCGACCACCACCTGTTACCGGCATCCGGATCGGCCGACCGGTGTCGCCTGCGTGCGCTGCGGGCGGCTGATCTGCCCGGAGTGCATGACGCCGGCCTCGGTCGGCTTCCAGTGCCCCGAGTGCATCCGGGAGGGCCGGGCCACGGTCCGCGCCCCTCGGCGCGGTAGCGGGCTGAAGGCCGCGGGGCGCCGCTGGGGGTACGTCACGCTGTCGCTGATCGCGGCGAACGTCGCGATGTTCCTGGTGACGGCGGTGTCCGCGGGCCTCGTGGGCAACTCGCCGCTGGACAACTACCGGTCGCCGGTCTTCGTCGAGCTGGCCCAGTGGCCGTTGTTCGTGCAGGCCGGCGAGTGGTGGCGATTGATCACCGCAGCCTTCATGCACGTCGGCCCGGTGCACCTGGCGTTCAACATGCTGGCGCTGCTGATCTTCGGCTCGGAGCTCGAGCGCCAACTGGGCAGGTGGCGCTTCCTGGGGCTCTACGTGGTGTCGGTCCTCGGCGGCGCCGCGGCGATCCAGCTCTTCGGCGTGCCGAACCAGCCCGTGGGCGGCGCGTCGACGGCGATCTACGGCCTGCTCGGCGCCCTCGGCGTGCTGATGCTCGCCAGCCGGCAGGACGTCCGCGGGATCCTCGCCCTGCTGGGCATCAACGTGCTGATCAGCTTCCTGCCCGGCGTCTCCCTGCTGGGGCACCTGGGCGGGCTGGTGGCCGGCGCGGCCGCGGCGGGGCTGCTGCTGATCACCCGGCGCCGTCCACAGCTGCAGGTGGTCGCCCTGGCGTCGCTGGCGGTCCTGCTGCTCGCGCTGTCGCTGGCCGTCCCGACGCTCGCGGTGCTGAGCCTCTAGTCCTGACTGCTGGCCGTCGGGTTCAGGGCGTGCAGCGCCCGGGCGACCTCCTCCGGATCGGCGCCGAGGTCGCGCCGGCCGAGGACGACGAGCACGCCGTCGTCGTCCGGGCCGGCCGCCGTGTCCAGCTCCAGGGTCCGGCCGCGGACGCCCAGGCGGCGCGTCTCCCGGACGCGGATCCGCAGGCCCGACCAGGGCAGGTGCTTCCGGGTGGTCCACGTGCGCACGTCGACGCCGTCGGGTCCCGCGCTCAGCCGTGGCCGGGCAACGACGTCCCGGACGGCGAGGGCGACCACCAGCAGGACGGCGGCGCCCACCAGCACGCGGCCGGTCGTGTCCACGACCAGGACGGCGAGGGCGAGGCCCAGACCGACGGCCGCGAGCGCGATGGTCTCGGCCGGGCGGGGGGACCAGTGCACGCCCCCAGCCTGCCAGCTTGATCGGACGTCCTACGATCGAGACCCGACATCGACGAGGAGTGGGTCCATGCGTGATGCCGTCATCTGTGCCGCCGTCCGTACACCGGTGGGCAAGCGCGGCGGAGGGCTCTCCGGGGTCCACGCCGTCGATCTGTCCGCGCACGTGTTGAACGCCCTGGCCGAGCGCTCCGGGATCGACCCCGCCGTCGTCGAGGACGTCTTCTGGGGCTGCGTGAGCCAGGTCGGTGAGCAGACGTTCAACATCGGCCGCAACGCACCTCTGGCCGCCGGCTGGCCCGAGACCGTCACCGGCACGACCATCGACCGGCAGTGCGGCTCTTCCCAGCAGGCTGTCGCCTTTGCTGCCGCCACGGTGATCAGCGGACAGGCTGACGTCGTGGTCGCCGGTGGTGTGGAGTCGATGAGCCGGGTGCCCATGGGGTCCACCTACGCCGTCGAGGGAACGGGAACGCCGATGGGACCGACGTTCCTCGCCCGGTACGACGGCGTCTTCCCGAACCAGGGCATCGGCGCGGAGATGATCGCCGAGCGCTGGGGCTTCTCCCGCACCCAGCTCGACGAGTTCTCCCTCGCCTCGCACGAGAAGGCGGCCAAGGCGCAGGCCGACGGCGCCTTCGACGAGGAGATCGCCCCCGTCACCACCCCCGACGGCACCGTCGTGAGCGCGGATGAGGGCATCCGGCCCGGCGGGACGCTCGAGAAGCTCGGCTCGCTGAAGACCCCGTTCAAGGAGGGCGGCGTCATCAGCGCGGGCAACGCCAGTCAGATCTCCGACGGATCGGCGGCGCTGCTCGTCACCACGAGCGAGAAGGCCCGTGAGCTCGGCCTGCGCCCCCTCGTGCGGGTGCACACCACGGTGATGGCCGGCGACGACCCGGTGATCATGCTGACCGCACCGATCCCCGCGACCCAGAAGGCGCTGAGCCGTTCCGGGCTCTCGATCGACGACATCGGCGTCTACGAGGTCAACGAGGCGTTCGCGCCGGTGCCGCTGGCCTGGCAGGCCGACCTCGGCGCCGACGCGAGCCGGCTGAACCCGCACGGCGGCGCGATCGCCCTGGGCCACCCGCTCGGTGGCTCGGGAGCCCGCATCATGACGACGCTCATCCACCGGATGCGCGCCACCGGCACCCGCTACGGCCTGCAGACGATGTGCGAGGGCGGCGGCATGGCCAACGCCACGATCCTCGAACTGATCGAGGCCTGACCGAGTCCGTTCTCCACAACGACAGCCCCCGGCCCCTCGGCCGGGGGCTGTGCGTGCCGAGTGGGCCCCGGAGGGGTCCCGATGGTGGACTCGGCTGGTTGGGGACGGAGCTTGTCGTGCCGAGTGGGCCCCGGAGGGGTCCGCGCAGGCGCGACGCAGCGGCTCCACGCACAAGGGGAACGGCACGTGGCCGCGGTGCGGTCCGGAGGACCGCAATGTCATTGTTGCGAACCGATCCGTCGCGCGTCGGTTCCCCACAGTCACCGACGCGCCTGTCGTCGCAGGTCAGCACGGGTAACGGGGGGTGACGCCGTGTCGACATCGCGGACCCCATGTCGACACATCCACAGGTGAGTACACAGCTGGGGACAGACTCACACGGGTGTAGTTACCTCGATGGAGATGCCGTCACATCTGTCCCACGAATCGCGTTCTCGCAGGTCAGGTCGGTTCGGGTCCGTTCCGTCTCTCCACACTCGGTGGACAACCCTGGGGGTGAAGCGCCAAGTCGACCTGTGGACGAAGCAATCGGCTGTGCACAGCGTCCGGCGGCTCGCGGAACCCGCAATGACGAAGGCCCCCGTCCCCAGTGGGGACGAGGGCCTCGGGTAGTGGCCCTCCTGCAGGTCCCGCTCCGAGCGTGCGAGGAGTGGGGGCAGGAGGGTCCTCTTCTAGCGCCAGCGCATCGACATGACCAGGCCGGCCACCATGGCCCCGAAACCGATCGCGAAGTTCCACGCACCCAGCGAGACCATGAACGGGATCCGCTCGCCGGCGACGTAGTAGACGACGATCCACAGCAGGCCGATGAGCATCAGCCCGATCATCACCCAGGCGTACCAGCGCGGACTGGGCTGCGCGGCCCGGGCCTGACTGGCACGGGACTGCAGGACACCCTCCGGCGGCGTGTAGACCGACTTCTTGCGCACCTTGGACTTGGGCACCGCGCGAACTCCCTCCGGGGGGCCGGGTCGTCGTGCCCGGCCGGTAACTCCGCCCAGCCTAAGCTGCGGAGGCGACGGCGGTGGCGCCGCCACGGTGGTGGCATCCCCCGGTCGAGGTCTCCGGGGGTCCCGCACCGCCCCGGAGGCCCGCCGGCGGCCGTCAGGAGGCCCGAGGAGGTGCCGGTGGTGCGTGCCCTGTTCCGCGGCCGGCGCCTGTCGGCCTGGACGGCGCTGGTCCCGGTCGTCGCGATGGCCGCCGGTCTGCTGTTCGCCACCTCGGGTCGCACGGCCCTGGGCACCGACCTGCGCGCCGGCGAGGTCGCCGACCTCTCCCAGCTGATCGGCCAGCGCGAGGACGCGCTGGCCCAGCAGAGCGACCAACTCACCGACCTCGAGAGACAGGTGCGGGCGCTCACGGACCAGGCCGCGACCCGGGACAGCGACGTCGCGGCGGCCACCGCCGAAGGGGCGCAGGGGGAGCTGTCGGCGGCGCTGGTGGGCCTGCGCGGCCCCGGCCTGGTCATCACCCTCGACGACGCCCCGTCGCGGCCCGACGGGAGCCTGCCGTCCGACGCGCGCGCCGACGACCTGGTCATCCACCAGTCCGACGTCCAGGCGGTCGTGAACGCCCTGTGGGCGGCCGCGGCCGACGGGGTGGCGATCATGGACCAGCGGCTCATCGCGACCAGTGCCGTGCGGTGCGTCGGCAACACCCTGCTGCTGCAGGGCCGCACCTACTCGCCGCCGTTCGTCATCATCGCGATCGTCGATGCCGACGCCGCACGCGCCCAGCTCGCCGTCTCCCCGCAGGTGGCGGTCTTCGAGCAGGCCGTGCAGGCCTTCGGACTCACCTTCGAGGTGATCGAGGCGAACGAGGTGACCGTGCCCGCCTACGATGGGCCGCTCGCCCTGGAGTACGCCGAGGCCCGCTGACGAAAGAGAACGCTGTGAGCCTGACTGCCGGTGCCGGATCCGCCCGCACCGACGCCGCTGCACCGCCCGGTCCTCGTCGTCGACAACTTCGACAGCTTCGTCTACAACCTGGTCCAGTACCTCGGTCAGCTCGGGGTGCGCTGCATCGTGCGCCGCAACGACGCCGTCACCGTGGACGAGCTCCCCGACCTCGACGTCGCCGGCGTGCTGCTCTCCCCCGGTCCCGGCACCCCCGCCGGCGCCGGGGTCACCGTGCCGATGGTGCGGGCGGCCGCGGAGGCCGGGACGCCGGTGCTGGGCGTCTGCCTGGGCCACCAGGCGATCGCGGAGGCCTTCGGCGGCGTCGTCGTCCGTGCGCCCGAGCTCCTGCACGGGAAGACCAGCCAGGTCCTGCACGACGGTGCCGGCGTCCTGGCCGGGCTGCCGTCGCCGTTCACCGCGACCCGCTACCACTCCCTCGCCGTCGACCCGGCGACGCGTGCCCGACGAGCTCGAGGTCACCGGGCACACCCCGTCGGGGATCGTCATGGCGCTGCGGCACCGCGAGCTGCCCATCGAGGGCGTGCAGTTCCACCCCGAGTCGGTGCTCACCGAGGGCGGCCACCGGATGCTGGCGACGTGGCTCGAGGTGTGCGGCATGGCGCCGGACCCCGCCGTGGTCGAGGCCGCCTCGGCCGCCGTGCGCCGGCTCTCGGCAGCGACCGCCTGACCCGACCCGTACCGACGACGAAGGGCTCCTCCCCGCGATCGGGAGGAGCCCTTCATCGTGTGCGCTTCCGGCGCTAGCCGCCGCCGTCCGCGGGCGGCCCGGCGATCAGCAGGACGATCTCGTCGTCCGGTGCCGCGTCGCTGTTGGGCTCGGGGTTGGTGTTGAGGACCTCCCCCTCCGCGACCGTGCCGTCGTTCTCCGTCGGCTGGCTGCGGATGTTGGTGAAGCCGGCGGCCTGCAGGGCCGAGCGCGCGTCGGCCTCGGTCTGACCGACCACGTCCGGCACCGGGATCGTGGTGACGCCGCCCGACACCTGCAGGGTGATGCGCGTGCCGGCCCCCACCTGGTTGCCGGGGGCGGGGTCGGTGTTGAGCACGGTGCCCGCGGGCTGGTCGGACTCGACCTCTTCCGTCGCGACGTTGGTCAGGCCCACGTCAGCCAGCGCCTGCGTGGCCGCGGCCTCCTGCTGGTTGCGCACGTCCGGCATGGTGACCGTGCCGGTCGAGACCTCGAGGGTGATCGGCGCCGACGGGGAGGCCTGCGCTCCTTCGGCGGGGTCGATCGAGATGACCGTCCCCTCGCCCTCCAGCGACTCGGCCTGCCGGGAGTTGATGCTGGTGAAGCCGGCATCCTCGAGGGTGCTCCGGGCCCGGTCCTCGTTCAGGCCGACCACGTTCGGGACGGCGATGGTGTCGGGCGCCGCGCCGACGACGAGGTCCACCGCGGTGCCCTCGTCCACCTGCGCGCCGCTGGCCGGGTTGCTCTCCAGCACCGCGCCGACCTCGGTCTCGTTCTCGGTGATCCGCGGGGTGACCTCGCCGACTTCGAGGCCGACGTCCGTGAGCGCAGCCTCTGCCGCCGCCTGCTGCTGGCCCACGAGCTGAGGGACCTGGACCTGCTGCACGGTGGGCGACGTGGGCTCGTCCTCACCGCCGAGCAGGGTGAACGCGGCGATCGCGCCACCGACCAGCAGGACGGCGAGCACCGAGACGATCGCGATGATCCGCCGCTTCCGGCGCTGGGCCGCCTCGTCCTCGTCGTCCCAGCCGTCCTCGTCCCCGTAATTGCCGTAGCCACCGGGCGGGGTGCCGATGATGGCGGTCTTCTCGGCGTCGCCCATGACCGGCGTCGCCTCGACCTGCTGGCCGGCGAGCGCCCGCAGCAGGTCGCTGCGCATGTCGTCGGCCGACTGGTAGCGGTTGGCCGGGTTCTTGCTCATGGCCTTGAGCAGGATGGCGTCGAGCTCGGCCGGCACCCGCGGGTTGATCGACGACGGCAGCTTCGGGTCCTCGCGGACGTGCTGGTAGGCCACCGCGACGGGGGAGTCCCCGGTGAACGGCGGCGCGCCCGTGACGAGTTCGTACAGCAGGCAGCCGAGGGAGTAGACGTCCGAGCGGGCGTCGACGCCCTCGCCGCGGGCCTGCTCGGGGGAGAGGTACTGGGCGGTGCCGATGACCGCCGCGGTGGAGGTCATCGTGGCGGCCGAGTCGGAGACGGCGCGGGCGATGCCGAAGTCCATGACCTTGACCGAGCCCTGGGGCGTGATCA
Organism: uncultured Actinomycetota bacterium; assembly: GCA_963748305.1. GTDB lineage: Bacteria > Actinomycetota > Actinomycetes > Mycobacteriales > Geodermatophilaceae > Blastococcus_B. The sequence continues at coordinate 145,459 of CAVVIN010000008.1, read as the reverse complement.
TCACGTTCCCGGGCTTCACGTCGCGGTGCACGATGCCGTTGCGGTGGCTGAAGTCCAGGGCGCCGCAGATGTCCGCGGCCAGGCTCATGGCGCGCTCGGGGGGCAGCGGGCCCTCCCGGCGCAGCACGTCGCGCAGCGTCTCGCCCTCGACGTACTCCATGACGATGTAGGGCGTCGCGCCGGTGGGGCCGCGGTCCTCGCCCGTGTCGTAGACGGCGACGATCGCGGGGTGGTTCAGCGACGCCGACGCCTGGGCCTCGCGGCGGAAGCGCACCTGGAAGGACGGGTCGCGGGCCAGGTCGCTGCGCAGCACCTTGACGGCGACCTCGCGGCCCAGCCGCAGGTCGCGGCCGCGGTGCACCTCGGCCATGCCGCCGCGGCCGAGCACCCCGCCGATCTCGTAGCGCTCACCGAGCACCTGCGGCGTGGTCATCGACGGTCCTCTCGGGCGGTGCGGTGCGTCATCCGGGCTCGGGCCGCGGAGAGCAGCCGGGCTGCGGTGCTGACCGGCCCGCGGCCCACGGGCAGCCCGACGGAAGGGACTGCGCCGAGGGGAAGCCTAACCACGGCGCGCCCCGTTTCCCGGGTGCCACGGGGGAAGCGCCGTCACCCGACCCCACCCGTATCAGTGCCCTCAGCAGCGGGAGCGGTCGCCGTCGGATCCGGTGGTGGCGGCGGATCGGTTGTGGTCTCAGCGGGAAGGCTCGTCGTGGTCTCCGCGGTGGTGGGCACCTCGGACGTCGTGGTCGTCTCAGACGTCGTGGTCGGCGCCGACTCGGTTGTCGTCTCGGCGCTGCTGCTCGAGGTCTCCGTCGGCTCGGTCTGCTCCTCCGTGCCACCGTCGTCCGTGCTGCCCTCGGGGACGACGTAGAGGTCACCGCGGCGGTGGTCGGCACGTTCTCCCCGGCGGGCTGGATGGCGGCGACCTCGCCGGCGTCCAACGGCTCACCGGCGATCCCGGAGCCGTCGGCGACCGTCGTGCTCGGACGCATCGGACTGGGTGACCGTGAAGCCCTTGCCCTCGAGCTCGGCCTGCACCTCGTCGGCATCCCGGCCGATGTAGGCCCGCGGGTCGATGGTGAACGCCGTCGCCGTGCTCTGCGCCGACGTGGCCGAGGTGGCTCCGCGGCGTTCTCGCCGCCGTCGCCCGCGGGGTCGGCGAGCAGCCACCAGGTCCCGCCCGCGAGCAGGAGCAGCACCACCGCGGCGATGGCGATCCAGAGGACGCGCCGGTTGCGGCCGGCCGGGGGTTCCTCGTCCTCGGCGTCCCAGTCGTCCTCGTCGGGCGCCTGCAGCGGGGGCATCGGTCCGGAGGGTCCGGTGGGCGGCGAGGCGCCGGCCGCTCCGGCGCCCCCGAGCCCGGCCGCGCCCGCGGCGGCCAGCGCAGCCCCGGTGGCCGCGCCGAAGACCTGAGTGCGGCCGTCTGCGGCGTCGCCGACGACGGGTGTGGGCGCGGTCGCCGGTGCACCGGCCATCACCGAGCCGCCTGCGGCCACCCGGCGGATGGCCTCGGCGAACGCGCCGCCGTCGGGGAACCGGGCTTCGGGGTCCTTGGCGAGCGCGCGCTCGACCAGCAGCCGGACGGACGGCGGCACGTGCGCGGGCAGCGGCGGCGGGGGCCGGTTGATGTGCGCCAGGGCGATGGCCACCTGCGAGGCGCCGTCGAACGGCCGGGCACCGGACAGGCACTCGTACGCGACGACGCCGAGGGAGTACACGTCGGAGGCGGCGGTGACCTCCATGCCCTGCGCCTGCTCCGGCGAGAGGTACTGCGCGGTGCCGACGACCATGCCGGTCCGGGTCAGCGGGGCGGCGTCGCGGGCCTGGGCGATGCCGAAGTCGGTCAGCTTCACCACGCCGTCGGGCCGGACCATGAGGTTGCCCGGCTTGATGTCGCGGTGCACCACCCCGGCCCGGTGCGCGGCGGACAGGCCGTCGGCGGACTGGCTGAGCACGTGCAGCGTCCAGTCGACCGGGAGCTGGCCCTCCTCGTGCAGGATCGTGACCAGCGGCTGCCCCTCGACGAACTCCATGACGAGGAAGGCCAGCTGCTGGTGGCCGGTGTCGTCGACGGTCTCGCCGTAGTCGTAGACCGAGGCGATGTTCGGATGGGTCAGCGCGGCCGTGTGCCGGGCCTCGTTGCGGAAGCGCGCCAGGAAGTTCGGATCGCCGGTGTACTCGCTGCGCAGGACCTTGGCCGCCACGATCCGGTCGAGAACCCGGTCGCGCGCCTTCCACACCTCGCCCATCCCGCCGGTGGCGATGGGCGCGGTGATCTCGTACCGGTCGGCCAGCAGGCTGCCAATGGAGAGCGCCATCAGCCTCCCTGCCCTTCCAGATATGCCTGCAGAACCCGTTGTGCGATCGGCGCCGATACGTCGCCGCCCGTCCCGCCGCCGTTGGCGACGAACACGGCCACGGCGATCTGCGGGTTGTCGGCGGGTGCGAAGCCGATGAACCAGTTGTGATCGGGAACGTCCTCCCGCACCTGTGCTGTTCCCGTCTTGCCCGCAACCTGAACCCCGGGGATCTGCGCGGCGCGTCCCGAGCCGTTGTCGACGACGCTGACCATCATCTCGGTCAGCTGGTTCGCGATGTCCGCGGAGACGGGCTCGCTGAAGACGTCGGGATCGGTCTGGTCGAGGACCGACAGGTCAGGCGCCCGCACCTGGTCGACCAGGTACGGCCGCATCAGGGTGCCGTCGTTGGCGACCGCGGCGGCCACCATCGCGGCCTGCAACGGGGTCATGCGGACGTCGCGCTGCCCGATCGAGGTCTGGCCGAGCGCGGCGTCGCTCTCGATGTCGCCGATGCTGCTGGGCTCCACGCGGAGCGGGATGTCGAAGCTCTCGCCGTCCAGACCGAACGCCTCGGACATGTCCCGGATCGCCTCCTCGCCCAGGTCGATGCCGAGCTGGGCGAAGGCGGTGTTGCACGAGATGGTCAGCGCATCGATCAGCGACTGTTCCTCGGTGGGGCTGCAGGTGCTGCCGTTGAAGTTCTCCAGGGTCGTGGAGGTGTTGGGCAGGGTGAGCACGTCCGGCGCCGGGATCACGGTCTCGGGGGTGTAGTCGCCGGTCTCCAACGCCGCGGCCGACACGATCACCTTGAACAGCGAGCCGGGCGGGTAGTTGTCGCCGATCGCCCGGTTGAGCCGCGGGTCGGGGGACTGCTGGTTCAGCTGGTCCCAGTACGCCCGGATGGCGTCGGGGTCGTGGCTGGACAGCTGAGTCGGGTCGAAGCTCGGGGTGCTGGCCATCCCGAGGACGGCGCCCGTCGAGGGGTCGAGGGCGACGACCGCACCGGTCACTCCCTCGAGGCCGGTCATGGCGGCCTGCTGCACGGCCGGGTCCAGGGTCAGGACGACGTCGCCACCCGCCGGGTCCCGCCCGGTGAACAGGTCGGCGAGGCGGCGGACGAACAGCCGCGGGTCGGAGCCCGCGAGCAGGTCGTTCTCGGCGTCCTCGATGCCGGTGCGGCTGTAGATGAGCGAGTAGTAGCCGGTCACCGCGGCGTAGAGCGGGCCCTGCGGGTACTGGCGGAGGTAGGTCAGCCGGTCGCCGGTGGGCACCGACTCGGCGACCGCGGTGCCGGCGACGATGATCGCGCCGCGCTCCCGGTCGTACTCCTCGGCGAGCACGCGCGTATTGCTCCGGTTGTTGCGCAGCTCCTCGGAGCGCACGACCTGGATGTAGTTGACGTTGATGATCAGCAGCGTGAAGAGGACCAGCACGCTGATCGCCACCCGGCGCAGCGGGGCATTCACTGTTTCACGACCTCGGTGGGGGCGTCGCCGAGCCGCGGCGGCGGGGCGGCCTGCGGGGTGGCCGGCCGGCGGGCGGCGTCGCTGATCCGGACCAGCAGCGCGACCAGGACGAAGTTGGCGACCAGGGACGAGCCGCCGTAGGCCAGGAACGGCGTCGTCAGGCCGGTCAGGGGCAGCAGGCCGGTGACGCCGCCGAGGACGACGAACACCTGCCAGGCGACGGCGAACGAGAGACCGGCGGCGAGCAGCTTGCCGAACGCGTCGCGGACGACCAGGGAGGTGCGCAGGCCGCGCTCGACCAGGATCAGGTAGACGACGATCACCGCGACGAGGCCGAACAGGCCCAGCTCCTCGCCGATGGCCGAGGCGATGAAGTCGCTCTTGGCGACCGGCACCTGGTCGGGCCGCCCGCCGCCGAGCCCGGTGCCGAACAGGCCGCCGGTGCCCAGCCCGAACAGCGACTGGACCAGCTGGTACCCGGCGCCGTCCTGGTAGGCGAACGGGTCCAGCCAGGTGTCCACGCGCTGCTGGACGTGGCCGAAGATCTGGTAGGCGATGAACGCGCCGCCGGCGAAGAGGCCGACGCCGATGAGCAGCCAGCTGGCCCGCTCGGTGGCCACGTAGAGCATCACCACGAAGATGCCGAACAGCAGCAGCGAGCTACCCAGGTCGCGCTCGAAGACCAGGACCAGGATCGAGAGCACCCAGGCCACGAGCACGGGGCCGAGGTCGCGGCCACGGGGGAGCTCCAGCGCCCATCACCCGGCGGCTGGCCAGGGCGAGGACGTCACGCTTGTCGACCAGGTAGGCGGCGAAGAAGACGACCAGGCAGATCTTGGCGAACTCACCGGGCTGGATGGAGAACCCGGCGACGCGGATCCAGATCTTGGCGCCGTTCACCTCGGAGATCGACGACGGGAGGATCGCGGGCAGGGCGAGCAGCGCCATGCCGAGCAGCGCCAGCGTGTAGGCGAAGCGGGACAGCATGCGGTGGTCGCGGACGACGACCAGGAGCCCGACGAACAGCACGACCCCGAGGGTGGCCCAGATCAGCTGGACGGGTGCGTCCTCGCGGGTGATCTGGCTGTCGATCTGCTCGGCGGCCAGGTCGAGCCGGTGGATGACCGCCAGCCCCAGCCCGACCAGCAGCGCGACGCAGGGCAGCAGCAGCGGGTCGGCATAGGCGGCGAACTTGCGGACGACGAGGTGCGCCACCACCCACAGCGCCGTGATCCAGATGCTGAACGTCGCCATCTCCGGCCGCAGCGAGCCGGTGATCGTCAGGTCGACGATGCACTGGGCGGCGACGGTGAGCAGGACGGCGAAACCGAGCAATGCGGCCTCGGTACCGCGTCGCTTGGGGGGCGCCGTACCGGCCACGGCGCCTCGCGGGTCGGTGACGGGCCCGGCCGTCACTTGGCCTCCCGGCAGTCCACCCCCGGCTCGGACGACATGGTCGTCCGAGCAGGCGTCGACGTGGCCGTGGTCGTCGAGCCCGTGGTGCGGCCGGGCACGGTCGTCGTCGGACCGGCCCCGGTGCCGCCCGGGGCCGCCGGCGTGGGCCCGGCGCCCGACGGCCTGGTCGGCCGGGTCGGCGTCGTGCTCGTGGACTCGCCGCCGTTGGACTTCCCCGAACCGCTCGGGCAGAGCGGGAGTCGCTGGTCACGCAGGGCGTCGAGGATGCGGGCGGCGTCGGCCTGGTCGTCGGCGGTGATCCCTCCACGCACCCGGCTGCGGGCCGCCGGGGTGAGGTCGCTGATGGCGAGGTCGGTGCTCTCCTCCACCTCGAACAGGTCGAAGCCGACGATCGACACGTTCAGGCCGCGGAAGACGGCGACCTGTTCCTCGTTGCCGGCGCCCTCGACACCCACGAACCAGTGCTGCAGTGCCCAGGCATAGGAACCGATCGCCCCCGCGACGAGCACGGCGAGGACGACTACCGCCACGAGGATGAGGCGCATCGGGCGGCGGCGGGCGGAGGGGCCACCGCCCGGCGGCGGTGTAGGCGGGGGCGGGGGAGCAGGCGGTGGGTCGGCGAGGGCCGCGCGCCCCGCAGCCGAGCGGTTGTCGACCTGCCGCTGGCCGACGTTGCCGCCGGCGGCGCCGTCGATGACGGGCTCGACCAGCGCCGGGCCGCGGCCGCCGTCCTCGATGACGTCGGCCACGATCACCGTGATGTTGTCGGGACCGCCGCTGCGCAGCGCCAGCTCGATCAGCCGGTCCGCGGTGGACTGCGGGTCCGGGTCCAGCAGCGCCTCGGCGAGGGTCTCCTCGCTCACCACTCCGGACAGACCGTCGGAGCAGAGCAGGTATCGGTCGCCCGCCCGGGCCTCGCGCATCGACAGGTCGGGGTCGACGTCCTGACCGTTGAGGGCCCGCAGCAGCAGCGAACGCTGGGGGTGGCTGTTGGCCTCCTCCTGCGTGATCCGGCCGTCGTCGATCAGCGTCTGCACGAACGTGTCGTCGTGGGTGATCTGGCTGAGCTGACCGTCGCGCAGCAGGTAGGCGCGGGAGTCGCCGACGTGGCACAGGGCGAGCCGGCCGCCGGCGAACAGGATCGCGGTGAGCGTCGTCCCCATGCCCTCGAGCTGCGGGGACTCCCGGATCACCTCGCGCAGGTGCTCGCTGCCCTCGAAGACGGCCTCGCGCATCGACTGCAGCATGTCGCCGGACGGCGTGTCGTCGTCCAGGTGCTCCAGCGCGGCGATGACGACCTTGCTGGCGACGTCGCCGGCCGCGTGTCCGCCCATTCCGTCCGCGACCGCCAACAGCCGGGGCCCGGCGTACACCGAGTCCTGGTTGTTGCCGCGGATGAGCCCGCGATCGGAGCGCGCCGCGTAGCGCAGCACGAGACTCATGAACGCAGCTCCAGAGCGGTCTGGCCGATACGGATCGGCTGGCCCGGGGCGACCAGCAGCGGGCCCTGTACGCGCTGCTGGTCGAGGTATGTGCCGTTGGTGGAGCCCAGGTCTTCCACGTACCACTGTCCACCACGGTTGGTGAGGCGCGCGTGGCGGGAGCTGGCGAAGTCGTCGGTGAGGACGAGCGTCGAGTCGTCGGCCCGGCCGATGAGGATCGGCTGGTCACCGAGCGTGATCTTGGTGCCGCTGAGCGGGCCGGCGGTGACGACCAGCGTGCGGGGGCCCTTCTGGCCGCGCTTCTTCGTTGCGGCCGCGCGGGGCGGCACGGCGGCCACCCGGCCGGCTCGGCCCCCGAACAGGTCGGCACGCACGACGCGGAAGGCCGCGAAGATGAACAGCCACAGCAGCAGCAGGAAGCCGAAACGGAAGATCTGGACCACGATCTCGGGCGTCATCGCGCCGTCCCCGTGGCACTCGCCATCCGCGGGCCCCGCGAGAACGTGCTGCTGCTGCGGAACCTCAGCTCCTTCACGCGCCGTCCTGCCGGTAGACGAGCACCGAATGGCCGATGCGGATGACGTCGCCGTCGGCGAGGGCCTGGCGGCTGACCCGCCGGCCGTTGACCAGGGTGCCGTTCGTCGAGCCGAGGTCCTCGACCATGGCGGTGCCGCTGTCGAGGACGACGTCGACGTGCTTGCGGCTCACCCCGGTGTCGGGCAGTCGGATGTCGGCCTCGGTGCCGCGACCGATCACGTTGCGCCCGGTCGTGAGCTCGTGGCGGGTACCGGGACCGTCGACGACGAGCACGTGCGTGACGCCGGGCTTCGAGCCGGCCCGGCCGACGATGGCCGGCGGGCCCTGCTTGCCGGTGTCGGTGGCGACCCGGCCGCGCAGCGGCGGGAGGGGCGGCAGCGCGGGGTGGCCGTTCAGCGCCGGCGGCGCCGGAGGCGCCAGCGGCGATGTCCTCGCGGGACGACGGCCGGGCCGGGTCGGCGACGTGCGAGCTGACCTCGAAGACGCCGGTCGGCAGGTCGCCGTCGCGCTCGAGGCGGACCGAGACCTGGTCGAAGACCTGGTAGCCCTCGTCGTCGATGTGCTCGGAGACCATGTCGGCGAGCTCGCCGGCGAGCTGGTCGGACCACTGGCCGAGGTGCTCGAAGTCGGTGGGGCCCAGGCGGACGACGTAGACGTTGGGTGCCAGCACGCGGCCCTCACCGAGGACGGACCGTTGCTCGTCGGCTTCCCGCTGCAGGGCCTTGGCGATCTCGGCGGGATGCACCTTGCCCTTGAACATCCGGGCGAACGCCAGGCCGACCATGCCCTCGAGCCGTCGCTCGAAGCGCTGCAGCACACCCACAGTCGCTCCTTTGCGTTCGGCCGGACATACCGCTGTGCCATCGGTGATCGTAGCCGGGCTGCGTGCTCGGGACCGCGATGGAACTCGCGACGCCCCGCACGATCTTGACAGTCGGCCCCCGGCCTCCTCCGATGGCCCCGTCGTCGCGTCCGTCGGCGGCGCGTCGGTCCGTCTGGTCGACGGGACAACGACGACCCCCCACCCGGGTGACGCCTCCGGACTGTTACTCTCGGCGCTCGCCAGGGCAAGTGGCGGAATGGCAGACGCGCACGGTTCAGGTCCGTGTGTCCGAAAGGACGTGGGGGTTCAACTCCCCCCTTGCCCACCCCAGTACGAACACCGCCCCGGAGGCCCTCGGCCCCGGGGCGGTTCTGCGTCCTACGCGCCGAGTCGCCGGTTCTTGCGCTCGTCGTCCCGACCGGCGCCGGTGAGGGTCTGGGCGAGGAGGACCGCGCCCCATGGGCCGATCACCCAGATCGGCCAGAAGTAGTGGAACTCCCAGGACGCCAGCGATGTCGCGGCCCAGATGGTCACCACGATCAGGCTGGTGGTCAGCCAGGAGCGCCACGAGTTGTGATCCCAGCCTCCGGCCCACGGGTTCGAGTCGCCGCAGGCGGCCGGTGCCGGGTGCGACTCCTGGCGGGGAGCCGGGACCGGGGTGACGGCGGACTTTCCGAGCGGCGGGAGGTCGGCGGTCAGCTCGTCGAGTTCGCCATAGGTCTTCGCGGCGTAGGCGCGCGACAGTCGCTCGTCGAACTCCGCGACGGTGAGCCGGCCCGCGGACATGTGCGCGCCGAGCACCTCGGCCACCGCGGCGCGGTCGGTGTCGGCGGCACGCAGGTGCGGCTGGGGCATCGGGTCCTCCTCGGGCTGGACTCCCAGTGTGGGCCGCGTTTGCCGCCGTCGTCCAGCGATCGGCGACCCGGTCCGTCGACCGGTGGACCGACCAGGTCCACCGGCCGGTGGGACTAGGTGCGCTCGGTTCTCGTCAGGCCCCGGCCCGGGCGCCAGGAGGCGATGACGAGGGCGTTCCTGGCGTCGTTCAGGTGCACGAGCACGACCTGGTCGAGGGCGACCCGGAACAGCTCGTAGTCCATCGATTCCGGTGCCACACCGGCCGCGGCCGCGTAGCTGTTCCGCTCGCCGGGGTCGGCGACCTCGGTGGCGCGCCCGGACAACTTCGCGTCGGCGTCGAACACGTCGGGCTCGGCGCTGCCGCTGTGCAGGGCGAACCGTGGATCGCCCCGCAGGTCGGCGAACTTCACCGACTCCCGCATCCCGGCCAGCCACGGTTCACCCGCCACGAACTGCATCTCGATGCCGCTGACCCGCGGCGAGCCATCGGCCCGCAACGTGGCCAGGACCTTGTGCCGGTGCGCATCGAAGGCCGCGCGGACGCGGGCGGCGAACTCCGGTTCCTCGTTCTCGACGTCGGCGAAGGAGGCCATGTGTGCACTGTGCACCCGGCCACCGACGCAGCACGGTGCTTCCGCACCGCCGTCCCGTCGTCAGCCCGCGGCGGGGATCGCCTCCTGGGCCAGGGACCGGCCGATGACCATCCGCTGGATCTGGTTGGTGCCCTCGAAGATCTGCATGACCTTCGCCTCGCGCATGTAGCGCTCGACCGGGAACTCGCGGGTGTAGCCGGCGCCGCCGAGGACCTGGACGGCGTCGGTGGTCACCTTCATCGCCGCGTCGGTGGCGACCAGCTTGGCGATGCTGGCCTGGCGGGAGTAGGGCTTGCCGGCGTCCTTGCGGCGCGCGGCGACCAGGTAGGTGGCGCGTGCCGACTCGACGGCGGCGGCCATGTCGGCGAGCAGGAAGGCCACCCCCTGGTGCTCGACGATCGGCCGGCCGAAGGCCTCCCGCTCGCCTGCGTACCGGACGGCGACGTCGAGGGCCGACTGCGCGAGCCCGACGGCGACGGCGCTGATGCCGAGCCGTCCGGAGTCCAGGGCGCCGAGGGCGATGGCCATACCGCGACCGGGCTCACCGACGAGGCGGTCGGCCGCGATCGGGACGTCGTCGAGCCGGAGCGCCGCCGTCGTCGAGCCGGTGAGACCCATCTTCTCCTCGGGCCGCGCGGCGCTGAAGCCGGGCAGGTCCGGGGTGATGTGGAAGCAGGAGATGGCCCGCGGTCCGTCGGCCGGGGTGCGGAGGAAGGTCGTGTAGAAGTCCGCGTGCCCGCCGTGGGTCACCCACGCCTTCTCGCCACGGGCCACCCAGCCGTCGTCCGTCGCCTCGGCGCTCGCGCGCATCGACGCGACGTCGGAGCCGGCGTGGGCCTCCGACAGGGAGTAGGCGCCGAGCAGGCCGCCGCCCACCATCTCGGGCAGCAGATCGCGCTTCTGCTGCTCCGTGCCGTACTGGGCGATGGGGGAGCAGGAGAGCGTGTGCACGCTGATGCCCAGGGCGACGCTCGCCCACCGCGCGGCCAACTCCTCGAGCACCTGCAGGTAGACGGCGTACGGCTGCCCGCCGCCGCCGGCCTCTTCCGCGAACGGCAGCCCGAGCAGCCCGGCCTCCCCGAGCTTGCTGAAGATCTCGCGCGGGAACCGCTCCTCCCGCTCGTACTGCGCCGCACGGGGGGCGAGTTCGGCGTCGGCCAGATCGCGGGTCAGCGCGATGAGGTCTTCGGCCTCCTGGGTCGGCAGTTCGCGATCGACCGGCACGGGACTCCTCGGGGTTGTTCTGGGCGATTGGTTCGGGCCGCTTGGTACGGGTGTGGCAGTACTGGTGACGGTACCGCAGTACTGTTCAGCGTCCGGAGTTCATGCTGATCCGCCGGAAGGAGGGGTGATGACGTCGACCGTGTCGTCCACTGACGCCGCGCTCACGCGCCGCCAGGCGGAGCTGCTCGATCAGTTGGAGGAGCTGTTCCTGGCCGAGGGCTTCTTCCGATTCACCCTCGAGGACCTCGCCCTCCGGCTGCGCTGCTCCAAGAGCACGCTCTACGCGCTCGCGGGCAGCAAGGAGCAGTTGGCCCATCGCGTCGTGAAGCACTTCTTCCGCAAGGCGACCGCCGCCGTCGAGGCCGACACGGTCACCGAGGGCGATCCGGCCCTCCGGGTCACGGCGTACCTGAGCGCCGTCGCGCGAGCCCTGGCCCCGGCCGGTCCGGCCTTCCACCGCGACCTCGACTCCTTCGCCCCCGGCCGCGAGGTCTACGAGCGCAACACGGCCGCGGCCGCGGAGCGCGTGCGGTCGCTGATCGCCGACGGCGTGGCGCAGGGGCGCTTCCGCGAGGTGCACCCGGCGCTCATCGCGGACACCGTCACCACGCTGATGTTCCGGATCGGCCGGGGCGACACCCACCGGGCCACCGGCCTCGACGACGCGACCGCCTACCGCGAACTGGCCGCCCTGCTCCTGCACGGCATCACCCTGTGAGCGGTCCGCGCGTCTCGCCCGCGTCCTGGGACGACGCGGACGTCCAGAACCTCGCCGCCGCTCAGCAGGTCGAACTGCGCGCGCGGTACGACGGGGCCGGCGAACCCGGCACCCCGCCGTCGGCGGCCGACGTCAGCGTCGTGCTCGTCGCCCGGTCGGAGGACGGCACCGCAGTGGGCTGCGGCGCGCTGCGCCACCTGGGCGACGACGTCGCCGAGGTGAAGCGGATGTACGTCGTGCCGGCGGCCCGCGGGCGCGGGGTGTCGAAGGCGCTGTTGGCCGGGCTCGAAGAGGCTGCCCGCAGCTGTGGGTGGACGACGCTGCGGCTGGAGACGGGCCCTCGGCAGCCCGAAGCGGTCGGGCTGTACGAGCGGGCCGGCTACCGGCCCATCCCGGCGTTCGGCGCCTATGTGGGCGCACCCGACGCCGAGAACTCGTTGTTCTACGAGCGGGTGCTGGTCCGTCCCTGAGCTCCGCCGCCGCGGTCGAGTGCGTTCCCGTGAACCCGATCCGCCGCTCCGGACATGAGCAGGTGTGACGAGATCACACGCCGCCGCCGCATCATCACCTCCCGTGAGCAGCGTCCTGGTGCCTTTGGCCGACGGACCTCCCTCGCCGGACCGACCCCCGTCCCTGCACGCGCTGCCGTCGGCGCTGCCCACCGACGCCGAACTCGTGGCTCGGTCGGTTGCCGAACCCGAGCAGTTCGCCGCGCTGTTCGACCGCCACGCCACGGCCGTGCACCGGTACCTCGGCCGCCGGGTCGGAGAGCTGGCTGACGACCTGCTCAGCGAGACGTTCCTGATCGCCTTCCGGCGGCGGACCGCCTACCGCCCGGAGCGGGTCGACGTCCGCCCGTGGCTCCTGGGCATCGCGACCAACCTGATGCACACCCACGCACGGGCCGAGCGACGGCGGTACCGCGCACTGGCCCGCTCCGGCTCGGACTCGGTGACGTCCGGCCGATTCCGAGGACGTGCACGCCCGCGTGGACGCCGAGGCGCTGCGCGGCCCGCTCGCCGCAGCGCTGGCCGGGATCAAGGAACGCGACCGGGACGTGCTGCTCCTCTTCGCCTGGGGCGACCTGGGCTACGAGGAGATCGCCGCCGTCCTGGACATCCCGATCGGGACCGTGCGCTCTCGCCTCAACCGGGCCCGTCGACAGACCCGCGCCGTCCTCGGCGCCACCTCCCCTCTCGAGGAGACCCGATGAACGACATCACGCTCCTGCGCGACGCCGGCCCCGAGGCCCCGCCGCTGACGCACGCCACCCACTCGACCGCCCGTGCCGCTCTCCTCGCCGAGATCGACGCAACCGCCGGGCTCCGGACCCGTCGCTCCCGCTGGCCCAGCCGGAAGGTGCAGGTCCGGATCGGCGTCGGTGTCGTGACGGCGGCTGCCGCCTGGGTCACCGCCGTGGTCGTCGCTGCGCCGGACACCGTCGGACCGCCGCCGGGGAGTGTCCGACTCGTGGACTTCGAGATGCCGACCTTCCCGTTGTCGCTCGACCCGGAACCCGCGGGGCTCCGGCCGGCCTTCGACGGAGCAGCGGACGGCGCCTCCATCGCCGATTACCACGACGCCGACCGCACGGACGGTTTCACGGTCTACGTCGTCGAGCACGAGCCGGACCTCGAGGACTGGAACCAGGGCTCTGAGGTGGGCCCCGCCGAGGTCGTCCGGGTCGGCGGCACGGACGCCCAACTCGTGCAGGGCTCGCTGGACGTCGCCTGCGAGGACGGCCTGTCGATCTGCAGCACCCGGCGCTTCACCCAGCTCGTCTGGCAGTTCGCCGACGACAGATGGGTCCTGCTCGAAGGCGACGGGACCTACCGCGCCGCCGACCGGCTGGTCGAGGTGGCCGAGTCACTCGTCGACCGGCCCCAGCCGGCGACCCTCACGGTCGGTCTGGCCCCGGAGGGGTGGTCGGTCCAGTTCTTCAAGATGGGCCGGGTCCTGACCCTGGTCAACGACGCCTACGAGCAGCAGACGATGAATGTGCACATCCCGCTCCCCGAGGACGTCATTCCGGCCGATCAGGTGCGCGCATCGGTCATGGGACCGGTCGGCCCGCAGCTCGATGTGACGGTCAACGAGCGTCCGGCGCAGCTGGTCCTGTGCGAGTCGGGCTACCTGGACGAGCGGATCTGGCACCTGCAGGCGCAGTTCGGCGACGGCACGACCTTCGTGCTCCAGGTGCCGGACTCGTTCACCGAGGAGCAGGTGCTGCAGCTCGCCGGGACGGTGCGCTACAACCCCTGACCTCTGGGCACCGGCCGGGCGATCGTCCGGCCGGTGCCCAGAGGACTACGGGCTCAGGCCCCGGATGAGGATTTCGCTGCCGCCGGGGCGGTAGGTGTGCCAGGTGGTGGTGCCGGGGTCGCGGGCGATGCTGAAGCCGCCTTCGTGGACGGCGGTGTGGTGGCGTTCGCAGAGCAGCGCCCCGTTCTCGCACGAGGTGGGTCCGCCGTAGAGCCAGTGCACGACGTGGTGGACGTCGCACCAGGCGGCGGGGGCGGTGCAGCCGGTGAACACGCAGTGCCCGTCGCGGGCCTCGATCGCGGCGCGGATGGCGGCGGTGGCGGTGCGGACGGCGTGGCCGACGTCGAGGGGGAGCCCGGTGGGGCCGAGCAGGATCCGGAGCGCGTCGGCGTCGCAGGCCAGCCGGCGGGCGGTCTCGGGGCAGATCGGCCCGGCGAAGGGGAGTTCCCCGCCGGCCACCCCGGGCACCCCCTTGGCCGCGCACAGCGCCATCCAGTCGATGGTGACCCGGACCTGGGCGCGGGCGCCGCGGACCTGTCGGCAGCGTTCCGGCGGCCAGTGCCTGGCGGGCGAGTTCGACGAGGGCGTCGCCCAGCCGCTGGCCGTGGGTGCGCACATCGCCGGCGGGGCGGTGGCCGTTCATGATCGCCTGCAGGGCGGTGTGCAGGTCTTCCCCGCCGAGGGGGTCGAGGTGTCCGGTGAGGTAGATCCGGCCCTGCGCGCTGACGGCCATCCGGAACACCCGGTGCATCCCGGCGGCGTCGTCCAGGGCGCCGTCGGGGTCGATGCCGGCCACCCAGCGGCGGACGGCCTTCGCGGTGTCCTCCGGGCCCAGGGCGCGGGCGGCGTCGGTGAGCACGGTGTCGGTGGTGGCCAGGTCGATGCCGTTGGCCGCTGCCACCCGGATCCGGGCGGGGGTGACCGCGGCGGTGATCAGGTCGACGTGGGCGGGGGTGACCGCCCCGGCGGCGTAGGCGGCGGCCAGGACCGGCAGGTCGGCGAGCCGCCGGCCGGCCCGCAGCAGCGCCGATCGCGTCGCGGCCGGCGAGCCGGCAGTGCCCGGTCAGCCAGGTCTTGGTCGACACCATGCCGTCGGCTCGCTGCGCGCCGCGCCGGTCGGCGGTGGCGACCAGGCGGGTCTGCAGCGCGGTCAGCCGGTTCAGCCCGGCCTGCAGCACCGGCAGGCCGTCGAGCAGTTCGGCGTCGGCGAGCTCGTCGGGGTCGAGGGCGGCCACATCGAGGGCGGCGAGCTGGTCGAGCAGCGACCGCAGCTCCGACACCACCCACCACCCTCCGACCCGATCGAACGTATGAGCGAAGACTAGGCCACCGCTACGACAGAAACCGCAGGTCAACCAGCCTGTGGATGATGTGCAGTTGTCCACAGGCTGCCCCGCCTCGGTGGCTCACCGTGGGGTAGGCAGTCGGGCATGAACCGCTCCGCCGAGGATCTCGCCCACCGGGTGCTCGCCCACCATGGCCGCACGTACGCCGACGAGGCGGGCATCCGGCTGACCGACCAGCCGGCTCCGTTGTTCCAGCTACTCGTCCTCGCGCAACTGCTGTCGGCGCGGATCGGTGCCGGGATCGCGGTTGCCGCGGCAGCCGCAGTCCGCGCCGCCGGCTGGACGACGCCACAGCGCATGCGGGATGCCGGGCGGTCGAGCGTCATCGCGGTACTCGGCCGCAGCGGATACCGCCGCTACGACGAGCGCACCGCCACGTTGTTGCGGGAGATGGCGACCCTCGTCCTCGAGAAGTACGGCGGCGACCTGCGTCGTCTCGCCGCGGCTGCCGACGAGGACGTCGACCGCGCGGCGGCCCTCCTGCAGGAGGTCAACGGCATCGGTCCGACCGGCGCGGCCGTCTTCCTGCGGGAGGTCCAGGCCGTCTGGCCGTGGGTCCGGCCGTGCCTCGATGCGCGGGCACTGGCGGGGGCCGCACGGGTGGGCCTGACGCAGGATCCGGACGAGCTCGCCGGCCTCGTCCCGCCCGAGGAACTGGCGCGGTTCGCGGCCGGCCTGGTGCGCGTCTCGCTGCATCAAGAAGAACGAGGACCCGATGCCGGACGGCTGACGCGGGTACCGAGCACGAGTCCCGGCGGACCGGTCCCCGATCCGCGCCGCGTCGGGCCTGTGGTGAGCTGACCGCACGAGACGACCGGAGGACCCATGTCGCAGCACGCCTGGCCGGAGACCGAACCCACCGAGGTATCGCTGACGTCCGGCGACGCCCAACTGGCCGTCGAACTCCGCGGCGGAGGCCTGCGGACGCTGTCCGTCGGCGCGTGGGACGTCCTCGACGGGTACGCCGCGGGCGAGGTGCCCGCAGGCCGCCGCGGCGGGGTTCTCCTGCCCTGGCCGAACCGGATCCGCGACGGGCGCTGGACCTGGCAGGGACGCGACCTGCAGCTGGACGTCGGCTCGGCGAGCAAGCCGACCGCGATCCACGGGCTGGTCTGCTGGCAGCGCTGGCAGGTCCTCGACAGCGCGGCCGACCGGGTCACCGTCGGCACCGTCGTCGAGAAGCGCTCCGGCTATCCCTTCCGGCTGGCCGCCGCCATCGACTACGCGCTCACCCCCGATCGCCTCGAGTCGACCGTCCGGGTGCGCAACATCGGCGACCAACCCGCACCGTTCGGCGTCGGCCTGCACCCCTACCTCGCCGTCGGGGCGACGGCGGACGGGTGACATCGGGGCGGCCTGAGCTCGAGATCCCGGCGCGCACCCTGCTCGTCGTCGACGACGGGGGTCTGCCCACCGGCGAGCGCCGGGCGTTCGACGGTGCGGTCGGCCGCATCGGCGAGCAGGTCTTCGACGACCCGCTCACCGATCTCGAGCGCGACGACGACGGGTGGGCGCGGGTCCGGCTCAGCGGCCCGGCCGGAGCGCTCGAGCTCGCCGTCGACGGGTCCTGGCCGTGGCTGCAGGTCTACAGCGGCGACACCCTGCCCCCGGGCCAGCGGCGGCGCAGCCTCGCCGTCGAGCCGATGACCTGCCCGCCCAACGCGCTGGCCGACGGCGTCGATGTCGTCGTCCTGGAGCCGGGGGCCGACTGGTCGGGCACGTGGACGCTGGGTTGGACGGCGGCCTGACGTGCGGGTCCTCGAGCTGTGGCGCTATCCGGTGAAGTCGCTGCAGGGCGAGTTGCTGGAGGCGGCGGAGATCGGGCCCGAGGGCATCACCGGCGACCGGCAGTGGGCGCTGTTCGACCTCGACACCGGCTTCGGGCTGACCGCCCGCCGGGTGCCGGACCTGCTGTTCGCTGCCGGCCGCCTCCGCGACGACGGCGGGGTCGAGGTCGTGCTGCCCGACGGCACCGCGACGGCCGACGACGGGTCCATCTCGGACTGGCTGGGTCGCCGGGTGTCGCTGCGGAGGGCCGGTGACGCGCCCGGCCGCCCGCGGTACGAGAGCCCGGACGACGAGGAGTCGCCGGCACCCGCTCGATGGCATGACTGGCAGGGCGCGCCCGGCGCCTTCCACGACCTGGCTGATGCGCGCGTCTCGCTGGTCACCACCGGCACGCTCGGCGACTGGGACCGCCGGCGCTTCCGGTCCAACGTGCTGCTGGACGGACCCGGCGAGGACGGGCTGATCGGCTCGCAGGTCCGCCTCGGCGGAGCTGTCCTCGATGTCGGCGATCTCATCCCCCGCTGCGTGATGGTCACCCGACCGCAGCCCGGCGGCATCGAGCGGGACACCTCGGTCCTCAAGCGCATCCACCGCGAGCGCGGCGGCGACCTCGCTGCCGCGGCGCTCGTCCGCACGCCCGGCGTGGTGCGGGTCGGCGACGAGCTCACAGCGGCCTGACGGAGACTGACCCCGTGCGCACCGTCGACCTCCGCCCCGGCGAGGACACCATCCGGCTCGGACAGCTGCTCAAGCTCGTCGATGCCGTGCCCACCGGAGCGCAGGTGAAGGACGTCCTGCTCTCCGGCGACGTCCAGGTCAACGGCGAGCCGGAGGAACGCCGCGGCCGGCAGTTGCACCGAGGTGACGTCGTGTCGGTCGAGGGCATGGAGGACGTGCGGATCGGCTGACAGCACGTTCCACGTGGAACGGACCCGGCCGGAGCTGCGAGGCTGACCGGGCAGGTCCGACGGCGACGAGGACGAGACGGAGGTCCGGGTGACCGCACGCGAGCCGGTGCGCGGCCCCATCCGCGTGCCCCGATGGCCACCAGCAGCCGCCGGGGAGCCGGACTTCGCCGCGATCCGCGCCGAGTTCGAGGTCCCGGACGACTTCCCGCCCGCCGTGCTGGCGGAGGCCGAGCGGAGAGCCCGCGAACCGGTCCTGCCCGAGCTCGACGCCACCGACATCCCCCTGGTCACGCTCGACCCGGTCGGCAGCCGCGACCTCGACCAGGCCGTGCACCTCGCGAAGCGGGAGGGGGGCTATCGGGTCAGCTACGCCATCGCCGACGTCGGATCGTTCGTCCGGCTGGGGGGAGCCCTCGACGCGGAGGCCCGCCGGCGTGGACAGACGCTCTACAGCCCCGACCGCCGGACCCCGCTGCACCCGCCGATGCTCAGCGAGGGCGCCGCCAGCCTGCTCGCCGACCAACTCCGTCCGGCCGTGCTGTGGACGATCGACCTCGATGCCGACGGTGAGCCGGTCCGGGTCCAGCTGCGGCGCGCGCGGGTCCGCAGCCGCGCCCAGCTGGACTACCCGTCGGTGCAGCGCAGGCGCAGGCCGACGCGGGCACGCTGCCCGAGGCGCTGGCCCTGCTGCCCGAGGTCGGCCGGCTCCTCCAACAGCGGGGGGCCGAACGCGGGGCGATCGAACTCGGCACGCCGGAGCAGGAGGTCGTCGCCGCCTCGGACGGCGGATGGACCCTGGCCCTGCGCGGCGACCTGCCGGTCGAAGGGTGGAACGCCGAGATCTCCCTGCTGACCGGACGCTGCGCGGCACTGCTGATGCTCGACGGCGGTGTCGGACTGCTCCGCACGCTGCCGCCGGCCCGCCCCGAGGACGTCGACCGGCTGCGTCTCCTGGCGCCCGCGCTCGGCGTCGACTGGCCCGCCGATGCCGGACCGGGCGTGGCTATCGCCGGGCTG
This sequence comes from uncultured Actinomycetota bacterium, assembly GCA_963748305.1. Lineage (GTDB taxonomy): Bacteria > Actinomycetota > Actinomycetes > Mycobacteriales > Geodermatophilaceae > Blastococcus_B. The sequence goes on along the minus strand of CAVVIN010000008.1, from coordinate 126,764 downwards.
GACCTCACCCGTCCCGGGCACGCGGCCTTCGTCGAGGAGGCGGCGACCCTGCTCCGCGGCGCCGCGTACACGCCGTTCGACGGCGCCCCGCCGGAGCAGCCGCTGCACAGCGGGGTCGCCGCGGCCTATGCCCACGTCACCGCCCCGCTGCGCCGGCTGGTCGACCGGTTCGGCACCGAGATCTGCCTGGCCCTGTCCGGCGACCAGGAGCCGGCGGCCGAGTTGCGGGCAGCGCTGCCGGAGCTGCCCGGCCTCATGGCGGCCTCCGACCGGCGCACCCGCGAGGTCGAACGGGCGGCCGTCGACGCGGTCGAGGCGTGGCTGCTGCGGGGCCGCGAAGGCCAGGTCTTCTCCGCCGTCGTCGTGGACGCCGAGAACGGGAAGGGCACGGTCGCCCTGGACGGGCTGGCGGTGCGGGGGCGCTGCGACGGTGCCGCGCTCCGGCCCGGGACGCGCGTGCGGGTCCGGCTCACGGAGGCCGACGTCGCCGGGCGGAGCGTCCACTTCCGCCTCGAGGAGTTCCCGGTCGAGGGAACGGCATGACCCGGGTCCCCTACCTCACCGCCCGGCTACAGGGCTTCGGGACGACGGTCTTCGCGGAGATGAGCGCGCTCGCGGTGGCCACCGGGTCGGTCAACCTCGGCCAGGGCTTCCCGGACTACCCCGGTCCGCCCGAGGTGCTCGACGTCGCCCGCGCCGCCATCGGCACCGCAGCCGACCAGTACCCGCCCGGCCCCGGGATCCCCGGGCTCCGGGCCGCCATCGCCGCGCACCAGCAGCGGTTCCACGGTCTCGAGTACGACGCCGACAGCGAGGTGCTCGTCACCGCCGGCGCCACGGAGGCGCTCTCCGGTGCGCTCCTGGCACTGCTCGACACCGGCGACGAGGTCGTGCTGTTCGAGCCGATGTACGACTGCTACGCGGCCGGCATCGCCATGGCCGGCGGGGTGGCCCGCCCCGTCCCGCTCCGGCCCCCCACCGACGACGGCGGGCGATGGGCGTTCGACCCGGCCGAGCTGCGGGCCGCGATCACGCCGCGCACCAAGCTGCTGCTGCTCAACACCCCGCACAACCCGACCGGCAAGGTGTTCACCCGCGAGGAACTGACCCTCCTCGCCGGCCACGCGATCGAGCACGACCTGCTGGTGCTCACCGACGAGGTCTACGAGCACCTGGTCTTCGGCGCCGCGCGGCACGTCTCGATCGCCACCCTCCCCGGCATGCGCGACCGGACCCTCGTCGTCAGCAGCGCCGGCAAGACGTTCAACGTGACCGGCTGGAAGATCGGCTGGATCTGCGGTCCGGCTCCGCTGGTGGCCGCCGTCCGCACGGCCAAGCAGTTCCTGACCTACGTCAACGGCGGGCCGTTCCAGCCGGCCGTCGCCGCGGGTCTGGCCATGCCGGACGCGTACTTCGAGGCCGTGGCCCGCGACCTGGAGTACCGACGGGACGTGCTGGTCCAGGGCCTGCGCGAGGGTGGCCTGCCGGTGTTCGCGCCCGAGGCCACCTACTTCGCGACCGTCGACGTCCGGTCGGTGCAGCCCGACGGCGACGGCCTGGCGTTCTGCCGGTCGCTGCCCGAGCGCGCCGGCGTCGTCGCCGTCCCGACCGGCGTGTTCTACGACCCCGCGCACGCCCACCTCGGCCGGCACCTGGTCCGCTTCGCGTTCTGCAAGCGCGACGAGGTGCTCGCCGAGGCCGTGCGGCGCCTGGCGGGGCTGGATGGCAGGGGAGGATCACCGGCGTGAAGATCGCTGCGGTCCAGCACGACATCGTCTGGGAGGACCGGGACGCCAACTTCGAGCGGCTCGCCCCCCAGGTGGCGGGAGCGGTCGCGGCCGGCGCCGAGCTGGTGCTGCTGACCGAGACCTTCTCCACCGGCTTCTCGATGACGCCCGGCATCGGCGAGCCCGAGGGTGGCCCGTCCTCGAGCTTCCTGGCCGAGCAGGCCGCGACGCACGGCGTCTGGGTGGGCGGCACCTGTCCGGAGATCGCCGACGACGCGGGCGGTGCGGGCGGGGGAACAGCGATGCTGCCGTACAACTCGTTCGTCCTGGCGGGCCCCGACGGCACCGTCACACCGCTACCGGAAGCTGCACCCGTTCACGCACGCCGGGGAGCACGAGCGCTTCCGTGCGGGGGAGAAGCCGGTGACCATCGCATCGGCGACCTCCGGGTCACCCCGTTCGTCTGCTACGACCTGCGCTTCGCGAACGTCTTCTGGCAGGCGGCCCCGGAGACCGACGTCTACCTCGTGCCCGCCAACTGGCCGAGCCCGCGCCGGCACCACTGGCAGACCCTGCTGCTGGCCCGGGCGATCGAGAACCAGGCCTACGTCGTCGGCTGCAACCGGGTGGGCACCGCGGGAGACGGCACCGAGCACATCGGGGACAGCCGGATCATCAGCCCCATGGGAGAGCTGCTCGCCTCGGCAGCCGGGGTCGAGACCATCGTGCTTGCCGACGTGGACCCGGCCGAGGTCGCCGCGACCCGCGACCGCCTCCGATTCCTGCCCGACCGCCGCGGCTGAACGCCCCGGCTGAACGCCCGGCTGCCGGCCGGGTTCGAGCCGATCTCGTTCCGAAAAATCCGCAGGCCGGAGACCAGTACGCGCCGCGCAATACCCCTTCTGAGTGAGTTGGCTGTAGTCGCTCAAGCAACTACTTCCGCGCACCGATACGGGTTGCATGAGCATTCGAGCACCTCAGACGGCCGGCGCGCCGACGCGCCGTGGCCGCAGGTCGCTGAACGGGCTCGCCCTCCAGTTGGCGGCCGTCGCGCTGTCGTTCATCGTCATCGCGCTGCTCGTCGTGACCTCGTCGCGGGCGGCCTTCGTCGCCCAGAACGACAACGTGACCAACCAGGTCACCGCGGCCGCGGTCGACCTGACCGACAACGACTCCAGCACGGCCATGTTCGCCAACGTCACGGGCCTCATGCCCGGCACGAACGTGGACCGCTGCATCGACGTCACCTACACCGGCACGGTCGACCCCACCGCGGTCCTGCTCTACATCAACGCCGCCCCGACCGGCACGCTCGCCCCGTACCTGAACCTCACCATCGACATCGGCGCCGACACCGCCGATGCCTTCCGCACCTGCACCGCCTTCGTCTCCTCCGCCACCGTCTACACGGGGACGCTGTCGGACTTCGCGACCAACCGCGCCAGTTACGCGACGGGTGTCAGCACCTGGGACCCGGTCGGCAGCCCGGAGACGCGCACCTTCCGCTTCCGCCTCTCGGTCCAGGACAACGCTGCGGCCGAGGGCCTGACCTCGACGTTCGGTTTCTCATGGGAAACGCGCACAAGCTGAGCCGCCGAGGGCGGTCCAGCACCACGGCGGAGCGCGCTGCAGCCGAGCCGGTCTACCCCCGCGGCCGCCGGCAAGGCGGCCGCCCGGGGGACGAAGACGTGGCAGCGCACGACCCTCTACGGCGCCGGCACGATCAGCATGCTGATCATCTCGATGGCCAGCAGCCTCTCGCTGTGGATCTTCCTGCCCTGGGGGTTCCTCGGCTGGTCGCCGACCCTGGTGACGTCGGGCTCGATGGAGCCCCTGGTCACGCCGGGGGACGTCGTCATGATCCGGCCGGTCACCGCGGAGGAGATCCTGCCCAACACGGTGGTCCTGTACGACCGCCCCGACACCGGGCGCGTGCTGCACCGGATCCTCGAGCAGTTGCCCGACGGCACCTTCCGCACCGGCGGTGATGCCAACGCCGTCCCCGACAGCGCGTTCGTGCACGTCGAGGACATCGAAGGTGCCGCCGTGCTGGCCGTGCCGTGGGTCGGCCGACCGGCCCTGTGGTTCGCCCAGGGGCACTATGCGCTCCTGGGCGTCGGCGCGGTGATGCTGCTCGTCGTCGTGCGCCTCGCCCCCCGCTCCTTCGACCCGGCGTTCGACCCGTGGGCCTCTGGTCGGCGGATCAACCCCGCCGAGGTGCTGCTGGGCCGGGCGGGTGGAAGCCCGGACGATCGGCGCGCTTCCGCCGGTCGCCGCCTGCTTCCCGCAACACTGCACGCCACGGTGCTGGAACGGCTGGGCGCGCAGAGCGTCGCCGCCCAGCGCCGGACCGCGTCCCTGCTGGAAGGCCTGTCATGAGCACGCGCGGCCGTACCACCAGTGACCGCCGTGCGGTGCGGGCCGAGCGCCGGCACCGGGGACGCTCGGTCGCCGAGCGCGCCCTCGGGCAGATCCGGCTCGTCGCCGTCGCTCTGGTGCTCGTGGGTGGCGCCGGATACCGCCCGTCCGAGGGCGGCCTGTCCCGCGACATCGCACTCCCGTTGGCCATCGGCGCAGCGACCGTGCTGCTCGCGGTCTCGATCCTCACCAGCCGGGCGGCCCGGGCGGGCTCCGGCCGGCGGTCCAAGCTCGCCGCGGCCGGCACCATCGCCGATGCCGTCGTCGTCCTGGGCGTGGTCTCGATGGCCGGCCTGCCGCCGCGCTCGTTCGCGCTCGTGCTGCTGATGCTGCCGTACCTGGAGGCCGCCCTCTGGTTCGGTCTCAGCGGTCTGGCCGGGCTCTGGACGATCAGCTCGGTGGCGCTGGGCGCCTACGCCGTCGTGTTCCCCGAGAACGCCGCGGACGACGCGCTGAGCGTGCTGGTCATCGCGATGCCGACGCTGCTCCTCGCGACGATCCCGGTGGCGATGCTCGCCGAGCACCTCGTCGCGGAGGTCGGCCAGCTGGGCACCGCCCGTGAGGCCGCCGACGACCGGGCCCGCCTGCTCGGCGACCTGTCGGCCATCACCGCCGAGATCTTCCCTCTCGACCGGAACGCCGTCCTCGCGCAGTTGGTCTCGGGCGCCGAGCAGCTCGGTGCCACCGGCGTCACGGTCACCGGCACCGACGGCACCTCCGTCGGGACGGCCGAGGACCCCTCGGCCGTCGCCGCACCGGCCGCCGACACCGGGGACGACGACGAGCACGAGACGGTCGTGCTCGACCGTGAACTCGCGGTTCCGGGCGGGGCCGCCTACACCTTCATCGCCCGCGTGACCGGTCCGGCCGAGGAGGTCGCCCGCCGCGTCGAGGCCCTCGACCTCCTGGTCGCCCAGGCGCGGGTCGGCCTGGCCAACGCCGTCCTCGTGCACGAGCTCGAGCGGCTCAAGCAGACCTACCAGGACCAGGCGACGCGCGACCAGCTCACGGGCCTGCTCAACCGCCGCGGCCTGGTGCTCACCGCCGAGCAGATCCCCGGTCACCTCGGCGTCCTCTTCTGCGACCTCGACGGGTTCAAGGGCGTCAACGACACGCTGGGCCACGCGGCCGGCGACGAGCTGCTCGAGAAGGTCGCCCGCCGGCTCGAAGGGGCCATGCGGGAGGACAGCGTCCTCGGCCGCATGGGTGGTGACGAGTTCGTCGTCGTCGCGCCGGGCGCCTCCGACGAGGACCTGGCCGCGCTCGGCCGGCGCATCGAGATCGAGATCGGCAAGCCGTTCCTGCTCGAGGCCGGCATGGCCCGCATCGGCGTCAGCATCGGCGCCGCCCACGCCAAGCCCGGTGAGCGCGACCTGGACAGCCTGCTGAACCAGGCCGACGCCCTGATGTACGAGGTCAAGCGCAGCCGGAAGGCTGACCGGGGGGCCCGCGACCAGGCCCCGGCCGAGCGGTGAGCACCGACCTCCTGGCGCCGCCGGTCGCGACACCGACCGCGCCGCCCAAGAAGAAGAAGCGACGTCGCCGTCGCCGGTTCTCCCTGAACGGCCTGGCCATCCAGCTGTCGGCGTTCGCGCTGAGCTTCACCCTCGTCGCCCTGCTGGTCGTCTCCGGATCCCAGGCGGCCTTCGTCGAGGAGAGCGAGGCGATCACCAACTACGTGCCGATCGGGACGACGGCCCCGCCCGAGGACACGCCGGAGTACACCGGCGGCGGCCCTCGCCCGACCACGCCCACCCCGACCACCCCGGCTCCGGAGACCCCCGCGCCCGAGGAGGTCGAGGAGGTCACCCGAGGTGCCCAGCACGGTGGTCCAGCTCGCCGACAGCGATGCCGGCACCGCGATGTTCGGCGTGGAGACGACGCTGGCGCCCGGCGTCACCTCCGAGCGGTGCATCGAGGTCGCCTACGACGGCAACATCGACCCGGAGCCGGTGCTGCTCTACGCGGCGGCCGCGTACGGCGACCTGGCCCCCTATCTCGACCTCACCATCGACATCGGCGAGGCCGCGGCCGGCGCGTTCGGTGATTGCGGCACCTTCACGTCCTCCGGCCCGCTCTACAGCGGCACCCTGGCCGACTTCGCCGCCGCCCACGCGGACTACGCGCAGGGCCTGCCGACCTGGGACCCGGGCGCCGACGCCGAGGCGCGCACCTTCCGGTTCACCGTGTCCGTCCAGGACGACCCCGCCGCCGAGGGCAAGTCCGTGGCCTTCGGGTTCTCGTGGGAAACCCGGGACGCGACGTGACCGCCCGCTCCCCTCGGCGCCGACGGCTCTGGCAGGGCGCCGCAGTAGCGGTGGCCGGCACCCTGACCGTCGCGCTCTCGCAGAGCACGACGACGGCCGCCTTCACCGCGCAGACCGGCGACACGGGCAACTCCGTCACTGCTGCCGCGAGCTTCTGCGCCTCCCCGGGCGGCACCACAGTGGGCGCCAGCGCCGACACGACCGGCTACCAGCAGAACCCCACGACGATGTACGGCTCGGGCGTGGACACCGGTGTGGGCTCCGCGAGCGGCGCCAACGGCCGCGTCCTCGTGAAGTTCACCCTGCCCGCGCTGGGTGCCCACTGCGACATCACCGCCGCGACGTTGCGCCTGTACGCACACACCCCACAGGCGGGCCGGACGATCGACGTGTATCGCGTCGACCCGGCGGCTCCGGCCTGGTCCGAGGGGACCACGAACTGGAACAACCAGCCCGTCACCACGGGCACCGCGGTGGGCGTTGCCTCATTGGCGTCGGCGGGCTGGCAGCAGTGGACGGTCACGTCGCTGGTGACCTCGATGTATGCCGGCACGAACAGCGGCTTCCTCCTGCGCGACCGCACCGAGAGCAGCGGCACTCCCTACTGGCAGCTCTACGCCGCCCGGGAGAACGCCACGGCCGCCAACCGGCCGCAGCTCGTGCTCACCTGGGGCTGACGCGACCGGTCGACGGTGTCTCGTCGACGATGATCTGCTCGCGCTGCACCTGCTCGGTGACCGTCTGCTGGCCCTGCACCAGCTCGGTGCGCAGGCGCACCCGCTCGGTGGGGACGACCTCGACGGTGACCACCGGCCGCTCGGTGTGCAGGATGATCTCCTCCGGCAGCGCGCCGCCGTCCCCGCCGCCCGCCCCGCCGAGCGCGGTCCGCTCGGCACTGTGCGCGCCGTAGACCCGCTCCGCGGTCACCAGCGACTCCCCGGCCTCGTCGTCGGCCGAGTCGATGGGCACCTCCTCGATCCGGACCTCCTCGCGCCGGATCGGCACGGTGATCTGGACCTCCTCGGTCACCACGTACTTGACCAGCCGCACCCGGGTGGCCGCGACCCGCTCGGTGCCGACCCGGAGCTGTTCCTCGTTGCGGATCATGCCGCCGTCCGAGGGCGGGGCGGGGGTCGCCTCGGTGGCCTGGGGTGTCGCGGTCGTCTCGGTGGTGGTCCCGTACGGCGGCGGCGGCAGTGGCGGCAGCGGGACGGCCACGGTCGGGGACTCGCGGGTGACGGGCGCCGGGGCGACGGTGGGGGACTCACTCGTGGCGGGCGCCGGGGCGACGGTGGGGGACTCACTCGTGGCGGGCGCCGGGGCGACGGTGGGGGACTCACTCGTGGCGGGCGCCCGACCGGCCACGGTGGGGGCCTCGCTGGATGCGGGGGCCGACCGGGTCGCGTCGTCGTCATCGGCCGCGCCGGGTGGCCGCAGCCCGTCCGCGCTGGGCGTCCATGCCGGGGCGCCGGACACGACGTCCTCCAGGCCGTAGTGCCGGCGCAGCTGCGCCTCCTCGTCCGGGCTGAGGTGGTCGCCTGCGAGGTGTGGCGCGCTCTTGACCGCGTCGGCGGTCACGGGCAGGCGCAGGCCGCCGTCGCCGAACGTGGCGTCGCTCGCCGGGACGATCGAGTGCCGGGTGCCGAACAGGCCCGTGGTGAGGGCCACCCAGGACGGCGCCCCCGTCCGGTCGTCGACGAAGTAGTGCTCGACCGTGCCGATCTTGTCGCCGTTGCTGCTGTAGGCGGTCCCGCCGATCGAGGCGGACACGTCGCGTTCGCTCAGCATTGCCGGCTCCCTCTGTGAAGGCGCGCTCCGGTGAGCGCCGTTACCGGGACGGTGCCCCACGGACGCCGTGTCCGAACATCGCCGGCAGCGGGCGCCGTCAGCCCGGCAGCCATCGCGGGCCGCCGGAGCCACCGCACGCCGCGCCGCTGGCCTACCGTCGCCGTCGAGGACGGGCTCCGACGATCGTGGGTCCGGTGAGCGCGAGGATGGCCGTCGTGACCAGCGGACACGTCGAGGTCGAGCGGAAGTACGACGTCGACCGGGACTTCGTGCTCCCCGATCCGGCCGACCTCGCCGCCGCGGGCGTCGCGACGGCCGACGAGCCGGTGGAACACGCCCTCGAGGCGGTCTACCACGACACCCCGGACCTGCGACTGGCCCGTGCGCGCATCACGCTGCGCCGTCGCACCGGCGGCGCCGACGCCGGCTGGCACCTCAAGCTGCCGGTCGACGACAGCGCCCGCCGCGAGCTGCACGCTCCCCTCGGCCGGGCGGTCAAGACCCCGCCCCGTGCGCTGCTCGACCCGGTGCGCGGCATCCTCCGCGGGGCCCGGACCGCTCCGGTGGCCACGCTGCGCAACCAGCGGATCGTCACGGTCCTGCGCGACGCCGACGGCCGCGCGCTGGTCGAGGTCGCCGATGACACCGTGACCGCCAGCGCGTCGGGACCCGACGACGCCGCCGGCGTGCAGGCGTGGCGGGAGGTCGAGATCGAACTCCTCGACGGCGAGGCGGCGTGCCTCGCACCCATCGGGGAGTGGCTGGTCGCCGCCGGTGCCCGGCCGTCGGGGTCGGCGTCGAAGCTGGCCCGGGTGCTGTCGTCCCGGCTTCCGAGCACCGCCGACGCCTCCGCGACGCGCGGGGAGGAGGGCCCGACCGCGGGCGACGTGGTCCTGGCCGCGGTCCGCGCCCGGGTGGCGGCCCTGCAGGCGGCCGACGTGGGCCTGCGGATCGACAGTCCGGACTCCATCCATCAGCTGCGGGTCGCGTGCCGGCGGCTGCGCAGCGTCTTCGCTGCATTCCGACCGGTTCTGGACCGGGAGGCCACGGAGCCGCTGCGCACGGAGCTGTCCTGGCTGGGCGGAGAGCTGAGCCAGGCCCGCGACGACGAGGTGGCCCTCGCTCATCTCAGAGCGCTGGTGGCCGAGCATCCGCCGGAGCTCGTCCTCGGTCCGGTGGCCGCCCGGCTGCAGCAGGCGCAGATTCGCTCGACCGCCGCCGGACGGGAACGGGCGCTGCTCACGCTCGGCGGCGATCGGTACCTGCGCCTGCTCGACGCCCTGCACGACCTGCTCGATGCCCCGCCGCTGACGGGCGAGGCGGACGGTCCCGCCGCCCCGGTCCTCCGTGCCGCGGTGCGCAGCTCCGGCAAGCGGCTGCGCCGCAGGCTCACGGCGGCCCGGAAGGCGGACGCCGAGGCGCGCGAGGTGGCGCTGCACGAGGTACGCAAGGCCGCTAAGCGCGTGCGCTACACCGCCGAGGTCGGCGCCGCCGAACGCGGGACGTCGGCGAAGAAGCTGGTGAAGGTCACCAAGCGGGTGCAGAAGGTGCTCGGGGAGGTGCAGGACACCGTCGTCACGCGGGCGCACTGCCGGCAGCTGGGGATCGCGGCGGCGGCCGCGGGGGAGAACGCGTTCACCTACGGCCTGTTGCACGGCCTCGAGGAGGCCCGTGCCGACCGGGCCACCGCGGCGTTCGTGAAGATGGAGCCGAACCTGGTGCCCAGCGTCCGGGCGGCGTCCCGGGACTGACCCCGCGAGGGAACGCCGGACGCCGCTCCCTCGTCTGACCGTCGGACGCCCGCACAGACCAGACCGACTGCCCACTCCCCCCGCCGCAACCTCACTCTCCCGCCCGCACCCACTCCTCCCGCCCGCCCAACCCCTCGGAGGCCGCCCTGTCCGTCGTCGGCCTCCTCGGCTTCCTCACCGTGGTGCTGCTCGCGCTCGTCCTGCTGCACGGCTACCTCTGGTGGCGGCTGGTGCGCTCGACCACCGAGCCCGGCCGCACCCGGCGCCGGCTGACCCTCCTGACGGTCGTCCTCGCGCTGCTCCCGGCGGCCGCCGTCGGGCTCCGCCGGACCCTGCCGCCGGACACGGCCGCGCCGCTGGACTGGATCGCCTACAGCTGGCTCGGCCTCGCCTTCTACCTGTTCCTCGCCCTGCTCGCCCTCGAACCCGTGCGCCTCGCGCATGCGTCCCTGGACCAAGCGGCGCGAGTCGGCCGACGCGAGCAGCCGGAGCCCGACGTCGAGAAGCCAGCCGGAGGAGGTCGTCCCGAGTGGGGCCCGGAGGGGCCTGGCGGACGAGGGTCGGACGAGATCGCGAGTGAGCCCCGGAGGGCTCCGGGACGGGACGACGCAACGGCTCAACGCGACGGGGGAACGGCACCTGGCCGCGGTGCCGTCCGGGAGGACGGCGATGTCATCAGCGCCCTCGCGGCGGCTGTTCCTCGCCCGGAGCCTGGCGGCCACCGCCGGTGTCGCCGCCCTGGGGACGGCGGGCACCGGCGCGTACTTCGCCAACGCTGCTCCGGTCGTCGAGCGGGTGCCGATCACGCTGCCGGGTCTCGATCCCGCGCTCGACGGGTTCCGGATCGTCACCTTCGCCGACGGGCACCTGTCCTCGACCTACGGCGGCCGTCGGTTCGAGCGGCTGGTCGAGATCGTGAACGCCCAGCAGCCCGACGTCGTGGCGATCGTCGGCGACCTCGTGGACGGTTCCGTCGATGAGCTCCGGGAGGACGTGGCGCCGCTGGCCGACCTGGTCAGCGACCAGGGGGTCTTCTTCGTCACCGGGAACCACGAGTACTTCGTCGACACCCGGGCCTGGCTGCGGCACCTGCCGACCCTCGGCGTGGACGTCCTGCGCAACGAGCGGGTGAGCCTGTCCCGCGGCGCCGCGGCCTTCGACCTCGCGGGCATCGACGACCGCACGGCGGCGCGCTCAGGAGTGCCGGGTCACGGCGCCGATCTCGACGCCGCACTGGACGGCCGCGACGACGCGACGCCCGTCGTCCTCCTCGCCCACCAGCCGGTCATGGTCGAGCAGGCAGCAGCGGCCGGTGTCGACCTGCAGCTGTCCGGCCACACCCACGGCGGCCAGCTGTGGCCCTTCGACTACGTGATCCGCCTCGACCAGCCGGCGGTCGAGGGCCTGAGCCGCCACGGCGACACCCAGCTCTACGTCACCCGCGGCGCGGCGTACTGGGGCCCGCCGATGCGGATCGGGGCGCGCCCCGAGGTCACCGTCGTCGAGCTGCGCTCCCCGGCCTGACCCTGGCTCAGCTGCCGCCCCGCAGCGCATCGAACGCGGCGTCGACGAGCTTCTCCAGGTCCTCCTGACCGTCGGAGTCCGCCCAGGCCATGCAGCCCGGCGGTGAAGGCCGCCAGGTGCGCATTGACGACGACGGCCTCGGCCGGGGTCAGCGACGCACCGGTTCTGCGGGGAGGGCCCTCGCCGACGATGTTCGCGGTCGTCCGCTCGAACGCCGCGGCCTGCGTGCGGAGCGCGGGTGTCGCGGCGATCATCTTCCAGCGGGCGAGCATGTCGGCCCGCTCCTCGGCGTCCCCACTGCGCGAACCAGGCCGGAGCCGCGCGTCGGAGACGCTCGGCGATCGGCAGGTCCGCGGGCTGGTGGCGAGCAGTGCCGCCACCTCCTCCGGCGTCGGCAGCTGCATGACGACGTGTTCCTTGCTGGGGAAGTGCGCATAGAACGTCGGTACCGATACCCCGGCGGCGGCTTCGCCAAGGGCGCCGATGTTGACGCGGTCGAACCCCTGCTCCTGGAACAGCCGGATCGCGGTCTCGAAGATTCGCTGATGCGTCTCCTCCCACCTGCGACTACGCCAGTCCCCCGTATCCGTCACGGCGCCATCCTGAACGTTTCATGGAAACCTGGCCAGTCGCCGGACCGAGATCGTCCGTTATTCAGCGGCGTTGTCGCGCGGCCGGTGATCGGCGTGAGCGGCTCAGCCGGTGAAGGCGCCGGTCTCGGCCAGCCGCGCGGGGGTCACGGTCTTCAGCCGCGCCACCGCCTTCGCCAGCGGCACGAGCTCGATCTCGGTCCCGCGCAGCGCCACCATCTGACCGGTCGCGCCCTCGTGGGCGGCGACGGTGGCGTGTACACCGAACCGCGTCGCGAGCACCCGGTCGAACGACGTCGGGGTGCCGCCGCGCTGCACGTGCCCGAGCACCGTCGTCCGGACCTCCTTGCCGGTGCGCCGCTCGAGCTCCTCGCCGAGCTGCTGGGCGACGCCGGTGAACCGCCGGTGCCCGTACTCGTCGACGCCTCCGTCGCGCAGCGGCATGCTGCCGGGCCGCGGGACGGCGCCCTCGGCCACGACGCCGATGACGTGCGAGTCGCCGCGCTCGAAGCGGGCGCTCACCAGCCGGCAGACCTCGTCGACGTCGAACGGCTCCTCGGGCACCAGGGTCAGGTGCGCGCCGGCCGCGAGTCCGGCGTGCAGCGCGATCCAGCCCGCGTGCCGCCCCATGACCTCCACGAGCAGCACGCGCTGGTGCGACTCCGCCGTCGTGTGCAGCCGGTCGATCATCTCGGTCGCGATGCTCACGGCGGTGTCGAACCCGAACGTCAGGTCGGTCTCGGCGATGTCGTTGTCGATCGTCTTCGGGATGCCGACGACCGGAACCCCGGCCCGGGACAGCAGATGGGCGGCGGTGAGCGTGCCCTCCCCACCGATCGGGATGAGGACGTCGATCCCGTGGGCGGCCAGCACGCCCTTCATCTGCGCCAGCCCGGCCTCCAGCCGTTCCGGCGCCACCCGGGCGGAGCCCAGCGTGGTGCCGCCGCGGGTCAAGAGCCCGTCCACGGCCGCGATGTCCAGCGCCGTCGTCCGGTCCTCCAGCAGCCCCCGCCAGCCGTCCCGGAAGCCGAGGACCTCGCTGTCGTAGTGGGTGGTCGCCGTGCGGACGACGGACCGGATGACAGCGTTCAGGCCGGGGCAGTCGCCCCCGCCGGTGAGGATCCCGATGCGCACCGGCTGCTCCCTTGTTGGTCGGAGCGCCCGACGATACGTCATGACGTCATGATGTTCCGCTCGATCAGGTGAACACTGGGTTGCGCGTCGCGGCAGCAGGCGACGGACGTCTCATACGACATGATGTCCAGACGTCTCGTTCAGGCAGTACCTTTGCCGCGTGGTGAACCCGATGGCCGGACCGAAGTACCTCTCGGTCCGGGAGCACCTCCGACGCCGGGTCACCGCCCTCCCCGAGCGCACGCTGCTCCCGCCCGAGCCCGCCCTCTGCGCCGAGTACGGCGTCAGCCGCATCACGCTGCGCCGGGCCATCGACGGCCTCGTCGCCGACGGCCACCTCGTCCGCGAACAGGGCCGCGGCACCTACGTCACGCGGCCGGCCATCCGGCACGAGTACCGCGAGAGCTTCGTGCACCGCATCGCCGGCTTCAACTCCGTGATGACCGAGACGGGCGCCCAGGTCGGCACCACCGTGGTCGCCCAGCGCATCGTCGCCGCGCCGGCCGCCGTGGCCGCCGAGCTGGGGCTGTCCACGATCGACCCGGTGGTCGAGCTCGAGCGGCTGCGTAGCGTCGACGGCGAGCCGAACCACGTGGCGCACAGCTTCCTGCCCGCCGACGTCTACCCGGCGGCGGCGGATGCGGACTTCAGCGAGGGTTCGCTGTATGAGTTCCTGCGCCGGGAGTACTCCGCCGACCTGGCGCACGCCCGGATCGTCGTCGACGTCGGGACGGCGGATCACGAGGAGGCCGACCTGCTGCGCGTCGTCGCCGGATCACCGCTCCTCGTCGTCCGGACGACCGTCCGGGACAGCAGCGGGCACCCGCTGGTGCACAGCTTCTCCCGGCTGCGCCCCGACGTGAGCCAGGTGGAGTTCGAAGTCTCCGTGGGCGGCCGCTGAGTGGCCACCGCGACCGGCACCCGCGTCGTCCCCGAGTCGCGCGCCGACGTCTGGCGCGCCCTCGCCGTCCTGGAGCCGTACTGCGCCGTGTGCGACGTCTCCTACGTCGTCGGTGACGGTGGCCGGATCGGGAAGGGGACCGCGTTCGTCTGCGCGCCCGGCCGGCTGGACGGCGACGAGCCGGCCGCCGGCGCCCCGCGCGGCGAGATCCTCGAGTGGGTCCCGCGGAAGCTGGTCGCGACCCGGCTGGTGCTCACCACCGAGACCTGGACGACGCGGATCGAGCTGGCCGACGCCGAGGGCGGCGGCACCCGGGTGACGATGACCGTCGCGCTGGAGGCCGACGGCGGCAGCCGGATCATCCGGCGGATCCAGCGCTCGGCCGCCCAGCAGCATGATCCAGCAGACCGTCGACGCCGAGCTGGAGAAGATCCCGGCGCACCTGGAACAGGCCGCCGCTACGAGCTGACCTGCAGCGCCGAACATCACGATCGGGCTAACGGCGCATCAGCGGCACCCTGCGGGGGTATCGATCGTTCCATGTACGGCGTGGGCCCCCGCCTCAATGGGTGGGACGGGAGCTGCGCCGACGATCGAAGGAGAACGCTGTGTTCCAGATTCTCGGTCTCATCGCGGTGGGCCTCGTCATCGGCGTGCTCGCGCGGCTGATCGTGCCGGGCAAGCAGCGGCTGAGCATGCTCATGACCCTCGTGCTCGGTGTCGTCGGGGCCATCATCGGCGGATTCATCGCCAGCCTGCTCGGCTGGGGCGAGATCACCGAGCTCAACGTCGGCGGCTTCATCCTCGCCGTGATCGCGGCGGTCCTGCTGGTCGGTGTCGCCGAGGGCGTCAGCGGCCGGTCGCGGGGCGCCGTTCGCTGATCCCCGCCCGGGGGACTCGGTCGAGCGCTCAGAGCTCGACCGAGTCCCCCGGGGCGAGGCGGCTGTAGGGGGTCGGCGTGCCCGGCCCGCGGTCGCCCAGCAGCCCGCCGACGACGCCGAGCCCGGTGTCGCTGAGCAGACCGTCGTGGATCGCGTACGCCTGGTCCGCGTCCACGGCCCGTACGTAGTCGATGAGCTCTGACACCTTCGACCAGGGCGCATGCAACGGCAGGAGCAGCGTCGAGACCGGCTCGTCCGGCACGGTCAGGGCGTCGCCGGGGTGGAACACCTGACCGCCCACCAGGAACCCGACGTTCGCGATCCGGGGGATCTCGGGGTGGATGACGGCGTGCAGCTCGCCGTGCACGTGGACGCCGAACCCGGCCACCTCGACCGCGTCGCCGGCCCCGACGACGTGCACGCGATCACCGACGCCGTCGAGCGCCGCGGCGACCGACCGGTTGGTCCAGACCTCCAGCCCGGGAGCGGCGTCCAGCGCCGCCCGCAGTCGTTTCGGCTCGAAGTGATCGGCGTGCTCGTGCGTGATGAGCACCGCGTCGGCGCCGTCGAACGCGGCCGGATCGGTGAAAGCACCCGGGTCGATCACGATCCGGCGGTCGCCCTCGACGAGGACGACGCAGGCGTGCCCGTGCTTGATCAGTTCCATGTCGCTCCCATGGCCCGCATCCTCTCGCCGCCCGTCGGCGGCCGCGTGGCCGGCCGGGTCTCACCCCTCGGGGTCAGATCGACCTCGTAGGCCGTAACTCGTGGCCCGCCGGATGCCGACTCTGCACCCATGATCGTGCAGACCACTGTCTTTGCCCCCGCCCGCAGTCGCGCTCACGGCCCGACCGCCGCTCTGTGGCACGCCGTCGAGGTGCACCGCCACCCGTCCGAGGTCGACGGCGCCTGCGAGCTCACCCTCTGCGGCTCGCTGGCCCGCGTCTCGACGGAGGAGAGCTGGCCGATCGTGGCCCGCGACGTCTGCCCCGCCTGCATCACGCTCGCGCGCTAGGTAGGACCCCGGACGCCCTGTCGTCGGGTGGGGCAACTCGCCCCGACGACAGGTGCAAGCCTGCCGGCTCTCGAGCCGCGGTCAGCGGCTGTCCCTGCTCAGCCCTCCAGCCGCGGTCAGCGGCTCTGCTAGCCCTCCAGCCGCGGTCAGCGGCCCGTGAACACCGGCGCACGTTTGCCCAGGAATGCCTCGACCGCCTCGAGGTGGTCGGCGGTCTGCCCCAGGCGCGGTCTGCAGCCGCGCCTCGAGGGCGAGGGTGTCCTCCAGCGAGTCCGTCGCGGCCGACGCGAGCACCGTCTTGACCGCCCGGTAGGCCGCCGTCGGCCCGGAGGCCAGTCGCGCCGCCAGCGCGGAGGCCTCCGCCGAGCACCTCCTCGGGGGCGACCACCCGGTGGACCAGCCCCCACTGCTCGGCCGTCTCGGCGAGGAACGGTTCGGGTAGCAGCAGGAGCTGAGTGGCCCGCGAATGACCCACGCTGTGCACCAGCCGGGCGGCCAGCGCCGAGTCGCTGGACAGGCCGATCCCGGTGAACGCCGTCGTGAACTTCGCCCCGGCGGCGGCGACCCGCAGATCGCCCGCGAGCGCGATGCCGAGACCCGCGCCGGCGCAGGCGCCGTTGATGCCGACGACGACCGGCACCCGCAGCCCGGCCAGCGCGAGCACCAGCGGGTTGTACTCGTCCTCGACCACCGAGAGAGACGTCGCCGCGTTGCCGCGGAGGGACTCCACGTGCTCCGCGAGGTCCTGTCCGACGCAGAAGGCCCGCCCCGTCCCGGTCACGAGCACGGCGCGCACCGACTCGTCGGCGGCCACGTCCTGCACCACGGACAGCAGTTCGCGGCGCATCGCCGAGGACAGACCGGCGCGCAGCAGCGTGATGGTGGCGACCCCACCTGCGTCGGTCCTGGTGACGGTGTCGGACATTCTCGCCCTGCCTCTCGCAATCACGGTCGGATCCCGACGGCTGCCCTGCCTGCGTCGTCGGACTGTCGAGGAGCACCCTGTCACGGTCGCCGAAGCTGCGGTAAGCGTGCACCGGCCCCTACGCGGCGCAACCGGCACGCCGGAAAAGCGCCCATCTGGCGTCCGCCGTGACCACTGATCACGCAGATCACCGCTCTCGGTGAACCATGAGCCGCCACGGACGAACAGGAGCTTCGCGTCCAGCTCCGGCGGAAGGCTGCGGGGGTCGCCATGACTGGAACCGGGGCAGGCGCAGCCGCCTCCAGGTGTGGGTGGCCGTCCCGATCACCGGCCTGGTCGCGGGCGCCGGGCTCGCCGCGCTCACCGCTCAGGGGCTCGACAACGCCCGTTCGAACGGCGCTGCCGACCCGCCGTCCGCCGTGGACGCCGTCGACCACCAGAGCGAGGCCGTAGACCCGGTGGCGGATGCGCGGCGGGTCCGGGCCGACGACGGCGGCCGGCACACGCTCCTGCAGCCACAGGCCCTCGTCTCGCCGCTCGCCTACCGTCCCCCCGTCCTCCCGATGGTCGAGTCGGTCCTCTCCAGCCCCGTCTGGTCGGGTAGCTCCGGGGTCGGGTTCGTCGCGGCCCCAGCGCCGCGCCTGCACCCGCGCCGGTCGCCGTCGTGACGACGCCCCCTCCGGCGCCGCCCGCCGGGCCGCCTGCGCCGCCGCCGGCATCCCAGCCGCCGCTGGTGATCGACCCGCCGGTGGTGGTCGATCCGCCGCCGGTGGTGCCGGAGGAGCCGGTCGGCGAGGTCCCGCCCGCCGAGGAACCCGGGTACGGGCCGGAGGAGCCGCCGCCGGTCGAGGAGCCGACGGAGCCGTCGGCCGACCCGCCCGCGGACACGGTCGAGGGGACGGTGACCGAGCCGGGCACCACCGTAAGCAGCGAGCCGGTCCCGCCCGGGCCGACGATCGAGACGGCCTCCTGAGGAATACGGGACGGCATCGGATGTGTAGGGCCGGGCCGGAATGGACATCGATGGAGCGGGGGGCGCGCGAGGCGGGTCCCCGCGCGGCAGCAACGTGGCGGCCCGCATGCAGCCGGGTCGAACAGGACGAGGAGTGACCCCCGTGGTCGAACCAGGTCGCCGCTGCCTGGGCGACCGCTACGAACTGGACCGGATGATCGCCGCCGGCGGTATGGGCCAGGTGTGGCGGGCGCAGGACATCGCCCTGCACCGGACGGTCGCGGTCAAGGTTCTGCGCAGCGAGTACACCGGCGACCCCACGTTCGTCGCACGGTTCCGCGCCGAGGCCCAGCACGCAGCCTCGCTCAGCCACCCCAACACCGCCGCCGTCTTCGACTACGGCGAGGCAACGGCCCAGGACGGCACGGGAGAGACCCTGGCCTACCTCGTCATGGAGCTCGTCGAGGGCGAGCCCCTGTCGAACCTGCTGGCGCGCGAGGGCCGGCTCGACACGGCGACCACGCTGTCGATCCTGCGGCAGACCGCGTTCGCGCTCGGCGACGCGCACAGGGCCGGCATGGTCCACCGGGACGTGAAGCCCGGGAACATCCTGGTCCGGCCCGACGGCAGCGTGAAGATCACCGACTTCGGTATCGCCTGGTCTGCCCGCAGCGTCGCGCTGACCCGCACCGGCCAGGTCATCGGCACCCCGCAGTACCTCTCGCCCGAGCAGGCCGAGGGCAAGCTGGCGACCCCGGCCAGCGACGTCTACGCGCTGGGCCTGATCGGCTACGAGTGCCTCGTCGGCCACCCGGCGTTCGAGGGCGACAACGCCGTCACGATCGCGCTCAAGCAGGTGCAGCAGGAGCCGGAACCGCTCCCGGGGATCGCTCCCCGACGAGGTGCGGGCGCTCATCGGCCGGGCCCTGCTGAAGGATCCGGCGGCCCGCTTCGCCGACGGCTGCGCGTTCGTCGAGGCGATCGAGGCCGTCCAGGAGGGGCGCCCGCTGCCCGAGGCGCCGCACACGGTCGCCGTGGCCCGGGTCGCCTCGCCGGCACCGCCCCCGCGTTCGCCGTCGGGCCCACGGACCACCGGGTCGCGGCCGGTCGCGGCCCGCACCGGTTCCACGAGCGGCAGCCACTCCTACGCGCGGCCCCCGGCTCCGCGCCGTCGCGGCCGGTTCACCGATGGTCCTGCTGCCCCTGCTCGGCCTGCTGGCCGGCGCGGGAATCGCCGCCGCGCTGTTCCAGGCACTGGCCGGGAACGCCCCGGGCTCGCCGGCGGAGGCCGCCGACCTGCAGCAGCAGACGTCCGCGGCCACCATCACCGTCGACGCCGACCGAGTACATCGGCCGACCGGTCGACGAGGTGGTCACCGAGCTCACGGACCTCGGGCTGAACGTCGAGCGCCGGCAGGTGCCCACCTCCGAGGTGTCCCGGACACGGTCACCGACGTCAATCCCGACGGAACGCTGGAGCCGGACGACACCGTCGTCGTGAGCTACGCCGTCGCTCCCGGCACCGGCGGGACGGCCGACGACGGGCCCGGCGTCACCGGCGAGGCCGTGGAGCCCGCCGAGGAGCCGTCCGGCGCGGCCACCCCGACCGGCGCAGCGGGCCCGACGACTGACGACGGCGACACCAGCGAGCTGCCCGGTGAACCCACGACGACCGACGTCGTGGATCCCACGGACACCGCGACGCGACCTCGACCTCGACCTCGACGGCCACGTCGACCGAGACCAGCACGAGCACGATCGGAGACCACGACGACCGCGTCGGAGACCACCAGCACGGAGGTCGTGGAGCCCGTCGGGTGACGGCTGCCCGGTACGACCGAGCCCGCCGGGTCGGTCAGTCCTTGCGGCGCGGCCCGATCCAGAGTGCCCCGCCGAGGCAGCCCAGCGCGGCGGTGAGCACGAAACCCCGGTCGCTGCGACGACCGGGAGCACGACGAGGACCCAGAAGACCGACAGTCCGACCAGCCCGGCCGCTGCGATCCGCCACACGGCCCCGGACCGCAGCCGGTTGCCGGACGGGTAGAAGGCGGCGAACGCGACCAGCGCCAGCACCGAGGCGAACGTGGCGAACGCCGACCACAGCGTCACCGCCGACCAGAACGACACCGAACCGAAGGCGCAGCAGCAGGCCGACCTGGAGCAGCACGACCGCCAGGGCCGCCAGCCCCAGGCCCGCGATCGCCTTCCGGTCGACGACCCGGGACGGCTTTCCCCGCGGGGTCGGGCGGGCCGTGTCCGACTCGAGGCTGTCCGGCCAGCTCGCCGCATCCGCGGCCACAGCGGGACCCGAGACCGGCGCCGTGGGCGGCGCCTCGGGGCCGGGGCGGGTCGCGGGCGCGGGCACCGGCGACGGGGCTACCGGTGGTGGGGGCGGCGGGGTGCCCAGGCCGGGCAGTCCCGGCACGAAGTCCACCGGCCCGGTGGGCTGGGCGGCCTCCACCGGCGCAGCGGCGGTCGACGGTGCGCCCGGCGGCGGTGGGTGGTGCGCCTCCGGTCGCCGGCCGGACGGCCGCCGGCGGGACGATCGGGATCTCCTGCGTGGACGGCTGCCCGGTGCGTGCGGGCGCCTCCGGCTCGTGGTCGGACGACGTGCTCACGGGTCCTCCTCGCTCGCGTCCCGGGGGCCCGGTGGATGGGCCTCGTCCGTCCAGCACGGTAGCCGCGGCCCGAGGAGGCACCCCGGCAGGCGCCCGCGGGAGCGCGCCGGCGGTCGGCTGCCACCTCCCGGGGCACCTAGGGTCTGCACCGTGAGCGTGCGTGCCGGGATCGTCGTCACGGGCACCGAGGTGCTCACCGGCCGGGTGGCCGACCGCAACGGACCGTGGCTGGCCGAGCAGTTGCGCGCACTCGGCGTCGACGTCGGGCACGTGGTCGTCGTGGGCGACCGGCCGGACGACCTGCTCGCTGCGCTGGGCTTCCTCGCCGGCACCGGGGTTCCCCTCGTCGTCACCACCGGAGGGCTGGGCCCGACGGCCGACGACCTCACGGCCGAGATCGTCGGCCGCTTCCAGGGGCGGCCCTCCGCGCCGGACCCGGCCCTGGAGCAGCGCATCGCGACGGTCGTCGAGCGGCTCACCGCGCGGCGCGGCTGGTCGGCCGATCCGGAGGCCATGGCCGCAGGCGTCCGCAAGCAGGCGCTCGTCCCCGCCGGTGCCGTGGTGCTGGAGCCGGTCGGCACCGCGCCGGGCCTCGTCGTCCCGCCCGCCGAGGGGCGGGACGGCCCCGTCGTCCTCGTCCTGCCGGGCCCGCCGCCGGAGCTGCGCGGCATGTGGGCCGCGGCCCTCGCGACCGAGCCCCTTCGGCAGGCGCTCGCCGGCAGCAGTGAGCTGCGACAGGAGACCGTTCGACTCTGGCGCACCCTCGAGGCGCAGCTCGCCGTCACCCTCCGGGAGGTCGAGCCCGAGCTGGCCGACCTGGAGATCACCACCTGCATGCGCGAGGGCGAGCTCGAGATCGTCACCCGCTTCGCCCCGGACGCCCAGGGCGCCTACGACCGGCTTCTGACGGCCCTGACCGCGCGGCACGGGGAGGCGTTGTTCTCCACCGGCCCGACGCTGGACGACCTCGTCGGCGCCGCCCTCGCGGACGGGCACTCCGTCGCGACCGCCGAGTCCTGCACCGGTGGCCTGCTCGCCGCCCGCCTGACCGCCCGCGCCGGATCCTCCGCCTACGTGCTCGGCGGCATCACCGCCTACGCGAACTCGGCGAAGGAGGGGCTGGTCGGCGTCCCGGCGGGGATGTTGGCGGAGCACGGCGCGGTCAGCCCGCAGGTCGCCGCCGCCCTCGCCGCGGGCGCCCGGGAGCGGTTCGGCGCGGAGATCGGCGTCGGGATCACCGGTGTCGCCGGACCGGGCGGGGGGACGGCGGACAAGCCGGTCGGCACGGTGCACCTGTGCGTGCTCGGTCCCGACGGTGCCCTCGAGCGCTCGCTCCACCTGCCGGGTTCGCGGACGGCGGTGCGGGAACGGTCCGTCACGATGGCGATGCACCTGCTGCGCGAACTGCTGCTCGGCGGCCCACCCGCCTGACCCCTCACCAATGATCAGGTGACCTGATCGTTTGGGGTCCTGGCTCAGCATCGACAGTGAGCCAGGACCCCTTGTGATCAGGTCACCTGATCGTTATCGCGGGAGCTACGGTGCCGGGCATGAGCGCGACGCACGAGGTCACCAACCAGGTCCCGCCGCTGGTCGGGCACGACCCGATCGCCGGGGACACGGTGCTGGCCGAGGCCTGCCTGCGGCACGCCGACGCCGCGACGCTGGAGTCCCTGGCCGACCTCGGGCGGGTCGCCGGGAGCGAGCAGGCGCAGGAGTGGGGCCGCGTCGCCAACGAGAACCCGCCGAAACTGCGCACGCACGACCGGTACGGCCATCGGGTCGACGAGGTGGAGTTCCACCCGTACTGGCACGACCTGATGCGCACCGCCGTCGAGCACGGCCTCGCCGGCGCCCCCTGGGTCGACGACAGCCCCCCACCCCCACGTCCGCCGGGCCGTCGGCTACCTCGGCTGGACGCAGGTCGAGATGGGCCACGCCTGCCCGACGACGATGACCTACGCCGTCGTCCCGGCGCTGCGCCGCGCCCCCGACCTGGCCGCCCGGTACGAGCCGGGGCTCACCAGCCGGCAGTACCAGTTCGGGCTGGCCGAGCCCACCGGCGAAGCGCGGCCTCATCGCCGGCATGGGCATGACCGAGAAGCAGGGTGGCTCCGACGTCCGCGCGAACACCACCCGCGCCGTCGCCCGACCCGACGGCAGTTACGCGCTGACCGGCCACAAGTGGTTCACCTCGGCCCCGATGAGCGACCTGTTCCTCGTCCTCGCGCAGCTGGAGGAGGGGGTGTCCTGCTTCCTCGTGCCGCGGGTGCTGCCCGACGGCACCCGGAACGTCTTCCGCGTGCAGCGGCTCAAGGACAAGCTCGGCGACCGGTCCAACGCCTCCAGCGAGGTGGAGTTCGACGGGACGACGGGCTGGCTGGTGGGGGAGCCCGGCCGCGGCGTCCCGGCGATCATCGAGATGGTCAACACGACCCGCCTGGACTGCGTGCTGGGCTCCGCGGCCACCATGCGGGCGGCGCTCACCCAGGCCGTGCACCACGCCCGGCACCGGCGGGCGTTCGGCGCGCTGCTGGTCGACCAGCCGTTGATGGAGAACGTGCTGGCCGACCTCGCGATCGAGAGCGAGGCGGCGACGGCGCTGGCGATCCGCCTGGCCGCGGCGCTGGACGCGGGGGAGTCGGCCTTCCTGCGCCTGGCGGGCGCCGCGGCCAAGTTCTGGGTCTGCAAGCGGACCCCGACCGCCGTCGCCGAGGCCATGGAGGTGCTCGGCGGCAACGGCTACGTCGAGGACTCCGGGCTGCCCCGGCTCTACCGCCAGGCGCCGCTGAACTCGATCTGGGAGGGCTCCGGCAACGTCATCGCCCTCGACGTCCTGCGGGCCATGGGCCGCTCCTCGGACACGTCGGCCGCCGTCAGCGCCGAGCTCGAGCTGGCGCGGGGCGTGGACAGCCCGTTCGACGACGCCGTGAAGCGCCTGCACGCCGAGCTCGGTGATCCCGACGGGCTGCCGCTCCGGGCCCGCCGGGTCGCCGGTCTGCTGGCCCTGTGCCTGCAGGGCTCGCTCCTGCTGCGATACGCCCCGGAGCCGGTCGCCGACGCCTTCTGCGCCTCCCGCCTGGGCGGGGACTGGGCCGCGGTCCTCGGCACGCTGCCCACCGGGGCGGCGACACGCGAGATCGTCCAGCGCGCAACGGTGACGCCTGCCTGACCCGACGCGAATGCATTTACAGTCTGGGGACGTCGGTCCGAGGGACACGACCGGGCCGCAACGGCCGCGCGTCGGATCCACGGCCGCACGGCGGCCGGCGCAGGGGAAAAGAGAGCGGGCACGGTGCAATCACAGGACCACGACCGGACGACGACGGGTCGCCGACCCGTTGGACACCGTTCCGGACGCCGTCTACCACCTCGACCCCGACTGGCCGTTCACGCTACCCGAACGCGGCATCGGAGCCGATGCTCGGCCGGGCCGCCACCGATCTGCTCGGACGCCGCTCGCAGGAAGCCTTCCCCGCTCGCGGGGCACGGCGCTCGAGGAGTCGATCGCGGCGGTGCTCGCCGATTGCCGGCCCCGCATCTTCGAATACCTGCACGAGCCGCGGACCGCTGGTTCGAGATCCGCGTGTATCCCGACGCCGCCGGCCTGGCCGTCTTCGTCCGCGACGTCGACGAGCGCGTTCGCGCGCGACAGCTGCGCGAGGCCGAGATGGCCGAGCTCACCGCCGTCCTCGACTCGCTCCCGGCGGCCACCGTCCTCGTCGGTGAGGACGGCCGGATCCTGTCGACCAACAAGGCCTGGACCGCCAACGGCGAGTTGCTCCGCCTCGTCGGCGTCGTGCCGGGCGGCGTCGGCGACGCGTACCTGGACTGCATGGCCCGCGGCCTCGACGGCGCGGACCACGCGACGATCGCCGTCAGGTCTGCACCGGTTGCGGGCGGGCACGTGTCCCGAGGACCTGTTCGACCACGACTACTCGTCCCGGCTCGGCGAGCACACCGCGCTGGTTCCGGCTCCAGGCCTCCCTCGTCGGCACCGGCCAGCGCGTCGTCGTCAGCCATATCGACGTCACCGACCGCGTGCTCAGCGAGCAGGCGCTGGCGTGGCAGGCGGGGCACGACGACCTCACCGGGCTGCCGAACCGCAGCCTGCTCCTGACGTTGATCGCCGACGCGCTCCACCGGCGGCCTGCCGACGGCGGCGGCGTCGCGCTGCTGATGATCGACCTCGACGGCTTCAAGATGGTCAACGACTCCCTCGGCCACGAGATCGGCGACCTGCTGCTGTGCCAGGTGGCCGAGCGGTTGCGTGAGCAGGTCCGGCCCGGGGACGCCGTGGCCCGGCTCGGCGGCGACCAGTTCGTCGTCCTGGCGGAGGGGTGTGACAGCTCGGAGGCCGCGGCCCTGGCCTTCCGGCTGCAGACGACGTTCTCGCTGCCCTTCGCGGCGGGCCGCATCACCGTGCCGCTGTCGGCGAGCATCGGCGTCGCCGTCTCCCGACCCGAGGTGATCACGTCCCACCACCTGCTCAGCGACGCCGACGCCGCGATGTTCGCCGCCAAGGGTTCCGGCCGCGACCGGATCCACCTGTTCTCGCCCGCGCTCCGTGAGGCGGCCCGGTGGCGGCTGGAGGTCGCCAGCCGGCTGCGCGAGGACGCCATCGACCAACTCGTCGTCCACTACCAGCCGGTCGTGCGTCTCGACGACGGTTCGGTCGAGGGTGTCGAGGCACTCGTGCGCTGGCAGCACCCCGAGCGCGGCCTGCTCCCGCCGGACGCCTTCCTCGCGGTGGCCGAGGAGACCGGCCAGGTCATCCCGATCACCCGCTGGCTGCTGCGCGAGACGACCCGCCAGGCCGCCGAGTGGGCGGCGGAGGGGCTGCCGCTGCGGATGTCGGTCAATGTCAGCGCCCGGCACTTCTCCGCCGAGACCCTCGTCCGGGACGTGCGGGTGGCCCTGCGCGAGTCCGGCCTCCCGCCGGACCAGCTGGTGCTCGAGCTGACCGAGACCAGCGTCGCCGAGGACCCGACCCGGGCCGAGGACCAGCTGACCGTCCTGCGCAGCTACGGCGTGCGGGTGGCGATCGACGACTTCGGCACGGGCTGGTCGTCGCTGGCGCAGCTGTTCGCCCTCCCCATCGGCACGCTGAAGATCGACCGCTCGCTGCTCAACGCCGCCGAGCGCGCCGTCGCCGGGGAGACCGGGGCGGTGCTCACCGCGATCGTCGGCCTCACCCGGACCCTCGGGATCCGGTCGGTCGCCGAGGGTGTCGAGACCCCGGAGCACCTGCGGATGGTGCGGGCGGCCGGGTGCGACCTGGCGCAGGGCTGGCTGCTCGGTCAACCGATGTCGGCCGAGGAACTCCCCCGTTGGGTCCGGCGCGTGCACGCGGCGGGCGGCGACGCCTGCGCCCTGGCCGTCGCCGGTCACACGGTGGCCGCCGGGTCGTGACCGGTCCGCGCCGCCGCGTGCTGCGCCGGGCCACCGCCCCCGCGGGGCCGCCACGTCGCACGCCGGAGGAGCCGGCGCGGCAGACTGCTCCCGTGTCCGAGAGTCCTGACGTCGCCGCCGGCAGTCTGTCCCTGCTCGATCCAGGCCCGGACGAGGCGGCGACCGACGGCCGACCGGCCGACCAGGGCCGGCAACCCCTCGACCTGCTCATCTGGGACGCGCCGAACATCGACATGACCCTGTCGACGGTGATCGGCGCCCGCCCGACCGCCGCCTCCCGCCCGCGGTTCGACGCGATCGCCGCCTGGTTCGTCGAGGGCGCCGGGGACTCCGGCGTTCCGGGCGCGCCCGACGTGGAGGCCTGCGTCTTCGCCAACATCCCGCCGACGGTCGGCTCGCTGCAGCGCTGGGTCGAGGCGCTGCGCGGCTTCGGGTACGGGGTCTTCGCCCGGCCGAAGTCACAGCCGGACGACGACATCGACCAGGCGATGCTCGACCACATCGCGGTGCGCGAGCACAGCCACCGGCTGCGCCGGCTGATCGTGTTCTCCGGGGACGGCCGCAATTTCGCCGAGCCGCTCGAGGATCTGGTCCGCCGCGGGACGCAGGTCGTCGTCGTCGCCTTCAGCGAGGTCGCCGGCTACGCGATCACCTCCGACCTGCTCGAGTTCATCGACATCGAGGACGTCCCGGGGGCCTTCTCCGCGCCGCTGGACCGCGTCCGCCTCGACGCCCTCCCGCCGGACGGCGCGTGGCTGCGGCCCACCCGGAGCCTGCGCGACTTCGTCAGCTCGTTCACCGCGCGCCGGAACAGCTGAGCGGATCCGGCGCGTCCCCGTCCCGGAGCGCCGGATCAGGGCCGTGACCAGCGAGAATGCCGGCACCGATCCCCGCTCAGCGGTCGCTGGTTGCCGTCGAGGCCGGGTCGCTGCAGCCGGCGGGTTTCCCGACCGGTGAGCTGAGCCTGTCCCTCGGCGTCGCCTCGGTGTCCGGCAGCCAGGCCTACCCGATGGAGCTGATGTCGCGCGCCGATGAACAGCTCTCCGGGCCACGATCACCCGTAATTCCGTCGGCGCGCCGCAGCGACCGGTGGGCGCCGCCACGGGTGCTGACTCGCGGGCGCGCCCGATGGGCGCCCTCGCGCCCGCTGTGCGGCGCGTCGGGGACGGGCGCGGTGTTCGGCTCCCGCCCGACGACTACCGTTCGTCACCGCGGGCGCCTGCGTGCGAGCACATCGGGCACCGGAGCGTCGCGGAAGAGGATCGGAGACGACGAATGAGCGTTCCCGGGGTCGACCACCCGGAAGAGCAGACCGAGGCCGAGATCACCCTGGCCGGCCGGGGCATCTCGGTCAGTTCCCGGGTCGAGTTCATCGAGGGCGACGTCGTCGTCGTCCGGCCCTCGGTCGGCGAGTTCGTCGAGCAGGTCGTCGTGCAGTCCGGAGACGTCGTCGAGGTGTTCTGGAAGAACGCCGAGGGCCAGCGGGCGCTCCCCGCCGAGATCACCGATGTCGAGCAGGGTGCCGTGGTGCGCTGGCGCATGCGGGCCACCGGTCCCGCCGAGGCCAGCCAGCGCCGCAAGGCCGTCCGCGGTCGCGTCGTCGTCCCCGTCGAGGCGAAGTACGTCGGTGTCGACCTCAAGGGCACGACCGTCGACCTGTCCGAGGCCGGTGTGCGGGCCAACTTCGACGGCTACGGCATCCCGCCCGAGTCCGGCAACGCGCTCGACCTGGTCATCCGACTGGAGGAGGGCGTGGTCAGGACCAAGGCCGAGGTCGTGCGCACCCAGGCCCGTGGCGCGGTGTGGCTCATGTCGATCCGGTTCACCGGCATGGAGGAGCGCGACCAGGACCAGGTCCGCCGCCGCGTCTTCCAGGCGTTGCGCGAGGAGCGGGCCCGGATGGCCGACGACGCGTCCGGCGACCTGCGGTAGGAGATCTCGACCCGCTGGGTGACTGTCGGGGGTAGCACTCCTGCTCCCGGGGCAGAAGAGCAGGTGTGACCGCTCCGCCGCTCCCGCTGCCCGACGCCCTCGTGGCGCTGCGGGACCGGCTCGCCGTCGTCTCGATGGGCCTGGCCACGCCCGACCGGGATCCCGCCTGGCGCGCGACCCGCGGGGTCGTCGACCAGATCGACGACTACCTGCTCCCCCGGCTGCGCGACCTCGACGCCCCGCTGCTCACCGTCGTCGGCGGCTCCACCGGCGCCGGCAAGTCCACCCTCGTCAACAGCCTGGTCGGCGCGACCGTCACCACCTCCGGGGTGCTGCGGCCCACGACCCGCTCCCCGGTGCTCGTCTGCGCCCCCGCCGACGTCCCCGCCTTCTCCGGCGACCGCGTGCTGCCGCACCTGCCCCGCGTGACCGGCGGGCCGGGCGGCCCCGGCACGGTCCAGCTGGTCGTGCGCGAGGGCCTGCCGGCCGGACTGGCCCTCCTCGACGCCCCCGACGTGGACTCCGTCGTGGAGTCCAATCGCGACCTGGCCGGCCAGCTGCTGGCCGCGGCCGATCTGTGGGTCTTCGTGACGACGGCGGCCCGCTACGCCGACGCCGTCCCCTGGGACCTGCTCCGGACGGCGCAGGAGCGGGGCACCGCCCTGGCCGTCGTGCTGGACCGCGTCCCGCCGGAGGCGACGGCCGAGGTGGCCGCCGACCTGGCCGGGATGCTGCAGCGGGCCGGGCTGGCCGCCGCCCGCCTGTTCGTGATCGAGGAGCGTCCGCTGCTCGACGGGTTGCTGCCCGAGGAGCAGGTCGCGCCGCTGCGGGCCTGGCTGCACGCGCTGGCCGCGGACCAGGGGGCCAGAGCAGCCGTCGTCCGGCAGACGCTGACCGGTGCGCTGGACAGCCTCACCGAGCGGGTGACGGGCATCGCTGCCGTCGTCGACGCGCAGGCGTACGCCGCGGCCGTCCTGCATGCCGCCGCGCAGGCCTCCTACGACACCGCCCGGGCGGGGATCGACGAGGGCATGCGCAGCGGGACGCTGCTGCGCGGCGAGGTCCTGGCCCGGTGGCAGGAGTTCGTCGGCACCGGGGAGTGGATGCGCAGCCTGCAGGGCCGGGTGAGCCGGGCGCGGGACAAGGTCGCCGGCGCACTGACCGGCCGCCCGGCTCCTGCCGAGCAGCTCCAGGGTGCCTTGGAGAACAGCGTCGAACGGCTGCTCCGGGCCGAGGCCGATCGCGCCGCCGAGCGCACCGTGACGGCGTGGCGCGCGCTGCCCGGGGGGCCGGCGTTGGTGGCCGGGGCGGAGCGGGAGCTCGAGCAGGTGTCGCCGGACTTCCCGGAGGCGGCCGCGGCGCAGGTGCGCGACTGGCAGGGCACCGTGCTCGACCTGGTCCGCACCGAGGGCGGGGACAAGCGGACCCGCGCCCGGGCGCTCTCGTGGGGGGTCAACGGCGCGGGCGCCGCCGTGATGGTCGCGGTGTTCGCCCAGACCGGGGGCCTGACCGGCGGGGAGATCGCCGTGGCCGGGGGCACGACCGCCGTCGGCCAGCGGGTCCTGGAGGCGGTGTTCGGCGACTCCGCGGTGCGGTCCCTGGCCGCGCGGGCACGCGAGGACCTGGAGGCGCGCGCGGATGCGCTCTTCCGCTGGGAGCAGGGCCGGTTCGACGCCCGGCTCGCCGCCGCGGCACCCGCGCCCGGTACCGCCGACGGGCTGCGAGGGGCCCTTGCCGGGCTGGCCACGGCCCGGCGGGCAGCTTCGTGAGCCGGTCGTCCAGGCGACGCGACACGCTCGCTGACCGAGCGGCTGGCCGCGCTGCGGGAGGCGGTGGAGCTCGCCGAGGGCCGGCTCGAGGTGCCCGAGGTGGGGCAGGCCCGCGCCCTGCTGGCCAAGGCCGGTGCCCGCGCCGCCCTGGGGGACGCGACCGTCGTCGCCCTGGCCGGTGCCACCGGCAGCGGGAAGTCCACGCTGTTCAACGCGCTGTCCGGCGCGGAGGTGAGCAGCCCCGGCGTCCGGCGGCCGACCACCGGCGTCGCCCACGCCACGGTGTGGGGGCCTGCCGATCCGGCGTCGTCGGCCGAGGCCGATCGGCTGCTCGACTGGCTGGAGGTGCCGCGCCGGCACCGGCACCCTCCGGAGCCCGCCTTGGACGGCCTGGTCCTGCTCGACCTCCCGGACCACGACAGCGTGCGGCTGGAGCACCGGCTGGAGGTCGACCGGCTGGTGGGGCTGGTCGACGTGCTGGTCTGGGTGCTCGACCCGGAGAAGTACGCCGACGCGGCGGTGCACGACCGCTACCTGGTGCCCCTCGCCGGGCACGCCGGTGTGCTGCTCGTCGTCCTCAACCAGGTGGACCGGCTCGGCGCCGACGCCGTGGCGGCCTGCCTGGCCGACCTGCGGAGCCTGCTGGACCGCGAGGGACTCGACCGGACGCCGCTGCTGGCCGTCTCGGGCCGCACCGGGGCCGGCGTCGCGGAACTGCGCGGGGACC
Source organism: uncultured Actinomycetota bacterium (assembly GCA_963748305.1). Lineage (GTDB taxonomy): Bacteria > Actinomycetota > Actinomycetes > Mycobacteriales > Geodermatophilaceae > Blastococcus_B. The sequence goes on along the minus strand of CAVVIN010000008.1, from coordinate 96,433 downwards.
TGGTGCACCGGGTGGCGGCCCGGCGGGCGGCCACCGACCGGCTCACGGCCGACGTCCGGGGCGCGGCCGCCGCCCTCGGCCGGCACTGCGCCGGCGAGGAGGCCGGGACGGGGGAGATCGGCCGGACCGAGCGGGCGGAGCTGGTGGATGCGCTGGCCGACGCGGCCGGCGTGCCGACGGTGACCGCGGCGGTCGAGCGGTCGACCCGGCGGTCCGGCACGGCGGTGACCGGCTGGCCGGTGGTCCGCTGGACCCGCCGGCTCCGGCCGGACCCGCTGAAGCGGCTGCACCTGGGCGACGAGCGCGCCCGCACGTCCCTGCCGTCCGCCGGCGCCGCCGAGCTGGCCGGGGTGTCGACAGCCGTCCGCCAGGCGCGCGACCTGGCGGGGGAGGGGCTCGCGCAGGCGTGGCGTGACGAGCTGCGCCGCACCGTCGAGGTCTCGGAAGAGCGGCTGGCCGACCGGCTCGACCGGGCCGTGGCCGGGACCGACCTCGGCCCCGACCGGACGCCGCTGTGGCAGCGGGGTGTCGGTGCCCTGCAGTGGCTGCTGGCCCTCGTCGCGCTGGCGGGGGCGCTGTGGCTGCTCGTCCTCGTCCTGCTCGGCTTCTTCCAGCTCGACGACGTCGTCCCGCTGCCCCGGGTGGAGGGCGTGCCGCTGCCGACGCTGCTGCTCATCGGGGGCCTGCTGGCCGGGCTCCTGCTGGCCGTGGTGGCCCGTCCGCTGGTGGCGCTGCGGGCACGGCGCCGGGCGCGCGCGGCGCAGCGGCGGCTCGCGGCGTCGATCGAGGGCGTTGCGGACGCCGAGGTGCTCGGGCCGATGGCCGACGTCCGGGCCGAGGCCGCGGCGTTCTGCGCGGCGGTCGCGGCCGCCGGTCGCTGCAGACCCCCTGCAGGGTCCCGCCGCGAGCCTGCGTGGCGGGGCAGGGGGTCCTCTCAGTCCCGGTGGATGCCCGGTGCCCGCGGCTCGGGCAGCCGGTCGCGGTGCCGGCCGCCGGAGCTGCCCTCGCGGCCGGAGGGCAGCCGCGCCCAGACGTGCTTGCGGCCGGGCCGCTTCTCCCAGCCGTACTCGCTGGAGAGCTGGGCGACCAGGTGCAGCCCCATCCCGCCCAGTGCCGGGTCGCGGTCGACCGCGGGTACCGGGGGCTTGTCGGGCGCCTCGTCGCTCAGGTCGAGCAGCCAGCCGTTCGGGCCGGCGACGACCAACGCGCGGACGTCGCCCCCGCCGTGCCGCAGGGCGTTGGAGGCCAGTTCCTCGAAGACCAGCAGCAGCCCGTCGCGGGCGTCCTCGGTCGATCCGGTCGAGACCGAGGGGTGGGCGATGCGGGCGCGGAGGTCGGAGCGGACGCGGGAGACGACGTGCATCGCCTCGAGCTGCCAGTGCCAGACGTCACCCGGCACGGACGGGACCGGCTCGCACGGCCACGCGTCCAAGGCCGGCTCGTCGGCCATCGCCTCCCCCTCGCATCGCCTCGGCAGGCGGGCCGGGTTCCGGTCCCGACCAGACCCCATCCTGACCGATCATGCGGCAGCGCGCGAAGGCGGGGCCGATTTCCGGATCGGGGTCAGGGCAGAATGCCCCCCGTGGATGACTGGCTGCGGGAGCTCAGCCGGGTCGTGCTCGTCGACCGGACCCTGACCGACGTCCTCACCGACGTCACCAGGATCGCGGCGCAGGGCATCCCCGGCGCGGAGGCGACGTCGATCACGCTGATCCGCGACGACAAGCCGTTCACCGCCGCGTACAGCGGCGCGATGGCGCTCGCCGCCGACGAACTGCAGTACGAGCACGGCTACGGCCCGTGCGTCGATGCCGGCCGGGGAGGGGTGCCGCTGCTGGTCGACGACATGCAGAGCGAGCAGCGCTGGCCGGACTACGTCGCCCACCTCCTCCGGACGACGGACGTGCGCAGTTCCATGTCCATCCCGCTGCCCTACCAGGGCTCGTTCATCGGCGCCCTGAACAACTACTCGACGCAGCCGTCGGCTTTCGCGGCGCCCGAGTCGCTGGCCGCGGGCCAGGACGTGGCCGAGTACGTCGCGGTCGCCGTCGCCAACGCCGACGCGCACTGGCAGCTCGGCGAGCAGGCGCGCAACATGCGCCTGGCGATGGAGTCGCGGGCGGTCATCGAGCAGGCCAAGGGCGTGCTGATGGCCCAGCGGAAGGTCTCCGCCGATGATGCCTTCGAGATCCTGCGCGAGGCCTCCCAGCGCTACAACCGCAAGCTGCGGGACATCGCCACGGGCATCGTGGAGTCGACCAGGGGCGCGCCCGCTGAACCGGCTGTGCCCGCTGGACCGTTCGGGGCTCAGGGCCGTCGGCCGTCCAGGCTCGCCAGCCGGCTGACGAGGAACTCGACCGCGGCCGCGCTGTCCACCGTCTCGGCGACCTCCACCGCGGTGCGGGCGGTCGACACGGTGCGCCGGTCGACCAGGGTCTGCCCGCGACCGGCGCCCAGCGTGGTGCCGACGACGACGTCGCGGCGCACCGTGCCGAGGCTGCCCGGCGCGATCGCCTCGGTCAGCGCCAGGGCGTCGTGGACCACCACGCCGGTGGTGCCGTAGGCGCTGCGGGCGTGGTCGAGGTACTGCCGCAGGATCGCGGCCGCCTGCGTGCCGATGGGTCCCGCCGCGGCGAAGCGGGCGATCCCGTCCTCGTCGAGGACCGTCGGCAGGGTGACGTCCAGGCCCACCAAGGTCGTGGGCAGCCCCGCGGTCAGCACCGCCTGCGCCGCCTCCGGATCGGCCCAGATGTTGAACTCGGCGGCCGCGGTCACGTTGCCACCGCGGGCGGCCGAGCCGCCCATGACGACCAGCCGGCCGATCCGCGCCGCCGCGTCGGGGTAGACGCCGAGCAGCAGGGCCAGGTTGGTCAGGGGGCCGATCGTCGCGACCGTGACGGGCTCCGGGGAGGTGATGAGCAGCTCGGCCAGGGCGACGACGGCCGGCCGGGGGTCGACGCCGGCCGGGGAGGCGGGGAGCTCGACACCGCCCAGCCCCGCTGCGCCGTGGACGTGCCCCGCGCGTTCCGGCTGCGGGTGCACCAGCGAGGACCGCGCACCGGCGGCCACCGGGACGTCGGAGCGCCCGGCGAGATGGAGCACGCGCAGCGCGTTCTCCGTCGTCTGCGCCAGCTCCACGTTGCCGTGCACGGTGGTGACCAGCCGCAGGTCGACCTCCGGGCTGGCCACCGCGAGCAGGATCGCCAGTGCGTCGTCGATGCCGGGGTCGGTGTCGATCACGAGGGGAACGGGCACGGTCCCATCCCATCACTCCCTCGGCCCCCTCCAGAGGCTCGGCTCCGAGCGTGCGAGGGCTGCGGGGGAGGAGGTCCTTCCGCCGACACGCCGCGCGGCGCTGCCGCCCAGGGACGACCGCACCTCTCACCGGGGATTTTCACGCTCAGCGGGCACAGCTTGTCGACAAGCCACCGGCCCGGGAGACGGGTCACCGACGTCCCCGGAGCCCCTGCACAACGGTTCGGTCACGCGCTCACCAGGGGGTGTCGAAGAACGGCTCGACCGCCGGGCCGGAACCTACCTTTCTCCTTGTCCGCAGCACCTTCCCCGGCTGCGGACAACGACTTGCAGGAGGCGAGATGAGCAGCGACGAGGCCCGCCCGGCCGCCGCTCGCATGCCCGCCGACCTGACCGGACGAGAGCCGGGCATGACCCTGGCCGGGCTGATCGACGTCCTCGACCGCGCCGACGGCCCGTCGGCCGCCCGTCGCCCGCGGCCCGGGGCATACCGGACCACGGCCGCACGGGCCGGCTCGGTCCGTGGCGTCCCGCTGCGGCCGGTCCGCCCGGCCCCCGCCGCCCGTCCTGCGCCCATCGGCTCCTTGTCGCCGTCGACCCCGGTGTGGTCGGCTCCGGTGCGGCCCGCGCCCGCGCCCCGTCCGGCACCCCGGTTTCCTGACCGGACTGGTCCGCCGGCTGGCGCTCTGGGGCGCCGGTCCCGACGGGGAGTACCTGGCCTGGCGGTGCGCGGCGCCGCGTCCCGCCACCCGTCCCGAGGCGCCCGCGGGACTGCACCCGGGAGCGTGGCCGGCGGCGATCCCGACGGCACGGACCGGGCTGCTCCGCCGGCTGGCACTCTGGGGCGCCGGCGAACGGGGCGAGTACCTCGCCTGGGGTCGCCCGGCCGTCCGGCTGACCGCGCAGCAGGTCAACCCACCCGTCGTGCTGCGCGAGATGCCCAGCACGCCCACGATCAGGCCCGCGGCGCCTTCCCCCGCTGTGGCGCTCCGTCCCGCGGGAGATCCGCCGACGCCGCCAGTGCGGGGGGTTGGGTCACCGCCCCGCGGAGCTCCCGGTCCGCGCCTACGGTGACCGGGTGTTCACCACCCGGCCCGAGCTCGCCGGCACGTTCGGAATGGTCGCCTCGACCCACTGGCTGGCCTCCGCAGCCGGGATGGCGACCCTCGAGTCCGGGGGCAACGCGTTCGACGCCGCCGTCGCCGCCGGATTCACCCTCCAGGTCGTCGAGCCGCACCTCAACGGCCCCGGCGGAGAGGTCCCCATCCTCTTCGCGACGGGCGAGCGGAGCGGCGCGGGGCGGGGAGGCCCGTGCGGGGCCGTGGTCCTCTCCGGCCAGGGGGTCGCCCCCGCCGCCGCGACGATCGAGGCCTTCGAGCAGTACGGCCTGGATCTCGTGCCCGGCACCGGCCTCCTCGCAGCGACTGTCCCTGGCGCCTTCGGCGCCTGGCTGACGCTGCTGCGCGACCACGGCACCCAGCCGCTGGACGCCGTCCTCCGCTACGCCATCGAGTACGCCGAGACCGGTCACCCCCTCCTTCCCCGGGTGACCGCGACCGTCGCCTCGGTCTCCGAGCACTTCGCCACCCACTGGCCCACGTCGGCCACCACCTGGCTCTCCCCCGACGGTGCCCCTCCGGCCGCCGGCAGACTTTTCCGCAATCCAGTTCTGGCCTCGACCTTCCGCCGACTGCTCGACGCAGCGCGCGGACCCTCCCGGGAGGCCCAGATCGATGCGGCGATGTCCGCCTGGTACTCCGGATTCGTCGCCGAGGAGATCGACAGGTTCGCCCGGTATCCGGTGATGGACGACTCCGGTCGCCCGCATCCCGGATTTCTGACCGGACAGGACCTGGCCGGCTGGACGCCGACGTACGAGGCACCGGTCACGCTGGACCGGAACGGGTGGACGCTCGCGAAGGCCGGGCCGTGGTCACAGGGACCGGCGCTGCTCCAGGCGATCGCGATGCTGGACGACGTCGATGCGGGCAGGCACCGCGAACGGTCCGCCTCCGGAATCTCCGACGCAGACACCGCCGAGGCGGTGCATGTGAGCGTCGAGGCGACGAAGCTGGCGATGGCCGATCGCGAGGCCTGGTACGGGGACGTGGCGAACGTGCCGGTGGACGACCTCCTCTCGTCCGCCTACGCCGCCGAGCGGCGGGCGCTCATCGGGGACACGGCCAGCACAGCCCTGCGGCCGGGTTCACCGGTGGGCGCCCGCCCCGGCTCCCCGCCTTCCTCACCACCGGCGCGGCCCGCGCCACCGGCACCGGCGGCCGGCCTCGGTGAGCCGACGGTCGACCCCCTCGGCACGACCCGCGGCGACACCTGCCACATCGACGTCGTCGACCGCTGGGGCAACCTCGTCTCGGCCACCCCCTCCGGCGGCTGGCTGCAGAGCTCGCCGGTGATCCCGGCCCTCGGCTTCCCGCTCGGCACGCGGGCCCAGATGTTCTGGCTGGAGCGCGGGCTGCCCAACTCCCTCGCCCCCGGCAAGCGGCCGCGCACCACGCTCACCCCGTCGCTGGCCCTGCGCGACGGCGTCCCGTCCCTGGCGTTCGGCACCCCCGGCGGCGACCAGCAGGAGCAGTGGCAGCTGTGCTTCTGGCTGGCCCACGTGGACCGCGGCCTGGACCTGCAGGCGGCGATCGACGCGCCGGCCTGGCACACCACCGCGTTCCCGTCGTCGTTCTATCCCCGCGAGTCGACCGTCGCCGAGGTGTCGTCGAGTCCCGGCTCGGTGACGCGGTCATCGACGACCTCCGCCGTCGCGGGCACGACGTGACCGTCGTCGGGGCCGTGGACCCTCGGTCGGCTCTCGGCGGTGAGCCGGGACCCCGAGACCGGCATGCTCCGCGCCGCGGCCAACGCCCGCGGCATGCAGGGCTACGCCGCCGGTCGCTGAGCGCCGCCGCTGGCGTCAGCGCCGGGGGAGATTCCGGACTGGGTGCCGGTCAGGTCCGGGGAAGAAGGGCCCAGACGTGCTTGGCCCCGTCGCGCACGTACCAGCCGTGGCCGGTGGACATCTCGGCGATGAGGTACAGGCCCAGGCCGCCCTCGCTGGGGTCGCGCCCCACGGCCGGGGTCGGCGGCGAGGTGGAGGCATGGTCGGAGACCTCGATGAGGAACGCGTCGTCGGTCTGCCGGACCGCCGCCCGCACCCCTCCGCCGCCGTGCCGCAGCGCGTTGGAGGCCATCTCGTCGAGGGCCAGGACGAGCTGGTCGTGCACGTCGATCGCGCGCGGGTCGTCGGGGGCGCGGCCGTGGCGGCGTGCCGGCGCAGTTCGGCCCGCACCCGGGGCAGCTCGACGACGTCGCTGAGCTCCCACGCGAGCAGCGAGGTGGCCGGCGGGGGGGACGCGGACGGCCACACCGGCCCGCGCGCCTGCCCTGTCACCCGTAGCCCCTTGCTCTCAGGCCGCCACCGCGCGGCAGGCCGAACACTGTCCTATGGGTCCGAACGGGATCCGCCAAACGTGATGCGACGAGTCTCACCCCATGCGGGTGACGTTCCGGGGGCGGCGCGTCAGGTGGCCAGCTCGGCCAGCTTGGTGACGGTGTTCCAGTTCCGCGCGGTCCCCGGGACGCCCAGCAGACGGTCCCACTTCCAGGACGCGAGCGGGGTGTTCTGGATGCCGTCGGGCAGCCAGAGGTAGAGCTCCCGGCCGCGGACCAGGTAGTCGCCCACGTCCGCCTTCGGCAGGGCGTCGACCTTGTCCTTCGGCGGCGCCTCCGGCAGGAAGGTGACCAGGTACCGGGCCGGGTCGGTGGCCTCGGTGGCGAACGGGTCGCCCGCGACGACGGCGGCCAGTTCCTCGCCGGTCCGGACGACGACCGGGACCTCGAAGCCGAACTCGTCCTCGATCGCGCTCCGGACGTCGGTCGCGAGCTTCTTCTCACCGAGCGTGCTGTCGAGCACGACGTTGCCGCTGCGCAGGTGGGTGCGCACCGCGTCGTGCCCGTGCTCGGTCAGCACCTCGCGCAGCCGGGGCATCGCGACCTGGCGTGCCTTGCCCAGGTTGATCCCGCGCAGCAGGACGACGTAGCGGGTGGGTGTGGCCACCGGCGGACCGTAGCGCCCGTCGCTCAGCCACCGACGAAGACGGGGTCCCAGGCCCCGGTGAGGACGCTCAGCGCGACCGCGAGGGTGCACACCACGACGGCGCCCGCGATGAACCAGCCGTCGCGGGGGTGCAGCCGGGATCCCCGGGCGTTGGTGCGGCGGATGCCGGAGTCGAACCCGCGGGCGTCCATCGCCGTCGCCAGGCGGGAGCCTCGGCGCACGGCGCCGACGAGCAGGGTGAAGGCGATGCCGGCGAGCAGCCGCGCCCGGGCCACCGGGTTACGCCCGGCCGACACCCCGCGGGTGCGCCGGGCCAGCCGGACCGCCTCGAACTCCGTCACGAGCAGCGGTACCAGCCGGAGGGCGGCCAGGGCGCCGAACGCGAAGCGGGTGGACAGCCGCCAGTGGATGGTGAGCGCGTCCGCCAGCCGCACGGGATCGGTCGAGGCGACCAGCAGCACACCGGGCAGCGCGAGGCCGATCACGCGCAGGGCCAGGCCCACGCCGGTGACGACCGTCGCGTCGTCGGCGAGGAGCATGTTCACCAGGCCGACCGAGCCCGCGCCGACGAGCAGCGGCCAGGTGCGGCGCCAGAGGTCGGCGGGGCGGCTCAGGCCGGCGGCCGGCAGCAGGCACAGCTCCGCAGCGACGACGACGGACGGCGTGACGACGTCCAGGCTGGAGAGCAGGACGAGCGTGACCACCGCCATCGCCACTGAGCTGCGCGACGGGGTTGATGCGGGCCAGCGGGACGCCGGGCACCGGGCCGAGTGCCAGGGAAGCGGTGGTCATGGCTCGAGGTCCAGTCGGTCGTCGGCCAGGACGTCGACCAGGTCCCGGTCATGGGTGACGACGGTGACGGCGCATCCCCGGGCGCGCTGCTCGGCGAGCAGCGTGACCACCTCGCGCCAGGTCGCGGCGTCCTGGCCGAACGTGGGCTCGTCGAGCACCAGGACCCGCGGCGAGGTCGCCAGGGCGGTGGCCACCGACAGCCGGCGCTGCTGCCCGCCGGAGAGCGTGAACGGGTTGGCGTCGGCGAAGGCGGACAGACCCAGCCGCTCGAGCAGGTCGTCGGCGGTGGCCCGCGCCGCGGCGGCCCGCTCCCCGGACCGCAGCGGGCCGAGGGACAGCTCGTCGCGGAGCCGGCCGGTGAGGAACTGCTGCTCGGGGTTCTGGAACACCGTGCCGATGCGGGTGACCAGCTCCTCGGCCCGCCACCGGTGCGGCTCCCGGCGTCCCTTCCGGACGCCGGCCGTCAGCTCCGGAGCGGCCGCGACGCGGCCGGTCGTGGGGGAGCGCAGGCCGGCGAGCAGCAGCGCGAGCGTGGACTTGCCCGACCCGTTGGGCCCGGTCACGGCCAGCGCCCGGCCCGCGGTCACGACGGCGGTGGTCGGGGGAAGGGCGGGTGTCCGACTGCCGCGGTAGGTGAAGCCGGCCGCGTCCGCCGCGAGCAGGACCGGTCCGTCCGCTGCCGGAGGGAGGGCCAGGCCCGCGCAGCGGTCGGCCGGGCGCCAGTCCCGGCCGTGCTCCCGGAGACCGTCGGGGCTCAGTTCCACGACGCGGTCCACCAGCGGCAGCCACGGGGCGGCGTCGTGGTCGACGACGAGCACCGTGGAGCGCCGGTCGGCGGTGGCGCGGGCCACGGCGTCCCGGACGAGGGCGGCGCCGGGTGGGTCGAGCTGCGCGGTGGGCTCGTCGAGCAGGAGCAGCCCCGGCCGCCGGGCCAGCGCGCCCGCGAGCACGAGGCGCTGTTTCTCGCCCCCGGAGAGGGCCTGGGTGGGCCGGTCGAGCGCGTACGGGAAGCCGACCGCGTCGAGCGCGTCGGAGACCAGTGGCCAGATCCGCTCCCGCGGCACGCCTGCGTTCTCCAGGCCGAAGGCGACGTCGTCACCGGCCCGGGTCATGACCAGTTGGCTGTCCGGGTCCTGGGCCAGCATCCCCAGTCCCGACCGGGCCTCGGGCGGCCGGAGCCCACCGATGGTGAGCTCTCCGGTGACCTCGGTCCCCTCGTCCTCGAGGATCCCGGCGAGGGCCGCCAGCAGCGTGGACTTGCCCGCGCCCGAGGCGCCGGTCAGCAGTACCCGCTCGCCGGGTTCCACGACGAGGTCGATCCCCCGCAGCGCCCACGCCCGGCGGGAGGCGTGCCGCACGCCGAGGCCTCGGGCGACGATGCGGGCAGGTGCATCCGCCGGACCCGGTGCTCTGCCCACTGCTGCTGCGGGCAGAGCACCGAAGCCGCGGGACCTGGACCTGCTCACCGGGAGTCCTGTCACCGGCTGCCGGTCAGACGCGGGTACGGCCCGCGGCGAACGAGCTCAGCGCACCGGTCCGCGCCAGCGCGCGGACCAGCAGCAGGCCGACGACGCCGGCGAGCAGCACGCTGGAGAGCACGGTGAACACCGTGTACGGCAGCGTGAACGCCCACAGCGGGTAGTCCGCGGACACCGGGTAGTAGAGGCTGAGATCCAGGATCGACGTCGACAGCCCGGCGGTGGCGGCGGCCAGCACGGCGGTTCCCCAGCCGAACGTGCGGTACCGGGTCAGGGCGAATCCGAGTTCGGCGCCGAGGCCCTGCACCAGGCCGTAGACGACGATGATCCCGCCGAACGGCGAGCCGAGCAGGAGGCTGACCGCGGCAGCAAGCGTGGAGGCGAAGGTGGCCGCCCCCGCCTTGCGGACCAGCAGTCCCGCGACGACACCCGGCATCAGGAAGACGCCGTTGAGGATCGCCGACAGCGGCGGGAAGAACTCCAGCGGCGCGGCCAGCACGCCGAAGACGAGGTTCCAGGCCCAGAACACCACGCCGAAGGCGACGCCGAGGACGGCGGTGACGACGATGTCGACGGTGCGCCAGCGGCGTGCCGGCCCGCTTCGCGATGGACTCATTGGATGACGGACGGACGGCCTGCTCGGCCATGATTCCTCCAGACTCCCTGCGCCGGCATGACCCGGATCAGGTTCGAGGGTCTGCGGTGTCCCGCACTCTCAGCGCCGAAGCGCTCCCCTGTCGGTTTCTTCTCTTGTGCGGCTGACAGTAGCCCCTATCTGGCGCGGCGAACCGGCTGGCGATCAGCGCCCGGAATACTTGACGCTTCATGTTTCTTGGAGCAGGGTGAACCGTCCGCCCTCTCCGCAGGAGCCCGCCATGCCCGTCCAGCGCCTCAACCACGCCGTCCTCTACGTGCGCGACGTCGACTCGAGCCTCGCCTTCTACCGCGACGTCCTCGGCTTCCGCGTGAAGATGGAGATCCCCGGGCGCGCGGTGTTCCTGCAGGCGGAGGGGTCGACCAACGACCACGACCTCGGTCTGTTCGCCATCGGTGCCGCAGCGGGCGCCTCCGAGGCCGGCCGGCGCACCGTCGGGCTGTACCACCTGGCCTGGGAGGTCGACACGCTCGCCGAGCTCGCCCGGATCCGCGGGGCGCTGATCGAGGCGGGCGCCCTGGTCGGCGCCTCCGACCACGCGACCACCAAGGCGCTGTACGCCCAGGACCCGGACGGCATCGAGTTCGAGGTGTCCTGGCTGCTCCCGGCCGACCTGATCACCCCCGAGGTCACCGAGGGCGCCGCGACGATCGCCCCGCTGGACCTGGACCGCGAGATCGGGCGCTACGGCGCCCAGACCCGCGGCGGCGTCGGGGTCTCCATCCCCGTCTGACCAGCTTGAGGGGCGGAGATGGCCTGGACTACGGCGCAGCATCCCGGATGTTCTCCGCCGTCGGCTGCCCGTTCGTCCTCAGCACGCCACAGCCCGGCCTGCCGCGCGTCGTAGACACGATGTGGTTGTGGTCTACCTGCACGGCGGCGGCTGTGGGTGGTGCGACTGGCAAAAGCCCTGCAGCACCGTCGACAGCAGCCGATCCGCCGTGCCGATCTGCCGGGCGGCCTCGCGTGATCCGCTCCACCGGGACATCGCAGCTCGGGCGGGTACTTCTTCACCTGCTGCAGCTCGTTGAAGCCGACCGCGTGCGCCTGCACGCAGACCTCGTCGTGCCAGCCGTCGCGCAGGTTGGTGTGCCCCAGGGCGTCCATCAGCGAGAAGTTTGGTGCCTGCCGCGGGGAGGTGGACCGTGGCGGCAGTCGCCACCGAGATGAGCTGGGGTCGACGCAGACGAATGGCCGGTGGGTTCGGCCGGGCCGGGCTGTCCGCGGTCACGCCTGCGCCGCTAGGTGCAGCGACGAAGTGAAGCGGCCGAGCCGGGATCCGCAGAGCGACAGGTAACTCCGACGATGACACTTGCATTGGCGCACCCCTGCGACTTATGCGCAGCCATGCTTGTGTCAGTCGTCGCCTCGCTCGACATCTGGCGCGTCGAACCATGCGCTGTCTGCCAGTGGACCGAGGTAGATGTATTCGACGCCACCCTCGGCACCGTTCATCGGCGCGAACATCTCGCACGCCTCGTTGATGTAGAAGCGGCCACCAGCGCTTCCTTTGATTGCCGAGATTCGACGCGCAAGCTCTCTGGCGTTAGGCGCGCCTACGTCGTCTGAAAGCCGGTGCTCGTAACGAGTGCGGCCAGACTGCAACTCGTACTTAACGTCATCCCCGCCAGCGACGAGGATGTACTTGATTCCGACATGGGGCCCGGGCCACGGATCCTGGGGCCGTAGGCCGTCAGGCGGGCGCGGCGCGATGAGACTACCGTTGTAGTCGAACTCCAGATCACGTGCATAATTTCCTGCGTACAGGCATCTCCCAGGCATCGTGTCCGGCACGAGGACGTCGCGGTACTCATTGATGTAGAAGGCGCCGCCGGGAGCATCGTGCAAAGAAACCTTTACGCTGTTGACCATCTCGACCAGTTCAGGGTGGTGATCGGTCGTGAGAAGTTCCCGTTCACGATTGCTGACGCGGTAAACCAACCGAATCTCCATCGACCCGGCTGTCGAGTGCACTACCGAATATTTTGCGTCCTTGCTGACGTTCGACGGGGCAAGCCCCGGATACTGAATGATCACGGCTTGGATTCCTCCTTGGCTGACGGCCACGAAAAGCCGTTACTTACATCGGCCAGGAAGCGAGGATTGCCTGCCTCGAGATACCAGGCAATGCCATCGCGATTCACGAAGAAAGTAATTCCGCGGTCGGTCGCCTTTCGCCAGGCGTCTAATAGACGCCTAGCGTTGTCGGCACTCCGGTCCTGCCCGGTGGTGATCGCGAAATCCGTTGCACCGTCTGCTGCGCTACGCTCAATTACGCCGCCCTGCTTCTGGCGCAGCCGGTAGGTGCCACCTTCCTTGTCGGGCCGCCCCAATAGGAGCGCTCCAGGCTCCGTGACGCCGACCATAGATACTTCCGTTGAGCCCGCAGACTCTGTTGCGATGAATGGTTCGACGATCTGGCCGGCGACGAACAGCACGTTCTCGCGTGAGTCATTGCGACCGAACACGAGCACCAGTCGATGTGCGGGCGTCACCCAGAACCGTCCGCCCGGACGAGTTCGAACCCTTTCTACCGCCTCAGCAGCCCCCTGAGGGTTCCGGATCACCGCTCCCGAGATGTTGGTGACCGTCCCCAGCGTGTCCACCGAGTACTCCTGACCGGTCAGCAGCCCAAACCAGGGGACCGGTTCCGTCGGTGCTTGCTCCCCGAGACGTATCCACTCCTGCTCCTCGGTCGGTTTCGGCGAGGTGGGCGGCCCGTGTAGGCGCTCGGGGCCAGCCTCGGGATCGAGCGACCAAAGCCAGTAGAGATTCGCATCCTCGCCGGTGAGGTCGGTCCAGTCCTCTTTCCCGTAGATGAGTTCGTCCACGGTCCCGGTGACGTAAAGCAAGTGCATCTCTGCACGTTTGCGCACGTTGTCGTTGATGGCACCACGGCGCAGAACCCGACCGAGGGCCTGAATGCGCTGGCGGACGCTGGCGGTGGCGGCCACGCTGACTCCGACGTCAGCCTCGGGGACGTCGATCCCCTCGACAAGCGACTTTACCGACACCAGCACCTGGACCTGTCCCGCGCGAAACGCGGCCAGAGCTTCAGCGCGCTGTCTATCAGTCAGCCGCGAATGCTCTAGACCCATCGGGATTGCAGGAAGCGCCTGTCGCAGACGGTCGTACAGTTCTTTAGCTTCGGCGACGCGCTCGTGAAACAACAGGGCTCGCCGTGGACCATCGGTACGGACCATGGTCCAGGACAGGATGCGCTCCACGACCCCAGCGCGTCGGGAGGCCCGGTAGAGCAGGTCCTTACGGCCTGCGGTGAGTGTTATGTACCGGCGAGCAAGCTCGCCGGCCTCGTCGTGGCGCGACTGCAACTGTTGCGCCCTGCTGGAATCAAGGCCCAGTCCGCGTAGATCATCCGCGGCATCGTCGACCTGACGGCTGATGGAGTCGTATCTACGCTGTTCCTCCGGGAGCAGTGGTACGCCATGGTGGTGCAGTTCGAAGTCCGGAAGCCACCCTGCCAGTCGGGCATCGCGCAGGGAGAACTGGAAGACCACCGGCCCGAGAAGCCGGCCCACGATCTGCTCGTCGTACTGCAGAGGCTCGCCGAATTCGTCGATCTCCTCGCGATCTGGTGTCGCTGACAGGCCGAGCCGGAACATGGCAGGGGTGTGAAGCACACGGGAGTAAGTCGGCGCGCCGGCGCGGCGACACTCGTCGACGATCAGCATGAGGGGTTGAGCTCCCTGAGCCAACTTGGGCAGACGCTTCGCTGCGGTGTTGATGACGGCGACCAACGCGCGGTGGCTATTGAGAGTCGCCGCTTCTCACCAGCGCCAAGGAGCCCAATCTCCTCGTGGGTCAGCGTCGTGTAACGCGCCAGCGCGGTGCGCCACTGGTGAGCGATTGCTTCGGATGGCACGCTACTATCGCCAACCGTAGGTCCTCGGTCGTTTCCGCGGCGGCGGCGGCGCTCAGCAGCGCGTTCTCAGTGTCTTGCCGCCCCCGGTCACGACCTCCAACGTTCCGAAGAACGGATGGTCAGGCGTAGGGCCTGCTGCCCACGCGGCAACGGCCTCCTTCTGCCACGCGGTTAGTTGGAAGCCCTTCACGCGGAACGGGTTGGTCATGAGCCGTCCTCTTCGGTTTGAGCTAGCAACCGAGACAGCTCTTCGCGTGCGAGGGATGGCAGGTTGTTGCGCGCCCAGGCGTTCAGTTCTGCGCGCACGGTGGCGGCGACGAGGTCGGCGATCCGGTCCAGGATCTCGCGCCATCCGCAAGCCCACCCAGAGGCTCTGAGGCCTGGACTTCGTCTCTCGCGGAGATTCCGCGGGAGGAATCCGCGGCGGATGCGAAGCGCATCTCACCTTGGGGGGCTGTAGGCATCATGGCTTCGGCGCGGGCAAGCAGATCGGCGGGGCGAACAGTCGAAGGGCTTCAGCGAGCTGGCCCAGCGCCCTTGCGGACGGCGCTTTCGAGCCGGTCTCGAGTTCTGAGAGGTACGGGTAGCTCAACGCCGCGCTTCGCGCCAAATCCTTGCGTTTGAGGCCTAGTTCTGCCCGCCGGACCTGGATCGCCCGCCCTAAGCCGCCGTCGTTCTGCATCCGTCCTCCGCTTCCAGCAGAAATCAGGTCAGGGGCGGGTGGCGAAGCGAGGCGGTCTGCATTAAACTGACGCTCCTAGCGTACCAAAGCTTCCAAGGGCAGAAGGACAACGCCAGTGTACAAGAACTCTCGGCAGAAGCGCAGTCGTAGATCCCTGCGTGATGTGGGACTGCGTCGCTGGCGGATTGATCCGGGCTTCGACCGCCCCAGCCATGCCGCCGTCAGTCGCCTGTGCATCGTTCCCCGAAACCGACTCCGTCTGGGCACGGTTGTGTGGGCGCACATCCCCTTTGTGGAGGTCGATTTCGAGAAGATTCGGCCCGCAGTCGTTCTCAAATGCCGCGGCCGGGAGGTTGTCCTGCTGCCGTGCACGACGTCGATCCGCCGCCATGAGTTGCCCGGATACCGGGAGATCAGGCACTGGGCGGAGGCGGGCTTGGTTCGCCCGACTGGCGTTCGGACCGCCAGCCTGACAGTCGACTACCTCGAGATCGTGAACATCGCTGGCGAACTTGCCGACGAGGATTTTCGTGCTTTGGTCCCTGCGAGCGCGCGCGGGCTCGACGCGTGCCCTGGCCCTCGGCGAGTCCGGCCCCGCTCGTAGCAAGAATTTCTCAGACAGTATCTGCCTGTGTACGTCGTCAAGCCGATCGTGCCGTCCGAGCTCTCCGCCGGCCTGCTCCTGTTGCGCCCCTGGCGCCCGGACGACGTCGACGCCGTCTGGGCGGCCATGCAGGACCCGGCGACCCGACTGTGGAACGGCGGGGGCGTGACGTCGCGCGACGACGCGGTCGGCCTCGTCGCACGGCGTGCCGACTGGAGCGCCGGCGAGCACGCCTCGTGGGCGGTCGTCGACGTCCGGGGTCCCGTGGAGTCCGGCGTCCTGGGCTCGGTGTCGGTGCACTCGATCGACCCGGTCCAGACCGACGCGGAGATCGGCTACTGGACCGCGCCGGCCGCCCGGGGGTACGGCGTGGCCCCGGTGGCGGTCGACACGGCCTGCCGCTGGGCGTTCGCGATGCTGGCAGTCGATCGCATCGAGCTCTGCCACGCGGTGGAGAACACCGCCTCGGCGCGGGTGGCCGAGAAGGCCGGATTCACGTTCGAGGGCCGGCTGCGCCGCTCCTACCGGTACGGCGACGGCCGAAAGCACGACGAGCTGCTGTGGGCCCGCCTCTCCGACGATCCGGCGCCGCAGCTCAGCAGCCGCAGCTGACCGCCGGCGCGGTGAGGGGATCGGGCGCTGCGCGGTGCACGCCGTCGGCGGCCTCGACCGGCAGTCCCTCGCGGGCCCAGTACTCGAAGCCGCCGAGCATCTCCCGCACGCGGAACCCGAGCAGGGCCAGGGCGAGCGCGGCCCGGGTCGCCCCGTTGCAGCCGGGTCCCCAGCAGTAGGTGACGACCGGGACCGACCGGTCCAGCTCCTCCGGCGCCCGCGCAGCGATCTCCCGGCCCGGCAGGTGGACCGCGCCCGGCACGTGCCCCTGCGCCCACGCCTCCGCGCTGCGGCTGTCGAGCAGGAGGAAGCCGGGGTTCCCGCTGTCGAGGGCGGCGTGCACGTCGCTGACGTCGGTCTCGAGCGCGAGCCGGCGGGCGAAGTGTGCGGCGGCGTCGGCGGGGGGCGCGGACCAGTCGTCGATCATGTCCGCGACGCTAGAGCCGTCGCGCGGCCCCGCCACGAGGCCCGAACCTGCCGATCACCGCAGGTGACACCGCCAGCCGGGCGTCGTCTGCGCTGGACGCCGGTCAGCGCCGCGGTCATCCCCCGGCGGGTCATCGCCGCCGTCGCGGCGGTCCACACGCGTACCGGCACGAGCCGGGCCGCCTTCATCAACAGCATCATCGGAACGGGAAGACGATCTCGGCCTTGTCCTTCGCCATGCCGTCGGCGATCGCCCGGGCCGCCGCCTCGGGCGAGATCATGAACGGCATCGGGAAGGTGTTGCGGTCGGTCATCGGCGTCCTGACGAAGCCCGGGCGCCACCGATCTGGACGACGACTGCCGCGTGGGCCGAGGCTGCCGCGCAGCGCCTCGAACAGGTTCAGCAGCGCCGCCTTGCGTCGCCCCGTAGGCCTCGGACCCGGGGAGACCGCGGTAGCCCGCGACCGACGCCGTCCCGACGATCCGCCCGCGGCCCTGCGCGAGCATCGCGGGGACGACGCCCTCGAGCGCGTGCACCGTGCCCATGAGGTTGGTCTGCAGATGCTCGGCGAACGCCCCGCTGTCCCAGTCGTCCACCCGGAACCGGGACCAGGTGCCGGCGTTCAGGACGGCGACGTCGAGCCCGCCCAGCGCCGCGCGGACCGCGGCGGCGGCCGCCACCGTGGCCTGCCGGTCGGTGACGTCGACCGGTTCGACGTGCATCCGCCCCGCCGCGACCTCGCGCAGCTTCTCGACGTTGCGGGCGCTGATCGCCACCGCGGCGCCGCGGTCGGCGAGCTCCCGGGCCAGCGCCGCACCGATCCCGCTGGACGCGCCGGTGATCCAGACCCGCGCTCCGTTGATCTCCATCTCAGACGCTGCCGAAGGGGTGGCGGGCCAGCCCGAGCTGGCTGACGCCGAGGTAGCCGACGCGGAACCCGGCCTCGCAGTAGGCGAGGTAGAACTCCCACATCCGGCGGAACGTGTCGTCGAAGGACCCCTCGAGCCGCTCCCAGTTGCCCAGGAAGTTCTCCCGCCAGAGCGCGAGGGTGTGCGCGTAGTGCGGCCCCAGGTCGCGGCGCTCGACCACCGACAGCCCGGTGTGCGACGCGAGGCCCTCCGTGATCGCCCGCAGCGACGGGATGATCCCGCCCGGGAACACGTACTTGTGGATCCAGCTGTAGCTGCGGCGGGTGGCCAGCATCCGGTCGTGCGCCATCGTGATCGCCTGCAGCCCGACCCGGCCGCCCGGTGCGAGCAGGCTGTCGAGGGCGGCGAAGTAGGTCGGCCAGTAGCGCTCGCCGACCGCCTCGATCATCTCGACCGAGACGATCGCGTCGTAGCGGCCGGTCGCGTCGCGGTAGTCCTGCAGCCGGACGTCGACGAGGTGCCCCACGCCGGCGTCGTCCGCCCGGCGCCGCGCCAGCGCCTGCTGCTCGGTCGACAGCGTCAGGGTGGTGACGCGGGCACCGCGCTCGGTGGCCGCCCGGATGGCCAGTCCACCCCACCCGGAGCCGATCTCCAGCACGTGCATGCCGGGGCGGACCCGTGCCAGGTCGAGGATGCCGTCCATCTTGCGGCGCTGGGCCGCCGGCAGGTCGTCGCCGGGCTCGAACCAGCCGGAGGAGTAGGTCATCGTCTCGTCCAGGAACTGCTCGAACAGCTCGTTGGACAGGTCGTAGTGCCGGGAGATGTTGCCCTGGCTGTTCTCCCGGCTGTTCTCCTCGTGCTCCGGCTGGGTGCGCTCGACGACGTGCCGCATCCGCTGGAGCAGCGGGTGGACGAGGCGGGACATGCGGGTCGCGAACGGCGCCAGGAGGTCCGCGAGGTCGGTGCCCGGCCCGGTCGTCCAGTCGCCGGTCATGTAGGCCTCGCCGAAGCCGATCTTCACGTCGGCACCCAGCCGGGCGAACACGGTGGCCGGTCGCACCAGCCGCATCACCGGGGCGTCCTTGCCGCCGGCGCCCAGGACGCGCCCGTCGGGGAACACCACGCGGACCGGCAGGGAGGCCACGGCCCGGCGGAAGACCGCCTCGGCGATCCGGGCGTGGACCGGTGCGTGGGGCGGCGTGGCCAGCCCCGGCCAGTGCGCGGCATCGGGGCGAGGCACCGGGAAACGCACCCGGATCTGGTCGTCGCTGCGCTGGAGGATGGTCATGACCCGGTCCCGCTCTCGTCCTCGATCGTTGTCTCGGGATGTCCTGCCCCGGGCGGCGGTGCCCCGGTCACGCCTGCCCGGGGATGGTGGGGCGTCCGCGGGACGACGGGCAAGCGGCTCAGCCACAGCTTCACGCCCTGGAGCCGGATCAGCGTGCTCACGCGCAGCGCCATCATCGGCCGCCGGAGCAGGGCGGCGACCACGGTGCGCACGGTCGCCGGCCGGGCGGTTCCCCGCACGACGGCGGTGAACGGGGTGCGCCCGTCCTGCCGCAGCGCCATCGTGATGTGCAGCCGCTCGCCGGGGGCGGAGAACCGCATCAGGTACCGGCCGGCCACCTCGAAGAACGGGGAGACGTAGAACTCCTTGTCCGCCTCCGCGCGACCGGCGTCGTCGGGGTGCAGCAGGTAGGCGTGCCGCTCGCCGTAGGTGTTGTGCACCTCGGCGACCAGGCAGGCCAGCGAGCCGTCGGCCCGGTAGCACCAGTGCGTCGACAGGGGGTTGAAGACGTAGCTGACCCGCCGGGACGGGCCGCCGCGGGGCGAGGCGAGCATCAGCACGCGAGCGACGTCGTCCACCCCGTGCAGCCGGGCGAACGCGACCACGTTGTCCTTGATCGAGCGGCTCGGCGTCGCCGAGGTGGTCGGCGGCCTCGAACCGCAGCTGGCCGCGGAGCCAGCGGGGCAGCTGCCCGTCCTGGGCGAGCCGGCCGGCTGGCGACGTCGTCGAGGTCGACCAGCCACAGGTGGCCGCCGTACTCGAACGCGTTGCGCAGCGGGTGCGAGCGGGTGTGGCCGATGCGGACGTCGTAGAGAGCCGGCGTCGCGACCGGGGTCCACCGGCTCCCCGCCGTCCCGGCCTGGGGACGTTCCTGGAGCGCGGTCACCAGGCGGCGCCGAACGTCTCGGCGGCCCGGACGCCGGCGGCGCAGCCGTCCTCGTGGAAGCCCCACCCGTGGTACGCCCCCGCGAAGGCGGTGCGCCCGGTGTTCAGGGCGGGCAGCCGCCGCTGCGCGGCGACCGAGGCCCCGGTGTAGATCGGGTGCTCGTAGACCATCCGGCGCAGCACCGTGTCCGGATCGATCCGGTCGGTGCCGTTGAGGGTGACCAGGTAGTCGACCGGCTCGTCGAGGGCCTGCAGCCGGTTCATCCAGTAGCTGACCTGCACCGGCTCGGAGGCGGCGGCGCACGCGGTCATCCGGTAGTTCCACGACGCGCGGGCACGGCGCGGCCGACGGCAGGACCCGCGTGTCGGTGTGCAGCAGGGTCTCGTTGCGGGAGTACCGGAACGCGCCGAGCACGTCCCGCTCGGCGTCGGTCGGGTCGCCGAGCAGGGCCAGCGCCTGATCGGGGTGGGTGGCCACGACGACGACGTCGGATGCGTGCCGCTGACCGTCGGCGTCGATCAGCTCGACGCCGTCGGGGTGCCGGGTGACGCGGGCGATCCCCGCTCCGGTCTGGATCCCGCTGAGGCCCTTGGCGGCCCGCTCGACGTAGGTGCGGGAGCCGCCGGTGACGGTGCGCCACTCGGGCGAGCCGGTGACCGACAGCATCCCGTGGTTGGCGAGGAACCGGAACAGGTAGCCGGCGGGGTACTCCAGCGACACCGCGGATCCGGCGGACCAGACGCACGAGACGACCGGGATCATGAAGTGCCGGACGAAGTAGTCGGAGTAGCCGCCGAGGGCCAGGAACGTCCGCAGGGTGAGCGCGTCGACGTCGGCCGCCGGTGCGGCATCGGCGTGCTCGAGCAGCCGCTGCGCCTGGGCGTGGAACCGCCGGACCTCGCCGAGCATCCGCAGGTAGGCGGGGTTGCCGACCCGGCGGCGCTGGGCGAACAGCCCGGACAGGCCGCGCGCCCCGGCGTACTCGAGCCCGCAGCCCTCGCAGGTGATCGACATGCTCATCTCGGTGGGCTGGGTGGCGACGCCGAGCTCGCCGAACAGCCGGAGCAGGTTCGGGTAGGTCTTCGCGTTGTGGACGATGAAGCCGCTGTCGACCGGCACGACGGAACCGTCCGGCGTCTCGATGTCGTGGGTGTGCGCGTGCCCGCCGAGCCGGCTGTCGGTCTCGAACAGCGTGACGTCGTGCGTGCGTTGCAGCAGGTAGGCGGCGGTCAGGCCGGCGACCCCGGACCCGACGACGGCCGCGGTCGGTCGCTGCAGGGCGGCGGCCGTCACCGCCGGTTCCAGCGCAGGGAGAGCGCGTTGAGCGCCGCGTAACCGAGGGTCACGCCGACCGCCTTGCCCTTGCGGGCCGCGTCGGGCGCGTTGATCCCGAACGCGATGGCATCGGTGACGTCGGAGACGATCCGGAAGAGCGTCGCCGCGCGCAGCGCCGGGCCGGCGGGGGCGAAGGTCATCGCCAGGCCGGAGATCACGTCGCGGGCACCGAGCGTGTGGTGCCAGGTGCGCATCGCGGGGGAGACGGGATCGGTCCGCATCGCGGGGGAGGCGGGACCGAGACCGGTCGGCGCCGCCCACAGGTCGGGCTTGGCGAACTCGAGCACGCCGGTGGCGATGGTGGCGAGACCCAGGAGTCGGGACGGGACGGGCACGGGTCGGTCCTCTCTGCACAACGGGGAGGTGCGGGGGCTGGCTCGCGAGGCGGATGGCGCGCTCAGAGGGGGACGGCGATGCCCTCGGGAACGGGCTGTCGGAAGGCA
This sequence comes from uncultured Actinomycetota bacterium, assembly GCA_963748305.1. Classification (GTDB taxonomy): domain Bacteria; phylum Actinomycetota; class Actinomycetes; order Mycobacteriales; family Geodermatophilaceae; genus Blastococcus_B. The sequence continues at coordinate 75,158 of CAVVIN010000008.1, read as the reverse complement.
TTCGCAATGTCGGCGGCGCATCGGTTCGATCCCGGTCGCACCGAGGACGGTGTCGCGGGCGAAGGCGTGCCAGCGCATGGCCCCGCGGAGCATGGAGTGGCCGCCGGGTGTGGTGAACCGGGCCACCTGTGCGCCGGCCTGGATGGCGCGCAGGGCGAACGCGGCCGACAGCTCTGTCGGCACCCACCGGTCCCGCCGTCCGTGCAGGATCGTGATCGTGCGGCCCTTCAGATGCGCGACGGGCTCACCCGGCGGCGTCCAGGGCGCCAGCGCGCACACCGCCGCCACCTGCGGATCGCCGGCGGCCCGCAGCGCTGCCCGGCCGCCCATCGAGTGCCCGACGAGGACGACCGGCACGTCGGGTCCGTGCTCGGCGCGGACCCGCTCGATGGCCCACCGGACGTCGGCGTAGGCGTCGGCGGCCCCGCCGTTCCAGCCCGCCACGCGGTAGCGCAGGAGGTGGGTGTCGATCCCCCGGTCGCCGGCCGTGCGGCGTACGAACTCCTCGACCCCGCGCATGCGGAGCACCGACAGGGCTCGGTCGCGCGGCGGCTCCTGGCTCGACCGCGGTGCCGCCGTGGCAGAACAGGGCAATGCCTCGGAGTGGGCCGCGGAGCGGGCCCCGCGCGGCGTGGACCTCGACGGTCGGGTCGCCCATGCAGCTCTCTCCTCGCTCACGGTCGTGCTGGTCGTGGTCGTGCGGTCGTGGTCGTGCTGGTCGTGGTCGTGCGTCATCAGGTCCTTCGGCTGTCGGAGTGCCCGCGGATGCACCCCGTCGGGGGAATGTGCGGTGGGCAACCCGGCTGTGCCCCGCGAAAGGACAGCCGAACCGTGCCGCGGGCGCGGGATCGGCGATCGGCGACCCCCTGCCGGTTGCGGCTCGGGCCTAGGCTCGGGGCATGTTGTTCTCCCGGTTCACGACGAAGCCGGTCACCGCCGAGGACGCGCTCCCCGGCCGGCCCGACCCCCTCCCGCACGTGCCCGAGGTCCACGCGGTCAACGGCAACCGCATCCAGCCCCCCTTCCCCGCGGGCATGCAGACCGCCGTCTTCGGCGCGGGCTGCTTCTGGGGCGTGGAGAAGGTGTTCTGGGAGGCGCCGGGCGTCTGGTCGACGGCGGCGGGCTACGCGGGCGGCTACACGCCGAATCCGACCTACGAGGAGGTCTGCTCGGCGCGGACCGGGCACACCGAGGCCGTCCTCGTCGTGTTCGACCCGACGATCACGAACTACGGGCAGATGCTGAAGCTCTTCTGGGAGGACCACGACCCGACGCAGGGCATGCGCCAGGGCAACGACGTCGGCACCCAGTACCGCTCGGCCATCTACTGGGCGACGCCCGAGCAGGAGGCCGCGGCCCATGCCAGCCGCGACGAGTACCAGAAGCGCCTGAAGGCCGCCGGATACGGCGACATCACCACCGAGATCCGCCCGCTGGACAGATTCTTCTACGCCGAGGACTACCACCAGCAGTACCTCTACAAGGTGCCGAACGGCTACTGCCCCGTGCACTCGACGGGTGTGTCCTGCCCCGTCGGCCTCCCGGGCGTGTGATCTCCCCCACCCGAGGCAAGGGCGCTTTCCTGGCCGATTCGCTGGCCCCTGACCTGCTCTCCGATCGCTCCGCCGGGAGCCGGACGTCGAGTCGCCGGAGCTCGTCGCCGTCGATGCGACCGACCGGCTGCTGCTCGACGAGGCGGCCGAGCTCGTGCGCGGCTGCGGCCCGGGCGAGGTCGTCGTGGTCGACGACTCCTACGGCGCGCTGACCCTGGGGCTGCAGGCGCTGCACGGCGCGACCGACGTCCGGGTGTCCCAGGACCTGCTGGTCGGCGAGCAGGCGCTCGCGCGCAACGCCGAGCGCGTCGGGCTGTCGAGCCACCGCTCGCTCCCGCCGGGGCCCGAGCTGGCGACGGGCGCACGGGTGGTGCTGGTGAAGGCGCCCAAGGCGCTGGAGGCACTGCGGGAGATCGCCGAGATGGTGGCGTCCTCGGCGGCTCCGGACGTCACCGTGCTGGTCGGCGCCCGCGTCAAGCACATGACGCGGACGATGAACGACGTCCTGGGCGCCTCCTTCACCGAGGTCTCCGCGACGCTGGCCCGCCAGAAGTCGCGGGTGCTCGTGGCCCGCGGGCCGAAGCCGGGGCCCTCGTCGTTCCCGCTGCGCGTGGAGCACGCCGACGTCGGACTCACCGTCTGCGCCCACGGTGCCGCGTTCGCCGGCGCCAAGATCGACCTCGGTACCCGCGCGCTGCTCGCCTGCATCGATCGCATGGGCCCCGATGCCGCCCCCGACGCCGCCACCGCACTGGACCTCGGCTGCGGCACCGGGGTGCTGGCCGTGGCCCTGGCCCGCGCCCGGCCGGACCTCGACGTGCTCGCCGTCGACCAGTCGGCGGCCGCCGTCGCCTCGGCCGCAGCCACCGCCGCCGCCAATGGCCTCGAGCACCGGATCCGGGTGATCCGCGACGACGCCGCGGCGTCCGTCCCGGACGGGAGCGTCGACCTCGTCGTCTGCAACCCGCCGTTCCACGTCGGTGCCGCCGTCGTCACGACCGCGGCCGACAGGCTGTTCACGGCGGCCGCCCGGGTGCTCCGGCCGGGCGGCGAACTGTGGACCGTCTACAACTCCGCGCTGCGCTACAAGCCGGTGCTCGGCCGGCTGGTGGGGCCGACCCGGCTCGCCGAGCAGGGACCCAAGTTCACCGTCACGGTTTCCACCCGCCGCTGAGCTCGGGCGACGCACGGATCCCGTGCCGCAGCACGGCGTTCTGGGCTTCGTCCGGCCCCGAGGTGCGCAGCGCGATACAACGGTCTGACGGTCCTGCCGATCGACCACGACGTCGTTCTGTGCTCGGAAGAAGCGCAGGTCGGACCAGCAATCCAAGAATCTGAGGACTTTCGCGCAGTTCCGCTGTAGTCGCTCCACCCTCGGCCGAAGTCAGCGTCAACGGCGAGGCGATGGCCTCGCCCGGCCCTGGAGCGCTCGAGTGCGCACCGACGAGGTGGCCCGCATGGCCACCTCGCTCAACAGCTCGGTCGCCCGCTTCCGGTACTGACGCGCTACCGGAGCGACCAGGGGGACGACGGCGGTGGGGGGCTTCCCACCGCCGTCGCTCTCTGTCCGGGCCCATCGCCGCCTGTAGCCCGGCTGGTACTCAGCGCCCGATCGTGTCAGTGCTGGCCGCCGACCCCTCGGACGGCACCCTGGTGGCATGGCGTCGCGACAGATCCCCCCGGTCGTCCGGAAGGTGCTGCCCTGGCTGGCGGCCTGGTGGGCATTGCAGGCGGTGCTCGCCGTCGTCGTCCGGCTGGTCGCCCGCCGCAAGAACGAGGGGGACGAGAGCTCGGCGAGCATCCGCCGGCTCCAGGCGGTCGGCAGTGTCGAACTGCGCCCGACCAATCATTCGCTGAGCCGGGTGCGGATCGGCCTGATCATGGCCGGCGGCGTGCTCGACCTGACCGCCCTGCCCCGGGTGCCGGGCGGCATCGACGTCACGATCCGCGCGGCCATGGGCGGCATGGCCGTCCAGGTGCCGCCGGGCTGGCGGGTGTGGTGGCAGTTCCGCGGGATCGGCGGCGTCGGTGCCGACGGGCCGGTTGTCCGGGCGAAGGACGAGGCCGGTGCGGACCTGCGGCTGCACGTCAGGTGTTTCCTGGGCGGCGTCGGCATCGAATCCAGCCCGCTGACCCCGCACAGCACCGCGGTGGTCACCCCCGAGACGCCGGCGTCGGCATCGAATCAGCCGCGAGCTGACTCAGCAGAACCCGGGCGTGCCCTCCCAGGCGGCCGGTGCCGGCGCGACGTCGTCCCGCTCGACGGTGCCCTCGATCAGGCCGTATGGCCGGTCGTCGGCGTGGTAGACGACGTCCGGGTTGTCTCAGTCCGAACGCCGACAGGTCCTGCAGGAAGTGGTGCTTGTTCGGCAGTGACAGTCGCACCTCGGCGACGTCGGGATTGCGCTCCAGCGCCGCCTCGCCCATCGCGTACAGCGACTGCTGCAGCGCCAGCGAGTGCGTGCCGGCGAAGGCCTCGAGCAGGGCGGTCCGCACGCCGGTGAAGGCGGCATTCCAGTCCAGGTCGGCCGACGTGTAGCGCCAGCGGGCGGTGACCGCCGTCGCGAGGATCCGCTCCCGCGTCTCGGCCAGGGTCGTGTACTCGTCCCGGGGGAAGCCCCAGAACTCCGAGCCGGTGGTCTTGAGGACGACGAGGCCGGTCAGTCCCGCGAGCACGTGCGCCCGGTCGCCGTCCACGGTGACCACGGCGGTGCGCACCTCGCCGCCGTTGCGCGAGAACGCGTGGTCGTGCGGGTGTCCGCCGACGGCGATCCGGTCCCAGCCGTAGGACTCGATGCCGATCCGGGCACCGGTGATCCACGTCGTAGCTGCCGGCGAAGTGCCGGGCCAGCCGCAGGCCGAACGCCTCGGGGGAGGCGATGCCGTCGCGGGCGAAGGCGAAGGCGGTGTTCTTCTGGGTGTCGGTGGCCAGCACGTGGGCGTTGTCGCCCGCGGTGTGCGCGGCGGTGAAGTCCCCGCGCAGGCTGGAGCTGACGTTCAGGTCGATCAGGGTGTGCCGCGGGCTGCTGCGGTCGACCGCGACGACGCGGACCTCCGCCTTGCCGTACTGGTTGCCGCCGAGCCGGATCGCCATGCCCGGCACTGTTGCACGTGGAACCTTGCGGAGTGGATGTGTGCGCGTTACCTGCGCGAATCCACTCCGCTCAGCTGCCGCGGTAGGTCGAGTAGGCGAACGGGCTGAGCAGCAGCGGCACGTGGTGGTGCTCGGCCGGCTCCTGGACGGCGAAGGTCAGCACGACCTCGGGATAGAAGGTCTCCCGGCCCTGCTCGGCGAACCAGGGCCCCGTGGCGAAGACCAGCCGGTGTGACCCGCGACCGGTCGCCTCCTCGGTCAGCCGGCAGCGCCCGTCGTGGTCGGTGACGCCCTCGGCGACCTGCTCCTCACCGACGAACAACCGGACGGCGACCCCGGCAGCCGGCCGCCCGAGGACGGCGTCGAGCACGTGCGTCGACAGACTCATGACGACGAGGGCCTTCACCCGGAGCGCGGTGATCTGGGCCAGCTGCTCGGTGACCTCGACCCGCTCGGCCTCCTCGTCGTTGTCCAGCCGCCGGCGCAGCTCGGTCAGCATCTCCTCCGGCGAGCGCCCCGACGCCCGGATCAGGAAGACGTGGTCGAAGCGGTCCTCGTAGGCGCGGTTGCCCGCGAGCAGCGCGTCCCGCGTGGCGGTGTCGGCGTCGCCCATCGAGCTCTGTTCCCGGCGGGAGGACTCGGCCTCGGCGGAGGAGCCCTCCACTCGGTCACCGATCCGCGGGTGCGCCGCCAGCGCGATGGCGACGTCGTCCCACGGCAGCGTCCGGGCGACCTCCTCGGCGCGGGCGACCAGCGTCTCGGCGTCCCGGTACGGGCGGCCGGCGACGATCTCGGCCGCGAACCGCGGTGCGGCGTTGCAGGCGCGCAACGTCTGGACGACCTGGTCGGGGGGCTCGGCGTTGAAGTCGTCGATGGCGGCCACGGTGAGAGGATGCCAGCTCAGCCGGTCGGAGAACCGGCGAGATCTGCACAGTGACACCCATCAGGGGCCGCCATCAGGGCCGACAGACGGGCCACTGTGCAGATCTCGCCCAGGACGAGGAGGTCCACAGTGGCGGACGTGCGCGTGGAGGGCCCGGCGGTCGAGCGGGGCGAGGAGATCCTGACGCCGGCCGCCCTGGACTTCGTCGCGGATCTGCAGACCCGCTTCGGCGCCCAGCGCGACGCGCTGGTGGCCGCGCGGGCCACCCGCCGGGCCGAGATCGCCGCCGCGCGCCGGATCGACTTCCGCCCGGAGACGGCGGACGTCCGGGCGGGCGCGTGGCACGTGCCGCCGCCGCCACCGGGGCTGGTCGACCGCCGGGTGGAGATCACCGGACCGACCGAGCCGAAGATGGCGATCAACGCGCTCAACTGCGGCGCCAGCGTCTGGTTGGCCGACCTCGAGGACGCCAATACCCCGCACTGGCGCAACGTCGTCGGCGGGCAGGTGGTCCTGCACGACGCCGTCCGGCGGACGCTGGCCTTCACCAGCCCCGACGGCAAGGAGTACCGCCTGCGGGAGGACGGCGAGCTGCCGACGATCGTGCCCCGCCCGCGCGGCTGGCACCTGGCCGAGCGGCATCTCCTGGTCGACGGCACCCCCGCCGTCGGTGCCCTGGTCGACGCCGGGCTCTACCTGTTCCACAACGCGCAGGAGCAGCTCGACCGTGGCAGCGGGCCGTACTTCTACCTGCCGAAGATGGAGAGCCACCACGAGGCGGGGCTCTGGAAGCTCGTCTTCGACCACGCCGAGCAGGTGCTCGGCCTCCCGGCCGGGTCGATCCGGGCCACGATGCTCATCGAGACCATCCCGGCGGCGTTCGAGATGGAGGAGATGCTGCACGCCCTCGGCGACCACGCCACCGGCCTGAACGCAGGGCGCTGGGACTACCTGTTCAGCGTCATCAAGACCTTCCGCGACGCCGGCCGCGGAGTTCGTGCTCCCCGACCGCGGCGCGGTGACGATGACCGCGCCGATGATGCGTGCCTACACCGAGCAACTGGTCGCGGTCTGCCACCGCCGCGGGGCGATGGCCATCGGCGGCATGGCCGCGGCGATCCCCAGCCGACGCGATGCCGAGGCCAACGAGCGCGCACTGGCCAAGGTCCGCGAGGACAAGAACCGCGAGGCCGGCGACGGATTCGACGGGTCCTGGGTCGCCCACCCCGACCTGGTCGGGATCTGCCGGGAGATCTTCGACGGCGTCCTCGGTGACCGCCCCAACCAGCTGGACCGGCAGCGCCCCGAGGTCGGCGTCACCCCTGAGCAGCTGCTCGACGTGGCCGGCGTACCGGGCGACCGGACGATGGCCGGCCTGCGCGGCAACGTCGAGGTGGCGATCCGCTACCTGGCGGCCTGGCTGAGCGGCAACGGCGCCGTCGGCATCCACAACCTGATGGAGGACGCCGCCACCGCCGAGATCAGCCGCTCGCAGGTCTGGCAGTGGATCAACGCCGGCGTCGTCCTCGACACCGGCGAGACGGTGACCGCGGAGCTGGTCCGCCGGGTCATCGCCGAGGAGGTGGCGGGGATCGGGCAGCTCCCCCGGCTCGACGACGCCCGCGCGCTGTTCGAGCTCGTGGCCCTGGCCGAGGAGTTCCCGGACTTCCTGACGCTGCCGGCGTACGAGTTGGTCGATTGAGAAAGGACCCCGGTGCCCCCCACGCCTCGCACGCTCGGCGCGGGACCCTGCACCGGGGCCGTGACCCGAGCGGAGTCAGAGCATTTGAGATTGCCCGAGCAGGTCTACGAGGAGCTCGATCGACGGCTCGCCCCGGTCGACTCCGCGCGGATCGAGACCTTCCCCGGTGAGCGGACCGGCCGGCAGCCGGTGCACACCTGCTATGTCCCGGTCGACGCTGTCGTCCCCGGTCTGGCCGCCCGATGGGGGCAGCAGGCGCTCGCCGCGCTGGACGAGCACGGCCTGCCCGACCTCGGGCTGGACCCGGCGCTGGTCGAGCAGGTGCTGCCGCGCGTGCGGGCGAAGCTGGCCACCGCTCCGATCGAGGACCTCCGTGTCGACGCCGAGGACGGGTACCGCGGCGGAACGGAGGCCGAGGACGACGACGTCCGAGCGGCAGCCGCGGCCATGGCCGCCGACGTGGTGGCCGGGGTCGCGCCGCCCTGGTTCGGGATCCGGGCCAAGTCGCTCGAGCTGGGCACCCGGCACCGCGGGGTCCGGTCCTTGGACCTCTTCCTCGGCACCCTTGCTGAGCTCCCGGTGCCGAAGGTCCCGCCGCGTCCTGGAGTGTCCGGCACCGAGAACTCCAGGGTGGTGATCACGCTGCCGAAGGTGACCGACGTCGAGCAGGTGCGTGCGTTCTGCCCGGTGCTCGACGCGCTCGAGGCCGCATACGGCGTCGCGCTGGATCTGGAGCTGCAGATCGAGACCCCACAGGCGGTGATCGGCCCGGACGGCCTGGTGACCGCCGCCCTCCTGGTCCAGGCCGCCGGCAGCCGGCTGACCGGCCTGCACTACGGCACGTACGACTACAGCGCGGCTCTCGGCATCGCCGCGGCCCACCAGTCGTCGCACCACCCCGCCGCGGACTTCGCCAAGCAGATGTTGCAGGTCGCGGTCGCCGGCACCGGCGTGCGCGCCGTGGACGGCTCGACCAACGTGCTGCCGGTCGGTGCCCGCGAGCAGGTGCATGAAGCCTGGCAACTGCACGCCTGGCTCGTCCGCCGTGCGCTCAGCGCGGCTTCTACCAGGGCTGGGACCTGCACCCGGCCCAGCTGGTCACCCGGTACACGGCGACCTACGCCTTCTTCCGGGCCGCGATGCCGGCCGCCGTCGCCCGACTGTCGGCCTACCTGGACCGCACCGACGAGCGGCGTGCTCGACGAGCCGGCCACCGCGCGGGCGCTGGCCTCGGTCCTGGTCCGCGGTCTCGACTGCGGCGCCGTCGATGCCGAAGAGATCGCCGCAGGGGGAGGACCGGACCGCCCGACCCTGACTAAGCTGACGGGCCGGCGGCCAGGGGGATCCTGAAGGTCGCCGAACGTCGCCCGACGCCCCGCGGATCTCCCTCCGCTGTGATGGTCGGCCGGGCCACGCCGAGAGGTGCCTGATGTCCGCGATACCGCTGGTCGTCGTTCCGACCGAGGCCGACGCTCGAGTTCGACCGGCAGATCGACGCCCTCGCCCAGACCGGGCTGACGGAGCGGCTCGATCTGGCCGAGGGCTGTTTCCGCGCCTGGCTGGAACCGCTGCGCGACCTGCTGCCCGCCATCGGCACGGGCGGGGAGGGGATCCCGTTCGTCGTCGTCATCCCCGACCTGCCTGTCGTCGAGGTCCTGGGCTCGGCCACCATGGTGGGCGGCGCCGGCTTCACGACCATGGAGCCCGACGACCTGGCCCGGTTCCGCCCGCTGCCCGAGCTCGACGTGCCCAGCACGCCGTACCTGCTCCTCGACGTCGACCCGGGGCCGGACACCCTGAACCTGCCGCCCTCGGAGGCGCTGCCGCGGATCACCGCCACCGGCCGCTCACCGCTCACCATCGCCGAGGGTCTCTCCGTCCTCGTGTCCGACCCCGGGGTGCTTCGCTCGCGCAACTGCTTCTCGCTGCTCGGCTCGCGCGCGGGCGACAAGCGGGTGCCCGCGCTGTGGGTCAGCGCCCGGCGTCCGCGGCTCGGCTGGTGCTATCAGGGAGCGCCGCACACCTGGCTCGGGTCGGCCTCCTGCGGTGGCCGCGTCGCCGAGGCGCCGCGCGCCGTCTGAGCGGGTGAGCCGCTGTGTTGGGCACGACCTAAGCTGCCTTCCGTGATGCTGCGGTGACCGGCCAGGCCCCGGAGCGCGCGCTGGTCCCGGACGACGGCGAGCTCAGCCGCGCCATGGGCGCGCGGAACTGGGCGGAGACGCCGATCGGGTCCCCGGAGACCTGGCCCGCCGAGCTGCGCAACGCCGTCCGGATCCTGCTGACGTCCCGGTTCTCCATGTGGGCGGCGTGGGGCCCGGACCTCACGATGTTCTACAACGACGCCTACCGGCGGGACACCCTGCAGGCCAAGCACCCGTGGGCGCTGGGTCGTCCCGCGCGCGAGGTGTGGGCGGAGATCTGGCACGACATCGGCCCGCGGATCCAGTCGGTGCTCGACACCGGCGTGGCCACCTGGGACGAGGACCTGCTGCTGTTCCTCGAGCGCAGCGGCTACCCGGAGGAGACCTACCACACGTTCTCCTACAGCCCGCTCGACGGCGGGGACGGCCGCACCGAGGGCATGCTCTGCGTGGTCACGGAGAACACCCAGCGGGTCGTCGGCGAGCGCCGGATGGCGAACCTCCGGGATCTCGCGGCGGCCATCGCCGGCACCCGGACGGAGTCCGACGTGCTCGGCGCCGTCGCCGAGCAGTTGGGCCGCAACCCCGCCGACCTGCCGTTCAGCGTCACATACCTCTTCGATGCCGCGGGTGACGCCCGGTTGGCGTGCGCTGCCGGGATCACGCCGGGCTCGCCCGCGGCACCGGCGGTCCTCATCGCCGCCGACCCGGCCCCGGTCTGGCCGTTGGCCCGCCTGCGCGCCGGTGAGCAGGTGCTGATCCAGGACCTCGACGGCCGGTTCGCGGACCTGCCGACCGGGGCGTGGCAGCAGTCGCCGACCCAGGCGGTGGCCGTGCCGATCGCCTCCTCCGCGCACGATCGCGGGCCGGTGACCGGCTTCCTGGTGGTGGGACTCAACCCGCACCGCCGCTGGGACGACAGCTACCGGGGGTTCGTCGAGCTGGTGGCGAACCAGATCGCGTCCGGTCTGCTCAACGCCGGTAGCTACGAGGCCGAGCGCCGCCGGGCCGAGGCCCTGGCCGAGCTCGACCGGGCGAAGACCGACTTCTTCAGCAACGTGAGCCACGAGTTCCGGACGCCGCTGACGCTGATCATGGGACCGGTCGCCGAACTGCGGGCCACCCCTGCCCTCGACGCCGACCCGCGGGTCCGCGAGGAGCTCGAGGTCATCGAGCGCAACGCGTTGCGCCTCGGGAAGCTCGTCAACACCCTGCTCGACTTCTCCCGCCTGCAGGCCGGCCGGATCGACGCCCGCTTCGAGCCGGTCGACCTCGCGCAGGCGACCGCGGAGCTGGCCAGCGTCTTCCGGTCCGCCGTCGACCGGGCCGGGCTGGACTTCACCGTCGACTGTCCCCCGCTGGACCAGTCGGTGCACATCGACCGGGACATGTGGGAGAAGGTCGTCCTCAACCTGCTCTCCAACGCCCTGAAGTTCACCTTCTCCGGCGTCATCACCGTTCGGCTGCGGCAGGTCGACGGCGGCGCGCAACTCACCGTGAGCGACACCGGCACCGGGATCCCGCGCCGAGGAGCTGCCGCGGCTGTTCGAGCGGTTCCACCGGGTCGCCAATGCCCGCAGCCGGTCGGGCGAGGGCAGCGGCATCGGCCTGGCGATGGTGCGCGAACTGGTTCTGCTGCACGGCGGGACGATCGAGGCGCAGAGCACCCCCGACGTCGGCACCACGTTCATCGTCACGCTGCCGTTCGGTTCGGCGCACCTCCCGGCCGACCGGCTGTCGGCGCCGTCCCCGGAGGGGGCCGGTGTGTCCGCCGGGGCCGTCCCGTTCGTCGCGGAGGCGCTGCGCTGGCTGCCGGGGTCCGACGGCGGGGCGGTCGTACTGCCCCCGCGGGCCTCGGCGCCGTCCGCCGGTCCGGTCGCGGCCGCGGGGGCCGGGCGAGTGCTGGTCGCCGACGACAACGCCGACATGCGGGAGTATTTGCTGCGGCTGCTGGCGCCTCATTACAGCGTGGCGAGCGTGTCCGACGGCCAGGCTGCGCTGGACTCGGCCCTGGCCGACCCGCCGGACCTGGTGGTCAGCGACGTGATGATGCCGGGGCTGGACGGCATGCAACTGCTGGCCGCCCTGCGCGGCGACGAGCGGACGTCGCGCGTGCCGGTGGTGCTGCTCTCGGCACGCGCGGGCCAGCAGGCCGCCGTCGAGGGGTTGGCCGCCGGCGCCGACGACTACCTGGTCAAGCCGTTCTCCGCGCAGGAACTGCTGGCCCGCGTCAGCGCCCATCTGAATCTCGGCCGGGCGCGCCGCGCCGCCGAGGAGCGGTTCACCGCGATGGCCGACCTCGCCCCTGCGTTGATCTGGGTCGCCGACCCCGACGGCCGGCGGGTGTTCGTCAACCAGGGCTGGGCCCACTTCACCGGCCGTGCGGTCGGCGATGCGCTCGGCCACGGCTGGGAGGACCAGCTGCACCCCGAGGACGAGCAGCGCTACCGGCAGGTGGTCGCCGGGGCCGCCGAACGGCGCGAGGGCTGGGAGGTGGAGTTCCGGCTGCGCCGCAGCGACGGCGCCTACCACTGGCTCCTCGAGCGAGCGGTCCCGATCGGCTCGGGGAAGACGCTTCGCCGGCTTCGTCGGCAGCTGCACCGACATCAATGCCCGCTACCGCGAGACCGAGCGGCAGATGCTGCTGGCCGAGGTGGGTGCCGCGCTCGACCTCGAGACCGGTGTCGAGCAGCAGCTGTCCGCCCTGGCCCGGCTGACCGTCACGAGCCGGCTGGCCGAGTTCTGCGGCGTGACCGTGGTCGGCGACGACGGTCGGCTCCGGATCGTCGCGGTCGCGGGTCCCGATCCCGAGACCGAGCGGGTCATGGCCGGCCTGGACCCGGATCAAGGTCTTGGTCCCGCTGCGGTCGCCACCGGGAGGTCGGTGCTCGCAGCAGTACCTGCCCGATGACCACCCCGCCGCGACCGAGCCGACGCTGAGCCGACGGGGGGCCATCCGGTCGGGGCTGGCGGTCCCGATGAGCGTCCGGGGCCGGGTCAAGGCGGTCCTGAGCATGGCGCGTCGGGGGGACGCGCCGCCCTTCAACGACGACGACCGCGAACTGGCCGAGGAGATGGCCGCGCGCGCCGCGCTCGCCGTGGACAACGCGATGCTGCTCGCCGACGAGCGGGCGGCCGCCCACCGGCTCGCCCTCCTGCAGCGCGCCACCGCCGAGCTGTCGGCCGCCACCACGCCGGCCGAGGTCGGCACGGTCGCCGCGGGGCACATCCGCCAGCTGACCGGGCCCGACAGCCGGGTTGCCGTCTACGAGATCGACGCCTCGCACCGCGCGCTCGCGGCGCTCACCATCAGCGGCGGCAGCCCGGACAGCCAGCGCCTGTGGTCGGCCCTGCCGCTCAGCGCGCCCCTGGCCGCGACCGCGGCGGTCATCGAGCGACGGCCGCTCTGGATCGAGGACGTCGCGGAGCGTCCCGCCGGCGGGCGGGACCTGCCGCCTGAGCTCGTCGCGTCGATGCAGGCGTACGGGCTGGCCGCCAACGTGGCGCTGCCGCTGACCGTTGCCGGGCGCGTGGTCGGTGTCATCGGCATCGGCTTCGCGGAGGTGCAGCGCTTCTCGGCGATCGAGCGGGCGATGCTGCTCGCCGTCGCCGAGCAGTGCGCGCAGGCGCTCGACCGGGCGCGGCTCTACCGGGCCGAGCGGGGCATCGCCGAGACCCTGCAGCGCAGCCTGCTGCCCGCCCGCCTCCCGGACCTCGACCGGCTGGCGCTGGCCGCCCACTACCTGCCGGGCGCCGAGGGCACGCAGGCCGGCGGTGACTGGTACGACGTCGTCCACCTCGAGGACGACTGCGTGGCCATCGCCGTCGGCGACGTCGTCGGCCAGGGGCCGGCGGCCGCGGCCGTCATGGGCCAGCTGCGCAGCGCCCTGTCGACGGCGCTGCTGCAGGGGTGCCAGCCCGCCGAGGCGCTCGAACTCCTGGACCGGTTCGCCGCCCGCCTCCCCGGGGCGCTGGCCTCGACGGCCGCCTGCCTGATCGTGGACGCGACGGTGGGCAGCGTGCGCTGGGCGCGGGCCGGTCATCCGCCGCCCCTCCTCGTGTCCGCGGACGGCAAGGGCCGGTTCCTCGACGGGGACGGCTCGGGCACCGTGCTGGGCGCGCCGGGCCGGGCGCCCTACACCGAGGGGACGACGACGATCGAGCCCGGCGCCACCCTGCTGCTCTACACCGACGGCCTGGTCGAGCGCCGGGGCGAACTGCTCGACGACGGACTGGCCCGGGTGCGCGACGTCGCCATGCGGCACGCATCGGCCGACCCGGTGCGCCTGACCGCCCGGTTGCTGACCGACGTCCTCGCCGACACCGACCAGCCCGATGACGTGGCGGTCATCGCGGCCCGCCTGCTGCCCGGCCCGCTGTCCGCCCGGCTTCCCGCGGACCCGTCGCGGCTCTCCGGCGTGCGCCGGGTGGTGATGGCGTGGGCGACGGCGATGGGGCTGCCCTGGGAGACTGCCGAGGATCTCCAGTTGGCGCTCGGGGAGGCGCTGGCCAACGCCGTCGAGCACGCCTACTCGGGCGGTGGTCCGGGGGAGTGCGAGTACCGCGTCGCCCGGGCGGCCGACGGCAGCGTGGACGTCGAGGTGATCGACACCGGCACGTGGCGGCCCCCGCCGGCCGACCGCGGCTTCCGCGGCCGTGGGCTGGAGCTCATCTCGGCGTTGGCGCAGGACGTCGAGATCACCCACGGGCCCGACGGTTCGGCCGCCGGCGGCACCCGCGTGCGGTTCCGGTTCCCCGCGGAGACGGGCGAGGACGCCGCGGCGGCGCCGGCCGGTGCGGCGGTACGTGGGACCTTCCCGGCTACCGAGGGCGGTCCCGCGCGCCTGGTCGAGAGCGAGGAGGCCGGTGAGGTTCGGCTCGTGGTCGAGGGCGAGCTCGACGTCGCGTCGGTGGGCCCCCTCGGCACCCGGCTCACCCGCCGGCTGGGCGAGCTGGCTCCCGGCGTCCCCGTGGTCCTGGACCTGGGCCCGACGAGCTACCTGGCCAGCGCCGGGGTCGGGCTGGTCCTCGAGGCGCAGGCGCTCGCCACGGCCATCGGGGTTCCGTTCCGGGTGCGCACCGCGGCCGGATCGCCCCCGCGGCGGATCCTGGACCTGGCGGGTCTGACCGAGTTCCTCACCGGTTCTCCGATCACCCGATCAGGCGGTGACGGGGGATCAGCCCCGGTGACACAGTCCTAGGACTCGTGTCGCAGAATGGCCCTGCCGGCCGGACGCCACCGGCCCTGAACGGGTAGAGGAGCTGGTGGACGGAACGGCTCCGGACTGTTCGTCGCCGGCCCCGCCTGCGCGTCACGCGAGCGCGGGGCACACCCCGGCTGGCGCTTCGCCAGCCGCGCCCACCCATGCCGCCTCCGTCGTCGCCTCCGACGCGGAGTTGCTCGCGACGGCCCTCCCGTTCCTCGAGGCCGGCCTGCGGGCCGGAGACCTCGTCGCCCTCGCGTGTCCCGACGACACCACCGCCCTGATCTGCGAGGCGCTGGGGGAGCAGGCCACGCGGGTCGAGTCCGAGCCCCGTATGGCGCTGCTCGGCTCCCGCGCTCCGGACGCCCTCACCATGTGCCGTCGCTACCTCGAGCGGGCCTCCGCCGGCGGGTCGGGGCAGCTGCGGGTCGTCGCCGGAATCGACTTCGGGGCCGATCCCGCCGACTGGCGGGAGGGTCAGCGCTACGAGTCGGTCTACAACCGGCTGATGGGCGACGCCCCGGCCACGGCGATGTGCCTCTACGACCGGCGCCGCCTGCCCCAGCAGGTCGTCGACAGCGCCGCCGCCACCCATCCGGTCCTCGTCCATGGCACGCAGCGCACGGTCAGCTCCGCCTTCCAGGACCCGGGGTCCTACGTCCCCGGCCTCCCTCTGCCGCGGGAGTCCGTCGAGGCCGAGGCGCCGGTGTTCGTCATCGAGAATGCTGCCAGCCTGGCCGCCCTCCGCCGCCAGATCGGCGCCGTGCTGACCGCCCGCGTGCCCGACCGCGACCAGCGGGAGGACCTCCACCTGGCGGCCGCCGAGATCGCCGCCAACGCCTTCCGGCACGGCACCCGCCCGGTCGGCGCCCGGGTCTGGACCGACGGCGAGCGGATCATCTGCGCGATCACCGACCGCGGCACCTCCTGGAGCGACCAGTTCTCCGGGTTCCTCCCCGCGCACGGCCTCGACCTCGCGAACGGCGGCATGGGGCTGTGGCTGGCCCGCAAGCTCTGGGACCACGTCGACGTGCTGCCCGGCCCCGACGGGCTGACGGTCCGGTTGAGCAGCCGCCTGCGCTGACCGCGCCGTCCGTGGTGGCCAGATCGCCGATCTGGCCGCTTCCCCGGGGTCTATGGCGTCCATGTCGCCGATCTGGGTGGGATCCGGTAACGGAACCTCTACGAAGCGTCCGCTCGGCTTGACGGTGGAATGTCTCACTGTTGAGGTATCTGGATGATCGTGGTGACGGCGGCAGGCGGCCGGACGGGGACCGCCGTCGTCCGTGCGCTGCGGGGCCAGGGGCGTCGGGTGCGGGCGGTGGTCGGCTCGCACCGCCCGCGACCGTCGCTCGACGCCCGCCGGCGCGGAGGTCGTCGTCGGCGACGTCACCGATGCCGGTGCGGTCGCACCGCTGCTGGCCGACGCCGAGGCGCTCTACCTGATCTGGCCCAACTTCGACCCGCGGGAGACGGCCGGCGTGACGGCGCTGCTCGACGCAGCGCGCGACGCGGGCGTGGGCCGGGTGGTCTACCACTCCGTGCTGCGGCCCCAGGCGCGGTCGATGCCGCACCACGCGGCCAAGGACCGGGTGGAGGAGTACCTCGACGCGTCCGGCCTGGGCTGGCGGGTGCTCCAGCCGTGCGCCTACGCCGACAACCTCGACGCCGCCCTGCCGCAGATCGCCGACACCGGGCGGTTCCCCTCGGCCTGGGGTCTCGAGCAGCGGCCAGTCGCTGGTCGACGTCCGGGACGTCGCCGACGCCGGCGCGGTGCTGCTCACCGAGGACGGCCTGGACGGCGGCACCTTCGAGGCGGTCGGGCCGGAGTCGTTGACCGCCGGCCGGATCGCCGATCTGCTGGCCGAGCACCTCGGCCGGCCGGTCACCGCGGTCGACGCGGTCCCGGACGGACCGGTGCCCCCGGTGGAGGACTACCCGGCGCACTGCCGACGACTGATGTTCGACCACTACCGGGCGCACGGGTTCAGCGGGAGCCCCCGCGTGCTGACCGCGCTGCTCGGCCGGGCACCGCGCACCTTCGCGGAGCATCTCGCCGACGTGTCGTCGGCCGCCGTTCCGGAACCCGCCGCATCCGGAGACCTACGGTGAGCGACATGGACTTCGTCGACCAGATCCTCCAGCAGTGGGGGCGGGAACGACCCGATCTCGACTGCTCGCCGATGGGGATCGTCGGACGGATCAGCCAGCTGCAGCGCGAGATGTACCTCGCCCAGCGCGCCACGTTCGCCCGGTACGGGCTCGATGCGCCGTCCTTCGACGTGCTGGCGGCCCTGCGTCGCGCCGGCCCGCCGTACCAGCTCACCCCGACGGCGCTGATGCGCACGGCCCTCGTGACCTCGGGGGCGATCACCCAGCGGCTGGACCGGCTCGAGGAACGCGGCCTGATCACGCGGGAGCGCAGCGAGGTCGACGGGCGCGCGGTCGTCGTCACCCTGACCCTGGCCGGCAAGGCGGCACTGGACGCCGCCCTGCCCGACCACCTGGAGACGGAGCGGCAGCTGCTCGACGGCCTGTCGACCGCTGAGCGAGACCAGTTGGCCGCCCTGTTGCGTCGCCTGCTGGTGGCCCGGGGCCGGGTGCCGCAGCAGCCCTGAGGGCACCGTGACTCACGGTGAGTGAGTGCCGAATCACGTTCACGCGCGACACGCATCGTTTCCTCACTCCTTCTGGTCAACCTACTATTCCGACTGAACCGGTAGACATAGTGCTGGTTTAGCGTCTCCCCGCCATGCCCGGACGAGCCGTCCGCGCACCGTGTGGTCAGTAGTGGCCGCAGCTCCCAGGAGGACCCGAATGAGCACCACCCCCCCGATCCGGTGGCGTCGCACCCTCGCGGTGCTCGCCGTCGCCCCCCTCGTCCTGGCCGCCGCGGCCTGCGGCGGGGAGAGCTCGGCCAGCGACAACTCGTCCGGTTCCGATTCCAGCAACGCGGGGGCCGTCGCCGACGAGCTCCGCCTCGGCTACTTCGCCAACGTCACCCACGCGGCCGCCGTGATCGGCGTCCAGGAGGGCTTCTTCGAGGACGAGCTGGGCGACACCACGCTCACGACCCAGGTGTTCAACGCCGGGCCGGACGTCGTCGAGGCGATCTTCGCCGGGGCCCTGGACGCGTCCTTCATCGGCCCCAGCCCGTCGATCAACGCCTACGGCCAGAGCGACGGCGACGCCATCCGGATCATCTCCGGTGCGGCCTCCGGCGGCGCGCAGCTCGTCGTCCGCGACGGCATCGACTCCCCCGAGGACCTGGTCGGGACCACCCTCGCGACCCCCCAGCTCGGCAACACCCAGGACGTCGCGCTGCGCACCTGGCTGACCGAGCGAGGGGCTGGAGAACAGCATCGAGGGCGGCGGTGACGTCACCGTCGCGCCGACCCCCAATGCCGACACGCTCAGCCTGTTCCAGAGCGGCGACCTCGACGGCGCCTGGCTGCCCGAGCCGTGGGCCTCGCGCCTCGTGATCGAGGCCGGGGCGCACGTCCTGGTCGACGAGGCCGACCTGTGGCCGAACGGCGAGTTCACGACCACGAACCTGATCGTGCGCACGGAGTTCCTCGAGGAGTACCCGGAGACCGTCGAGGCGCTGCTTCGGGGTGAGGTGGCCGCCGTGCAGTTCGTCAACGACGACCTCGACGCGGCCAAGGAGTCGGTGAACGCGGGCCTCGAGGCGGCGGGCAGCTCGCCTCTCGACGCCGAGATCATCGACCGGGCGTTCGAGAGCCTGACCGTCACCTACGACCCGATCGCCTCGGCGCTCGAGAAGTCCGCGCAGGACGGTTTCGACGCCGGCACGACCGAGACGCTGGTCGACCTCGAGGGCATCTACGACCTCCGGCTGCTCAACGCGGTGCTGGAGGAGCTGGGCCTGGACACGGTCTCGGCCGGTGGTCTGGGCGAGGAATGACATCCCGGATTCGGGGGAGGACAGCATGAGTGCAGTACCGGTGACCGCCGAGGTCCCGGTGCAGCCGGAGGGGGCGCGGTTCGACCGCGCCCCCTCGCGGGCTGCAGTCCGGATCGAGCGCGTCTCCCAGGTGTTCGAGCGCAACAGCCCACCCGTGCTCGACGGCGTCGACCTGACGGTCGAGCCGGGAGAGTTCGTCTGCCTGCTCGGCGCCTCGGGCTGCGGCAAGTCGACGCTGCTCAACCTGATCGCCGGGTTGACCGAGCCGACGAGCGGGACCATCGAGGTCTCGGCCAAGCGGCCGGCGCTGATGTTCCAGGAGCCGGCGCTGCTGCCCTGGCTGACGGCGGCGGGCAACGTGGAGCTCGCCCTGCGGGCCCGCGGGGTCGGCCGGGCGGAGCGGCGCACGGAGGCCCAGCGGCTGCTGGCGCTGGTCAACCTGGAGGGCCAGGAGCGCAAGCGCGTGCACGAGCTTTCCGGCGGCATGCGGCAGCGCGTGGCGCTGGCCCGCTCGCTCGCTCAGGACAGCTCGGTGCTGCTCATGGACGAGCCGTTCGCGGCGCTGGACGCCATCACCCGTGACGTGCTGCACCACGAGCTCACCCGCGTCTGGGCCGAGCAGAACCTCTCGGTCGTCTTCGTCACGCACAACGTGCGCGAGGCGGCCGTGCTCGGCCAGCGGGTGGTCCTGATGGGCTCCCGGCCCGGCCGCGTGGTCCGCGAATGGCGGGTCGACATCCCCCAGCCCCGGACGATCGAGTCGCCCGAGGTCAGCTCGCTGGCGGGCGAGATCACCCGCGAGCTGCACAAGGAGATCCGTAGCCATGGCCACTGACCTGCAGCGCCTGCACTCCGTCGAGCCGAGGTGCACCCAGCCGGTCCCGTCAGGAGGACCGTGCGGTCGTCGCCGGCCTCGACGCGCTGGAGACGACGGCGCAGCTCCCGCCCAAGCCCGGGCCGGGACGCATCTTCGTGCGGTCGGTCCTGCCGCCGATCGTCTTCCTGGCGCTCCTCGTCGGGGTCTGGCAGCTGGCCTTCATCGCCGAGATCAAGCCGCCCTACGCGCTGCCCTCGCCCGCCCACGTGTGGGAGACGTTCTGGCGCGACCGTGCAGGACGGCCGCGCCGCCGAGGCGATCTGGATCAGCCTGAGCCGGGGCGGTTTCGGGTTCGCCCTCTCGCTGGTCATCGGGACAGCGCTCGGCCTGGCCATGTGGTGGTCGCGCTGGCTGCGCGCCGCGATCGGGCCGATCGTGAGTGGGCTCCAGAGCCTGCCCTCGGTCGCGTGGGTGCCGGCGGCGATCATCTGGTTCGGCCTGACCAACGCCGCCATCTACACCGTCGTGCTGCTCGGTGCGGTGCCGTCGATCGCGAACGGGCTGCTGAGCGGCATGAAGCAGGTGCCGCCGCTGTTCGACCGGGTCGGTCGGGTGCTGGGCCTCTCGGCGCTGGCGAGAACGCGGTACGTGCTGCTGCCGGCGGCGCTGCCCGGATACCTCGGTGGGCTCCGGCAGGGATGGGCGTTCGCCTGGCGGTCGCTCATGGCCGCCGAGCTGATCACCTACTCGCCGGCGCTCGGCCAGGGTCTCGGCCAGCTGCTCAACCAGGGACGCGAGCTGTCCCAGATGTCTCTGGTGATCACCTCGATCACGCTGATCCTGGTGGTCGGTGTGGCGATCGAGCTGCTGATCTTCGCCCCACTCGAGCGGCGGGTGCTCCACCGGCGCGGTCTGACGATGCGCTGACGAGGGTGCTCAGCAAGGACTGACCGGGGCGTGCCGAGGAGGGAACGGCACGCCCCGGTCTGCCATGTGCTCGACGTCAGGACAGCAGGGCGTCAGGCGAGGGGCGGCAGGTCGCCCGGCTGCAGGTCGGGTCGCACGCGGACGTAGCGCAGCGGGTGGCGGAAGACGCCGGCCTGCAGCGCGGCGTCCGCGCTGACCTCGACGACCACCTCCGGCGCCACCCGGGTGAGGGGGACCGACAGGCGCCCGCCGCCGAAGCGGCCGGTGCCGATGCGGTCCGGCCACGGGTGGTCGCTGCCCGCGGCGGTGAGGACGGCGGCCAGCTCGGCCGACTGAGTGGGCGACAACGGGCTGGTCCGGCCGACGACGACGAGCTCGCCGTCCCGGTACCGCCCCGCGACGAGCTGGCTCGGGTTCTCGAGGGCCCCGATCACGCCGCCGGCGAGCACCTCCGTGGTCTCCCAGGACTTCACCTTCAGCCACTCCCGGCGGCCGGGCGCGTAGCGGGTGTTGGCCCCCTTGGCGACGAGCCCCTCCACGCCGGCCGCCCGGAAGTCCGCGAACCAGCGCCGGGCCTCGTCGGGGTCGGAGGTGGACGGCGACAGCTGCATCGGCGGTGCCCAGCGGTCGGCGACCTGCTCGAGTGCCGCGCGGCGGCGGGAGAGCCGCTGGCCCCGCAGGTCCTCCCCGCCCGTGGCCAGCAGGTCGAAGGCGACGTAGGAGGCGGGGTGCGCCGCGACCAGGGCGCCGATCCGGCTCGACCGCGGTGACCATGCGCTGCTGGAGCAGGCCGAAGTCCAGCCGGGAGCCGTTCCAGATGACGACCTCGCCGTCGACCACCGTGCCGGCGGGCACCTGGGCCAGGGCCGCGGCGGCGACGTCGGGGAACCGGTCGGTCAGGTCGCGGCCCTGCTTGGACCACAGCCGGGTGCTCGCCGCGGTCCGGACGACGACCAGCCGGTAGCCGTCCCATTTGGGCTCGTAGACGCATCCTCCGGGCAACGCCGTCCGCGGCGGGATCGCCGCGACGGGCTTGGCCAGCGCGACCGCGACCGGCCCGCCGAGCTCGGGCGGCAGGCCCGGAAGACCGCGCAGGCCGCGGGGGGTCGAAGGCACCCGGACAGCCTGCTGGGTCCGCCCCGCCGCTGCAGCTCGCCCGGGAGCGCCGTCACCCGATCGTGCCGGTGCCGCTGCGCCCCGCGGTCCCCGGCTCAGGGCAGCGTCGACGTGCAGGCCCTGGGCGCGGGAGCCGGTCTCCTCGTCGTCGTAGCTGCCGTCGACCAGCACCGGCCGCCGGCCCGCGCGGACGAGCATCGACGCGGCGATCGAGGCCCGGTAGCCCGAGCCGCAGTACACCCACACCTCGCCGTCGGGGATCTCGTCCAGGCGGCCGGCCAGCTCGTGGATCGGGATGTGCACCGACCCCCGGACGCCGCCGGAGGCACGCTCGTCGTCCCGGCGGGCGTCGACGACGACGTGAGGCCGTCGCGCAGGGCAGCGGCCAGCCCGGCGAAGTCGCTGACCGCGTACGAGCCGAGCTCCGCCGGCCCACAGTTCCTCGGGCTGTCCGACGGCCGCCCCGGCGAGCCGGTCGACGCCGATCCGCACCAGCTCCCGGCGGGCGTCGGCGACGTCGTCCTCCGTCTCGCCGATCAGGGTCAGCGGGGCGCCCCAGTCGTAGAGCCAGCCCAGGTAGGTCAGGAACTTGGTGGAGAGCTCGAAGTTCAGCGTCCCCGGCAGGTGCCCGGCGGCGAACGCGGTCCGCTTCCGGAGGTCGACGACCCACTCGCCGGCGGCGATGCGGCGGGCGAGCTCCGCGGGATCGACCCGGCGCGGGAGGGAGAGATCGACGGGCTCGGGTCCGGCCGCGTTCGCCGGGCCCATGCGGGCGTAGTAGGCGGGGTAGGCGCCCAGGCCGCTGATCAGCTCGTCGACGAACGCCTGCTCGTCCTGGGTGAGCGCGGGGTTGACGCGGGCCTGCTCGCCGATCGTCGACTCGGTGCCGCTGGTCGGCGTCGCCGAGCAGAAGCTGCCGAAGCCGTGGGTCGGGAAGACCGGCGTGCACGGCGGCAACTCGGCGGCCAGCCGGCGTACGGAGTGGAACTGCGCGTGCGTCAGGGCCCGGGTGTGCTCGTCCCCGAGCAGGTCGGTGCGACCGGTGGCGCCGTAGAGCATCGACCCGCCGGTGAAGACGGCCTGCACCGCGCCGTCGGTGTCGGTCAGCACGTAGCTGACGTGGTGGTGGGTGTGGCCGGGGGTGTGCAGGACGCGCAGCCGCATCGGGCTGGCCGCGATCACCTCGCCGTCGTGGGCGGGGTGGCGCTCGTAGCGCACGTCGTCGCCGGCCGGGACGACGTACTCGCCGCCGACGGCCCGGGACAGCTCCAGCCCGCCGGTGACGTAGTCGTTGTGCAGGTGCGTCTCGAGCACCGTGGTGATCACGACCCCGCGGGCGGCCGCGAGCTGCTGGACCCGGTCGATGTCCCGCTGCGGGTCGACGACGACGCCGGTGCCGTCGGCGGAGACCAGATAGCTGCGGTCGCCGAGGCTCGCCGTCTCGATGATGTCGATCTGCACTGTGCCCTCCCGGGCCCTCCCGCGTGGGACTCCCCAGAGTCTGTCCCGGCTGGGCAGGGACGATATGCCCCTGGGGGTAACCCCCGTCGCCCGCTCGGCGCGCATCGGGGGGTGCCTGTCGCGGCCCGAGCGGGTATCAACGAGGGCGATGACCGAGCGCAAGCCTCCGGGGATGTCCTTCGAGACCTGGGTCGACCACCAGATCACCCAGGCGCAGGCCCGCGGCGAGTTCGAGGGCCTCGCCGGTGCCGGCAAGCCGCTGCCCCGCCGGTCGGCCGAGGAGAGTGCCTACGAGTGGGTGCTCGAGAAGGCGCGCAAGGAGAACCTCGACGTCTTCGGGATGCTGCCGCCCAGCCTGGGCCTGCGGAAGGAGCGCGAGGACCTGCCGCGGCGCGCTGCGGCACTGCCGAGCGAGGCGGCGGTGCGCGCGCTGGCCGAGGACTTCAACGACCGCGTGCGGCTGTTCTGGCGCCGTCCGCAGGAGGGGCCGGTCGTCGCCGTCGGCCTCGCCGACGTCGAGGCGCTCGTCGAGGGCTGGCGGCAGAGCCGGCCCGCGCCCGCCTCGCCCGCCGTTGCGTCCCCCGCGCCGGCCCGTCGACGGTGGTGGCAGCGCCGGGCACGATGAGGCCATGCGCTTCGTACTCGAGGTCGACCTGGAGGCCGGCGCGCTGGGCACCGGCGACCGGGCCGCTGAACTGGGCCGGATCCTGCGCTACTGGGGCGGCAGCATGAAGCAGGTGGAGCTCACGCCCGGAGCGGTGCAGGACCTCTACGACAGCGGCTACTCCCCGGTCGGCACCTGGCGCGTCGAGGAATGACCTAGTCGGTGACTCTGCGGCGTCGCGCGAGCAGGACGATCCCCCCGAAGACGAGCGCGAGGACAGCGACCACCCCGACGGAGCCGCCGATGATTCCCCAGCGCTCGTCGGTCGCCGCGTCCGCCGACTGGGCCACCCGGAGGGCGTACTGCTCGGCGACCGACTCCTGGTACTCGGAGAGTTCCGCGGGCGCGGGGAGCGCGTCCCGCGCCCAGCTGTTGAGGGGGCGGACGGTCGTCCCGTCGAGCGCGTAGTAGGAGCCGGACGGGGCGTCGTCGATGAAGACGTCCGTGGGCCCCACCTCCGCGAGGGTCAGCGCGAGGTCGGTGTCCTCCGAGAAGCCCTGCAGTTCCGCCGGTCCGCCGTCGCGCTTGCCCACCCACAGGACGCCGACTGCCCGGTCCCCGCGCCACAGGCCGCCGATCCACGAGTCGGAGCTGGTCAGCGGCTCCGACGTCGGGTCGCCCGCCACGAACTCCGCCGAGAACATGAAGACCTCGTGGACGTTCTCGGCCCGCATGTCCGCGGGGAAGTCCGCGCCTGCGCCCGCGGATGCGGCGTGCACCTGACGCAGGGCAGGGCCGGCGAATGCCGCGGCGACGTCCCCGGGATTTCCGGCGACGGCTGCGCCTGGGCGGGCCGCGCGCTCAGGGCGACGGCGAGGGCAACAGCGAGTGCCGCTGTCGCCCGCAACGCCGCTGTCGAGGACATCGCCGGCCGCCGATCGTGAGGAGGAGGTTGCTGCCTACCACCCGACGATGACGATTCGGGCAGGCGCCGATGCGTCGTGATCGACCTGACGTCATGACACAGCAGACGGCACCCGGTCCAGGAAGCCGAGGACCGTCCGGATCCGGCCATCGCCGTCAACGACTGCGACGTCGAAGCCGGCGATCGGCGCGTCCTGCCGGCCGGTCCCAGCTCCCAGGAGAAGCGCAACTGGTCGTGGTGGGCGTCCACCGGCCCCGCGAGGCGGAAGACGAACACGGGAAACGCTCCTGGACGGCGCCGATGGTGGCGTTCAGCGCGTCCCGTCCTTCGGACGAGCCGAGAGGGTCGGTGTAGCGGACGTCCTCGCGTGAAGAGTTCGTCGATCGCGGTGCGTCGAACGGCAGGGTCGGTGGCGTTCCAGGCAGTGAGGTAGCGGTCGGCGAGGTCGGCGGTGGCGGTCATGGGGAACTCCACGTCGGTCGGGACGGATTCAGGGACGGTGGCGCAGGCCGGCGGCCTGCAGGACGGCGAAGGAGGCGACGACGACGGCCTGGACGACGATCCAGACGGCGCCGACGGTGGTGGGTGTGCCCGCGCCGGTGAGTGCGACGACGACGCTGCCGACGGCCCACGATCGCGTTGAGGCCGATGACGACGCGGACGGGTCCGGCGTCGATGATCCGGCGGCCGCCGACCAGCCAGACGGCGGCGGCGTAGACGAGCAGGAAGGCGCCGACGCCCCGGAGCAGCCCGGCGGGCAGGCCGAGGAGGTCGTCGAGGGCCGGTGCGGCCAGGAGGTAGGCCGCGCCGTTGAGGCCGGTGACGACGGCATCGAGCCGGAGGGCGAGACGGAGCAGGCCGTCCGGCTGGGTGTGTGAACGAGCCGCGTTCCCCGCGGCGGTGGAGGTGGTCATGGGGCAACCGTGGCGGGCGCCCGGCCGTCGGTCGATTACCTGAGAGGTAAGCGACGAGACCACCGTCGATCGCTAGCGTCCCCGTCGTGACCGCCGTCCGTGAGCGACCGTCCGTGGGGGAGCTGCTGCGGAACTGGCGGCAGCGACGCAGGCTCAGCCAGCTGGATCTGGCCAGCGAGGCCGGGGTGTCCAGCCGGCACCTGAGCTTCGTGGAGACCGGCCGGGCCAGACCGAGCAGGGAGATGGTGCTGCACCTGGCCGAGCAGCTGGACGTCCCCCTGCGTGAGCGCAACGAGCTGCTGCTCGCCGCGGGGTTCTCACCGGTGTACGGCCGTCGCGGGCTCGATGATCCCGACATGTCCGCGGTCCTCGGTGCCCTGGACCTCGTCCTGGCCGCCTACGAGCCGTATCCGGCCGTCGTCGTCGATCGGTCCTGGAGCTTGGTGGCGGGCAATCGCAGCGTCGCGCTCTTCACCGAGGGTGTGGCCGCGGGTCTGCTCGCACCGCCGGCCAACGTGCTGCGGCTGAGCCTGCACCCCGACGGGCTGGCACCCCGGATCCTCAACCTGCCGCAGTGGCGGCGGCACGTGCTGCACCGGCTGGCGCGCGAGGCCCACCTGACCGGCGACCCGCAGCTCGGCGCGCTGCATCAGGAGCTGGCCGCGCTGCCCGGCGGCACGGACCGAACGCCGCCGAACGGCATCGCCGTCCCGCTGCGGATCCGGCACGGGAGCAGCGTGCTGTCCTTCCTGAGCACGGTGACCACGTTCGGGACCGCGGTCGATCTCACCGCAGCCGAGCTGAGCATCGAGGCGTTCCTCCCCGCTGACGCCATGACCGCGGACGTCCTCCGAAACGATCATGGCGCCGGGACCGCCCCGGGGTTCCGAGGAGTGGTTCCGGCGCCATGATCGCGGCGAGGTCGAGCGCTCAGAGGACGTCGAACTCGTTGAACGTCGCGCCGCCGGACAGGGTCGCGTAGCCCGGCCCGCGGTCGAAGAACGGCTCGTCGCCGGTGCGGGCGGCCCGCATCGACGTCCGGAGCTCCTCGGTGGCCGCCTCGTCGGCGGTGCCGTCGTCCCGGACGACGACGCCGTAGTCCTCCCGGGCGCCGGTCACGCTCACCTTGCGCCAGGCGATGTCGCGCAGCA
This sequence comes from uncultured Actinomycetota bacterium, assembly GCA_963748305.1. Classification (GTDB taxonomy): domain Bacteria; phylum Actinomycetota; class Actinomycetes; order Mycobacteriales; family Geodermatophilaceae; genus Blastococcus_B. The sequence goes on along the minus strand of CAVVIN010000008.1, from coordinate 48,741 downwards.
CCTCGTCGACGGGGCGGTCCAGCGGGTCGCCCCAGCCACCGCCGCCCGTCGTCCGGATGCGGACGACGGTGCCGGCCTCCAGCGGCTCGGCGTCGGCGAGCGCGTCGACCTCGTGCTCGTTCGGTCCGCCCGGGTCGACGGTGACCTGGAACGGACGCCCGGCCTTGCCGCCCTTGACGCCCCAGCAGGCCAGGATCGAGCGGTCGGCGATCGACATGAAGTGCGCGTCGCGGAGCACCCGGATGTGCTTCTCGTACCCGCAGCCCCCGCGGTACCGGCCGGCGCCGCCGGAGTCGAGCGCCAGCCCGAGCCGCTCCACCCGCAGCGGGAAGCGGCCCTCGGTGAACTCGGTGGGCAGGTTCCGGGAGTCGGGGACGACGTGGATCGTGTCCTCGCCGTCGGCGTAGTAGCGCCCGCCCGAGCCGCCGCCGAGCACCTCGCGCATGAGGTAGGACTCGCCGTCGAAGTCGGTGCCGTAGACGCCGGTGTAGCGGATCGTCTCCTGGTCGGCCGGCATCCGGCCGCCGGTGGCCTTGGCCAGCACGCCGGCGAGCACGCCGAGCAGCCGCAGGATCACGAACGTCCGGGCGTTGGTCGGCGCCGGGAAGATCGGGGTGAGCAGCGTGCCCTTCTCCGGGAAGCGCATCTCGATCAGCGGGACGACGCCCTCGTTGACGTCGAGCTGCGCCATCCGCTCGGGCGTCTCGGCGAGGTTGCGCAGGATCGGCGCCAGCCACTTCTTCAGGAAGTTGCCGTCGGCGTAGTCACCGCAGTGGTTGATCGGGCCCTTGGCCTGCGGGCCGGTGCCGGTGAAGTCGATGACCAGGGGGACGTCCTTCGTGGAGTCCATGATCAGCGTGATCCGCTGGCGGTGCAGCTGCGGCTCCTCGACGCCGTCGTGCTCGGCGTAGTCCTCCCAGACGTAGGTGCCGTCCGGGATCTGCGACAGGATCTCGCGCCGGTAGACCTCGGTGGAGTTGGAGAGGATCGCGTCGAAGCACGCCTCGACGGCGGCCACGCCGTACCGGTCGAACAGCTCACCGAGGCGGCGCGCGCCGGCCAGGCAGGCCGAGCACTCCGCGTCGAGGTCGGCGGCCAGCGAGTCGGGCATCCGCGAGTTGCGGGTCATGATCTTCAGCGCGCTCTCGTTGGGCACGCCGCGGTCCCACAGCTTGATCGGGGGGACCATCAGGCCCTCCTCGTACACGCTGGTCGCCGCGCTCGGCATCGAGCCGGGCACCGCGCCGCCGATGTCGTCGTGGTGGCCGAACGCCTGGATGAAGGCGACGACCTCCGGGGCTCGACCGGTCTCGGCGTTGCGCCGCGAACACCGGCACGGTGACGCACAGGTCGGGCAGGTGGCCGATGCCGCCTTCGGACAGGTAGACGTCGTTGTGGAAGTAGACGTCCCCGACGTTCATCGTCTCGATCGGGTAGTCGCGGACCACCGGGTGCACGAGCGCCGAGTAGGAGCGGCCGGTGAGCTTGCGCAGCTGCCGGTCGTGGATGCCGGCGCGGAAGTCGTGGGCGTCGCGGATCATCGGCGAGCGCGAGGTGCGGCCGATGGAGGTCTCGACCTCCATCTCGATCGCGGCCAGCGTGCCGGCGACGATCTCGACGAGGACCGGGTCGGCGTCGACCTTCTGGGCGTCAGTCACAGGGCCGACTCCTTCGTGAGCAGCAGGTTGCCGTAGGCGTCGACGGTGACGGCGAAGCCGGGGTGCACCGGGACGGTCGAGCCGAACTCCTCGATGATCGCGGGGCCGGTGACGACGTCCCCCGGGGCGAGGTCGAGGCGGTTGTACGTCGGGGTGTCGATCCAGTCGTCGAAGAAGACGCGCCGCGAGCCTGTGACGGCCCGGTCCGTCCCGCCTTCCTTCGGCGGAAAGCTCCACGATGTCCGGACGGCGGATCGGGCCGATGCCGCTGACGCGGAGGTTGACCCACTCGACCGCCTGCCGCGGGTCGGTGGCGAAGTCGTAGCCGTAGAGCTGGCGGTGCGCGGCGTGGAAGGCCTGCGCGACGTCCTCGGCCGCGGCGCGGTCCAGCTCGCCGTCGGCGACCGGCACGCGGACCTCGAAGGCCTGGCCCACGTAGCGCAGGTCGGCGGTGCGCTGCATGCGCTGCTCGTCGCGGCCGAAGCCCTCGGTGTCCAGTGCGGCCTGCGCCTGCCCCTCCAGGTCGCGCGAGGACCCGCTGGACCAGCGACAGGTCGAGATCCACGTGCTTGGAGACGCCGGTCTGCACGTAGTCGTTGCGGACGTCGACGGTGAGCAGCCCGAACGCGCTGACGTTGCCCGGGTTCGGCGGGACCAGCGTGCGGGGCAGGTTGAGGATGTCCATCAGCCGGCAGGCGAGCAGCGAGCCGGAGCCGCCGAACGTGGTGAGCGTGAAGTCGCGGACGTCGAGGCCCTTGGCGACGGTCACCTGGCGCAGCGCGTTGGCCTGGTTCCAGGCGGAGATCTCCAGGATCCCGGTGGCCGTGCGCTCCAGGGAGAGGTCGAGCTTCGCGCCGAGCTGCTCGAGGCCGTCCTTGGCGGCCTCCACCGACAGCGGGATCTCGCCGCCCAGCAGGTGTGGGGGGATCCGGCCGAGGGTGACGTGGGCGTCGGTGACGGTGGGCTGGTCGCCGCCGTTCGGGTAGCACATCGGGCCGGGGTCGGCGCCGGCCGACTTGGGGCCGACCTTCAGGGTCCCCTCGGGGGAGAGCCAGGCGATGGAGCCGCCGCCCGCGCCGACGGTGACGACGTCGATCATCGGGATCTTCGACGGGTACTCGCCGACCGAGCCCTCGGTGGTGAGCGTCGGCTCGCCGTCGATGACGACGGTGACGTCGGTGGAGGTCCCGCCGCCGTCGCAGGTGAGGATGCGGTCGAAGCCGGCGGTGCCGGCGATGAGGGCCGCACCCAGGGCGCCGGCCGCGGGGCCGGACAGCATCGTGGTGATCGGCTGGTGCACGACCTCCTGCGCCGACAGCACGCCGCCGTTGCTCTTCATCACGTAGAAGGGCACGCCGGGGGCGATCTCGTCGAGGCGGGTGCGGATGTTGGTGACGTACGCGGCGACCTTGGGCTTCACGGCGGCGTCGACCAGCGTGGTGACCGAGCGCTCGTACTCGCGGTACTCGCGCAGCACCTCGGAGCTGATGCTCACGATCGCGTCGGGGTGCTCCTCGCGGATCACCTCGAGCATCCGGCGCTCGTGCGCGTCGTTCGCGTAGGCGTGCAGGAAGCAGACGCCGACGGTGGTGATGCCGGCGGCCTTGAAGAAGCGGGCGGCCTCGCGGGCGTCGTCCTCGTCGAAGGGCCGGACCTCGTCGCCGGTGTGGTCGAGCCGGCCGCGGACGGTGCGGACCAGGTCGGCCGGGACGATCCGCGGCGGCTTGACCCAGAAGTAGCTGTTGCCGTAGCCGTCGGGCACCGACTGGCGGGCGATCTCCAGGACCGACTCGTAGCCCTCGGTGGTGATGAAGCCGATCCGGTCGAGCTTGCCCTCGAGCAGCTGGTTGGTCGCGACGGTCGTCCCGTGGCTGACGGCGGTGATCGCGTCCCCGCCGAGGTCCATCAGGCCCAGGACCTTGCGGACGCCGTTGAGGAAGCCCTCGGCGGGATCGGCGGGGGTGGACGGCGTCTTGGTCGTCGTATCTGACCGGTCTCCTCGTCCACGGCGACGACGTCGGTGAACGTCCCGCCGGTGTCGATGCCGATACGGACCCGGCGTGCACTCATGGCGAGAAACCTTAGCGCTGAGATATCCGTCGGCGGAAGGCGTCGGCCGGACGAATGTGGCCGGTCCCGATGGACCCCGTGACAGGGGCCCGGGATCAGCGTCAGTCGCGGCCGAACATGAGAGCGCGGTCGGGTCGATGCCCTCGCGCCGCGGCGCGGCGGCGCTGGCACGGAAGGCCGCGGCGTAGTCCTGGCCCCAGGTGCGGACCGAGGTCAGCGCCCGGACGGCGCGGCCGGCGTGCACGGTGCGGGTGGTGGTGCCGGTCAGCTGCTGCGCGACGAACGTCGTCATCGTGGACATCTCCCGAAGAATGCTGTGTAGTGCTGCTCAATGTCTGCATCGCCGAGAATAGTCGCGGACCGGACTGTTAGGTCGGACCAATCCGTGTGACTCCAGCCACGACTGGCGCCATTTCCATGAGCTGGGCCACAGAAATGCGGTTGTCTGTGACCCGCACCGACGGCGAAGTCAGATCCGGTAGGCGAGGATCAGGCTCTCGACGGGCAGCGCCGGTCGGTCTGGGGAGCGCGCCGGTCGTAGGCGTCGGCGTCGAAGTAGGTCGACGGTGCGCGATCCACGCGAGGCCAGCGCCTTGAGCGCGCGGGAACGACGACCGCCCTCGCGCGTGGTGGCGGGTGGCGAGCTTGGCGATGAACGAGGTCGATGCTGGACTCTTCTCCTACGGCACATGTCGTTATTGCCAGGTGCTGTCTTTGTTGACGACGGCACGCTAGGCGCAGACTTGAGCAGTCGCCGCAGATAACGGTGTGAATGCGGCCACTGTGGACATTCCGGAAATGCAGCGGAAAGAATGGCGAAACGCACACGGATGGCAGGCCGTCCCGGTCGACCGCCTTCAGTCGGATCGGCCGCGGAAGGCGGCGAGCCGCTCGGCCTGCTCGGCGACCGCCGCGCGCGGGTCGCCGCGTCGGCGACGACCAGAGGTCGACCGCGACCGTCAGCGCCGAGCCGGACTTGCGCGGCCGCCACGTGCCGACGATCTCGCCGTCGGCGAGGACGGCGCCGGGCCGGCCGAGCGTCCGCCACAGGTCCTTCGCGTGCGCCGCGTCGCGCACCAGCAGCGACCGGTCGCGGGCCTGCAGGAACAGGTCGAACGGGCCGAGCAGGCGGGTCACCGCGGGACGCGTCGCGGACAGCCGGTCGGCGTCCTCGGCCAGCAGCCAGCGCGCCTCGCCGTCGACGTCCACCTCGACGGCGTCCTCCGGCCAGCGCGCCTGCACGTCCTTGACCGGGGCGTCGAGGTAGCCGGCGACGTGCTTCGGGGTGGCCGGGCCGAGCAGGCGCAGGTAGCCGCGGACGACGTCCAGCCGCTCGGGCACCGTCCGAGCGGGCGCGAGCCCGGGCACCGGCCGCAGCACCGGCGGCGAGGTGCCGGGCTGCAGCTCGAGCCCGGCGCGCAGCGCGGCCAGCCGGAACGGCTCTCGTAGAGGTGGATGGCGTCGCACGGCACGCAGAACCGCAGGTACGGCTCGTCCATGACGCGCGGTCAGCGCGGGTGGACATCTCGCCCTTGACCATCGGCGCGGTGACGACCGAGCGCATGGCGTCGGCGACGCGTCGAGTGCCGCCAGGTTCGGGGATGCCGGCCGCCTTCAGCGGCTTGGCGGCGTCGAAGATGCGCTTGCCGGCGTCGGCGTCGGAGAACGGCGCGGTCGCGGCGGCGACCGCCGGGCAGGTCGGCCCGGCGGTAGACGTGCGGGGCGCCGCGGATGCGTCCAGACGGTGGCCAGCTCGTCCTCGTCGATCGTGTCGACGTCGACCCCGCGCAGGGCCAGCGCCCACCGCGCGCCGTCGGTGCCGGTGTCCTGCACGCCGAGGTCGAGGACGGCGGTGTCGTCGAGCGTCCCGGCGTCCCGGTCGAGCTGCTGGGCGCGCACGCGGAAGGCCAGCACCTGCCGCCGGGTCACCGCCTCGGCCACGCGCGCACACGCTAGCGCCGAGGTCAGGTGCCGCGCTGCCTCGTCCTCAGTCGGCGAGGGTGCGCAGGAGCCGGGCGAGCGTGTCGCGGTCCGCGGCCGACAGGCGGGCGAAGAGCTCGCGCGGAGTCGGCGGCGCGGGCGGCGTCCGATCTCGGCCGCGGATCCGCCGGCCCTCGTCGGTGGGCCGCAGGAGCACCGCCCGCCGGTCGCCGGGTCGGGCGTCCGCTCGACCAGGCCGCGCTCCTGGAGGCCGTCGGCCACCTCGGTCGCCGACCGGGGCGCGATCCGCAGCGCCTCGGCGAGGTCGGAGAGCCGGACGCCGTCGTGCTCGCTGACCACCTCCAGCGCGCGGGCCTGGTGGGGCGAGAGGTCCCACGGCGCCAGCACGTCCCGCCAGCGGCGGCGCTGCGTGCGGGCGACCCGCATCAGCAGGTCGCCGAGCTCCGCCGGTCCGTCGTCCACCGGGGAATGGTAGCGAGGACGCGCGGTTACCACACCGTGAGGTAACCTCAGCATCTGATCCGGCGACATCGCCGATCTGGTCGCCATGGGTGCCTCATGCCGACGAGATCGCCGATCTCGTCGCGAACGTGACACCCAGGAGGTGGTCCGCATCGACGAGACCACGAGAGATGGCGGAGGTGGCCGGTCCGGCCGCCGTCCCGATCCGGCCGACAAGGCCCAGCTCGGCGCGGTCCCCCGTGCGCTGGAGCCGGGTCGCCGGGCTCTTCCGTCCCTACCGCTGGCAGCTCGGCGTGGTCGTGGCGCTGATCGTGGCGTCCTCGACCGTCGCGCTCGCCACCCCGTTCCTGGTCCGGCTGGTCATCGACGAGGCGCTGCCACGCCAGGACGTCGCCCTGCTGGCCTGGGCCGTCGCCGGCATGCTCGCCGTCACCGTCGTCACCGCCGTCTTCGGCGTCGTCCAGACCTGGCTGTCGACCACCGTCGGCCAGCGGGTCATGCACGGCCTGCGGACGGCGGTCTTCGACCCACCTGCAGCGCCAGTCGCTCGGCTTCTTCACCCGCACCCGGGGCGGCGAGGTGCAGTCGCGGCTGACCAACGACATCGGCGGCATGCAGTCGGTGGTCACCTCGACCGCGACCTCGGCCGCCTCCAACGCGACGACGGTCATCGGCACCGCCGTCGCCATGGCCGCCCTGAGCTGGCGGCTGTCCCTGCTCTCGCTGATCGTGCTGCCGCCGGCGATCTGGCTGACCCGCCGGGTGGCCCGGATGCGGCGCACGATCACCGCGCAGCGGCAGCGGCACCTGGCCGACCTGCACTCCCAGGTCGAGGAGGGCCTGTCGATCAGCGGCGTGCTGCTCGGCAAGACCCTCGGCGCCGGGCCCGCGCAGTCGCGCCGGTTCACCGGCACCTCCGACGACCTGGTGACGCCTCGAGGTCCGCTCGCAGCTGGCCGGCCGCTGGCGCATGGCGACGATGAGCATCGTGTTCGCCGGCATCCCCGCGCTGATCTACCTGGCCGCCGGGCTGCCGGCGACGTCGGGCGGCATGACGATCGGCACCCTGGTCGCCTTCACCGCCCTGCAGGGCGCGCTGTTCCGGCCGCTGATGGGCCTGCTCGACCTGTCGGTGACCCTGACCAGCTCGATGGCGCTGTTCAGCCGGGTCTTCGAGTACCTGGACCTGCCCGTCGACATCGCCGACCCGGCCGAACCGGTGCGGATCGACCCGGCCCTTGTGCGCGGCGAGGTCCGCCTCGAGCACGTCGGCTTCTCCTACCCCGAGGGCGCCCGTCCCGCGCTGGCCGACGTCGACCTGACCGTGCCGGCCGGGGCGAGCCTGGCCCTCGTCGGCGAGACCGGCTCCGGCAAGAGCACGCTCGCCTCGCTGGTGGCGCGGCTGAACGACCCGACGACCGGCCGGGTGCTGATCGACGGCGTCGACGTCCGGGACATGGCGCTGGCCGACCTCGCCCGCGTCGTCGGCGTCGTCTCCCAGGAGACCTACCTGCTGCACGGGACGATCCGGGAGAACCTGCGGCACGCCAAGCCGGACGCGACGGACGCCGAGATGGTGGCCGCGGCCCGGCGGGCGCAGGTGCACGAGGTGATCGCGGCGCTGCCCGACGGCTACGACACCGTGGTCGGGGCGCGCGGGCACCGGTTCTCCGGCGGGGAGAAGCAGCGGCTGGCGATCGCCCGCACGCTGCTGCGCGACCCGCGGGTGCTGGTGCTCGACGAGGCGACCAGCGCGCTGGACAACGAGACCGAGCGGGCGGTGCAGGCGGCACTGGACGAGGCCAGCCGCGGCCGGACGACGATCACCATCGCCCACCGGCTGTCCACCGTGCGCGACGCCGACCTCATCGTGGTCCTCGACGCCGGGCGGGTCGTCGAGCGGGGCGGCCACGACGCGCTGATGGCGCGCGGCGGCCGCTACGCGCGGCTCGTGGGGCTGGCCGAGCGCGAGGCCGTGCTCGCCGCCTGAACGGAGTGGATTCGTGCACGTGACCTGCGCGAATCCACTCCGCTAGGCGGGCTGCGGGGCTCGCTGGGACGGGATCCGGGAGTCGGCGATCGCGCTCAGCGCCTCGGGCGGGCCGGGCCGGCCGTAGTGCCAGCCCTGGCCGTAGTCGACGCCGAGGGTGCGCAGGGCCGCGGCCTCGCCGTCGGTCTCGACGCCCTCGGCGACCACCCGGACCCGGCAGCCGTGCCCGAACTCCACCAGTGACTGCACCAGCTTGCTGAGCACCGGATCGCTGTTGAGGCCCGTGACGATGCTGCGGTCGATCTTGATGACGTCCGGCGAGGTGACGACGATGTGCCGCAGCGAGGAGAAGCCGGCGCCGACGTCGTCGATCGCGAGGCGCAGGCCGTTCGCCCGGTGCGGCGCCAGGGCCGCCTCCAGGGCGACGTAGTCCTCGACCTGGTCGTGCTCCGACAGCTCGAGCAGGACCCGGGACAACGGGAGGCGGCCCAGCAGGTCACCGCACTCTGCCGTGAGCAGGGTGGCGGGCGAGACGTTCATGGCGACGTAGCCGCCGACCCGGTCCAGGTGCTCGGCCGCCCGCTCCAGGGCGAGCAGTTCCAGCACGTGCCCCAGCCCGATGCTGTGCGCCTCCGCGAAGCAGACGTCCGGAGCCTTGCCCCACTCGGCGGGGAAGCGGCTGAGCGCCTCGGCGCCCACCCGGGCGCCGGTGGCGAGGTCGACGATCGGCTGGAGGGCGACGACGGGGCCGCCGGCGGCGATCACGGGTGCGAGGCGGTCCGCGATCTCGCTGCGCCGCGCCTGGGAACGGACCTCCGGCTCGATGATGACGGCGGCCGCCGAGGCCAGGACGTCCATCAGGGCCTTGTCCCGCTTGGTCAGGTCCTTGTCCGAGTCAGGCCGGCGGCGCAGAAGGTGCCGTACAGCTCGCCGTCGCTGAGGACGACGGGCACCGAGACGTAGCTGCGCAGGCGGGGCATGCGCGCCGCGGGCAGCTTCATCGCCTCGGGGAAGTCCTTGAGGTTCGGGATGACGGCGGGCAGCTTCTTGTCGAGGACGGCCTGGCAGAGCGTCAGTTCCTGCTTCTGCTGATAGCCCTCCTGGAACAGGAAGGGCACCGAGCTCTCCACGACCTCGAGGTGCTGGGTCGTGCCGTCGAGCCGGCTGAGGAACGCGACGCTGAGGCGCAGCGACTTCTTCGCCGTCTGCAGCAGATCGGCGATCTGCTGCTCGGCGTCCGAGCGCGTCCTGCCCATGGGGTTCCTCTTCTCGACGTCGTCCCCTTCTCATCGACCACCGGGCACGGGATCTTGAGAAAGGTCGGCCGCCGATGTCGATGAGAGCCGTCGCCGTTCGACGTCAGTACGAGGAGAACGCTCAGCGGGAGCGTTCCGCCGTCGCGGAGGAGCAGTCATGCGCAAGCTCGTCGTCACCACGTTCGTCACCCTCGACGGCGTCATGCAGGCCCCGGGCGGACCAGGGGAGGACCCGTCCGAACGGCTTCTCGTACGAGGGCTGGCTGGTGCCCTTCTTCGACGAGGCGATGGGCGAGCAGGTGACCACGTGGTTCGTGGGCGCCGAGGACTTCCTGCTCGGCCGCACGACGTACGAGATCTTCTACGCGTCCTGGCCGAAGATGATCTCCGACGACCCGGTCTCGCAGGGACTCAACTTCAAGCCGAAGCACGTCGCCTCGCGGACGCTGACGACGGTCGAGTGGGAGACCGCCGACCTCCTCGGCGACGACGTGCCGGCGGCGATCCGGGCGCTCAAGGACCGCGACGGCGGCGAGCTGCAGGTGCACGGCTCGGCCGGGCTGATCCAGACGCTGCTGGCCGAGGACCTGATCGACGAGCTGCGGTTGATCGTCTTCCCCGTCGTGCTGGGTCAGGGCAAGCGGCTCTTCGGCGACGGCGCCATCCCGCGGTCGTGGCGGCTGACGGCGTCCTCGACGACGCCGAGCGGCGCGGTCATGGCGTCCTACGAGCGGGCCGGCGAGGTCGAGACCGGCACCGTCGGGCCCGAGGACGCATGACCGCCCAAGGCCGTTGACGACACCTGGGTCCTGAGTCCATACTCAGGACTGTGATCGACGGACTGTCCGGAGTGCTCGCCCTGCTGGGCGAACGGTGGGCACTGCTCGTCGTCCGCGAGGTGTCGCTCGGCCTGCGCCGGTTCAATGAGCTCGAGGCCGCCACCGCGGCGCCGCGCACCGTGCTGTCCGACCGGCTCCGGCGCCTCACCGAGGCCGGCGTGCTGGACACCCGCCCCTACCAGGTGCCGGGCAGCCGGGTCCGCACCGAGTACGTGCTCACCGAGGCCGGCTACGACCTGCTGCCCCTGCTGTCGGCGATGTCGGACTGGGGCGAGCGCCACCTCGGCAGCGCCGCTCCGGCCGAGGTCGTCTACCGCCACGGCGGCTGCGGCGGCCGGGTCACCGCCCGCCTGGTCTGCGAGTGCGGCGAGGAGACCGGTCCCCGCGCGGGGCTCGTCGCCGAGGTCAACCGCTAACCCCCACCCGAACAGGAGAACGCCCGTGTCCGCTTCGCTCCCCGCCACGTCCGATGCCACCTTCGCCGACGACGTCCTGGCCAGCGCGACGCCGGTGCTCGTCGACTTCACCGCCGACTGGTGCCCGCCGTGCAAGATGATCGCTCCGGTGCTGGCCCAGATCGCCGCCGAGAACGCCGACCGCCTGCGGGTCGTGGCGCTGGACGTCGACAGCAACCCGGCGACCGCGGCCCGCTACAACGTGCTCGGCATGCCCACGCTCGCGCTGTTCGTCCGCGGCGAGCTGGTCACGACCGTGGTCGGCGCGCGCCCCCAGGCGCTGATCATGCAGGCGCTGGAGCCGTACCTGAGCGCGGCCTCCCGCTCCGTCCGCGCCGTCTGAGGTCGTCAGCCCGCGCAGCGATCCCCAGGTCATCGGCGGCGACGTCGTCCGGCGATCGGCACCTCGACGCGCGTGCTGCCGATGAGTCCGGTGCCGTGGGAACGTCTGCACCTGCAGTTCCCGAGCTCCGGAGCGTGCCTCATGCCCGTCGCCACGATCGACGAGTACCTCACCGGCCTCCCGGACGAGGTGCGCAGCCGCATGCAGACGCTCCGGGCGCTGGTGCACCGCGTCGTGCCCGACGCCGAGGAGCGGATCTCCTACGCCATGCCGACCTTCACCCTCGACGGCCGCTCGGTGGTGCACCTGGCGGCGTGGAAGAAGCACATCGCGCTCTACCCGCTGCCCGAGCTCCCGGACGACCTGGCCGCCGAGGCCGAGCAGTGGCGCGGCGCGAAGGACGCGATGCAGCTGCCGCACGACCGACCGCTCCCTCTCGAGCTGATCGAGCAGGTCCTCGCGGCACTCGTCCTCCGCGCGCAGGCACGCTGACGTCTCGGAACGTTGCACGGGCGTTGTCCGCGGCTCCGGAGGGTGGTGGGATCGCGGGGAGGTGCGACGACGAGGTCGTGCCCCCGACGAGGAGGCTCCGGTGGCCGAGGTCCACGGCACGTGCGACGACCGATTCGCGGCGGTCCGGGAGGCCCTGGGGCAGCGGTTGGACGGCGACGAACTCGGTGCGTCGATCGCCGTCGACCTCGACGGCGAGACCGTCGTCGACCTGTGGGGCGGCTACCGGGACGAGGCACGGACGACGCCATGGACAGAGGACACGGTCGTCAACGTCTGGTCGACGACGAAGACGGTGCTCTCCCTCGCGGCCCTGATGCTGGTCGACCGCGGCGAGCTGGACGTGAACGCCCCGGTCGGCGACTACTGGCCGGAGTTCTCGGCCAAGGGGAAGAAGGACGTCCTGGTGCGGCACGTCATGTCGCACACGTCCGGCGTCTCCGGCTGGGACCCGCCGTTCACGGTCGACGACATGTACGACTGGACGACGTCGACCGAACGCCTGGCCCTGCAGCGGCCCTGGTGGGAGCCGGGGACGGCGTCGGGGTACCACGCCAACAACCAGGGGCACCTGGTCGGCGAGCTGATCCGGCGCATCACCGGGCGGACGTTCAAGCAGTTCGTGGCCGAGGAGATCGCCGGTCCCGTCGGCGCCGACTTCCAGATCGGGTGCGTGGAGAAGGACTGGGACCGGGTCGCGCCGGTCGTCCCGCCGCCGCCGCTGCCCTTCGACCTCGCCGCGCTGGACCCGGCGTCGCCGCTGGTGCGCACGTTCACCGGGCCGGTGGCCTCGGCGGCGGCCGCGAACTCGCCGGAGTGGCGGCAGGCCGACATGGGGGCACTGAACGGGCACTCGAACGCGCGCGGGGTCCTGCAGATCATGCGGGCGGTGACGCTGGGCGGGGAGACCGGCGGCGTCCAGCTGCTGTCGCCGAAGACGATCGACCTGATCTTCCAGGAGCAGGCCAACGGCGTGGACCTCGTGCTCGGGCTGCCGTTCCGGTTCGGCATCGGCTACGGCCTGACGCCGTCGGCGGCCGTCCCGTACCTGCCGGAAGGGCGGGTCTGCTTCTGGGGCGGCTGGGGTGGCTCGCTGATCCATGATGGACCTCGACCGGCGGCTGACGTTCAGCTACATGATGAACCGGATGGCGCCGGGGATCGTCGGCTCCGACCGCAGCGAGGCCTACTTCCGTGCCGTGGACACCGCGCGTCGGCTGAGGGCTCCGGCTCTCCTGCCAGGACGCTCCGCTCACTGGGGAGACGCCCGTGCGCAGGATCCTGATCAGCGGCGGCGGCTATGCCGGCTTCTACACCGCCTGGAAGCTCGAGAAGGGGCTCCGCCGCGGCGAGGCCGAGGTGACCGTCGTCGACCCGCGGCCCTACATGACCTACCAGCCGTTCCTGCCCGAGGTGGCCGCCGGCTCCGTCGACCCGCGGCACGCCGTCGTCCCGCTGCGCCGGCACCTGCGGCGCACCCGGGTGATCGCCGGCAAGGTCACCGACATCGACCACGCGGCACGGACGGCGACCGTCGTCACCAATGCCGGCGCGATCCAGCGCCTCTCCTACGACGTCCTCGCCGTGACCGCCGGAGCGATCCCGTCGGCGCCACCGGTGCCGGGCATCGCCGAGGAGGCGATCGGGCTGAAGACGGTCGAGGAGGCCGCCGCGCTCCGCGACCGGCTGCTGACCCACTTCGACCGCGCCGCCGGGCTGCCGCCCGGGCCGCAGCGCGATCGGCTGCTCACCTTCGTGGTGATCGGGGCGGGCTACGCCGGCGTCGAGGCCTTCGGTGAGCTGCTGTCGCTGGCCACCGCGCTGCTGCCGCGGTATCCGGAGCTGCACCGCGAGGACCTGCACTTCCACCTGGTGGAGCTGGCGTGGCGGATCCTGCCCGAGGTGTCGCTGAAGTCCAGCCGCTGGGTGATCGACCACCTCACCGCGCGCGGGGCACGCATCCACCTGAACACGACGGTCACCTCGGCCGTCGGCGGGGTCGTGCGGCTGTCGACCGGCGAGGTGTTCGAGTCCGACGCCATCCTCTGGACGGCGGGGGCGAAGCCGAGTCCGTTGCTGCTGGACACCGACCTGCCGATCGATGACCGGAAGCGGTTGCGGGTCCGGGCCGATCTGCGGGTGGTCGGCGACGACGGCGTCGTCCCCGATGCGTGGGGCGCCGGCGACGTGGCCGCCGTCCCGGACCTGTCCGGTGGCGGCGTCGACGGGTTCACGGTGCCCAACGCGCAGCACGCCGTCCGGCAGGGGAAGCTGCTGGCGAAGAACCTGATCGCCGACCTCCGCGGCCGCCGGCCGCGCGACTACGTGCACCACGATCTGGGTTCGGTGGCCACGCTGGGGCTGGGCAGCGGTGTCTTCCAGTCGGGGCCGATCGCGATCCGCGGATTCCCGGCCTGGCTGATGCACCGCGGGTACCACGTCCTGGCCGTGCCGGGCTGGGAGAGGAAGTGGCGGGTGCTGGTGAACTGGGTGCTCGACGTCCTGCTCGGACGCGAGCTGGCCTCGCTGGAGGCGAGCACGCACCCGCGCGCGGCGTTCGAGGACGCGCTCCGGCCCGCTCCTCGGCACGACCGCCAGGCTCTCGGGGAGGACCTGCATGGATCTTGACGACGTCGTGCCGGCGGCCGACCACGTCACCCGGCAGGAGCGGTGGATCAACGCCCCGCCCTCGGTGGTGTGGGAGGAGCTGCACCAGGCGCGGTTGGCGACGTTGCCGGTGACGATGGTGCTGGGCGGCATCCGGGCGCTGCCGGGGCTGCTCACCGGCAAGTGGCGCGGCGCGCTCGACCGCACCTTCCTCGACGTCGTCCCGATCCCGCTGCTCTCCTCCGAGCCGCCGAGGGCCGTCGTCTACGGGGGCGTTCTGCAGCCCTGGCACCTGACCGGCGGCGAGCAGGCGCCCGACCTGGACGCGGCCGCGCTGCGGCGCTGGGCCACGCCGGGCTGGGTGAAGGTCGCGATGGAGTTCCGGCTGACGCCCCACCGGGACGGGACCACGCTGAGCTCGGAGACCCGCATCCGGGCGACCGATCCGGAGTCCCGCCGCCGCTTCGCCCGCTACTGGCTGCTGGTGCGGCCGGGCAGTTCGGCGCTGCGGTGGGAGCTGCTCACGGCGGTCGAGGTGCGGGCGGAAGCGCGGGTCTAGGCGGCCTTCGCGACGTCGAGGACGACGCCGGTCTCGTGCTCGGAGACCAGCCACAGCTGGTCGATCCGCTTCTGCAGGTCCCACCGGCGCAGCACCGGACGGCGGACCGCGGGCCCGTTGGACACGTACCGCGGCGCGTACAACTGGCCGCCGCTCGCCTGTGGGTCGGTGGCGGCCCGCAGCTGCATGCGGGCGCCCATCGCCGGCGACATGCCGCCCCTCTTCGCGACGACCTCCGACAGGGCCGCACCCCATCCGCCGCCGCCCTCGCGGACGGCGTGGGTCTGCAGGTCGGTGTTGGACAGCCCCGGATGGACGACCAGGCTCTGGGCGCGGACGCCGGCCCGCTCGAACTGCTGCTGCAGGCCGAGGGCGAAGTGGTAGTTGGCCGCCTTCGCCTGGGCGTACGCCCGCCACGGCTTGTACCGGCCGTCGAGGTGCGGGTTGCGCGGGTCGACCGCGCGGCCGAGGAAGCGCGCCGTGCTGGTGACGGTGACGACGCGGGCCGCGCGCGCCCGGAGCAGCGCGGGCAGCAGGTGGGCGGTGAACGCGAAGTGGCCGAGGTGGTCGACGCCGAACTGCATCTCGAAGCCGTCGGCGGTCCGGCGCTCCGGCATCGCCATCAGGCCGGCGTTGTTGACGAGGATGTCGACGGTCTCGTGGGTCGCGAGGATCTGGTCCGCGGCCTCGGCGACGGAGGCGAGCGAGCCCAGGTCGAGCGGCACGATCTCGGTGGAGGCGTGCTCGGTGCGGGCGTGGATCTGCTCCTCGGCGGCCTTGGCCTTCTCCTGGTCGCGCGCGGCGAGCACCACGTGGGCGCCGGCGCGGGCGAGTTCGTGGGCGGTCACCAGGCCGAGCCCGCCGTTGGCCCCGGTCACCACCGCGATGCGTCCGGTGAGGTCGGGGATGTCGTCCGGGGTCCAGGCCATGGCCCGAGTGTGCGCTGCCGCCCCTCATCCCCCGCCCGACCGGGGGCCACAATGGCCAATTTGGCCCCTGGGTCAGCCGTCGAGCAGGCCCGCCTCGTGGGCGAGGATCGCCGCCTGCGTGCGGTTGGTCAGGTCCAACTTGGCCAGCAGCCGGGAGACGTAGGTCTTCACGGTCGCCTCGCTGACGAACAGCTTCTTCGCGAGGTCGGCGTTGGAGTCGCCGCTGCCGAGCAGCTTCAGCACCTCGAGCTCCCGGTCGGACAGATCGTGCAGCCGACGCAACGCCTGGGCCTTGCGTGGCGCCGCCTTCTTGTCCACGTACGACTCGATGAGGCCCGCGGTCACCTTCGGCGAGAGGGTGGCGGTGCCGTCGGCGACCGCCCGGACGGCGGCGGCGATCTCGCGCGGCGGGGTGTCCTTGAGCAGGAAGCCGGCGGCACCCGCGGCGAGGGCGGCGTAGACGTACTCGTCCACGTGGAACGTCGTCAGGACGGCGACCTGCGGGGGGTTCGGCTGGGCGAGGATCTGCCGCGTCGCGGCCAGCCCGTCCAGCACCGGCATCCGGATGTCGATCAGCACGACGTCCGGGCGCAGCTCCTTCGCGGCCTTCACGCCGGCCGCGCCGTCCCCGGCCTCGCCGACGACCGTGAAGTCACCCGAGGCCTCGAGCACCGTGCGCAGGCCGAACCGCACGAGCTCCTCGTCGTCGACCAGGAGGACGCGGATCGTCATGTGGGCAGCACCGCCTCCACGCCGAATCCGCCGTCCAGACGCGACTCCGCCGTCAGCCGGCCGCCCAGGGTGCGCACCCGCTCACCCAACCCCACCAGCCCGTAGCCGCCGCCGGACACCTCGCCGGGAGCGCTCGTCGGCGGACCGTTGACCACCCGGACGACGAGGTCCTTGCCCACCCGGTCGACCGTCACGCAGACCGTGGCGCCCGGTGCGTGCTTGCCGGCGTTGGTGAGCGCCTCCTGCACGATCCGGTACGCGGCGCGTCCGACGGCGGGATCGACCGGGTCGGCCCCCGGGATGACGGCGATGAGGTCCACGGTCATCCCGGCCTTCCGCGCCTCGCCGACCAGCCGGGCGAGATCGTCGATGTCCGGCTGCGGCCCGAGCGGTGCGTCCTCGTCGACCTCACCGCCGCGCAGCACCCCGACCATCTGGCGCAGCTCGTCGAGCGCCTCCCGGCCGGCCGACTGCACGTTGAAGGCGAGTTGCTCGACCCGCTGCTGGTCGGTCGCGGCCATCTCGATCGCGCCGGCCTGCAGCACCATGAGGCTCACCCGGTGGCCGACGGCGTCGTGCATCTCGCGGGCGATGCGGGTGCGCTCGCTCAGGACCGCCTCGCGGGCCATGAGCTCGCGCTCGGCCTCCGCGCGCTCGGCCCGCTCGGTGAGCGCGGCGAGCAGATCCGCCCGGGTGCGGGCCCAGGCGCCGAGCGCCCCGGGCAGCAGGACGACGAGCGCGGCACCGCCGAGCGACGCGAGCGCCTCGTTGGCCGAGTTGATCGTCCAGGCCTGGGTGACGGCGACCGCCGCGACGACGCCCGCCGCGATCCGGATCGGCCACGAGGCGACGTACCGGGTCACCGCGTAGCAGGTCACCAGAACGCCAATGGCCACCGTGGGCGAGCCGGAGGCCAAGCAGCACGCTGGCCGCGAAGGGGATCAGCGGCGCGCGGCGGCGGAAGAGGAGCAGCAGGATCCCGAGCACGGTGGCGCCCCCGAAGACGACCGGCGTGGGCAGCCACCCTGCCTCCGAGTACCGACGTTGATGCCGACGAGGGACGTGCCCAGCACCGCGACGGCGGCCTCGAACCAGATCGAGCGCGTGGAGAGGCCCGGCCACAGGCGCGCCCGGATCCCCATGGTCGCGAGCGTAAGGCGCTTCCGGCCTTCCCTGTGTCGCCCGTTCGTACCCGTCACTGTCAACTTTCGGATGACACGGACTAGACGTCTGGCCAGCGCGTTCGCTGCCTCCGGACGACGCGGACAGGGGCCTCGGCGGAGTTATCTCTGCATCGAGACCGGATGCGCCGGTCACAACGGAGGCCATCATGATCACGGTCAGCGGACTGACCAAGAAGTACGGCGAGCGGACCGTCGTCGACGACGTGTCCTTCACCCTGGAGCCGGGCACCGTCACCGGCTTCCTGGGGCCGAACGGCGCCGGCAAGACGACGACGATGCGGATGATGACCGGCCTGGTCGCTCCCACCGCGGGATCCGCGACGGTCGAGGCAAGCTCTACGCCGAGCTGCCCAACCCGGGCGCCGTCGTCGGCACCCTGCTCGACGCGTCGGCGGTGCACCCGGGTCGCACCGGTCGCACCCACCTGCGTCTGCTGGCGTCGGCCGTGGGCGTCGACGTCTCCCGCGTCGACGAGGTGCTCGAGCTCGTCGGGCTCACCGACGCCGGGCGCCGTCGGATCGGCGGCTACTCGCTCGGCATGCGGCAGCGGCTCGGGATCGCCGGCGCGCTGCTCGCCGACCCGCCGGTGCTGGTGTTCGACGAGCCGGCCAACGGGCTGGACCCCGAGGGCATCCGGTGGATGCGCGACCTGCTGCGCGGCCACGCGGCCCGCGGCGGCACGGTGCTCCTGTCCTCGCACCTGCTGAACGAGGTCGAGCACACGGTCGACCGGCTGCTGGTGATCGGCTCCGGGCGCATCGTGGCCGACGGTTCGGTCGAGTCGCTGCTCGGCGGCGACGGGACGACGGTGCGTGCGGCGGACCCGTACTCGCTGGCCCGGGACCTGTCGGCCGCCGGCCACCCGGTCGAGCCGGCTCCGGACGGCTCGCTGGTCGTCTCGGGCGCCGACCCCGCCCCAGGTGTTCGCCGTCGCGGCCGCCGGTGGCCACGTGCTCACCGAGCTCCGCCCGACGGAGCGCGGCCTCGAGGACCTCTTCTTCCAGCTCACCACCGCGGCATGAGTACCGCGGTCCAGCCACCCATCGCTCGTACGGCCCAGAAGGAGCCTGCAATGACCGACATCCTGACCCCCACCCCCCGACCGGCCGTCCGGTCCACCGGACCCTCCGCCGTCTCGCTGGTGGGACTCGAGATCCGCAAGTCCCTGTCCACCCGCTCGGGCAAGGCCGTCGTCCTCGCCGGTGCTGCCTCGGCGCCGATCGTCACCACCCTGCTGTCGTTCACCGGCGAGAAGCTGGACGCGGTGGTCGGCCCGATCGGGGCCATGGGCCTGGTGACGGCGCTGATCCTCATTCCGCTCGGCGTCCTGTCGACGGCGGGTGAGTGGTCGCACCGCACCGTGCAGACGACCTTCCTGCACGTGCCGAGCCGCACCAAGGTGGTGGCCGCCAAGTCGGTGGCCATGGCGGTGCATGGGAGCCGTGCTCGCCGCGATCGCCATCGCAGCTTCGGCTGCGATCCTGTCGCTCGGACCGGTCGGCGAACCGTCCTGGGACGGCGTGCCGATGGCCATGGCGATCTCCGTCGCCGCCGGTGCCGCGTTCGCGGTGATCGGGGCCGGTGTGGGCGCCGCGATGGCGAACACCCCCGCGGCGTTGACCACGCTCTACCTGACCGTCCTGGGCGGCATGCCGGCGCTGCGACTGGTGAAGCCGGAGATCGCCGACGCGCTCGACCCCACGAACGCCGTGCTCCAACTGGCGACCGGCAACGGGACGACCGGGCACACCATCACGCTGGTCGGCTGGGTCGTCGTCACCACGGTGGTCGGCACGATCGTCACCCGCCGCCGCGCGGTGCAGTAACCCGAACAAGATCAGCACGCACTGAGGGCTGCCTCCCCGGCCAGGGAGGCAGCCCTCACTGCGTGGTGATCATGACTCCGGTCGGATCACGCAACGGCAACCGTGCGTTCCCCCCTCGGAGGGGACCGGCACCCGCGCCGCAGACCGACCACGCCCACCGCGAACACCCACAGCGGGACGAAGAACTGTGGGATCCAGAGGAAACCGACGAGCAGCGTGGCGATGACGAAGCCGGCGACGACGAGACCGCGAGGGAGAGCCCCGGTCCGCCGGACCCGGCCGCCGGACGCGGCAGCGATCATCACGGCGGCCGCGAACAGCCCGTAGATCAGTTGCATCCCGATGCCCATGTCGGTGAGCACCCGGGCCAGGGTCACGGAGTCCTCGAAGGTCGGCGTGTCCTCGAATGGGACCGCCGCCGCGTCCGGCGTAGCCGCCCTTCAGCGTGCCGGCCACGAAGAGCGCGCCGACGTAGAGGACGCCGGCGCTGACGGTCATCGTGGCCAGCGCGCCCGCGGGCCGCAGCCGCCGCCAGAGGTCGGCGAGGAACACCAGCAGGACGACGCCGGCGAGCGCCAGGAGCAGCGACCCGAGCAGGATGAGCCCCGCCTTGCCGGGGTCGGTGTACAGCTCGAGCACCCGCTCGTCGGAGTAACTGGCCTCGGGCAACTCCGGGACGAAGTGGGTCGCCGCGTAGAGCGGCAGGAACAGCAGGCCGCAGATGGGCCCGACGCGGTGCAGTGACATGGCTTCCTCCAAGGTCGAGCGGACGGCGTCGACGCTAGGAACGCGCCGCGACGGCGTCCTCGGCCTGGAGTTCGAACCATCTCGGGCACCGGTACGAGTTCGATCTCCATCTCCGGGATGAGGTATTCCTGCACGACCCGGGCGTAGCGTCCCCGGGCCATGCGAGCCCCGTCGTGGCTACCGGCCCCCTCCGCCGCCGCGGGGGATGTCGCGCTCGCAACGGTTCTCGTGCTGGCGGCGCAGGTCGAGCTCTGGCTGGGCGGCCACGGCACGCCGTTGATGGCCGCTGTTGCGGTGGTCGGGACGGCGCCGCTCGCGCTGCGACAGCGCTTCCCGCTCGGCGTGCTCGTGGCGGTCATGGGCGCGGTCGTCGCCCTCACCGTTGCCGGTAGCGCCCTCCTTCCCTACGCCCAACTGCTGGGCATGCTGGTGGCGACGTACACCGTGGCCGCTCATTCGACGGCGGTGAGGGCGTGGATCGGACTGGTCGTCGCCAGCGCCGTCGGCGTCGCGAACAGCATCGGGACGGCCGACCTTGTCGAGGTCGGTGACATCGTCTTCCCGCTGGTGTTGCTCGGCGGGCCCTGGCTGGCCGGCCGGGCGCTGCGGCTGTGGCGCGACAGGACGGCGCAACTGCAGCGGCTCACCGAGGAGCTCGCCCACGAAAGGGAGGAGCGTGCCGCCCTGGCCGTCGCGGCGGAACGCGCGCGCATCGCCCGGGAACTGCACGACGTCCTCACCCAGAGCATGAACGTGATCGTCATCAACGCAGAAGGCGCTCAGGAGGCACTGGACCACGACCCGGCGCTGGCGCACCGGCCGCTGGCGAAGATCCAGGAAACGGGGCGGGCGGCGCTACGGGACACCCGCCGGATGCTCGGGATGCTCAGGGCGCCGGAGGAACCGGATCTGCTGGGCCCGCTGCCCGGCATCGCCGATGTGGCCGCGCTGGTCGCGGGCTTCGAGCGGAGCGGGGCCGGCGGTGCGGCTGCGGATCGAGGGGGAGTCCCGCCCGCTACCGCCGGCCCTCGAGCTGTCGGCCTACCGGATCGTTCAGCAGGCCCTGACCAACACCGTCGAGCACGCCAGGGCCGCTCAGGTGGACGTGGTCCTGCGATACACGGCGGACTGCCTGGATATCGACGTGCTCGACGATGGGTGCGGGGACGGGTCGGCCACCGCCGGGAGCGGCTTCGGTCTCCTCGGGATGCGGGAGCGGGCGGCGCTCTTCGGCGGGACGCTCACCGCCCGGCCTCAGCCGCAGGGCGGGTTCGGGGTGCACGCGCGCCTACCCGTCGATGGGATCGCTGAATGATCCGCGTCCTGCTCGTCGACGACGAGCAGCTGATCCGCGAGGGTCTGCGGCTGATCCTCGACCTCCAGCCCGACATGGAGGTCGTCGGTGAAGCGGCCGACGGCGTGGTCGCACTGCAGCTGGTCGCGGAGCTGGAGCCCGACGTCCTGCTGGTCGACATCCGGATGCCGAAGCTCGACGGTCTGGAGGTCACCGAGCGGCTGTCAGCGGGCGTGGGCTTCCGCCCCCGGGTCCTGATCCTCACGACGTACGACGCCGACGAGCACCTGTACCGAGCGCTGAAGGCCGGGGCCAGCGGGTTCCTGCTCAAGGACGTTCCACGTAGCCAGCTGTTGCATGCCGTTCGGCTCGTGGCCGCGGGAGACGAACTGCTCTCCCCTGTCATCACCAGACGGCTGATCGAGCGGTTCATGGCATCGCCGTCGGCCTCGGCCGGGGCTGCGCGGCTCGACCGCCTGACGCCGCGCGAGACCGACGTGCTGCGCCTGGTCGGTGGTGGTCTGTCGAACGCGGAGATCGCGACGACGCTGTTCCTGTCGGAGGCCACGGTGAAGACGCACCTCGCGCACGTCTTCACCAAGCTCGATCTGCGGGACCGTGCCCAGGCGGTGGTCGTCGCCTACGAGTCGGGGCTGGTCCGAGCCGGCTCGTGACGGCGTTCCCGTGGGGACACCGTCGAGACGCCGGACGTGCCAGTCGGCGGTCGGTCAGCTCTTGCGGCGGCCGAGGCGGTAGCCGATCAGGATGCTGATCAGCGTCAGCAGGGCGCCGGCCGCGGCACCGAACACCGCCGACTGCAGGTCGCGGCCCACCAGCACTGGCCGCAGCGGCAGCCTTGCCGGCGAAGACCCGCGGCGCCTCGGCCGACGGAGCAGCCGCCCCGGCGAGTGCGGCTCGCCCGGACCAGCCGCGGCCGACGGGGCGGCCGCGATCGGCACGACAACCCCGGTCAGCTCGTTGTCGATCGCCTTGAAGAACTGGCCGGCCATCCGCTTGGCGACGCCGGTCATCATCCGCTGGCCCACGCCCGCCACGGCGCCGCCGACCACGGCGTCCGCCGAGTAGGTGAGCGTCGTCCCCTCGGACGACGGCTCCAGGTTGATCGTGACCTTCGCCCGCACGTTGCCCGGGCCACCGGCGCCGGACGCGTGCATGACGTAGGACTTCGGGTGCTGCTTGTCCGCCAGGCGCACCTCGCCGGCGTACGTCCCGCGGATCGCGCCGACGCCGACGGTGACGTTCATCTTGTACTCGTCGTCGCCGACCTGTTCGAGCGTCTCGCAGCCCGGGATCGTCCGCGCCAGCACCGAGGGATCGGTGATCACCGCCCACACCCGGTCGGGGTCGGCATGCAGCACCGCAGAGCCGTCGAGGTTCACGCCATCGCTCCTGTCCCCGCGCGGCGCCCAGCCGCTGCGGTCCGTTCCGAAGAGTCGTCTCGCACCAGGTCGTACAGCTCGGTGGGGGAGATGGGCATCGCCTTGATCCGGCGTCCCACGGCGTCCTCGATCGCCGACGCGATCGCCGCCGTCCCCGGGATGACCCCGGCCTCGCCGGCGCCCTTGATCCCGAGCGGGTTCAGCGGCGACGGCGTCTCCTGGTGGTCGATGTCGATGTCGGGCACCTCGGAGGCGTACGGCATCAGGAAGTCCATGAACGAGGCGTTCTGCAGCTGCCCGTCGCTGTCGTAGGCCATCCGCTCGTACAGCGCCCCGCCCACGCCCTGCGCGACGCCGCCGTGCACCTGGCCCTCGACGATCATCGGGTTCACCACGTTGCCGCAGTCGTGCACGACCGCGTACTTCACGACGTCGATCTCCCACGTCGCCGGGTCGATCTCCACGATCGCCGCGTGCGCGCCCGACGCGAACGTCGACCGGATCGGCGAGTAGTAGTCGACGTGCTCCAGGCCGGGCGCGTCCCCGACCGCGACCGGCGGCTTGTCGTCCGACCCCGGCCGCGCGAACTGGGTCGCCTGCTTGGCGGCCTCGTCGAACGCGTACCGCAGCGGGTTGGAGAGGACGGCGACCGTCCGCAGCGGGATCGAGGCACCGGGAGTGCCCCTGACCTGGACGACGCCCTCCTCGATCTCCAGGTCGCCCGGGTCGGCCTCGAGGACGTCGGCGGCGATCCGCAGCGCCTTCTCCTTCACGCCCCGCGCCGCCAGCGCGATCGCGTTGCCGCTCATCACCGCGGCCCGCGAGGCGAAGGTGCCGACGGCGTACCCGAAGCGCCGGGTGTCGCCGGTGGTCACCTCGATGTCCTCGATCGGCACCCCGAGCTCGGAGGCCACGATCTGCGCGAACGCCGTCTCGTGCCCCTGCCCCTGCGAGGTCAGCCCGGTCGAGACCAGCACCTTGCCGCTGCCGAGCACCTGCACGTGCCCGCCCTCGTAGGGGCCGGGCCCGGTGCCCTCGACGTACATCGCCATGCCGATGCCGAGCATCTTGCCGCGCTCCGCGGCCTCGTCCCGCAGCCGCGAGGCCTCCGACCAGCCGACCAGCGTCCGCAGCTTGTCCAGCAGCCCCGGGTAGTTCCCCGAGTCGTAGATGACCGGCCGGCCGTCCTGGAACGTCAGGTGGTGGTCGTAGGGGTACATGTCGGGCTGGATCAGGTTCCGCTCCCGGACGACGGACCGGTCGAGGTCCAGCGCGTCGGCGATGCGGTCCATCGTCCGTTCCATCGCGTAGCAGCCCTGCGGCCGCCCGGCGCCGCGGTACGGCGTCACGATGACGGTGTTCGTGTAGACGCTCTCGACGATCACCCGGTACGTCGGGATCACGTACGGGCCGACCAGCTGGGTCGCCGTCACGATCGGCACGATGATCCCGTAGGGCGTGTACGCGCCGTTGTCGTGCCAGATGTGGACGTCGAGGGCGGTGACCCGGCCCTCGTCGTCGTAACCGACCCGGATCTCCTGCCGCTGCTGCCGCTCGTGCGCCGAGGAGATGAAGTGCTCGCGGCGGTCCTCGACCCACTTCACCTCGGTCTGCAGCGCGATCGCCGCCATCGGCACCAGCAGCTCCTCCGGCCACGGGTGCATGATCTTCACGCCGAAGCCGCCGCCGACGTCCGGCGCGATCACCTCGACCTTGTCCAGCGACAGCTCGAGCTTGGCCGCGATCGCCGCGCGCACCGACGTCGACGCCTGGGTGCTCGTGTAGACGCGCAGCGACGAGTCGTCGGCGTCCCACTTCGCGTGCACGCCCTTGCCCTCCATCGGCATGCAGGCGCTGCGCTCGATGTACTGCGTGAACTCCAGGGTGTGCGTCGACGCCGACAGCGCGACCTCGACGTCCCCGGTCTCCTGGTGGTGCCGGGCGGCGACGTTGTCCGGGACGTCGTCGTGCACCGTCGCCGTCGCCGCCTGCGCGGCGTCGACCCCGACGACGACCGGCAGCTCCTCGTAGCTGACCAGGATCCGCTCGGCGGCGTCCTCGGCGATGTACCGGTCGGTGGCGATGACCATGACGATCGGCTCGCCGACGTGGCGGACGATGCCCTTGGCCAGCGGGTAGCCGGTGCGCGGCGAGGTCAGCTGCGGGTGCGGGATCAGCACCGGCAGCGGCTCGGCCATCGGGCCGGTGAGGTCCTCGTAGGTGTAGATCGCGACGAGGCCCTCGACGTCCAGGGCGCCCTCGACGTCGATGTCGGTGATGCGGGCGTGCGCGTGCGGGCTGCGCACGAAGGCGGCGGCCAGCGCGGTGTGCCCGATGTCGTCGAGGTAGCGGCCCTTGCCGATGATCAGCCGGGCGTCCTCGCGCCGGCGGACCGGCTCACCGAACAGCTTGGTCGTCACCGCCGTCCCCCAGTCCCGGGGCTAGGCATAGGAAGCTTTGCCTGCGTCTGAGCGCCAAATCTGCAGGCAAAGCTTCCTTTGCCTGGCGCGGTCACTGGGCGTCCCGCATCGTCGCGGCGGCGTGGTGCACGGCCTTCTTGATGTTGGCGTAGCCGGTGCACCGGCACAGGTTGCCGCCGACCATGTCCTCGACCTCGTCCTCGGTCAGGTCGACGGAGTTGTCGCGCTTGTCGAGCCCGGCGGCGATCGTGATCAGGAAGCCCGGCGTGCAGAAGCCGCACTGCAGCGCGTGGCACTCGCGGAAGGCCTCCTGCACCGGGTGCAGCACCTGCCCGCCCTGGTGGTCGTCCCGCGCCAGGCCCTCGACCGTCGTGACCTCGTGCCCGTCCACCTGGACGGCGAGCATCAGGCAGGAGCGCACCGGGTCGCCGTCCACCAGCACCGTGCAGGCCCCGCAGACGCCGTGCTCGCAGCCCACGTGCGTGCCGGTCAGCCCGAGCTCGTGGCGCAGCGCGTCCGACAGCAGCCGCCGCACCGGCACCGTGGCTTCACGTGGAACACCGTTCACGGTGACGGTGATCGTCCGCTCGGCGTCGGTAGTCATGCCGTCCTCTCCGCGGCCTCAGCCGCGGCCGTCACCAGAACTCGCTCGGTCAGGACCCCGACCAGCAGGCGCCGGTAGTCGGCGCTCGCGTGGATGTCGGTGTCCGGTTCGACCAGTGTGCGCGCCAGTGCCCCGGCGGCGGCCCAGTCGGCGCTGTCCACGGGGGAGCCGGCGACGGCCTCGGTCAGGTCGTGCACCTCGGGGACCAGGCCCACCGAGACGTAGGAGGCGCGGACGGCGGTCACCCGGCGGTCCTCGTCCAGCGTGACGACGACGCCGGCGCCGCAGACCGCGTAGTCGCCCTTGCGGCGGGCGACCTCGGCGAAGGCGGTGCCCGAGCGCGGGGGGAGCGCCGGGAAGAAGGCGGAGGTGACGACGGCCGGGCCGTGGACCGAGGTCTCCAGCGGGCCGACGAAGAAGTCGCGCCACTCGACGGTCTCGAGACCGGAGGGCGTGGCGACGGTGACGTGCCCGTCGGTGAGGGCGAGGACGGAGGTCATCTCGCCGGAGGGGTCGGCGTGCGCGATCGAGCCGACGGTGGTGCCCCGGTTGCGGATGGCCGGGTGGGCGACGTTCGCCGTCGCCCGGGCCAGCAGCGGCTGGACCCGGGCGGCGGCGTCGTCGTGGAGCAGTGCGTTGTGCCGGACGAGCGCTCCGACCGTCACGCCGTCCCCGGTGGCCTCGACGGTGTCGAGACCGGGCACCCGGTTGATGTCCACCAGCGTGGCCGGTGCTGCGAGCCGCATGGAGAGCAGCGGGAGCAGCGACTGGCCGCCGGCGAGCACCTTGGCGCCCGCACCCTCGTCGGAGAGGACCGCGAGGGCCTCGTCGAGGGTGCCGGGGTCGGCGTAACGGAACGGACTTGGCTTCACCTGTTGTGCTTGCCCTCTCCAGGAGTGTGCCTGCCGGTGACGCCGGGACGGCCGACCTCGTCGACCGACGACGGGTCGGGCATCTCCTCGTCGCCGTGGATGTGGCCGAAGGTCGTCCCGGACGCGGGGATCATCCCCTCGCGCAGTCAGCGCCTCCTTCATCTCCGCCGGCGCCAGGGCGCGGGCGACATGCCAGCCGGCGACGGCGACGATCGTGCCGAGCGCGATGCCGCCGAGGGAGAAGGTGTCGCTGAAGACCAGGGTCACGTCGCCGATGGCGATGATGATGCCCGCTGCGAGCGGAACCAGGTTGATCGGGTTCGCGAAGTCGACCCGGTTCTCCTTCCAGATCTTGGCGCCCAGCAGGCCGATCATCCCGTAGAGGACGACGGTGATCCCGCCGAGCACCCCACCCGGGATGGCGAAGATCAGCGCGCCGAACTTGGGGCACAGGCCCGAGCAGGATCGCCACGAGCGCGGCCACGTAGTACGCCGCCGTCGAGTAGACGCGGGTCGCGGCCATGACGCCGATGTTCTCGGCGTAGGTGGTCGTGGGCGAGCCACCGACCGACGAGGCGATCGCGGTGCCGACACCGTCGGCGATGATCGCGCGGCCCATGTACGGGTCGAGGTCGCGCTTGGTCATCGCCGCGACCGCCTTGACGTGCCCGGTGTTCTCCGCGACCAGCGCGATGACGGCGGGCAGCACGAGCAGCGAGAAGTTGAGCGAGAAGCTCGGGGCGGTGAAGGTGGGCAGCCCGAACCAGTCGGCGTCGGACAGGCCCGAGAGGTTCAGGCGGTCATGCTCGGTGGCCTCCGTCGCGCCACCGAGCACCGAGGTGATCGGGCCGGCCGTGACGTCGAGCAGCCACGAGAAGACGAAGCCGAACACCAGCCCGAGCAGGATCGCGATGCGGGCCCAGAAGCCCCGAAACATCAGCGAGGCGACGATGACGAACGACATCGTGGCCAGCGCCACCCACTGGTCCTGCGGCCAGTAGATGCTCGCGACGACCGGGGCCAGGTTGAACCCGATCAGCAGCACGACCGCGCCGGTGACGGCCGGCGGCAGGATGGCGTGCAGGAAGCGCACCCCGGCGAAGTGGATGAGGACACCGACCAACGCCAGGACGACGCCGGCGATCAGGATCGAGCCGACGACGTCGCTCGAGTCACCCCCCTGCGCACGGATGGCGACGACGCCGCCGACGAACGAGGCGCTCGTGCCCAGGTAGCTGGGGATCTTCCCGTTCACGATGAGCAGGAAGATGATCGTCGCGATCCCGCTCATCATGATCGCGAGGTTGGGGTCCAGCCCCATGACCAGCGGGAAGACGAAGGTCGCGCCGAACATGGCGACCACGTGCTGCGCGCCGATGCCGATCGTGAGCGGCCAGGACAAGCCGCTCGTCGGGGGCGACCGCCTCGCCCAACGGCGGGGTACTTCCGTCCCCGTAGAGCTTCCAGCCAAGTCCCAACGCCATCTGAGTGCCTCCTCTGACCTGCACGACTCGATCCGGTGCCGGTCGACAGGCGTCAGCCCCACCGGGAAGGCGCCAATGTCGCACTAGTTCACGCCGCGGCGGAAGTACCTCACTGCTAAATCGTTATTGCTCTTGGGATGCCGATACTTCACCGCTGAGACATCTCTGAGTACGGTTCGACGGGTGACCGCCTCACCGCCCACGGGAGCCCCATCCGACACGGGCGGCGTCCGCTCGGTGATCTTGCGCTCGGGGGTGTACGCCGACTCGGTCCGCCTGATGCAGGTGAGCCGCAGCGTCTCGGCGCTGTCGGGCGTGACCGGCGTGATCGTCGCGATGGCGACGCCGCTCAACCTGGAGCTGGCCACCAACATGGGGCTCGCGCCGGAGGAGGACGCCTCCCCGGAGCAGCTCCTGATCGGGGTCCGGGCCGAGGACGACGAGACGCTGGCCGCCGCGCTCGCGGCCGTGGAGGTCGCCCTCGCCGAACGCGAGCGCTCGACCGGCTCGGCCGACGCGATCCCCCAGCGGACCATCGGCGGCGGTCTCGCCGAGCTCGAGGCCGACCCGTCGCTGGCGATCATCTCCGTGCCGGGGCAGTACGCCGTCGCGGAGGCCGCCGACGCGATCGCCGCCGGCCGCAGCGTGCTGGTCTTCTCCGACGGCGTCCCCGTCGAGCACGAGGTGGCCCTCAAGCGCGCCGCGCACGACGCCGGCGTGCTGGTCATGGGCCCCGACTGCGGGACGGCGATCGTCTCCGGCGTCGCGCTCGGGTTCGCCAACGTCGTCCGGCCGGGGCCGGTGGGGCTCGTCGCCGCCTCGGGCACCGGCGCGCAGCAGGTCTCCTGCCTGCTCGACATGGCCGGGGTCGGCGTCTCGCACGTCCTGGGCGTGGGCGGCCGCGACCTGTCGGAGGCCGTCGGCGGGCTGGCCACGCTCGACGCGCTGGCGGCGCTGGACGCCGACCCCGCGACCGAGCGCGTGATGCTGGTGTCCAAGCCGCCGGCGCCCTCGGTCGCGCAATCCGTCGTCGGCCGCGGCAGACGAACTCGCAGTGCCGGTCCGCTTTGCAGCTCTCTCGCCCGAGACGCCCGACCTGACCGCAGCGGTCGAGGCCCTGCTGGGCGACATGGGCGTCGACGTGCCGGTCTGGCCGTCGCGCCCGGGACCTGCCGTAGCCGCGGTTCCGGGCGCGGCTCTGAAGGGCCTGTTCTCCGGCGGCACGCTCGCCGACGAGGCGATGCTGCTGGCCGCGCCGGCGCTCGGCGACATCCGGTCCAACACCCCGCTAAGCCGGAGCTCGACCTCGGGACGGACCTGTCCGCCTCGGGTCACGTCGTCATCGACTTCGGGGACGACGCCCTGACCGTGGGCCGCGCGCACCCGATGATCGACCCGACGCTGCGGCTCGAGGCGCTCGCGGCGGTGGCCGCCGCGGACGAGCCGGCGGTGCTGCTGATGGACGTCGTCCTCGGCTACGGCGCCGACCCGGATCCCGCGGCCGCGCTGGCGCCGGCCCTGACCGCCGCCCGCGACGTCAGCGCGACACCGCTGCCGATCGTGATCGCGCTCGTCGGCACCGAGGGTGACCCGCAGGGCTGGAGCCGGCAGGCCGACACCCTCGCCGCCGCCGGCGCCTGTTTTTGCCTCCAATGCCGCGGCCACTCGGCATGCGCTCTCCCCCTTTTGGAGCGAAGCCGTGACTTCTCCTCCAACGCCGCGGCCACGCGGTACGCCCTCGACCTGCTGGGAGCCTCCTCATGACCCTGGGCGGACTGCTGTCCGGACCACCGGCGATCGTCGCTGCCGGCGTCGACGTCTTCTCCGATGCGCTGCGCGCCCAGGGCGCCGAGGTGCACGACGTCGAGTGGCGCCCGCCGGGCTTCGGCAGCCCCGAGGACATCGCCGCGCTGGCCCTCGACCCGCGCCGGGCCTCGGCCAACCGGACGGCGGTGGAGCACCTGCTCTCCGCGGGTCCGTGCTGGTCGACGTCCGCCCGGCCCGTGAGGTGCTGGCCTGCCGACCGCATTCTGCTGCACTCCGGCCCGCCGCTGCTCTGGGAGAACGCCTCGGGCCCGATGCGCGGCGCGCTGATCGGTGCCTGCCTGTTCGAGGGCTGGGCCTCGTCGGTCGAGGACGCCGAGCGGATCCTGGCGGCCGGCGAGGTCACCCTCGACCCCTGCCACCACCACCGCACCGTGGGCCCGATGGCCGGCGTGACCAGCCCGTCGATGTGGATGTGGTGCGTCGAGGACCCGGTCAACGGCGGCGCGCGTTCTGCAACCTCAACGAGGGCCTCGGCAAGGTGCTGCGGATGGGCGCCTTCAACGACGAGGTGCAGGAGCGGCTGCGCTGGATGCGCGACGTGCTCGGCCCGATCCTGTCGAAGGCCGTCCGGGATCCATCGACGCGGGCAACGACCCGGTCGACGTCAAGGCGATCCTCGCCCAGATGCTGCAGATGGGCGACGAGGGGCACAACCGCAACCGCGCCGGCTCGCTGATGGCCCTGCGCGAGCTGTCCCCGCTGATCGTCGCCGTCGACGCGCCGTCGTCCGACATCGCCGCGGTGCTCAAGTTCGCCGGCGGCAACGAGCACTTCTACCTCAACCTGGGCATGCCGACGGCGAAGCTCGCGCTCGACGCCGCCCGCGACGTCCCCGGCTCGACGATGCTGACGGTGATGTCGCGCAACGGCACCGAGTTCGGCATCCAGACCGCCGGCACCGGCGACCGCTGGTTCACCGGCCCCGCACAGACGCCGGTCGGCCTGTACCTCGGCGACTACGGCCCCGAGGACGCCAACCCCGACATCGGCGACTCCGCGATCATGGAGACCTACGGCGTCGGCGGCTTCGCGATGGCCGCGGCCCCGGCGAT
Organism: uncultured Actinomycetota bacterium; assembly: GCA_963748305.1. Lineage (GTDB taxonomy): Bacteria > Actinomycetota > Actinomycetes > Mycobacteriales > Geodermatophilaceae > Blastococcus_B. The sequence continues at coordinate 17,680 of CAVVIN010000008.1, read as the reverse complement.
CGTCCGGTTCGTCGGCGGTTCGGTGCCCGACGCGCTCGCGACCACCGAGCGGATGTACCAGGTGACGCTCGCCGAGAACCCGGCGATGGCCATCCCGATCATGGGCTTCCGCGGGTCGCCGACGGGCATCGACGTCCTCAAGGTGGCGCGCACCGGCTGGCTGCCGCAGATCAACACCGGCATGGCCGGACGGGTGGCCGGCACCGGTCAGGTCGGCGCCGGGCTGGTCCAGCCGCCGCAGGAGTGCTTCGAGCAGGCGCTGGCCGCGCTCGCGGAGGCCTCCCGCACCGCCTGACCGGGCGAGATCTGCACAGTGGCCCCCATCAGCAGCCTGATGGGGGCCACTGTGCAGATCTCGCTTGCCGATGAGCGGCGCGGCGGACAGGCTCCGCCGCATGTGGAGCTCGACGTTCTTCGTCCGATGACGGTCCGGACCAGGAATTCCTGCGGCGGATGAGCGCCCCGGACAACGAGATCCCGGTGGGGGTCCCGCTCAACGTGGTCGTCGCGCGCACCGGGGACGTCGCCATCGCGCTGCTGGGGCTGCAGGTCTACACGACCGGGCTGAGTTTCGACCTCGCGCTCCGAGCACGTTCGGGTCCGGGCGGCCGCGAGCTGAACGAGATCCTCTTCGAGCACGGGCCCCGGAGGGCGGGCGGGTTCATGCTCGGCGTCGAACTGGCCGACGGGCGCCGCGGGAGCAACGTTCCGGGACCGGGCTCGATGACGGATCCGTGGCCGCGCTCCGACACCGACGTCGTCCTGCACCCGGGCGGCGGCGGTGGTGGCGACCGCGCCGTCGACCAGTCGTGGTGGCTGAGCCCGCTGCCACCGGCGGGGCCGCTGACCTTCGTCGCTCCGCTGCGGCGCCCTCGGCATCGAGGAGACGACGACGGTGGTCGACGCAACGGTCATCAGCCGCGCGGCCGCCGACGTCGTGACGCTGTGGCCGTGGACCCCGCCGGACTACGGCCGAGCGGACGCCCCCGCCGCCGCCCGACCTCCCGGGCAGCAGCTGGTTCGCCGGCCCCTCCTGACGGGGCGAGACCTGCGATCTCATCGCGATGGAGGCGATCGAGAGCCCTGTGATCACAGATGTGTCGGTCAGAACACCCCGCGGGCGCGCAGGGTGCGCAGGCGCTCGAACACGTGCCGCCGGATGAAGTCCTGGGTGTTCTCGTGCATGCCGACGAACCGGAGGGTCACCTCCCACCTGTCGTCGCGGCGGGTGCGCCGCAGCACCTCGCCCCTGCAGGGCAGCTCCACCTCGCCCAAGGTCAGCACGAGCGGCACGATGGAGCCGGGCGCGAGCGCGCCGCCCGGAGGTTCGGCGGAGGGTTCGTTCCCTGGCGGGGGGCGTAGCAGGACCCGGAGGCCGCCCTCGCTCACGTCCAGCGTCGTCCCGGGCAGCGGGCCCGCGGGCCCCTCGAACCGCACGGCGGCGGCCATCGGGGCACGGACCGCGGCGCGGCGCTGGCCCCGGATCGCAGGGCCCAGCGGGCGCAGGTGCCAGACGGGGACCGCGCCGCTCTCGACGTCGACCAGCGCAGCCGGCAGCGACAGAAGATGGCCGGGCCCGCGCCAGACGACGTCCAAGCGCTCGCCGACCGCGAGCCGGAGCGGCTGCCGAGTGCGGTCCTCCGCCGGGGCGAGCACGAGCCCGTCTCCGTCTGCGGCCTCGACCCAGCTGATCATCGCGTCCGGTCGGCTGCTCAGGAGCAGATCGACGACCGTCCGCACCTCGGGGTAGTCGGTTCCAGGGATGCCCGGCATCTGGACTCTCCGCGGGATGCTCAGCGAGACCTGATGGTTCAGGCCCTCTACGAAGAGTATTGGTGTAGTTACTCCAAGTTGGGAGTCGCTCGATCGGGCGGTTCCACGAGAGGCCGTTGATCTGCGCGGTGGTCGCGCTCAGGCGCGGATCGCCACCACCGCGCAGATCCCGTCGGACTCAGACGACCTCGGTCAGCCTTCCCGTGCCGACGTCGAAGATGAAGCCGCGGACGCTGTGCTTGTCGGGGATGAACGGGCTGTCGACGATCTTCTTCAGGCAGGTCCGGACGTCGGCCTCGAGGTCGGGGAAGGCCTCGGAGTGCCAGTCGGGCCGGACGCCGGTGTCCTGCTCGATCGAGCTGCGGAAGTCGTCGTCGGTGAAGGTCAGCATGCCGCAGTCGGTGTGGTGGATCAGCACGATCTCGGTGGTGCCGAGCAGGCGCTGGCTGATCGCCAGGGAGCGGATCTCGTCATCGGTGACGACGCCCCCGGCGTTGCGGATGACGTGCGCCTCGCCCTCGTTCAGGCCGAGCGCCCGGTAGACGTCGAGCCGCGCGTCCATGCAGGCGAGGACGGCGACGTGGCGGGAGGGCGGCAGCGGCAGCGGGCCGGTGAAGGTCTCGGCGTAGCGGGCGTTGTTGGCGAGCAGTTCGTCGGTCACGGACATTGGCGGGATCTCCTCGAGCGGTGGGCTGTGGGATGGGCTCCCGTGGCCGCGCTCCGCGGATGGAGGTGCTGTCGGGCCGCCGACCCGGGGGAGGGGCTCAGGCGGGGCGCACGGCAGCGCGCGCGAGCGCGACCACCCGACACAGCCCGTCGAAGGCGTCCAGCCGGCGGGTGGGCCAGAAGGCCTCGAGGTCGGCGACGCGCACGGGACGAGCTTGCTCCGTCAAGCACCCGCTCGCCAGGGGTGCCGGGATCAGGCCGACGTGGCGACGGCGCGCAGCCGGTCGAGCAGGGTGTCGAGCGTGGCCAGGTCCTTCGCGCTGAACCCGTCGAACACGGCGCGCAGGTTGACGGCGTGCACCTCGGCCGCCTCCTCCAGCTTCGCGCGCCCGGCGCCGGTGATCGCCGCGTAGGCCACCCGTCGGTCCGTGCGGCAGGGCAGCCGCTCCACCAGGCCGGCGGCCTCCATGCGGTCGACCAGGCGGGTGACGCCACCGGTCGTCAGCGTCACCTGCTCCGCGAGCACGCCCATGGTCAGCTGCCCGTCGTCGGAGCGGCAGAGCCGGACCAGCACCTCGAACCACGCGTGCGGAAGCCCGACGCGCGCCTCCAGGTCACTGCCGAGGCGCCGTTCGAGCCGGCCCTGAACCTCGACGAGGCGGCCGAACGTGGTGATGAGTGCGTCGTCGCTCGCGGAGATCGGGGTCACGAGAGAAAGTTACCGCGTCAGTAGTTGACAGCGCAACTATCTCGGCCTAACGTCTCCTTCGTGCTCAACATCTGAGCCGTCAACTATCTGAAGGAGATCGAGATGCGTATCGCAGTCATCGGGGCCGGCAACGTGGGTGGCGGCTTCAGCCGGGCCGCGGTCGCCGGCAGGGCACGACGTCGTCATCAGCGCCGCGCACCCGGAGAAGGCCCAGGCCCTCGCCGCCGAGGTCGGCGCGCAGGCCGCCGAGAGCAACACCGCCGCCGTCCAGGGCGCGCACGTCGTTCTCCTCGCCGTCCCCGCGGCCGGGGCCGCCGCCGTCGCCGCCGAGGTGGCCCCCGTGGCGTCCGGCGCCGTGATCGTCGACGCGACCAACCCCCTCAACGCCACCTTCGACGGCCTCGCCATCGAGGGCATCTCCGGCGCCGAGGCCGTGCAGCAGGCCGCCGGCAGCACCCCCGTCGTCAAGGCCTTCAACACCGTCTTCGCCAGTCGCTACGTCGCCCCCGCTGAGCAGGGCGCGCCCCTGACCCTCCTGATCGCCGGGGACGACGCCGCCGCCAAGGGCACGGTCGCGGAGCTCGGCACGTCGCTCGGGTTCGCGCCGGTCGACGCCGGCAACCTGCGGTTCGCCCGCACCCTCGAGGAGCTGGCCTTCCTCAACATCACGCTGAACGCGGGCAACGGCTGGGTGTGGCAGAACCACTTCCAGGTCGTCGGCGCCACCGCCGCCTGATCGCGCACCGGAAGCTCCCGAGGAGATCGCCATGACCATCGCAGCCGTCCGTCTCAACCACGCGGTGCTGTTCGTCTCCGACCTCGAGCGCTCGCTGCGCTTCTGGATCGAGGCGTTCGGCATGGAGATCGTCGCTCGGGAGCTCGCGGGCCAACGCCGCCTTCCTGCGCCTGCCCCGCTCGGGCAACCACCACGATCTGGGCCTGTTCGGCATCGGGCAGGGCGCGGCGCCCCGGCAGCGCGGCACCGTCGGGCTCTACCACCTCGCGTGGCAGGTCGACACGATCGACGAGCTCGAGCAGGCGCGGATGACCCTGGCCGAGCTGGACGCCTTCACCGGCGAGTCCAGCCACGGCGCGACCAAGAGCGTCTACGGCATCGACCCCGACGGCAACGAGTTCGAGGTCATGTGGATGCTGCCCCGGGCGGACTGGGGCGAGTACGAGAACGCCGCCCCGGTGGACCGGCTCGACCTGGGCGCCGAGGTGGCGCGCTGGTCCGGCGTCGGCACCGCGGGACGCATCCTGCCCGGCTCGGTGGAGGCGACGTCGTGAGCATCACCCTCGACCGTCCGGTTGTCGCGACGGCCGGCAGCACCGACCCGGCAGCGCCGTTGGTCGTGCTGCTGCACGGCCGCGGCGCCGACGAGACCGGCATCCTCGGCTTGGCCGATCACCTGCCGGACGGGCCGCAGTACGCGGCGGTCCGGGCCCCGATCGCCGAGGGCGGCGGCTTCGCCTGGTTCGCCAACCGCGGCATCGGGCGCCCGGTCGCGGAGTCGCTCCGGGCCACCATGGACTGGTTCCGCGGCTGGTTGGACGGCGTCGCACCGGCCGGCCGGCCGGTGCGCTGATCGGCTTCAGCGGCGGCGCCGCGTTCGCCGGTGGGCTGCTGCTCGACGACCCGTCCCGCTACGCCGCCGGCGCGATCCTCTACGGCACGCTTCCCTTCGACGCCGGTGTGCCGGTGACGGCCGGTCGGCTGGTGGGCGTCCCGGTGTTCGTCGCGCAGGGCGAGCAGGACACGGTGATCCCGCGCGAGCTGCTGGACCGGACCTGGACCTACCTGCACGACGAGTCCGGCGCCCCGACCAGCGGCCGCCGCGATCCCGGTCGGCCACGCGATCAGCGCCGCCGCCGTCGGCGAGCTGGGCGGCTGGCTGCAGGAGCGGCTCGTCGTTCCTGGCGCACCGCGGTCCGGAGGTCTCGGGTCCGTCGTCCTGGTCGGGTCTCCCCGGTGGCGCGCTGCCCGAGCGGCGCGGTGCCCGTCCGCAGATCAGTCACCGCATCCCGCAGCAGCAGGTTCGGACAACGCACCGGCCGAGCTGCAGGAGCGGCTGTTCGCGCGCGCGACCGCGCTGGCCGGCGTCACCACCGGGCCCTCGGCCATCTCGGTGCCCGGCGCCCGCGGGTTCGTCCTCGACCCACCCCTGCGCGGCCCGGACGACGCCTTCCTGGTGCCGGCGGCCCGCGAGTTCGCCCACCTGCACCCCGGCTACGACGGCTCGCTGCACCTGGCGCTGCCGCCCGCGCTGGCCGCCGACGCCATTCGCCAGGGCTGGGCGGTGCCCCACCCGTGGGCCGGCGTCCGGCTCTCGCCCGGCTTCGTCCTGGTCTACGGCCCGCGGGACGACGACGAACTCGCCGTCGTCACCGCGATCGTCGAGACCAGCCACGCCTGGGCGACCGGAACCGTGTGAGCCCATGCCGAGTGCGACGACGTCGTGGCCATCAGACGTTGATCGCCACGACGTCGTCGCACTCGCGCGCGGAACGGGTCAGCTCGAGAGCCGGAGCAGGCGCTCGATCATCGCGTGGCTGGGGAACTTGTCCTCGCGAATCTTGGAGAGCAGGACTTCGGCATAGTCCTGCCGCCGGCGCGGGTGTGAGGATCCGCTCGATGTCATCCATCATCGTCGAGGACGGGTAGCGGTTCTCTCCACCTTGTCCAACAGCGCATCGAGCACCGCGTCGCGGATGGTGAGGGTGTTCACCACCTGGTTCAGTACCTCGTCGGGCACCCCCTGCTCGTCCCGTTCGGCCATGACCTACCTCCTCGTCATCGGGCGCGGGCCGGTTCGCGGCGCCGTCGCCGGCCGTTCCCGCGCTGCTCCTCGGCGGGCTCCTCGGCGGGCTCCTCGTCCTCCTCGGGCTCCTCCTCGGGCTCCTCGTTGTCGTCCGACTCGTCCTCGTCCTCGGCCGTCCTCCTCGTCCTCCTCGTCGTAGTCGTCCTCGTCCTGGTCGTACTCCTCGTCCTCGTCGTCGGCCGGCTCCCCTTCGGACGTCGCTTCGTCCTCGGCGCCTTCCTGGGTCGGCTCCTCCTCGTCCGGCTCGCGCACGACCTCGCCGTCCCGGATCTCGCCGCGCCAGCTGCCCGTCTCCTCGCCGCTCATCATCACGAAGCGACGGAAGTGCTTGAGGTCGAGCCGGGCCCGGCGGCCCTGGGCCCGCCAGATGTTGCCGGTCTTCTCGAACAGGCCCTGCGGGTAGTACTCGAGGACCAGCAGCACCTGGGTGAGGTCGTCGGCCAGCGGGTGGAAGGTGACGACGCCCTTGATGCTGCCCTTCGCGCCCTCGCTGGTCCAGGCGATCCGCCGGTCCGGGATCTGCTCGGTGATCGAGGTCTTGAAGTTGCGGCGGGACTTGAAGACCTTGACCTTCCAGTTGCTCTCGATCTCGTCCGTCTGGTCGACCGACTCGACGCCCTTCATGAAGCTGCCGAACTCCTGGAACTGCGTCCATTGGTTGTAGGCGACGTCGACCGGCACACCGACGATGGATGTCCTCGATGATGTTGATGAACTTCTGCTTGCCGCCTCCCCCGCCGCCGCCGAAGGCGCCCTTCACCTTCTCCGCGATGCCCGACCCGACCCCTTTGACCGCGGCCTTGACCGGGTTGTCCCCTTGCGCGACCTTCTTGATCGCGGTCGTCGCGGCCGTGGCCGTGAAGCCGCCGCCGTCGGCCTTGCTCTGCAGGCTGTCGGTCGCGCCGGTGAGCCGGTCGCCGACCTTCTTGACCGCGTCACCGCCCTTCGCCTTCGCGTAGTCGCGGGCCGCATCCCCGAGTGCGGACACCGCGGGGCTGTCCTTCAGCGCGCCCATCAGGCCACCGGACCGTTCCGTACGACTCTCGTTGCTGGTCATGACCTGCTCCCTTCACTGCGCTGGCGACGGGGGGACCGCCGTTGCGGGGCCGATCGCGACGACGATGCGGCCTTCTTCGCCGCTGCCGGTGCCGACTTCCTCGCCGACGACGATGCGGCCTTCTTCGCCGCTGCCGGTGCCGACTTCTTCGCTGCCGGAGCGGCCTTCTTCGCCGCCGGAGCGGTCTTCTTCGCCGCTGTAGCGGCCTTCTTCGCCGGCCGTGCGGCCTTGCGCGGGGCCTTCTTCTTCGCGGCGGGCGGTTCCTCCTCGTCCTCGTCTTCCTCCTCGGGCTCCTCGTCCTCGGCCTCGTCCTCGGCCTCGTCCTCGCCCTCGTCGGCTTCCGCCTCGTCGGCTTCCGCCTCGTCGGCTTCGAACTCGTCGTCCTCCTCGGGCTCCTCGTCCTCGCCCTCGTCGTCCTCGCCCTCGTCGTCCTCGCCCTCGTCGGCTTCCGCCTCGTCGGCTTCGGCCTCGTCGGCTTCGAACTCGTCGTCCTCCTCGGGCTCCTCGTCCTCGGCCTCGTCGGTGTCCTCGACGTCGGTGTCGTCGTAGTCCGTGTCGTCGGCGTCCGTGTCCTCGGCGGCGCGGGCTTCGTCGTCCTCTTCCTCGGAGGAGTCCGCGACGACGGTGCCCTCGATGACGTCCCCTGCCTTCTTGCGGGCCTTCCGGCCGGCCTTCCCGCCGGCCTTCCCGACCTCGGACAGCATCTGCGTGCGCTTCTCCAATGCCGAGGTGAGCGCTGCGACCTGGCTCTCGAACGTCACGGCCGCGGCGCGCTTCCCGGCCTCCAGGACGGGCCCGCGCATCTGGTTCAGCAGCTCCTGCCCCTCGGGGGTCTGGACGGCTCGAGCAGTCCGTCGCGGAGCATGCGCTTGGGGTCCGTCTTCGCGCCGGCGAGCCACAGGGCGAAGCCGACAGCGGTCCGTCCCTTCTTCAGCCGGCCCAGCACGTAGCCGCCGACGGCGACGGCGCCAAGCTTCAGCATCGCTCGGGTTGGTGGGGTCTCAGTCACTGTGTTCCTCCTGGTTCGGGCACTGGTCCCGGTTCGGCGGTGTGGATCGGTCGTCGGCCCCCGTGCCGACCGCACGTCCTGCGTGCGTCTCACCTCTGCCCGGTCACCACCCCCACCGGGAGGGCGTCGGTTCGCGGGGGCCGGCCCGGCGCCGACGTCCAGGTCGTCGAGGAAGGTGAAGACCGGCAGCGGGCCGACGTACTCGACCTCGGCCAGCCCCTCGGTCCGGGGCGCATCCGGGCCACCGCGCCATCGGCGTCCGCCGACCGGTCCCGGCGCACCAGGTAGGCGGTCCGCCGGAGCTGCTCGTCGCTCGTGCAGCAGCGACGGCGCGCTCGGCGATGTCGGCCAGCTCCCCGGTCCACTCCTCGGCCAGCGCCGCCTGGTGCTCGGCCACCCGGATCGCCGTGGCCTCGCCCAGGGCCAGCCGCTCGGCGATACCCGCGCGCGGACCGCGGGCCCGGTCGGCCAGCGCGGCGCAGCTCCGGGTCCTCCCGCGCGATCGCGGCGACCGAGGCGTCGGTGTCGAAGGTCAGGTCGAGCCGCAGTTCGACCACGTCGGCCATGGCCTCGAGCCGCTGGGCCAGGCCGTCGGCGTCCGGGAGCAGCACGCCGTCGCGCACCGCGTCGTCGTCCGGCAGTGCGGTACCCAGCGCGAACGGCAGCACGGGCGCGTCCTGGACGGCGGCCACCAGGAGGTCCAGGTGCGCGACGGCGTCGTCGCCGGTCAGCTCGTGTTCGGCGGCGCATCGGAGACGACGGCCGCCAGCGCGCCGGCGGTCACCGCCCGCGGCCGTTGCTCCGACGAGCCGGGCAGTCGGTCCACCAGGGCGGCGTCCCGTTCGCGCAGGACGCCGTGGACGAGCACCATGCGTCAGCCCCGCCCGCGCGGCCGCCGGGAGGCCGGCGCCGAGCGGCTCCCGCGCCGGGCGGGCTCCTCCTCGCGCTCGTCCTCGTCCTCGTCCTCATCGCGGTCGCGGCCGGTGAGGCCGGAGAAGGTCTCCTTGACGCTCTCCTTCGCGCCCTCAGCGCACCCTTCGTCTTCTTCCTGGCGCCGCCCTCGCGCATGTTGTCCATCAGTCCCGGCAGCCCGGCCACCTGCTCCGCGGCTGCAGGTCGAGCCGGTTCACCGCCTCGGCGAAGCGCAGATAGGTGTCGACGCTGGCGATGACGATGCGCGCGTCGATGGTCAGCAGCTCGATGCCGACCAGCGAGACCCGGATGTAGGCGTCGATGACGATGCCCTTGTCCAGGACGACCTCGAGGACGTCGGCCAGGCTGCTCGGTCGGGGAGCGCGGTGAAGCGGTGGACATGGTCATGGGGTTCTCCTGGTCTCACTCGGGGACGGGGGTCGGGCGTCTGTGCCGGTCGGAGCAGGGCGTCGAGGTCCAGCGGGCAGGTACAGGTCCTGGGGGACGACGCCGAAGTGCTCGGTGAGCTCGTCGAAGGTGGTCTCGAGGTCCATCAGCGCCCGCCCGAGCCGCTCGATGTCGGCCGGGCTGAGGTCACCGACTCCACCCGGCGCAGGGCCTGGCGCTCGACGACCTGGCGGACGACCTCCAGCAGCGTCACCACCAGCCGGCCCAGGCCGCGGCCGACGTCCTCGCCGGTGCCGCTCAGCCGCTGGGCCGCCGGCGCCTCGGGCCTCACCGGTGCTCCCCCGCGGGCTCGGTCGGGCTGGACGGCGGTCAGCAGCAGCCGGAGGTCGAGCCGGACCAGGTCGATGCCGGCCAGCGAGATGACGACGTCGCCTCCGACGTAGGCCCCGCGGTGGACAACCCGGTCGAGCAGCTCCACGAGGCTGGTCCCGCTGCGTGTCCCCGCCGAGGATGCCCGGCTGCTCACGCACCATCGGGACCCCCGACGGTCAGGGCGGCGAACGAGTACGGCGGCCACGGGCCGGTCACCTCGAGCGTCAGCCCGTCCGACGTCAGCTCGCCGGTGAGCCGCTCCACCTCGGCGAGGAACGCCGCCTCCTCGGCCGCCGGGACGAGGTAGGCGAGGTCGAGCAGCAGCGACGATCCGGCGGCGCCGCCCCGGCGGAGGCGGTCGGTCGTGTGCGGGGCGAGCGCCGTCCTCCAGCGTCTCGGCGGCGGCGCGGGCGGCGCGCGTCGGCGTCCTCGCGCTCGCTGCGTTGCCTGCCGGCGTCGGGCCAGGAACTGCGTGCCGGTCAGGCCGTCGGCGGTCGCGCCGGGCCCCGCCAGCACCGGGTCCTGGTCCGCCGCGGTCAGGGTCCGGACCAGCCGGATGCCCCACTCGCGCGCGTCACCGATGCGGTCCAGCAGCTCCCGGGCGGTCGCCGCATGCGTGCGCAGCAGGCGGCGGGCGCCGTCCTCGTCCGCGACCACCGTGCCGAAGCGCAGGGGCAGCACCGGGCCGACGCCCCGGCGGCCCGGACGACGGTGTCGTGCCCGCGGGCCAGGACGGCGAGGCGCCCGGTCTCGGACAGGTCGTCGGGGTCCACCGTCAGCTCGTCCGGGTCCACCCGGCTGACCAGCAGGCCGAGGTCGTCGGCGGTGACCAGCTCGACCGGTCGGCCGTCGGTCAGGCCGGGGCCGTCCTCCGGGTAGCTCAGGTCCGGCGCGGGTGACCGCGTAGGCGTAGAGGGCGCTCGCCCGGTGCCGGGACGCGGTGTCGACGACCGGCTGCTGCCTCGGCCGAGCGTCGCCACGCAGGGCCCTGGCGACGATGGCGTCGGTGAGCAGGTCCGCCAGCCGCGCGGTCGGCCCGCTCCCGGGCCTGCTCGAGGGCGGCCGCCAGGACCTCGGGTGTCACCTCGTCGGCGATGCGGTCGAGCGCATCGCGATCGTTCGGCCCGGTCACGAGGGCCTCGGTGCCTTCTGTGTCCTCGTGGGTGCGCTGGTGAGCTCGCCCGGCGCCTGTTGCAGCTGCTTCCTCGAGGGCGGCGACCCGCTCGCCGGAGGGCCTCGACCTCACCGCCGTCCTCGCCGTCGCGCCGGCGCCGTCTCGCTCCGGTCGGCGGCCGGAGAAGAACGGGTCGTGGCTCCACCAGTCCAGGCCCATCTCGCGGGCGGTCTCGGCCGACGAGACGAACAGGCGCAGCTTGAGCGTCAGCAACTCGATGTCGAGGATGCTCACGACGATGTCCCCGGCGATCACGATGCCCTTGTCGAGCACCCGTTCGAGCACGTCGGCGAGCGAGTCCGGCTGCCGGCCCAGCGACCCGGCGCCGACCGAGGACGAGCGCTGCAGCGCCGGTTCGGCCGTCACTGGTCCACCGACCCGCGGCTGAACCGGCGGAGCCGCTCGTACCCGCAGAGGTCTCCGGAGACGTCGACGTCGACGCGGTAGGTGGCCATCACGCTGGTCGTGGCCGGGATCCGCTCGAGTTCGACGACGTCGACCAGGACGGACCAGCCGTCCTGCTCGCGGCGCACGCCGGTGGCGGCCACCGGCTCGAAGCGCGTGAGCCCGGCGAACTGCTCGAGCGCGCCTCGTACTAGGGCAGCGAGGTCCCCGCGATCCCCGCGATGATCTCCGTTCTCGGACACTGACAGGTCCACTCCGTCGAGGGATGGGGTCCGTTCCGGGCTACCCGACGCGACTGTGACCAAAACGACACCAGAGCGGCCGGGAACCATCCCGGGCGTGTCGGAAGCCGCTCCGGCCTGTTGGTTCGCCGGCCGGGCCCACGGCCTCAGGCGAGGGAGAGGAAGAGCTTCTCCAGACGGATCCGGTCGACCGATCCGCCGTCGCCCTTGGCGATGCACTGCTCGAGCCCGGTCGCGATGATCGCGAACCCCGCCTTGTCCAACGCCCGGGAGACCGCCGCCAACTGGGTGACGACGTCCTCGCACTCCCGACCCGCCTCGATCATCCGGATCACCCCGGCCAGCTGACCCTCGGCGCGGCGCAACCGCTTGAGCACCTCGCCGACGACCTGGGTGTTCTCCAGCTGCATGGACTCGTCCTCTCCGGCGCCACGGGCTGGGGCGATGACGCCGTCGAGAAGGCCGGGGAGGTGCGGCCGCCCCCCGTCGCCGGCAGCGCCGACAGCATCCCGGTGGACGGCGCTCTGCGGGGAGAAAGCGACGCGCCACCGGTCCCAGCGTGTTGTCCGGACAAGCCTTGCGAACGTTTGCGCCGCGCCCGTAGTGTCCGCGAGCAGCGAGGCGGAGCACGGTGGGGGTGGCGGATGCAGTACGGATTCGCGATCGACCAGCGCACCTGCATCGGCTGCCATGCCTGCACCGTGGCCTGCAAGACCGAGCACGAGGTGCCCGTCGGGCAGTTCCGCACCTGGGTGAAGTACGTGGAGAAGGGCGAGTTCCCCGCCGACCACCCGCGAGTTCGGCGTCCTGCGCTGCAACCACTGCACCGACGCCCCCTGCGTGAAGATCTGCCCGACCAAGGCGCTCTACAAGCGGGACGACGGGATCGTCGACTTCGACCGCGACCGCTGCATCGGCTGCAAGAGCTGCATGCAGGGCTGCCCGTACGACGCGATCTACATCGACGAGGACACCCACACCGCGGCCAAGTGCAACTTCTGCGCCCACCGCATCGACGAGGACATCGAGCCGGCTTGCGTCGTCGTCTGCCCGACGCACTCGATCTGGGTCGGCGACCTCGACGACCCCACCTCGGGCATCTCCCGGCTGATCAACGGGAACGCGACCACCGTCCGCTCGCCCGAGCAGAACACCGGCCCCAACGTCTTCTACCTCGGCGCCGACCGGGCGGTGCTCGAGCCGCTCGACGCCCCGGTCGACGACACCTACATCTGGTCGCACCCCGACGCGCACCGCCTCGAGGTGGCCGGCGACCTGCGTGGCCAGGCGGCCGGCGGCGCCCGCACCACGTACAACACCGCCCATCCCCGGCCGTGGGGCTGGAAGGTCACGACCTACCTCTGGACCAAGGGCGTCTCCGCCGGTGTCCTGCTGGTCGCGGCGCTGGCGATGATCCTGGGCGCCGATCTCGGCGTGCTCGGCACCGTCGTCGCCCCCGCCATCGCGCTGGTCACCCTCGCCGCCACCGGCGCCCTGCTGGTGTGGGACCTGAAGCGGCCCGAGCGCTTCCTCTACCTGTTCCTCAAGCCCAACCCGACGTCGTGGTTGTTCTGGGGCTCGGTCGCGCTCGCCGTGTACGCCGTCGTCGCGGGGCTGTGGTTCCTGGCCGGCCTGGCGGTCGAACTCGACCTGTACGACGCGACGACGGCGATCGGCGTGCTCGCCTGGCTCGCGATCCCCGCGGCCGTGATGGCCGCCGGCTACACCGGTTTCCTGTTCGGCCAGGCCGAGGGCCGCGATCTGTGGCAGTCACCGCTGCTGTTCTGGCACCTGCAGGTCCAGGCCCTGATGGTCGGGGCCGGGGCGCTGGCCGTCGCGCTGCTGGTCACCGACACGAGCGGCGACGGCGAGCGGCTCGTCGTCCGGACGCTGGCGCTGGCCACCGCCGCGCACGTGGTGATGCTCGCCGTCGAGTACGGCGGCCGGCACGCGACCCGCCACGCGGCCGCGGCGGCGCGCATGGTCACCCACGGCCGATACGCCGTGCTCTTCTGGTCGGTGGCGGTCGGCCTGGCGATCCTCGCCGCGGGCGCCGCCGTCCTCAGCTGGAACGGCACCCTGCTCGCCGCCGCGGCCGCAGCTGGCCTCCTCGTCCAGGTCGTCCTGCTCGCGTACGAGAGCGTCTTCGTGCGCGCCGGCCAGGACGTCCCTCTGTCGTGAAGGAGCAGGCATGACGGCCGAGCCGTACCTCCCCGGCGCCCGCACGCACGAGAACCTGCGCAACTTCCCGCACCCGGACCAGTGGGACTCCTTCGTCCAGAACGACGCCAAGGCCCACCCGCGCAAGGTGCCCCGCGAATTCATGCTCGTGCCCACCACGTGCTTCAACTGCGAGAGCGCCTGCGGGCTGCTGGCCTACGTGGACAAGGAGGACCTCTCCATCAAGAAGGTGGAGGGCAACCCCGCGCACCCCGGCTCGCGCGGCCGCAACTGCGCCAAGGGCCCGGCCACGATCAACCAGATCAACGACCCCGAGCGGATCCTGCACCCGCTGCGCCGGGTCGGGCCGCGCGGCGGTGGCCAGTGGGAGCGGGTCAGCTGGGACGACGGCCCTCGACGACATCGCCGGCCGGATCCGGGCGGCGATCACCGAGGGCCGCGGCAACGAGGTCATGTACCACGTGGGTCGCCCGGGCGAGGACGGCTTCGCCGAACGCTTCCTCATGGCCTGGGGCATCGACGGGCACAACAGCCACACCAACATCTGCTCGTCCGGCGCCCGGTTCGGCCAGACGCTGTGGGGCGGCTTCGACCGGCCGTCGCCGGACTACGCGCACGCCGAGGTCATCCTGCTGCTGTCCAGCCACCTGGAGACCGGGCACTACTTCAACCCGCACGCCCAGCGGATCATGGAGGGCAAGCTCGACGGCGCGAAGCTGATCGTCATCGACCCGCGGATGTCGAACACCGCGTCGCACGCGGACCTCTGGGTCGCGCCGTGGCCGGGCAGCGAGGCCGCGATCCTGCTGTCGATCGCCTCCTACCTGCTGCGCACGCGAGCAGATCGACGCCGCCTACCTCGAGCGCTGGTTCAACTGGGACGTCTACCTGGACAACGTCCACCCCGGGCGCCGCAGGGACTTCGCCACCTTCCTCGACCTGCTCGACCGAGGACTACGCGCGCGTACACCTTCGAGTTCGCGGCGGCCGAGGCGCAGATCCCCGTCGCGCGCATCGAGGAGATGGCGCACCTCGTCGCCGGGTGCGACGGACGCCTGTCCGCGCACATCTGGCGCTCCGCAGCGGCCGGCAACTACGGCGGCTGGGCGGTGTCGCGGGCGCTGTGGTTCGTGCTGGCGCTGACCGGCAGCATCGGCACGAAGGGCGGGACGAGCCCGAACGGCTGGGACAAGTTCATCCCGCACGGGCCGAACATGCCGCCCGCCGTCGAGTCGTGGAACGAGCTGACCTGGCCGGCCGAGTACCCGATGTCGACCAACGAGATGTCGATCCTGCTGCCGCACTTCCTGAAGGACGGCCGCGGCACGCTCGACGTCTACTTCAGCCGGGTCTACAACCCGATCTGGACCAACCCGGACGGCTTCACCTGGCTGGAGGCGCTGACCGACGAGTCGATGGTCGGCCTGCACGTCGCCCTGACGCCGACCTGGAGCGAGACGGCCGAGTTCGCCGACTACGTGCTGCCGATGGGCCACTCCCTCGAGCGGCACGACACCCACTCCTACGAGACGCACGCCGGCAAGTGGCTCGGCTTCCGCCAGCCGGTGGCCCGCGTCGCCGCCGAGAAGCTGGGCCGCCCGGTCGCCGACACCCGCGAGTCCAACCCCGGCGAGGTCTGGGAGGAGAACGAGTACTGGTTCGAGCTGTCGTGGCGGATCGACCCCGACGGCTCGCTCGGCATCCGCAAGTACTTCGAGTCGCCCTACCGGCCCGGCGAGAAGGTCACCGTCGACGAGTACTACCGGTGGATCTTCGAGAACCAGGTGCCCGGCCTGCCGGAGAAGGCCGCGGCGATGGGGCTCTCGCCGCTGCAGTACATGCGCAAGTTCGGCGTCGTCGAGGTGGCGTCACGACGTCTACCGGGTGGACGAGCGCCCGCTCACCGACGCCGAACTGGACGGCGCCGAACCGGACGACGACGGCGTCCTGCGCAAGCCGGTGACCCTGGACTCCGCGCCACCGCTGGTCGGCGAGGCCGGGGCGGTCGGCCTGCAGCACCCCGACGGCTCGCGGACCGTCGGCTGGCTGACGCCGTCGCGCAAGCTCGAGGTCTACAGCACCGCGATGCGCGACTGGGGCTGGGCCGGAGTACGCGACCCCGACGCTACATCGAGAGCCACGTCAGCCGCCGGCAGGTCGACGCCGAGCACGGCGAGTTCGTGCTGGTCCCGACCTTCCGGCTGCCCACGCTGATCCACACCCGCTCGGGCAACGCCAAGTACCTCAACGAGCTGAGCAACACCCATCCGCTCTGGATGAACGGCCACGACGCCGCGCGGGCCGGGGTGCGCACCGGCGACCTGGTCCGCGTCTCCACCCGGATCGGCCACTTCGTGGTCAAGGTGTGGGCGACCGAGGGCATCCGGCCCGGCGTCGTCGCGCTCTCCCACCACATGGGCCGGTGGCGCCTCCGCGACGGCGAGGGCAGCCGCTGGGTGACCGGCCTGGTCGACCTCGACCACGCCGACGGCGTCTGGACGATGCGGCAGAAGCAGGGCGTGCGCCCGTTCGGCTCCGCCGACAAGGACAGCGAGCGGATCTTCTGGGACGACCCGGGCGTGCACCAGAACCTCACCTTCCCGGTGCAGCCCGACCCCTGGTCCGGCGCCCACTGCTGGCTGCAGAAGGTGACGCTGGAGCCGGCGCACCCGGGCGACCGGTACGCCGACGTCGTCGTCGACACGACCAAGTCGCGCGAGGTCTACGCCGAGTGGCTGGCCAAGACGCGGCCCACGCTCGGCCCCGACGGCCAGCGCCGGCCGGAGTTCCTGATGCGGCCGGTCAAGCCCACGCGACGGGCGTTCCGGCGATGAGGTTCGGTCGCGCCCTGCAGGTCGACCTCGAGGCCGTCCGCGACGCCGTCGGCCGGGTCGAGGACCCGGAGATCCACCGGCCGATCGCCGATCTCGGCATGCTGGGCGAGGTCGCCGTCCGGGGCGGCCGGGTGCGCGTCGAGGTCCGGCTGACGACGCCGACCTGCCCGCTCCGCGAGACCTTCGGCGCCGCCGTGACGGCCGCCGTCCACTTGGTGGCACCGGGCGTCGAGGTCGAGGTGGCGTTCGGGGCCCTGGACGAGCGGGCCCGCCGCGACCTGTCGCTCCGGCTGCGCGGACCCGGCCGCGGCATCCCGGTGCCGGCGCCCGGATCTACGCCGTCGCCAGCGGCAAGGGGGGCGTGGGCAAGTCGTCGGTGACGGCGAACCTCGCCGTCGCCCTGGCCGACCAGGGGCTCGCCGTCGGGCTGCTCGACGCCGACGTCTGGGGCTACTCGGTGCCGCACCTGTTCGGCACCCGCCGGGCCCCGGTCGCGCTGAGCGGGTTGATGTTCCCCGTCGAGGCGCACGGCGTGCGGCTGATGAGCACCGGCTTCCTCGTGCCCGAGGACGAGCCGGTGATCTGGCGCGGGCCGATGCTGCACAAGGCGCTGGAGCAGTTCCTCGTCGACGTGCACTGGGGCGACCTCGACGTCCTGCTCATGGACCTCCCGCCCGGCACCGGCGACATCACGCTGTCCCTGCTCGAGCTCGTGCCCAGCGCTGCGCTGCTCGCCGTCACCACGCCCCAGCCGGCGGCGCGCACGGTGGCCAGCCGGGTCGGCCGCATGGCCAAGGACGCCCGGATGCCGATCGCCGGCGTCGTCGAGAACATGTCGTCGCTGGTCTGTGCGGCCTGCGGGCACGGGACGGCGCTGTTCGGCTCCGGTGGTGGGCAGCAGCTCGCCGACGAGCTGGCCGCGCCGCTGTTCGCCCAGGTGCCGCTCGACGTCGCGCTGCGGGTGGCCGGGGACGACGGCGTGCCGGTGGTGCGCCGGGATCCGACCGCGCCGTCCGCGCAGGTGCTGCGTCAGCTCGCCGCGGACCTGCCGACCGTGCGGCGCAGCCTGGTCGGGGTGCCGCTCCCGCTCAGCGTCGCCTGACTGGCAGGCAAAGG
>CAVVIN010000007.1:0-191250 GCA_963748305.1 uncultured Actinomycetota bacterium | reverse complement strand
CGTCAACCGAGGGTAGTGCGCCCCGCTCGGGCAGCGGCCATCGCCGACAGGTCAGGCGCGGATCAGCTCGGCGCGCAGGGACTCGACGGTCACCTCGAGGGTGCCCCGGCGGACGACGAGCAGCTCCCCGTTGGCGAGCTCCTGCCAGCCGCGACCCCAGCCGCTGGAGCTGACCACCACCGCGTCGTCGGTCACCCGGTAGCCGAGCTCGTAGTAGTCCGGCGCCTCGTCGGGCTGCGGCCCGTCCGGGGCGAAGAAGCAGACGGCGTACAGCTCGTCCGGGGTCAGGAGGAGGCAGTTGAGGCTGGTGAACGAGGCGGTGGCGACGATCCCGGCGACCGCTCCCCTCAACGCCTCAGCGGGGGTGGCGCCCGCCTCGAGCTGGGACAGGACGGCGAGGAAATAGCGCTCGCTGTCGGTGTCCCCGGTCCGCAGCGCCTGGGCCGCCGGGGGAGAGCAGCGCCGTCCAGCGCCGGGGGCGGGAAGATCGACCCGTTGTGCGCGAACGCCAGGCGGCCGTCGGTGAACGGGTGGGTGTTCTCGCCGCGCACCGGCAGGCCGAGGGTGGCCCGGCGGAGGTGGACCAGGCCGAGATCGGATCGGGTGCCGCGCGACCAGAGGGCGAAGTCGTCGCTCATCCGGGCCGTGTTCGCTCGCTTGCGTACCTCGACGCCGCCGGCTACGCCGCGGGCCAGGCCCCAGCCGTCGCCGTGCAGCCCCGACAGCTCGGTGAAGTCGACCAGGTCGTCATGGCCGAGCAGCCGGTGCAGCGACGTCGGGGTGCGGGTGGCCCAGCCGAGGAGTCGGCACACGGTCGGGTCTCCCCTCGGGATCGGTGCGCTCGGGCCGGTGTCTCCTCTCACGATGCGTCACGGGGCCCTACCACGTGTC
The DNA here is from genome assembly GCA_963748305.1 of uncultured Actinomycetota bacterium. Lineage (GTDB taxonomy): Bacteria > Actinomycetota > Actinomycetes > Mycobacteriales > Geodermatophilaceae > Blastococcus_B. The sequence continues at coordinate 190,359 of CAVVIN010000007.1, read as the reverse complement.
AGCCTCGCCGTACAGACCGCTGATTGGCGCGTCACAGCAGGGTTCAGGCGTCGACGGCCCGGGTCTCCTCCGCGATCCAGCGCAGATAGGCCGGGTTGCCGCCGACCAGCGGCAGGGCGATGACGCAGGGGACGTCGTAGGGATGCAGCGCGTCGGCCCGGGCGGTGATCGCCTCGACGAGCGAGCGCCGGGTGTGCAGGGCGACGCGGGCCTCGGGCTCATCGTGCACCGCCCCTTCCCAGCGGTAGATCGACCGGATCGCGGCGATCTGGTGCCCGCAGGCGGCCAGCCGCTCCTCGACCAGCGTGCGCGTGAAGCCGGCCAGCCAGGCGGCGTCGGCGGCGGTGACCACGACCTCGCAGAACTCCTCGTCCACGCCGGTCATCCTCCCGGCGGCGGAGCGTCTGAAGCCGCTAGCGATCCTTCAGTCCTGCTCTTCTTCGGCCAGCACACCCACAGCCGGCCGGCGGTCCCCAGCCGCGGGACGAGCGCCGGGCAGCGGGGTGCCGCTGTGACCAGCGGGACGCATGGGACATGAGTGCACAACTCTGGATTCCCGCGCACCCCTGGACCACTGGTGGCGATGACGTCTGTGAGATGGCCGCGTCATTGCTACCTCCGGGCCTCCCCCCGTGGGTTCGGAGACGGGCGTGGCGCGGTCATCTCGCCAAGCTCCGCACGCCACTGCCCCGGGGGCGGGCCGGAGCACGGGCACACGGGGGCCGGTCGCGAGAGTCGCGGCGGAGCGGCCCCGAGCCGCGGTCAGCACCAGGGAGCGGCCAACGATGCAGGATCTCGACACGTCGGACGAGGACTGCCCGGACACCGGCCGGCACCGCGTCGCACCCTCACCGCGACGGCGGGCCGCGGTCCGTATGGCGCTGGGCGCGAGCGCCGTCCTCGTCGCCGCGGGCGTCGGCGTGCTGAGCGCCGACGTCGCGGGGCTGACCGGCCCGACTCCGTCCGCCGCGGTGGAGCTCCCGATGCCCCAACTCTCCAGTCAGCCCCCGGCCGACCCGACGTTCCGGCGGACCGTCGACATCAGCGCTTCGACGACGGCGTCCGGGGAGAAGTCCTCCGAGGCCGCCATCGAGGCCGGGTCCGTCGCGGCAGATGCTGCCCCGAGCCCGACGGCACCGCCGGCGCGTCCCGCCCCCCCGCCACCGCCGGCACCAGGGGCGCCCCTGCCGGCGTCAGTGCCTACGGTTCGGCCAGGCGACTCGTGCTCGACGGTCGGCGCGAACGGGGTGACCGCGAGCGGCAAGCCGATGGTGTGCGCCAGTCGACCCCAAGACGGGCAGGCCCGCTGGCGCGTCGCCTGAAGGCTCGTCGGCATTGCCGCGCCGTCGCCGGCGAATCCCAGGTCGAGACAGCCGCGGGTACGGGTGCAGGTGCCGGCGCGACTGCCGATAACGGAACGGCAGCGGATCCAACCGGCGCCGCCAAGGGATCCACGGCCCACCAGGAGCCACGATGGACAACACGCAGTTCTCCGAGGACCAGAAGCTCGAAGCGTGGCGACACATGCATGCAGGACATCTCGAGCGACAGACTCGGGCGATCGAGCAGATCCGCAACTACGTGACCATCTGGTTCTGGCTCACCATCGCGGGCGCCTTGCTGTTCGTCATCGCTAGTGCGGAGGCCGCGAGCCGGTTCTGACGGCTCCGCCGTCCGCCGCTGGCGCAACTTCACGGAACCAGGGGTCTGACCGGGGGTCCGCAGAACCCTGCTTCCCTGTAGTGGCTGTGGCGGGGCGCCCTCAGGCCGCGATGTCGGTCGCGACACCGGCCTCCAGCCAGCGCAGGCGGTCGCGGGTCTCCTCCGGCGCGCGGGCGAACTCGCGCTCGGCCGCCTGCCTGCCCTCCCGGAAGTGCGACCAGCCCTCGTAGTGGACGGCAACCGCGGTGCGCGGGCGGAGCAGCCGGCACAGCTCGACGCGCCTCGCGGGCCGTCATCGAGTAGCGCAGCGGCCCGGTGATCGGGAACTGCACGCCGCCCAGGTGCAGCAGCGCCGTGTCGACGGTCAGCCGGTCGGCCACCTGCTCGGACCCCGTCGAAGAGGACCGTGTCACCGGAGATCCACAGCACTCCGTGCTCCTGGCCCGTCCACGCCAGGGCGAATCCGATCGACGTCGCCGGCGACCGGCCGGCTCAGCGGCGGGCCGTGCCGGCACGGCGTGGCGGTCACCTCGATCGGCGGCCGGCCCGGCGCCGTCGAGCCGCGTCGTCTCCCAGGGGCGCAGACCCCGCGCTCCGTCCGCCCAGCCGGCGCGGCGCCGGACCGCGTCGTGACCACCGTGCCGGCGTCGGGCAGCAGCGCCCGCCCGGCGTCGTCGAGGTTGTCGGCGTGGTGGTCGTGGCTGAGCAGCACCGCGTCGATCGGCGGCAGGTCGGCGACGGCGACGGCCGGGCCGACCAGCTTCCGCGACGACGTGCCCCAGCCGAAGGAGTAGCGGCGGCCCGGCGGGTCGAACGTCGGGTCGGTGAGCAGCCGCCAGCCACCGACCTCGATCGAGCACGGTCGGGCCGCCGATGTGGGTGATGCCGGACGCCGACCATCGACGTCACGGTGCGCCGGCGGGCGCTCGGGATCGCCGTCCATCGGCGTGGCTGAGCGCCCACTCCAGGGCGTAGTCGGCGATCTCCTCCCAGCCCTCCTGGGCCGGCAGCAGGTGGGCGTACCCGGCGTACTCCTTGACCTCGGTGACCGTGTCGCCCTTGTAGTGCTTGGCGTTGGAGCGCTGCACGCTGGGCGGCATGATGTGGTCCTCGCCGCCGGAGATGAACAGCAGCGGCGGCGCGGCGTCGTTGCCGTAGTCGACCGCAGGCGTCCTGCGGGCCGGGCATGAAGTTGGCCAGCACGCAGCTCCACAGGATCCCGCCGGACGCCGGGATCGCATAGCGCTCGTACAGCGCCGGGACTCCTCCTCGGTGAACGTGTTGGTGAAGGCGTAGTGCCACTGCTCGGGACTGAAGCCCACGGCGCGGTGCCGGTTGGCCGGGTTCTTGAGCACCGGGAACGTCGAGCGCAGCTGCGACAGCGGGAGCGACCCGGACGCCCTCGGTCGGCGCGGAGTTGAGGGCGACGCCGACCGCGCCGTAGCCGCGGTCGAGCAGGAGCTGCACGAGGGCGCCGCCGGCCGAGTGGCCCACCAGGATCGGCGGCCGGTCCAGCCCTGGATGACCGCCGCGAGGTGGTCGACGATCGCGGCGAGCGTCACCTCCGCGATCGGGGTGGGGTCGGCGTTCAGCGCCTCCACCTCCCCCTCGAAACCGGGGTAGGTGGGCGTCAGGACGCGGAAGCCCCGCTCCTCGTAGCGCTGCTTCCAGTTCTCCCAGCTGCGCGGCGTCACCCAGAAGCCGTGGATGAGGACGATCGTGTCCGGTGCCGGCGTATCGGCCATCGAAGGGTCCCTTCCCCTGTTGTCGCGCCGCGGTGCGGCGCCTCTACGGGACGGTTGCAGCGACGACGGCGGACGGATCGGCTGACGCTGCACGCTTGTCGACCCTGACTGCACGCCGCCGCGCGGACCGACCGGTTCCGTCGTCGGACCCTGCTCTGCGAGACTTCTCCCTGCGAGCGGTGGGACGCCCGCCCAGACCGTTCGCGCACGGGGACCCGGCGGCCGTCCCCTCCGTGGAGTCCGATGCTCCTTCTCGACACCGCGACCGTGCCGCGCGAGGCGCGCGTCGACGCATTCCGCGCCGCCATGGGCGAGGCATCCGTCCCCTGCCGCATCGACCACGAGGACCCGGTCGGCGGCGTCCGCGCACACATGCACCTGTGGCAGTTCGGTCCCGCGAACCTCTTCACCGCGGACTCGACCGGGTTCCGGCTGCTCCGCACGCCCCGGCACGTGCGCATGGAAGGGACGCCGGTCGTCGCGCTCGCCGTCCAGGCGCGCGGGATCGGCCGCTTCACCCAGTTCGAGACCGACCAGGTGGTCCGGAGCGGCGGGCTGATGCTGAGCGACCTCACCGGCCCGTACTCCTTCTCGTGGACCGGCTGGGGCGGGTCCCGCGCGTTCCAGGTCCCGTACGAGCACCTGGGGCTGCCGGTCGACGTCGTGCGCCGGGCCGGGCCGCAATTGGCGGCGAGTCCGCTGTACGGACTCGTGCACGCGCACCTGACCCGCCTGGCCGATCGGGCCGAGGAGCTGTCGCGTGATCCCGGCGCCGCCGCACTGGGCAGAGGGACGACCGAGCTGGTCCGCGCCCTGCTCGTGTCCGCGGCGGGCGACGCCCGTCTGCGGCCTGCCGTACGGGCGGAGACGCTCGTGACGCGCGTCCTCGCGTACGCCCGCGAGCACCTGACCGAACCGGACCTCACCCCGCAGCGGATCGCACGAGCACACAACGTCTCGGTCCGGCTGCTCTACCGGGCGTGCGCAGACGCCGGCCTGAGCCTGGAGCAGTGGATCATCGAACAGCGGCTGGAGGACGCCCGCGGCGTGCTCGGCGCACCGACGGGTCGGCGCCGGCCGATCGAGTCGGTCGCCCGGGCCGTCGGGTTCGCCGACCCGAGCCACTTCGCACGTCGCTTCCGCGCCGCCTACGCGATGTCGCCGCGTGACTGGCAGAACCTGGCGCGCGATCCGCCGTCCTGACCCCGGTCGGCCGTTCCCGGCCGCGCGACCTATGGCCCGGCGGGTACAGCGCCGAGATGCGCCCGGATGGCCTCCTCCAGGCGTGCGGCCTCGACGTCCATACCGGCGTCGGACAGGTGGATGCCGTCGAAGCTGTAGTGCTGCGGTTCGATGCCCTCCAGCGTGGCCGTGACGACGTGTGGGAAGAGCCGGTGGGCCGTCACCGCATCGATCCGCTCGTGCAGCAACGCGCGGTTGGCGTTGATCGTCGGGCCGAAGACGGCGGTGTACGACGACGCGGCGAGGTAGGCCGGCGGGTCCTTGACCACGACCACCGGCACCGGGTTCGCCGCCTGCACGGTCAACTGGTCGAGGTAGACCGCTCCGGGACCCGTGTCCTCCTTGGTCACCCGGATCGTGTGAACGCCCGGGGTCAGCCCGGTGAGCGCAGTCGCGCGCGGTCCGACGGAATGCAGGTAGCCCCCGCCGCGGCGGGAGTAGACGGGCTCCCACGAGGCGACTCGCGCGGGGATGCCGGTGACGTTCCGCCCGTCGACGGCGATCCGCGTGGTGCCGGTCCGGGGGTTCGCCACGCGACCGGAGACCTCCCACGTGAACAGCCAGACGATGCCGGAGGCGCCGACGTCCACCCGCATCTCGCGGTAGGCGCCGGGCTGGGTGGTGTAGGTGAGGGAGCCACCCAGGTAGGCGGGCCCGCTCGACGACTGCCAGGTGCCGCGGGCGGTCGCGGTGGACCAGTCCTGCCGCCGCTCGGACGCGAGCAGCGCCAGAGCCGCGTACAGGGTCTGCCCGTAGTTGCCGACTGCCAGCGACGACTGCGGACGAGCGTCCCGCGTACCCCCGAACGGGTTGATCATGTCGTTGAACTCCGACTGCAGGACCACCACGCCGCCCCGCGCGCTGTCCCACGCGCTGGACGGCACGGGCGCCCGTGGCGCCTGGCGGGCGATGTCGGAGTAGGTGTCGACCAGGCGGGACGACCCCGCGCCGAAGGTCTGCCAGCCGGGGGACATCAGTCGCGCGGCCAGCTCCGGCATCCATTCCTGGCCAGCGGTGTTCGCGAAGCCAGGAACGGTCGTGTACGAGTGCCCATAGACCCACAGCGGCATCGAGGGCAGGTCCGTCTCGGCTGCGGCCGCCGCCGTCGTCCCACCAGCGATCGCGATCGCAGCCAGCAGTGCCGCGACGAGCGTCCTGATCCGTGCCATCCGCCGCCCCCAGCGCCACGACGGGCGCCGGGAGGGACGGGCGCCGCGGCGGCAACGCTGGCGGGTGGACGGGCGCGGTGGCCGTGACGCGTGCACCGGAAATCCGGCGGACCGCGCGCCCCTACGCGCGGTTCGCCCCGGACAGCGCGGCGTGCCTGCCGCGCCCTCAGGTGTCGATCGCGAACACGCCGGCGCGACCCTCGGTGGCCAGCCGGACCTCGACGAAGCCGTCGCCGCCGCGCAGCCGCCGCTCGGACGTCGAGGTGACGTCGTAGACCCCCGTGAACACGTGCGTGACCACGGACGGGGCCTGCACGAACTCGCCGCAGACCTCGTCCGACGAGCTCAGCTCCAGGTACCGGCCGCGGGTGCCGTCGATGCGCACGGTGGCGGAGCCGGCTTCGCACTGCCCGGGCTCGGGCAGCGTTCCGTCCTGCGCGCGCAGGACCGCCCGGTACCGGCCGTCGAACGGCGCGCCGGTAGCGGTGCCGGTCACGACGGCGGAGCCATCGGTGCTGACGGTGTAGGTGCCCTGGCCGTCGACGTTGACCTTGTACTTCGGCGCGGCCTCGGCGGAGGTGGCCGGGGCGAGCACCAGGGCGGTGGCCAGACCGGTTGCGGCGAGGACGGCGCGGTTGTTCATGGCTTTCTCCTGTCGGGTGGGGGTGGTGACCCCAACCTGCAGGTGGTTGGTTGAGCCGAAGCTGCGGTGACCTTGACGGCGACCTGCCGTGGCCCTGAGGCCGCGTGGACCGGCGACGCGCTACGCGAGGCCCTCGAAGAGGCCGGTCAGCGGAACGCCGGGCTCACGCGGTGGCCATGCGACGACGTTCCACGATCGGCGCACGACGCGTCGCCAGCGTTCGGTGTCGGTCGGATCGTCGATGAACGCAGTGCAGCTGACTGCGGTGTTCGCGCAGCCCGGCGACGATGCGGTCGCTCACGGTGCGGCAGTCGATGACCATCCCGATCTCCTCGTCGGGCACACCACGCATGTGGTACGTCCGCGACGGGTCGAAGACCCACAACCCCTGGGCAGCGCGCTGGCCGTTCCACCGGTCGAAGACCGACTGCGGGACCGCCGCATGCAGCAGGCGCCGGAAGCTCGGGCCGGTGGTCGCGGCGTGCCGCATGAACGCGGCGTCCGTCGCAGCGCCGACGGCGATGTGGTCAGGATGGCCGAAGACGCCGTCCGGGCCGAACGTCGCCACGACCATCGGCTGCTCCGCCACGAGGACGGCGTCGATGACGTCGACCAGGTCTTCGAAGGGGACTTTGTCGATCTCGCCGTCCGGGAAGCCCAGCCAGTCGTGCCGGTCCGGCAGCCGACCGACGGCGCGCCAGGCGTTCTCGTCCTCGTCCATCCGGATGCGGCCGAGGGTCTCCCGGGTGGCGGGGAAGCCGGGCCGGATGTCGCCGGCGCCGCCGTCGGAGGCGTGCACGAGCACGAACCGGAAGTCCGGATCGGCGGCGTGCAGGGCCACGGCACCCGCGATGCCGTACGCGTCGTCGTCCGGATGGGCGACGACGCAGGCGAGGCTGCGCACGGCGCTCACGCCGTCAGCATGGCGCGAGGAATCCCGCGCCTCCACCTCCTTCCCGTCGTGCAACCGGCGCGGTCGGCGGATGATGCGGCCCATGACGGCCGGCGACGCTCTTCCCGAAGACACCCCCGCCGACGCAGTGCACCTGGAGGAACCGCGGGCCGGGCACGGCACGGTGTGGGTGAACGGCTCCGATGAGACCCAGTGGTTCGCGTCCTGGCAGGACGACGACCGGGTCGCGGACTCACCGATGGGGTCGCGCGAGGAGGCCATGGCCTGGGCGCGGGAGATGCCCGCCGGCCGGCGGGCCGTGTTCGACGCCGAGGCCGAGGACTACGTGGACCTCGGTCCCGAGCCGTCGTCGGCCTAGCCGCCGCGCACGCCGGCTCACCGCTGCTGGGCGACCTCGACCCGGACGTCGGGCGCGTCCGGAAGCACGGTCACGGTCGACCGGTAGCCCGGCTGCGCACCGGTGATCAGGAACCAGCGGTCGTTGGAGTACGTGAGCAGGCGCAGCCCGGTGTAGCGGTAGAGCGGGGTTCCGGACGGCGACTTCTGCTCGGTCGCGATCACCGCGGTGCCCGGCACGTCCAGGTACCGCTCGCTGAACAGGGTCACGAGCGGCAGCCTGGCCGGCGTCGCGTCGACCTCCCGCGCGAGTTCTCTGCCGGCGTCGGTCGCGTACAGCGTGGTCACCCAGAACACCGCGAGCATCGAGGCCACGACCAGCAGAGCGCGCTCGAGCCTGCGTCCTGGATCTGTCGACCGGCGGGCGCGGAGCAGGATGAGCGCCCCGGCCAGCATCACCAGCGCCGCAGCTCTACCGGGCACGACCGCGAGCAGGGGTCGGACGCCGAGCGCGCCCAGCAGTCCCATGCCGCACGCGACCAGGCCGACGACGAGGATCCCGGCGTCGGCGGAGCGGTCGAGACGATCCGACCTCCGCCGCCATTCGGTGATGAGTCGGTCCAGCAGCCACAGGCCCGCGACGACGCTCAGCAGCAGGACGGCCGTCCCGAACATCGGCTGCGCGCTCTGCAGCGTCAGGTCGCGGACGGAGTACTGGAGCAGGCGGTGGCTGATCCCGAAATGGCCGAAGTAGGCACCGCTGTAGGTCCAGCCGAAGAAGATCAGGAAGCCGGTCACCACCCCGATGGGAGCCGCGACCGTTTCCAGCACCTTGGCGAACCCCTCCGCGACGGCGGCGAGGGACTTCTCCCCCGCGGACTGCTCCGCTGCGGGAGGTGCGTCCGTCGCCCGGTCAGCCACCGCCGCCCCCGTCGTCCGTCGGTTCCGGGGTCGGTGCCGTCGTGTCGGGAGGCGTGGATGTGTCGGGTGGCGAGCTCTGCGTGCACTCCGAGTCCGGGATCGGGCAGTTGTTGGACGAGAAGGTCGACGTCGTGCCCGGCACGCTGACGGTCGTCTGGGGCAGCGTGCTCTGCGGGACCACCGGCCCGGTCGTGGTCGCCGGCGGTTCGGACGACGTCGTCACCCCGCCCTGACCTGATGTTCCGCCGCAGGCAGCGAGGCAGCAGAGCGCCAGGACGATGATCAGCGTCCTGGCGAGGTGTCGTGACATCGCCCCTCCGGATGGTGCAAGGGTCTGACGTCGTGACGGCGGCGGCGCCCGACAGTGCAGCCGTCATGGTCCGCCCGGTCCCGTCACGGCGCCGTCACCGGCACGCGGGTCCGCGGCTCACCGAGCGCGGGGAACTGCACCTCTCCGACGAGCGCGACACACGCATTTCCCCGCGCTCGGGAAGGTCAGCCGTCGACGTACCGGTCCGCCCCGAGGGACGTACGTAGTGCGTCACCGCCACCGCGTGGACGTCCGCCCCGTCGGCGATCGTCGACGAGAAGAACGCGATGGCGCCGTTGCTGCCGGTCGCCTCGAGGCCGATGTAGTCACCGAGGAACAGGCCGCGGGGAATCTCCGGGGTGAAGAACGAGACCGGCGCGTCGGAGTGGTCGAAGGGACCGTGCAGATGCTCCTCGGTCCACGTGGCCCCGCCGTCGTGCGAATGCCGCAGCCAGACGTCGGTGGTCGCGACCCCGTCCCGAGCTCGTTGTTCCGGTCGTCGTAGTAGGCCAGCAGGACCGTCCCGTCCGGCGTCACCTCGACCGCGTGGTTGTAGGACTGCACCGTCGGACCCCCCGCGGCCGCCACCGTCGGACCGGTCCAGTGACGACCACCATCCGTCGACCTCGCCATGACGACCTGGTCGATCGGCGCCTGCCCAGTACGTCGGACCACACCACGTAGATCGCCCCGCTCACCGGATCCACCGCGATGTCGGGGATGTAGTCACCCGCACGGATGGGGAAGCCGTCGTCGGGGACGAACAGCTGCTCCGTCCGGATCGGTGCGATCTTCGTCGGAGCCGACCAGTGCAGCGCCCGCGTCGGTGGAGCGCATGACGCCCATGTAGACGCCCTGCTCGTTCGGCTGGATCCCCGCCCCGGTGAAGAGGGTCGCCGCGACGTCGTAGAGGGTGCCGTCCGGCCCAACGGCGATCTGGTTGCCCTGGAAGTAGGCGTTGGACCGGCGCATCGGCACCGGGGTCGACCAGGAGGCTCCGCCGTCCGTCGTGCGCGAGATCATGGGCTCGCCCCGGAAGGCGAAGGAATGCAGGTCGGCGTTCTCGCTCTGGTGCTCGCCGGGCGGGACCGTGGTCCGCAACCAGGTCGCGTAGGCGTAGCCGGGCCGGGTGGGGTCACCGGTGACCGAGACCTTGTCATTGGTCACGCCGCGGGCCTCATCGTCCTCGATGAGGATCGTGGGCGGTTGCCACACGCTCGTCCCGGCGTTCATGGTCGTGACCGAGATGGCGGACCGGGGCGGGGTTCCCCAGGTCGATCGGCTGGCCGATGAAGTAGAGGTTGCCGGCTCGGTCGTACGACACCCACGGGTCGGTCACCCGCCCGTACCGTGCCGGCCCACCCTGGCGGGCGCTCCATGGCACATCTGGCAGCTTCGACCACGAGGCTCCGGCGTTCGTCGAGATCCAGGAGGTCAGCCCCCGGGCACCACCGTCGGGCCAGCGGTCCTGCTGGGTGGCGCCCACCATCATGGCCGGGTCCACGGGGTTGACCGCGACCTGCGGTTCGACCTCCGTGTTCGAGTAGGCCGCGGCGAAGTCGGCGGAGGCGCCGGCGGTGCACCCGGTGAGCTCAGAGGGGCCGTTGACCAGGACGTCCGTTCCGGATGTCGTCGGACCGGCCACCGCTCCCCCGGTGCCCGCCGCGAGGGTTCCGACGACGACCGTCGCGACGGCCCCGATCGAGCATGCGCGGGAGCGGACGGTGCGGAGCATGACGGACCTCCTCGGCCGAGGGCCGGGGCCGGCCGTCCGGGCCGATCCCCGAGGCTGATGCAGCACGGTTCGCCCCACGGGCTCGGCGGGAAAGGGTCCAACTGCCCTGCACCGGTTCAACAGTCGACGTTGGAGGCACTCTCGAGGCCACCCGGCTTCCCGGGTACGACGCCTCAGCCGTCGACGTAGCGGTCGCGCTCGACGACGAACTGGCCGGTCGCGGTGTTCGCGTCGACGAACTCCGGCAGGAACGGGATCCGGACGGTCACCGTGACGCAGACCGAGAACTCCTCCCCCGGGGTCAGCGTCGGCGTGTAGCCGCCGGCGGCCGCGCAGTCCGCGCCGGCCGGCGCGTACGCCAGCCGCAGGTCGGTGGCCTCGACCGACTGGTCCTCGACCGCCAACTGGGCCGCACGCAGCGCCCGCTCCTGCCCGGTCACCGGGTCGGGCGCGGTGCCCATCGCCCGGCCGGCCTCCCGAGCCGCGGCCGTGGATGCGAACACCCCGCGCTGCACGGCCGAGAACCCGGCCACGATGTAGACCAGCGGCACGAACACGACCAGCGCGATGAACACGAACTCGACCAGCGCCGAGCCGGACTCGTCGGCCAGGCGACGGCGCAGCCATGTCATGCCGCTTCCTTGATCGCGCGGCCGGTGACCTCCAGTGGCAGCAGGTTGCCGAGATCGGCCAGCAGCGACGGCACCGAGCCCGAGCACCGCACGACCACGAGCGTCAGACCGCTCGGATCGGTCTCCTCGGTCGAGGTGCACGCCAGGCCCTCGGCCGTCTGCTCGGACGTCGCGCCGGCGACCACCTCGACCGTCCGCGCGGCACCCAGCGCCGAGTCCACGTCGGCGTTCGCGGCGTACCGGGCGCCCTCCTGCGCGCTCGCCGTCACCACGTTGCGCACGTGCACGTAGACCGCGACCTGCAGCACCGCCAGCAGCAGGACGACGATCAGTACCGACACCAGCACGAAGTCGACGACGGCGCTGCCCCGCTCGCCGTCGTCGGGACGGTGCCGGGGGCTACCCGGCACTCGTGACGGACTGCAGCGCGTTCTGCACCGCGGTCACGATGGCCTCGCGGAACGGGATGAGGATGGCCAGCACGAGCGCCGCCGTCATCACCGTGATCATCACCCAGCCCGGGACGTCGCCCCGCTCCGGATCGTCACCGCGCACGCGGGCCGCGAGTGCGGCCAGTGCGGCGAGCAGGAATGCGAACCAGCGCATCGGTCGTCCTTCCATCGGTCGTCTCACTGCGCCAGCGAGACGATGCTGATCAGCCCCGGGAACAGGGCGAAGAGAACGGTGACCGGCAGCACCAGGAAGACGACCGGCACCATCATCGCGATCTCCTTGCGGCCCCCGGCCTCGAGCAGGCGGCGTTTGCCGGCCTCGCGGACGTCGGCGGCCTGCGCCCGCAGCACCTCGGCGAGCGGGGTGCCGCGCTCGATGGCCACCAGCAGGCCGTCGATGAAGCGGGCCAGCGCGTCCAGTGACGTCCGGTCGGCCACCTGCTGCAGCGCCTCCACCAGCGGGACCCCCGCCCGCGCCCGGCCGAGTGCGGACCCGAGCTCGCGTGCCAGCTCCCCGCCGGACAGCCGGGTGACGCGGGCGATCGCCGCCGCCGGGCTCTCGCCCGCGGTCACCGCCAGGGCCAGCAGCTCGGCGACGACGGGGAACTCGGCGAGCAGCAGCTCCTCGCGGCGCTGCACCTGCTGGGTCAGCCACCAGTCGCGACCGAGCACGCCACCCATCGCGCCGGCCAGGCAGAGGAGGCCGGCGGAGAGCACGTTGAGGCCGCCGGCCATCACCGAGCCGACGGTCGCGAGCAGCGCGGCGCCGAGCAGGCCGAGCCCGCCCCAGACGACCTGCTCGACGCGGAAGTCCTCGACCGTCGTGTCGGTGGCCAGCGCATCGAGACGACGACGGACCGCGGCCCGGCCGCCGAGGAACCGGTCGATCACGCGGGCGCCGTCGCCGATCACCGGGCCGAACACGCGGCGGACGGCGGTCAGCATTCCCGCCTCGGTCGCGGTGCCGAGCAGCCGGGACGGCGGTGGGGTGTCGTGGACGTACGGCGCCAGGCGGTCGACCAGTCGCACCGAGCGGAACGGCGGCGCGTAGGTCAGCACGAGCACGAGGCCGGTCGCCCCGACCAGCCCGAGCAGCATGCCCACCAGTGCGGCACTCACTGCAGCACCCGCACGTCCTGCGGCAGCCGGCCGATCCGCAGCATCAACCGGTAGGCGGCGAGGCAGACGACGGCGCCGCCGAGCAGGATCGCCGTGCCCAGCGCCGAGTCGTAGGCCGCGAGCGTCGTCGACTGCGTGGCCAGCAGGAGCAGCACCACCCACGGGGCGGCGACGGCCAGGCGCGCGGCCTGGACGACCCAGCCCTGCCGGGTCTCCAGCTCCGCACGGGCACGGGCGTCCTCGCGCAGGAACGTCGCGAGGGTGCGCAGTACCCGGCCGAGGTCGCTGCCGCCCACCTCGCGCGCCACCCGCAGCGTCTCCACGATCCGGTCGCCGACCGGGTCGGCGAGGTCGTCCTTGAGGCGGTCCAGGCACGCACTGAAGCGGCCGCTGGACCGGTACTCGACGGCGAACCGGGCGAACGGCGGCCGCAGCACCTCGGGGCCGCGGACGGCGAGTGCCGCCAGCGCCTCGGGCAGCGACAGACCGGCCCGGACGGCGGAGGCGAGGTTGTCGACGACCTCGGGCCAGACCTCCCGGAGATCGGCCCGCCGACGCGCCGCCAGGCGCTTCACCTGCAGCAACGGCAACGCGAACCCGAACACGGCGAACACCAGGCTGACGGTCACCGTGCCGGTCGTGAGCGAGCACGACGACGAGGACGAGCAGGCCCAGCCCGACCTGCAACGCCAGCAGCTGGGCGGCGTTGATGCCGGTCAGCCCGGCCTCGGCCAGCAGCTGCTGACGCCGGCCGGGTGCCCGCGGGCCGGTGCGGGGCTGCGGCGCCCGCGGCCCGCTGCGCCAGATGAGGAGCAGCCCGACACCGAGCAGCAGCCCGAGGAGGGCGCCGGTCATGCGCGCCGTCCGCCGTCACCGAGCAGCGCGGCCAGGTCGAGGCCCATGGCGGCGAACCGCTCGGGGTGCGGCGGGTAGCCGTCGGCGCGCACCAGCCGGCCGTCGCGGCTGGTGAAGATGTCGGCGGTCTCGACGACCCCGCCCTCGGCGCGGCCGGGCAGCGCGACGATCTCCCGCACCCGCCGATGGCCGTCCGCGTCGGTGCCGACGTGCACGACGAGGTCGACGCTCGAGGCCACGGTCGGGACGACGAACGCCGTCCCGATGTTCTCCCCCGCCAGCAGCGGCAGGGTGCACATCTTGACCACGGCCTCGCGAGCGCTGTTGGCGTGCAGGGTGCACATGCCGGGCAAGCCGGAGTTCAACGCGATCAGCAGGTCGAGGCACTCCTCCTGCCGGACCTCCCCGACCACCAGCCGCGAGGGCCGCATGCGCAGCGCTTCCTTGACCAGGCGGCGCAGCGGGATCTCGCCGGCGCCCTCCAGGTTGGGCTGGCGGGTCTGCATCGAGACGACGTCGGGCAGCGGGACGCGCAGCTCGAACACTTCTTCGCAGGTGATGACCCGCTCCCTCGCGGGAATCGCGGCGCACAGGCAGTTGAGCAGCGTCGTCTTGCCGGCCTGCGTGCCGCCGGAGACGAGCACGTTGAGCCCCGCGACGACGGCGGCCTCGAGGAACCGGGCGGCCTGGGCGGTCAGCGTGCCGAGCGCGACCAGCTCGTCGAGGTGGTGGGCCTGCAGGACGAACTTGCGGATGTTGACCGCCATGTGGCGGCGGGTGATGTCCGGGATGACGACGTGCAGCCGGGAGCCGTCGGGCATCATCGCGTCGACGAACGGCTGGCTCATGTCGATCCGCCGTCCCGACGTGCGCAGCATCCGCTCGACCAGGTCGGCGAGCTCGCCCGGCGCCAGGATCGTCGTCGTCAGCTCGCTGCGGCCGCGCCGGGCGATGAACACCCGGCCGGGCTCGTTGACCCAGATCTCCTCGATGTCCGGGTCGTCCAGGTAGCGCTGCAGCGGCCCGAAGCCGGCCACCCGGTCCAGCACGTCACGGACGACGGACTCGACGTCACCGATCGGCGGCAGCGCCGAGGTCAGCGACCGCTCGGAGTAGTCGGCGACGACGTCGCGCACCAGCAGGCGGACCGGACCGGGGTCGGTGAACGGATCCAGCCCACGGCGGCGGATCAGCTCGCGGACCTCGCCGTCGACGACGTCGAGCGCGCTCGGCACCTGCACCCCTGTCGCTCGAACGGCCCCCCACCGATTCCGGACTGTAAGGAACCGGAACGGTCATGGGGCGCCGTCAGCCGATCTGTGGACAAGCATGACGCTGCTCGAAGGCCAGATGTACCTGACCGGGTGAAAGGAGCCTTGGGCTCTCGGTGCGGTCGAGCCACAGTACGTTCGCGGGACGTCGGAGGGAGTCGATCATGGCGGAGACGCACTTCGAGCCGTTCCTGCACCTCGCGGACGTCGGCCCGGACCGGGCGCTCGTCGCGTGGGGCGGATTCTGGTTCCACCGCGAGGATGCCGATGCCCGGTGGGACATCGTCGACGACGAGCAACTGGGCGAGGTCGACCCCGGCCGGACGGAGAGCATCGGCGCGCGGTCGACGCCCTACGGCGACGCGGTGGTCGAGGTCGTCGACGGGTCCGGAGAGCTGGTCACCTCGGCGCGCACCGACGAGCACAACCACCTCTGGGTCACGGGGCTGCAGCCCGACACCGGCTACCGCTACCGCGTCCTCGTCGACGGCGAGGAGTGGGCCGCCGGCGAGCGCTGGGACTGGGGGCCGGTCGACCAGGGCGGCCTGGACCTGCGCCCGGGCGGCCGCTCCTACGACACCTCGTTCCGGACGCACCCGGATCCGGATGTGCACGCGTCGCTCGACTTCGTCGTCCTCGGCGACTACGGGGTGGGCGTGATGTCGGACTCGGAGAGCAGCCGCCGGCAGACGCGCGTGGCCGCGGTGCTCGACCGGCTGGTCGAGCGGCACGACGTCCGGCTCGTGATCGGCGTGGGCGACAACGTCTACCGCGGCGAGAGCGGGGTGGTCGGCGCCGAGGGCGGCAGCGAGGACGACGACTGGTACTCGAGCTTCTACCAGCCCTACCGGTACGTGCTGGCGCGGATCCCGGTGTACCCGACCGTGGGCAACCACGACAGCGCCGACACCGAGTCCAGCGACGACCGGGAGCAGATCCGCGACAACTTCCACACCGACGAGCGGTTCCTGTCGGCGGTCGGGTCGGGCCGGGCGTCCATCGATCCCGGGCTCTTCTACCGCTTCGGTTACGGCGCGGACGTGGAGTTCGTCTGCATCGACACCTCGCTGGCCCAGGAGCTGCCCGTCGGCCACTACTTCGAGGACCCCAAGCACCGGGAGTGGCTGGAGCAGGCCCTGCCCTCCCACCCCTCGGGCGGGCCCCGGTGGCGCATCCCCTTCTCGCACCACCCGACCTACTGCGCGGGGCCGCACCACCCGAACACCGAGAACATGATCAAGGAGCTCGTGCCTCTCTTCCAGAGGTCCGGAGTCCGCGTCGCCTTCGCCGGCCACGAGCACAACTTCCAGCTCTCGCGCGCCGACGGGATCGCCTATTTCCTGTCCGGGGCGGGCGGCAAGCTCCGCGAGGAGCCGCCGCAGAAATTCACGGACGCGCACACGGAGGCGTGGTCCGCGCAGTCCCACCTGCTGCACGTGCACGTCGACGGCGAGTCGATGACGATCACCCCGTACGCCGGGCTCACCCCGGATGGGCGCCCCCACCCGATGACCACCCAGGACAGGCACAACCGAGTGCTCGAGGTGCCCTTCGTCGTCAGGACCCGCTGACCGACCGGGAGCGGGAGCATGTGCGCTCGAGCCGTCGAGCGAGCTAGGACCGGCGTTCCGGTCCGTCACCCTTCCCACCGGTCGCTCACCGTCACCGTGGAGTGCTAGAGCTGGGGCTTGTCGGGACCCCCGCAGGGCGAGAACTGTCCTCGGCTGGCGGTTCACGGACGAACGCCCGTCCGCAGCGGATCGCCTCGATGCACCTTTGGAGGAGACCCCTGGACATCCGCAGACGACTCCTGGCCGTCACCGCCATCGCACCTGCGGATAGCGAAACCTAGGCAGCCGCACGAACTTGGTGCGTGGACGCACCCCTATGCCGTCTGTCGACGATGACAGCAGTGTGACGGCCGCGCGAACGCACCCAGCCGCACTCTCGCGTGACCTGCGGAGTGACGGTTTCGCGCAGCTCTCATGGCCCTTGCTCCCCGAAGCTGTCCGGCGGGCCGATGCGGGTACCGCCGAGTCGGGCGCGGAAGGCCGCGGAGGACTGCGGCCGCTCGACCTCATCGGGACGCGTGGTCCGATGCCGCGAACCCGCCAGCAGAAGAGAACCGGCGCCGACCACCCGGGGATGAAGATGTCGGCCCTGCTCTACGGCGTCCTGCGCGTCGTGTGCGTCGTGTGCGTCGTGTCCGAGATGGTGCGGCACCAGCTCGGGCGGGTCGGCTGGGCCCGGATCACGCCCCTCGACGTCGCCGCGGCCCTCGTCGACACCCTATTGGTCATCGTGCTGGCGATCGCCGCCGTCGTGGCCTTCGACCTCGTCCGCCGGCGCTGGGCGCTGCTGCTTCGGGCCCGGCAGACACGACAGCTCCTCCACGCCCAGCCGACCGAGTTGGCCCAGACGGAATTGATCACTGTCGCGTCTTGGCGACCGCAGCTGGGATCCGCCGACTCGCTGCGCACAGCTCCCGTCGCGCGCAGCTGTCGCCCACCCACCTACGCGCCGCCCACCTACGGCGCCAGGGCCACCGGGTACAGCCGCCGCTACACCGAAGACCCCGGCCGGCAGCTGTAGCCGGTCGAACGACGAGACCCGACACGTCGTGAGCGGGCGTGAGCCTTCACCGCGAGGTAGAGCCCAGCAGGAATAGGTGCGATCAGTTGCGGCCGGTCCAGCGCGGTCATGGCCCACCTCTCCGACCCGTGCTGACACGCATGCCGACTACGGGTCTGAAGCTCGCTCCCACGTGGGTCGCGGCTTGGGCGCAGTCATGTCTGCCAGGGCATGGAGAGCGGCATCTATCTGACCGTGTCGACGGCGCCGGGACGGTGCACCTGTTCGGGCGGCGCCGTGGCGCCGGCGGCGATCTACGGCGTCCCCGTCGCCGCACGCCACGCAACTGCTCCGCCCTCTCGAAGCCGGATGCTCGCCCTCGCCGCATGGACCTTCACCGCCCGGGCGACGGAGGAGGCCGATCGATGCTGGCCGTCGCGGGGGATGAACCTCGTCGACCTGCTGACGGCGAGCTCATAGCCGCGGGCAACGGGTGGAGCCGCCCCGATGCCGGCCGCAGCAACCAGCGAGCCGTTCGCCGCCCTCACCGTCGCCGTCCGCTCACTCGAGGACGAAGCCGTCGCGTCCCAGCCGTTGTTCATCGGCATCGGCACCGGCTCCAGCACCCGGCCCCCGTAACAAGCCCGGACGCGCGTCTGGCGGAGCAAGGCGCAACGAACCCCCGTTCCCATCCCTGGGTGATTGGCATCGCGCAGCGCCCCTGTCGGGGCCGAGGAATGGGGCCGCCCGGAAGCCGTCCCGTTGGGTGGTGCGGCGCTAGTTCGGGCCCGATCTAGACAAGCGGTCGCGCGGTTCTACCGGGCGCCAAGACTCGTCGTAGTCCGGGTGCTCGGCGTGCGGCAGCGCGAGTAGTCGCACAACGGCGTCCGCTTGTACGCGGAGCAGGAGCGCGCCTGGCTCGTGAGGATCGACGCCACAGAGCCTGAGGATCTGTCGCTTGCTCTCACACTCGGTCAGGACGCGCGCCGCCATCGACTGAACATTGGGCCAGCTGTGCCCGCCAGGAACAAGGCCGCCCAGCCACTTCGGGGACCGGAGATATAGCTCCGCGTCTTGGGCCTGCCTCAGCAGATCACGGGCTGCCGTCTCCTCCTCCGCGATGCGTGAATAGATGAAGCTTGCGAGGTCGCTCATGCATCCATCGTGGCGTCCGTCCGGGCGTGCACGGCGAGCGGGGCCGAACGACGCCCGTGAGGGGGCCCACGGCAAGTTTGTGAGCGGGCGCACCCCTACGCCGGTTGTCGGCGATGGAAGAAGTGGGATGACCGCGCCCTCGACGGCATCACTCGCCTACGCGCATGGGGCGAGCGGCGGGGCGCGGTCAACTCCCCACGTCCGCCCGTCCCCGTGACCGGCGGATCAGGCAGCCTGACGAGCATCTCGACAAATGAGGAGCCACTTGTGCTGTTGAGGCCCACGGTGCATCTGCCATGGGACGACCTCGACTCCCAGGCCTGTGCCGAGCACGGGGCGCCCGAATGGCACACCCTCATCGTCGTCGGCCCGATGAAAAGGCGCCACAGCCGCGGTCACGCGACCCTCGAGTGGACTGTCACAGTCCAGTGCCTGTCACGTTCCACTGTTTCCCCGGTCACATCCCGCCTTGCGCGCACCGAAACCCCGTCCGTCACGGGTGCGCAGAGCGCGCCGGACGCCGCAGTAGCTGGGAATCAAGTCGAGCTGGTTGCCGATGCCGTCGGCGATGGCGTCGAGGAAGTCACCGCTGCCGGGCCTGCGTACATCCAGCGCCTGTACGAGGAAGGCATGGCGCGCGTCGCCCTTCTAGCCCAGAACTGGGCGCAGGACCAATGCCCGAAGGCTGAGAGAGACCCGGCAGCCGTTCGGAAACCCGATGGGCCCCAAGAGTGAGTCGGGGCGGCGACGGTGGAACGAGCGGCGAAGGCGAACTCACGCCGTGCGGCGCGGTCGGCTTGAGGCCACTGTCCCTCAGCTGCCACGTCCTCGGACGCCCGGCTACGGCGGTCACCACATGCCTTACTGCGGACCGAAGCACGGGCCGTCGTGAAGTGGTGAGCACCCGGGGTTAGCTGATCGTCGTACGCCTGGCGGTCAGCCGCCCCGCGTCCAGCCAGGTGCCCGGCGCCGGAGCATGACACGGCATCGTGTCGTCGGGAGCAGAATACCCCAGGACGGCGACGTCGACCAATGGATCGTCCGGTAATTCCCCACCCTCGACGCTGACGCTCGCCCGCCACTCGAACCAACCCGGACCAGATCCTCCCGGGACATCCGTGGGACCTTCAACCACGAGCGTGGACCAGTCCGGTGTCGCCTCCCCAGCGACGGCCATGACCTGAAGCTGCCCGCACAAGCCGGTGGTCGCTCGCTCGGGATCGTCATGCGGTAGCGCTGCGGCGGCCCGGTACATCACGAGCCGAGAATGGCCGCTGGGGCAGGCGTTCAAACCGACTGAGCCCGTACCTTCACCAGATCGGAACAAGGGACGACGAAGCTGTCGGCGAGCCCGCCGGGTGGCCTCGTGGTGGATCGACGCATCTGATGGGTGACGCGCGTGTGCCCGCCCCGCCCTGGCCATGAAGCCCCCCGGGCGGGGCGGTGCCTCGAACGGTGGCGGGGGCGCAGGTAGGACCAGCTTCAGGGTCTACGACCGAGACGGGGCGGAATCGTATAAACGTCAAGCCAGGTCGAGCCAGCCAGAACGCGGTCCGTGATGGGGTAGGCATGGCGAGATGACCGCGCCTTCGCCGATAGGCATCGCCTCCCGATGGAGTGGTTGACCCGTCGCTAGCTCACAGCCGGGATTACGGAGCGACTGGGCGCAACCTCTCGGGCGGCACCGTCGGCACGTGCCGGCCCCGGCCCCGCTCGTGTTCGACCACGTACTCGACGTCGGCGCGCCAGCCGCGACCGTCGTCGCACAATCGCCACGCCGTCTGCGTCCCGGCCCACCAGGCGCCGTTGTGGTCGACCTCGACCGATCGAGGCGGGTCGAAGATGCGTTGCTCGAGCAAACGGACCACAGGCAGCATGCCCTGGCTCTATTCGCGCTCAGGCGGCTCTCAACGTGACGTGTCCGCAGGCGTGGCGACTCGTGACGAACCCGTGTCGAAGTCCTCCTCCTCGTCGAGGCACTCGCCGATGGCGGCCTGGAGACGCCGCAGTCGCTCGAGGTCGGAGCGGATCCGCGTCCATTGGCGATACAGCGCCGCTATGGAGAGCGCCTGCCGTCGCTGGTCAAGCGTGGCTGACTCGGAGACGTCCGCGTTGACCAGGGCAGCCCGGTGGCCGCCGCCGTCTCTGATGCCGTCGCGGCGCCAGTAGCGCTGCACGTACCGGACGCCGCGGGGGCTGCAGCACGTCACCACGATGTGCGTGCGCTCAAGACGGACGACTGTGCCAGCGAACCGCCGGGGCGGCCGAAGTCGGCCGCGGACCCGATGACGACCTGGTCGCCGGGAGCCAGGGTGGCGAGCTGCTCGGCGCTCGATCGGTTGACGACAGTCACCCCTCGCTGCACTCCTCCCGTCAGTTGATGCCCGAGGGGAAGTCGCGGCGACCCGAATGTCCGCCGGACTGGTCATGAGGGCGGGGTGGCGACGTCCATGTCACCACCCCGCCGTTGCCCACCGGACCGTGAGGAAGTCAGGGGCGCCCGGCCTCGTCCGGGACGCGCTCGGCCGCCTGGGACGCCGGGGCTGGCACGGTCTCGGGCCGGCTGGTCTCGGGCTGGACCGGGATGTCCGCCGGAGCCTGACCCCGCTCTAGGTCGGCCGCCGCCGTGTCGGACCCGTGCGCCTCATGAGCCTGGGTACTCACGCTGGATCCGGTGAGGTCTCCGGCTTGCGCCTGCTCGCTGATCGACCGGCCGAACTCGGCCTGCGATGGCACGACGGCCGGATCCGGCGACTCGACGGTCACCTCGGCTGCCTGCTCCGGGGTGTCCGCGGCGTCCGGCGAGGTCCTGATGTCGGAGGTCGAGACGTCGGCGGAGTCGGGGACGTCGTACGGGGTCACGGCCTCGATCACGCCGGCCACCCGGTCCTGTGCGACGTCGGGGAGGACACCGGCTGCGCCTGCGGCCGTCACGCTGGCCAGGGCGATGCTCAGGCCGGCAGCCGCCTGGGTCCCGACGCTCAGGGACAGGAGTTTGGCTGCCGCGGTGGCAAGCAGTGCTGACATGGAATGTCTCCTCTCACGGAGCGTCTACTCCGGGCTCATCGCCTGCGCGGCGACCTTCGTATGGGTTATCGCCGACGCTGCCGACGAGGGACCGCCGAAGCCACAGGCGCCACTCCGGTCACGGGAGACGCGGTCCACCCGGACCGCCGGGCGTGAGCACTGACACGGTGTGATCAGCCATCGGGGCACTCCTCGACCTGGACGGATCACCAGCCGTCCCCGTATCGGGCCACGTCGACCTCGAGCTCCTGAGCGACGCTGTCGACGCGTGCAAGCGCCGCCGTCAACGCCGCGTCATCGGCCTCGCTGAGATAGGTCCGCGGCGTGCCCATCGCCGCCCGCAGCGCTCGCTGACCCCGTCGGGCGACCTCCAGCCGGGAAGCGGCCACCTCCCCGGGGCTGCCCCCGAGCACCCGGCCCCTGCCCATCGACAGGGCCCCGTTCGCCACGCTCAGAGCGCGCTCGCGAAGAGTCAGCACCGGCCGGTCCGGGACTGCAGCTCGAACATCGCCCGGTCGAGGAGATTCCGCAGCTCCGGGAGGCGCCGCCGGTCAAAACGCAGCCCTGCCAGCAGAATCGGTCGCACCCGCGCGTGCCGCGGGTCGAGCAGCGCAGCGAGGCGCTTGATCGCGCCACCCTTGCCGGAGGCATCCCAGCCCTCGAACAGCGAGCAGCGGCGCGCCGATCCCGCCGGGCCCGATGAGCCCGCCCAGGAGCAGCCACAGGTGCACCAGCCGCTTCTGAATGCGCCAGCCGCTTCTTCGCGGCCTTGAGCTGCTTCTTCTCCTCGCTCTCGGACAAGTGCAGAAG
Source organism: uncultured Actinomycetota bacterium (assembly GCA_963748305.1). GTDB lineage: Bacteria > Actinomycetota > Actinomycetes > Mycobacteriales > Geodermatophilaceae > Blastococcus_B. The sequence continues at coordinate 167,791 of CAVVIN010000007.1, read as the reverse complement.
GAGATCCACCTCGGCGGGCCGACTCATGCCGGCGAGGGTGCGGCGTACGTCTCCGTCGCGCCTCCGAGATCCCGCGCCCTTCGTCCGGCACCATCGGACGATCGCTTCGAGTGAGCGCGCAGTGACGGGGGGTCGCGAGAAAAGGGAGGCGCGAGGTGTCGGAGGAGCGGACGGAGCCGGAGCGGGCAGTCGCGGAGGAACCGCCACTGCCGGCGTCCGCGGCGGGGTGGGGCATGGCTGGGTGGGACCAGCCGGCCCAGGACGATGTCGAGGACGACGGGCCCCGGGACATCGACCCCGACAACCCCATCGTCCCGTTGGCGGAGCCCGCCGACGACGAGCCGCCGGCCGCCCGACCCAACCCCGCCAACGAGTCCGAGGCCACCGAGCCCGATCCCGCGGCGGAGGAGATCCCCGTCCCTGCCCAGCAACCCGCTGAGCAATCCGACGTCCCGGCGGTCGTGCCGGTTCTCCCGCGCATCATCTCCGGCCGCGCGTGCGGCCCCGCCGCCGCGCGCGCACCGCCGTCCTGCTGGGCCTGCTCGTCGCCGCCGCCGTCCTCGGGGCGACGCTGCTGGCCACCACCCGCGGCACGGTCTCCGCCGCGAACGTCGACGCCGCCGCCCCGACCGCGCCGACGACCCCGCCGACGCGTGGGTCCTCCTCGACGAGCACGCCGCCGTCCCCGACCGCGGCCAGCCCGCCGGCGACGACGTCCGAGACGTCCGCGGTACCGCCGACGTCTCGCGCCGTTCCCGCCCAGGAGGTCACGCCAGCTCCCGAGCCGGTGGCGGGCGCGGCCCCGCCCGCCCCGACGGTCACCGCGGCGCCCGTGGCACCACCGCCGGTCATCGCCCCGCCGGTGCTCACGCCGACCGGCGTCCAGACGATGGAGCCCGACCCGACCGACACGCCCGCGACGGCCACGCCGACCGAGGACACCGCAGTCGCCACCCCGACGACGGAGCCGACGACTTCCACGACGCCGAGCGTCGCCCCATAGATAGCAAGACGCTTTGCCGACCTACCAGCACTTGTGCACCTGGCTTGACTTCGGAAGCTCGAACACTTCTTCACAGGTGATGACCCGTTCCCTCGCGGGGATCGCGGCGCACAGGCAGTTGAGCAGCGTGGTCTTGCCGGCCTGCGTGCCGCCGGAGACGAGCACGTTGAGCCCCGAGACGACGGCGGCCTCGAGGAACCGGGCGGCCTGGACGGTCAGCGTGCCTAGCGAGACCAGCTCGTCGAGGTGGTGGGCCTGCAGGACGAACTTGCGGATGTTGACCGCCATGTGCCGCCGGGTGATGTCCGGGATGACGAGGTGCAGCCGGGAGCCGTCGGGCATGATCGCGTCGACGAACGGCTGGCTCATGTCGATCCGCCGTCCCGAGGTGCGCAGCATCCGCTCGACCAGGTCGGCGAGCTCGCCCGGCGCCAGGATCGTCGTCGTCAGCTCGCTGCGGCCGCGCCGGGCGATGAACACACGGCTGGGCTCGTTGACCCAGAACTGTCCACGCGTGGCTTGCACACGCTCGGAATCAGCACGACGCAGCGACTGACCATCTGCCAGCAAGAACGGCAGCTTCTTCCGCGTTGCTGAGACGCGCTGCTGGGTCGACGAGCGGGACGCGGGACTCTAGCCTTGCCGTCTAATCCGACCTACAGAGCACGAGAGGTGCGTGTCGGAATGACGAAGCTTCGTGGTCTCCTCGTCGGCGTGCTCATGGTTGGAACGATCTCGGCCGCGTCAGTCGCTCCCGCAGAAGCAGCACAACCGGCCGCTGTGTCGATCACTTCGCACACCATTCGAGAATGCCCCGCGTCAGACTCGTGCACCTTCATCGCGTCCGGCGCTATCGCCGACTCTGGCACGGTGACTACCGTGCTGGTGCATGCTGCCGCCCTCGGTTCCCCTGTGACCGGTACGGCGCAGTACGTGCGAACGTTCCACGGCGAGGCTGGCACCTTCACCATTCGTCTCCAGACCCGTCTGTCAGGCACGGACGTTCCGTGGCTGTTTCGGGAAGAGGGCGAGTGGACCGTGATTGACGGCTCCGGCGACTACACCGGCCTGCGCGGCCAGGGACACGAATCGGGCATCCGCGACTTCCAGAACCAGTCACTGGACGTGGAGTACACCGGCACTGTGCAGCTGCCATGAGCGGACGCTCGACGATTCTAATGAGGTGCCGTCAGGGGGCGTCGGCCGCCTGACATCGATGAGGCTTGCCTAGAGTCGTTGTCGAGGCCGCCTGCAGGTAGTAGCACGCCGTCATCGAGGCCCTGCTTGACCGCTGCTACGCCTCGACGCGCCCACGGCGGCGGATCAGCTCGCGGACCTCGCCCGTCGACGACGTCGAGCGCGCTCGGCACCTGCACCCCTGTCGCTCGAACGGCCCCCCACCGATTCCGGACTGTAGGGAACCGAAACCGCCGCGGGGCGCCGATCATTCGATCTGTGGACATTGCGACCGATCGGGGGACGCCCTCGGCCGCACGCACGGGCCTTGAGTTCTTAGACCGAGGCGAGCAGCATCGGCCGCCGGTGAGGGGAGGCGCCCGTGTCCCAGACCGCGTGCAGGGGTCTGCGCATCGTCATCGCGACCCTGCTGGCCTGGACGTGCCTCGGCGCGGTTCCCGCGACCGCCGCCGCAGCGACGGTGACCGACGGGGTCATCGCCTACGTGCGTGCCGCGAACACCCCGGGTGGCTACGTCATCCGCAGCGTCGATCCGGAGACCGGCGCCGATGCCTGGCTCGCCCAGGGCACCTCACCGGCCTGGTCGCCCAACGGCCGCCGGCTGGCGTTCATCCGGTTGTCCGACCCCGGCATCGGTGCTATCCGCATCCGCAACGCTGACGGCTCGGTGACCCCCACCGGGGTCGCCGCGCAGCCGAGGGACGCGAGCACCCGCGATCTCGCGTGGTCCCCCGACGGCAGCCGCCTGGCCTACGGCTACCAGGGCCGCATCTGGGTGATGAACGTCGCGAACCCCCATCGCCCCCGGCCCGTGAGCCCCGGCGCGGGATATGCCCCGGCCTGGTCACCGGACAGCCGACGCATCCTCTACTCGGCCGACGACCCCGACGGCGACCGCGACCTCCATCGCGTCCGGGCCGACGGCACCGGGCATGTCAACGTCACCGACACCCCGTTCGACACCGAGTTCTTCGCCGACTGGTCGCGCGACGGGGCGAGGCTCGCGTGGTTCTCCGACAGCGGCGAAGTGGGCCTCTACGTGTCGAACCCCGACGGCTCCGACCCGAACATCGTCGCCTCGACGTTCCGCCCCCACTCGCCGAGCTGGTCACCGAGCGGCGACATGATCGCCTTCGTCAGCGACCCCGGGAACGTCTGCTGGCGGGTGCCGTTCACGCCCACCGGGGGCTGCGCCCCCGTCGGGCCGTCGCCCGTGCTCCAGATCGACTGGCAACCGCGGTTGGTCAGCTGACAGCCGCTCCCAAAGCTCCACCGTCAGCAGCCGGCGACGTCGTAGCCCCGCACGGACGGCCACGCCGTCGACGGCGTCGTCGGCCAGTCCCAGATGGAGACGCCGATGGCCTGCTGCTCGGTGGCGGCCCGCACCATCGCCGTGTAGTCCTCCGCGGTCTCCTGGAGGTCGTAGCCGCCGATCACGGAGACGACCGCGCAGGGGTCGCCGAGGTGCACGCGCACCCGCTGCGATGTTCTCGCTGACGTACCAGTGCGGGTCGGTGAACCCCTCCTCCGACCGGTTCGACCAGTACGCCATCGGCAGCCAGACGTCGTAGAGATCGCGCAGCTCCCGCCACGGGAAATCGGGCCAGTACGCCGTGTTGAGCACATCGGTGACGACCGGCGGAAGCACGATCGCGCCGAGCTCGACGTCCGGCAGCGCGGCCCGTAGCTGCCGCGACAGTTCGATCAACGCGGCGTTCCGCGGCGCGAGCTCGACCGCGTCGGTGAACTCGATGTCCACCGCGATCGCGTCGAACCCTTGCCCGTCCACCCGGAAGGCCCCGATCTCCTGCAGTCTCCGCAAGTCACCGGCGATGTCGCCGAAGCGCGGCAGGTACCAGGCCACCACCTGCAGATCGCGGGCGTGCGCCCGCACGAGGAACTCGCCCAGGATGTCCCTGCTCAGCAACCCGGGGTACCGAGGGTCGTCCGCCGCCGGCTGCAGGTAGATCGTGCGTACCCCCGCGTCGGCCATCGCGTCGACGGCCGCCGGCGTCACGGACGGCGCCGCGCCGCCGAATTCACGGGTGATCCGGTACCGCGACAGCCACGTGCCGACGCCGGCGAACGGCGAGGTCCCGGCAACCGGCTGCTCCCCGGTGACGGATCGACGGGACGGCGGTGGCGGCCGCGGGCAGCTCCCGCCGCGGCTTTCCGGCATGGTCGGCCCGCCCGGCCACGGCAAGGACGGCGAAGAGCAGGAAGCCCAGCAGCACGCCGCTGACTGCGGTAGCCGCGCAGCAGGCCACCGCCGCGGTGGTTCGACCGCCGCGCGTGCGCCCCCATGGTCCGGCCCACCGCCGCATCGTCTCACCGAAGCCAAGTCCTCCAGCGACCTCGAGGCAGTTCCGGGCAGCTCACGATGTGGGCAGGTCGAGCAGCGTGCGGCAGTTCGGGCACGGGACCCGCTGCCCGACTGCTGCGAACTCGTGGCGGCACTGGCTGCAGCGGTAGCGGCCGACTCGCGCGCGGTCGGCGACGCTCGGCTCGCTTGTGGGCGGCCGTGGGGGCGGCTCGATCGCCTGATGTGGCGCCTTCGCGCTCTCCAGCTTCGCAGGGGGTCGCCCGAGCAACGTGGTCAACAGTTCGTGACGGGATGCCGTCGAACGCCCCCGTCTGCCTGGTGCGCTCCCGCATGTGGGTCATGAGCCGCTCGATGGATCGCTCCAGCGATCGTCGTTCGAGCGTGTCGGGCAATCCGCCGCCGAGCAACGAGCCGGCCACCGGGTGCCAACCGAACGACGACAACCCCGGCACCGACGTGAACATGCCCTTGGTCTTGGCGAACCCTCCCCGCCGGATGCGATCGGCCAGCGGGTCGTCGTACCCGTCCATCGCCACGCCGATGAACGTCCCGGCCGGCCCCCGGGAAGCCGGGCAACTCAGCTCGACCGCGCTGGCGAGCAGGGAGAGCGCGGCCGCGACGGATGCTCCGCTCGCATCCCCGTACGCGTCCACGGCCTTCTGCACCGCCGGTCCCCACTCGGGCGCCAAGCGATACCGCCCGAGCATCGGCTCGAGCAAACCGCATCGCGTCCCAGGTCCAGTCGTAGTCGCTCTGCCATCGGGGAAGGGACAGGCGCCGCTGGGACGCCGCCAGGGCCACGCCTGCGGAGGTTGCCCGGTCGTCGTACACATGAACGACGACCAGGCGCAGCAGGTTCTTGTTCACACCGAGGTAGAGACCGGCAAAAGTGCCGCCGTCGCGGGTCCGCAGCAACGCCAGCTGATGTGCGAGGGCACGCCACGCAGGATCCGCGTCGACACCGTGCAGGGCGGCCAGCATGTCGTCGGGCAGACCGGAGCGGATGTCGATCGCTCCGGCTTCGGTCAGGAGGTCGGTGTTCACCGGGCGGAAGCCCTGCACGCGGATCGCGCCGTCGAGGACGTCGAGGACTTGCTCCCGTGTGTACACGCCGCCCCCCATGCCCGGCCGATACGTCGGACCGCGACCTGCGGATTCTGCGGGTCAGGCCAGTCCCTGGGCAATACACCCGGAACCGACACCAACCCTGCACGCTTGGCGCCACGAGTGCGGCCAGGCCGCCTAGGTCTCGACCGTGGTCAGGTGAACACCCACCGGACGACGATGCGGTCCGCCGACGGCCGCCGCAGCGCCGCCTGTCGGAGTCCCTCCGCGAAGCCGGCGGCGTACCAGAGCGGGGCGTTGACCTCGAGGCCACTGGGCGGGTCGCCCGGTCCATCCCACAGCAGCCGGGCGAATTCCGCCGGGCGTGCGGCCGAGACAGCGCTCGGTCCGCGGAGCGGCAGGATCCGGCGACTCGAAGGCGGCAGCGAAAGCCCCGTCGGCCCGGCCGAGTTCCTGGGCCACCTCCAGCAGCTCGCCGGTAACTGGGCGCGATGCGATCCGGCATGACGGTTCCCTCCACCGGAGCGGCGGACCGGCAGGACGCCGAGCCGCCCATCAACGGATAGAGGCGTCGTCGCGGCCAGGAGAGACACCTGAGCGCAACGAATCGAGCGGCAGCGGCCGCACGAACGCCTAGCCCGCTCTCCCGAGGCGTGGCAGACGGCAGGATCGGATGATCGTGAAATCTGTCGATCGGAGCGCCGGCCGGGCGTAGCGTCCGGGCATCCGGTCCGCCCTCCCCGACGGAGGCCGCCATGGGCGACAAGTCACCGCACGATGCACATCACTCCGTGAAGTCGGCCAAGTCGATCAAGGAGAAGCGCGCCGAGCGCAAGGCGAAGGAGCAGATGACCGAGTCGCAGATGGCGCGGCTGGCGGCGGAGCGCAAGCAGCACCGGTAATCAGCCCGCACACGGACCTCTAGCAGCACCGATGGTGTTGCCGGGGCCCCATGCAGGCCTCGCCCTTGTCCCGCCCGCAGCGGCGGCACACGAGGTAGCGAGCCCCGTCCTCGGTGCTGCGCGACACCCAGGGGTGAGTCCGCAGGATGCGACAACGCCAGAAGAAGGGCGTGCGGGTGAGGGTCATGGCGTCCTCCTCGACGCTCGACGGGGTGGAGCCCAGCGCGGCGCGCAGGGCGAAGGTCTGGGACAGGACGCCGGCGGTGTAGCGGAGCTGGCCGGCGGGCGAGAGATCGTGCAGCTCGGCCAGGAACTCGGCGCGGTACCGCAGCCGGTCGTCCAGCTCGGCAGGACCCGGACGGCGAGCCCTACCCCGCCGCGCGCCAGCGCGAGCACGGATCGGCCCTGGCCACGCGCGTCCTCCGGATCGATGGTCAGCAGACGGTGCGGCTAGAAGGCGCCGGCGCCGCCAGTTCCGAGCATGCCGCCCAGGCCGATACCCCCGGTGGGCGTCGTACCGGTCGGGTCGCTCGCGGCCGCAGCGGGAGCAGGCCTCGTACCGGCTCCCGTCGTCCGTGCTGCGGATCACCCAGCGGTGCTTCCGGAAGACCCGGCAGCGCCAGAAGGGCGCTCGACTGTGGAGATGGTCATGGCGTCCTCCTCGACGCTCGACGGGGTGAGAGCCCAGCGCGGCGCGCAGGGCGAAGGTCTGGGACAGCACTCCGGCCGAGTAGCGCAGCTGATCGGCCGGCGTGAGCTCGTGCAGTTCGGCGAGGAACTCGGCCCGGTACCGCAGGCGGTCGTGCCAGTCCGGCAACGCCCGCACCGCCAACTCGACCCCGGCGCGCGCCACCGGCAGCGGGGCGCGCGGGCCGGTCATGTCTCCCCCGCCTGCGGGCGGAGCCTTCCGGGTGCGGGTCGGTAGGCCCGGGCGAGCGCGGCCCGGGCGGCCTGGACCCCGTCCGCCGTCAGCGTGTAGTACCGCCGGGCGGGCCGGCCCTCGGCGCTGGCATCGATGTCTTCCCACCGCGAGACGAGCCAGCCGTAGCCCTCCAGCCGGGCCAGGATCGGATGCACGGTGCCGCTGCGGAGCCCCGCAGCCTCCCCGATGTCCAGGCCGTACCGCTCGCGCTGGGGATCATCGAGCAGCGCCTCCAGCACTCGCTGGGTCGGGATCGTCATCTTCGGTTGAGCCACGGTCGTACTCTACCTAGCCCCTAGGTAGAGTACAAGAGTCATCGCAGCACTCTTCCGGGCCTTCGGCGGCGCGCGATGTCAGCGCCGGCTCGTCGACACCTACACTCCGCGCGACTCCTGCTCGGCGAGCGCGGGAGGCGAACCGTCGGAGGTGCCGTGCCGCCGCAGTCGTTCGGCCCGTACCTGCTGCAGGATCTGCTCGGCCGAGGCGGCATGGGCGAGGTCCACCGCGCCTACGACACCGAGCACAACCGGACCGTCGCCCTGAAGCTGCTCTCCGGTCAGCTGGCCGCCGACCGGGACTTCCAGGAGCGCTTCCGGCGCGAGGCGTTCCTCACCGCCAGCCTGACCGAGCCGCACGTCATCCCCATCCACCGCTACGGCGAGATCGACGGGCAGCTCTTCCTCGACATGCGCCTCGTCGACGGGGAGAGCCTCGACGAACGGCTTGCACGCACCGGCGCCCTCGCGCCGGCGGACGCCCTGGCGGTCCTCGAGCAGGTCGCCTCCGCGCTCGACGCCGCCCACGCGGCGCAACTCGTCCACCGCGACGTGAAGCCGTCCAACATCCTGCTCACCGGACGCCCCGCCTCCCCGTTCGCCTACCTGGTGGACTTCGGCATCGCCCGCTCGACGTCCGACATGGCGGGCCCGGCGCTCACCCAGACCGGCTCGACCGTGGGCACCTTCGACTACATGGCACCCGAGCGGTTCCTGCAGCACCCGGTCACACCGGCGGTCGACGTCTACGCCCTCGCCTGCGTCCTCTACGAGTGCATCACCGGCCGCAAGCCGTTCGCCGGCGACACCCTGCCCGCCCTGGTCTACGCGCACCTCGAAGCGACGCCACCGCCACCGTCGTCCCTCGACCGACAGGTACCGGCGGCCCTCGACGCCGTGCTGGAGCGCGGCCTGGCCAAGGATCCCGCGCGGCGCCCCCCGACCGCCGGCGCCCTGATCGACGAGGCGTGGGAGGCGGTCCGCCGGGACCGCGACACGGTCCCCCGCACCGTGGCCCCGCCGACCGTCGTCAGCGCTCCGCCGCAGCAGCCCGCATGGAGCGCCGCCCCGCCGCTGTACACGCCTCCGAACGGGCGGGCGGGCAGGCGGCTCGCACCGCCGGTCGTGGCGGCGATCGTCGCCGCCGTCCTGGTCGTCGCCGGAGGGTCCTTCTTCCTCTGGCGGACGGTCGGCGCCGCGGACGACCCGGCGGCCACCAGCACGACCCAGCAGGAGGAGATCCCCGACGGGTCGATCCCGGAGTCCGGCTCGACCGGAACGGACCAGGGGGCGGCCCCGGCGGAGGACACCGCACCGGACCCCGATCCGGTCCCCACCCTCGTCGGCGACGAGTACCTCGACGGCACCGCGCAGAACTGCTTCGACGGCATCCTCGACGCCTGCGACCGACTGTTCTCCCCCGACTCCCCCGCCCCCTTCGTCACCTACGGCTCGACCTGCGGCGGACGCGCCCCGGAGACCCGCGGCGCCTGTCTGGAGTACTTCCTGGGCGAGCCGGAACCGACGACCGGCCTGGGCAACGACCCGGCTCTCGACGCGCTGGCCGAGGCCTGCTCCGCCGAGGACTGGGCCGCGTGCGACGAGATGTGGCTGACGGCCGAGAGCGGCTCCTTCTACGAGGACTACGGAAATCGCTGCGGCGGCCGGATCCCGCCACCCCTCAAGTCGTACGGCTCCTGCGCGTCCATCGAGGGTTAGGCGGGTAGCGGGACGGCGTGACCCTTCCCCGCGTCCTCGTTCTCGTCCTCGCCGGTGGAGCGGGGGGCCGCCTCGAACTCCTGACCGACGACCGCGCCAAGCCCGCCGTCCCCTTCGCCGGCGTCTACCGGCTCATCGACTTCCCGCTCAGCAACTGCCAGCACTCGCAGATCGCCGACGTCTGGGTGTCGGTCCAGTTCCACCCGACGTCGCTGTCCGACCACCTCGCCAACGGCCGGCCGTGGGACCTCGACCGCACCTTCGGCGGGCTGATGATGCTGCCGCCGTTCCAGGGCACCGACCGCGGCGGCTGGCACACCGGGACGGCGGACTCGCTGTGGCGCAACGCCGAACTCGTCCGCCAGTTCGCGCCGGACGCGCTCGTCGTCGTCAGCTCCGACGCCGTCTACAAGCTGGACTACCGCGAGGTCGTCGACGCCCACCTCGACTCCGGCGCCGAGGTGACCATGGTGACCACCGAGGTCGCCGCCGACGACGCCTCGCGCTACGGCATCGTGCAGGTCGGGAGCGGCGGGAAGGTCACCGACTACGCCTACAAGCCCGACGAGCCGGCGACGACGACGGCGACCAACGAGGTCTTCGTGTTCACCCCGACGCCTACGCTCGACCGGCTCGAGGCGCTCGCCGCGGACGCGGGCGACGACGGGCTCGAGGACCTCGGCAACCAGTTGCTGCCCGCCCAGACGCGGGACGGCGCGGCCCGCGCATACCCGCTCGAGGGCTACTGGCGCGACGTCGGCACGGTGCCCGCGTACTGGCAGGCACACCGCGACTTCCTGTCGCCGGAGCCACCCATCGACCTCGACGACGCCGGCTGGCCGCTGCACACCCGCGGTGGCCGGCACAGCGCGGCACGCATCCTCACGGGCGCCCAGATCGACGAGAGCCTGCTGTCCGGGGGCACGCGGGTGGCCGGGACCGTCCGCGGCTCGGTGCTCTCGCCCGGGGTGATCGTCGAGAAGGGCGCCACCGTCGTCGACTCGGTGCTGTTGCCCGGCGTGCGTGTCCGCGCCGGAGCGACGGTCACCCGCGCCGTCCTGGACGACCGGGTCGATGTCGGCGAGGGCGCCGAGATCGGCGGCGACGGCGACATCACGCTCGTCGGGCGGAAGATGACGGTCGACGCCGGATCCCGGGTCGAGGCCGGTGGCCGGCTACCCGAGTCCGAGGACTGACCGCCCCGTCCTCAGACCGCCGCGGCGAACTCCTCCGCGACCTCGTCCACCTCGGTACAGGCGGCCTCGTCGGCGGCGCCGTCGACCACGGTGCGATGCCTCCGCTGTTCGGCGAGGCGAATCCCCGCGCCCATGATCCAGGCAGCCAAGGGCGCCACGAGGATCCATGCCAGCAGGACCACGACCATGGGTAAAGGCTACTTATCTGGTCGGAATAGTCAATATATGGCGGTCACGTCATCGGCACGAGATCGAGCACCGCCCGCACGACTCCCCCCATCCGACACACCTCCACCACCGGTCACCCACCGAGCCGACGCACCCACGGAAAGGCTCACCAACGCCGGCGCGCCACCACCCACCGACACGCCCATGGAACCCACCGAGCCACCACTCACGGACTCTCCGGTCCAGCCGTAGTCGGCGACGGGGCTGACGGTCACGATTGCCCGAGGGCCGGGGAGCGACCGGATCAGCACCCCCGGGTGTCGTAGCCGCGCACGGCCGGCCACGACGCCGCGGGCGTCGTCGTCCAGTCAAAGATCGAGACACCGATCGCACCCCGATCGCGCGCGCCCGTCGCCATCGCCGAGTAGGCGGCGCTGCTCACGGCCGTCCCGAAGCCGCCGATCACCGACACCGCGGCGCACGACTCCCCGAGGTTCTGCCGCACCCGCGTGATGTTCTCCGTCGTGTACCGGTACGCGTCGTTGTACGGGGCGGTGGTGCGGTTGGACCAGTAGGCCATCGGCATCCACACCTGGTAGTAGCCGGCCAGCTGGCGCCACGGGAACCGCGGCCAGTACGCCGTGTTGAGCACGTCGGTGACCACTGGCGGCAGCACGATCGCGCTGAGGGTGACGTTCGGCGCCGTTGCGAACAGGCGGCCGAGAGTCGACGAGCCGGGCGTTGCGGGTGTCGACGTCGGTGACGCTGAGGTCCTCGATGTCGACACCGATGGCGTCGAACGCCTGACCCGACGCCCGGAAGTCGATCATCGCCTGCAGTCGCCGCATGTCGGCGTCAACGTCGATCAGGTGCGGCAGGTACCACACCACGACCTGCATGCCGCGAGCGTGCGCCCGGGTGAGGAACGCTGCCAGCAGGTCCGGACTGAGCAGCCCGGGGTAGCGCGAGTCGTCCGCGGCGGCCTGGATGTAGATCGTGTGCACGCCCGCCGCGGCCATGGCGTCGACCGTCGCCGGTGTGATCGGCGGAGCCGCCCCGGCAACTCGCGGCTGAACCGGAAGCGGGTGACCCAGGTACCGGCCCGCTGTAGGCGCGAGGATCGCCTGCCGGACCGAGCCTGTCGCGTTTGTGAGCCGGAGGAACCCACGCTGGAAGTCGCTCTGCCGGCCGCCGTTCACCGCGTACTCGTCGGTGATCGGATAGCCGAGCGGGCCGCGCTCGACCCGGAGGCGGCCCAGCGGGCGCCGATCGCGCCGTAGACTGCGTGCGCACCGGTCGCCGGGGAGTAGAAGACCGACCCGCCCTGAAAGCGGCTATACCGCCCCACGGTGTCTGCTGTGGCCCACGAACCGGTCACCGGTAACCGAGCACCCCGCGTTCCCACCCCAGCGCTGCCCACCGGTCGCGCAGCACCCCGCGCACCTCCCACGCACCCGTCGATGGCGACCAGAAGATCGACCCGCCTTGGAAGTGGTTGTACCGCCCGACCGTGTCGGCGGTAGCCCGCGTGCCCAGCGTCGGTAGCCGAGCACCCCGACCTCCCCGCCGAGCGCCCGCCACCGTCGCGCAGCAGGCCGCGCACCTCCCATGCCCCGTGGCCGCCGACCAGTAGATCGACCCGCCCTGGAACGCGTTCGAGCGGCCCGCGCCGTCCTTGCCTGCCGCGCGCGTCCCGCCGACCGGGTAGCCGAGCACGCCGCGCTCCCAGCCCAGCGCCGCCCACCGGTCGCGCAGCAGCCCGCGCACCTCCCAGGCACCGGTCGACGGCGACCAGAAGATCGACCCGCCCTGGAAGTGGTTGAAGGTGCCCACCCCGTCGGCTGCGGTCCGCTGGTCGGACGTGGGGAAGCCCATGGGGCCTGCGGGGCCGCGCAGCTCGCGGTACCGCACCGCGATCGTCCCGTGCACCTCGTGCGCTCCGGTGGCCGAAGACCAGAAGATCGATCCCGCCGTGTAGTCCTGGCCCCGGCCGGCGCCGACAGTGTAGGGCGCACCCACCGGCGTGCCGAGCACCGAGGCCGAGCTCCCCAGCTGGCAGTAGAGCAGCGCGATGGGGTCGGTCTGCGTGCAGGCCGCCGCGCGCACCGGCGCCGCTAGATACCCCGCCGCGCCGACGACCAGCACGGCCGTGAGGACGGCGACCAGAGCCGCCCGCGCCCGGGACGCACGCACACCGACGAGCCTCTGCACCGTTCCACCCCCAGGTCCGACAGGCCGCACCGACCACGCCGGTCCGGCCTTGGTCCGATCGAGCGTGCGCGCCGACGCGGCGCACCGGACAGGGCAGTTCGTCCTGATGCGGGAGGCCGGTCAGCAGGTCTCGGCGGACAGTCAGGACGCAAGGTCGAGCACCGCCCGCACGACGGCGTCGCCGTCGAGCAGGACGGGGTCGTTGTGGTCGGCTCCCGGCACCTCGACGACGCGCTCCAGCCCCGCCGCGGCCTCGGCGACCGCGCGGCTCTGCTCCGGCGGCACGATCGAGTCGGCGCTGCCGTAGACCACGATCGTCGGGACGTCGATCCGCGCGACCTGCTCGGCCACCGGGAAGCGGTCGCGCAGCAGCCACCGCACGGGCAGGACCGGGTAGTGGACGGCAGCCACGGCGGCGAGGTCCTCGAACGGCGAACGCAGGACCAGCCCCGCCGGCGGGTACTCGGTGGCCAGCTCCGTGACGACGGCGGCGCCCAGGCTCTCGCCGACGTAGACGAGCCGCTCCGGCGGCACCCCGGCCTCCTCGACGAGGAAGGCGCGGGCGGCCCGCACGTCCAGGGCCAGCCCCTCCTCGGTCGGGCTCCCGGGGTTGCCGGCGTAGCCGCGGTAGTCGAACAGCAGCACCGACACCCCGGCGTCGGAGAGCGCGCGCGCCAGCGGCTCGCGCAGCCCCCGGTGCCCGCCGTTGCCGTTGGCCACCAGCACCGCCGGAGCGTCGGCCGCCGCGGCCGGGAACCACCAGGCGGCCAGGTCCAGCCCGTCGTCGGTGTGCAGGACGACGTCGTCGACGCCCGGCGGCACCGACGCCGGCGCACCCTGCGGCAGGTAGATGAGCGACCGCTGGAAGCCCCACAGCAACCCCGTCACCACCGCGAGCAGCGCGACGACGACGCCGGCCGTCACGAGCACCCCGCGGAGCATGCGCCGATCATCCCGGCGGACGGTTCGAGCCGCCGAGCCCGCCCGGCCCGGATACGGTCCGCCTGTGACGCAGCCCGAGGCGCCGGCGGCAGCCGGGAACGAGACGGCGGCCCGTATCGCGGCCGGGTACGCGACGGAGGGCCCGGCCGTCGAGCTGGGCGCGGTCGTGCACGGCGGCACCCCGCATCCCGAGGCGGCGGTGCGGATGCCCCTGGCGATGCTCAACCGGCACGGCCTGATCGCCGGCGCGACCGGCACCGGCAAGACCAAGACCCTGCAGCTGATCGCCGAGCAGCTCTCCGCCGCCGGGGTGCCGGTGGTGCTCGCCGACATCAAGGGCGACCTGAGCGGGCTGGCCGCTCCCGGGACGGCGAACGACCGGATCACCGGCCGGGCGGCGCAGACCGGCGACGCGTGGACCGGCACCGGATACCCGGTGGAGTACCTGTCGCTGGGTGGGATCGGCCCGGGCGTGCCGGTGCGCGCCACGATGACCGGGTTCGGCCCGGTGCTCCTGTCGAAGGTGCTCGACCTCAACCCCACGCAGGAGAGCTCGCTCGGCCTGATCTTCCATTACGCCGACACCGCCGGGCTGCCGCTGCTCGACCTCAAGGACCTCCGCTCGGTCGTGAGCTGGCTGATCAGCGACGAGGGCAAGCCGGAGCTGAAGAACCTGGGTGGGCTCTCCTCCGCGACCGCCGGCGTGATCCTGCGCGAGCTGATCGGCCTGGAGCAGCTCGGCGGCGACGTCTTCTTCGGTGAGCCCGAGTGGGAACCGGCCGACATCATGCGCACCGCGCCCGACGGCCGCGGCGTCATCAACGCCGTCGAGCTGGCCGCCGTCCAGGACCGGCCGGCGCTCTTCTCGACGTTCCTCATGTGGCTGCTCGCGGAGCTGTTCGAGGAACTGCCCGAGGTCGGCGACGTCGACAAGCCGAAGCTGGTCTTCTTCTTCGACGAGGCCCATCTGCTGTTCGCCGACGCGAGCAAGGCGTTCCTCGAGTCGGTCACCCAGACGGTCCGGCTGATCCGCTCCAAGGGTGTCGGCATCTTCTTCGTCACCCAGAACCCGACCGACGTGCCGAGCGCCGTGCTGGGTCAGCTCGGCAACCGGGTGCAGCACGCCTTGCGCACGTTCACCCCCGAGGACGCGAAAGCCCTCCGCAAGACCGTCTCCACGTTCCCCGAGACCGACGACTACGACCTCGAGGAGATGCTCACCTCGCTCGGCACCGGCGAGGCCGCCGTCACCGTGCTGACCGAGCGCGGCTCCCCCACCCCGGTCGCCTGGACGATGTTGCGCGCCCCCCGCTCGCTGATGTCGCCGGTCGAGCCCGCCGCCATGGACGCCGCCGTCGCCGCGTCGCCGTTGCAGGCGAAGTACGGCCCGCCGGTCGACCGGGAGTCCGCCTACGAGCGGCTCGCCGCCCGGCTCGCGCCGCCACCCCGGGCGAACCCGCCGGTCGCGGCTCCGCAGCCGCCGGCCCCCGAGCCCGAACTGCCGAACCCGTGGCCGGAGATCCCGGAGCCCGAGCCCGCCCCGCGCCGCCGCCCGAGGGCGCAGGCACCACCCGAGGACGACGGCGTCGTCGGCAAGGTGCTCGGCTCGGCGGCGTTCCGCTCCTTCGCCCGGTCGGCCGCCTCGGCGCTCGGCCGGGAGCTCACCCGCGGCATCTTCGGCACCCGCCGCCGACGCTGACGCCCCCGCGCCGAGTGTTGAGTTGTGGTCGCCGACACGCGATGACACGCCGCAGCGGGCGACCACAACTGCTCAGTCGACCGCGACCGCGCCGCCCGCGTCGCCGCCGACGTCTCCGGCTCGGTGCTGAGCGGCCGCTGCTGCCGGTGCTCGACCCGGCCGCGCAGCCAGAGCCCGCCGAGCAGTCCGACGAGCACGACCAGCCCGTACAGCCCGCCGGTCGCCGTCATCGCGACCGTCATACCGGGGCAGGTGGCGCCGACGCCGAAGCCCAGCCCGAAGACGGCGCCGCCGTAGACGTGCCGGCGCTCGATCCGGTGGTGCGGCAGCGACAGCGGCCCGGCGAACCGGGTCCGGCCGACCCACTTCAGGACGGCGAGACCGACGAACGCGACGGCCATCGCGCTGGCCATCATCAGGAAGATGTAGGGGTTCTTCAGCAGCAGGCCGTCGTGGATGGTGTCGTAGTCGCCGAGGCCGCTGACGGTCAGCAGGAACCCGAACGCGAAGCCCACGCCGAGCGCCGACCACCGGAAACCCCGGCTCACAGTGCGCCGCCGGTGAGCGCGTGGAGCGCCAGGGTCACCAGCACGGCGACCGAGAAGAACGTCACCGTCGTCGCGAAGCTGTCCGGGGAACCCGCCGCGCAGCCGGACATGCCGTGCCCCGACGTGCAGCCGCCGGCCCAGCGGGAGCCGTACCCGAGGGCGACGCCGACCAGCAGCAGCACCGGGACGAGCGCCACCGGCGGCAGCACCTCCGACAGCCGGCCGTAGCCGTGCAGCGTCACCGGCGGGCCGAGGACCGCCGCCACCAGGCAGCCGCCCACGAGCGCGAGCAGGAACCCGCGCCGCCAGGGTTCGGGCCGCCAGCCCTCGGCCGGCGCGATCGTCGCCAGCCAGGCGCCGGAGACGCCGAGCCGGGCGTTGATCAGCCCGTAGAGCGCGACCACGCAGAGCCCGACCCCGGGACCGGTCACCCACCAGGGCAGTTGCCCTTCGATCAGTCCCAGCACGACCAGCCCTTCGACGACGAGGGGCACATGCTGACCTGCGCACGGCCCGCTGTCGACCACCCGCCGTGCAGGCGCCGTGCGAGACACGCGGGAGGGTGACCCTTCCCGGCGTACCGTCCGCCTCACGGAGCCGTTCGGGCTCCCGACGAGGGAGCACAGCCATGGGTGACAAGTCGCCGCGACAATCGATGACCAAGAAGGCCGGCGGGAAGTCGATCAAGGAGAAGCGGATCGAGAAGAAGGCCAAGCACGACACGACCCCCAGATGGACAACCTGACCCACGGCACCAAGAAGCACTGACCGCCGGGGCCGGCGACCCGCTACTGGGGGTCGCCGGCCGCCCGCCGGATCGTGAGGTGCGGCGTGCTCGCCAGCGTCTGGGCGACCACGCAGTAGCGCTCGGTCAGCTGCGCGAGCTTCGCCAGGGTGGCGTCGTCGGCGTCGGTGTCGAGTTCCGCGACGACGTCGATGTCGCCGAGCCCGACCTTCGCCTCCCGGGAGACGCCGAGCGTCCCGCGGGCGTCCATCTCGGTGCTCGCCCGCAGCTCACCGCCGCGGATCTCGATGCCCATCGCCGTCGCGACGCTGCGCATCGTCACCCCGGCGCAGGCGAGCAGCGCCTGCAGCAGCATGTCCCCGGAGCAGGCGTCGCTGCCGTCGCCGCCGGTGTACGGGTGGAACCCGGCGCGCGCGGGACCGGCCCAGGTCTGCACCGTGCAGGTGATCCCGTCGTCGGAGAAGTCGGCCTCGGCGTGCAGGTGCGCCCGGGCGGACGCCGGGTCGTCGCGTACCTCTGCTTCAGCGGGGCCTGCAGTTCGCGCAGGGCAGCAGCGTCCATGGGCTCAATCCTGGCCGAACACGGCGTCGATCAGGTGCGGCCCCGGCTCGGCCAGCGCCCGGCGCAGCTGGTCGGCGAGCTCCTCGGCCGTCGTCGCCCGCGTCGCGGGCACCCCCATGCCGGTCGCCAGCGCGACGAAGTCCAGGGACGGTCCGCCGAGGTCGAGCAGCTTCGCGGCGCGGTCCCCGTCGCCGGCCGCGCCGACCCGCGAGAGCTCGTGCTCGAGGATCGCGTAGGAGCCGTTGTTGCAGACGATCGTCGTGATGTCGGCCTGCTCGCGGGCGTAGCTCCACAGCGCCGAGATCGTGTACATCGCGCTGCCGTCGGCCTGGATGCCGATGACCGGCCGGTCCGGGCAGGCGATCGCCGCGCCGAGCGCCATGGGCAGGCCGTCGCCGATCGCGCCCCCGGTCAGCGCGAGCAAGTCGTGCCGCGGCGCGCCGGACGTCAGCTCGTGCAGCCCGACCCCGGAGGTCAGTGCCTCGTCGACGACGATCGCGTGCTCGGGCAGCAGGGCGCCGATCACCGCGTTCATCGTCCGGGGCGTCAGCGGTCCGCTGGGCAGCACCGGGCGCTCGACGTCGAGCACCTCGGGCACGGCGTCCGGCCCGGCGACGGCGGCCAGCGCCCGCAGTGCGAACACGCCGTCCTCCCCCGGGGCGGAGAGCACGTGCACGGTGCAGTCCTCCGGCACCGGGGTGCCGGGGACGTCGGGGTAGCCGAAGAAGTGCACCGGCGACTGCGCTCCGACCAGCACCAGGTGCTTCGTGCCGGCCAGCGACGCGATCGCCAGCTCCGGCGGATACGGCAACCGCGCGACGTCGGGCAGCCCGGCGCCCCGCGTCGTCCGCGCCGGGAAGGTCTCGGTCATCAGCCGCACACCGGTGGCCGCGGCGATCTTCGCCGCCATCAGCAGGCCGTCCTCGCGCACGGCGTCCCCACCGAGGAACAGGACCGCCGGCTCGCCGGAGGCCAGGACGGCGGCGACCTCCTCCACCTCGTGCATGCCCACGCGCGGCGCGCGACGCACCGGCCGGGGTGCCGCGACCTCGGCGCCGTCCTCCCACGACACGTCCGCGGGCAGGATCAGCGTCGAGACCGAGCCGGTGGACGCGGCCGCGGCCACCGCGTCGGCGGCGTCGGCGGCGACGTCGGCCGGGGTGAGCGACCGGCGCACCCAGCCCGACACCGTGCCGGCCAGGGCGTCGATGTCGGACTCCAGCGGGGCGTCCAGCCGCTTGTGCGAGCGCGAGTGGTCGCCGACGACGTTGACCAGTGGTGCGCCGCCGCGGCGGGCGTTGTGCAGGTTGGCCAGGCCGTTGGCCAGCCCCGGCCCGAGGTGCAGCAGGGTCGCCGCGGCTTCCCGGCCATCCGGGCGTAGCCGTCGGCTGCGCCGGTGGCCACGCCCTCGAACAGGGTCAGGACGGCGCGCATCTCGGGCACGTCGTCGAGCGCGGCGACGAAGTGCATCTCCGATGTGCCCGGGTTGGCGAAGCAGACGTCGACACCGGCGTCGACCAGCGTCCGGATCAGTGCCTGGGCCCCGTTCACGACCGCGACCCTCGCACGGCCGGTAGCCAGCGGCGACCCGGCGGCTCACCGGCGGATCGGCTCCCGATGACCGTTGGGCGCGGGCTCGCCGTCGTCCATGCCGAGGCTGTCGGTCCAGTTCAGCCACTTGCGCCGGGCCGGGAACCGCACCAGCGGTGCCCACCACTTCACGAACCGCCGCTGGGGCTTGCGGGCCAGCAGCGCGTTGAGCAGCAGGCCCATCTTGTCCAGCGCGAGCTCGTGCGGGAGCGCCCGCATGACGGCGTCGACGACCGACACCACGAGGGTGTTGCCGTACTCCTGGCCGCGAAGGTCGTGGATGAGCCCCTTGTCGCTCTTGTCCAGCAGCGCGTCGCGCTGCGCCGCCCACTGCTCGGGCTGCAGCCCGAGCTCGGCCTGCACGGTCTGCCGCTGGACGTCGGCGGTCCAGTCGAGGATCCCGACCCGGTCCCGGCTGCCCTTGCGCACGGCGCGGGCCAGATGCGTCTGGGCGTCCAGCCGGCCGGCGGTCCAGTCCCAGGCACGCCACTCGGGCAGCCCGAACGCGGCGAAGTGCTGCATCCGGGTGCCGTACAGCTTCCGGTCGCCGCGGCTCTCCGCCTCCTCGACCGCGTGCTGGGCCGCCTCCGCCGACCGTCCGGCACAGTCGACGAACGCGCTCTCGACGTCGGGACCGAGGCGGAGGAACTCGAAGGGCGCGGTCCGCCGGAACGGCTGGTAGGCGGTGAACGCCTGCGTCGCGACCTCCACGGTGAGCGCCGCACGGATCACGTCCGCGGGCTGGACGCCCGGCGCGTCGCCGTCCTTGTGCTCGACGGCCCGGCGGGCCGCCGCGTACGCCTCCGCCGCCGAGTGCACGCAGTGGGTGAGCGCCTCCTGGACCTGGAGGGCGGCGAAGCGTGCCCGGGTCCAGCTCACCAGCTCCAGCACGTCCATGGGCGCGGTGTGCGCATCGTGGGTCAGCCGCAGGGCGACCGCGTCCCGCACCGCCTCGACCTTGCCGAGCGCCTCGGCCACGAGGCGGACCGACTCCCGGTCCACCGACCGGCCCCAGAGGTCGCGGACCATCAGCCGGCAGGCCCGCTCGGCGGTGGCCAGACCCCACTGCCACGGCGGCCCGCCGCCGGTACGGAGGCTCGTGTCGTTCGCGGGCACCCACGGCGGGTCCTCGGCGAGCAGCCGGGTGACGTGCGCTCCCGCGGCCGGGGCCAGCACCAGCCCGCTGCCCTCCTGGGCCCGGGCCAGCGCGTTGCGGACGTCCTGCAGGCCGCCGACCGCGCGGGCCCGCCGGTACTGGTCGAACAGTCCGTCGGCCGCGCCGGTCGGGCCGTCGATCTCGGTGTGGAACAGCGCCTCGGGCCCGACCTGCGGGCTGGTCTCGGTGGCCTCGCCCTGGCCGAGCAACTGCGCCGCGTACTCCATGTCCGCGCGGACGTCGCCCTCCCTCGGGAAGCCGATGGCCGAGCCGAGGATCCCGCCCCACGGGGCGTGCGGCCCGCCCTCGGCGGCGACGGCGTCCATCTGCGCCTGCGCCTGCTCCAGCCCGTGCCCCTCCTGCCCGAGCGAGGGGACGACGTAGATCAGCAGCCGTCGCACCGGTTCGGTCGCCGGACGGCGGCTGATCGCGTCCAGCACCGGCTCGAACGGCGCGTTGTCGAGCACGCCGCCGTCGACGAGCCAGCGGTGCCCCTCGCAGTCGACCGCGGCGGCCGGCAGCACGCGCCGCGCGGCCAGGTCCCGGCCCTCGCGGACCGGCGCGAACGCGACCGGGAACGACGCTGAGGCGCGGGCCGCAGTGATCAGCGCCGTCCGGGCACCGGCATCGCCGCGGTCGAAGTCGTCGACGACGGCGGCCGGCAGCCCGCCGACGCCGACGTGCCCGTCGTGCCACCACGACTCGACGGGGCCGGAGCCGGGCCGGTAGACCACCCGGCCGTCCTCGGTGCGGCGGAAGCGGTAGAGGTGCCGGTGGTCGGCGATCCCGAACCCGCGGCCGAAGGAGTCGACGTACGGGCGGTTGGACGTGCCGAGGGTGGTCGCGGTGACGAACAGGGTCACCGGGTCGTGGCGGCGGTTGCCGTCGGACGACCGCTGCCGTCGTCGGAGCCGATGCCGTCGACGACCCGCTCGATCTGGTCCCGGAAGAAGTCGCCGTCCAGCACGCTGGGCAGCGCCTCCCGGTCCTCGGCGCGGAGCAGGCTGTCGCGCTCCAGGCGCGCGCTGGTGTCCCAGATCTGGCGCAGCCGGGGGCATGGCCCGTTGCCGGGCGGGTCGAGCGGGACGCCACGGGCGACCGCCGTCGCCAGCAGGGTGCCGTTCAGTCCGCCGGCGCTGGTACCGGCGATGACGTCGACGACGACCTGGCCGACGTCGGACTCCCGGCACAGCTCGACCCACTTCGCGAACACCGGCCGGTCGTAGGAGGCCACCGCCTGCTCGTCGTACTCCTCCATGCCGCAGGCCACGCGCGAGGCCCGCCGCAGCAGGTCGATCTCGTGGGTGACCCCGCCCATCCAGACGGCGAGGCTGACCCCGCCGTTGAGCACCAGCGCCACCCGCAGTTCCCGCCGGTTCCGCAGTTCCGTGTCCTCGGCCATGCCGTTCTCCCCCTCGACAACGATGGGAGAGAGCGTGCTCCGCCCCGGATACAGCTCTCGCGGGCTCCGACCACGGGGAGTCGCCGTGGTCGCCGTCCTAACGCGCGCCCGACACGGTCGGTAGGCCGACCGGGACAGTGGGTCAGCCCCTTGACGCCTCGATTGGTGGCCCCCGAGGGGATCCGACGGACACAACAAAATGTCGCGCCATGCGGAATACGCGTCGTCGACGACGCGCTGACAGCTTTCGCACCCCGTCGCACATCCCCCGCCCGATCTTCGCGAGAGGTCACGCGTGCCCACGTTGCTGCAGAACCGCCCTGTCGACACCGCCCGCACCCTCCGCGAGCGCACCCCGCGCCGCGTGCCGACGCGGCTGCTCGTGGCCGGCGTGGGTGTGGCCCTCGCCGTGCCCATCGGGTCGGCGATCGGCGACTGGATCACCGGCGCGGGCTCCCCCCTGGAGCCGAAGGTCGTGGACCGCAGCACCCCGGCGCTGCTGCTCGCCCTCGACGACCTGCACGAGTACCACGCCGCGACCGCCGACCTGCAGGTCATGGTCGACGTCGAGGTGGACACCCCCTGGGTGCCGTCGGTCATCAGCGGCGAGCGGGTGCATCTTCTCGCCACGGGCACGGCTGACGCGTACGTCGACTTCGAGGGCCTGGACGCCGGCGCCGTGACCCTCTCCCCCGACGGCAACTCCGCCACCATCGTGCTGCCCGCGCCGGAGATGTCCGAGGTCCGCATCGACCCGGAGCAGAGCCGGGTCGTCGACCGCGACCGCGGTCTGGTCGAGCGCATCGGTGCCGCGTTCCTCGAGAACCCGACCGACGACAGCGACCTCTACGCCCTCGCCGAACGGCGTCTCGGGGCTGCCGCCGCCGACAGCGACCTGCTCGAGCGCGCGGAGACCAACACCCGCGACATGCTCACCAGCCTGGCCCGGTCCCTCGGCGTGGACGACGTCACCGTCGAGTTCGAGGAGCCGGCCGGCGCCACCGGCTGAGCGTCGGTCAGCCGGCCGCCATCACCCCGCGGCGGGCGCGGTAGGACAGCACCGACCACCACGACCGGGCGGACATCACCGACCCGACGGCGAGCCAGCCGCCGATCGAGGCGATCGACAGGGCCGAGCCGATGCTCGCCACCGAGGCCACGGACCCCACGCTGCCGATGGACAACATCGACCCCTTCGAGGCGATCGAGAGCAGCGAGTCCTCCGACCACAGCGACCACTTCGACCTGGGGTCGCGACGTCTCGTCGTCATGCCGTGAGGGTCCTCCGAGTGGCAAGAGACGCCTGACGTCAGAATGCCGTCGAAACCCCCTTGTCAATGACGTCATGTGACGTCACTATGACGTCGTGGATCTCTCCCCCTTCGCCGATCAGCTCCGCCGGGAACTCGTGGTCGCCGCCGAGGTCGGCGGCGACGAGATGCGTGCGCTCGCGGAGCGGCTGACCACCACGCTGGACTCGTCCCTCCGACTGGCGCTGCTGAGCGCGCTCTCCGCGGCAGCCGAGGAGATCACCAGCCAACTCGCGCCGGGCGCCGTCGACGTGCGGCTCCGTGGCGGCGACATCGGCTTCGTGGTCACCGCTCCCCCGCCGGGCCACGACGACCCCGAGCACCGCGTCCCCACCGGTGACTACGGCCCCGGCCCGGCGCCCGCGCCACCGACCGCCCCCGAGCCCGATGACGGCGGCACGGCGCGGATCACCCTCCGCCTGCCGGACCAGCTCAAGACCCGCCTCGAGGACGCCGCCGGCCGGGAGCGGATCTCGGTCAACGCCTGGCTCGTGCGCGCCGTCACCAGCGCCCTCGACCACAGCGACACGCCGCGTCCCTCCGAGCGACGCGGCGGCCGGTACTCCGGCCAGCAGTACTCCGGCTGGGTGCGATGAACCCGGCCGTCGACACCGATCCCCCTCCCTCGGGCGCGTCCGCCCCGAGGTCGACCACCCCCGTACAGAGGCCCGCCATGCCCACGTTCCCGACCCCCGGCCCCGTCCAGGCCCGCATCGATGTTTCCAACGGCTCGCTCCGGGTCCGCGCCGGCGAGCGGTCCGACACCGTCGTCGACATCCGGCCGAGCAACGAGCACAGCAACGCCGACGCCCAACTCGCCGCCTCCACGCGGGTCGAGTTCGCCGACGGACAACTGCTGGTGTCCTCCTCCCCGCGCCGGCCCCGCATCCTCTTCTTCGGCGGAGCGGCGTCCGTCGACATCGACATCGCCCTCCCGGAGGGCTCCCGCGTGGAGGTCACCGCCACCGCCGGCGACGTCGACTGCGAGGGGCGACTCGGCGACGTCCGGATCGAGAGCCGGTACGGCGACATCCGGATCGACCGGGTGTCGACCCTGCGCGCGCGGACCTCCGCCGGCGACATCTCCGTGACCGAGGTCGACGGGACCTGCGAGGCCAGCACCGCCTACGGCGAGATCCGGATCGGCCGCGCGAGCGGTGACCTGCGCCTGGACTCCTCCGCCGGCGACATCACGGTGGACCGCGCGGAAGCCTCGGTCGGCGCGAAGACCAAGTACGGCCAGGTCCGCGTCCACGACGCCGTCCGCGGATCTCTGGACCTCGAGACCGCCTACGGCACGGTCGAGGCCGGAGTCCGTGAGGGCACCGCGGCGTGGCTCGAGATCGAAGCGAAGTCGGGTCGGGTGCGGAACCTGCTGACAGCCACCGAAGGCCCGGCGGACTCCGGCGAGACCGTCGAGATCCGGGCCCGCACCTCCTACGGCAACGTCGTCATCCGCCGCGCCTGACCCACCCCCACCCACACCCACAGAGAGCAGAGCCATGTCCACGTCCATGTCGCCGGCGATCTCCGCCACGGCGCTGTCCAAGTCCTTCGGCGACCACGTCGTGCTGAACGGCATCGACCTGTCCGTCGCCGAGGGCACCGTCTACGCCCTGCTCGGTCCCAACGGCGCCGGCAAGACGACGATGGTCGACATCCTGTCCACCCTCAGCCGCGCCGACGCCGGCGTGGTCCTGGTCGCCGGCCACGACGTGGCGACGGAGCCGGAGGCGGTCCGCGCGGCCATCGCCGTCACCGGGCAGTTCTCCGCGGTCGACAACCTGCTCACCGGCGAGGAGAACCTGCGCCTGATGGCCGACCTGCGGCACCTCGGCCGGGCGGAGGGGCGGCGGCGCATCGCCGACCTCCTGGAGCGGTTCGATCTCGGGGAGGCGGCGAACAAGCCCGCCACCACCTACTCCGGGGGCATGCGCCGCAAGCTCGACCTCGCGATGGGCCTGATGAGCAACCCGCGCATCGTCTTCCTCGACGAGCCGACCACCGGCCTCGACCCGCGCAGCCGCCGGACCATGTGGGACATCGTCCGCGCGCTCGTCGCGGACGGGGTGACCATCCTGCTGACGACGCAGTACCTCGACGAGGCCGACCAGCTCGCCGACCGGATCGGGGTCCTCGACGGGGGCCATCTCGTCGCGGAGGGTACGGCCGACGAACTCAAGCGGCTGGTCCCCGGCAACACGTTCCACCTGACGTTCCGCGATCGCCCGGAGCTCGAGTCCGCGGCCGCCACACTGCCCGGCGCGATCGCCTCTCCCGAGACGCTAACCCTGGCCGTGCCCAGTGACGGCAGCCTGCGGTCGCTGCGGGCGGTGCTCGGCAGGCTCGACGACGCGTCGATCGACGCGGAGCACCTGACCGTGCACACCCCGGACCTCGACGACGTCTTCCTCGCCCTCACCGGCCGGCCGGCCGGCGAGACGCCCGCCAACGACCCCGCCCACGACCCCGCCAACGACAAGGTGGAGATCTCATGACCACGTTGACCTACGCCCTGACCGACTCGGCGACGATGCTGCGGCGCAACCTCCGCCGAGCCGTGCGGTACCCGTCCCTGACACTGATCGTCGCCGGCATG
Source organism: uncultured Actinomycetota bacterium (assembly GCA_963748305.1). Taxonomy (GTDB): domain Bacteria; phylum Actinomycetota; class Actinomycetes; order Mycobacteriales; family Geodermatophilaceae; genus Blastococcus_B. The sequence goes on along the minus strand of CAVVIN010000007.1, from coordinate 142,258 downwards.
CCGATCGTCTTCCTGCTGCTGTTCGTGTTCGTCTTCGGGGGCACGCTCGGCGCCGGTCTCGGCGGCGCCGCCGGCGGTCGCGCCGAGTACGTCAACTTCGTCGTCCCCGGCATCCTGCTGATCGGGGTGGCCGGCTCGGCTCAGGGGACGGCGATCTCGGTGTCCATGGACATGCAGGAAGGGATCATCGCGCGGTTCCGCACCATGTCCATCGCCCGTGGCTCGGTGCTCACCGGACATGTCCTGAGCAGCCTCGTGCAGACGATGATCGGCCTCGCCATCGTCGTGGTGGTGGCGCTGCTCGCCGGGTTCCGCCCCAGCGCGGGCGTGACCGAATGGGTCGCCGTGGCCGCGGTGTTGGCGATGGCCACCCTCGCGCTGGTCTGGGTGTCGGTGGCGATGGGGCTGGTCGCCCGGAGCGTCGAGTCCGCCAGCAACATGCCGATGCTGCTGACCCTCCTGCCGTTCTTCGGCAGCGGCTTCGTGCCCACCGACTCGATGCCCGCCGGGCTGCGCTCGTTCGCCGAGTACCAGCCGTTCACGCCGGTCATGGACACCGTGCGCGGGCTCCTGCTCGGCACCCCGATCGGCAACAGCGCACTCCTCGCCGTCACCTGGTGCGCCGGCATCACCGTGTTCGGCTGGGTCTGGGCGCGGCGCTCCTACGAGCGGCGTCCGGCTCGCTGATCGCTTCGCACCCCGGGACTTTCGGTACCGAAAGTCCCGGGTGCGGGGGACTTTCGGAACCGAAAGTCCCCCGCAGGTGATCAGCGCTTGAGCGCGTAGGTCTTGAGCAGGCCGCGGCTGATGATCGTCTTCTGGATCTCGCTGGTGCCCTCGCCGATGAGCAGGAACGGCGCCTCGCGCATGAGGCGCTCGATCTCGTACTCCTTCGAGTAGCCGTAGCCGCCGTGGATCCGGAAGGACTGCGTGGTCACCTCGGCGCAGTACTCGCTGGCGATCAGCTTGGCCATGCCGGCCTCGACGTCGTTCCGCTCGCCGGAGTCCTTCATCCGGGCGGCGCGCACCATCATCGTGTGGGCGGCCTCCACCTTGGTCGCCATCTCGGCGAGCTGGAAGGCGATCGCCTGGTGCTGGGCGATCGGCTTGCCGAAGGTCTCCCGCTGCTGGGCGTATGAGATGGCCAGCTCGAAGGCCCGGATGGAGATGCCGCAGGCGCGCGCCGCGACGTTGACCCGGCCGACCTCGACGCCGTCCATCATCTGGGCGAAGCCCCGGCCGGTCGCACCGCCCAGGATGTCCTCGGCCTTGGCCTGGTAGCCGTCGAAGATGAGCTCGGTGGTGTCGACACCCTTGTAGCCCATCTTGTCGATCTTGCCGGGGATGGTCAGCCCGGGAAGGACCTCACCGAACCCGGCGGGCTTCTCGATGAGGAACGTCGTGAGGTTCTGGTGGGCCTTCGCCTTACCATCCTCGGTGCGGACCAGCGCCGCGACCAGCGTGGAACTGCCGCCGTTGGTCAGCCACATCTTCTGGCCGTCGATGGCGTAGTCGCCGTCGGCGTTCTTCGTCGCCTTGGTGCGGATGCCCGCGACGTCGGAGCCCAGCCCCGGCTCGGACATGGAGAACGCGCCGCGGATCTCGCCGGTGGCCATCCGCGGCAGGAAGCGCTCCTTCTGCTCCTCCGTGCCGTGCTGGATGATCATGTAGGCGACGATGAAGTGCGTGTTGATGACGCCGGAGACGCTCATCCAGCCGCGCGCGATCTCCTCGACCACCAGGGCGTAGGTCAGCAGCGACTCCCCGAGCCCGCCGTACTCCTCGGGGATGGTGAGGCCGAAGATCCCGAGTTCCTTGAGCCCGTCGACGATCTCCTGCGGGTAGATGTCGCCGTGCTCGAGTTCCTGGGCGTTGGGGATGATCTCCTTGTCGACGAAGCTCCTCACCGTCGACAGGATCTCGCGCTGGATGTCGGTCAGATCGGCGGTCTGCGCCAAGCGGGGCATCGGGTGCGCTCCTTCGGGACTGCGGTGTCCGAGTTACTCGTCAGTATGGGTCACCGTCCGGACTCCCGAAGGTGGGGCTGGTCACGCCGGCCGGGGCCGCCCGTCGCAGGTTCTCCTCCGCCAGCGCGTCCAGGGCAGCCAGCGCCCGGCCGCCGTCGGCGCTGGGGATGTCGCGGCCGGTCACCTGGGGCGTGCGCGAGCGGTCCGACGGGCTCCGACTCGAAGCCGACGACGTCGGCTGGACGCACGGGTCCGGCCCGGTGGTGCGCGGCCCGTACGACGCCCTCCTGCTGGCGCTCGGTGGCAGGTCGGCCGGCCTGTCCCACCACTCCGGGGACGGCGTCGACCTCCTTGCGCCGCGGGTGACGCACGCCCTGTAGGCGCCGTCGGCCGCACGATCCGGTCACACGCCGGGGTGAGTCCGGCGTGTGCCTGCCCACGCCCGGGCGGGGCGCGTGGTGGAGTACCGGGCATGAGCAGCGGCGACGACGGTCTCTACCGGGGCGACCCACCCACGGCCCCGCCGCCGTCCCTGGGGCCGCCGCAGGGTTACGGCCCCCCGCCTCCCGGCTATGGCCCCCCGCCCGGCTACCCGCGCCGGCTACCCGCCACCGGGCTACGCACCCCCGGGCTACGGGCCACCGGGCTACCCGCCGGCCTTCTACCGCCCGCCGACCAACACCATGGCGATCCTCGCCCTGGTGTTCGCGTTCGTGTTCGCACCGGCCGGCATCGTCCTCGGGGTGATGGCCCGCAAGCAGATCCGGGAGACCCGCGAGGAAGGCGACGGCCTCGCGCTGGCCGGCATCATCGTCGGCTCGATCGCCAGCGGCATCTGGGTGCTGATCATCACCTTCTGGATCATCGCCTTCGCCACGATCACGAGCACGGGCTTCGGCCCCTGACGGCCGCGAGGCATAGGAAGCTTTACCTACGCCCGGGGCGCCGAGAATGCAGGCAAAGCTTCCTATGCCGGCCGGGGCTTCTACTCGTCCGGCGGCGTGAAGGACGACGTCCGCTCCATGCCGGCGGCGCGGCCCTTGCCGGCGATGACCAGCGCCATCTTGCGGCTGGCCTCGTCGATCATCTCGTCGCCGAGCATGGCCGAGCCCTTCTTGCCGCCGGCCTCCGACGTCGCCCAGTCGTAGGCGTCGAGGATGAGCTCGGCGTGGTCGTAGTCCTCCTGCGACGGCGAGTAGATCTCGTTGGCCGCGTCGACCTGGCCGGGGTGCAGCACCCACTTGCCGTCGAACCCGAGGACGGCCGACCGCTTGGCGACCTCCTTGAAGGCCTCGACGTCCCGCACCTGCAGGAACGGGCCGTCGATGGCCTGCACGCCGCGGGCGCGGGCGGCCATGAGGATCTGCATGAGGATGTAGTGGAACGGGTCACCGGCGTAGTCCGGGTGCAGGGCACCGACCACCAGCGACTTCATGTTGATCGAGGCCATGAAGTCGGCCGGGCCGAAGATGATCGTCTCGATCCGCGGGCTGGCGAACGCGATGTCGTTGACGTTGATCAGGCCCTGCGCCGTCTCGATCTGCGCCTCGATGCCGATCCGGCCGACCTCGAGCCCCTCGCTCTTCTCGATCTGGGTGAGCAGCATGTCCAGGGCCTTCACCTGGGCGGCGTCGGCGACCTTCGGCAGCATGATGCAGTCCAGCTCGGCGCCCGCCCCGCCCACGACCTCGATCACGTCGTGGTAGGTCCACTCCGTCGTCCAGTCGTTGACCCGGACGGTGCGGATCTTGTCGCCCCAGCCGCCCTCGTTGAGCGCCGCGACGATGTTCTTGCGGGCCCCCGGCTTGGCCAGCGGAGCGCACGCGTCCTCGAGGTCCAGGAACACCTGGTCGGCGGGCAGGCCCTTGGCCTTCTCCAGGAACCGGGGGTTGCTGCCGGGAACGGCCAGGTTGGAACGGCGGGATCGGAGCTCGGCCACGGTGCCTCCTCTCTAGTGGGCTGTCAGCTACCGGAGGGTAACCACGCCCGGCCCCCGCCCCCGGAGTTGATCATGAGCACGGTTCGTCAGCTACGGCAGCCACGGATGATTAACCGGACGGGGTCAGGTGGCCTGCTCGACCAGCGTCGTCGGCCGACTGGCGCGCACGACCAACGCGACCCCGACGACGACGGCGACCATGCCGGGCAGCGCGAGCAGCGGCGGTGCCTGCCCCAGAAGCACCAGGGCCACGATCAGCGAGCCCGGCACCTCCAGCAGGACGGCGAGGCTGACCACCGTCGGCCCCACCGAGGAGAGCACCAGGTTGAGCAGCGTGTGCCCGAGCAATTGGGCGACGAAGGTGATCCCCGCGATCAGCCACCAGTCGCGGGCGCTGAAGCCGGCCAGCGGCACGTCGACCACCAGCGCCGCAACGGCGAGGACCAGCGCGCAGACCGAGTAGCAGACGACCGTGTAGGCCGAGGTGGCCAGCCGCTCGCGGGCCCGCGCCCCGGCGAGCACGTACCCGGCCGCGGCGATCGCGCCGAGCAGGGCCAGCCCGTCGCCGGCCACCGCCTCCCAGCTCACCGTCACGTCGACCCCGGCGATCAGCGCCGCCCCGACGACGGCGAGCGCCAGGCCCCACCAGACCTGGGCCGGCAGTCGCACCCCGGCCATACGGGCGGCGAGCGCCGTCCAGATGGGGGTGGTGGTCACCAGCGCGATCGAGGCCGCGACCGTCGTCATCGACAGGCTCGGCAGCCACGCGGCGAAGTGCGCGGCGAGGAAGAGGCCGGCCACGGCGGAGCTGCGCAGGTCCCGGAGTCGGAGGCCGGACAGCGTCGCCCGCTCGCGGCTGAGCAGGAACGGCAGCAGCACGGCGGCGCCCGCGGCGTTGCGCCAGAACGCGATCGCCAGGAACGGTGCGGCAACCAGGGCGGTCATCGGACCCGACAGCGAGATGCCGACGACCGCGACCAGGATGATGGCCGTCTCCCGGCCGCCGGGACGGCGCAGCTCCCAGGCCGTGGCCGCGTCCAGAGGCTCGCCCCGAGCGGAGCGAGGCGGGAGGGGGACGGGGTCCTTGTTCACGCCGGGATTCGGATGCGACCGCTCGCGATCGGCAGGACGGCACCGCGCACGGTGGCGCTCACCGCGCGGCCGCCGGACGCGGTGACCCTGCAGGACAGCACCGACGGGCGGCCCAGTTTCTCCCCCTGCCGGATCGTGTAGGACGACGTCCCCTCGCCGGGCAGCAGTCCGGTGGCGACCAGCCAGACGCCGGTACCGAGCGCGGCCGAGCCGGTGGCCGGGTCCTCGCCCCAGCGCAGGTCGCCGGCGAAGACGCGCGCGTAGGCGGTGGACGTCGCCGGGTCCCAGGACAGCACCGAGATCCCCTCCCCGGCGCCGAGGCCCTCGAGGGAGGCGTGGTCGGGGATCGCCCGGTCGACCGCGCCCGGTCGGACGGCGAGGTAGGTGAACGGGAGGCCGCACCCGGCCATGTGGGCGGGCACCCCGGCGACGTCGTCGGCGGTCAGCGCGACCGCCGAGGCCAGGGCGTGGGCGGGGCGCTCGTGCGCGAGGGACGGCTCGCCGCCGGTCAGTGCGGCGCCCTCGTCGTCGACGACCAGGTCCAGCACCCCGATGCCGCACTCCTGCCGCACCGCGCCGCCGGACAGCCGCCCGGTACGCACGAGCGTGTGCGCCGCGCCGACGCTCGGGTGGCCGGCGAACGGCAGCTCCGCGAACGGCGTGAAGATGCGCACCCGGTAGTCGGCGCCGGGCTCGGTCGGGGCGCAGATGAACGACGTCTCCGAGAGGTGGAACTCGAACGCGAGCGCCTGGCACTGCTCGGTGCTGAGGTGGTCCGCGCCGAACACGACGGCGAGCGGATTGCCCGCGAACGCCCGCGGGGCGAACACGTCGACGACCTCGTAGTCCAGGAAATCCGGGCCCGCCACGGCGCCGACGGTAGCCTCCGGTTCGCGGAGCGAGCGTGCGAGGTCAGGTCAGTACACAGCACCCCGGGCACGGGGCCGACGAGCGCCAGCGAGGAGGACCCGTGACCACGGCGACGAGGGCATATGTCTCCCGGCTGGCCGGGTTGACCGTCTTCGACCCCAACGGGGACCGGGTCGGCAAGGTGCGCGACGTCGTCGTCGCCCTTCGCGTGGGCACCGCCGCGCCGCGGGCACTGGGCCTCGTCGTCGAGGTGGTCGCGCGTCGGCGGATCTTCGTGCCGATGGGCCGGGTCACCGCCATCGACCCGGGCGCGGTGATGCTCGCGTCGGGCACCCTCAACCTCAAGCGCTTCGAGCAGCGGGCCGGCGAGACGCTGGTGCTCGGCGAGCTGCTCGACCGGACGGCGCGGATCCTCGAGTCGGGCAAGCCCGCACACGTCGTCGACGCCGGCATCGAGCAGACCCGCACCGGCGACTGGGTGCTCTCCCGCGTCGCCGTCCAGGAGCCGGGCCGGTTGGGCCGCCGCGGCCAGCTGCACCAGCTCGCGTGGGACGAGGTCGACGGGCTCGGGCTGCCGGAGGCCGGGCAGGGCGCCGAGACGCTGATCGCCACGTACCGCGACCTCAACCCCGCTGACGTGGCGCACGCGCTGCAGGAGCTGCCGATCAAGCGCCGGCACGAGGTGGCCGAGGCCATGGACGACGAGCGGCTCGCGGACGTGCTCGGCGAGCTGCCCGAGGCCGAGCAGATCGTCATCCTCGGCACGCTCGAGGAGCGGCGGGCGGCCGACGTCCTCGAGGCGATGGACCCCGACGACGCCGCCGACCTGCTCGCCGAACTGTCCAACGTCGACCGCAACCGGCTGCTCGAGCTGATGGAGCCCGACGAGGCCGAGCCCGTGCGGCAGCTGCTGAAGTACTCCGAGGACACCGCCGGCGGCATGATGACCAGCGAGCCGGTGATCCTCACCCCCGACGCCACGATCGCCGAGGCGCTGGCGCGGGTGCGCGAGCCGGAGCTCACGCCGTCGCTGGCCAGCCAGGTCTACGTCTGCCGCCCGCCGTCGGCCACGCCCACCGGCCGCTACCTCGGGCTTGGCGCACATCCAGCGCATGCTGCGTGAGCCGCCGTCGTCCCTGGTGAGCGGGATCCTCGACGATCTCGAGCCGCTCACGCCGGAGGCCCCCCTCGCCGAGGTCACCCGCTACTTCGCGACCTACAACCTGGTCGCCGCCCCCGTCGTCGACGCGCAGGGCCGGTTGGTGGGCGCGGTGAGCGTGGACGACGTGCTCGACCACCTGCTGCCCGACGACTGGCGTGAGCGGGCCCGCCGTGGCTGAGCGGCAGCGGCTCGACGTCCCCCGCGGCGGCCGGGCCCGCGGCTTCGCCGGCTTCCTGCGGCTCAACCCCGACGCCGTCGGCCAGTTCGCCGAGAGCATCGCGCGGTTCCTGGGCACCGGCCGGTTCCTCGCGGTGCAGACGATCCTCGTGATCGTCTGGATCACGCTCAACGTCTTCGCCGTCCGGCTGCGCTGGGACCCGTATCCGTTCATCCTGCTGAATCTCGCGTTCTCCACGCAGGCCGCGTACGCCGCGCCGCTGATCCTGCTGGCGCAGAACCGGCAGGCCGACCGCGACCGCGTCCAGTCCGAGGAGGACCGCGCCCGCGCCGCGTCCACCCGCGCCGACACCGAGTACCTGGCGCGCGAGCTGGCGTCGCTCCGGGTCGCGGTCGGGGAACTGGCCACCCGCGACTTCATCCGTGGCGAGCTCCACCGGCTGCTCGTCGACGGCGAGGACGGCGAGAAGCGCGAGAAGAAGTCGAAGAAGAAGCGCGACGCCGCCGCGCTGGCACCGGCCGACCCCGCCGGCTAGGAACGGCCACGACCGGGGCGCTGCGCACCGCCCGCCTCGACCTCGAGCCGCTGCGTGTCGACCACGCCGCCGAGGCCGTGCGGGCATTCGACGACGACCGGCTGCACACCTTCACCGGCGGCCGGCCGGCGACCGAGGACGAGCTGCGCGACCGGTTCACCCGGCAGGTCGCCGGGCCCCCCGACGGCGGCGAGACGTGGCTCAACTGGATGCTCCGGCGCCGCGACACCGGAGAGCTGGTCGGCACCGTCCAGGCGACGGTGACCGGGAGCGCCGCCGACCTCGCGTGGGTCGTCGCCGTCCCCCATCAGGGACGGGGGTACGCCCGGGAGGCGGCGCTCGCGGTGCGGGACCTTCTCCGGGACGCCGGCGTCTCCCGGTTCTGCGCGCACATCCACCCCGACCACGTCGCGTCGGCCGCGGTCGCCCGCGCGCTCGGGCTGGCCCCCACCAGCACCGTCGTGGACGGCGAGATCCGCTGGACCGACGGCTGAGAACTGTCGGCACCCGGCGCTACGGTCGCGCCGTGCGATCACCCGGCAGGGAGACGTCGACCACGATGAGCAGGACGCACACCGTGGTGCCGTCGCCGATCGGCCCGCTGACCCTCGTCCATGGAGGACGGCGAGCTGGTCCGCCTGGCCATGTCGGCACCGACGCAGCTCGACCCGGACGCGCTCGGCGAACGGTCCGACGAGGGGTTCGACTCAGTCGTCCGGCAGCTGACCGAGTACTTCGCGGGTGAGCGGACATCGTTCGACCTGCCGCTCCGGCCGCACGGCAGCGACTTCGAGCTGGCCGTCTGGGCGCAGCTGAGGCAGATCCCGTACGGCGAGACCCGCTCCTACGGCTACGTCGCCACGGCGGTGGGCGAACCGGGCGGCGCTCAGGCCGTCGGTGCGGCCAACGGGCGCAACCCGCTCGCCATCGTCGTCCCCTGTCACCGGGTGATCGGCGCCGACGGCAGCCTGGTCGGCTTCGGCGGCGGGCTGCCGCGCAAGCGGTTCCTGCTCGACCTGGAGCAGCGCGCCGACCGGCTGTTCTGACCGACGCTGGCGCCGCTCAGCCGGCGACGACGTGCACGAGCGCGCCCGCGGCCCCGGCCACCACCAGGACGACGATGAACGGGGCCCGCAGCGCCAGTGCCAGCGCGGCCACCGCCAGCCCGACCAGGCGCCCGTCCAGCACGAGGTCGTTGCCCGAGACCAGCGTCTGCACCGCGACCAGCGCCCCGAGAAGCGCGGCAGGCACGAAGTCGACGATCCGCGCGACCCACGGCTGATCCACCCAGGCGGCCGGCACCGACAGCCCGGCCAGCTTCAGCAGGTAGCACCCCAGGGATCCGGCGATCACGGTCGCCCACAGCACGGTGCCGGTCACGCCATCTCCTCGCGCGGGGTCGGCCGGGTCGTCGGCCGCGGCCGGCCGGCCAGCGCGACCGCCACGACGGCGGCGATCACCTGCACGCCGGCGGGGACGAACGGGGTCAGCACCAGCGCCACGACCGCGCCGCCCGCGGCCACCCGGCGTTGCGTGCCCGCCTCCGGGAAGGTCTTCCGGAGCCGCGGCCAGAGCAGGGCGAGGAACGCCGCCGGGACGACGGCGTCGAGGGCGGCCAGCGCCGCACCGCTGAGGGCTGCCGCGCCGAGCGCGCCGATGACCGTCGTCAGGTTCCAGGTGAGGAAGATCGACGCCCCGCCGACGAGGAACGCCAGCCGGGCCAGCTTCCGGTCGGGCGCCGCGATGGCCAGCGCCGTCGTCTCGTCGATGACCCAGTGCGCCGTCCCGACCCGCCGCAGCACACCGTGCGGCCGCAGCAGCGGCACGAGGCGGACGCCGTAGACGGTGTTGCGGGTGCCGAGCAGCAGGGCGCTGCCGACGGCGGCGAGGGCGCTGCCCCCCGCGCCGAGCACGCCGACCAGCGCGAACTGGGAGGCGCCGGTGAACATGAGCAGCGACATGGTCATCGCCTGCCACACGTTCAGCCCCGCCGCGTCGGCGGCGGCGCCGAACGCCGCGCCGTAGAGACCGACGGCCAGGCCGAGCCCGAGAGCGTCGCGCAGGGTCGCGGTGCGGGCGGCGGACACTCCGGCGACACTAACTCGCCGGTCGCCCGCGCCCGGTCACCGGCGGATCGGAACGGCCTCGTGCAGCTGCGCGTGCAGGGCCTTGGCGGTGGGGAGCGAGCCCATCGAGATCGCCCGCGCCGCGGTCGGAGGTCGGCGGCCCGGTCGAGCAGTCGCACGGCCGCCGCGAGCTCGCGCACCACCACGGGGCCGGGGCCCGCGAGGACCGTGATCCCCGGGTCGGCGCCCAGAGCGCCCACCGCCTGCCGTGCCAGCGCCGCGAGCGCCAGGAGCGTCCGCCCGTTCGTCGTCCCGCCGTCGAAGGAGTCGGGGTAGTCGTCCTCAGCGACGGAGAGCGCGTCGTACAGGAGGGCGCGGAGGTCGTCGAGGCCGGTCGTCGTCGTGCTGTCGGTGCGAAGCATCGTCGTCATGGCGACGACTCTCGTTCTGAGGAGCGCCCCGCGGCATCGGGCGACCGGGCAGTCCTCGGTCGCTCGTGGCACCTAAGGGGCGCCGGTGGCCGGCCTGAGGGCCTCAGACCCGCCCCGGCTGCGCAGCAGATCACCCCGCCGTCGCGCGGCTCCCGATCTCCATCGCCGTACAGTTGGGCTGACCGGGACTGGACGGCCGCGCACGGCCGACCCAACCCGGGTCCCCCGCCGAAGGAGACACACGCACCGATGTCCAGCACGCTGAACGGTTCGCCGGCGCTCGACGCCATCAACGCCGCTCTGGCCACCGTCCAGGACCCCGAGATCAACCGCCCGCTCACCGAGCTGGGCATGGTCAAGGACGTCCAGATCGGCGCCGACGGCGCGGTCCGTGTCGAGGTCTACCTGACCGTCTCCGGCTGCCCGATGCGCGAGACCATCACCAACCGCGTCACCCAGGCGGTCTCCGCCGTCCCCGGTGTGACCGGGGTGCAGGTCGTGCTGGACGTCATGAACGACGAGCAGCGCGCCGAACTGCGCCGCACCGTGCGCGGCACCGACGCCGCCGACCCCGTCATCCCGTTCGCCCAGCCCGGCTCGCTGACCCGCGTCTACGCGGTCGCGTCGGGCAAGGGCGGCGTCGGCAAGTCCTCGGTCACGGTCAACCTCGCCGCGTCGCTGGCCCGGCGCGGACTGTCGGTCGGCGTCGTGGACGCCGACATCTACGGCCACTCGGTGCCGCGGATGCTGGGCGTCGACGACAAGCCCACCCAGGTCGACAACATGATCATGCCGCCGCAGTCCTACGGCGTGAAGGTCATCTCGATCGGCATGTTCACGCCGGGCAACACCCCCGTCGTCTGGCGCGGGCCGATGCTGCACCGCGCGCTGCAGCAGTTCCTCGCCGACGTCTGGTGGGGCGACCTCGACGTCCTGCTCATGGACCTCCCGCCCGGCACCGGCGACGTCGCCATCTCGGTGGCCCAGCTCGTGCCCAACGCCGAGATCCTCGTCGTGACGACGCCGCAGCTCGCCGCCGCCGAGGTGGCCGAGCGGGCCGGCGCGATCGCCACCCAGACCCACCAGCAGGTGGTCGGCGTGGTCGAGAACATGTCCTGGCTCGAGCTGCCCGACGGCTCCCGCATGGAGATCTTCGGCTCCGGCGGCGGCCAGGCGGTCTCCGACGCGCTCACCAAGACCCTCGGTGCGCGCGTCCCGCTGCTCGGCCAGATCCCGCTCGACACCCGGCTGCGCGAGTCCGGCGACGCCGGTGCCCCGATCGTGCTCGCCGAGCCGGACTCCCCCGCCGCCCAGGCGCTGGAGAAGATCGCCGACGGCCTCGCCGTCCGTCAGCGCGGGCTCTCCGGCATGTCGTTGGGCCTGACGCCCGTCCGGCACTAGACGACAGCGCCCAGGCTCGAACGGCGACCAGCCGCGAGGCCGCCTACCGTCGGACTCGTGACTGACCAGCCGATCTCCGAGAGCATCACCGTCGACGCACCCCCGGCGGTGGTGTTCGCGATCCTCGCCGACCCGCGGCAGCACAGCCGCATCGACGGCTCGGGGTCCGTGCAGTCGATCATCTCCGCGCCGGATCGGGTCACCCGCAAGGGCCAGACGTTCACCGTCCGGATGAAGCTCTTCGGGCTTCCCGTACCTGATCCGCAACCGGGTGGTCGAGTTCGAGGCCGACCGCCGGATCGCCTGGCGGCACTTCACCGCGAACCGCTGGCGCTACGAGCTCGCGCCCGACACCGGACGGCGGCACGCGGGTCACCGAGACGTTCGACCCCTCGCGCGCCGACCGGATCACCGCGTCCGTCGTGCGCTGGGCGAAGTTCCACGAGCGCAACCGCGACGGATCATCGGAACGCTGAGCGGCTGAAGAAGGTCGCCGAGGCCGACGCTGCGAGACGCATCCGCACGCACCTAGGCGTCAGCCGTCCCGACGAGTGGGGGCCGGAGGCTCCGCGCGAGGAGTGGACTGCAGCGGCTCAGCGAGGCTGGGGACGGCACCTGGCCGCGGTGTCGCCCGGAGGGCGACAGATCATGTCGCGTCGGCGTCGAACGGCGGCGGGGTCGCGTGGTCGCGCGGGCGGGCCGACCGGGCTCGTCGCGCTGCCGCCGGCGCACGGGCGGCGTGTCCGGCTCGTCGCTCGAAGAGCTGGCTGCGGATGAACGTCTTCGGGTGGTACTTGCGCAGGTCGAGGTCGCGCAGTTCGGGGAGGTCGTCGCCGAGCGACTCGTTCACCTGCTCCCGGACGCCGGTGATCGCCGCGCGCACCTTCTTCAGGCCGGTCGCCGCCTCCTTGGCCAGGTGCGGCAACCGCTCCGGGCCGAAGATGAACAGCGCGGCGAGGACGAGCACGACGATCTCGCCCCAGCCGATCGAGTCGAACACCACCGCTCCTGTTCTCGTGCGCGGCGCGGGTGCGCCGTTCCCAGGGTAGGCGGCTCAGGCGGCCTCGAGGGTCGCCTCGACCTCGCGCGAGCCACCCCCGCGCACGACCTCGATGGTCACGGTGTCGCCGGGCTCGAACCCGTCGATGGCCACGACGAGCTCCTCCGAGCTGCCGACCGCCTCGCCCTCGACCGCGATCACGACGTCCTGCTCCTCGATGCCGGCGGCCTCGGCCGGGCTGCCGGGCTCCACGTTCAGCACCAGTGCGCCGTCGCGGGTGCCGTCGGTGACCGAGCGGGCGTTGACGCCGAGCGTGGCGTGCACGGCCTCGCCGTCGTCGATGAGCTGCTCGGAGATGTCGCGGACGGTGTCGATCGGGATGGCGAAGCCGAGCCCGACGCTGCCGCCGCCGACCGAGGCGATCGCGGTGTTGATGCCGATGAGGGCGCCGGTCGCGTCCACCAGCGCGCCGCCGGAGTTGCCGGGGTTGATCGGGGCGTCGGTCTGGACCGCGCTGATCACCGCGTTCGTGTCGCTGCCCTCACCGGAGAGCCGGACCGGGCGGTCGAGCGCGCTGACGATGCCGCTGGTGACCGTGCCGGCCAGGCCGAGCGGGGAGCCGATGGCCACCACCGGGTCGCCGACGACGACGTCGTCGGAGTTGCCCAGCTGCGCGGTGACCAGGCCGGGCTTCTCCACCTTCAGGACGGCGATGTCGCTGGCCGGGTCGCGGCCGACGATGCGCGCGGCCGAGCCGCTGCCGTCGGAGAACACCGCGCGGATCTCGGCGCCCTCGACCCCGTCCGCGCCGGAGACGACGTGGTTGTTGGTGACGATGTAGCCGTTCTCGCCCTCGATGACGACGCCGGAGCCGGTGGCGCCGGCCTCCCCCACGCGCACCTCGATGGAGACGACGGCGGGCGTGACCCGGTCGGCGATGTCGGAGACCGAGCCCGGCTCGCGGCTGATGCCGGCGTCGACCTCCGCCAGTTGCGTGCCGGGGGCGAACAGGGGTGTCTCCGAGTTCTCCCGCGTCAGGTAGTAGCCGATGCCGCCGCCGAGGGCGCCGACGAGCAGGACGGCGAGGACGACGAGCGCCGAGACGCCGGATCGACAGGTCGCGGAGGCGGACCTTCTTGCGGCCCTTCGCGTCGGTGATGACGGGCCCGGGCTGGCTCCGCTCGTCCTCCTCGTAGACGGCGGGCCCGCCGAGGCCGGCCGGGGCGTCGGGATCGCGCCACGGGTCGCTGCGTGCGTCGGGCTTCCACCAGGGGCCGCTGGCCGTGCGGCGGCGGCCGGGGCGCCCCTCGGGCGGGTCCTGCAGCCCGGTCTGCCCGGCGCGCGGGCCGAAGGCGCGCAGCAGCACCTCGGGCGGGGGCGGCGGGAGTTGCCGGGGCGGGGGCAGCGGCCGGTCCTCGGTGAAGCCACCGGACACCGACGCAGGACGGCCGAACGCGGCCCGCTGGCTCTCACTGGGCCGGGGCGCCGACGACCGATCGGGGCGTCAGCCGCGCGGGCGCGGCGAACGGGCCGTCGTGCCCGGGCGGCCGGACGAATGCGGCATCGGCGGCGGCACCGTTCCCCGTGGGGACACGGTCGGCGTCGGGGCTGGACTCGTCGGACGTGCTCAGGGGGTTCCGCCCTGTCCCGTCAGCGCGCTCCTGGTGCCGATGGTGACGGTCCGGACGACGGGCGGCACGACCTCGGTGTGCTCGTCGGACACCGACGGCCCGGCGACCGGACCGGTCGGCACCCGCCCCGGGGCGGCCTCGCCCGGCGGCAGGTTGAGCGCGAGGGCGGTCACGCCGACGCCGAGGCCGAGCAGCGTGCCGGTCAGGCCGCGGCGCAGCCACCGGGCGGAGTCGCCGCGGTGCTCGCGTTGCCGCGGGCTGAGGTCGACCGACCAGGAGCCGGTCGCCCCCGTGACGGTCAGCCCGCCCGGTCCGCCGAACAGCGTGTCCCCGCCGCCCGTGCCGGGGACGTCCGTCGTGAACGGGATCGCGCAGAGCCGGGACATGAGGTCACCGGGTACGGCCACGTCGGCGCACTCGTGCAGCGCCGCCTTGGCCTCCCGCTGTGCCTGCACGGCCATCCGGCACTGGGCGCAGCCGGTGAGGTGCCGGGCGGCGCGGCCGGCCGGCCCCGAGGGCAGCTCGCCGTCGACGAGCGCGGCGATGGCCTCCTGGGCCAGGTGGCTCTCGGGGATGCTCATGCACCCTCCTGGCCGAGCAGCGCGGTGGGCACGCGGCGCGGGTCGAGGTGGGCGAGCGCCTGGCGCAGCTGGACCCGGCCGCGGTGGATGCGGCTGCGGACTGTGCCGAGCTTGATGCCGAGGGTCGCCGCGATCTCCTCGTAGGTCAGACCCTCGATGTCGCAGAGGACGACGGCGACGCGGAACTCCGGGGAGAGCGCGTCGAGCGCGGCCTGGATCTGCGGGTCGAGGTGGGTGTCGCTGTAGACCTGCTCGGGGCTGGGCGCGGTGCCGGGCAACCGCTCGGTGTCCTCGGGCAGCGCGTCGAAGCGGATCCGCTGCCGGCGCCGCACCATGTCGAGGAACAAGTTGGTGGTGATCCGGTGCAGCCAGCCCTCGAAGGTGCCGGGCGAGAAGTCCGCCAGCGAGCGGAACACCCGGACGAACGTCTCCTGGGTGAGGTCCTCGGCGTCCTGCGGGTTGCCGGAGAGGCGGTAGGCCAGCCGGTACACCCGCGCGGAGTGGTCGCGGACGACCTGCTCCCACGTGGGCGCGACCCAGCCCTCGGACTCGGGCCGCACGACCGGTTCGGACACAGGTAGAGGATCGCAGACGGAAGCGCCCGCGGCGCCTCCGGCGTCGTCGGGGCGGGCAGGTGCCTCTCGCGTCAGGCGCACGTGATCATCAACGGGCGGCTGGTGCACCGGTGTTCCCGGTCCAGACGCTTCCCAGCGAATCCACAGGAACGCCGGGCGCGCCGCGGCGTCGCGGCACCGCCGGGCGGTGCGTCCGGACGCCTGGCCACTACCCTCGGCCGGTGATGAGCGCCGACCGACCGCCGTCCTCCGGCGGCACCGACGGCGCTGCCTATGCCGACCGCTTCGCCACCGAGTCGCCGGAGATGACGGCGGCCCGCGCCCGCGCGTTCCACCTGCCCGGCACCCCACCGGTCGAGCCGGCCGTGGGCGCGACCCTGGCCGTGCTCGCCGCGGGCGTCGGCGCCCGGTCGGTCGTCTCGATCGGCAGCGGCGGCGGCCTGGCGGGGTTGTGGCTGCTCCGCGGCATGCGCCCCGACGGCATCCTCACCGCCCTGGACGGCGACCCCGAGCAACTGCGCGCCGCCCGCAAGGCCTTCGCCGACGCGGGCGTCGCCACGAACCGCGCCCGTCTGATCTTCGGCACGCCGGCCGAGGTGCTCCCCCGACTCTCCTCGGGCGCCTACGACATGGTCGTCTGCTCCGGGCCGCCGAAGGAGTACAGCGAGCACCTGGCCCAGGTGCTGGGGCTGGTGCGGGTCGGCGGCACGCTGGTCTGCCACGGCCTCCTCGAGGACGGTCGGGTCGCCGATCGCACCGCCCGGGACCTGCAGACGGTCGCCTGGCGCGAGATCGCCCGCACGATCCGCGAGGACGAGACGCTGCTGCCGGCCGTGCTGCCCATCGGCGCCGGCCTGCTGCTGGCCAGCAAACGCGCCTGAGCCACGGGCCCCCTGCCCCCGCAGAGGGCCTAGACGATCGCGCGGGCGCCCTTGCCGAGGACGGTCACGCCGCCCGCACTGACGTGGTACCGCTCCTTGTCCGCGGCCGGGTCGACGCCGATCCGCGCCCACGGCGGGACGACGACGTTCTTGTCGAGGATCGCCCGCCGGACGTAGGCGCCCTCGCCGATGATGACGCCGTCCATCAGGACGCTGTCCTCGACCCGGGCACCGCGCTCGACCCTGACGCCCGGCGAGATCACCGAGTTGTGCACCGAGCCGCCGCCGATGATCGCGCCGGCGCTGACCATCGACTCCTCGGCGCGACCGCCCAGGACGAACTTGGCCGGCGGCTGCTGCGGAGGCAGGGAGAAGATCGGCCAGCGGGCGTTGTACAGGTTGAAGACCGGGGTCACCGACACCAGGTCCATGTGGGCGTCGAAGTAGGAGTCGATCGTCCCGACGTCGCGCCAGTAGCCGTGGTCGCGCTCGCTCGTGCCCGGGACGACGTTGGTCGAGAAGTCGTAGACGTACGCCGCACCCCTGTCGGCGAGCATCGGCATGATCGAGCCGCCCATGTCGTGCACCGAGTTCTCGTCCTCGGCGTCGGTGCGCAGGGCCTCGAGCAGCGCCTCGGTCGTGAAGACGTAGTTGCCCATGGAGGCGAAGCTCTCCTCGGGCGAGTCCGGCAGGCCCGGCGGGTCCGCCGGCTTCTCCAGGAATCCGCGGACCTTGCCGTCGGCGTCGGCGTCGATGACCCCGAACTCGCTCGCCTCCCGGCGCGGCACCCGCAGGCCCGCGATCGTCACCCCGGCACCGGTCTGCAGGTGCTGGTCGACCATCTGCCCCGGGTCCATCCGGTAGACGTGGTCGGCGCCGAAGACGACGACGATCTCCGGCCGCTCGTCGTAGATCAGGTTCAGGCTCTGGAAGATCGCGTCGGCGCTGCCGGTGTACCAGCGCGGGCCGAGCCGCTGCTGGGCCGGCACCGGCGTCACGTAGTTGCCGAGCAGCGACGACATCCGCCAGGTCTGGGTGATGTGCCGGTCCAGGCTGTGACTCTTGTACTGGGTCAGCACGGCGATCTGCCGGATCTCGGCGTTCACCAGGTTGGACAGCACGAAGTCGATGAGGCGGTAGTTGCCGCCGAACGGGACCGCGGGCTTGGCCCGATCCGCCGTCAGAGGGGCAAGCCGCTTCCCCTCACCGCCTGCCAGGACGATGCCGAGCACTCGTGGACCGCCGCGCATGTGACGCAACGTAGCCGGTGCGCGGGCGCGATGCCTCACTCACGTCCGCGATCCGCCCCCTAGGGTGACGGCGTGCGCATCGGGATCGTGACCCGCGAGTGGCCACCGGACGTCTACGGCGGGGCCGGGGTGCACATCGAGCACCTCGTGGCGGCGCTCAGGTCGCTGCCCAAGGCCGCCGTCGGAGCGGCGGACGGCGGGCTCACCGTCGACGTCCACTGCTTCGGCGGACCCCGGATCCCGGGCTCGGCGGGGCATCCAGCGACGGCGCATCCCGTGCCCGGCAACCTGCAGGGCGCCAACGGGGCGCTGCAGGCCGTCGGCGTCGACGTCGAGATCGCCGCGGCCCTCGAGGGGGTCGACCTCGTGCACTCCCACACCTGGTACGCCAACACGGCCGGCCTGCTGGCCTCGCTGGTCCACGGCACCCCGCACGTGGTGACGGCGCACTCGCTCGAGCCGCGCCGCCCCTGGAAGGCCGACCAGCTCGGCGGGGGCTACCGGTTGTCCTCGTGGGTCGAGCGGACGGCGTACCTCGCCGCGGACGCGGTCATCGCGGTCAGCCACGGGATGCGGGCCGACGTGCTCGACGCCTACCCCGACCTCGACCCGGTCCGCGTGCACGTCGTCGGCAACGGGGTGGACGCCGAGGCCTACCGGCCGATCGAGGACCCCGACGTCGTGCGCGGCCTGGGCGTCGACCCCGACCGGCCCGTACGCGCTGTTCGTCGGCCGGATCACCCGGCAGAAGGGCGTCATGCACCTGCTGGCGGCGGCCGAGCAGCTGCCGCCCGAGGTCGGGCTGGTCCTCTGCGCGGGCGCCCCGGACACCCCCGCCGAACGGCAGCAGGTGGCCGACGCGGTCGCGGAGCTGCAGGCCCGGCGCGACGGGGTGGTCTGGATCGAGGCCATGCTGCCGCGCGAGCAAGCTCGTGCCCGCTGATCACCGCGGCCACCGTGTTCGTCGTGCCCTCGGTCTACGAGCCGCTGGGCATCGTCAACCTCGAGGCCGCCGCCTGCGGCACCGCCGTCGTCGCCAGCGCGGTCGGCGGGATCCCGGAGGTCGTCGCCGACGGCCGGACCGGGCTGCTCGTCCCCTACGACGCCGACGATCCGGCCGCCTTCGAGCGCGGGCTCGCCGAGCGGATCACCGAACTGGCGCTCGACCCGGACCGGGCCCGGGCGATGGGTGCCGCCGGCCGGGAGCGCGTGCTGTCGGAGTTCGGCTGGCCGGCGATCGCGCAGCAGACGGTCGAGGTGTACTCCACCATCCTCGGCGGCCGCGGCTGACGGCCCGCGCACTGGTACTTTCCCCCCGCCGGCCCGTGCGCCGGTGACGCAGCGGCAGCGAAGTCCGGTGCAATCCCGGCGCTGTCCCGCAACTGTGAGGGTCCTCGTGACCTGAGCCAGATCGCCTGCCCTGCGTCATGTCACCGACCCTCGCGGCAAGGGTCGCGCATCGAGCGCTGGGTCCGCTCATGAGCGATTGCGCCGCCTCCACCCCGGAGGCTTCCATGTTCCACTCCGTTCCCGGCGGTCGCGTGCCGCCGCGCTGCTGCTTCCGCTCTCCCTCGCGCTCACCGCCTGCGGCGGCGGCTCCTCCGCCGACAGCGAGCGACGCCGGCACGTCGTCGGCGGCGGCCGAGGAGCAGGCGTTCCCGGTCACCGTCACCGGTGACGACGGCGACCTGACCCTCGACGCGCAGCCCGAGTCGATCGTCTCGATGTCGGCGACCGCCACCGAGATGCTCTTCGCGATCGGCGCCGGCCCCCAGGTGGAGGCAGTCGACAGCACCTCCAACTACCCGGAGGACGCCCCGATCACCGACCTCTCGGCCTTCACGCCAACGCCGAGGCGATCGCCGCCTACGAGCCGGACCTGGTCGTGCTCAGCGACGACATGAACGGCATCGTCGACGCCCTCGACGCGCTCGCGGTGCCGACCCTGCTGCTCGGCGGGGCGGACACGCTCGAGGAGAGCTACGAGCAGCTCGCGACGCTCGGCGACGCGACCGGGCACGCCGACGACGCCGACAAGGTGGTCCAGGACGTGCAGGACCGGATCGACGCCGCCGTCGAGTCCGCCGCCGAGGCCGACGGCCTGACCGTCTACCACGAGCTCGACCCCACCTACTTCTCCGCGTCGAGCTCGACGTTCATCGGCAGCATCTACGCCCTGTTCGGCCTGGAGAACATCGCCGACGAGGCGCCCGGCGCCGAGACCGGCTACCCGCAGCTGTCCGCGGAGTACGTGGTCGGGGCCGCGCCGGACGTGATCGTCCTGGCCGACACGATCTGCTGCGACCAGACCGCCGAGGCCGTCGCCGCAGCGGCCGGCCTTCGACACGGTCCCCGCCGTGCAGGAGGGCCGCGTGCTGGCCGCCAGCGACGACATCGCCTCCCGCTGGGGTCCCCGCATCGCCGACTTCGCGGAGTCGGTCGCGGACACCCTGAACGGCTGACGACGGCGCGGCGGACGACGACCCGGCCATGGCGGTGACCCTCCGCGGGGCACGTCCCGGGCGGGCGCGGGTCGACCCCGCGCCCGCCCGGCGGCGGCTCCGCCCTGCCCTGGTGCTCATCGGCGCCGGGCTGGCGCTGGTCGCCGCCGTGCTCGCCGGCGTCTGGATCGGGGCCTTCCCGCTGCCGCCGGGCGCCGTCGTCCTGACCCTGCTGGACCGGCTGGTCGGTGGGCTGACCGGCGGGGAGATCGCCGGGGGGCTGAACCCGACGGGCACCGCCGTGCTGCTGGAGCTGCGGCTCCCCCGGGTGCTGCTGGCCGTCCTCGTCGGTGCCGCTCTGGCCTGCTCCGGCGCCGCCTACCAGGGCGTCTTCCGCAACCCGCTCGCCGACCCCTACCTCCTGGGCGCGGCGGCCGGCGCGGGTCTCGGCGCCACCCTGGTCATCGCCTACGCGCCGTCCCAGACGCTGGGCCCGTTCGGCGTCGTCCCGCTGGCCGCGTTCGTCGGCGCACTGGTCGGCGTCGGCGCGGCGCTCGCGCTCGGCACCGCCGCGGGCGGTTCGCAGAGCGCCACCCTGCTGCTCGCCGGCATCGCCGTGGCGTCCTTCCTCGCCGCGGCGCAGACGCTGGTCCAGCAGCAGAACACCGAGGACCTCCGCGAGGTCTACGGCTGGCTGCTCGGGCAGCTCGGCCGCGCACAGTGGTCCGACGTCGGCCTGGTGCTGCCCTACCTGGGCAGCGCCCTGATCGTGCTGCTGCTCTGCGGCCGGGCGCTGGACGTGCTCGCCGTGGGCGACGACGAGGCGCGGTCGCTCGGCGTGCACCCGGGCCGGCTCCGGCTCCTGGTGATCCTGGCCGCCTCACTGGCCACCGCCGCGGCCGTCGCCGTCAGCGGGCTCATCGGCTTCGTCGGGCTGGTCGTCCCGCACGTCGCCCGGCGGCTGATCGGCAGCTCCTACCACCTCGTGCTGCCCGCCTCGCTCTTGCTCGGCGGCGCCTTCCTCGTGCTCTGCGATCTGGTCGCCCGCACCGTCCTGTCCCCGGCCGAGCTGCCGATCGGGGTGGTGACCGCCTTCATCGGCGCCCCGTTCTTCGCCGGGCTGCTGTGGGTCGGGGCGAGGCGGCGATGACCGCGCCACCGACCACCGGCGCGCGGATCGAGGTCGTCGGCCTGTCCGCGGCCTATGGCCGCACTGCCGTGCTCGACAACGTCCGGCTGACCGTCGAGCCGGGCGGCTGGCTGGCGGTCATCGGCCCCAACGGCTCGGGCAAGTCCACGCTGCTGCGCTGTGTCCTCGGCCTGCACGCGCACCAGGGCCTGGTCCGGCTCGACGGCGTGCTGACCAGTGGCATGCCCCGCCGCCAGCGGGCCCGCCAGGTCGCCTATGCCCCGCAGCTGCCGGTGCTGCCCGAGGGCGTGTCCACCCGCGACTACGTGATGCTCGGCCGGACCCCGCACCGGGCCCTGCTCTCGGCACCCCGCGCCGTCGACCGGCAGGTGGTCGGGGACGTGATGGAGCGCCTGGAGATCGGGGCGCTGGCCGAGCGGCCGCTGCGCACGCTCTCCGGCGGCGAGCAGCAGCGCGCCGTCCTGGCCCGGGCGCTGGCGCAGCAGCCGCGGGTGCTGCTGCTCGACGAGCCGACGTCGTCGCTCGACCTCGGCCATGCCCAGCAGGTGCTCGACCTCGTCGACGGCCTCCGCCGGCAGGACGGGCTGACCGTGCTCAGCACCCTGCACGACCTGACGCTGGCCGGGCAGTACGCCGACCGGCTGGCCCTGCTCTCGGCCGGCCGCGTCGCCGCGGAGGGCGCACCGGCGGAGGTGCTCACGGCCGCCGCCCTGCAGACCTACTACGGCGCCCGCGCCCAGATCGTCGAGGGACCGAACGGGCCGGCCGTGCTGCCGGTCCGTGGTCAGGACGGCTAGCGCGCCGGGCGGAAGCGCAGGGGGTCCCCCGGGCGCAACTGGGCCGCGGCGGCCAGGTCGGCCGAGGTGACCACCGCGAGCACCGGATAGCCGCCGGTCACCGGGTGGTCGGCCAGGAAGAGCACCGGGGCGCCGTCCGGGGGCACCTGCACGGCGCCGGGCACCAGCCCCTCGCTGGGCAACTCGTCCTCCCGCGCGCGCTCCAGCCGTGGCCCGAGCAGCCGCAGGCCGACCCGGTCGCTGTCCGCCGCCACCGTCCACGGCTGCGTCGTCAGCGCCGTCCAGGCGGCAGCGGCCAGCCAGGAACGCCGGGGGCCCGGGAGCACACGAAGGACCGGGTCGGGCGCCGGTGCCCGGACGGCGGCGACGTCGACGACCGGCTCCTCCCCCGCCAGCGCCCCGATCGGCAGCCGGTCACCGGCGGCCAGCGGCGCCGGCCCGAGGCCGGAGAGCGTGTCGGTGCTGCGGGAGCCGAGCACCGGCGGCACGTCCACACCGCCGCGGACGGCGACGTAGGACGCGCAGCCCGCTCCGCGGGACCCCGAGGGCGAGCACCGCCCCCGCCGGCACGGTGAGCGGCGCGTTCAGCGGCCCCGCGCGGCCGTCGACCCGGACCGGCGCGGGTGCACCGGTGACGGCGACCAGCACGCGTCCGCTCCGCCCGCAGCCGCAGGCCGCCGGCGGTGACCTCCAGCACCGCGGCATCGGGGGAGTTGCCGACGAGCCGGTTGGCGAGGTCCGCCGAGCCCCGGTCGGCGGCGCCGGAGCGGGGCACGCCGATCGACGCCCAGCCCGCCCGGCCGCCGTCCTGGACCGTCGTGAGCGGGCCGGGTGCGAGCACCGTCAGCACGTCAGCCCACCTCCCGGAACCGGACCCGGGCACCGGGCCGCAGCAGCGCCGGATCCGGCCCGGTCGACGTCGAAGAGCACCGCGTCGGTCCGTCCGATCAACTGCCACCCGCCCGGCGACGACCGCGGGTAGGCGCCGGCGAACGGCCCGGCCAGGCCGACCGAGCCCGGCCGGGACGCGGGTGCGCGGGGTGGCGCGGCGGGGCACGTGGAGGTCCTCGGGCAGTCCGGTGAGGTAGCCGAAGCCGGGCGCGAACCCGCTGAACGCGACGGTGAACTCGACGGCCACGACGGCCGCGACCAGGGCGGGGACCGACCGGCCGGTGAGCTCGGCGACCTCCGCCAGGTCGGGCCCGTCGAAGCGGACCGGCAGGTCGACCGGCGGGACGTCCGGGGCCGGCGGCGCCGGCGCGGTGGCCAGCCGGCGCACCCGGGCCACGTCGGTCTCGGCCGGCGGCCGGTCCAGCTGCACGAGGACGGTGCGGGCGGCCGGGACCAGCTCCCGCTGGCCGGGCAGCGGCGACGCGCTCGAGAGCTGGCCGACAGGGCGGCCACGCCGGCCAGGTCGGCGACCTCGACCAGCAGCGCCCGGTCGCCGTACGGGAGGACGTCGAGGACGGCGCCGGCCCCCGCGTCGTCGTCCACGCCGGTCATGATCGGCCATCGGGCCAGGCCAGGGAACGTTCCGGGACGGGGCGACTGGAATCGCGGTCCGCGTCGGCGCCCCTGATCATGAGGTGTGAGCATCGCCGCCCGGTTCCAGACCGCGCTGACGGTGACCGACGCGCCCGGCCTCGAGGGCCCGGAACTGCTGCCGGTCCGGCTGGCCCGGGCCTGCGCCGAGATGCTCGGGGTCGACGCCGCCAGCCTCAGCGTGGTCGATTCGGCCGGGGAGCGGGTCCCGCTCGGAGGGAGCCGGGAGGACGCCGACACCGCCGAGCGGCTGCAGTTCACCGTCGGCGACGGTCCCTGCAGAGGAGGCGCAGATGACGCGCCACCCGGTGTTCGCGGTCGAGGAGGACCTGCACCGACGGTGGCCGCGTCTTCGCCGACCTGCTCGTCGCGTCCACCCCGTTCCGCGGCGTCGTCGCGCTCCCGCTCCAGCCCGCACTGGCCGGCCCCGGCGCGATCGACCTCTTCTTCGAGGACCCGGGCGGCGGTGACCAGCCTGGACGTGTTCGAGGCGGTGGCGGTCGGCGAGATGGTCACGTCGGCGCTGAGCGACGCGGCCGTGTGGTCCGACTGGACGCCGGAGCGAGGGGCCGGAGTGGCTGCACGGCCCGGCACCGCAGCGCCGGGCGGCGGTCTGGGAGGCCATGGGCAGGGTGTGCATCGACCTCGAGGTCGGCGCCGTCGCCGCGCTGGACCTGATGCGCGGGGCTGCCTACGGGGCCGGCCGGACGGTCGACGACGTCGCCGAGGACGTGCTCGCCGGCCGGCTGACCGCCGCCGCGCTGACCGAGCGGGCCCCGGCCGACGACTGACGCCGACCCCGAGCCTGCCCGCCGTCCCGGACGCGGACAGCCGCCTGGGGCGGGCGGACGCGAAACGCGTCCTCCCGCCCCAGGGGCCTTACCGCCGGCGGGGGGTTTGCCGGCGGCCGTTCGGTTACCTCCCGATCACGTTGTTCGAGTTGGCCGAGACTACGGACCCTGACCGACGGCGTTGACGGCCCGGACGGCGAACCGGTACGTCGCACCGGCCACCGGCAGCGTCATCACGAAGCTCCGTGCAGTCGCCGGCTGGACGGCCGACGTCGTCGTCGCGATGACCGCCCCCGTCGTCGGGTTGACCCGCAGGGCACGGACGATGTAGCCCGTGATGGCGGTCCCGCCCGTGTTCGCGGGCGGGGTCCACGCCGCGGTCGCCGTCACCGTGCCACCGGCCACGCCGGCCAAAGCGGTGCCGATGACCGGTGCACCCGGCACGGTCACGGTGGTGAACGACCAGGTCGTCGTCACCAGCGGAGCGCCCGCCAGATCCCGGATCGCCGCGGCCCCGCCGGTGAGCGTGACCGTGTAGGTGGTGTTGGCGGCCAGGTTGGCGTTCGGGTTCAGGATCCACTGGTTCGTGGTCCCGTTCCGGCTCACGACCGCGGCGATCAGCGCTCCGGCGGGGTTGCGGAGCTGGAACGTCGTCCCGCTGACGCCGTTGACGGCCTCACTGAACGTGGCGGTGATGTTGTTCGCCACCGCCACTCCGGTCGCGTTCACGGCCGGAGCCCTGGCGATGACGGTCGGAGCCACATTCACCGGAGCCGCTGCCGTGGTGAACGACCAGGTCGTCGTCGCCAGCGGAGCGCCCGCCAGATCCCGGATCGCCGCGGCCCCGCCGGTGAGCGTGACCGTGTAGCTGGTGTTGGCGGCCAGGTTGGCGTTCGGGTTCAGGATCCACTGGTTCGTGGTCCCGTTCCGGGTCACCGTCCCCGCGATCGGGGCCGATGCCGGTGCCGAGGTCGGCCGGATCGCGAACGTCGTCGTGGTGACGCCGTTGACCGCCTCGCTGAACGTCGCGCGTGATGTTGTTCCCCACCAGCACACCGGTCGCGTTCACCGCCGGAGTCCTGGCGGTCACGGTCGGAGGCGCATTCGGGGCTGACGGCGTCACGGCGTCCGACGGCGCCGAGTCCGTGTCACCGATCGCGTTGATCGCCCGCACCACGAAGGTGTACGAAACCCCGTTGGTCAGGCCGGTGACGACGACACTCCGGATGTTCGGGCGCGATGTCCGGCACGGTGCGGATCAGCGCACCGAGGGACAGGACGTCGATCTCGAACTCGGTGATCGGCGACCCGCCGTCGCTGGCCGGCGCGGCGAA
Organism: uncultured Actinomycetota bacterium; assembly: GCA_963748305.1. GTDB lineage: Bacteria > Actinomycetota > Actinomycetes > Mycobacteriales > Geodermatophilaceae > Blastococcus_B. Next base: position 116,644 of record CAVVIN010000007.1, on the reverse strand, counting down.
GGTGACCGTCGCCTGGCCGTTGCCGGCCACCGCCGCCACGTTCAGCGGCGCCGTCGGAGCGGTGGCGCTGCCGGAATCGGCGAACTGCAGCACCTCGATGTTGCGCAAGGTGTCGACGCCGTCCGCCTGCGTGCCGCGGGCGTGGTCGACGGTGGTGGTGCCGTCGGCGTTCACGGTGACGTCGTAGTCGGCCTCCGGACCGCTGAACACCGCCGTGTCGATGACGCCACCGGCGACCGGACGCTCGATCCGGCGGATGATGGTGATCGCACCCGGGTCGATGAGTCCGGCCAGAGCGTCGGCGCGGATCTCGCTCAGGCTCTCACGACCGTGCGGACGGTGGTCCCGTCCCTGTAGGGGACGTTGAGCTCGACCGTGAGCTGGGCGTCGCCGTCGATGACGTCGTCGCCGCCGCGGCCCTCGATCAGGTCCGCGCCGCCACCACCGATGATGATGTTGCCGGTGTCGAAGCTCGTCGTGCCGGCCGGCAGCACCGTGTCGAGACCCGCGATCCGGGCGATCCCGGCCTGGTTCAGCACGTGGGAGTCAGCCGGCTCGTTGGCACCCGCGGTGAGGTCGGCGACCGTACGGTCGTCGCCACGGAGGATGTCGTCGAACTCGTAGCCGGAGAGCCCCTCGACCAGGTCGAAGCGGTCCACGTTGGTCTCCACCGCCGGCGGCAGAGCACCGGTGAAGTCCAGGTCGGAGTCGGCCGCCTCCGGGTCACCCTGGTGGGTCACCCAGTCGTAGCCGCGCATGCCCTCGGACCGCTGGATGCCGGGCCCGGCGAGCATGATGTCGTCGCCACCCTCGGCGTCGTAGTCCTGCTCACCCCCGTCACCGTTGAGGACGTCGTGACCTGGCGCGTTCGGGTCGTCCTGGAACGGGGCACCGTTGTCGCCCTGCGCGAGGGCGAACGGGCCACGCCCGGTCTCGATCCAGTCATCGCCGTCGTCACCGAACACGGTGTCCTCGGCGTCGCCGGCGAAGACGAAGTCGTTATCCGGTCCGCCGAACGTCTCGGTCGTGTCGTTGCCGCCGATGATGAAGTCATTGCCCCGGCCACCCTGGTTGAGGTCGCCGCCGAAGCCCTGACCGGACGAGAGGGTGTCGTCGCCGTCGCCACCCTTGAGGGTGTCGTCGCCGTTGAGGTCGGTCAGCAGGTCGTCGCCGAGCCCACCGATCAGGTTGTCGACGCCGTCACCGCCCTCGATCGAGTCGTCGCCGTCGTTGCCGCGCATCGTGTCGTCACCCTCGCTGGACCAGACCCGGTCGTTGCCGGGGCGTGCCGTTGAAGACCACGTGCTCGGGGCCGCCGTACCGGATCGTGCCGGAGGGCAGCATCCGGGTCAGCTCGGTCGCCTCGTTCCAGTCCGGGGTCGCCGGGTCGTCCTGCACCGTGTTCGGGTCGTTGTCGATCGCATCGACGTCGAACACCATGGCCGGGAAGGAGAACGAGTCGGCCGGCAGGCCCTCGGCGTCGCGTGTTGCGCATGATCAGCTCGGCGAACGAGTTGCCCTCGAGCTGGGTCAGCAGGTTGAGGCCGGCGGTGCGGGACAGGTAGTAGAACCGGTCGCCGTCCTGCAGGTCCTCCATCTGCTTCTCGAACACGTAGTTGAACGTCGGGCCGAGCAGACCCCCGAACACCATCTGCTTCTCGGCCAGACCGCCGACCCACAGGTCGATGTCGTCGACACCGGTGACCGTGCGGCCGTTGGCCTGCGCGTAGGCGCCCAGGCTGTTGAGGAAGTCGAACGCGTCGGCCGGCTGGGTGCCGGTCGGGTTGTCCGCCTCCTCGTTCACGGTCGTCGTGAGCGGGTCGTCGACGAGGATGCCGTCGGCACCTTCCGGGCCGTACACGATGAGCTCGGCGGCGTTGCGCCGCGCCTCCAGGGTGCCGGTGATGGAGCTGTGCGTGCCGAAGGCTGCGATGAAGTTCGGCCAGCGACTCGCGGTGCTTGAGGCTGAACGCGAAGTCGGCCCAGCTCTCGTAAGGCCGCACCTGGGTGTTGTTCGACGCGGCGAAGAACGCCCGCCGCGCCTCGTTCAGCGTCGGGATTCCGGTGTCGCGGGCCCGCGCCATGTTGATCGAGGCGAGGTCCAGCGGCAGGCCGAGCAGGTTGTTGCGCAGCGCACCGGTGACGAACTCGTCGATCTCGTTGCCCGGCTGACGGGTCATGCCGCGGACGATCTCGCCGGCCGCCTGGTCGGCGGTCACCGGCCGCCGTCGAGGAACGACGGTGGGTTGAGGAAGGCGTCCAGCAGCGAGACGTCCCGGATGCCGCCCGTTGGCGGTCCGCCGAGCCACGGTCTCGGTGAGCATCGAGTGACCGAAGCGGTAGACCGCGTGGGCGAACTCGGCGCGGATCGAGGCGTTCACCGTGGTGTGGTAACCGGTGCCGCCCTCACCGAAGAGGTTGATCAGCGGCTGCACCTTGCGGCCGAACTCTTCGAAGACCAGGTGCTGGTACTCCATCTCGGTGACGAACCGGGAGGCCTGGAACAGCCGCTCGCCGTAGCCCCAGCCACTCGCGGTGTCGACGTTCTCCCAGCCGGCGATCTCGGCCGCGGTCAGACCGGTGGCCGGGTCGTGGATCAGCTCGTCGATGTCGTCGCGCAGCCGGTTGTGCTCGGAGTGGAACACGTGGTGCACCGTGGTCAGGCCGATGTTCTCGTTGGCCCGCCCGTCACCGGCCACGAAGTGGGCCCCGAGCATCTCGTTGTCGTAGGTCGCCGGGTTGTTGTCGTCGGTCGTGCCGGCGTCGCCGTCTGCCGTCAGCGGCGCCCCGCCCTGGTTGACCGGCACCGCGTGGTGGGCGATGTCGTCGAGGAACGCGTGCCCGGTCCGGGTGGCTCCGGCGGTGGTGATCGGGGTGGTCAGGTTGCCTTCCTGCAGGCCGCCGGTCACGGTGGGGTTCACGATCTGCGGGAACCCGTTGGTGCCGCGCTCGAAGTGCCCGTAGGCGTCGGTCATCAGCAGCGGCACGTTGAGCACGTCCTGGTCGCTGAGCTCGATGCCGAGCACGGTCCGGGCCTGGAGCTGGACGGCGTCCCAGGTGGCCAGGCCACCACCGGGTCCCTCGAGCATCCGGCCGGTCTCGACGGGACCGTTCGCGGACGGCACGAACTCGCGCAGGAAGACCTGGTGCGCGGGGTGGGAGGTGTAGGTCTGGTTCTGGTCGACGTAGGAGGTGGTGGTGTTGCGGGCCTGGTTGCCCGGGTCCGCCACGTCGGTGGTGCGGGTCAGCAGCATCGGCGTGCCCGCGGCGACCTCGTCACCGTTGCCCGCGATGCCGTCGCGGCCGTGGGTGACCAGCGGGTCGTCGGCGGCCAGCGGCATCACCACGGTGCCGTTGCCCCCCTTGGAGACCAGGTCCAGGCCGTGGTCGAAGAACTGCCCGAACAGCGTGAACCAGGAGTTGAACGGCGCGGACAGCCCGACGTCGGTGGCGACGTTCTCGATGAACAGGGTGTTCCCGTCACCCGGAGCAGGCTGGTCGGTGCCGGCCACGGCCACCGCGGCCGGGTTGTTCGGCGACTGGTCCACGACGAGGTTGCTGACCTGTCGCGGCCCGACGTCGGTCACGGTGCCGGGGTTTGCGTAGTCACCGCGCGGCGCGGCGGGAACCAGCCGCGGGAACACGGTGTCCGCGGCGCCCCAGGTCTCCCGCCCGGGCAGGTTGACCAGGTTGTTGCACGAGCCGTCGACGGTGCGCAGCCCCCAGGGGAGCTCGCGTCCCTGCCCGGTCGCCGGGATCTGGTTCGGCCCGCTGCCGACCTGGGTCTGGCAACGGCTGGCCGTCGTGGCCGTGGCCGAGTGGTTCTGGGCGATCTGGATCTGCCTGAAGATGAACCGCAGGTCGGAGGCGTTCAGGTTGAAGCCCTGGCCGACGGGGGCGGCCAGGGCGGGGAGGCCGGTCAGTATGCCGGCGCCGAGGAGCAGGGCGCCGAACCCGGCGACCGCCCTCGTCGTCCACCGGAATCGGGGTCGCTCTGCACGCCCGCCCGATGTCTTAGATCTTGTCGACATTCTTCACTCCTCAACGGGGACCGAAACCGCGATCCGGCGAGCGATGGACTGCTGGTGGAGGCATCCGGCAGTGCCGTGGCAGCACCGGAGCCACGACCGGTCCCCACGCGGGGGACGGTCGAGTCGCTGGATGTGGGCGGGCCCCTCCGGAGGGACGCCGACCGGCACCGGTCACGGTCTAATGCCTGGCGGGATGCCCGGCCCACCTCTGCGCAGGGGGGTCCACGGCCCCCAGGACGGGGGGTCGGAGCGGTGGTTCCCGGTGCGACCAGGGCCGCGCCGGGAGCCTCGGGGAGCCACTGCGCGCACGTCGGGAGCCCGTCCGCCCCTTGTCCAGAGGCGCCACCGTGAACGGGGGGTTACCGTCTCCCCGCGTCGCGGGGCTTCCGGAAGCGACGCTCGGGCGCACACTGGCTCGCGTCCCGCACACGGGACACCGGGGGCCAGCGAGCCACCCGGACCGGACCGGGCACCCCCGGCATGGTGGTCGCAAGGAGGCGCGCGTGATCCGGGTGCTGCTTGCTGACGACAACGCGTTCGTCCGCCGGGCCCTGGTCGATCTGTTCACCACCAGAGAGGACATCCGGGTGGTCGCGGCGTGTGCCGACGGCGACGAGGTGGCCCCCGCCGCGGAGGAGACCCGGCCCGATGTCGCCCTGCTGGACCTGGCGATGCCGAAAGTCAGCGGGCTCGAGGCCGCCCGCAAGCTGCTCGCCGTCCAACCCGACGTCAGGGTCGTCTTCCTGACCGCGACCGCATCGGCGGCTGCCCTGCGCGAGGCGCGGGAGATCGGTGCGGTCGGCTACCTGCTGAAGGACCTCGATCCCGACGAGCTGTGCCGGCAGCTACGCAGGGTAGCGGCGGGGCCATACCGCCTGGGGAGTCGGACCTGACCTGCACGGCCTCACGGAAACGCCGGTACCGGATACTTTGGGTAACGGCGCCACGCGAACGCTGCGCGGGGACCGGGGTCTTTGGTCCTGATCCGGCTCCGGTGACTTCCCAAACTGCGGGTGCGGCGAGTCCGATAGGTCCCGTTTCCCGGGGGGGCCGGGAACGGATCAGCCAAGGGGGAGGACCCCCATGACCGTTGCCCAGATTGATCCGAACCCGGTCGCCGAACGGCGGCCCCGCGTGCTCGTCGTCGACGACCACCGCACGTTCGCCGACCTGCTCTCCGGCGCTCTCGATGCGTCGGGCATGACCTGCGTAGGCACCGCGAACACCGCCGCGCAGGCGGTGGCCATGGCTGCAGCACTCGCGCCGGACATCGTCGTGATGGACATCCAGATGCCACGGGAGGACGGCCTGTCCGCCGACCCGCCGCATCCGGGAGGTCGTGCCCGACGCCGTCGTGGCGGTCGTGACCGCGCACCGCGACCCCGACTGGGTGGTGCGGGCGGCGCAGGCCGGCGCCTCGGCCTTCATTCCCAAGGACGGGTCGCTCGACCGAGATGCTCGACGTGCTCGGCCGGGTCCAGGCCGGGCAGATGCTCGTCGCGCCGTCCACCTTCGCCGGCGGGCGCGCGATCCGGCGGCCCCGCGCGCCGCCCGGAGAACCGCGCCGGACCTGACCCGCCGCGAGCAGCAGGTTCTCGACTGCCTCGGCCGCGGGATGCAGGTGAAGGCCATCGCGCGCGTCCTCGGCATCACGCAGGAGACCTGCCGCGGCTACGTGAAGTCGCTGCACGTCAAGCTCGGCGCCCGCTCGCAGCTGGAGGCGGTGGTCAAGGCTCAGCACGCTCGGGCTGCTCGGGCTCGCGGGATGAGCACCGGAGTCGCCTCGTCCGCTCGCTCCGCTGACCGCTCCGACCCCGTCGGGACGCCGATGCCCCCGCGCGGAAGTCCGGCGCGCCTGGGCGGGGCTGGAGATCGTGGCCTTCGTGGTGGTCCCGCTGGTCGTCCTCGTCGCGGTCGCGGCGACGACGGTCCTGGTGAGCGAGCGGGTCGCCCGCGCCAACGCGGTCGCGGACGCCGAGAGGATCGCCACCCGCTTCACGCCGGCTGCTCCTGGCACCCGTTGCTGGCCGACGCGCTGGCCGGCGACGACCGGGCGACGTGGAGGAGCTCGACCGGCTCGTCACGAATCGGCTCAGCGACGGCTCGATCACCTACCTCGTGGTCTGGTCAGCCGGAGGGCGATATCCGTGTTCTCCAGCGTCGAGAGCGAATCGGGCGACCACTACCCGCCTCGGAGGACCTCCGCGAGGCCGCGGCGGGAGAAGTGGTCTCCGAGGTCGACGAGTCGCCCGAAGCGTCCTACCAGGGCCCGGTCGCCCGGACCGATGGTCGAGGTCTACGTGCCGACGACGGCCGGCGACGAGACCGTCGTCGTCGAGGCGTACTTCAGCTACGACGGCATCGACTCAGCAGGCCGCGCTGCTGCGCGCGAGCTCATCCCGCTGGCCATCGGCGCGCTGGTGGTGCTCCAGATCGTCCAACTGCCCGATCGCGACGGCGCTGGCCCGCCGCGTGCGCCGGCAGGAGACCGAACGGGCCGAGCTCGCGCGGCGCACCCTCACCGCCTCGGAACGGGAACGCCGGATGATCGCTGCGGACGTGCACGACGGCCCGGTGCAGGACCTGGCGGGCGCCAGTTACGCCCTCGGCGCGCTGCGCGCGCACCTCCCCGAGGAGCAGCGCAGCGATGCCGACCGGCTCATCGCGGCGCTGCGCCGCGCGGTGCACTCCCTCCGCCGGCTGATGGTCGACCTGTACCCGCCCGACCTGAGCAGTGCCGGTCTGGCCGACGCGATCGAGGACCTCGTCAGCCCCGCTGCGCGCCGACGGCGTCGACGTCACCCTGGACGTCACTCCCATGCCGGACCTCAGCCGGGACAACGCCGCCGTGATCTACCGGACGGCGAAGGAGGCCCTGGCGAACGCGGGCCGGCACGCCCAGGCCACCCGGATCTGGGTCCACCTCGGGCCCGCCGACGACTGTGCCCGGCCCGCGGTCCGGCTGGACGTCAGCGACGACGGCGTGGGCTTCCCGGCGACCGGGACCGACCGCCGCGACGAAGGCCACCTGGGCCTGCGCCTGGCCGCGGACCGCGTGCGCGACATCGGTGGCGTCCTCGAACTGCGCGACCGTCCGGGAGGCGGCGCCACGGTGACCGCAGTGGTGCCGGCGGACGCCGTCTGAGACGCGCGGCCGCGGCCGCGCCCCCCAGATTGCGGGGATGAGATCCGGCCCCGGGAGCGGCTGTGCTGGGTCGGTCAGCCCACACCCCAGTGGTCCGGCCGACCTGATGATGGTCGGCGGACAGGAGTCCCCCGATGGATGTTCCCTCCCTCAGCCGCCGCGACGCGCTCAAGGTCTCGCTCCTGGGGGCCGCCGCGGTGGCACTCCCGTGGCAGGCCGTCCTGTCGGCGAAGAGCGCCTCGCTGATCGACAAGGCCCGCATCCCCGCGCCCTACACGGTCCCGTTCACCGTGCCGCCGGTGCTCGCACCGGTCGCGCGTCGACGCGACCACCGACTACTACCGGGTCACGCAGCGCCCCTTCATCGGCAGCATCCTGCCCGGCGTGGCCACCCCGCTGTGGGGCTACAACGGCACCGTTCCGGGGCCGACGATCAAGGCGCGGAAGGGACGCCGGACCGTCGTCCGCCAGATCAACGCCCTGCCGGCGCAACACCCCGCGCTCGGCTACGTGCCCTGGACGTCCACGCACCTGCACGGCAGCCCGACGCTGCCCCAGTACGACGGGTACGCCTCGGACATCACCTACCCCGGCGAATACAAGGACTACATCTACCCGAACACGTGCGAGGCGCGCACGCTCTGGTACCACGACCACGGCGTGCACCACACGGCTGAGAACGTCTACATGGGCCTCGTCGCCCAGTACCAGCTCACCGATCCCGTCGAGACCGCGCTGAAGATCCCGCACGGCCGCTACGACGTGCCGCTGATCATCGGCGACGTCAAGTTCGCCCAGGACGGGTCGCTGCTGTGGGACGACGACGACCACAACAGCCTGTTCGGCGACGTCATCCTGGTGAACGGGAAGCCGTGGCCCACGATGAAGGTGGAGCAGCGCAAGTACCGCTTCCGCATCCTCAACGCGTCGATCTCGCGGGGCTTCCGCCTGCAGCTCACCAGCGGGCAGCCGCTGATCGTCATCGCGACCGACGGCGGGCTGATGGCCAAGCCGAAGCCGGTGACGACCCTGACGATCGGGATGGCCGAGCGCTACGAGGTGGTCATCGACTTCGCCGGCCTCCCCGTCGGCCAGCGGGTGCAGATGGTGAACCTCGGCGTCGAGAACGCCGTCGACTACGACAACACCGGCAAGGTCATGCAGTTCGAGGTGTCCGGACCGCCCACCAGCACCGCCAACAACCAGGTGCCCGCGACGCTCACGACCCCGCACCCGGTGATGACCATCCCGACGTCCGCGGCCAAGCGGACCCGCAGGATGCGGCTCAAGCACGACGACATCACCAACGAGTGGACCATCGACGAGAAGACCTGGCAGGACGTGGTGGACAGCGGCTTCCAGTCCCTCTTCGCCAACCCCGCCCCGGGAGACGTCGAGATCTGGGAGATCGAGACGACCGGCGGCGGCTGGTTCCACCCGCTGCACATCCATTTCGTGGACTTCCGCGTGCTCAGCCGCAACGGTGGGCCACCACGCCCGGAGGAACTCGGGCCCAAGGACGTCGTCTACGTCGGGGAGGACCAGCGGGTCCGCATCCTGGCGCGGTTCTCCCAGCAAGGCGGCGCGCACGGTCGGTACATGATCCACTGCCACAACCTCACGCACGAGGACCACGACATGATGGCGCAGTTCCAGATCGGTACCCACGACGCGACCGTCGACCCGATCAACGCCGCGCCGCCGAGGCGGCTGCCGGAGTCACCGCTGTGAGCCCGGCCCCGGGCGCATGCGCCGACCACGGTTCCCGATGCGCCCCCGCTCCGGTCCCCCCGGCCCCGCCGCGTGGGTCTGGGCCGCGGCCGGAACGACCGCGGCGGCCGGCCTGCTGCACGTGTTCGCCGCCTTCGACCACCTCCACGCCGGTGAGCTCGTGGTCGCGTTCTTCCTGGTGACCGCGCTCGGCCAACTGGCTGCCGCCGCCGGGCTGACGGTCGCGGCGATGACCGGGGACCGCCCGGACACGCGGCTCCTCATCGGCCTGCTGGCCGCCACCGTGGCGCTGATCGGTCTCTACCTGGTGGCGCACACCACCGACCTGTTCGCGGGGGTGACCGGCGGCGGCGGGCACGCGGCCGGCGGCCACGAGGCCGGCACGACAGGGCCTGTGGCACTCGGGAACGCGCCACCCAGGAACAGCGAGCAACCGGGACTGCTCGGGACCGCGACCGTCACCGTCGAGTTGATCTCCGTCCTGGCGCTGACCGCCATGCTCCCCGCTCACCCGCGCCGACTGGCGGGGGACGTGCTGCTGGGCCTCGGCGCCGCTGCCTGGCTGCTGTGGCTGGCCAACGTCCTGGGCTGACCCGCCCGGCGCCGACCCGGTCCGCGCGCCGGCGCGGGCTGCGGCGGACGTTCACCGCGCTCGCTGTCGGGCTCCTGCTCGCCGTCGCCGGCTCCGTCTCCGGGCTGCTCCCCGTGCAGATCGTGCGCGTGGAGTCCGGGAGCATGGCGCCGACGCTGGCCGTCGGGGACCTGGTGCTCCTCGAGCGCGGCGCCGACACGGTGCACCGACGGGACGTCGTGGCGATCCGTCGTCCGGACACCGGGGAACGGCTGATCAAGCGCGCCGTGGCGGTCGGTGGTGACCGGGTGAACATCGAGGACGGCGTCGTGATGGTCAACGGCACGCCCGTGTGCGAGCCGTCGATCGACCCCGACCGCATCGACGGCGTCTTCTTCGGCACGGTCGACGTGCCGGCCGGCCAGATCTTCGTCCTCGGCGACGACCGGCAGAACTCGATCGACTCGCGGGACTTCGGAACGGTGGCCACGACGGACGTCATCGGGCTGGTGCACACCCGCCTGTGGCCCTCACCCGGGGCCCTGACGGTGGACCGGTGCTGAGGTACCGGGGTCCGGTCGCGCGTCCACCCCGGAGGTGCGGGAGAACTCGTGCCAGATCCGATTGGTGTCGTTGAGCTCCCGTTCGACGGAGGTCAGCGCCACCTGCACCGGGATGCCGGGCCGCCCACCCACCTTCACCAGGAACCGGCCCCGGCCCGGGGGCTCGGCCTCCGCCCCGGCCCCGGGGTCCCAGGCCGGTGGGTCCTGCCACCCGATCAGGAGTTCCTGCTCGGCCATCGACAGCGGCACCGCCGAGGTGAGCATCGGCATCTCGGCCGAGGGCAGCCCGCCGCAGATCACCATGCCCGAGCGCTCCACGAAGCCACGGGCCTTCATCCGGTCCTCCTCGGCGGGCAGCGCGAGGAGATCGCTCATCGTGTGGCTGACCATGGCCATGCCGACGCCGCGCTGCCGATTGAGCCGGGTGAGCGCATCGATCCGGTCGACCATGCCGCGCCCGGCGCGCAGCGCCCGCCACAGCTCGTCGAGGACGACGAAGTAGTGGCGGCGCGGCTCCAGGCCGGCGTCGGCGAGCGCGTGCGCGACGCTGACCGCCCCGAAGCCGTAGGACCAGCAGGCGAGCAGCACCGCTGCCTGCAGGTCGGTCTGTGCGTCGTCGATGCTCGACACGTCGAAGGCAACCGGCACGTCGCGCCGCATCGGCGTCGTCGTGGGCTCGGCGAAGATGCGCCCGAGGCGCCCGCCGCCGGTCAGCCCGACGAGCGTCGCCTCGAGGTCCTCCGTGACGTCGTCGTAGCGGGCCCGGTCGCCCCGGTCGAGCGCGGCGGCGCGGACGTCCTCCGGCGCCGCGCGCAGCACCTCGAGCAGGTGGCGCAGGGTGGGCGCACCCAGTCGTGCCGAGTCGTGGGTGTCGTCGAGCACGCGCAGCGCCCGGTCCAGCACGGTCTCCTCGCGGTCGGTGGGCGGGGTGGACCGCATGACCGTGATCAGGGCGCAGACGATCGCGTGCCGCCGTCCGTGCGCGTCCGCGAGCAACTGGCTGCGGGCGTCACCGGTCAGCCGGCGCGCGGCCGCCGCGGCCTCGCCGGGATCCAGGACGTTGAGGTGCCCACGCCCCCGGCCCAGCGTGACGACCTGGCCCCCGAGGGCCTCGACGAGATCGATGTAGTCCGGCTTGAGATCGCCCAGGACGAGCGGCAGCACGCCGTGCGCGGTCAGGCCGAGCGCCATGCGGCGCACCACGGTCGACTTGCCCAGCCCGGGCCTGCCGAGCACGAACACCGACGGGCTGCTGATCAGCCCGGCCCGCTGGAACCAGCTGACCGGATCGCAGCAGAGGGTGGCACCGGACAGCAGGTTGCGGCCGAGCGGCACCCCGATCATCGGCGTGCCCGTGCCCGCCGCGAAGGGCCACAGTCCGCAGGCCTGCACGGTCGTGGCCCGCCACTCGTCGGGGGCCTGGACGAGGGTCGCCGCTCCCCCGCCACGGCCCGGCCAGCCCCGGGCCGGCACCGCTGCCGGAGGTCGCTGGTGCCGCGGGCGCCGTCGGCTCACAACGCGTCCCGGAACTCGCGCGGAACGGTGAGGTGCGCCTCCTGCACGAGCCCCAGCGGCAGTGCCGCCGCGAAGGCCGAGTCCTGGGACCCGTACACCGGCCGCAGCTGGATGCGGGCCGTGGCCGCCAGGTTGTCGACCGCGCCGCGGGCGAGGTCCACCGCCACCCGGGGGTCGTCGAACGCGTCCACGTCGGCGACGGTCGCCGTCACCAGCATCGCGAAGCCGACCAGGCCGGCCCCGCGCGCCTCCTCCTCGGCGGTCAGCGCCGCCGCCCCCTGCTCGAGCATGATGCGCGCGCTGGGCCGCGAGGACGACGCGGCGCGGAAGTTGGCGTTGCGTTTGTCCTGCTCGACCAGCCTGGCCGCGTGGGCGGCGTCCACCGGCCGGTACAGCAGGGTGACCCGCTTGTGGTCGATGTCCGGGTGCGGTGCCAGCAGGTCGCTGAGCACGGACGAGAACACCTCGCCCCTCGGCGCCGCGGTCATCGACCAGGTCACCGACACCGCGCCGTCGTGGCGGAACCAGCCCCAGCCCGCCTGTGCAGCGGCGGGCCCGACGTCGGACCACCGGATCACCGGTGTCTCGCCGGCGGCACGCGCGGCGTCCAGGAGCGGTCCGGCGGACGGGTCGTAGGCCGTCCGGATGGATTCGCAGAGTTCCTCCGCGGTCATCGGCCGGACGCTCCCGGCACCCGTCGCCTGGAGACCGGTGGCCAGACCCGGGAGGCGGGCCGCGACGTCCCGGGCCAGGTCGTCGGGACCCCGTCGGTGACCGCCGGTCCGTCCGGCCGACGAGAAGGTGAGGGAGACCTGCGCCGTCACCGTCGCCGAGCCGGCCGGGTAGTCGTGGATCACCTCGGCCAGCATCGCCCGGGCGACATCCGGTGCGCTCTCGTGCATCTGGGTCTGGACCTCCTGGCGGAGCCGGTGCCCGAAGTCCGGCGAGGTCCCGATGGTGACGGCGGCCGCGACCAGACCGCGCTCCTGGCCCAGTGCGGCCAGCCAGGCCCCCCAGTGCGCCACCCAGACGTCGACCTGTTCCTCGTCGACCAGCGAGGCGCCGTCGGGCTCGGTGACCAGGACGACGGTGGCGTGCTGCGTGGCCGGGTGGTGGATCAGCGCGAACGGCCGGCCACGGGAGTCCTCCCACTCCGACAGCGACGTGGCCGCGGCCAGGCCCGGCAGCTGGAACGTCCCCCACGGCGTGCGGCCGAGCGGCCCCGAGCGGTAGAGGTGGGAGCCGTCGTGCCGCGCGCGGGCCCAGCCGAGACGGGTCGTCAGCCGCTGGATCCCGGATCGGTGATGGCGGTCGCGGATGGCCGACGCCGCGAGGATTCCGCTCAGCACCGCGGCCAGGCCCGCGGCGGGAAGCAGGCCGACGGCGGCCATGGTGGCGATGACGGCGATGAGGCCGACGAGGAGCAACCCCGTGCCGAGCGCGCCGAGGCTGCCGAGTCCGGGGCTGGTCGGGCGCCGCCAGTTCCCGTACGTCCGCGGCGTCCGTGATGCGGTGGAGGCGGTCACGTGGGCACGTCCTCTCCGGCCGATCGCAGCGCCTGCACCGGCTCGCTCCCGTCCGATTCGCCAGGCGCGAGGCGCGGGGCGGGCACGTCACGGGCCACTGCCTCGACGCGGTCACGCCGCGCTTCCGGGAGACCGGCCCGCCCCGGCGGCAACGCCCGAGCGACCGCCCCCCGCGCCGTCCGGGCGTCCACGGGTCCCGACACCGCCGGCCGCGACGGCATCGCCGCGACGCCCCGCAGAACCGGGCCCTGCAGGACCGCGCGCTCCCGCACCAGCGTCACCGGGGACACCGCCCGGGCGCCGCTGGGCAGGCTCGACCCCGCCGGCGAGGTCCGGCCGCCGACACCGGCCGCGGCCAGCGCGACCGGCCGGAGAAGCCGGAGCAGCGCCGGGAGCGCGGCGATCGCGAGCCCGACGAAGGTCGTGCCGACGAGGGCGGCGACGACCGGTGACCCCGCGGGATCGGGCGCGACCAGGAAACCCGTCGCGTAGATCAGGGCCGCCACCGGCTGGTAGAGGACGAAGGCGGCGAGCCAGGTCATCGTCCGGACGAACACCGCACGCCCGGTGTCGGTGTTCGTCGCGGACGCGGTCAGCGGGAGGACGCCGGTCAGGACGACGAGCACCGCACCGCGCGCGATCAGCAGCACGATCTGCAGGACCGCCCCGATCATGGCTGCGCTGCCGAGCAGGATGGCCAGCACAGCCGGCATGGCATCGGCCTCGGGCAGCGCCACCAGGTCGACGAACGCGGCCTCGACGTCGTCGGTGGTCCGGTCCAGGATCCACGCGGCGAAGAGGTCGCCCGCGCCGGCGAACAGCGTGACCGCGGTGACGCCGGCGGCGCTCACCAGCACCAGGGTCGCGAGTCCGCGGAGCAGGTCGGCCATCGACCGGCCGCGGCGCGACCAGGCCATGCGGCCGGCGGCGATCAGCACCGCCAGGACGGCGACGGCGCCGGTGTACCAGGACAGCGAGCCCTGGAGCAGGCCGACGGCGGCGGACGGCTCGGTGCCGCCGTCCGGCAGCGGCGTGCCGATGCCGAGGGCCGGCGGGTCGGACCAGAGCCGGGCCACCGCGCTGATCGCGTCCTGGGCCGCCTGGATGACCGCGTCGGCCAGGTCCTTGAAGGGATCGGTGACGTCCTCGGGGACGCTGGAACTCGCCGCCGGGATGGTCGGGTCGGTGAAGACCGTGAGCCCCGAGGGCCGCGGGGCCGATTCGGTCGGCCCGGCGGCTTCGACGACGGCTCCCGCGAACGAGGCGGGGTCCAGCGGAACGTCCGGGGCCGAGTCCGGGACCGGCGCGTGCGGGGACGGCGCGACGACCGGGCCGGCGTCCGGCAGTGCCGTCGTCGGGCTGCTGGGCTCCGTAGGGCTGCTGGGCTCGATCGTCGGCGGGACCGGCTCCGGTGTCGGGATGGGTGTCGGTTCCGGCGTGGGTGTCGGCGTGGGCGTCGGTTCCGGCGTGGGCGTCGGCGTCGGCGTCGGCTCCGGCGTGGGTGTCGGTGTCGGCTCCGGCGTGGGGTGGGCGTCGGTGGCGTCGGCTCCGGCGTGGGCGTCGGTGTCGGCTCCGGCGTGGGGGTGGCGTCGGCTCCGGCGTGGGGGTGGGTTCCGGGGCGGGCGTCGGGGTCGGCTCCGGCGTCGGTGCAGGGGCCGGCTCAGGGGCCGGAGTGGGCGTCGGCTCCGGGGCCGGGACGGGGGCCGGCTCCGGTGTGGGTGTCGGCGTCGGCTCGGGGATCGGTTCGGGGATCGGCACGGGCTCGGGCACCGGCGCGGTCATGGCCGGTCCCCCGTCAGTGCCGCCGCGGGCGTCCCGGCGGTCATACCAGTGCCGCGATCAGTCCGGACGCGGAGCCGACGAGCACCGCCCCAGCAAGGACGTATCCCAGTTCCGCGGCGTACTGCCCTCCGTCGCCGCGACGGTGGGCGAGGGCCATGCGGCCCCCGACGAGGAGGACCCCGACGACGCAGACCGCCAGGACCGTCCAGGCCACCCATTCGACGATCGTGGTGATGCCCTCGGCTCCCGGAGGTGGCACACCGGACCCGGGGTCGAGCACAGCGAGCACCGCATCGGCCCTGCTGATCGGCGATCCCATCGTCCCTCCCCCTCTCCGGGATGCGTCCACCGTCGCGGGCAGCCGGGGACGGCGGCAACGCCCGACATTGGGGGTCCCTCCGGCGGGCCGGTCCCGCTTGACTCGGAACGTGGTGCAGATCGGGCGTCGAGCACTCCGGCTCTCGGCGACCGTTCTGCTGACCTCGTTTCTCCTGCTGCTGACGGCTTGCTCCACCGAAGCGCGGCAGGCCGGGACGGACGACCCGTCGGCGGCGGATACCTCGCCCCCCGGGCCCGCTGCCGAGGGCCGGCGTCTGCCGAGTCCGCCACCGGCGCCCACCGACGACGCGACGTCGCGACGGTCCGCGCTCGCCATGGGTGCCGCCGCAGTGACGGCCTTCGCCCGTCCCGACCTGTCGCCCGAGCAGTGGTGGGCGGAGCTCGTGCCGATGCTCACGCCGGCGGCCACCGAGGCCTATGTCGGCACCGATCCGGCGCAGGTCCCGGCCCACGAGGTCACCGGCGAGGCGTGGTGGGGTGAGAGCCCGAGCAGTTATCTGGCCGACCGTCTTCGTGCCCACGGACGCCGGTGACTACGCCGTGCTGCTGGTGCGCGACGGCGGCGGCGCACCCTGGCTGGTGGAACGGCTCTCGCAGGTCCAGTCGGGCGACGGGGAGGGGCACTTCGCGAGCGGGAAGTCCGGGTCGTGAGGCGGACCGCCGTCGCGGTACTGCTCGCGCCGGTCGCCGTGGCCGCGGCGCTGACCGCCGCGGCGCTGTACCTGCACTCCGAGAGCCCCCCGGTGGGCGCGGCGTGCGGTCCTTCGGGCGGACCCGTCGCGGTCCACGGGCTTCCCGAGGGTCCGGCCGCCGGATTCTCCGTCGAGCAACTCGCGAACGCCGCCGCGATCGTCGAGGCCGGCCGGACGCTCGGCGTGGACGCGCGGGGGCAGGCCATCGGCGTGATGACCGCCATGGGCGAGTCCTCGCTGCTGGTCCTGGACCACGGCGACGCCGTCGGGCCGGACAGCCGTGGGCTCTTCCAGCAGCGGGACAACGGCGCCTGGGGCAGCTACGCCGACCGGATGGACCCGGCCATCTCCGCGACCAACTTCTTCCGTGCGCTCCTGCGGGTTCCCGACTGGCAGACCCTCCCGCCCACCATCGCCGCGCACCGGACCCAGCACAACGCCGACCCGTACCACTACACCCGCTGGTGGGACGCCGCCGTGCAGGTCCTCACCGTGTTGACCGGGTCCGCGGACACCGGCCTGGCGACCGGCACCGGGTTCCTGCCCTGCACAAGCCTCTCCCCCACCGGGCGCACCACCGACGGGTGGACGATCCCGGCAGCCGGCCCCCTCACCAGCGGCTTCGGCATGCGGCCGAACCCCACGGGCGAAGGAGAGCAGTTCCACGCGGGCCTGGACCTGGCACCCGGCTGCGACAGCCCCGTGGTGGCAGCGGCCGCCGGCGTCGTCGTCCGTGCGGGGCCGGCGTCGGGGTACGGGAACCTCGTGGTCATCGACCACGGCCGGGGCGTCGTCACGCGCTACGGACACATGGAGGACGCCGGCCTGCTCGTGGTCGTCGGCCAGCAGGTCGCCGGCGGGCAGCAGGTGGCCCGCGTGGGGAGCGCGGGCGACTCGACCGGCTGCCATCTCCACTTCGAGGTCCTGGTCGACGGCGTGCTGACCGATCCGTTGGACTTCCTCAGTGAGCGCGGCTTCGACCTGCGCTGAGGGGGGCGGCCGGGTGTGCCCCGGGCCCGCTGCCTGCTCAGCCGGGGAACGGGGCGAGATCCACGCCCGCGGACTCCAGCGCCTCGCGGACCGCGCGGGCGATCGCCACGGCACCGGGGGTGTCGCCGTGCACGCACACCGACTCGACAGGCATCAGCAGACGGGTGCCGTCCACCGCGACGACGACGCCGTCGGTCGCCATGCGCACCGCACGCTCGGCGACGGCGGCCGGATCCTCGACGAGGGCGCCCGGCTCACGACGCGGGACGAGCCGTGCCGTCGGCGGCATAGCCCCGGTCGGGGAAGCCCTCCGCGACAGGGCGCATACCGGACGCCTCCGCCGCAGCGCAGCAGCGCCGAACCGGGCAGGCCGAGGACCGGCAGCCGGCGGTCGTAGGCGAGCGACGGCGTCGACCACCGCCTTCGCGTGGCCATCGTGGGTGACCGCGGCGTTGTAGAGCGCACCGTGCGGCTTGACGTAGGAGACCCGCGTGCCCGCGGCCCGGGCGATCCCGTCCAGTGCGGCCAGTTGGTAGAGCAGGTCGTCGGTCAACTCGGCCGGCTCGACGTCGAGGAACCGGCGACCGAACCCCGCCAGGTCGCGGTAGGAGAACTGCGCGCCGACCGCCACCCCCCGGCCGGCCGCCTGCGTGCACACCCGCCGCATCGTCGCGGGATCGCCCGCGTGGAAGCCGCAGGCGACGTTCGCGCTGGTCACGACCCCAAGAAGCGCCTCGTCGTCGCCGAGCCGCCACACCCCGAAGCCCTCACCGAGATCGGCGTTGAGGTCGAGGCGACGGCTCGCGGACATGGTCACCGCGGCAGTCTCGCACCGCTGTGCGGTGCGGCGGCCTGTCCCCGCGAACCGGGCGACCACGATCGACAGGTCAGCATGTCGACTTCACGACATGTCGACTCATCGTGGCCGGAACAGCACGGTGCGTGTGGGAGGCTGGGTCCACGAGCGAGCTCGGCGATGCGTGATCAGGGGGGATGCGCCGTGCCCACCGCGGGAATCGTCGCCCCCGCGATCCTGGATTCGCTCCCGGACGTGGTCGTCGTCGCCGACGACGAGGGCGCGATCGTCTACGCCAACCCCGCCGTGCGGACACTGCTGGGACACGACCCCGCCGAGCTGCACGGCCGACCACTGACCGTCCTCGTCCCCGAGCGGTTCCGGGCCGCGCACGCCGCCGGGTACGCCCGGTTCCTCGCCACCCGCACCGGCGAGCTCCTCGGTTCGACCACCCAACTGCCCGCCCTGCACGCCGACGGGTCCGAGCTGATGGTCGACCTCAGCCTGTCGGCGCTCGACGGGCCGGACGAGCTCGGCGTGGGCGGCGTCGTCGTCGGCGTGCTGCGCGACGTCAGCACCGCGGTCCGGCTCGAGCGCCAACTGCAGGTGGGGCGCTACCTCGCGGCCACCCTCCGCGTCACCGCCGCGCTGGCCGAGGCCCCGGACGCCGACGTGGCGTTCGAACGGCTGCTCCCGACGCTGTGCGCGGAGCTGGACTGGGACGCCGCGACGCTGTGGCAGCCCGAGCCCGACGGTCGCCGGCTGGCCCACGCCGCGTCCTGGTCGGTACCCGGCGAACCCGTGCCGGCGCTGCAGGCGGACACCCGCGTGCGCACTTTCGGCCCCGGTGAGGGGTTGCCCGGACAGGTCTGGCAGGGCGACGCGCCCGTCGTCATCGACGACCTGTGGGACGACGCCCGGTTCCTCCGCGGACGGCCGCCCAGGCCGACGACCTGCGCACCGCCGTCGCCTTTCCCGTGCTGCGCGGCGACACGCTGCTCGGCGTCTGCGAGCTGTTCTCCCGGGAGCAACGGCCGGTGCCCGCCGAGCTCGTCGACGTCCTGGCCAGCGCCGGCCGTCAGATCGGGCAGTTCCTGGCCCGGCTGCGGGCGGAGTCGGAGCTGCGGGGGCTCGCCGACACCCTGCAGCGGAGCCTGCTCCCCGCCCACCTGCCGACGATCCCCGGGATGCAACTGGCCGCGCGCTGCCGGGCCGGCGCGGACGGCGTCTTCGTCGGCGGCGACACCTACGACGTGCTCCCCCTCCCCGGTGGCCGGTGGATGGTGCTCATCGCCGACGTCTGCGGCACCGGGGCCGAGGCGGCCGTGCTCACCGCGCTGACGCGGCACACCGCGCGGGCGGCGGCGTCCGCCGGCGCCGGCCCGGCCGACGTCCTCGCCGCGGTCAACACCGCCCTCCTGCGCGATCAGGACGGCGGCCGGCTGCGGTTCGTCACCGCCGCCTGCCTGGTGCTCGAGCGCTACGGCGACGGCATCCGCGGGCAGGTCGTCGTCGCCGGCCATCCCCTGCCCCTGCTGCGCGCTGCCGACGGCACGGTCACCGAGGTCGGGGAGTGCGGCCGGCCGCTCGG
Organism: uncultured Actinomycetota bacterium; assembly: GCA_963748305.1. Lineage (GTDB taxonomy): Bacteria > Actinomycetota > Actinomycetes > Mycobacteriales > Geodermatophilaceae > Blastococcus_B. Next base: position 97,372 of record CAVVIN010000007.1, on the reverse strand, counting down.
CGTCGAGCCCGGGGTGAGCTACAAGGAGGTGACCGTCGAGCTCTCCTGCGGCAGCACGTTCGTGCTCTACACCGACGGGGTCACCGAGGCGCGCGACGACGCAGGCATCCAGTTCGGCGAGGACCGGCTGATGCGGACGCTGGCCGCCCACCGGTTCGTCACCGCCGCGGGCGCCGTGGCCGCGGTGCACGCCGCCGTCGAGGACCACCTGCAGCACGCCCGGCACGGCGTGGACGACCTCGCCGTCCTCGCCCTCCGCTGCTGAAGTCGCCATCGCGCTGCCATGTCCCAGCGCTGCGCTCAGCCGGTCTGACCGGTCACCTCGTGCGCGACGCCGACCGGCTTCGACTCCGGCGACCCGCGCTGCCGGAGGTAGACGGAGAACACCGCCATCGAACCGACGGCGAGCATCTCCGACTGCCAGTTCTGGAAGGAGCGGTTCCAGAAGTCGGCCGCACCGAGGTATCCGAGCCAGCTGACCGGGTCCTGCGCGCTGCCCCAACTGCTCGCTGTTGTAGGCCGCCCAGCCGGCCACCGACGAGGCGGCCCAGGTGAGCAGGAACAGCGTCCCCATCACCAGCCCGAGCGAGCGGGAGAACAGCGCCGTCCGCCAGTCCCCGGGCTTCGCCCACGCGGGCGAGTCCTCGCTCGCGTAGCGCCCGATCCGCTGCTCCTTCTCGGACTCGATGCCCTCCTCGCCCGGCTTCTTCGACTCCGACGAGCCCTTCTGGACCAGCCAGACCGTGGCGAAGACGTAGAGGAAGAACTGCAGGTACTCCGACTGCCAGTTCTCCATCACGTCCACGCCGAAGGATGACGAGGTGAGGTAGGCCCCGAGCGAGACCGGCTCCAGGCCGTCGGTGATCTGCTGGGCGTTGAACTCGGCCGCCCCGGAGAGCGCCTGCCCGACGAGCGTGATGAGGAAGAGGCCGCCGAAGGCGAGGCTCAGCGCGTTCGCCCGGAGGAACCCGTACTCCTTCTCCCCGGTGCTCATCGGCCCATCAGCCCCAGCGCCGTCACGTACGCGATGCCGAGCACGATGACGGCGAGATAGACCACGAACACGACCCGGACGCCTCTCATGGCCCGTCCACCTCGCAGTCGTACGGCGCCTCCCCCTGCGGACTGCACGCCGCGGACGTGATGCGCCACCCCGCGCTGGTCTCGGCGAGGAACACCGTGTCCCCGGCCAGCTTCACCTGCGCGTTCCGGCCCCAGACCTCGACGGACTCGACGTCCCCGGCCCGCAGCGGCAGATCCCCGATGGCCTGCGTGCACGGCGCGGACTCGCTCTGCTCGAACGCGGCCAGGGTCGCCGGCGCGAGCAGGCCGCACCGTTCCTCGGGGTCGCCGGCCGGGTCCTCGAAGGCGCGGGCGACCCGCTCGACATCCGGCTCCTGGGCACTCGAGCACCCGCCGAGCACGAGCGGTGCCGGCCGCGAGGACCAGCGCCGCGACCGCCCGTCCCGCCTGCTGCGGCACCACCATGCGCCCTCCCCGCCGAGGATTGCGCGGATCAACCGTCAGGGTCCGCTATCCCCACCCCGCACCGGCCCAAACGATCGTCACCCGGCCGGAGGACGCCGGCCCGATCGGACCCAGGGTCGTCGCCGCGATCAGCCGGGCAGCGTCGCCGTCACCGTGACGATCGGCATCCCGACGGCGACCGGCCTGACCTTCTCGGGCCGGAAGCCGGCTCGCCGCAGCTGGTCGGCGAGCGTGTCGGCGTCGGAGAGCTCCATCTGGCCCTCCTGGGCCTGCAGCAGCAGGTCGAAGTGCCGGCTGAAGAACTGCGGCGCCGCGACGGTGGTGACCACCATGAGGGCGCCGCCGGGCGCCAGCAGGTCGGCGATCCCGCGCAGGAGGTCCACCCGCTCGGCCATCGGCAGGTAGTAGAGGACGTTGGCCAGCAGCGCGAAGTCGAACGGCTCGGCCAGGGCGCCGGCGCGTTCGGTGGTGGCGGCCCGGACGTCGGCGTGCAGCACCTGCGCGCGGTCGCTGAGGCCGCGGGCGGCCAGCGTCCGCCCGGCCAGGTCGACGGCGCCCGCATCGACGTCGAGACCGACCCCTCGCGCACCCGGCGCCGCATCCAGCATGGCCGCCAGCTCGAGTGCCGCGCCGCACCCGACGTCGAGCACCCGGCGGGGCGCGCGCTCGGCGACCGTCCGCGTGAGCACCCCGAGCACCAGCGGTTCGAAGCCACCGGACAGCCGGGCGATGAGCTCGCCCTGCTCGGCGATGTCCTGGCGCGCCGCCCCGCCGGCGAGCTGCGGGCCGAGCTCGCGGTACAGCGCCGTGTGCAGGCCGGAGAACGCCTGGTACGAGGCCCGCACGAGGTCGTCGTCGACGGCGGCGCGGCCGCGGTCGGTGAGTGACCACTGCCGGCCGTCGTCGCGGATCAGGCCCGTCGAGGCGACCACCCGGAGGAAGGTCGCCAACAGCTTCTCGTCGGTGACGCCCAGCCCGCGGGCAAGCTCCGCCGTTGTCGCGCTCCCCGCCGCCAGCGCATCGAGAACCCCCGTCTCGACCGCGGCCCCGCCCACGTTCAGCCGGATCGCCGCGAGCCCGTCCCGGGTGGCCCGCAGCCGGGCCCGCACGTTGCCCGTGCGGATGATCTTCCAGAGGGCCGGCGTCTCGATCGTCCGCGGCATCATCGGCTCCTTCGCTCCGGGCGGGTTCGACCGAACACTGTGGCGTCCCGGGGGCCCCGGGTGCCAGGGTCTGCGGGATGCGCACCGATCCCCCGGACTCCGGCCCCGAACTCGTCCAGCTGACGGCGTTCCTCGACTTCCAGCGCGAGACGGTGCTGCTCAAGACCGACGGGCTGACCCGCGAACAGCTCGGGCAGCCGCTGCCGTCGTCGTCCCTGACCCTCGCCGGCCTGCTCAACCACCTCGCATTGGTGGAGGACTGGTGGTTCCGCGTCCGGTTCTCGGGTCTGCCCGAGGACCCGCTCTGGGCCGGGGTCGACTGGGACGCCGACCCCGACTTCGAGTTCCGCACCGCCCTCGACCTCGAGCCCGAGGAGCTGCGCGACCGCTACCGGAAGGCGTGCGCCGACAGCCGCGCGGTCGTGGCGCAGGCCGACAGCCTCGACCAGCCGGCGGTCGTCCGGCAACGCAGTGGCGAGCCCTGCGACCTGCGCTGGGTGGTGCTGCACATGATCGAGGAGACGGCCCGGCACGCCGGGCACGCCGATCTGCTGCGGGAGGCGATCGACGGCGTCGTCGGCGAGTGACCCCCGGTCAGCCGCGCGGGTCGGAGCGCAGGATCCCCATGTCGACGACGTCGTAGCGCACGCCGTCCCAGAGCAGGGCGTCGCGCCGCCGTCCCTCGACCCGGAATCCGCACTTCTCGTAGACCCGCTGGGCACGCGGGTTGAACGCGTAGACCTGCAGCTCCAGCCGGTGCAGTCCCACCGTGTCGAGGGCGTAGCCGACGACCAGCCGGGTGATCTCGGTGCCGAAGCCGCGGCCGTAGACGTGCGGCCCGGCCAACGCGATGCGGAAGCCGCAGCTCTCGTTGTCCGGGTCGAGGTCGTTGAGCACCGCCTCGCCGAGGTAGCTGCCGTCGTCGACGCTCATCGCGGCCCAGTCGGCCCGGTCGTGGTGCTCGGCCCGGCCGGCCAGCCACCGCTCGGTCTGCTCGACGGTGAACTCCGCGTGCGTGCCGGTCAGCCGTCGTCCCTCGGGCTCGTTCAGCGCCGCCCAGTAGGCGTCGAGGACGGTCGGCCCCAGGGGTTCCAGCCGCACCCGGTCGCCGATGAGCACAGGCTGGTCGCGGAAGACGTCGGGTGGAACCATCCGGTCAGCCCCGCGCAGCGCCGTAGCCCAGCAACGCGGCCAGGCCGAGCGCGCTGCGCGGCGCGTACGGGGCGCGCCACAGGCCGCCGTGCGCCGCCGCGAAGGCCTCGTCCTGCCACGGGTGGTCGTGCCGCGGCCCGCCGTCGGTGTTCAGATCGTGGACCAGGAGCGCCGCCATCAGCACGTTCGCGGTGGCCGGCTCGAAGACCTGCACGCCGAACCGGTGCGCGCCCGCGTACGCCGCCGCGAGCGCCCGGTTCTTCACCACCGACCGGGTCCGCGTCGGCGGGGCCACGTTCATCGACACCGTCGTCCCCGCGTCGCGGGCGACGGTGGCCCGCCACCGCTGCAGCCGCTTGGCCAGGGCGTAGTTCGGCCCCTGCTGCGCGACCAGGCTGTCGCTGATGCCGGGCGCGGCGCCGGGCACGTAGGCGCGGCGGAGCAGCCGCCCGGCCGAGAGGGTGCGCAACGGGCGACCGATCACCTTGGCGACCGTCGAGCGGCCCGCGTAGGCGCGCGCCGAGTGCTGCACGGCCTCCGCCGGGACGGCGAAGACGTCGGTGGGCGTGGCGAGGAAGGCGAGCGCGACGTCGGCCCGCTCCGCCAGCAGCCGCACGGTCAGCGCGTCGACGGCGGTCGAGACGCGCACGTTGGTGGCGCCGTCGGCGTAGACGTAGTTGCCCACGACCAGCCGCCGGTCCAGTGAGCCGAGCCACTCGGCGACCGCCGGCACCTCGTTGATCAGGTCCGCGCCGGCGACGTGGGCCAGATCGGCCTTGCCTTCGGGCTCCCCGTGCGGCACGGGGACCACCAGGGTTCCCGCACCCCGCCGGGCCGTCTCGAGCACCCGCTGCCACAGCGCGGGGCGCGGGAGATCGATGGCGGCGACCCGCGCACCCCACCGCAGGAGCGACGTCAGCGGCCCCATCTCGGCACCCGCGCCGAGCACCGCCACCGTGGCGTCGGGCACCCGCAGCCACTCCGGGTGCGCCACGACCTCGCGGACCGCCTCGGCGGCCGAGGGCTCCACCACCCCCGCCGTCACCCAGGCGTCGAGCCGGCGCCCCAGGTCGTCACCGCGCAACCGACCACCGGCGTACGGCAGCGAGAACTCCTCCTCGCGGGTCCCGCCGCCGGTGACCTCCACCGTGCCGAACGGGTGCGCGGGAGCGGCGGACCGCAGCCACTCGAGGCCGACCTCCTCGCCGCCGGGCTCCACGACCCGCATGCGGTCGTGCAGCGACGCCAGCCCCGCGCCGGCGCTCGACAGCGCGGCCTCGCGCGACGCGAGGCCCGCCTCGACCAGCCGGCGGAAGTGCACCAGGTAGCCGGCGCGCCAGTTGGTCTCCTGCTCGGCGGCCAGGGCGCCGACCGGATCCACCGTGCGCAGCGCCTCGGCCACCACCGCCCGGCCGACGGCAGAGGTGCTGCGCCGGCCGTCGTCCCCGACCGGGAAGACGACGCCGGTGTGCTCCTCGCCGGCCATCAGCGCACCCCCTGCCCGTGCCGGCCCTCGCCGGCGGCGAACCGTGCGGCCCCGGGCAGCGCGTCCACGGCCACCGAGGTCATCCCGTGGCGGAACTCGTTGGCCAGCGCCGCGGACTCCTCCAGCCCCTCCTGCTCGAGGAGCGACGCACGGTCCTCGCGCAGGCACGTCTGCGGGAACCCGGCGATCTCGGCGGCGAGCTGCTGGGCGGCCGCGAGCGCCTCCCCCGCCGGCACCACCCGGTCGACGAGCCCGATCGCCAGCGCCTCCGCGGCGGGCACCGACCGGCCGGTGAGGACGAGATCCATGGCGCGGCCCGCGCCGATCAACCGGGGCAGCCGGACCGTCCCGCCGTCGATCAGGGGCACTCCCCACCGCCGGCAGTAGACCCCGAGGACGGCGGTGTCCTCGGCCACGCGCAGGTCGCACCACAGGGCCAGTTCCAGGCCGCCCGCGACCGCGTGCCCGCTGATCGCCGCGATCACCGGCTTGCCCAGCCGCAGCCGCGTCGGCCCCATCGGCCCGTCGCCGTCGGGCTCGGTGCGGTTGCCGGTGGGGGTGCCGATCGCCCGCAGGTCGGCTCCGGAGCAGAACGTCCCGCCGTCGCCGTACAGGACGGCGACCGCCGCATCGGGGTCGGCGTCGAAGGCCCGGAAGGCGTCGGCCAGCGCGGCCGCGGTCGGGCCGTCGACGGCGTTGCGCACGTGTGGCCGGCTCAGCCGGACCGTGGTCACCGGGCCCGACCGCTCGACCGTGACCGCGTCCCCGCCCGACGGCGTGCTCATCGCTCGAGCACCGTCTCGGGCCCGTCCAGCGGCGCACCGGCCTCCAGCCACCGCAGCAGCGTGCGGGCGCCGAAACCGGTGCCGCCCTTGACGATCTCGGCGTCGTCGGAGCCGGCACGGGCCGGCCCGGCCACGTCCAGGTGGGCCCAGGGCAGGTCGCCGGCGAAGGGGCGCAGGAACAGCGCCGCCGTCGTCCCGCCGGGGTTGCCGGGCGCGTTGTTGGCGTCGGCGACGGTGCTGTCGAGCAGGCTCGCGTACTCCTCGGCCAGCGGCATCCGCCACAGCGGCTCCCCCGCGTGCGCGCCCGCGGTAGCCAGGGCATCGGCCAGCCCGTCGGTGGTCGCGTACAGCCCGCCGATCTTGGCGCCCAGCGCGACCTTCATGGCCCCGGTCAGCGTGGCGACGTCGACCAGCGCGGTGGCGCCCAGCTCCAGCCGGGCGTAGGCCAGGCCGTCGGCGAGCACCATCCGGCCCTCGGCGTCGGTGTTGAGCACCTCCGTCGTCCGGCCGCCCACGTGCCGCACGACGTCCGCGGGACGGTAGGAGGAGCCGGACACCGCGTTCTCCGCGGCGGGGACGACCGCGGTCACCGCGACCGGCAGGTCGAGGCGGGCAGCGGCGTCGACGGTGGCGAGCACCGCGGCACCGCCGGCCATGTCGGTCTTCATCTCGCGCATGCCGGCGTTGGTCTTGATCGACAGGCCGCCGGTGTCGAACGTGATGCCCTTGCCGACCAGGACCGGGTGCGCCCCGCCCGCGGCCGGGGGGCGATAGGCGACGACGACGACCCGGGGCGGGGTGGCCGAGCCGCCGCCGACGGCGAGGACGCCGCCGAACCCGCCGGCGCGCAGCTCGTCGGGTCCGAGCACGGTGACGGTGACGTGCGGGCGGCCGGCGAACCGCTCGCAGACCCGCTCGGCCAGCCAGCCCGGGTTCTTGGTGTTGCTCGGGGTGTTGATCAGGTCGCGGGCCCAGGCGACCGACTCCCCGGCCACCCGCCCCGCGCGGGCGCCGGCCGTCACGGCCGGGTCGTCGGCATCGGCGGCCACGACCGTGACGACGTCGAGCCGCGTCGGGTGCCCGCCGGAGGTCTCGCGGAACCGGTAGCCCGCCAGCAGTGCGGCCTCGACCGCGGCCCGCACCTCGTCGGCACCGGCCGGGGCGGCGGCGCTGTCGAGCGGGAGGACGAGGCGCCGGGCGCCGTGCTCGGCCAGCGTCTGCGCGCGGCGGACGGCCGTGGCGACGTAGCTGCGCACATCGGGAACGGTGGCCTCCCCGATGCCGACGGCGACGACGCTGCGCGGGCGCCGACCGGGGATCGGGAGGTTGGTCACGGTGCCCGTCCGGCCCCGGTTGCCGGTGTCGGCGAGCGCACCGGTCAGCAGTTCGGGGCTGACCGCCGGCGTCGCGGACGCCGGTGAGCCAGTCGGGGAGCGCGCCGCCGGTGCCGACGGGTACCGCCAGCACGTCGTCGGGGCCGAGGTCCGGCAACGACGGGACGACCTCGACCCGCGGAGACGGCGCGGCCCCGGGCGCCGGCTGAGCTGCCGGCGGCCGGGGCCGTGTCGTCGTTCGCGGGGCTGCCCGGAGGCAGGCTCGCGGGGGTGTTCAGCTGGTCGCGCCCTTCAGTGCCTCCGACAGCGCGGCCGCCTCGTCGGGAGACAGCTCGACGACCAGGCGACCGCCTCCCTCGAGCGGTACGCGCATGACCAGGCCGCGGCCCTCCTTGGTCACCTCGAGGGGACCTTCACCCGTACGCGGCTTCATGGCCGCCATGCGTGCCTCCTTCGCCAGCCAGACCGTTCCCGCCGGGGCGGGAGCGATCTGGCGTCCGTCGATGCTGTGAGTCTCGACCAATGATCCCGTATGCGGCTCTCAGCTCCAACATGAGCCCCCTCCCGGGTCACCCGGAACCGCCCGGGGACGCCGCCCGGAAGCAGTCGGCGACGTGGTCGTCGACCATGCCGGTGGCCTGCATCAAGGCGTAGGCGGTCGTCGGACCGACGAAGACGAACCCGCGGCGCTTGAGCTCCTTGGCCATCGCGACCGACTCCGCGCTGGTCGCCGGGACCTCGGACAGGACGGCCGGGCGAGGCCGCGAATCCTCCGGCGCGAAGGACCAGAGCAGCGCCGAGAGCCCCTCGGGCAGCTCCTGCGCGGCGCGGGCGTTGCGGACGGAGGCGCTGATCTTGGCGCGGTTGCGGACGATGCCCGCGTCGGCCATCAGCCGCGCCTCGTCGTCGGCGGTGAAGGCGGCGACGGCGTCGATGTCGAAGCCGGCGAAGGCGGAGCGGAAGGCGGGCCGCTTGCGGAGGATCGTGATCCACGACAGCCCCGACTGGAACGCCTCGAGGCAGAGCCGCTCGAACAGGGCGTCGTCCCCGCGCAGCGGCGTGCCCCACTCCTCGTCGTGGTAGACGACATACTCCGGCGCGCTGTTCGCCCACGCGCACCGCACCTGCTCCCCGGTCACGACGCCGACGCTAGTGCGGGGGTCCGACAGGTCAGGGAACGCCCGCGTCGACGTCGCACAGTTCCGAGGTCTGCGTGCTCACCGGACTGCGCCGCGTGGCCAGGACGCAGCCGACCAGCACCAGCGGCAGGCCGAGCGCGATGCCGAGGGTGAACGGCTCGTCGAGCAACAGCACCCCGAGCAGCACGGCCACCGCGGGGTTGACGAAGGTGATCACCAGGGCCCGCTGCGGCCCCACCTCGCGGATCAGGGAGAAGAACAGCGCCAGCGCGAGCGCCGTGCAGACGACCCCGAGCGCGATCAGCGACAGCCAGGCCGGGAGCGACACGTCGGCGAGCTCACCGAGCTGCGGAGCGGCGAACGGCGCGTAGACGATCGCGGTGATCACCAGCGCGATCGAGCTGGCCGCCACGCCGGGCACGTCGGGCAGCGCCCGGGTCACGACCAGCGGGCCCGTCGCGTAGCCGATGAGCACCAGCCCGATCGCCAGCAGCGGCAGCAGCTGCGCGCCCTCCACGTCGAGACCGAGCAGCACGCCGATGCCCACGACGCCGATGGCCATGCCGAGGATCCGGATCCGCGTCAGCCGCTCCTCCCCACCCAGCAGGCGGCCGGCCAGCGCGGCGACGAACGGGACGCCGGCGACGAGCAGACCGGTCAGCGAGCTGGACAGCGTGCCCTCGGCGTAGGCGATGAGGAACCAGGGCCCGGCCATCTCGAGCGCCGTGAACAGCAGCAGCGCCCGCCAGTGCCGCAGCGCCGGACGCAGCTGCCCCGTGGCGATCGTCCAGGGCAGCAGCAGCACCGCCCCGACGACGCAGCGGACGAACACCAGCATCTCCGGCGTCACCTCGCCGACGGCGACCTTGATCAGCAGGTACGGCACGCCCCAGATGACCGACATCGTCACGAACAGGGCCCACCCACGCCGACTCACGAGGTCATCTTGACCGATGCTGCAGCCGGAGCGGCGCGCACGGCCCGTCAGGCGGGGTAGGCGCGCGCGAACCGCGCGAACCGCCGCAGCGAGAACCGGACGCCCGCGAGGAAGAACGGCCGGATGAGCCAGCCGCCGATCTCGCCGAGCAGTCCGAACGGCGGGTGCAGGCGTTCGGTCCAGGTGAACAGGACGCCGTCACCCCGCGGCTCGATCTCGACGATGCCGGGACCGCGCACGATCCGCCCGGTGTGCTGGACGACGACGCGGCGCGGCGGCTCCCACTCCGTGATCACCATCGTGTCGACGACGCCGAGGTGCCGGCCGCCGGGAAGCGGCAGGCCGGTCCGGGCGACCATGCGGCCGTGCAGGCGCTGCGCCGGTCCCCCGACCTCGCGGACGTCGGTGGCGAACATCCACTCGCCCTGCCGGATCCAGTCGGTCGCCGCGGCCCACACCCGCTCCGGCGGCGCGGCGATCTCCATGCGCTCGACCAGCTCACGCACGGGGGTCCTCCTCGTCGCCGGGCTCCCCGAGGTCCGGAGTGCTCGTGTCGTCCTTCGCTGCATTCGTCGCTTCGCTGCGTCGTCGTCCGGCGGATGCAGCTGCGATCGCAGCGCCTCGATCTCCGCGTCGCGCTCGTCGAGGATCTGGGCGAACTGGTCGAGCAGCCAGTCCACCTCGGTCATCCGGTAGCCGCGGAGGGCGACCGACATCCGGAGTGCCCGGACGTCGTCGCCGAGGACCGGCCGGTCGTCGGGCAGCTCGACCGGCGACCGATCGAGCTCCGCGGGTGGCTGGGTCTCGCCCCGCCCCAGCAGCACGGAGGTGAGGAGGAAGAGCAGCCCACCGACGACCAGGACGCCGATGACGAAGACGACGAAACCGAGCACCTCAGGCGTCGACCGGCCCGGTCGCCCGCGGTGCCCGCATGCCGCCCCCGCCGTCGCCGGCCACCCGGGCCGCGTCGGCGGCCTGGATCGCGCCGACCACTTCGGCGATGTCGTCGGTCAGCGTGATCAGGTCGAGGTCGGCCGCGTTGATGGTGCCCGTGGGCACCAGGGTCTCGCGGACCCACGCGAGCAGCCCCGACCAGTAGTCGACGCCGACCAGGACGACCGGGAAGCGGGTGACCTTGCGGGTCTGCACCAGGGTCAGCGCCTCGAACAGCTCGTCGAGCGTGCCGAAGCCGCCGGGGAGGATGACGAACGCCTGCGCGTACTTCACGAACATGGTCTTGCGCACGAAGAAGTAGCGGAACGAGATACCGACGTCGACCCACTCGTTGAGCTCCTGCTCGAACGGCAGCTCGATGCCGAGCCCGACCGACAGACCACCGGCCTCCGAGGCGCCGCGGTTGGCCGCCTCCATCGCGCCGGGCCCACCGCCGGTGATGACCGCGTAGCCGGCCTGCGAGAGCGCCGCGCCGATCGCGACGCCGGCGGCGTAGTGGGGGTGGTCGCGGGGCGTGCGGGCACTGCCGAAGACGCTCACCGCGCGCGGCAGCTCGGCCAGCAGGCCGAAGCCCTCGACGAACTCGCTCTGGATCCGGAGCACGCGCCACGGGTCGGTGTGCACCCAGTCCGTGGGTCCGCGCCGGTCGAGCAGCCGCTCGTCGGTCGTCGTCCCCTGGATCTGCGGGTCCGGCTCCCCGCCGCGCAGCATCACCGGCCCGCGGTGGCGGGTCGGGCGCGCCCGGCGTTCGGCGGAGGGCGGGTCCATGGTCATGCGTCATCCTTCGGCCAGGCGGTCGCCGCCTGAGCGACGATTGTTCCGTCGTTCATCCCAGCACGCTCCCCGACAGGTAGGCGACGAGCGCGTCCTCGGCCGGCTGCAGCCGGTCGACCACGACGTGTTCCTCGCGCGTGTGGGCCAGCTGCGGGTCGCCCGGGCCGTAGTTGACCGCTGGGATGCCGAACGCCGAGAACCGCGCGACGTCGGTCCAGCCGAGCTTGGCCCGCGCCGGGCGGCCGACGGCGGCGATGAAGGCAGCCGCGGCGGGCTCGGACAGGCCCGGCAGCGCACCGCCGGCGTTGTCGACGACGGTGAGCACGGCACCGGCCGCGATCGCCTCGGCGAACACCTCCCGGACGTGCGCCTCGGCGCCGTCCTCGTCCCGGTCCGGGGCGTAGCGGAAGTTGAGCTCGACCCGGCACTCGTCCGGGATGACGTTCCCCGCGACGCCGCCCTTGATGCCGACCGCGTTGAGACCTTCCCGGTAGGTGCAGCCGTCGATCTCCACCTCCCGGGCGGGGTAGGCCGACAGCGTGGCCAGGATTCCGGCGGCGCCGTGGATGGCGTTGGCGCCGAGCCAGCTGCGGGCGCTGTGGGCGCGCCGCCCGGGGATGTCGATGACCGCCCGCATGGTGCCCTGGCAGCCGGCCTCGATCTCGCCGTCGGTCGGCTCGAGCAGCACGGCGAGGTCCCCGTACAGCCAGCCGCGTCGCTCCCGGGCCACCCGGCCGAGGCCGTTGAGCGCGTAGTCGACCTCCTCGTTGTCGTAGAAGACGAACGTGAGGTCGTGCGCCGGCGTGGCGCCGGGGACACCGAACCGGCCGGCGAGCCGGAGCATCACGGCGTCGCCGGCCTTCATGTCGGTGGTGCCGCAGCCGTGGAGCAGGCCGTTGACCTCGTCCAGCCGGCTCGGCACGTTGTCGGCGATCGGCACGGTGTCCAGATGCCCGGCGAGGACGACGCGGGTCGGCAGGTCCAGGTTGGTGCGGGCCAGGACGGCGTTGCCGATCCGCTCGACCTCGAGCCCGCCCAGCCCACGCAACGCGTCCTCGACGAGGTCGGCGAGCTCCTCCTCGGTGCCCGACACCGACGGCACGTCGACGAGCGCCCGGGTGAGGGTGAGGACGTCGGCGGACAGGTCCAGCTTCGGGAGGTCACTCACGGGTCCCGAGCCTAGACAAAGGACCTCGTCCTCCTCGCACCTCGCAAGCTCGGGCGAGCCTCGGGACGAGGCCGGACCGGCCGTTCAGGCGCCGCGTCGGGCTCGGTAGCGTCGTGTCGTGACCGATGCTGCACCCACGGCCGTGCCCGTCTCCGCATCCGCCGCCGGCCTCGCGACCGTGACCCCGTCGGGCACGGTCCTCGACACCTGGTTCCCGGAACCCCGGCTCGGTGCGCCGAACGGCGCCAAGCCCGGGACGAAGCGGCTCGGCGCGCTGGAGCTCTCCGGCGAGCTCGGCCCCGACTACGGCGGTCTGGTCCGCCGCGACGAGGCCCGCGGCGTCGAGATCATCGCCGTCCGCACGGTCATCCCCGACCTGTCCGCTCCCCCGGCCGACACCTACGACGTCTGGCTCCGGCTGCACCTGCTCTCGCACCGGCTGATCCGGCCGCACGGGGCGAACATGACCGGTGTCTTCGGCCTCCTGACCAACGTGGCGTGGACCAGCGCCGGCCCGGTCGAGGCGACCGGGTTCAACGTGCACCGCCTGCGCGCGGCCGTCGGGCACGTGACCGTGTTCGGCGTCGACAAGTTCCCGCGGATGGTCGACTACGTCATCCCCTCCGGCGTGCGCATCGCCGACGGCGACCGGGTGCGCCTGGGTGCGCACCTGGCCGAGGGCACCACGGTCATGCACGAGGGCTTCGTCAACTTCAACGCCGGGACGCTGGGCCCGTCGATGGTCGAGGGCCGGATCAGCGCGGGCGTCGTCGTCGGCCCGGACAGCGACATCGGCGGCGGTTCCTCGATCATGGGGACGCTCTCCGGTGGCGGCACCCAGATCATCTCGATCGGCAGCGGCTGCCTGCTCGGCGCGAACGCCGGCATCGGCATCTCCCTCGGCGACGGCTGCGTCGTCGAGGCCGGCTGCTACGTGACCGGCGGCTCGCGGGTGACCCTGCCCGACGGCTCGGTGGTCAAGGCGCGTGAGCTGTCCGGCCGCAACGGGCTGCTGTTCCGCCGCAACAGCGTCAGCGGGGCGCTCGAGGCGCTCCCCCGCGACGGCAACTGGGGCGCCCTCAACGCCGAGCTGCACGCCAACTGAAAGGACAGGTCCCGGCCCTCGCTCCACCGTCCCGTCCCGCACTAGGCTCGCCCGCACCCTGGGCGGACCGAGTCGGAGGAGACGACGGTGGCCGAGTTGCAGCACAAGATCCTGCTCGACGAATCACAGCTGCCGACGCAGTGGTACAACGTCGTCCCCGATCTCCCGAGCCCACCGCCGCCACCGCTGCACCCGGGCACCCTGCAACCGGTGGGCCCCGACGACCTCGCGCCGCTGTTCCCGATGGACCTCATCGCCCAGGAGGTCACCGGCGAGCGGTTCGTCGACATCCCCGGCGAGGTCCTCGACGTCTACAAGCTCTGGCGGCCCTCGCCGCTGTACCGCGCGCACCGGCTGGAGAAGGCACTCGGCACGCCCGCCCGGATCTACTACAAGTACGAGGGCGTCTCCCCGGCCGGCTCCCACAAGCCGAACACCGCGGTGCCGCAGGCCTACTACAACGCCAAGGCCGGGGTCCGGAAGCTGACGACCGAGACCGGGGCGGGGCAGTGGGGTACCGCGCTCGCCTTCGCCAGTGCGCTGTTCGGGCTCGAGTGCGAGATCTGGATGGTGGGCGCCTCCTACGACCAGAAGCCCTACCGCCGCACGATGATGGAGGTCTTCGGCGCCACCGTGCACCGCTCGCCGTCGGAACTCACCGAGGCCGGCCGTGCCATCCGACTCGACAACCCGGAGCACACCGGATCACTCGGCATCGCGATCAGCGAGGCGGTCGAGGTCGCCGCGGGCGACCCGGAGATCCGGTATGCGCTGGGCAGCGTGCTCAACCACGTGCTCCTGCACCAGACGGTCATCGGCGAGGAGGCCCTCCGGCAGTTCGCGGCGATCGGCGAGACCCCCGACCTGATCGTCGGGTGCACCGGCGGTGGGTCCAACTTCGGCGGGCTGACGTTCCCGTTCCTGCGGGAGAAGCTGGCCGGCCGGATCTCGCCGACGATCCGGGCCGTGGAGCCCGCGTCCTGCCCGTCGCTGACGCGCGGGGTCTACGCCTACGACTTCGGCGACACCGCGGGCATGACGCCGCTGCTCAAGATGCACACGCTCGGCCACCAGTTCATCCCCGACCCGATCCACGCGGGCGGTCTGCGCTACCACGGGATGTCGCCGCTGCTGTCGCACATCTACGAACTGGGCCTGATCGAGGCCCTGGCGCTGCCGCAGACCGAGTGCTTCGCGGCCGCGATCCGCTTCGCGCGGACCGAGGGGATCGTTCCCGCGCCGGAGCCGACCCACGCGATCGCCGCCTGCATCCGCGAGGCCGAGGCATGCCGGGAGTCGGGTGAGGAGAAGGTCATCCTCACGGCGCTGTGCGGGCACGGGCACCTGGACCTGGCGGCGTACGACGACTACCTCGCCGGCCGCATGGTCGACGAGGACGTGACCGACGAGCGGTTCGCCGCCGCCCTGGCCGACCTGCCCACCGTCCCCGCCGGCGCGTGATCCACCCCGCCCGGTAGGGCAAAGGATCCTTTGCCCACGCATTTCAGCGTCAGAACGTAGGTAAAGGATCCTTTGCCCACGTCACCTCAGGTGAGGTTGGCGGGCGCCTCGGCGGGGACGTCGAGGTGCTCGAGCAGAGCGACGACGAACTCCTGCGGCCGCTCGATGTGCGGCGAGTGCCCGACGTCGGGGAGCACGACCTCGCGGTATGCGCCGCCGGTCGCGGCGTAGCGGTCCAGCACCGAGCGGGTCTGCGCGACCATCGGCTGCGGCGGGCAGACGTCCTCGCCCGGCCACCCGGGGACGGCGCCGAGCGAGCCGAGGAAGGCGAGATCGAACACCGAGGTGTCGGAGACGATCTGGTCGGCCTCCCCCCGCACCCACAGCACCGGCGGCTTCTCGGCGAGGTCGACGATGCCGGAGACGTCGAACACCGTCGGCGCCATCGTGTTCAGCACGCCGCGGGTGCCCGGCCGTACACCCGGCCAGGTCGCGCACGTGCCGGCGTCGCCCGGGTAGTGGTCGACGCCGGTCCGGGTCGAGTTCATCGACGCGACCATGACGTCCTCGAAGCCGCGGGTCCAGCGGCAGCGAGCCCGGCGCGACGTAGAAGGCCCGCAGGACCGAACGCGGGCTGGTCGGGCTGTCGGCCGTGGTGTCGCCCGCGGCCAGCGCCGCCACGAACTCCGGGTTGGCCGCGCCCCCACCGGACCCGGCGCCGTCCTCGTCCAGCCGTCGGCCCTCGGGGCCGGCCGTGCCGCCGAAGCCGTACGGCGAGATCGGGGCGACCAGCGCCACCGACGCCACCTTCTGCGGTGAGTCGAGCAGGTGCTGCAGGACGACGCCGGCCCCCATGCTCCAGCCGACCAGGTGCACCCGGTCGAGGCCGAGCGTGGTGATCAGGTCGGCGAGGTCGTCGGACCAGTCGCGGACCCCGCGGGTGGCATCGATCGGCAGCGGGTCGGTCTCGCCGTAGCCGCGCAGGTCGACCGCGAGCACGCGGTGCCGCCCGGCAGCCGCGACGGCCAGCATGGTCTGCTGCCAGAACAGCGCCGAGCTCACGTTCCCGTGAACGAACACCACCGCCTCGCCGGGCCCACCGGGCTCGGTCCCCTCCGGATGCAGCACGGACTGGGTGAGCCGCGGGGTGGTCAGCCGCGTCGCGGCGATACCGGGCAGCAGGACGTCGGGCATGGCGGCTCCTTGGTCTGGGACGGGCACACGCTAGTGGCGACGTCGTCAGCTGCGACAGCGGCGGCGCCTCGCCGACGTGATCTCGGGCACCCGGGAACCGCCAGGTCCGCGACCTACAGTCAGGGGCGATGACCACTCCGCGCACGACGCTGCACGCCTCGGGGGCCCGCGGGTCGACCCGACGTCGTGCCGTCCGTCGCCGGCGCGTGTCGAGCGGCACCACCCGGCGAGGCCCGGCCGCGCGAGCTCCGAAGAGCCGGCCGGGGAAGCGCAACGCGGGGAACTGGTGGTCGTTCGTCCTGATCGCGGTGGCGGTCGTCGTCGCGGTCGTCTGGAGCACCGAGGAGGGGCCCGCACCGGCGGCCCCGACCTGCGCGCTGCCGGGATCCGCCGTAACGATCACGCCCGAGCAGGCGGCCAACGCCGCGACGATCGCCGAGGTCGCCTGGGACCGCGGCCTGCCCGACCGCGCCGTCGTCATCGCCCTGGCCACGGCCATGCAGGAGTCCGGGCTGCGGAACATCGACTACGGCGACCGCGACTCCCTGGGCCTGTTCCAGCAGCGGCCGTCGATGGGCTGGGGCACCGAGGCCCAGGTGCAGGACCCGGAGTACGCGGCGGGGAAGTTCCTCGACCGCCTGGTCCAGGTGCCGGGCTGGCAGACCGCCCGCCTCACCGACGCCGCTCAGCGGTGCAGCGCAGGCCTTTCGAGAGGCCTACCAGAAGCACGAGGCGATGGCGATCGACCTCACCGCCGCGTTGCGGGCCGGCGGCGGCGAACTGGACTGCGGCTAGTCCTGTCCGGTTCAGCCTTGTCCCGCCCGCCGCACGAGGCTCAGCTGAGGCCCATGCGGGCCCGGCCGTAGAGCTCGGGGTGCTGGACGTACGTCGGGTCGACGACGCGCGCCCGGCCGTCGGTGCCGGGCTGAGCCAGCGCACGAGGGTGACCAGGCTGGTGACGGCGAGGGCGACGATCAGGAGCAGCAGGGGCAGGATCACGGGGAGCCTCCGGGGTGTCGTTCCGGCGCCTTCCTGGCGCCGGGGACACCGTGCGCCCGCCCGCTTGCGACGAACTGGCAGCCCACTTGAGACCCGCTGGCATGGTTCGCCGGCGGTCGGCGGGCCGAGGCTGTGGCCCGACCCGCCGACAGCCGCCTAGGTGGTGCTGAAGATGCCGCCCCTGGTGACCGTGCCGCCGTCCGGGTTGGTGACCGTCACCGGCACGCTGTTGCGGGCCGTGGCGTTGCTCGGCACGGACACCACCACGGTCAGCCGGGTCGCGTCGATCACCGTGACGCTGCTGACCGTGACGCTGCTGTTGGCGGCGAAGCTCACGGTGGCTCCGGCCTGGAAGCCGGTTCCCGTGATGGTCAGCGTCTGGTTGGTCGCGCCGCGCGCCAGCGACGACGGAGCTCACGGAGGCGAGCGTCGGCGCCGCGTTCACCCGGAGGGCGGTGGCGTTGGTACCGGTGCCACCGTCGGAGTTGGTGACCGTGACGGCGTAGTTCCCGGCCGCGACGCTGCTGGAGACGGTCACCGGGACGGTCAGCTGGGTGGCGCTGACGACGACGACCGCGCCACCCGTGATCCCGGCGTTGCCGAAGCTCACCGCGGCGCCCGAGAGGAAGCCGGAGCCCGTGATCGTGACGGTCCGGGCGGAAACCCCCTGGCCGACCGCGGTGGCCGAGCTGACGGTGGGCGCCGAGCGGTTGGTCAGGGCGAAGCCCGCCGTCCCGGTCACGCCGGCCACGGAGGCCGTGACCGTGTAGGTGCCGGGCGTGCCGTTCGCGGTGAATGCCGACGCGGTGGCCACGCCGCCGGCGTTCGTGGTCGCCGCGGTGGTCGCCGTGCCGTTGGCGAAGGTGCCGGACGCCCCCGTGCCGGGAGCGGTGAACGTCACCGTCACGCCCGCGACCGGCTGGCCGGCGCTGTCGGTCACCCGCGCGGCGAGGGCCGTGGCGAACGCGGTCGACACGGTCGCCGTCTGCCCGGAGCCGGCCGAGACGCCGACCGCACTCGGCAGCAGGGCGACGGTGACCTGGTTGCTGGGCGCGCTCGACCGCCGCCCAGGAGTTCAGCACAGCGGTGACCGTGTAGCGGTACGTGCCCGGCACGGCCGTGTACGAGCACGACGTGGCGGTGACGAGGGCGGACGCACCGCAGACGGTCGACCCGCCGGCCTCGGTCACCCGGTACCCGGCGGGCGCCGGCCCAGAAGCGGGCGCGGCCCATGTGACGGTCACGCCCGTGCCGACGGCGGACGCCGCGACGTCGGTCGGCGCACCCAGCGTGGCGGTGGTGGCGACCCCCGCACCGCTGCCGAGCGCCGACCAGACGGCCCAGGCGATCGACGGCGTCCCCAGCACGACCACGAACGCGGCGAGGGACACGGCCAGACGGCGCACCGAGAACGTGCGGGATGGTCATGTCAGCTCCCCTGCGCGGAACCGGAGAAGGAGAGCGCGACCGACACGCCCTTGCATGCGTCCTGGTTGGTCGGCAGGTCGAGCATCCGGAGCTGCGGCTGCTGGCTCGGTGGCACACCCAGGCTGGACAGCGGGACGTCGGTGGCGCCCGCCGGGACGACCAGCGGGTACGGGCCGCGGTACTGCGTGAGGGCGAAGTTCTGCAGCCCGCACGCGGGGTTGCTCGTCCCGGTGAGCGCGACGCTCAGGTTGGTCACCGACAGGGCCTTGTTCCCCGGGTTGCTCAACCGGAGAGTCAACGGCTGGTCCCCCGAACCGGGAGCCAGCGGGGACGCCGGGGTTCCGCCCGAGATGGTGAAAGACCGCTTGCTGTCCTCCACGACGAGCTGGACCTGGGCGTTCTGGCTGACCGTCCGGCCGTCGACCGTGGCGGACGCGACCAGGGAGAGCGTGTAGGTGCCCTTGCGCACGCTGGACGTGGTGCCGACCTGGAGCGTCGAGCCGGTGGCCGACCCGGACACGGTCGCCGGGCTGAACGTGGGCGTCACCCCGGTCGGCCAGGAGCCGGAGGGTGCGAGGGCGACCGAGCCGGCGAAGGAACCGCTCCGGGTGACGGCGAGCGTGTAGACGGCGGTAGAGCCGGGCGCCACGGTCACGGTGGACGGCGCCGCGCTGAGCGCGAACGGGCTGGACGCGGCGGTGACGGTCAGCTTCGCCGTCACGGAACTCTTCCGGCTACCGCTCGTGCCGGTGATGGTCGCGGTGTAGGTGCCCACCGGCGTACTGGGGACGTGGTGACGCTCAGGACCGAGGACCTGGAGGGAGTGCCGCTCGACAGCGTCGCACTGGTCGGCGAGAAGGCCCCTGTGACGCCCTTCGGCAGCCCGCTCACGCTGTAGCTGACCGAGCCGGTGAAGCCACCGGTCGCCGTGGTCGTGACCGTGTAACCGGCCGACTGGCCCTGCGGCACCGACTGGCTGGCCGGCGAGATCTGGAGGGCGAAGCCCGCCTTGGCGGTCGCCGGCAGGGCCATGCCCGCGATCCCGAGCACGACGAGGATGCCGAGCGAGACCAGTGCGGTCCTCCGGAATCGTGGCCCTGCGTTCATTCGCCTACCTCAGTCCTGTCGTCGAGATGTCCGTCGGCACGGTCCGGTCGGACGCGGGCAGTGGCCCGCGCCCGACCGGTCGCGTGTCAGGCGGCGGTGTAGCCGAGGTGGACGACAGCGCCCTGGCAGGCGTCCTGGTTGACGCCGGACTTGTTGTTGAAGGCGATCGTGGCGCCGTCGAAGGACGCCGTGCCGCCGTCGGCGGCGATGTCCTCGGCGACGGTCATGACCGCGCCGGTGAGCGTGTAGTCGGTCGCGTCGCAGCCCGCGATCGGAGCCCCCGCAGACGTCGTGACGCTGTCGATGGCCACGGTCACGGTGTTGACGAAGGCGGTGAAGTTCGCGTTGTTGGTGACCGAGCCCTCGATGTCCTGCGCGCCGCCACCGGGACGCAGGTCGCTGATCGTGCTCGTCTGGGTGATCGTGAGGTCGGACACGCCGGCCGAGGTCGCCGCGGAGCCCGCGCCCGTCCCGGTCGCCGTCCAGTACGCG
Organism: uncultured Actinomycetota bacterium; assembly: GCA_963748305.1. GTDB lineage: Bacteria > Actinomycetota > Actinomycetes > Mycobacteriales > Geodermatophilaceae > Blastococcus_B. The sequence goes on along the minus strand of CAVVIN010000007.1, from coordinate 77,206 downwards.
ACAGCCACGCCGCCGCCGGCCAGGACGATGACGCCGGCGGTCACGGCGGTCGCGAGCTTGGTGTTCATGCGCATGACTGGATCCCTTGCAGTGGAGTGGATGCGGAAGGCAGCGCACGGGACCTCCGGCCCCGCTGACTCGGTCGCTTCCGTGCATCCGGCCACGCGCTCGTTCTCGTGAAGACCCGAGAAATGTCACCGACAGTGACGCCGAGGGGCAATGCGCTCGGGGGGCAGGTCATCCGCGAGGGTGACGACGACGCAACTCATCACTCAGCGTTACGAGAATGGCGCGACGCCGAAAATCGCACGGGGCGGCAGCGGCCATCCCTCCCTACGCCTGCCGGTCAGGCGTCGACACTCCGGCCGGTATCACGCTGGTTGGCGCGCGTCGTGCGCCGCCGAACGGTGTCGTCACCCACTGAGCAGTGTCCGCCCATCGGTTCCGCAACTCGACTGGTCCGTTTGGCGCGCCGGAGCCCTAGCTCTGAGCCCGATGTCCGCCATCCGGGGGCAGGACGGTCGGCAGTCCGCCGTCGCCCTGGTCGCGTGGGTCAGCGTCGCAGCGGTAGCCGTGACTCGTCGACCGTCTCGCGCTGCCCTTCACAGGCCCGTTCCCGTACCGGGCACCGGCGCTCCACGTCCTCCTCGCAGACGACCAACGCGCTCATCGCGCTGTTGGTCGGTCTTCCTCATCTACGGCCGTTACCGGCAGCGCCGCCGGCTGCAGGACTTCCTCCTCGTCCTCGCGCTGGGCACCCTGGCGATCGCCAACCTCTTGCTCACGGCCCTGCCCACGGCGGTGGCCCTGGGCAACGACCAGGAGTTCACGGCTGGGCGGGCCTCGCGATCCGCTTCGCTCGGCACGGTGCCTGCTCGACCGCACCGCTCGGCCGAGAGGATCATCGCCTCGCCATCGGGGCGGGCTGGCGATCACCCTCGCGCTCGGCGCGCGTGATCATGGCCGTAGGTGCGGCCGCACCGGCGTGGGGCAGCTACCTGCCGCCGATCGTGGATCCCGCGGCCCGGCTCGGACGATCCGACGACGCCGCAGCTCATCGCCCATCCGATCGTCCTGGCCGCGCAGGCGGTCGGCGCGGTCCTCTACGGACATCGGCGGCATTCGCCTTCAGCCGGCGGGCCGACCGTCGCGACGACGAGCTGTTCCGATGGGTGGCGGTGGGCTGCGTCCTCGCCGCGGCGTCCCGCGTGCACTACCTCCTCTTCCCCTCCCTGTACTCCGACTACGTCTACACCGGCGACCTCTTGCGCCTGGGCTTCTACCTCCTGCTGCTGGTCGGCGCCGGCCGGGAGATCCGTTCCTACTGGGAGCTGCGGACGCACACCGCCGTGCTGGAGGACCGCCGGCGGATGGCGCGGGACCTGCATGACGGGCTGGCCCAGGAGCTCACCTTTCTCTGGAGCCAGTCCCGGGCGCTGGCCGGTGAGACAGCGGATCCCGAGGCCGCCGAACGGATCAGCGGTGCCGCCGCGCGAGCGCTCGACGAGGTGCGCAGCGCCATCTCCGCGCTCACCCGCCCTGTCGACGAGCCTTTCGTCCGGGTCCTGCAGCAGGTGGCCGACGACTTCGGCAGCCGCTACGACGTCAAGATCGTCACGGTCGCTGGATCCGGACGCTCGAGCTCGACCCCAGCAAGGGGAGGCCTGCTCCGAATCACCGCTGAGGCCGTCCGCAACGCCGTCCGCCACGGCCAGGCCCAGCGCATCAGATCGGCTCACCCCACGGACCCTCTCTGCCTCGACCATCGTCGACGACGGACAGGGCTTCGAGCCGGTCGGCCCGACGGACACCGCCCCGGCGGGTTCGGCATCACCAGCATGCGCGAGCGGGCTCGGGCCTCGGTGGCGATTGACCATCGACTCGGCGCCAGCGGGGGGACGACGGTGCAGGTGACCGCTGCCATGAGCGAGTCCTCAGGGTGCTGCTCGCCGACGATCACGCGCCCACGCGAGAGATCGTCCGCGAGGCGCTCGAGGGCCAGGACTGCGATGTCGTCGCCGAGCGGCGACGGCGGACGATGCCGCTGTCGTCGGCCGCTGTCCGGCTACGCCCCGACGTCTGCCTGCTCGACATCCACATGCCCGGCAGCGGGATCGCCGCCGCTGCGGAGATCACCCATTCCGTGCGCCGGAGCCGCGTCGTGATGCTCACCGCCTCCGCGGAGGATCGGGACCTCTTCGCCGCCCTGCGAGCCGGGGCCGCCGGCTACCTGGTCAAGGGCATGGACCCGCGCGCATCGGTCCCGGCCCTCCGCTCGGTCATGGCCGGCGAGTCCGTCCTCCCCCGCTGGCTCGTCGTCAGGTGGCCGAGGAGTTCCAGCCGGCCCCCGGCGCCGGTTCATCGCTCCGGAGCCGGACGAGCCAGGTGCAGCTGACCGAGCGGGAGGCGGAGATCCTGGACCTCATGGGCGACGGGCTGTCCACCGAGGAGATCGCCGGCCGGCTCTTCCTCGCCCAGGTCACGGTCCGCACGCACATCGCCGCGATCCTGAAGAAGCTCCGAGTACCCGACCGCCAGGCCGCCATGCGGCTGGCGCAGGGAGCAGTCCGACGACACTGATCCGAGACGCCCGCGTTGAGGAATCTCAACGCGCAGTTGGTTGTGGCGGTGCAGAGCCCCTTCGTAGCGTTGGCGGCGACAGACCGTGACGCACTGATCCGGAGCCTCCATCTGGTCGCTTGGGCCCCGGTGAGCGAGTAGCGAACCCGACGCGGTGATCCGGGCTCAGCGATGAGCCCTCGTAACCAGCGGGGAGAACTCTCATGCGGACGCTCAAGCGTTCCAGGACGGTCGCGACGACTCACGGCCTGGTCTGCTCATGGCCGGCGGCGGCATCGCCGCAGCCGACAACGCCATCAGCGACGACGATGGCGTCCTCGCCACCACGACTGACTCCGACTGGGCCGTCGGGTCGGTGTGCGCGAGGCGCGACCGGCTCACGCAGCGTTCCCGGCTACGTCACCCGCAACGGGTCGGCGACGGTGCCGCCAACACGTTCAAGAACGGCTCCGCCGTCTCCGTGACGGGAACGCTCCCGACCGGCCTCGACGGTGGACAGCCGGGCCAAGACGATCAGCTCCCCGGCAATTGGGACACGCTCGCGCAAATCACGCTGTCCGGTTCGGCCCCCCGAGGTCGGCTACACCGCATCACCACGGCCCTCGGCGCGTTCACCGGAACCGTGACCTTCAGCGGTGCCGCGTACCAACAGCTCCAACGCAGGCCATCACCGGTAACGACACACTGACCGCTTCCGGCACGGTCAGTCGCCTGCGACGTCGACCGCCCCGGCGATCACCCCGAACGTGTCAGGAACGCTGCGCAACAACGGCTGGTACGCCAGCGACGTCGACCTGTCGTGGACGGTGACGGACGCCGAGTCCGCCATCTCGTCGTCGACCGGCTGCACGCGGCGTCGATCACCAGCGACGGTACGCGACCGCTCACGTGCATCCGCCACCAGCGCCGGCGGGACCGACAGCCAGCTCGGTCAGCATCACGGTCGTGGACGCCACCGCTCCGGCGATCACTGCCGGCCGACGTGACACGACACGACCTGGCCGAACACCCCGCTGTCGCAGCCTTCACGGCCTCTGACGCGACCAGCGATCTGGCCGACGCGGCCGACGCCGTCACCTGCACGCCCGAGGCCCGGCAGCACTTCGCTCGACGCCACGCACCTGCTCGACGACCGACAGCGGACGGTCAGCAACGCTGCCGGGAACGCCACCACGCGCACCCTGCTCGGACACGATCGACCGACGCGCCCCGTCGTCGGCTACACCACCGCGAGCGGCACCCAGGGAGACAACGGCTGGTACACCAGCGCCGTCACGGCAACCTTCACGGCGCTGGACTCCGCTGTCCGGTCCCGGCGAGCGCCACGGACACGGTCTCGTCCGGCACCAAGAGGTGATCTGTACGGCTGACCAGCCCGCTGTTCACGGACAACGGGCAACTCCACCCCGGCGGGGCAGCGAGCCAGACCTTCACGATCGACCTGACGGACCCGTGCGTCGATGGCCCAGCTTCGCGAGCAGACTACCTACTTCGGCTCGGTGCCGGCCGCCCCGACCTGCACCGCCTCGACGACTCCGTGTCCGGCCTCGCGAGCTGCGTCGTCACCGGCTACTCACCGCAGTCGGCCACCACACGATCACCGCGACGGCGACCGACAAGCGGGCCGCAACAGGCCACGGACACGCTGAGCTACACCGTCTCGGCGTGGACGCTGCGGGGCTTCTACTCGCCGGTCGACATGAACGGCGTCTGGAACACCGTCAAGGGCGGCAGCACCGTTCCGCTGAAGTTCGAGGTCTTCGCCGGCTCCCGAGCTGACGAGCACCACGGCCGCGGGGCAGAGCTTCACGCGAAGCTCGTGGCCTGCCCGAACTGCACCGCTACAGTCGACGAGATCGAGATCATCTCCGACCGGCGGCACCAGCCTCCGGTACGACGCCGACGGCTGGCCAGTTCATCCAGAACTGGGCGACCCCGAAGAAGCCCGGCACCTGCTACGCGGTCACGATGACCACGCTGGACGGCTCCACCATCACTGCCAACTTCATGCTGAAGTAGCCGCTCGACGGCGCGCACAGCGGGGGCCGGTCCTTCCGGGACCGGCCCCGTGACTCGTCCTGGCCGTGCGGGCCTAGTCCGCCCAGGCGCTCGACCGCAGCGGCGATCCGCTCGTCGGTCGCGGTCAGCGCCAACCGCACGTGCTGCGCGCCGGCCGGGCCGTAGAAGCTGCCCGGGGCGGCCACGATGCCCAGGCCGGCGAGCCAGTCGATCGTGGTCCAGCAGTCCTCGTCACGGGTGACCCAGAGGTAGAGACCGGCCTCCGAGTGCTCGATGCGCGCGCCCGTGGCCCGCACCGCGGCGGCCAACTGCTCCCGCCGGGCGCGGTAGCGCTCCCGCTGGGCGTCGACGTGGGCGTCGTCGGCGAGCGCCGCGGCCATGACCGCCTGCACGGGGGTGGGCACCAGCAGGCCCAGGTGCCGCCGGACCTCCCAGACCCGCCGGACCAGCGCCGGGTCACCGGACAGCAGGCCGGCGCGGTAGCCGGCCGCCGTCGACTGCTTGGACAGCGAATGGACCGCCAGGAGACCCGTGTGGTCCTCCCCCGCGATCGACGGGTGCAGCAGCGAGCGCGGCGTCACGTCCCAGCCCAGGGTCACGTAGCACTCGTCGGCCACCACGGGCACGCCGTGCGACCGGCCCCACGCCACCCAGGCGCGCAGTTCGTCGTCGGAGAGCACCCGGCCGTGCGGGTTGCCCGGCGAGTTCAGCCAGACGAGCCCCACGCCCACGCCGTCCTCGGGCGGGGTGTCCGTGCGCCGGACCGCGAGCCCGGCCAGCACGGCACCGACCTCGTAGGTCGGGTAGGCCACCTCGGGGATGACGACGGTGCCCGCACCGCGCAGCCCCAGCAGCGTGGGCAGCAGCGCCACCAGCTCCTTGGAGCCGACGGTGGGGATGACCGAGGGGTCGGCCCCGAGCGGGTCGGCCAGCTGCACGCCGAGCCGACGCTGCAGCCACCCCGCCGCCGCAGTCCGGAGCTCGGCCGTGCCGAGGGCGGTCGGGTAGCCGGGCGCGTTGCCCGCGCCGGCCAGCGTGTCACTGAGGACGGCGGGGGTGTCGTCGACCGGCGTGCCGATCGAGAGGTCGACCACCCCGCCGGGGTGCTGCGCGGCTCGCGCCCGGGCCCCGGCGAGGGAATCCCAGGGGAAGTCGGGCAGCTGGTGCGGTGCCGCCCCGGGGACGGCGGTGGTCAGTGGTCTGCCGCCTGCGGGGGCAGCGCGGCCACCAGCGGGTGGTCCTTGCCGATCTTCCCGGTCTTGGCCGCGCCACCGGGGCTGCCCAGGTCGGAGAAGAACTCCACGTTGGCGTTGTAGTAGTCCTTCCACTTGTCCGGGACGTCGTCCTCGTAGTAGATGGCCTCCACCGGGCAGACCGGCTCGCAGGCGCCGCAGTCCACGCACTCGTCGGGGTGGATGTAGAGCATCCGGTCGCCCTCGTAGATGCAGTCCACCGGACACTCGTCGATGCACGCCTTGTCGAGGACGTCGACGCAGGCCTGTGTGATCACGTAGGTCACGGTGGTTCCCTCCCGGGGACGCGCGGGGCAGCTCCGCCGGCCTGTGCTGACCGGCCAGGGTGGATCTTGGCGCATTCAGTATCACCCGTCGCCCCCGGGCGCGGCTCGACGGGTGGCACGACGCGTGCCACTCCCCCCGACGGGTGACCTGCGGGCCCTCGCTCAAGCAACCCTCGCACATGCCGATCTTGAGTGCGTGTCGAACGGGAGGGAGGTACGCGGCCGGCTCATGCCGTCATTCGGTGATCCCGTCGCCGTACGACGCCACCGCCGCCCTCGAGCGCATGCTCGAGCGACTGCGGGCCTCCTCGGGTGCCACCCGCGTCTCGGTCTTCGTGCACGAGACGACGACCGAGATGGTGGTGCCGTTCCGCCAGGCCGTGGCCGACACCCCCGAGGGGGCGGCCGTCCCGGAGCTGCGCACCGCCCTGACGCTGTCCCGCTCCCCCTTCCTGTCGGCCGTGATCCGCGACCGCCGGCCCGTCCAGGGCCGGGCGGACGGACGCCGCGCGACGGACAAGGAACTGGCCGAACGCGGCATCCGCTCCGCGCACGGGGAACCCCTCATCCGCGACGGCGAGGTGGTCGGCGTGCTCACCATCGAGCCCGCGGCCGCCGCCGCCCCGCACCTGCTCCGCCAGGTGAGCCCCGAAGCTCGCTGCGGCGCTGACCGAGGCCTGGACCCGCCGCTCGGAGACCCGCCGCCTCAGCCAGGCCGAGGTGCTGCTCAGCCTGATCGAGTCGGCGTCGAAGGCCGAGTCGATGGACCACCTGCTCGCCACGGCCTGCCGCCGGCTGGCCCAGCTCGGCGAGGTCGAGCGGGCCTGCATCTTCCTGCTGGAGGACGGCCGGCTCGTGCCCCGGATGGCCGCCTACGCCGACGGCCGCCGGGACGACGCGACGTGGGAGCAGTTCCGCAACGCCCCCGTCGGCTTGCCCTTGGCCGAGACCGTGCTGCGGACGGGGACGCCGATGGTGGCCGACAAGGACTCCGATCTGCTCTCCGGCTGGTGGGCCGACAACTTCGACGTCGCCTCGGCCCTCGCGGTCCCGCTGGGCCGCGCCCCCGACATCGCCGGGGTGCTCACGCTCGACAGCACGCCGGGTGCGGCCGTTCTCCGAGGACGTGCGGCGGCTCGCCGCCGCGGCCGGGGCCCACCTCGGCGGCGTCATCGAGCAGGCCCGCACGAGCGAGGACCGGGCCGCCTCCCTGACCACCGCCGACGTCGTGCGCCAGCTGCTGGTCGACGGCGCCGGCGCGACCGGCGCCGCCGAGGCCGCCGAGGTGCTCGCCCGCGCCGTCCAGCGGCTGGTCGGCACCGACCGCAGCGCCGCCTACCTGATCGACGACGACGGCCTGATCGCCGAGGTCCGGCACGTCGACTGGCCCGACGCCCACAGGCAGGTGGTCCAGCACCGCCTCGTCGGCCGTGCCGCCGACACGATCGCCCTGTGGCGGCGGACCCGCGACGAGCAGCGCCCGGTCTTCGTCGAGGACGCCGGCGACGGCGAGCTGCTCGACCCGCGCCTGGTCGCCGAGCTCGACCTGGCCTCCTACGTCAGCGTGCCGCTGCTGGCCGGCGACCGCCTCCTCGGAGTCATCGTCACCGGTTCGGTCGGCGCGGCACGGATCTGGTCGCCCGCGATCCGGGAGGCCGTGCGCCAGGTGACCCTCGAGGGCGCGCTGGTGGTCGAGAACGCGACGCTGCGCGCCGTGGAGCAGCTGCGGCTGGCACAGCTGGCCAGCGAGGCGCACCACGACCCGCTGACCGGGCTGGCCAACCGCCGCCGGTTCATCGAGGAGCTGGAGGCCACCGTCTACGGGGCCGACGAGCGCGAGTGCGCCGTCCTGATGATCGACCTCGACCGGTTCAAGGAGATCAACGACAGCTTCGGGCACAGCGTCGGTGACGACCTGCTCTGCCTGGTCGGCCCCCGCCTGCGCGAGGTGCTCGGACCCGACGACCTGCTCGCGCGGATGGGTGGCGACGAGTTCGCCGTCCTGCTCCCCGACGCAGGGCTCGACCGGGCCCGCGAGGTGGGCGCCGCCCTCGGGTCGGCCCTGCGGGACGCGTTCGTGCTCGACGAGATGTCACTGCACGTCGACGCCAGCATCGGCATCGCGCTGTGCCCGGAGCACGGCCGCGACCGGTCGCTGCTGCTGGCCCGGGCCGACACCGCCATGTACGCCGCCAAGCGCGGCCAGAACGGGTTCGAGGTCTGGGCGCCCGACGGCACGCCGGACTCCCGTGACCGGCTGGAGACGCTCGAGCAGCTGCGCACCGCGCTGGACACCGACCAGCTCGACAACCACTACCAGGCCAAGCTCGACCTGCGGACCGGCAGCGTCGTCGGTGTCGAGGCGCTGGTCCGCTGGGAGCACCCGGACCGCGGCCGGCTGGCCCCCGACCTGTTCCTCCCGCTGGCCGAGCAGGCCGGGCTGATGCGCCGCCTCGCGCTCGGCGTGCTCGAGCGCGCGCTGCGCGACCTGCGCGGCCTGGCGGGCGGCGGGGCACGACCTGACCATGGCGGTCAACCTGTCGGTCTCCAACCTGCAGGACGTCGCCCTGCCCGAGCAGGTCGCGATGCTGCTCGACGCCTTCGCCGTGCCGGCCGAGGCGCTGGTCCTCGAGATCACCGAGGACGTCCTCATGGCCGACGCCGCGCGCAGCCAGCAGGTCATGGCGGCGCTGCGCGCGGCTCGGCGTCCGGCTGTCCATCGACGACTACGGCACCGGCTACTCGTCGCTGGCGTACCTGCGGGCGCTCCCGGTCGACGAGCTCAAGCTCGACCGCAGCTTCGCCAGCAACCTGACCACCGACGAGCGGGCCGCCGCCATCGTCCGCAGCACCCTGCAACTGAGCCTGGACCTCGGCATGAGCATGGTCGTGGAAGGCGTCGAGGACGCCGCCACCCTCGAGGCGCTGCGGGCGTGGGGGTGCGACGTGGCGCAGGGCTACCACATCGCCCGGCCGATGCCGGCGGGCGATTTCCTCGGCTGGCTGGTCGAGCAGCCCGCCCAGCCCCCTCGCGGCGGCGCTCGCGTGCCGAGCCCCGGCCCGCCTCCGAGCCGACGTCCCAGACCGTCTCGTAGCGCCGTCCCCAGGGCCGCCTCCCGCACAGGAGAGCCCGCGCGACAGGATCGAGGCATGCCGCTCCCCTCGCCGCTGCCGGGCGTCGACGCACTCGAGCGGCTCGCCGCACGCACGTGGCGCGGCCTGGAGGAGCAGCCCTACGGCGACTGGCTGCTGCGCGCCGGCGGCGGCTTCACCGGCCGGGCGAACTCGGTGCTCGTCGTCGGCGAGCCGCCGGAGGCCCTGCCCGAGGCCGTCGACAGCGTCACCCGGTGGTACGCCGCGCGGGGTCTGCAGCCGCGCGCGCAGGTGCCCACACCCAGGGGCGGAGCCCAGACGTCGACGCAGCTGCCTTCGACGCAGCCGGGTGGGAGCGCTCGGAGGACAACCTGGTGCTCGTCGCGCCACTGGGCCACTGGGACGTGCCGCGGGTGCGGGTCGACCTGGCGCCCACCCCCGACGACGCCTGGCTGACCGGCTACCGCTACCGCGGCACCCCGCTCCCCCCGGTGGCCCGCGAGATCCTGGTGCACGCCGACGAGCCGGTGTTCGCCGCCGTGCGCTGCTCCCCCGCGCCCGCCCCGCTCGCCGCCGTCGCCCGGGGGGTCGTCGTCGACGGCTGGCTGTGCGTCACGGCGGTCACCGTCGACGACGCCCACCGCCGGCAGGGCCTGGCGACGGCGGTGATGGCCGCGCTGGGCGCCTGGGCGCGCGAGCGCGGCGGGCACTCGTGCGTGCTGCAGGTGGCGAGCTCGAACGGCGGTGCGCTGGCCCTCTACGAGCGGCTGGGCTTCACCGAGCACCACCGCTACCACTACCGGCTGGGCCCGACGGCGCCACGCCGTCCGGCCGCGGACTGACCGCGGCCCGTCGCGGGCCGGCGAGCGCGCGTCCCACCCCGAACGCGGCGGCGGTGACGCCGAGCAGCAGGAACGCCAGGTTGATCGTGCCGGTCGCCCCGCCGCCGGTGAGGACCAGGTCGCCCTCGGGACGCGCGGATCATCGCGGCGATCGCCACCGACGACCCAGACGAGCGCGGGCAGCACCGCGACCACCCGGGAGCCGGACAGCCGGTGCGCCGCTCGCGGTCAGCATCAGGTTGCCGACGACGGCACCGACGACGGACAGCGGCACGAGCACCCCGCCGATCCGCAGCGGCAGCCAGAAGACCTCCACCAGGGCCAGCCAGCCGGACACCAGCACGGCGACGATCCCCCAGCCGAGGGCCGCGGACCGCCCGCCGCTCATCCGGACAGACCCGCGAACAGGTCGTCCTCCCAGCCGTGCTCGCCCGGTCCGGTCGGGCCCCGCTCACCCTTCACCAGCCGGTAGTACTCGATGCCCAGGAGCTCCTGCCCGAACTTGTTCGACAGGGCGAAGAAGGGCCCGTCGACCAGGATCTGCGTGGGGTGGGCGCGCATCGCGGCTTCCTTGTGGCTGCCGAACGGGCCGCCGTCCACGGCAGCCGTGACCTGGTCGTCGGGCACGGAGAAGGGGATCTCGGCGGCGTCGGTGACGCCCTCGAAGAAGGTGTCGTCACCGGCCGCGGCGAGTGCGTCGATGCCGGCCTGCAGGACCGACCGCGGCATGCAACACCAGTAGACCTTCGCCACCTCCCACGCCTCGCCGAGGTCCGGGCGGTAGGCCGGGTCGGCCGCGGCGGTGACCGCGCCCATGGCGACGCGGTGCGCCTGGATGTGGTCGGGGTGCCCGTAGCCGCCGTTCTCGTCGTACGTGACGACGACCTGCGGCCGGATCTCCCGGACGACGGCGACCGCGTGCGCGATGGCCTCGTCGAGGTCGGCGTTCCAGAAGGCGCGGGGCTTCTCGTTGGCCGGCGTGCCCATCATCCCGGAGTCGCGGTACCGGCCCGGCCCCCCGAGGAACCGGACGTCCTCGACGCCCGAGGGCGTCCATCGCCGCGCGCAGCTCACTGATCCGGTAGCCGCCGAGCTGGTCGGCGTGCTCGGCGCCGAGCAGCTCCAGCTCCGGGCACGAGCACCTCGCCCTCCTCGCCCAGCGTGCAGGTGAGCAGGGTGACCTGGGCGCCCTCGGCGACGTAGCGGGCCATGGTCGCCCCGTTGTTGATCGTCTCGTCGTCGGGATGGGCGTGGACGAGCAGGATGCGGCGCGAAGGAGTCACGGAAGAGATCTTCCCTGCCGACCGCGCGCGAGATCTGCGCAGTGGCGGCGCATCAGCGCCTGATGGTCGGACGCTGTGCAGATCCCGCGCGTGAACACCAACGGGGGGCCGACCCTTCGGGCCGACCCCCGTCGAGAGGTGGAGCTCAGGTCACTCGGTGAAACCGATGTCCTGGTACCGCGCCGTGGCGAAGCCCAGCGCACCGTAGTTCGCCAGGTTGTCCTTCGCCGCGATGATGTCCGGACGCTGGTAGAGGGTCAGCGAGTGAACCTCTTCCCAGATCAGGGCATCGATCTGGTTGGCGACCTCACGGGCCTCCGCCGGGTCGAGGATCTGGACGACCTCGGCGAACAGGTCGTCGATCTCCTGCGAGCCCACGCGGGCGAAGTTCTGCTGGATCTCGTCGCCCTGCGGGTTCGCGTAGATCGACTGCGACGAGCTGATCGGGAACGGCGTCCCGATCCAGGAGAACACCGTCAGGTCGTAGTCGCCGATGAGGATGTAGTTCTCGAAGAACTGGTCCACATCGACGGTCTCGATCTGCACGTCGACGCCGATCTCGGCCAGCATGCTCTGGACGAGCTGCGACTCCTGGGCGCTGGTGGCCACACCCGACGGGATCACGAACCGGACCGACAGCTCCTGGCCGTCCTTGGTCCGCGTGCCCTCACCCTCGCGCGTCCAGCCGGCCTCGTCGAGCTGCGCGTTCGCGGCATCGAGGTCGGGCTCGGAGAGGTCACCAGCGTTGTCCTGGTAGCCCTCCTGGTTGCGCATGAAGATGTGGTTGTCGAGCTTGGTCGAGTCGCCACCCAGCGGGCCGATCATGGCGTCGGCGATGGTCTGCCGGTCGATCGCCTTGGCCAGCGCCTGACGGACGTTGACGTCGGACAGCACCGGCGACGTGCCGTTGATCGTGATGTGCCGGAAGTTCGGCCCACCCGCGCGGCGGACCTCGATGCCCTCGGTGCCCTCGGCACGCTGCAGGTTGTTCACGTCCGGGCCGACGTCGATGAAGTCGATCTCACCGTTGGCCAGGGCGTCGATCTGCGCGTCGAGGTCGATGACGCGGAAGATGATCCGGTCGAGGATCGCCGGGTCGCCCCACCAGTCGGGGTTCCGCTCCAGGGTCAGGGTCTGGGCGGTGGCGTCCACGCTCTCCAGCTGGAAGGGGCCGGCAGTGACCTGCGGCTCCTCGATCCAGCCGGTGTTGAACACCTCCGGGTCGGTGTTGGTCGACGCCGGGTACAGCGGGCTGAACAGCGCCTGCCAGTCGGCGTAGGGGTTGGCGAAGGCGACGACCGCCTGCTTCTCGCTGTCACCCTCCTCGACCGACTCGATCTGGTCGTAGCCGTTGCTCGACGAGATGTTGTACGCCGGGTTGGTGGCGTTGGTGGCCTGCCACTGCGCCACGAGGTCCGCGGCCGTGATCGGGGTGCCGTCGGACCACGTCGCGTCGGGGTTGATGTCGTAGGTGACTGGTCTGCGGGTCGTCGGAGGTCAGCTCGATGTTCGTGAAGTAGTCCTCGTTGACCGACGGCGTCGCGTCGGCGGCGAACTTGAAGGCCGACGGCATCAGCGCGCTCATGACGTCGTTCGTGTCGTCGAGCGTGCCGTCGAACTGGTAGTAGTTGTAGTTCGGCGGCAGCTCGCCCAGGGCCCAGCGGAGGTCACCGCCGTCGGCGAGGTCCTCGCGGTCGACCGGGTTGATGTCGTTCTCGGTGGCCGAGGCCTGCTCGCCGTCGCCGCCGTCCCCGTCGTCACCGGAGTCGGATCCGCCGCCACAGCTCGTCAGCACCAGGGCGACGGCGGTGGCTGCGGCAGCAGCGCTGAGTGGACGAAGTCTCTCAAGAGGGTGCTCCATGGTCGGTGCCGATGTCCCGGATCACGGAACGCTCGGCCTTTGCCTCGGACGGAGGGAGAGTAGGCACGTCATCGCGTCACAGCGGTCACTTCGCCGATAACGATCGGTGCTCAGGTCCACTAATCAAGCCGAGCTCGTGACAGGTTTCCCAGTCGCGCACCGTCAATCAGGCACGACCTGCCGTTCCCGCGCCCAGTGACACGCGGACTCGAGGTCTCCACCCCGCGGCTCCAGCACCGGGTCCTCGTCCATGCACCGCTGCTGCTGCTCCGCGCCCAGTTCGATGAACAGCGGGCAGCGGGACCGGAAGCGGCAGCCGGACGGCAGATTCGCGGGGTTCGGCAGGTCGCCGCGCACCAGGATGCGGGTGCGCTGCCGCTCGGCCACCGGGTCGGGGATCGGGACCGCGGACAGCAGCGCCTGCGTGTACGGGTGCGTGGGCCGTTCGAACACGTCGTCGGCGTCGCCGACCTCCACGAGCCGGCCGACGTACATCACCGCCACGCGGTCGGCGACGTGCCGCACGACCGACAGGTCGTGGGCGACGAACAGGTAAGAGAGCCCCAGCCGGACCTTGAGGTCCTCCAGCAGGTTGAGCACGCCCGCCTGGATGGAGACGTCGAGGGCCGACACCGGCTCGTCGAGGACCAGCAGCTTGGGCTCGAGGGCCAGCGCGCGGGCGATGCCGATGCGCTGTCGCTGACCGCCGGAGAAGTCCGCCGGGTACCGGTTGGCGTGCTCCGCGCTCAGGCCGACCAGTTCGAGGAGTTCGCGGACCCGCTGCCGCCGCGTCCCGGCCTCGACCCCGAACGCGCGCAACGGCTCGTCGATGATGTCGCCGACGGGCAACCGGGGGTCCAGGGATGCCAGCGGGTCCTGGAAGACCACCTGGACGTCGCGCCGCAGGTTCCTGCGGCCCGCGCGATCCAGGTCGGCGACGTCGCTGCCCAGCATCGAGATGCTGCCCTCCTCCGGCGGCTGCATCTCGAGGATCTGCATGATCGTCGTCGTCTTGCCGCAGCCGGACTCCCCGACCAGCCCGAGGGCCTCGCCCTCGCGGATGTCGAAGCTGATGCCGTCGACGGCGGTGATGGTCCCGATCCGCCGGCGCAGCACCACGCCCTTCGTGACGGGATAGCGCTTGGCCAGGTCGCGCACCTCGAGCACCGGCGGGCGCAGCTCGCGGGGCACCTCCTCGCGCACCGTGGCGATCGCCGGCGGCGGATAGACCGGCGCGCCGTGGATGAGCCCGAGCTCGATCTCCTCGCTGCGGTGGCAGGCGGCGTGCCGGCCGCCGCCCGCGGTCGGCTCCAGGGTCGGCTCGATCGTCTCGCAGACGGAGATGCTGACCGGGCAGCGGGCGACGAACGGGCACCCCTCGGGCAGCCGCGCGACGTTGGGCGGTGGCCCTCGATCGGGGTCAGCGGCTCGCCCGGCCGGTCCAGCCGGGGCACCGAGCCCAGCAGCCCGATCGTGTACGGCATCCGCGGATCGGCGTACACCGGGAAGACCGGGCCGCTCTCGACCGCCTTGCCGGCGTACATGACGACGATCCGGTCGGCCATGCCCGCGACCACGCCGAGGTCGTGGGTGATCATGATCGTGGCGGCGTTGGTCAGCTGCCGGGCGGTGTCGAGCAGTTCCAGGACCTGCGCCTGGATGGTCACGTCCAGCGCCGTCGTCGGCTCGTCGGCGATGAGGACGTCGGGGTCGTTGGCGATCGCCATCGCGATCATGACGCGCTGCCGCATGCCGCCGGAGAACTCGTGCGGATAGGCCTTCGCCCGTTCCGCGGCGTTCGGGATGCCGACGGCGTCGAGCAGCTCGACGGCACGGGCGAACGCCTCCGTCTTGGACACCCCGCGGTGCACCTGCACGGTCTCGGCGATCTGGTCGCCGATCTTGTAGACGGGCGTCAGCGCCGACAGCGGGTCCTGGAACACCATCGCGATCTTGCTGCCGCGGATCTTCGCCAGCTGCTTGTCGGGCAGCCCGACCAGTTGCTGCCCGCGGAGCCGGACGCTGCCGTTCACCCGGGCCGAGTCCGGCAGCAGCCCCATGACCGCGAGCGACGACACCGACTTGCCCGACCCCGACTCGCCCACGATGCCGAGCACCTCGCCGGGGGCCAGCGTGTAGCTCAGTCCCCGGACCGCCGGGATCACGCCGTCGTCCCGGTGAACTCGACGGTCAGGTCGCGGACCTCCAGCAGGGGCGCGCGGGGATCCGTCGTCCCGTCGATGCGCTCCTCCTGGACCGTCACCCTGCCTCCCGAACGCTTGGACGCCGGGTCCAGCGCGTCGCGCAGGCCGTCACCGAAGACGCTCACCGCCAGCGTGGTGATCACCAGCAGGCCACCGGCGAACATGAACAGCCACGGGAAGGTGAACGCCGACCGGGTGCCGTCGGCGATGAGCGTGCCCAGCGAGACGTCCGGCGGCTTGACCCCGAACCCGAAGTAGGACAGGCCGGACTCGGCGATGATCGCCGTCGCGACCGCGATCGTGGCGTCGATGATCAGCAGCGAGCTCATGTTCGGGATGAGGTGCCGGAAGATGATCCCGGCCGACGACACCCCGGAGTAGCGGGCGGCCTGCACGAACTCCCGCTCCCGCAGGCTCAGCGTCATCCCCCGGATGATCCGGGCGGTGATCATCCAGGCGAAGATGGCGATCAGCACCACCAGGATCAGCCAGCTGGCGCCCTTCAGGTTGCCGCTGATGATCGCGATGATCAGGAACGACGGGATGACCAGCAGCAGGTCGACGATCCACATCAGCATGCGGTCGACCCAGCCGCCGAAGTAGCCGGCGACGGCGCCGACCACGGCGGCCAGCCCGGTGGAGATGACCGCGACCAGCAGGCCGATCAGCAGCGACTTCTGCAGCCCGCGCAGCGTCTGCGCGAACACGTCGCCGCCGATCTGCGTGGTGCCGAACCAGTGGTCGGCCGAGGGCGGCTGGAGGAACGCGGTGAAGTCCTGGCCGCTGTAGCTCCAGCCGGTGATGGCCTCGTAGACGGTCGGCCCCAGGAATGCCGACGACGAACAGGACCAGCAGGACGACGAGCGAGGCCATCGCCGCCCTGTTGCGCCGCAGCCGGCGCAGGACGAGCTGGCGGCGGCCGCGGACGATGACGTCCTGATCGGCGGGCGGCGACTCTCCCGGCGCCTGGATCAGCGAGGTGTCGTCGGCGATGAGCAGGGGATCTGCGGGCAGCGACATGTCAGTTCCTCACCCTCAGGAGACCCGCACGCGCGGGTCGAGGACGGCATAGAGGACGTCGGACAGGAAGCCCGAGAAGAGGATGAAGACCGCGGTGAACATGCGCCACCGTCGCCGTCACGTTGATGTCGTTCCCGCGGATCGAGTCGACCAGCCACTCCCCCATGCCGTGCCACCCGAAGATCTTCTCGGTGAACGTGGCGCCGACGGCGAGCGTGCCGAAGGAGAAGGCCAGCAGCGTCGCCATCGGGATGAGCGCCGTCCGCAGTCCGTGCTTGTAAAGGCCCGTCGCCGGGTGAGCCCCTTGGCCTGCGCCGTCCGCAGGAAGTCGCTGCCCATGACGTCGAGCATCGCGTTGCGCTGATATCGGGAGAAGTAGGCGATCAGGCCCAGCGCGATCGAGAGCGTCGGCAGGATCAGGTGCGCGATCTGGTCCTTGAGCGTGCCCCAGAAGCCGGCGTCGAGCCCGGGCGTCTCGTAGCCGGTGTAGTAGAGCAGCGTCGTCCCGGCGGCCTCGTTGATCTGCAGCGCCCCGAACTTCAGCAGGACGGCGGTGAAGAACACCGGTGTGGCGATGAACAGGAACGAGAAGCCGGTGAAGAACCGGTCGGTGAACTTGTACTGCTTGACCGCGCTGATGACGCCGACGAGCACGCCGACCACCGCTCCGATGATCGAGCCGAGCACCAGGAGCCGGAGGCTGACCAGGGCCCGGGAGCCGAGCTGGTCGTTGATGTCGCCACCGGTGACGGTCTTGCCGAAGTCGCCGGTGAGCACCCCACCCATCCAGTCCAGGTACCGACCGAGCAGCGGGTCCTCGTCGTTGACGCCGTACGCGGTCAGCTGCTGGTCGATGACCGCCGGGGGCACCGGGGGGTTGCGGCCCTCGTACCTGGCGCGCGGGTTCAGCGCGACCGAGGCCACCAAGTACGCCATCGTGGTTGCCACGATGACCAGTACGAGGTAATTCGCCAGTCGACGGAGCAGGAACCGCCCCACAGATGCCCTCCGGTCGGTGCTCATCGGTGCCGGGCGACGCGCCCGGCAGATGGAAGGCCTCACGGCCGCGGAGCTGTCCTAGCCCGCGTCGGTGGGCACCACGGCTCGGGCCTCGGCGAAGTGGCAGGCCGACGGGTGGCCCTGCCCGCGGTCGACCAGCGTCGGGGCGCTCGTCCGCGCAGATGTCCTGGGCCTTCCAGCAGCGGGTGCGGAACCGGCAGCCCGAGGGCGGGTTGGCCGGGCTGGGCACGTCGCCCTGCAGCAGGATGCGGTCCTTCTGGCCCCGCAGATGGGGCTCGTGCAGCGGCACCGAGGACAGCAGGGCCTGGGTGTAGGGGTGCGACGGCGAGCCGTAGACGTCTGCGCCGGTGCCCTCCTCCACCACGCTGCCGAGGTACATCACGGCGACGCGGTCGCTGATGTGCCGGACGACCGACAGGTCGTGGGCGATGAAGAGGTAGGACAGGCCGAAGTCGTCCTGCAGGTCCTCGAGCAGGTTCACCACCTGCGCCTGCACCGAGACGTCGAGCGCGGACACCGGCTCGTCGCAGACGATGATCTCCGGCTGCAGTGCCAGCGCGCGGGCGATGCCGATGCGCTGCCGCTGGCCGCCGGAGAACTGGTGCGGGTAGCGGTTGACGAAATCGGGGTTGAGGCCGACCCGGTCCAGCAGTTCCTGGGTCCGCTTGAGCCGGCCCTTGCGCGGTGCGATGTCCGCGTGCACCGACCAGCCCTCGGCGACGATGTCGCCCGGCGGTCATCCGCGGGTTCAGCGAGGCGTACGGGTCCTGGAAGATGATCTGGACCTCGCGGCGGTACTGCTTGAGCGCGCGGCCGCCCATGCGCGCGACGTCCCGCCCCTTGTAGAGGATCGTTCCGTCGGTCGGCTTCTCCAGCGCCACCAGCAGCTTGGACACCGTGGACTTGCCGCAGCCGGACTCCCCGACCAGACCGAGGGTCTCGCCGCGCCGCAGGGTCAGGTCCACGCCGTCGACAGCCCGGACGTGCCCGACCGTCTTCCTGAAGACGATCCCCTGGGTGAGGGGGAAGTACTTCTTCAGTCCCTGCATCACCAGCAGCGGTTCCCCGGGCGGGGGCGGCGGCGGCAGGGCGGATTCGACCTCCGGCAGTTCGACCGCGGCGTCCGTGAGGCCGGATGCCGCGGTGGCGCCGGCGAGTGGCTCAGACACCGAGGACCTCCTCGCTGTAGTGGCACGCCGCTTCGCGGCCGGGGACGACCAGGCGCAGCGGCGGCAGGTCGGCGGCGCAGTCGCCGCCCGGCGCCGCCTCGGCACCGAGCCGGCGGCGCGAGCAGCGCGGGTGGAAGGCGCAGCCCGGCGGGATCTTGGCCAGGTTCGGCGGCTGGCCGGTGATCGGCACCAGCCGACCCCCCTTGGCCTCGACCTGCGGCACCGAGCTCATCAGCCCGTCGGTGTAGGGGTGGGCCGGGCTGGTGAAGACGTCGTCGACCGTGCCCCGCTCCACGATCCGGCCCGCGTACATGACCGCCACGTTGTCGGCGACCTCGTTGACCACGCCGAGGTCGTGGGTGATGAGGATCAGGCCCATCCCGGTGTCGCGCTGCAGGTCCTTGAGCAGGTCCATCACCTGCGCCTGCACGGTGACGTCGAGCGCCGTCGTCGGCTCGTCGGCGATGAGGACCCTCGGGTCGAGCGCGATCGCCATGGCGATCATCACGCGCTGACGCATACCGCCGGAGAACTGGTGCGGGTAGTCGTTCACCCGCTGCGCGGCGGCCGGGATGCGCACGCGGTCCATGAGTTCGACCGCGCGCTTCTTGGCGTCCTTCTTCGACAGCCCGCGGTGCGCGCGGAACATCTCGCCGATCTGGAAGCCGACGCTGTACACCGGGTTCAGCGACGACAGCGCGTCCTGGAAGATCATCGAGATGCCGGGGCCGCGGATCTTCCGCTGCTCCTCGCCGGGCATCGTCAGCATGTCCCGGCCCTCGAAGAGGATCCCGCCCCGGTGATCACCGCCGGCGGCGTGTCGAGGATGCCCATGATCGCCTGGGCGGACACGGACTTGCCCGACCCGGACTCGCCCAGGATCGCGAGGGTCTCGCCCTCGGCCACCGTGTAGCTGATGCCGTTGACGGCGTTCACGACGTTCTCGCGGGTGCGGAACTCGACGTGCAGGTCGTCGACGACGAGCACGGGCTCACCCGGCACGGCGGTCGACTCGGGGTAGGAGGAGATGTCCGGTCGGGTCATCAGCGCTGCCTCGGGTCCAGGGCGTCGCGCAGCGCGTCGCCCATCATGATGAAGGCCATCACGGTCAGGGTCAGGATCGCGCTCGGGAACAGCACGAGGTGCGGCGCGGTGCGCAGCAGCGACTGCCCGTTGTCGATCTGCAGCCCCCACGAGATGGCGGGTCGCTGCAGCCCCACGCCGAGATAGGTCAGCGTCGCCTCGGCCGCGATGAGCACGCCGATCGTGATGGTCGCGTAGACGAGCACCGGCGCGACGGCGTTGGGGAGGATGTGCCGCACCAGGATCCGGCGGTTGGAGGCACCCATCGCGCGGGCCGCGGCCACGTAGTCGGAGCTCTTCACGGCGATCACCTGGGAGCGCACGAGGCGCATGGCCGTCATCCAGCCGAACGCGGCCAGGGCGATCGCTACCTGGGCGGGTCCCCGCGTCGTCGAAGGCCGACCGCAGCAGCACGATGGCGCCGAGGATCAGCGGAAGCGCGTAGAAGATGTCGACCATCCGGGAGAGCAGGCTGTCGATCCACCCGCCGTAGAAGCCGGCGATCGCCCCGACGAGCACGCCGAGCACCAGGATGACGAGCACGGCCAGGACGCCGATGATCAGCGAACTGCGCGCGCCGTAGACGACTTGCGCCAGGTAGTCGCAGCCCTGCTGGTCGTAGCCGAACAGATGGTCGGCCGACGGCGTCGGCTTGGAGTTGGCCAGGTTGCACTCGCGCGGGTCGGCACCGAGGGCGAACACCTTCGGGAAGAGCGCCATCAGGACGAAGAAGACGCCGAGGACGCCACCGATCCAGAACAGCGGATTGCGCTTGAGCGCCTTCCAGCCGTCGCTCCACAGGCTGTTCTGCCGCTCGTCGGTGACGTCGACCGAGGGCTGGCCAGGCCGGTCGTGGTGCCGGCCTGGACCTCGTCGTGGCGCAGATCCTTCTGCTGCTGCTCAGTCATAACGGATCCTCGGGTCGAGGACGGCGTACAGGACGTCGACGACCAGGTTGAAGAAGATGAAGAAGAAGACCAGCAACGTCACGATGCCGACGACGACCGCGCCCTCCTGCGAGCGCACGGAGTCGAAGACCTCCCGCCCGAGCCCGGGCAGGTTGAACACCGACTCGGTCACGATCGCACCGCCCAGCAGCCCGCCGATGTCGGCCCCGATGAAGGTCACCACCGGGATCAGGCTGTTCCGGAGGGTGTGCCGGACGATCACGGTCCGTCGGGGCAGGCCCTTGGCCCGCGCGGTCCGGACGTAGTCCGCGCGCAGGTTCTCCGCGAGGCTGGTCCGCGTCAGCCGGGCGACGTAGGCCAGCGAGCCGGAGGCCAGCACCAGGCCCGGCAGGATGTAGCTGTACAAGCCGTCCTGGGTGCCGGCGATCGGGAACAACCCGAGCTTGAAGCCCAGGAAGTACTGGGCGACGAAGGCCAGCACCAGGATCGGGATCGACACGATGATCGTCGTCGAGACGAGCACGAGGTTGTCGAAGAAGCTGTTCCGCCGGATGCCGGCCAGGACGCCGGCGGTGATGCCGATCACGATCTCGAAGAAGACCGCGACGGCGGTCAGCTTGATGGTGACCGGCAGGGTCCGGGCGATGGTGTCGATGACCGGCCGGTTGTTGAAGTCGGTGCCGAAGTCGCCCTGCAGCAGATCCCCGATGTACTTGACGTACTGGACGATGAACGGATCGTTGAGGTTGAAGTCCTCGCGCAGCTGCGCGACGACGGCCGGGGCCAGCGGGCGGTCCCCGGCCAGGGCGCGGATGGGGTCTCCCGGCAGGGCGTAGACCATCGCGAAGATCAGAAACGATGCTCCGATGAGGACGGGGATCGTCAGCAAGAGGCGGCGCGCCACGTAGCGGCCCATGTTCCCCCTCAGGTTGGTGCGCGACCGCTTTCAGCGATCACGACTGGTCCATCGTGCCCCGGTGGGCATACGTGCCGTCGGAGCACGCGCGCCGCCGGGGGCGGCTGTCCTTGTAGGACAGCGCCCCCGGCGGGTCGTGCGGTGGTGCTGGTGGTGGTGGATCAGCCGACGACGGTGACCTCCGTCGACGTCGATCCGCTGGAAGATGTCGAGGGTGACGTTCTCGACGTTCTCCGAGTCACGGACTGGATCTCCGTGAAGAACAGCGGAGCCATCGGCATGTCCTCGACGAGCAGGTCCTCGGCCTCCTGGTACAGCGCGATGGCGTCCTCCGGGCTGTCAGCCTGGTCGCCCTGCGCGATGAGGTCGGTGACCTCCGGGTTGTCGTAGAAGGTGTAGTTCGAACCGGCCGGGGGCTGCGCCGACGGCGTGAACAGCGGCGTCAGGTAGCTGTCCGCGCTCGGGTAGTCGAAGCTCCAGCCGTACCGGTAGGGGCCCGTCCAACCCTTGGACTCACCGAGCGGCAGGTACTCGGCGAAGTCGAGGTTGCCCTGGAGGACGAACTCGACACCGAGGTTCTCCCGCAGCTGGTTGCCCACGGCCTCCATCCACGCGTCGTGGCCGGCGCCGGAGTTGAACCACAGCTCGACCGGCTGGCTGCGGTCGAAGCCGGCCTCGTCGAGCAGTGCGTTGGCGGCATCGGGGTCGAGCGTGCAGTAGGTGCACGACCCCTCGCGGTAGCCGTCGACGACCGGCGCGATGAACGAGTCGGCCGGCGTGCGGGTGCCCTCGAAGATCGCCGTCGAGATGGCCTCACGGTCGATGGCCATCGAGAAGGCCTGACGGACCCGCGGGTCGGCGTAGCGCTCGTCGTAGGTCGGGAAGCCGAGGTACGTGATCTGCGACGACGCGGTGCGGATGAAGCGGTCACCGAACTCGTCCGGGCCGGTGGAGATGGCGTCGGGCGGGATGACGTCGACGATGTCGAGGTTGCCGTCCTGGACGTCGGTGTAGGCGGTGTCGACGTCGGCGTAGACCCGGTACTCGACCGAGTCGGCCTGGGCCGCGTTCTCACCGGCGTAGTCGTCGTAGCGGGTGAGGGTGATGCCCTGACCCGGGACGAACTCCTCCTCGGCCTGGAACGGGCCGTTGCCGATCGGCTGGGCGCCGAAGGCCTCCGGGTCGTCGAAGAAGGCCTGGGGCAGCGGGTAGAACGGGTTGTAGCCGACAACGACGGGCCACTGCGCGAACGGCGCGCTAGCGTCACCGTGAAGGTGAGGTCGTCGACGACCTCGAGACCGCTCATCTCCTCGGCGGCCGGGTCACCCGTGGGCTCGCCGGTGGTCGTCCACGGGGCCCTGCAGGTCCGCGTAGCCGGCGATGCGGGCGAGGTAGCCCGATCCGCCCTGGGCGTTCGGGCTGTAGGCGGTGTAGTTCCACGCGTTGACGAAGGAGTGCCGCGTCGACGGGCGTGCCGTCGTGGAAGGTCCAGCCGTCCTTCAGCGTGACCGTCCACGTCGTGTTGTCGTCGGACTCGATCGACTCGGCGACGCCGCTGTATTCCAGCTCGCCCTCCGCGGAGAAGCCCACGAGACCGGTCCACAGCGAGTTGACGACCTGGTCGCCCTCGCTCTCGGTGGTGTTGCCCGGCACGAGCGGGTTCTGCGGCTCACCGATGTACATGCTGAAAGTGCCACCGGTCGCATCGCCGCCGCCACCGCCCTCGGTGCCGCTGCCTTCTTCGCCGCCACAGGCGGACAGCACCATCGCTGCGGCCACTCCGGCCGCAACGAGCGCACCTCTGCGCTTGCTCAACTTCACGTGCAATGCCTCCCTCGACCCGCGTTGGCGGGGGGAACGGACAGGTCGACCCGAGCCCAGAGGGGGCGATCGGACGACTCACTGGTCACGAGCAGAACGCACCCGGGAGACGGACGTCTCCTAGATGCGACGGGTGGACCCTAGGCACCGCGTCGGAAGAGCGTCCACTGACGTCATCCAACTGTGACCTGCGCTTCCGAACCGCCCCACAACCGCAACTTCCACACCACCCCTCCCGTCGCCACGACTTGCGTCGAACGGGCATCCAGACCGGACAGATTGCGCCAAACCTCTGTCGCGGTGTTGGCACCGAAACCAGCGGGTACAGGACCCGCGATCCCGACCGAAGGAGAGCGCACCATGAGCGGCATCGACAAGATGAAGAACAAGGCCGAGGAACTGTCCGGCAGGGCAAGGAGCGCTGTCGGCGAGGCCACCGACG
Organism: uncultured Actinomycetota bacterium; assembly: GCA_963748305.1. Classification (GTDB taxonomy): domain Bacteria; phylum Actinomycetota; class Actinomycetes; order Mycobacteriales; family Geodermatophilaceae; genus Blastococcus_B. The sequence goes on along the minus strand of CAVVIN010000007.1, from coordinate 53,426 downwards.
ACCGCGACCTGCAGGGCGAGGGCCAGGCCGACCAGGCCTAGGGCAACCTCAAGCAGGCCGGCGAGAAGGTCAAGGACGCCTTCAAGTAGATCCGACGCCTCGCCCGCACCAGCGCCGATCGGACGCTGCACTCCGGGCCGCGGACCGCGCCGCCACGTCGGCGTTCCGGTCCCGGGGTCAGAGGCGGCGGAGGAGGGATTGGACCGCGGGGACGAGCGGGCGGTCCGCGGCGATCCAGTCGACGTCGTCGAGTTCGTCCGCCGTCGCCCAGCGCAGGGCGGCGTGCTCGTGCGCCACCGGGTCCCCCGCCGAGAGCCGTGCCCACCAGACCCGGAGGGTCGAGGCCGACGGCACACCTCCCCCGACGACGCCGTCGAGCACCACCTCGCCGAGGAAGGCCTGCGGCAGGATCGTGACGCCGAGTTCCTCCTCGCACTCGCGCACCAGCGCCGAGAGGTCCGACTCGCCCGGCTCGACCTTGCCGCCGGGGAACTCCCAGCACCCGTCGTAGGGGCCGCCCGCCCGCTTCGCCACGAGCACGTGGCCATCCGACACGACGGCGGCGCCGACCACCTGCACGACGTCGAGCGCGCGCCGGGCGGCCGCGGCGGCGTAGGCGTCGAGGTGGGCCTGCATCGACCGCAGCACACGGGGGCGCAGGACCAGTTCGTCGACGACGGTGCCGAGCACGCCGGGCAGCCCGGTCTCCCAGTCCACCTGCTCGTCGACGAGGGTGCCGGCTCCGGTCGCGGTGAAGCGGCGGGAGTGGGTCAGCCAGCGCCATCGCGATCCGGCCCCGACCGCGTACACGTCCCGCTCCGGCCGCACCGACAGGACCTCCTCCAGCGGGAGGGGCCACGGCCGGCCGAGGGTGCGGGCCACGTCGAACGCGACCGTGATCGGCGCGTCCACCAGGGTGGTGAATCGCAGCCGGTGCACCGACGCAGGATCCCAGACCAGGCAGGATGTGGGTCGTGCGCATCACTGCCCGGGTCGACTACGCCGTTCGAGCCGCCCTCGAGCTCGCCGCGGCGGCGCCCGACGCGTTGACCTCCGACCGGATCGCCAGCTCCCAGGCGATCCCGGCCCGCTTCCTCCAGGCGATCCTCCGCGACCTGCAGGGCGCCCGGCTGGTCATCAGCCAGCGCGGCCGCGAGGGTGGCTACCGGCTCGCGCTGCCGGCCGACGAGATCTCGATCGCCCGCGTCATGCGCGTCGAGCAGGGCTTCCTCGCCGACGTGCACGGCGAGCGGCCGGAGGACCTCGACTACCCCGGCCCGGCCAATGCGCTCGGCACCGTCTGGGTCGCCGCCCGCGCCTCCTACCGGCGGGTGCTCGAGCAGGTCACGCTGGCCGACGTCGTCGCCGGGAAGCTGCCGGCGCACGTCGAGGAGCTGGTCGGCCTGGAGACCGCCTGGCGCTCGTTCGGCGACGACGCGCCGGGCTGACCGGCCCCTCCGTCGGGGTGACTCCCGCTGACCCACACCCCACCGGCCGCGGGGCCTGAGGGAAACTGGCCCCCATGTCAGCTCCGCAGGCGCCCGGCGTCACCGTCTTCCTGACCGGCTACTCGGGTGCCGGCAAGTCCACGATCGCCGACGCCCTGATCGCCCAGCTGGAGGGCGAGGGTCAGCCGGTCACCGTCCTGGACGGCGATGTCGTGCGCACCCACCTGTCCAGCGAGCTGTCGTTCTCCCGCGAGCACCGCGACCTCAACATCCGGCGGATCGGCTGGGTGGCCGGTGAGATCGTCAAGCACGGCGGCACCGTCGTCGTCGCGGCGATCGCCCCCTACGAGGCCGCCCGCGAAGAGGCCCGCGCCCTGGTCGAGAAGCACGGCCGGTTCGTGCTGGTGCACCTGTCCACGCCGCTCGAGGTCTGCGAGCAGCGCGACGTGAAGGGCCTGTACGCCAAGGCGCGCGCGGGCGAGATCCGCGAGTTCACCGGCATCAGCGACCCGTACGAGCCGCCGGCCCGTGCCGAGGTCGTCGTCGACACCTCGGTGACGCCGCTGGCAGACTCCGTGGCGCTCATCCGGGCGGCCATGAACGGCCGGTAGGTCCGGACATTGCTGTGACCCGCCCCACCCGGACGGGGGACGCGAACTGTGGCACCATAGCGGCATGACGGACCGCGGCTCACTCCTCGTCGCGCGTCTGCACATCGACCTGTCGCTGGTCTCCAGCGCGGTCTGTCGCTCCGCGCGCTGACCTAGGTCCCCCGCGCAGCCGACCCCTGCGCCCCCGATCTGCAGCGCCCCTCCCGCTCGGCTGGCTGCTGCGCGGGTGCGGAAGCGCAGGAAGAAGTCCGACAGTGACCACTCCCCGTACGAGCGACCCGCCTCGCGACCAGCAGCGTCGCGAAGCACCCCAGCGCGGCCAGGGCCAGTGGGCACTCGGCTACCGCGAGCCGCTCAATCCCAACGAGCGGATGAAGAAGGACTCCGACGGGCTCGACGTCCAGCAGCGGATCCTCGACATCTACTCGAAGACCGGGTTCGACGGCATCGACCCCGGTGACCTCCGCGGCCGGATGCGCTGGTTCGGCCTCTACACCCAGCGCGCCCAGGGCATCCCCGGCGGCAAGACCGCCCTGCTGGAGCCCGAGGAGCTCGAGGACTCGTACTTCATGATGCGGGTGCGCATCGACGGCGGTCAGCTCTCGGCCGAGCAGCTGCGCACCATCGCCGGCATCAGCACCGACTTCGGCCGCGACGTCGCCGACATCACCGACCGGCAGAACGTGCAGTTCCACTGGATCCGCATCGAGGACGTCCCGGAGATCTGGAACCGGCTGGAGGCCGTCGGGCTGTCGTCGACGGAGGCCTGCGGCGACACCCCTCGGGTCATGCTCAACTGCCCGCTGGCCGGCGTCCTCGAGGACGAGGTCCTCGACGCCACCGACGTGATCACCGAGACGGTCGCCAAGTACGTCGGCAGCCCCCAGTTCAGCAACCTGCCGCGCAAGTGGAAGACCTCGATGTCGGGCTGCGCCGACCACTGCACCGGGCACGAGATCAACGACGTGTCGTTCGTCGGCGTCCGCAACGAGGCCGGCGAGGCCGGCTACGACCTGTGGGTCGGCGGCGGCCTGTCGACCAACCCGAAGCTCGCGCAGCGCATCGGCGTCTTCGTCCGGCCCGACCAGGTCACCGACGTCTGGGCGGCGGCGACGTCGATCTTCCGCGACTACGGCTACCGCCGGCAGCGCAACCACGCGCGGATGAAGTTCCTCATGGCCGACTGGGGCCCCGAGAAGTTCCGCCAGGTGCTGCAGGACGAGTACCTGCACCAGCCGCTGCCCGACGGGCCCGGCCCCGGCGCCCGCCAAGCACGACGAGCGCGACCACGTCGGCGTCATGAAGCAGAAGGACGGCGCCAACGCCGTCGGCTTCGCGCTGCGCACCGGCCGCATCAGCGGCAGCCTGCTGGCCACGGTCGCCGGCTTCGCCGAGCAGTACGGCGCCGGCCGGGTCCGCGCCACGGCCCAGCAGAAGCTGGTCATCCTCGACGTGCCCGACGACGTGGTCGAGGACCTCGTCGCCGCGCTCGCGGAGCACGACCTGCTGGTCCGTCCGAGCGCCTTCCGCCGCGGCACCATGGCGTGCACCGGGCTGGAGTTCTGCAAGCTCGCCATCGTCGAGACCAAGGCGCACGCCCAGGACCTCTACAGCGAGCTGGAGAAGCGGCTGCCGGAGTTCGACCAGCCCATCTCGATCAACGTCAACGGCTGCCCGAACAGCTGCGCCCGGTTCCAGACCGCGGACATCGGCTTCAAGGGATCCATGGTCCGTGACGACAACGGAGACATGGTCGAGGGCTTCCAGGTGCACCTGGGCGGCCACCTCGGCATCGAGGCCGCCTTCGGCCGGAAGTTCCGCGGCCACAAGGTGACCAAGGCCGAGAGCGCGGACTACTGCGAGCGGGTGCTCCGCGGCTACGTCGAGCGCCGGACCCCGGGCGAGTCCTTCGCCGCCTACGTGGAGCGCGCCGACGAGGCGTGGCTGCTGTGAATGGCCGGCCATGAGCGAGGAGCCATCGGGAAGAACCCGTCAGCTCCCGCCGTTCCACTGCCCGTACTGCGGGGACGAGGAACTGACCCCGTACGAGGACGGCTGGCGCTGCGCGGCATGCCTGCGCGCGTTCACGGTCCGACTGCTGGCGACGGGGGTGACGGAATGACGATCGCGCTGGGGCGCCCGACGCCCCTGCTCGCCGACGCCGCCGACGCCTGGTTCGACGGCATCGCCGACCCGGTGGAGCAGGCGCTGACGGTCCTGCGCTGGGCCGGCGACACCTTCGGCGACGATTTCGCGCTGACCTCGTCGATGGCCGACGGCCTGCTCGCGCACCTGGCCAGCACGGCGGTGCCCGGCATCCACGTGATCTTCCTGGACACCGGCTACCACTTCGCCGAGACCCTCGGTACCCGCGACTGGATCACGAGCGTCCTGCCGATCACCCTGGTGAACGTGCGCCCCGAGCAGACCGTGGCGCAGCAGGACGCGGAGTTCGGTGCGCGCCTGTTCGAGCGCGACCCCGACCGGTGCTGCTCGCTGCGCAAGGTGCAGCCGCTGGCGCAGACGCTGTCGGGCTACGTCGCCTGGGGCTCGGGCATCCGCCGGGACGAGTCGCCGAGCCGGGCCGGCACCCGCATCGTCGACTGGGACGCCAAGCGCGAGATGATCAAGATCAACCCGCTGGCCGCCTGGACGCAGGACGACGTCGACGCCTATGTCGCCGAGCACCAGATCCCGGTCAACCCGCTGGTCGAGATCGGGTTCGCCTCGATCGGGTGCGCGCCCTGCACGCGGCCGGTCGCACCCGGCGAGGACGCCCGCGCGGGTCGCTGGGCCGGCCGCTCCAAGACGGAGTGCGGCATCCACAGCTGATCACAGCTCCGCTGGGGAACCGGAACGGCTACGCCAGCACGTTCCCACCTCCGGTGCGGAACCGGAACGGCTCCGCCGCCCTGCCCTCCTGGCGGGGGCAGGATGGGGCCATGCCCCGTCCGCCGCGCCTGTCCGACGACGAACTCTCCGCCGCCCTCCCCGCCCTGCCCCTGTGGTCCGGGGACGGCGACGGCCTGCACCGCACGGTCGAACTGCCCTCCTTCCGGGACGCCGTCGCCGCGATCGTCGCGATCGCCGACGTCGCCGAGGAGATGGACCACCACCCCGACGTCGACCTGCGCTGGCGCACGCTGCACCTCTCGCTGGTCAGCCACTCCGCCGGAGGCGTGACCGAGTTCGACCTCGAGCTGGCTCGGCGCATCGACGCGCTGCTGCCCGGCTGACCCTGCCGAGCACCCGCCTCAGGCGGGCAGCGGACAGAACAGGTCGACCCGGTAGCCGTCGGGATCGGCCACGGTGGCGTACCGCTGCGCCCACGGGGCGTCCCACGGTTCGTGCACGACCGTTCCGCCGGCCGCGGACACCCGCGCCGCCACCTCGTCCACCTCGGCCGGCGAGCCGTAGCGGAGGGCGAAGCCCGACGTGTTGCCGGGGCGGGGCGGCTCGCCGAGCAGCTCCGTCATCATCGAGGCGGCGTCGATCATGAGCCGGATTCCCGACTCGGTGATCGCCTCCAGGTGCGGGTCCCCCGGCTCGGCCGGCGGGAAACGGAAGCCCAGGAGCTCGTAGAAGGCGACGGCCCGCGACAGGTCCCGGGCGCTGACGGCGACGGCGTAGATCTCCATGTCACCGGCCTACACCCGGCTGCCGACAGGAACGAGGGCGACGCCACTGCCCGGGGAGGTCAGCCCTCGACGACATGGGTCGGCTTCCGCGCCCCGGTCCGCTCCTCGCTCGTTCCTCGCTGCGATGCTCCCGGAGCTGTCAGCCTCCGACAGGGAGCACCAGCAGGCGCAGCAGCCGCTCGGCCTCGGCGTCGGGATCCTCGGTCAGCCCGGTGTGCACCGGCCCCGGCTGGACGACGGTGCTCCGCGGTGCGGTCAGCCAGCGGAACCGGGAGCCCAGCGCCTCCCGACCGGCCGCACCGGCCGCGGGTTCGGCGGCGCAGACGTCGGCCGCCGCCTGCAGGGCGCGGCCGATGGCCTCGGCGTCCGCGGTCGGGTCGAGGGCGCGCAGCCGGTCGACGTCGAGGTGCACGCGGGAGCCGAGGTAGTCCCGCTGCCGGCAGTAGACGAGGACACCCGCGTTGAGCGCCTCACCGCGTTCGACCCGCGGCACGACCCTCAGGACGGCGTACTCGAACGTGTCCCTGGTCATCGCCCCGCCCTTCGCAGCGATTCGTACCTCATCGCTGGGTGACCCCTTCCGGCGGCGGCGGACCCAACCAGGCCGGCCGGTTCTCCCCGCGCGGCGCCCGCCGTCGCCCGGTGCCCCCGGCCTCGGCCGCCGTGACCAGGCCCGGGAGCCAGGCGGCACGCGCGTCGAGGCGGGCGAGCAGCTGCGCGACGTAGCGCTCCCGGACGGCGGTCGGCGACTCGCCGTCGTCCAGCCACTCGTCGGGCACCAGGCCGAGAACCTCCTCCAGCACCGGCCGGGTCACCCGCGGCGCCAGCGCGGCGTCCGCGGCGGGCACGTCGGGCTCGCACTCGATCAGCGCGTGCGCGCTCGCGTCGTACGGGCGGGCGACCGCCGCGGCGGCGCCGGGCCAGTGGTGGTGGAAGGTGAGCGCGGCGCCGTGGTCGATCAGCTGCAGCCGGCCGTGCCAGAACAGCATGTTGGGGTTGCGCCAGGACCGGTCGACGTTGCCCACGAGGGCGTCGAACCACAGCACGCGCCCGGCCAGCGCGGGATCGACGCCGTCGGCGCCGGCCTCGAAGTCCAGCGCGCCGGGCAGGAAGTCCAGGCCGAGGTTGCGCCCGGCCGAGCGCTGGAGCAGCTCCTGCACCTCGACGTCGGGCTCGCCGACGCCGAGCTCCGGCGCCACGTCGACGGTGACCAGCGAGGGCACCGGCAGCCCGAGGGCACGGGCCAGCTCGCCGCACACCACCTCGGCCACCAGCACCCGCACACCCTGGCCCGCGGCGCGCCACTTGACGACGTAGGTGCCGAGGTCGTCGGCCTCCATGAGCCCCGGCAGCGAGCCACCCTCGCGCAGCGGGGTGACGTAGCGGGTGGCGGTGACGGCGGGCAGCACAGTCCCGCCAACCTAGCCGGTGACCGGCGGTCACACGTCCCGGCGCTCGAGCAGCGCGGCGCCCAGCAGCCACGCGCCGACCGCCCACGCGGCGACGACGGCCAGCCCGGCCGGCCACGCCGGCGTGCCCGACCAGGAAGGCGTCCTCGCCCACCCGCAGCGCCGGCAGCGCGAAGCTCAGCCACTCGGTGACGCGGCCGCCTTCCGCGGCCAGCAGGGGCGGCAGCAGCAGGACCAGCACCATGCCCAGCCCGATCCCCCCGGCCGTCGAGCGCAGCATCGTGCCCAGCGCGACGCCGAGGACGGCGACCAGCACCGCCTCGGCCACCTGCAGCCCGACCGGCCGGAGCACCAGCGGATCCACGGGGCTCACGCCGCCGGGCACCTCGGTCAGCAGCCGGGCGGCCACCACGCAGCCGGCCGCCAGGACGGCGGTGAGCAGGGCGGTGCCGACCGCGACGACGACGGTGCGGGCGAGCAGCAGGCGGGTGCGTCGCGGGACCGCGGTGAACGACGACATCGCCATGCCGGTGACGTGCTCCCCGGCGCCCACGAGGACGCCGAGGACGACCAGCACGAGCTGGCCGAAGCCGAACCCGGTCAGCGCGGCGCCGACGGCGAAGTCCGCCCGCGGCGCGGAGTCGGTGATCGCCGCGCCGAGCCAGCCGAGGGCCAGCACCAGCGCGGCGTAGACGGCCGCGCACCACCAGGTGGAGCGGACCGTCCGCAGCTTGGTCCACTCGCTGCGCAGCAGGCCGCCGAAGGCACGCCCGGCCCACGCGGCTCACCGGGCCGCCGCCCGGTACTCGACGTCGTCGCCGGTCAGTTCCAGATACGCAGCCTCGAGGGACGCGGTGAGCCGGGTCAGTTCGTGCACCCGGGCCCCGACGGCGAACGCGACGTCCCCGACCGCGGCGACGTCGAGCCCGTCCACCCGCAGCGCGCCGTCGGCCTCGAGCTCCACCCCGGCGCCGGCCCGCTGCAGGGCGGCGGCCAGCAGCGGTCCCTGGGGCGTGCGCACCCGGACGGCGGCGTGCGCGCCGAGCAGGTCGTCCATGGGGACGTCGGCCAGCAGCCGCCCGCGCCCGAGGACGACGAGGTGGTCGGCGGTGTCCTCCATCTCGCTCATCAGGTGGCTGGAGACGAGCACCGTCCGCCCCTCGTCGGCGAGATCGCGCAGCAGTTCCCGCACCCAGCGGATGCCTTCGGGATCCAGCCCGTTGACCGGCTCGTCGAGCAGCAGGACGTCGGGGTCGCCGAGCAGCGCCGCGGCGATGCCCAGCCGCTGCCCCATGCCGAGGGAGAAGCCGCGCACCCGCTCGTGGGCCACCGAGTCCAGGCCGACGAGGTCGATGACGTCGTCCACGCGGGTGCCCGGCAGGCCGTTGCTCTGCGCCAGGGCGAGCAGGTGGGCGTGGGCGGTCCGGCCGGGATGGCGGGCCCGCGGGTCGATCAGCGCACCGACCCGTCGCATCGGGTGGTCCAGCTCGCGGAAGGGGCGGCCGAGCACGGTCGCCGTCCCGGAGGTCGGGCGGGTCAGGCCGAGGATGCACCGCAGCGTCGTCGTCTTGCCGGAGCCGTTGGGGCCGAGGAACCCGGTGACCCGCCCGGGCTCGACCCGAACGGTGAGGTCGTCGACGGCGACGCGGGCGCGGTACGCCTTCGTCAGCCCGTCGAGCTCGATCACCCCGCCAGCATGGCCACCGTCGGCGAAGCGGACGGAAGAGGCGCGCCCCACCGGCGATCTCGTCAGGACGGCAGCGGGTCCGGTACCGTCCCCGCACGGCGAATCCCACGCCGAACCCTCTGACCGGTTGCCCACGCCTCCGGCCGTGCGAGGGCAAAGGGGATCAGGTCCTCGGGGTGCACCTGCCGGCAGACGTCTTCTTCGCCGCGGCCGGGTCCGCAGGACGCGTGGGGTCGGGGCCCGCTGCCGCCGAAGGAGTCCCCGTGACCAGCCAGAAGCACCTCAAGGCCGCCGTCCGAGCCCGCATGGCCCGCACCGGCGAGCGCTACACCGCCGCCCGGCGCCACCTCGTCGGCGAGGTCGTCGGCGAGGTCGTCGGCGAGCCGGCCGGCGCGGTTCCCGGCTACCGCACGTTCGGCGGCGGCCGGCACCACGACAGCGCGCTGCTCACCCACGTGCTGGCGGCGGCCGGCGTCACGGCGGCGCACGACGGCGAGCCGCTGGACGAGCCGATGGTCGCCGGCCTGGCCGGGGGCATCGGCTTCATGTACTTCTCGTTCTCCTACGTCGGCCACGTGCCGACCATGACGATCGTGCCGCGCATCCACCCCCGGCCGTTCCTGCTGGGAGCCCTCGAGCGGGCGGGTGTTCCCCACCGCGTGGCGCAGACGACCAGCGCCGCGAAGGCGGCGCGGGACCTCGACGCCGCTCTCGACGCCGGCCGGACGCCGGTCTGCACGGTCGACCGCTCCGGCCTGGGGCACCAGGTCTGGGCCGACAGCTTCCCCGGAGCCGAGCCGTACGACGTCGCCGTCGCGGGCCGGCGCGGGGACGACGCTGCTGCTGGACAGCGACCGCCTCACGCCGATCGAGGTGAGCGCGGAGACGTTCGCGGCGGCCCGGGCGGCCCACCGCAAGAGCCGGCACCACATGATCGTCGTCGAGCCGGACGGGGCGACGGTGGACCTGGCACCGGCGATCCGGGCGTCCCTCGCGGTGACCGTCCATGACCTCGTCGAGGACGTCATGCCCAACAACTTCGCGGGCAACTTCGGCCTCCGGGGGCTGGCGAAGTGGGCGACCGCGGTCGGCGACCGCCGGTCCGCCAAGGGGTGGAGCCGCCTGTTCGACAGCGGTCCCGCGTTCGGCCACGCGCTGCGCCGGCTCTACGACTGCCTGACCTTCGACCACTCCTCCCCCGGCGCGATGCGGCCGCTCTACGCCGACTTCCTCCTCGAGGCGGCCGACGCGCTCGGCGATCCGGCTCTCCGCGAGGTCGCCGACCGGTACGAGGCGGCCGGGGCCGTCTGGTCCGAGATCGCCGACACCGCCGTCGCCGGGAGCCTGGCCCCGTACCGGTCGCTGGTCGAACGGCGGCTGGAGCTCCTGCTCGGGGGGAGCAGTCCCGAGGAGATGCGTGCGCTCGCCCGGGACGTCGAGGCGTTCACCACCGGTCTCGACGTGGCCGCGGCGGACCGGGTGGCCGAGCTCGACGCGCTCGCCGAACTCGCCGCCCGCGTGGTGCCGCTCGAGGAGCAGGCCTGCGCCGCGCTGCGGGAGGTCGCCGGCTGACCGCCGGTTCACGGCGGAGCCGGCGTGGACGACGGAGTGGCAGTACACGGCGGTCCGCCAGCTGTTGCGGTCCGTGCCGACTGTCTGGTCTGGCTCGACCTCCGCGCGCCGTGGCGGTGGGCCGGGTGCTGCGCCGGACCGCCTCGAGCTGACGCCTCGCGATCAGGTACCTGTCGGGCCGAACTGCTCGACGCGGATCGACGCCGGCGGCACGCCCATGCCGACGAGCAGGTCCGCTGCCCCCTGCGCGAACGACGCCGACCCGCAGACGTAGGCGGTCTGGCCCGGCTCCCACAGCGGGACCAGATCCGCCGCGGTCAGCCGGCCCGCCGGCCGGATGCCGTACGGCTCGCGGGTCAGGACGACCAGCGCGCCGGCCCCGGCCAGCTCCTCGGCGTAGGGCAGGCCGGCCAGCGTCCGGCTGGACACCGCGATCCGCAGCAGGTCGGCCCGGCCGTGCTCCGCCGCCGTCCGCAGCATCGACGACGAACGGGACGACGCCGAAGCCGCCGCCGAGCAGCAGCGCCGGCGTCTCGCCGTCCCAGACGAACCAGCCGCCGATCGGACCGCGGACCTCCAGCACGTCGCCGGGCTCGACGACGTCGGCCAGGTAGGTCGGACACCTCGCCGTCGTCGAGCCGCTCGACGCACAGTTCCACCGACGCGTCGCCCGGCGCGGACGCCACCGAGTACGAACGCTGTGCGGTGTAGCCGTCCGGCGCGGTCAGCCGCACGACGTAGTGCTGACCGGCCATGTGCTGCATGCGGTCGGCGACGTCGAGGCGCAGCATCACCGCCCGCGGGAACGGGCGGGTGACCGCGGCGACCGTCGCCGTCCGCCAGCCGCCTCGGGGGGCGCGGGGCGTACCTGCGCCGAGCAGCTCAGTCACCTTGGTACCGCTGCTGTCGCCACGGGTCGCCGCGGTCGTGGTAGCCGTTCTGCTCCCAGAACCCCGGCTGGTCGCGGGTCATCAGGGTGATCTTGCTGATCCATTTCGCGCTCTTCCAGAAGTAGAGGTGCGGCACCAGCATGCGCACCGGGCCACCGTGCTGGATCGGCAGCGGCTTGCCGTCGAACTCCCACACCACCCACGCCTTGCCGCCGGTGACGTCCTCCAGCGGCAGGTTGGTCGTGTAGCCGGTCTTCGACGTCGCCATGACGAAGCGCGCCTCGGCGGTCGGCCGGGCCGCCTCGAGCAGGGTGTCGACGCTGACCCCGGTGAACCGGGTGTCGAACTTCGACCAGGTCGTCACGCAGTGGATGTCGCCCCGGTACTCCGACGGCGGCAGCCGGTGCGCCTCGTCCCACGTCCAGGTGGTCGGCTGCTCGACCCGGCCGTCGACGGTGATGCTCCACGTCTCCGGCGCGATCCGCGGGGTCGGCTCGGCGGTCAGCACCGGCCAGTCGCTGCCCACGTTGTACTGCCCGGGCGGCAGACGGGCATCGCGCTCGCGGCGGCGACCGAAGAACCCCCTGGTCGGTCCGGTCATGTCCGACTCCTCCGCCTCGGTCCCGCGCGCCGGCCGGAACCGGCCGGAGAGGATGGCCGACCCTAGCGAGGACTGCCCGAGGAAGGGCAGCCTTACATGAGGTGTGTCACCCCGTGTTTACCTCGCCGCAAAGCCATCGAGGGATCTAGCTTTGTGCCTGTGGTGACGGTGACGCACTCGGGCCAGCGCAGGACCCCGAAAGTGCCGAAGACCAGTTCGGTCTTCAAGAAGATCGTGATGGCGGTCAGCGGCATTCTCATGCTGCTGTTCCTCATCGCGCACATGGTCGGCAACCTGCATGTCTTCCAAGGGGCCGAGTCGTTCAACGACTACTCGGAGTGGCTGCGGACCGTCGGGGAGCCGGCCCTGCCGCCCCGCACGCTCCTGACGGCCATCGAGGTCGGCCTGCTGGTGGCGGTCGGCGGCGCACATGTGGGCGGCGATCACGCTGTGGCGGCAGGCCAAGCGGGCCCGGCCCGAGGCGTACGCGAGCAAGAAGGCCGTCGCGCAGACCTACGCCTCGCGGACCATGCGCTGGGGCGGCGTGATCATCGCCCTGTTCATCGTCTACCACATCCTCGACCTCACCTTCGGCGCCGCGAACCCCGACGGGCCCCGACGCGACGCCGTACGACCGGCTCGTCGCGAGCTTCCAGAACCCGATCGCGACGACGGTCTACGTGGTCACGCTGATCCTGCTCGGGCATGCACCTGCGGCACGGCGTCTGGAGCGCCACCCAGACGCTCGGTCAGAGCAACCGTCGCCGCGAGCGCACGGTCAACGCCGGCGCGACCGGCTTCGCGGTTCTCCTCATCGCCGGGTACCTCGTGGTGCCGGCCGCCGTCGTCTTCGGCCTCGTGGACTAAGGGACAGGAACGCACTTCATGCCTCTGGAACTGTTCAACGTCGGTGAGCCGATCGCCGACACCAAGGCCCCGATGGATGTGGAGATCGGCGAACGCTGGAGCACCCGACGCTTCCGTGGCCGCCTGGTCAACCCGGCCAACCGCCGCAAGATGACGATCATCGTCGTCGGCACCGGGCTCGCCGGCGGCTCGGCGGCCGCGACGCTCGGCGAGGCCGGCTACAAGGTCAAGTCCTTCTGGTACCAGGACAGCCCGCGTCGCGCGCACAGCGTCGCCGCGCAGGGCGGCATCAACGCCGCCAAGAACTACCGCAACGACGGCGACAGCGTGCACCGGCTGTTCTACGACACGGTCAAGGGCGGCGACTTCCGCTCGCGCGAGAACAACGTGCACCGGCTGGCCGAGGTCAGCGTCAACATCATCGACCAGTGCGTCGCGCAGGGCGTGCCCTTCGCCCGCGAGTACGGCGGCCTGCTCGACAACCGCTCCTTCGGCGGCACGCAGGTCTCGCGGACGTTCTACGCCCGCGGCCAGACGGGCCAGCAGCTGCTCTACGGCGCCTACCAGGCGCTGGAGCGGCAGATCGCGGCCGGCAACGTCGAGCAGCACGCGCGCACCGAGATGCTCGACCTGATCGTCGTCGACGGCCGGGCCCGCGGCATCGTCGCCCGCGACCTGGTCACCGGCGAGGTCACCACCCACTTCGCCGACGCGGTCGTGCTGGCCACCGGCGGGTACGGCAACGTCTTCTACCTCTCGACCAACGCCAAGGGCTCCAACGCGACGGCGATCTGGCGGGCGCACAAGAAGGGCGCCTACTTCGCCAACCCCTGCTACACGCAGATCCACCCGACCTGCATCCCGGTCAAGGGCGACTACCAGTCCAAGCTCACGCTGATGAGCGAGTCGCTGCGCAACGACGGCCGCGTGTGGGTGCCCAAGGAGCGCGGCGACGACCGCAACCCGCGCGACATCCCCGAGGACGAGCGCGACTACTACCTCGAGCGCATCTACCCCTCGTTCGGCAACCTGGTGCCCCGCGACATCGCCTCGCGCCAGGCCAAGAACGTGTGCGACGAGGGCCGCGGCGTCGGCCCCGGCGGTCTCGGCGTCTACCTGGACTTCGCCGAGGCGATCGGGCGGCTCGGCCGCCCGGCCGTCGAGGCCAAGTACGGCAACCTCTTCGACATCTACGCCCAGATCACGGGCGAGGACCCCTACTCGGTCCCGATGCGCATCTACCCCGCCGTGCACTACACGATGGGCGGGCTGTGGGTGGACTACGACCTCCAGTCGTCGATCCCCGGGATGTTCGTGATCGGCGAGGCCAACTTCTCCGACCACGGCGCCAACCGGCTCGGCGCCAGCGCGCTGATGCAGGGCCTGGCCGACGGCTACTTCGTCCTGCCGGCCACGATCACCGAGTACCTGGCCGACGCCCCGTTCGAGAAGATCACCGACGAGCACCCCGCCGCCGTCGAGGCCATGCAGGGCGTGCAGGCCCAGGTGCAGAAGCTGCTCAACATCCAGGGCACCCGCAGCCCGGCGTCCTTCCACCGGGAGCTCGGCAAGCTGATGTGGGACCTCTGCGGCATGGAGCGCTCCGAGGAGAGCCTGCGCAAGGCACTCGACCGGATCCCCGAGATCCGCCAGGAGTTCTGGACGAACGTCAAGGTCAGCGGCGACTGGCACTCGTTCAACCAGACGCTGGAGCACGCCGGCCGGGTCGCCGACTTCATCGAGCTCGCCGAGCTCATGTGCGTCGACGCGCTGCACCGCCGGGAGAGCTGCGGCGGGCACTTCCGCGCCGAGAGCCAGACCCCCGAGGGCGAGGCGCTGCGCGACGACGAGAACTTCGCCTACGTGGCCGCCTGGGAGTGGACGCGGGAGAACGAGCCCCCGGTCCTGCACCGCGAAGCCCTCGAGTACGAGTACGTCCACCTCGCCCAGCGGAGCTACAAGTGACAGTCACCCAGGGCGCCGCCCCATCGACCGGCCAGTCGCCGGCGAGGCGCGGGATGAACCTGACCCTGCGGATCTGGCGGCAGAAGGACCCGACGGTCAAGGGCAAGATGGTGACCTACAAGGTCACCGACATCTCGCCGGACATGTCGTTCCTCGAGATGCTCGACGTGCTCAACGAGCAGCTGATCATGAACGGCGACGACCCGGTCGCCTTCGACCACGACTGTCGCGAGGGCATCTGCGGCATGTGCGGCGTCATGATCAACGGCCAGGCGCACGGCCCGCAGCAGACGACGACCTGTCAGCTGCACATGCGCTCGTTCAAGAACGGCGACTCGATCGACATCGAGCCGTGGCGGGCCGCCGCCTTCCCGGTCATCAAGGACCTCGCCGTCGACCGGCGCGCGTTCGACCGGATCATCCAGGCCGGCGGCTACATCTCGGTGCCGACCGGCACCGCGCCGGAGGCCCACTCGGTGCCGGTGCCGAAGAAGGACTCCGACGCGGCGTTCGACGCGGCCACCTGCATCGGCTGCGGCGCCTGCGTGGCGGCCTGCCCGAATGCGTCGTCGATGCTGTTCACCGCCGCCAAGGTGACCCACCTCGGCCTGCTCCCCCAGGGCCAGCCCGAGCGCGCACGACCGCGTCGTCAACATGGTGGCCCAGCAGGACCTCGAGGGCTTCGGCGGCTGCACCAACATCGGCGAGTGCGCCGCGGCGTGCCCGAAGGGCATCTCGATGGAGACCATCTCCCGGCTCAACCACGACCTGCTGGGTGCCCTGCGTGCGGGGACCCGCCCGAAGGCCTGACGAAGGACCCCGGCCCCCTCGCCTCTGGCCGGGGCCACTGTGGGACTTTCTGTACAGAAAGTCCCACAGGCGGCACAGGTGCTAAGTTCACCGCATGAACTCAGAGGCTGCGACGACGACACTGCCGCCGGCGGAGTGGGGCGACACCCGCTCCCGCACCGTCAGCTGGCACGACCCACTGATCACCGCCGCCGGCGCCATGCAGCGCACGGGCCTGGAGACGATGGAGGCGATCCGGGACGGCGTCCTTCCGCCGCCGCCGATCGCGATGCTGATGCAGTTCGGCATCACCGCCCTGGCCGAGGGCCGCGTCGAGTTCACCGCCGCCGTGGACGAGTCGGTCTACAACCCGATCGGCGTCGTCCACGGCGGGCTCGTGTGCACGTTGCTGGACACGGTCGCCGGCTGCGCGGTGCACACGACCCTGCCGGCCGGGTTCGGGTACACGTCGATCGAACTGAAGGTGAACTACCTGCGGGCAGTGCACCTGACGAGCGGCCCGCTCACGGCCGTCGGCACCGTGATCAAGCCCGGGCGGCGGGTCGCGTTCTCCGAGGGGGAGGTGCTCGACGCCGCGGGCAAGACGGTCGCGACCGCGACGAGTTCGCTGCTGGTGTTCCCGATCCCCGCGAGCTGAGTCGAACGTCACTCCGCGTGACGGCGGCTCAAGTCGAGGCTCCCGCGTGCCGACAAGACCAAGGACAGGTCGGGTCGCCGAGGGGGTGAGGCAGTGGGATCGCAGCAGAGCGAGGGTGTCCGGCGTGCCGGGCGCCCGTTGTCCCGACGCGGCCAGTTCCTCTGCATCACCGCACTCATCGTGGCGCTGCTCGCGCTCACCGCGTGGCTCGCGCCGACGCTGGTCGAGCTTCCGCCGTACCTGTCGCACGTCGAACTGCCGTGGTGGGCGGTGGCGCTGGCGTTCGCGGCCACCGACGTGTTCGTCCTCAACGTCCAGGCACGTCGCGAGACGCAGACCATCTCGCTGAGCGAGATCCCGCTCGTCCTCGGCCTGTACTTCGCCGCACCGCTCGCGCTCATCGGCGGACGGGCCCTGGGCTCAGCGGTCGCGATGATCGTCTACCGCCGGTCCCCGCCGCTGAAGATCTCGGTCAACCTCGCGCTGATCCTGTCCGAGACCTCCCTCGCGGTCACGATCTTCCTCGCGCTGTCGCCGCAGACGCCCGTGACCGGGCCCGCGACCTGGCTGGCGGCCTACGTCGCCGCGTTCGCGGCCGACGTCATGGGCGCGCTGGTCATCTCCTGCATCATCGCCGCGCGGGACGGCGGGGTGGATCTGCGCTCCCTGCTCTCCGGTGCGGGCTCGCTGAAGGTGCCGGCCCTGGCGGTGACGCTCGGCCTCATCAGCGTCAGCAGCCTGAACGCCAGGCACGAGACCGCCTGGCTGCTGGCGGGCTTCGGCGTCCTCCTCCTGCTGGCGTTCCGGACCTACGCGACCCTGGCCGAACGGCACCTCAACCTCGAACGGCTGTACCGGTTCTCCCAGGCCGTGAGCACGGCCGTGGAGCTCGACGAGGTCATGCGCAACGTCCTCGGCGAGGCCAAGGAGGTGCTGCACTCCGACCGCGCGACGGCGGCGTTCATCGGCCCCGACGGTGAACTGGTCGCTCGCGTCCGCCTCGACGCCGCCGGCAACCTGACCCGGTCCGAGGAGCCCGCGACACCCGAGGACGCCTGGCTCCTCGACCGCATGGTCGTCGACGCCAGGCCGATGCTGATGCCGCGCAACACCCGTGTTCCCGAGGCCCGGCGGTGGCTGGCGACGTATGAGATGCGCGACGCCGTCGTCGTTCCGCTCAACGGCGATTCCGGCGTCATCGGCGCCCTCGTGGTCGCCGACCGGCTCGGCGACGTCCGCACGTTCGAGGACGACGACGCCCTGCTGCTCGAGACCGTGGCCAACCACGCGAGCGTGGCCCTGCGCAACGGCGAGCTCATCGGCCAGCTGCGGCACGACGCCCTGCACGACGCGCTCACCGGGCTGTCCAACCGCACGGACCTGCAGCGTCGCACCACCATCGCGCTCGGCGCCGTCACCGAGGGCACCAGCCGTGGTGCGGCCGTCATGATCCTCGACCTCGACGAGTTCAAGCAGGTCAACGAGACGCTCGGGCACGCAGCAGGGTGACCACCTCCTGCGGGAGGTCGCGTTGCGCCTGGAGGGCATCGTCGGCAAGGCCGGCACCGTCGCACGCCTGGGCGGCGACGAGTTCGCCGTCCTGCTGCCCGCGGTCACCGACGAGGACGCGGTGCTCCACGTCGCCCGGCGCGCTCTCCGGGCGCTCGAGCAACCCATCGTCCTGGACGGCATGCAGCTGGAGATCGGCGCCTCCGTCGGCGTCGCCATCGCCCCGGTGCACGCCGCCGACACCGCGTCGCTGTTGAAGCGGGCCGACATGGCCATGTCCGACGCCAAGAGCTCGACGACCCGGCTGCGGCTCTACGACCCGGAGCTCGACACCGACGGCCCGCGCCGACTCGACCCTCGTCTCGGACCTGCGCGCGGCCGTGCAGAACGGCGGCCTGCAGGTGCACGTCCAGCCCCAGGCGCGGCTCCCGCACGGTCGGGTCTGCGGCGTCGAGGCGCTGGTCCGCTGGGAGCACCCGACCCTCGGCTGGATCGGCCCCGAGGAGTTCATCCCCGTCGCCGAGCGCAGCGGGCTCATCGGCCCGCTCACCACGCTGGTCCTCGAGGCGTCGCTGGCCGCCTGCGCGCGCTGGCGGGCCGGCGGGCACGACCTCGGGGTCGCGGTGAACCTCTCGACCCGCAGCCTGCAGGAGCCGGGCCTGGTGAACGAGGTCGCCGGGCTGCTGCAGCGGTACGGGGTGCCCGCCCACCGCCTGACGCTGGAGGTCACCGAAGGATCGGTCATGGCCGATCCCACCCGCGCCGTGGACCTGCTGCACCAGCTCCGGGGGCTGGGCGTCCGCCTGTCCGTCGACGACTTCGGTACCGGCTACTCGTCGCTGTCCTACCTGCAGCGCCTGCCGGTGCAGGAGGTCAAGATCGACCGGAGCTTCGTGACCGGGCTCGACACGGTGACCGACAACGTCGCCATCGTGCGCGCCATCATCGACCTCGGACGGCACCTCGGCCTCGAGGTCGTCGCCGAGGGCGTCGAGGACGAGGCGACCTGGGACCTGCTGACCGCGCTCGGACTGCAACGTCGTCCAGGGCTGGCACCTGGCGCGCGCGATGCCCATCGAGGACCTGCTCCCCTGGCTGACGGCACGCGAGGCGGACCAGGACCGCGCGGTCGTCCCGGGCTGAGGACCCGAACGGGGCTCCGGGGCGAGCAGCGCGGCACGGTCGCCGCGTCCTGGCAGACTGCGCCGGTGCCGCCGCAGTCCCCTTCCTCCGTGGAGACCGGCGTTCCCCGGCCGTCCGGACTCCGCACGCTCGCGCACATCGGACTGACCGGGCTGCTCGGCATCGCCGGCGCGGTGATCGGCGCGCCCGTGGTCGTCGCCTCGCTCTTCGGCGGTGGCACGACCTTCCTGATCACACTGACCGTCGTCGTGGCTGTCGTGTCGGTGCTCGCCGTCGCACTGGACCGGGCCACCGGACCGCGCCGGGGTGGATCCGGCGGGTCGGTGCTCCGCGGACTGACCGTCGGCGTCCTCGGCTCGGCGGCCGTCGTGGTGATCGGGTTCGCATCCGTCCGGCTGGGCGTCGCGAGCGTGTTGCCCGTTCCCCTGCGCTTCGCGGCGGCGGCGCTGCCGTTCGCCGTCGTCGCCGCGCTCCAGTGGCCCGGCATGGTCCGGCGGGTGACGGCCGTCGTCCTGGTCGTCACTGCCGCGGTCGTCGTCGTGCCCCGGGTGCTCGGCGCGTCGGCGGAGCAGCGGCGGGAGGCGATCGTCCGCGACGTCGGCACCACCGCCCGCCCGTGGGTCACCGACATCGACGGGCTCGACGGGCTCGCGCCGCGGACGACCGGCAGCGAGTACCTGTGGACCGACTACGTCGTCGACGGCGAACCCACCCCCGTCGTGTCGCTGCTCCGCATGCCGAACGCGGCGGCGATGGGCGGGGACCCGTGCCGCGGGATGTTCCACACGCCCGAGGGCACCGTCGAGGCGTCGTCGTGCCGGAGTGCCGACGGCGTCACGTGGGAGCGCGAGGACGGCATCGACTGGCGGCAGGTCGTGCGGCGCGTCGACGGCACGTGGCTCGGGGCCACGGCCCGGCCGGACGTGCCGGAGCGCCTCCTCGAGGAGGCGCTCCGGAATGCGCGGCCGATGAGCGACGACGAGTACGAGGACTGGCTGGACGCGATCCTCACCGTCCCGCTGGGGTGACGACTCAGGCCGCCGCCGCCTCGGGCACGATCGCCAGGGCGGTCGGCGGCCGGTGTCGACCCACCGCGCGCCGGGGCAGCGCGACCACCGCGGCGTAGCCGGCGGCCAGGACGCCCATGCCGATGATCGCGCCGGTGAGCCCGACGGCCATGGCCAGCGGGGCCGCGATCAGCGAACCGAGCACGATGCCGGCGATCGAGACCGGCAGCGCGATGCCGTAGGCCCGCGTGAAGACCTCCTCGTCCAGCTCCCGCTGCAGGGCGGTCTCGCAGAGGACCTCGACCAGCACCGCACCGGCACCGCCGACGACGGCGAGCACCAGCAGCCCGGGCAACCAGGACAGGACGGCCATCAGCGCCGAGGGGACGGCGAGGACGAGCAGCGCACCGACGACGACGGCCTTCGGGTGGGAGCTGCGGTCCGCGCGGCCGGCCACCACCGTGCCGAGGATGCCGCCGACGCCGAGCCCGGCCAGCAGATACCCGTAGCCGCCCTCGCCGAGGCCCAGGTCGCGGGCGAGCAGCAGGAGCAGCACCGTCTGCATGCCGTACACGACGCTGCAGACCACGTCGGCACCGACGAGACGGACGGCCACCGGGTGCGACCGGAGGGCGCGCGCCCCGATGACGATGTCGGAGACGATGGTCCGCCGCTCCCCCACCGCGCGGCCGGGCCGGAACACCGGACCAGGGGCGATCGAGAGGACGGCCAGCCCGGACAGGGCGAAGGTTCCCGCGTTGACGAGGAACGCCGTGCCCGGCGAGCCCAGCAGGAGCAGCACGGCACCGACGACGGGGCCGGCGGCGACCGCGCCCATGCCGACGACGGCGCGGGCGGCGTTCGCTCCGGCGAGGTCGGCGGCCGGGACCAGCCGCGGGGTCGTCGCCGCCGCCGCCGGCGGGTAGGGCGCGGCCGCGACGGTGGCCAGCCCGGCGAGCACCGGCGCCAGGACGATCGGGAGGTCGGCCAGCACGACCGCGGCCAGACCGAGCATCAGCACCCCGCGGACCAGGTCGGACACGACCATGACGGTCTGGCGGTCGAAGCGGTCGGCGATCACGCCGCCGAGCGGGCCGAGGACGACGAGGGGCAGCACCCGCGCCGCGGTGGTGGCGGCGAGCCAGCCGGCGCTGTGGGTGCGCTCGTAGACGAAGGCCAGCAGCGCGACGTTGTAGAGCCAGTCCCCCGCCTGGGAGATGGCCAGCCCGGCGAGCAGCCGGCGGAACGGAGAGCAGTGCAGCGCGCTGCGCATGGTGCCCGGGGTCGCGGTCACGACCGGACCGCCGCGGAGGTCGTGGAGCCCAGCAGGTTGCCGATCACGATGCCCTTGCAGACGATGTCGAGGATGTCGTTCATGGGATTCCTCCGGGAACCTCGGTCCGCGCCGCCGTCGGCGCTGCAACCACGATGTCGCTGAGGTAGCCGCCTCCGGATCGGACGAGGAGCACCTCCGGCGGGTCCCGGCTACCTCAGATCCGCACGCGCCCCACCACCGCTCCGGGACCGGCGCGGTCTGAGGCACCTCAGACCGCGCTCCGTCGTGCCAGCATTCCGGCGTGCCCGTCGAGGTCGTGAGCCCCGTCCTCGTGGGACGCGAACGGGAACTGGCGCAGTTGCGCGCCGCGGTCGCGCGGACCAGCGCCGGGGACCCCGGCGTGGTCCTGGTCGGCGGCGAGGCCGGCGTCGGCAAGAGCCGGCTGCTCGAGGGCGCGTTCCGGTCGGTGGACGGGGTGCGCGTCCTGACCGGC
Organism: uncultured Actinomycetota bacterium; assembly: GCA_963748305.1. GTDB lineage: Bacteria > Actinomycetota > Actinomycetes > Mycobacteriales > Geodermatophilaceae > Blastococcus_B. Next base: position 31,863 of record CAVVIN010000007.1, on the reverse strand, counting down.
GGCTGCATCGAGCTGGGCGGTGAGGGACTGCCGTTCGTGCCCCTGGTCGAGGCGCTGCGCACGCTCGCCCGGACGACGTCCGCCGACGACCTCGACGCGCTGCTCGGACCCGCCCGCCGCGAGCTGGCCCGGCTGCTGCCGGAACTGGCGCCGGGCGACGTCGCACCCGGCACCGGCGCGAGCAGCACCGCCCAGTTGTTCGAGCTGCTGCTGGGCGTGCTCGGCCGGATCGGTGCCCGGCAACCGCTGGTGCTCGTCGTCGAGGACCTGCACTGGGCCGACCGCTCCACGTTGGACCTCGTGGCGTTCCTCGTGCGGGCGCTGCAGGGCACCCGCGTGCTGCTCGTGCTGACCTACCGCTCGGACGAGGTGGACCGGCGTTCGCCTCTGCGGCCGCTGCTGTCGGGCTGGGAACGGCTGCGCGACGTGGAGCGGATCCAGCTCGCGCGGTTCGACCGCGCCGAGGTGGCCGCGCAGATGAGCGCGATCCTGGGCGCACCGGCCGATGCCACGATGGTCGACGTCGTCTTCGACCGGTCGGAGGGCAACGCGTTCTTCGTCGAGGAGCTGGTGCGCACCGTGCGCGACGGCGCCGACGAGCGCGAGCTGCCGCCGTCCCTGCGGGATGTGCTGCTCTCGCGTGCCGAGCGACTGTCCGGCCCGGCCCAGCGGCTGCTGCGCACCGCCGCCGTCGCCGGCCGCTGGGTGCCCGAGCGGCTGCTCGCAGAGGTGGCGGCGGTTCCGCCGGCCGAGCTCTACGAGGCGCTGCGCGAGGCCGTCGACTCCTCGCTGCTCGTCGTCGACGGCGCCGGCCGCGGCTATGCCTTCCGGCACGCCCTCACGCGGGACGCCGTCTACGAGGACTTGCTGCCCGGCGAGCGCGGCGAGCTGCACACCACCTACGCGCAGGCGCTGGACCGCGACCCGGGCCTGGCCGGCGACGACGCCTCGGTCCCCGCGACGCTCGCCGTCCACTGGTACGCCGCCCACGACCTCCCGCGTGCCCTGGCCGCGTCGGTGCAGGCCGGGCGCCAGGCGATGGCCGCGTTCGCGCCCGCCGAGGCCCGCCGGCACCTCGAGCGAGCCCTCGAGGTGTGGCGCACCGTGCCCGACGCCTCCACCTGGGCCGGCACCGACGAGGTGGAGGTGCTGAGGCTCGCCGCGCGGGCGGCCTTCCAGAGTGGCGAGATCGAGCGGGCCATCCCGCTGCTCACCCAGGCGGTCGGTCTGGTCGACCCCGACCTGGACCCGGAGCGGACGGCGCTGATCGTGGACCAGCGGGCGGAGGCGATGCGCGCGCTCGGCGAGGACGGCGCGAGCATCGACGTCCTGGAGGAGGCGCTGACCCGGCTGCCCGAGGACCCGCCCAGCCTCGCGCGGGCGACCGTGCTGGCCTCGCTGGCCAACACCCTCATGCGGATGGGCGACGACCGCGGTCCCGGCATCGGGCGCACCGCGCTGGCCGCCGCCCGGGCGGTCGGTGCGCGCAAGCAGGAGGCCGAGGCACTGCTGACGATGGGCGCTTCGCTGAGCTATCTGGAAGACCCCGTCGAGGGGGAGGCGGCCCTGCGCGACGGCCTGCGCCTGGCCCTCGACGCCGGCGACCACCAGACCGCGCTGCGCGGATACGTGAACCTCTCCGACATGCTGGAGTCGCGGGGCCGGCACGCCGAGGCGGCCGAGACCGCCCGCGCCGGCATCGACCTGGCCGCGCGGGTCGGCCTCTCGCGCAGCTTCGGCGCGTTCCTCACCGGAAACCTCGTCGAGCCGCTGATCCGTCTGGGGGACTGGACCGAGGCGACCCGGCTGGCCGAGGACGCGATGCGGGCGGGCCTCACCGGCGTCTTCGGCGCGTCGCTGCACGAGCTGCTCGGCTACGTGGCCGCGGCGGCCGGCCGGCCCGACGAGGCGCTCGCCCACGTCCGGTCCGCCCGGCGGCAGCTCGGGGAGAGCCGTGAGCCGCAGTTCACCCAGGCGCTGGCCTACATCGAGGCCGACGTCGCCCGGGCCAGAGGGGACCTGACCATGGCCGCCGCCGACGTGGCGACCGGCCTCGCGGACGTCAGCCCGGCCTGGTCGGCCCGGTACGCCTGGCCGCTGGTGTGGCTCGCCGCCCGGATCGAGGCCGACGCCGCCGTGGACGCCCGTGACCGGCGCGAACCGGTCGCCGTCCCGGCCGCCGACGACCCCGAGAGGGCCCGAGCGCGGCCTGGACGCGGCCGTCCGGGCGTCCTCCCCGGCCACCACCGCCTACCGGGCGATGGCCCGTGCCGAGCGGGCGCGCCGGGACGGCGACCCCGCCGTGCCGGCCTGGTGCGAGGCCGTGGGCCTGTGGGAGGCGGCGACCGACGCCTGGCCCCTGGCCTACGCCCGCTACCGGCTCGGCGAGGCGCTCTGCTCGGCCGACGACCGCACCGCCGCGGTCGATCCGCTGCGTGCGGCCGCCGCCACCGCGGCGCGGCTGGGGGCCGGGCCGCTGCTGGACGACGTCCGCGCCCTCGCCCGACGCGCGCGCCTGACCCTCGACGAGCCGGCCGCCGCGACGGCCCCGGCCGCCGGCGAGGCCGTGCCGTTCGGACTCACCGACCGCGAGCGCGAGGTGCTGTCGCTGGTGGCCGCCGGACGGTCCAACGGTCAGATCGCCTCCGCTCTGTTCATCAGCCCGAAGACGGCGAGCGTGCACGTCTCGAACATCCTGGCCAAGCTCGGCGTCGACGGCCGCGTCGAGGCGGCGGCCGTGGCGCACCGGCTGGGCCTCGCCGGTGCCGGCCCGTCTGCCTGACGGGAGGCCGGTGGCGACCGGGTGCGTTGACAGCTCCCGAGCACGGGTGGAATGTCCCCGACGTCCGTCCCACCGGATCGAGGAGGTCCCGTGAGCCGAAGCCTGCGTGCCCGCCGCTCCGCGGCGGTGTTCGTCGTCTGCGTCGACCGGATCCTGGACGCGTGATGGCGACCTGGGACGAGGTGGCCGCTGCGTGCCTGGCGCTGCCGGAGGCGGTCGAGTCCGCGTCGTACGGCGGGCAGCGCGCCTGGCGCGTGCGGGACAAGTCGTTCGCGTGGGAGCGCCCGCTTCGCCGCAAGGACATGGAGGAACTCGGCGCCGACGCCCCCACCGGTCCGGTGCTGGCGGCGAGCGTCCCTGACGACGGGGCGAAGCGGGCGCTGGTCGAGGCGGAGCCGGACGTGTACTTCACGACGCACCACTTCGACGGGTACGCCGCCGTCCTGGTCCGGCTCGACGAACTCGACCCTGCCGCGCTCACGGAGCTGGTCGGCGAGGCCTGGGCCTGCCGCGCACCCCGGCGGCTCGTGGCACAGCACCCCCTCGGACCGCAGCGGTCCTAGGGCGCGCGATGGACATCCGGAGGCTCGGCGCCGACGGCGTCTCGCGGCACACGGTGGACGAGCTGCCCGCCCTGCTCAAGGACGACGACGGCGTGGTGTGGGTCGACGTGCCCGCCGGCGATCCCGACCTGCTGCCGGTGCTCGGCGAGGTGTTCGGCTTCCACCCGAAGGCGGTGCAGGACTGCGTCCAGCGCTCCCCCGTCCCCCGCGTGCACATCTACCCCGACCACGTGTTCGTCATCCTGCACGCCCCGGAGCTGGGGCACCGGGGGCACATCCACTACGTCGAGCTCGACCAGTTCGTCGGGGAGCGCTACCTCCTCACCGTGCACGGGCCGGTCAACCCCGCCGTCGGCCCGGCCGCGATGAGCGTGGAAACCGACGCTGTCGGCGCGCGGGTGGACGGCGGCCGGCTGAACTGCGCCTCCGGGTACGCACTCTCGACCGCCGTCGTCTCGGCACTCACCGGACGGATGCACGACCACCTCGCCGCGCGGACGACCGAGGTGTGGAGCTTCGAGCAGCAGGTGACGGCCGGTGAGCTCGGCGACGCCGAGCAGTTCCTCGACGGGATGTTCCGGGTGCGCCACGGGCTGCTGACCGTCCGGACGATGGCGTCGCTGAGCGCCGAGGTGTACGGGCGGATGCAGCGGCTGGCCGTGTACGGCCCGTCCGGCCAGGCCCTGCTGGACAACAACGTCGACCAGTTCACGCGGCTGGCCACCATGGCGCACAGCCAGATGGACTACCTGCAGGGCGTGATCGAGTTCTATCAGACCCGCACGAACACGAAGATGACGATCGCCGCCGAGCGGCTCGCCGTCATCGCCGCCGTCACGCTGCCGGTGACCGCCCTCTCCTCGGTGATGGGGATGAACGTCATCGTCAATGCGCAGAGCGACCCCGTGCTGCTCATCGCCCTGGTCGGGGTCATGGTCGTGATGTCGGTGACCCTGCTGATCTGGGCCAAGCGGCACGGCTGGTGGTGACCGGCTATCCGGCCGGCACGATCCGGGCGATGACGTCCTGCGGCATCAGCCCCGCCTTGCCGAACCGGCGGGCCGCCTCCAGGAACTGCGGCGCGCTGGTGGCGAGGACGGCGAGCATCTCGCGGGCGGCGTCCTCCCGGCCGGCCAGCGCCGCGACCACCGCCCGCCACATCAACTGGTCGGGCTCGGTCGTCGGGTCCATCGGGCGGAGCAGCTCCAGCTCACGGTCGGCGGTGACCGGATCGCCGTCGATGGCCTGCTGGAACGCGCGGACGACGTCCTGGTAGCGGGCCCGGGTGACCAGCAGGTCGGCCAGCGCGGCCACCGGATCCGGTGAGTCGTCGACCCGGAGATCGACGACCATGTCGTGCCACGGGCGACCGGTCGTCGTCGCCCGGATGACCATGATCGCGGCGGACCGCCGTCCGCGGAAGTCACCGCCCGCCTCCTCGGCGGCCTGCAGCGCGTTGAGCAACCGCTGCGCGAGCGGACCGCCGGAGTTCTCGTACCGCTCGACCATCGACTCCCACACCGCCGGCGACGCGGCCATGTTGGCCAGCGCCACCGAGGTGTCCCCGATGAGATGGCCGGCGGCCTCGACGCAGTGCTCGCCGGTGTAGGCCGCGAGGTCACCGTTCACCCCGAGGACGGCGACCTGCCGGCGCTGCGGCTGCGGGTCGACGCTGCTCAGCGCGGTCAGCACCTCCTGGGCGGTGAAGCCGCCCTGCAGGAGGTCCAGGCCGACCGAGCCGTACATCGGCTCGGCCATCGACTGGGTGGCGATCACGCCGTGACCGGGCAGGGCGAAGGGGACGCTGTTGCCGACGGCGAACGCCTGGGACTGAGTGGCGACGCCCATCTCACCGGTGTCCGGGTCGCGGGCGACGATCGAGTAGGTCACGGGTCGGGGCTACCCGGAGTACCCCCCGGCGGCAAACACCCGTGCCGCCGACGGGCTCTGCCCGGCCCGCTCAGACCGGGCCGGGCACCGCCGGCCGTCTCGTGCGCGCGGGCTCCAGCCGGCCACCCCGTAGGGCCAGCACCCAGGCCACCAGGACGAGGTTGGCGCCGAGGACGACCGCGCTGCCGAAGCCCACCGCCTTGGCGTCCACGGCCAGGGTCGCCTGCTTCCTGGCGCAGAGACCGGTGCACTCTCCGGAGCCGGTGTCGTGGACGTGTCCCGCGGCGCGGTGCGTGGCATCGACCAGCTCCAGCTGCTGCGACTGCAGGTGGTAGTCGTACGCGGCGCTGACCGCCAGCTCACCGGCGCCCGACCATGGTTCCGCGCCGCGACGATCAGCAGCGCCGCGGCCACGACCTTCCTCGCCGTTCGCAGCGCCGGCCCGAACCGGCGGCGGGCGAGGGCCAGCGCCGACCAGCACGGCGAAGACGAACACCGGCAGCATGAGCGTCGATGTCCGCAACCAGCTGGCGAACGGGCCCTGGGTTCGCTCGATGGCGCCGACGGCGCCCTGGATCGACGTCAGCAAGAACCCGTCGGCGTACGCCATCACGACGGCCAGCAGCGCCACGGTGAACCACGGGACCGGCAGCGCGCACCGGCGAACCTGGGCACGGAGACCGACATCGGGACTCCCTCGGATCGACGCGAGCGGCCGGCCTGGCCTAGGGCGTGATCTCCCAGCCGAACATCATGGCGTGGTCCTCGTGCGCCAGGTTGTGGCAGTGCGCCACGTAGGGCCCGACGAAGTCCCGGAACCCCCGGTAGATGATCACCGACTCACCGGGGTCCAGGGCCACCAGGTCCTCGCGGGAGACGTCGTCGGGGTGCCCGGGGCTCGGCCTGGCCGTCACGTCCCTGCCGTTGCGCATGACCGTGCGGTGCTCCTCCATGTGCAGGTGGAACGGGTGCACCCAGCCGCCGCCGCCGTTGCGGATCTCCCAGAGGTTGAAGCTGCCGTTCTTCTGCTGGGCGAGCGGGCGTCTTGCCGGCCGGGTTCTTCAGGCTCGTGGCCGACCGTGCCGGGTCGAACTCCTTGCCGTTGATCAGCCACTCGATCTCGCCGCCGCCGCTGCCGCGCTGCACCTCGAAGATCAGCCGGTTGTCCAGCAGGGTCTTCCAGTTGCCGCGGCAGCGGCGGGAGCGTCGCGCAGCTCGCGTCGGGATCTGCGCTGTTGTCGGGCCGCGTCGTCGCCGATGACGATCTTCAGGACCGGCACCTTGTACTCCGGGTCGGGGACGAAGCGGGACGAGTTGGTCCACATCCGCCCGTCGGGCATCTTCATGACGTTGGTCAGGTAGATGACGTCGCCCTTCGTCGTGGGCGAGCCGTCCTGGTACCGGGTGAAGTCGACGATGACCTCGCGCCGCTTGGCCGGCCACAGCTCGAACGAGTCCCGCTGGATCGGGAACGGCAGCAGCCCGCCGTCCGAGGCGACCTGGGTGAACTTCATGCACTGCTGGCCGTCGGGGATGCGGTACTGGCCCTGGAGCTCGTCGCCGATGTAGCCGAGCGACACCGCCGTCTTCGGGCCCTGCGTCGAGCTCATCAGCTTGAACTCGTAGATCCGCGCGACCGAGGCGTCGAGGAACCGGAAGCGGTACTTGCGCCGCTTCACCTCGAGCACCGGGTAGGCCGTGCCGTTGACGGTGAAGATGTCGCCGACGAAGCCGTGGTTGGGGAAGTGCTTGAAGAACGTCTTGCCCCACCACTCCGGGTGCGTCGCCGGGTTGCCGGCCGCCGGGAACTCGCCCAGCCCGTCGTGGATGTCCTGGTGCAGCGTGACGCCGTCGTCGAGCCGGCAGTCGTAGAACGCCAGCGGGATGTCGTAGTCGACGTCGAAGGACGCCGTCCGGGTTGTCCGTGCGGACGCCGGGCAGGCGGCAGCCCGTGGCGCTCGTCGCCCATGTCCAGTGCCGTTCTTCGGGTCGTAGATGGGGTAGAGGCCGACCATGCCCTTGTAGACGTTGGAGCCGGTGTGGTCCATCCGGTGGTCGTGGAACCAGAAGAAGCTCTGCTTCTCCCGGTCGTCGCCGCCGGCCGGCCAGTTCAGGTAGAGGTTGTCGACCGACATGTCCCGGGCGGTAGCCCTCGACCTCGGGCCGTAGCGCATCGAGTAGTGCGGGTTGCCGTCGCTCTCGGGCGCGGTGTGGCCGTTGTGCAGGTGGGTCAGGAAGGAGCAGGTCCGGGCGAGCCGAAGTCCTGCCGGTCCAGGCCGAGCGGGTTCTCGTCCAGGTGGTTCTCGAAGCGGACCAGCGACCGGCTTGCCGTACTCGGCGTTGATCATCGGCCCCGGGAAGGTGCCGTTGAAGCCGTAGATCGTGCTGGCGGGCAGCTTCCGCTTGGTGCCGGCGGGATAGCTCTTGCCGGTGGCGTCGAAGGAGACCGCCGGCCGGCCGAGCGGCGTCGATCGGCAGCACCTTGGACGTGGTGAACGAGTGGGTCCGCGACCTGCAGGTCGATCTTGTAGACGATCGGGTCCGGGAGAGCCGATCGCTCGTCGACCACTTCTGGTGCCGCTCGTTGCGCAGCGAGTTCTGCTGGCCCTGCCCCGGGCCCCGGGGGCTGCGGCCAGGAGCTGTACACCGACCTCGGCACCGGGGCGAGCGCCTTCGGGATCGGCAGCGGGTCCTTGAACGGGCTCGAGGATCAGCGGGCTGGTCGGGAACACCTCCTTGTAGAACGCGTCGGCCAGCGATCGACGCGGCGCCGAACACGCCGTCGGCCGAGAGCAGGCCCCTTGTGGCCAGGCACGGCACGACAGCGAGTTGGCGGCATAGAAGCCCACCGCGGCGGCGCCGCCCGCGCCGAGCCTGAGGAACATCCGCCGCGACAGCCCGCCGCCGGCCGGTTCGTCGGGCACCCCGCCCGACCCGTGCTCGCGTCCAGTCATCGTTCCGCCCCCGGTCTCGCTTGGTTTCCCGTCCCCGCCGCGGGCTGGGCTCACCACGGACGGCCACCGGGTCTCCCGTGCGCCTGACCCAACGCATGGAAGGAACGAACCGGCCGCGTCGCCGGCGTCGCCGGAGGCCACGTCGTGGCGCTCTGCGGGAAGTCTCGACGCCTGTCGCCGGGCTGACCAGACGGGATTGGGGGGTTCCGACCCCCCAGAACTGGGGGAGGCGAACGTCCCTAGGGGTGTGCTCGGGGCGGTCCGGCGCGTCCGGTCAGTGCGTGTACTCGTCGGGGCGCAGCAGCATGACGAGCGCCATGGCGGGGAGCATCAGCACGTGCCCCCAGGTCATGAGGGTGTGCTCGCCGATCGCGCCGGCCCAGAACGGCACCAGCAGGACGACGAAGGGCACGTACATCGCGGCCGACATCTCGGCGATGGCCCGCCACGAGTGCCGGCGGAACCGCATCCACGCGGCCATGCCGATCGACATGTTGGTGGCCATCACGAGGACACCCACGCTCCGGGCCGACGGTCAGCTCCGGCCAGACGGCGCCCTCGAGCGGGCCCAGCACGAACATGCCCGACCAGCATGGCGACGACCATCTCGAGGAAGTGGCGCACGAAATGCCGGATCCGGTCGGCCCCGGGAGGGGGCGTGCTCGGTGGACGAGGTGGGGAGGGTTTCGGTAGTCATGCCGCCGATCGTCGGGGCGAGTGGGCGCCGCCGCCACGTGCCGGACGTCATGACCGGGGGTCACGGCCTGGCGTGACCTCAGATGAGGCGCAGCGCCCGCGCACGGAGGGCCGCCTGGGTCCGGTCGCGGGCACCGAGCTTGGCCAGCACGTTCGTGACGTGGTTCTTGACCGTGCCCTCGGCGAGGAACAGCGCCCCCGCGATCTCGCGGTTGCTGCTGCCCTCGGCGAGCAGCCGCACCACGTCCAGCTCGCGCTCCGACAGCGGCACGACCAGCGGCTGCGGCCGCGGCGGGCCGTCGTCCTCGGGCATGCGGGCGAAGCGCGCGACCACCTTGGCCGCCACCGACGGCTGCAGCACCGACTCGCCGCGGGCCGCGGCCAGCAGCGCCTCGACGAGACGGTCCGCCGAGACGTCCTTGAGCAGGTAGCCGACGGCGCCGGCACGCAGCGCGGAGAAGACGTCCTCGTCGTCGTCGAAGGTCGTCAGGGCGAGCACGCGGACGTCGGGCTGCTCGATGCGGAGCCTGCGGGTGGCCCCGATCCCGTCGAGCACCGGCATGTGCAGGTCCATCAGGACGACGTCCGGCCGCAGCGCGGCGACCCGGTCCAGAGCCTCGGCGCCGTTCCCGGCCTCGCCGACGACGTCGATCTCGGCGCGCACGTCGAGCAGGGTGGCGAGCGCCTCCCGGAACAGCGCCTGGTCGTCGGCGAGCAGCACCCGCACCGGTGCGACGCCGCTCATCCGGGCACCGCGACCCGCAGGGTCGTTCCGCGGCCGGGCGACGAGTCGACGTCCACGCTGCCGCCGAGTCGGGCGGCGCGCTCCCGAAGACCCAGCAGGCCGAAGCCGTCCCCCGGGGCCGCCGTCCCGCGGCCGTCGTCGCAGACCTGCAACCGCACGGTTCCCTCGCCGCGGTAGTCGAGCACCAGTCGCGCGCGGCCGGCCGCGGCGTGCTTGCGCACGTTGGTCAGCCCCTCCTGGGCGGCCCGGAAGAGCGATTCCTCCGCATCGGCCCCGAGCGGGCGCACGGTGCCCAGGACCTCGAGCTCCGTGGGCACGCCGGCCGCCGAGGCGTCCTCCGCCAGCACCGTGAGCGCCACGTCCAGGGGCGGCACCGCGCGGGGCTCGCGCAGGGCGCCGACCGACCGGCGTACCTCCGCGAGCGCCTCGGTCGACTGCTGCTGCGCCTTGGCGAGCACGGCGTCGGCTCGCGCGGGATCGGCGGCGAGGACGGCGCGCGCGGCCTGCACCTGCATCTGGACGACGGTGAGGTGGTGGCCGAGGCCGTCGTGGATGTCCCGGGCCAGCCGGTTGCGTTCCCGGGTCGTCGCGAGCTCCTCGGCCTGCGCCGCGTACCCCCGCAACAGCTCGTTCGCCGTCGCCAGCTCGGCCCGCGCCCGCTGCTCGCGGCGCAGCAGCTCGGTCACGACCGCGGTGAACGTCGCCGCCGCCAGCATGCCCAGCCCGTTGCGCAAGCCGTCGCCGATGGTCATGCCGACGTGCACCAGGGGGACGGCGGCGGTGACCGCGGCCGCCGCGGGCAACGGCAGGAGCAGCACGCTCTGGCAGACCAGAACCAGGAGCAGCAGCGTGGCGCCCACCCCGGCACCGGAGGCCCCGAAGACCAGGTAGCCGAGCGCCAGCATCCCCACCACGTACGGCACCGCGAACCGGAGCCGACGGCGGCGGCTCCAGCCGGTCCAGCCAGGCGAAGCCGAGAACAGCGAGGAGGGAGAACACGGCCGCGAGCGCGACGGCGACGATCGGACGATCGTCGTCGGTGCTCTCGACCACCACGGTCAGGAATGCCCCGCAGGTGAACACCATCAGCGCTCGCTTCACGTGCTCACTGTGCTGCGCGCCGGATCGGCCGGTCAACGGCCTCGCCCTCGTCCTGAGCTCCCGGGGTCGCGACTCAGGCGGCGGGCTCCATCGCCTCGGCGGTCAGGGTGACCGACCGCAGCCGGCCCTCGATGGTCGGCGACTGGTGGGCGACGATGAGCTCGTCCGCGTCGGCGAGCTTCCGGAACGCCGTCCAGGTACTCCCCGACCTCGTGCGGCCGGCCGAGCGCGGTGTGCGTGAGCATCTGGTCGACGTGCACGGCGGCACCCTGGGCGAGCAGCTGCGTCGGCCTGCTCGTCGGTGAGCTTCTGGCCGCGCCCGAACAGACCGATCGCCCGGGCCCGCCGGCTGGACTGGAGCTGCGCCTCCGCGTCGGCCCGGCTGTCGGCGGCGATCACGTTCACGCCGGCGATGACGTACGGCTCGTCGAGCTGCGCCGAGGGCGTGAACTCGCGGCGGTAGGCGGCGACGGCGGGCTCGAGCATCTGCGGGGCGAAGTGCGAGGCGAACGCGTACGGCAGGCCGAGGGCCGCGGCGAGCGTGGCACCGAACATCGACGAGCCGAGGATGTAGAGCGGGACGTTGCGAGCCCTTGCCGGGGATCGCGTTGACCCCGGGGACGCGGGTCTCCCCCGCCAGGTAGGCCTGCAGCTCCAGGACGTCCTGCGGGAAGCGGTCGGCCGACATCGGGTCGCGGCGCAGCGCGTACATGGTGTTCTGGTCCGAGCCCGGGGCGCGGCCCAGTCCGAGGTCGATCCGCCCCGGGTACATCGCGTCGAGCGTGCCGAACTGCTCGGCGATGGTCAGCGGGGCGTGGTTGGGCAGCATGACCCCGCCGGCGCCGAGCCGGATGCTGCCGGTCTGCGCGCCCACGTGCGCGATCAGCACGCTGGTCGCCGACGACGCGATGCCGGGCATGTTGTGGTGCTCGGCGTACCAGACCCGCCGGTATCCGTGCTCCTCCGCACGCTGGGCGAGGGCGACGCTGGCGGCGATGCTGCTGCTCGCGGTCTCACCGCGGGCGATCGGCGCCAGGTCGAGCACGGACAACGGGATGCGCATGGGGAGAGCCCTTCGATCGGTTGTCCGGTGCAACCCGCGCGATCCCTGCCCGCTTCCCGGGTGCGCCCTCACCCCCTGTCCACAGGTGCGGCGCGTCGCGCGCGATTCCCTGTCGGCGGACGGACTGCCGGGTGTACAAACTCCGCGGTCGAGGGCCGTCCCAGCAGCGGGGCCCCGGAAACGCATCGTCGAGGGAGTCAACATCGTGAAGCAGACCTACCGCGTGCTGGCCGGCCTGATCGCACTTGGCGTGCTCGTGCAGGCGGCTTCGGTCGCGTTCGGCTGGTTCGAGTCGCTCACCGAGCTCGAGAACGGCCTCGTCATCGACGAGACCTTCGAGGGAACGTCGGCCACGTCGACGCACGGGATCGTCGGGTTTGCGTCCTGCCGGCGCTCGGACTGATCCTGCTGATCGTCTCCTTCTTCGCGGCGAAGGCCGTCCCCGGGGCACGGAAGTGGGGCGGGATCGTCTTCGGCCTGATCGTGCTCCAGGTGGTCCTGGCCATCGGCGCGTTCGGCTGGCGCCCGCCATCGGCGCATTGCACGGCGTGAACGCGCTCGCTGATCCTCGGCGCGGCCGGCCGCGGGCCAGCATGCTGGCCCGCGACGGATGCGGCTGCGCCGGCGAGCGTATCCGTGCCGCGCCAGCGTTCCGACAGCACCCGACCTCAGGGTCGTCGCTCCCTGTCTAGCGCCCTCCTCCGCCGCTGGCGGCTGATCGTTCCCCTGGTCCTCCTCGTCTCGCTGTTGGTCTACCTCGGCTGGTCGTGGTTGTCGAGCCTCGTCCCGTCGACGTACTCGGTCACGGAGATGGGCCGCGCCGACTACGGCGGCGGGCCCGCCGGGCACGACCACGGCACCGGCCGGCCGGTCGCCGAGCTGACCGGCCCCACGACCGGCGAGCCCGATGTCACCGTCGACCTGGCGGCGCGCGAGGGCAGTTCTCCGGCCTGGCCAGCGGCGAGGAGGTCGCAGGGCTACACGCTCAACGGCACGTCGCCCGGGCCTGTGATCGAGGCGCGCCAGGGTGACCTGGTCGAGGTCACCCTCACCAACGTCGACGTGGCCGAGGGCGTGACCCTGCACTGGCACGGGGTCGACGTCCCCAACGCCGAGGACGGCGTCGCGGGGGTGACCCAGGACGCGGTGCAGCCCGGGCGACGAGTACGTCTACCGGTTCGTGGCCGAGGACGCCGGAACGTACTGGTACCACTCCCACCAGGTGTCCCACGAACAGGTGCGCGGCGGGCTGTTCGGCACGCTCGTCGTCCACCCCGCGACGGACGCGCTCCGGCGACGTCGCCGTGCAGGACGTGCTCGCCCCGGTCCACAACTACGCCGGTCGACGGACCGTCGCGGGCGGCACCGGGGTGACGACGGTGGAGGCCGAGGCCGGGCAGCCGGTCCGGATCCGGGTGGTCAACACCGACAACGGGCCGCTGCGGGCGTGGGTGACCGGGTCGGACTTCCGCGTTCTCGCCGTCGACGGCACCGACGTCAACGAGCCCACGGACCTGCGCGACGAGGCGCTGCTGGTGACCGCCGGCGGCCGGGTCGACGTGCTCGTCGAGGCACCAGCGCGGCTGGACACCGGCGCCGGGCATCGGCGGTGGTCGTCGGCCCCTCCGGCACCGAGGTCGACCCTGCGCCCGAGCCCACCGGCCGGGTCGACCTGCTGACGTACGGCACCCCGGCGCCGCTGTCGTTCGACCCCGACGACGCCGACCGGCGGTTCACCTACGAGATCGGCCGCCGCATCGCCTTCGTCGACGGCCTGCCCGGATTCTGGTGGACGATCAACGGCCGCCTGTTCCCCGATGTGCCGATGTACCACGTCGAGGAGGGCGACATCGTCCGGATGACGATCACCAACAACAGCGGCGACGTGCACCCGATGCACCTGCACGGGCACCACGCGATCGTGTTGTCCCGCGACGGCGTCGCGGCGACCGGCAGCCCGTGGGTGGTCGACTCCCTCAACGTCGGTGACGGCGAGACCTACGAGATCGTCTTCCTCGCGGACAACCCGGGCATCTGGATGGACCACTGCCATCACCTCGACCACGCGGACGAGGGGCTCGTCGCGCACCTGGCCTACGACGGCGTCACGGCGTCGTACGAGGTCGGCGGCCCGGCGGACAACCAGCCGGAGTAGGTCGCGTAGCACCAACCTCAGGACTCAGGACCCGTCGCCGTCTGCCTGCTCGGTGACCACCGCGACGTCCGCGACGACTGCCGTCACGTTGTCGCGTGTGCCGGCGGCGAGCGCGTCCCGGACGAGCCGGGTGGCCGCGTCGCCCGGGCGGGGCTCCTCCCTCAGCACGCGTTCGAGGATCTCGGGCCCGACCACGCCGGAGAGGCCGTCGGAGCAGACCAGCACCCGGTCGCCCGGCCGGACCGGGCGGCTGGTCACCACCAAGTGCTCGAGGTCCTCGTCGGCGCCACGCAGAGCGCCGAGAAGGATGGAGCGGAACGGATGGGTGTGCGCCTGCGCCGTGGTGATGACCCCGGCGTCCACCAGCGACTGGACGACGGTCTGGTCGCTGGTGAGCTGCTCCAGGCGTCCGTCGCTCAGGAGGTAGGCGCGGGAGTCGCCGATGTGGGCGACGACCAGGTGGTGACCCGCGAGCGCGACCGCGGTCAGGGTCGTCGCCATGTGCGCGAGACCGGGGCTGTCGGCGACGGCCCGCCCGAGACGCCCGTTCGCCGCGCCCACGGCCCCGGCGAGCCGCTCGCCGGGTGATCCGGCCCCCGGTCGTTGCGCTTCCTCCGAGAGGGCGTCGACGATGAGCGTCGCGGCGATCGCTCCCCCGACGTTGCCGGCAACGCCGTCGGCGACCGCGAGCAGGGTGGGCCTGGCGATCCCGGCGTCCTGGTTCTCCGGGCGGGGGCCCGTGATCGAGACGAGTGCCGTCTCGAGGACGAGGTCGTCAGGTTCCCCGTCCAGGACCGATACCCAGCCCCGAACGCTCCCGCCTGCGTCTGCCATAAAGCCTCCTTACTGTGTTGTCCACAACGATGGCGGCCGCGCCTCGGTGCCGGATGTGAGAAAGCTGGATACATCCTGTGAAAGTCGACCTGCCCGTCGCCGTCCACAATGCAAGGTGCCGTCTAGCTGATAGCCGTTGACCCCGTCCCTGCGGGAGCGTCCTGACGACGTTTCCGCACTGGACGGGAGGTTGTCGTGGAACTCGACGCCGCCGTCCGATCGCACCGTCATGTACCGGCCCGAGAACTCGGTACTCGGCGACCGGATGGCGCTGCCGGTGGACGACTTCGCGCGCCGCTGCGGCGCTTACGTCGCGCCGGTCCAAGCGAGGTTCGGCTGACCGGCAGCGGGAGCGCTGCGTCACGCCCGTAGCGTGGCGGATATGAGTCGCGCGCACCCCGAACTCCGGACCCCACCGGCACTGGCCCCCGAGGGCCTGCGCGTGGTCGCTCTCGGCGGGCTCGGCGAGATCGGTCGGAACATGACGGTCTTCGAGCACGCCGGGAAGTTGCTGGTCGTCGACTGCGGCGTGCTCTTCCCCGAGGAGCACCAGCCGGGGATCGACGTGATCCTCCCCGACTTCACCTCCATCCGGGACCGGATGGACGACGTCGTCGGCATCGTGCTGACCCACGGCCACGAGGACCACATCGGCGGCGTCCCGTACCTGCTGCGCGAGCGGCGGGACATCCCGCTGATCGGCTCGAAGCTGACGCTGGCGTTCATCGACGCCAAGCTCAAGGAGCACAAGATCAAGCCGGTCACCCGCCAGGTGGCCGAGGGTGACCGCCTCGCGTTCGGGCCGTTCGACCTGGAGTTCCTCGCCGTCAACCACTCGATCCCCGACGCCCTCGCCGTCGCGATCCGCACCGCGGCCGGGCTCGTGCTGCACACCGGCGACTTCAAGATGGACCAGTTCCCGCTCGACCGCCGGATCACCGACCTGCGCGGCTTCGCCCGGCTCGGCGAGGAGGGCGTGGACCTCTTCCTCACCGACTCGACCAACGCCGAGGTGCCCGGCTTCACGATGTCCGAGGGCGAACTCGTCCCGGCCATCGAGACGGTCTTCCGCACGGCCCCGAAGCGGGTCATCGTCTCCAGCTTCGCCAGCCACGTGCACCGGATCCAGCAGGTGCTCGACACCGCCCACGCGCACGGCCGCAAGGTGGCCTTCGTCGGCCGCTCGATGGTGCGCAACATGGGCATCGCCCACGAACTCGGCTACCTGAACATCCCCAAGGGCCTGGTCGTCGACCTGAAGGTGCTGGAGAAGCTGCCGGCGAACCAGGTGTGCCTGGTCTGCACCGGCTCCCAGGGCGAGCCGATGGCCGCGCTCTCCCGCATGGCCAACCGCGACCACGTCATCCGGATCACCGAGGGCGACACCGTCCTGCTGGCCAGCTCGCTGATCCCCGGCAACGAGAACGCGATCTACCGGGTCATCAACGAGCTCACGCGGTGGGGCGCGAACGTCGTCCACAAGGGCAACGCGAAGGTGCACGTCTCCGGCCACGCCAGCGCCGGCGAGCTCGTCTACTGCTACAACCTCGTCAAGCCGCGCAACGTCATGCCCGTCCACGGCGAGTGGCGGCACCTGCGCTCCAACGCCGACCTCGCGATCCGCACCGGCGTCCACCCGAAGGGCGTCGTCATCGCCGAGGACGGCGTCGTCGTGGACCTGGTCGGCGGCCGGGTGTCCATCACCGGGAAGGTGCCCGCGGGCAACGTCTACGTCGACGGCACGGACGTCGGCGGGGTCACCGAGGCCTCCCTGAAGGACCGGCGCACCCTCGCCGAGGAGGGCGTCATCACCGTCGTCGCCATCGTCGACGCCGACACCGGCCGGCTGGTCGAGCCCCCGGACTTCCTCGCCCGCGGCTTCGTCCACGGGGACACCACGTTCGCCGACGTCGTCCCGCTGATCGAGAAGGCGCTGGCCCGGGCCGCCGACGAGGGCGTGGGCACCGCCCTGCAGCTCGAGCAGCTGATCGCCCGGACCGTCGGCGGCTGGGCGCACCGGGCGCACCGGCGCAGCCCGATGATCATCCCCGTCGTCGTGGACGCATGAGCGCCGGCACCGAGCAGCTCGTCGCCGGGAGTGCGCCGGTAGAGGCCGCGCGGCGGCGCACGTTCGCCGTCATCAGCCACCCCGACGCCGGCAAGTCCACGCTGACCGAGGCCCTGGCGCTGCACGCGCGCGTGATCGGCCGCGCCGGCGCCGTGCACGGCAAGGCCGGGCGGCGCGGGACGGTCTCGGACTGGATGGACCTGGAGAAGGCCCGCGGGATCTCGATCACCTCGGCCGCGCTGCAGTTCGAGTACCGCGACACCGTCATCAACCTGCTCGACACCCCCGGGCACGCCGACTTCTCCGAGGACACCTACCGGGTCCTCACCGCCGTCGACGCCGCGGTGATGCTCATCGACGCCGCCAAGGGCCTCGAGACGCAGACGATGAAGCTGTTCGCGGTCTGCCGGCACCGGGGGATCCCGGTCATCACCGTCGTCAACAAGTGGGACCGGCCCGGCAAGGACGCCCTCGAGCTCATGGACGAGGTCAGCGAGCGGACCGGGCTGACACCCACCCCGCTGACCTGGCCGGTCGGCATCGCCGGGGACTTCCGAGGCGTACTGGACCGGACCGACGGCACCTACCGGCGGTTCACCCGGACCGCCGGGGGCGCGACCATCGCGCCCGAGGAGGTCCTGCCCGCGGACGCCGCGGCGGCCCGCGAGGGCGAGGAGTGGACGCGAGCGGTCGAGGAGTCCGACCTGCTGGCCGCGACCGGTGCGCGCACGACCAGGAGATGTTCCTCGACGGCGTCACGACGCCGGTGCTCTTCGCCTCGGCGGTGTCCAACTTCGGCGTCGGTGCCCTGCTCGACACCCTGGTCGACCTCGCGCCGCCGCCGTCCCCCCGCCCGGCCGAGGACGGCGAGGTGCGGCCCCTGGAGGCGCCGTTCAGCGCGTTCGTCTTCAAGGTGCAGTCGGGGATGGACACCGCGCACCGCGACCGGCTGGCCTACATCCGGATCTGCTCGGGAACGTTCGAGCGCGGCATGGTCGTCACGCACAGCGGCACCGGGCGGCCGTTCGCGACCAAGTACGCCCAGCAGGTGTTCGGACGTGATCGGGAGAGCGTGGACCTCGCCTACCCGGGCGACGTCGTGGGCCTGGTCAACGCCGCGGCCCTGGGGGTCGGCGACACGCTCTACGCCGACGTCCCGGTCACCTATCCCCCGCTGACCACCTTCGCCCCGGAGCACTTCTCCGTCGTCCGCAGCCTGTCGACCGCCAAGCACAAGCAGTTCCGCCGCGGGATCGAGCAGCTGGACTCCGAGGGCGTCGTCCAGGTGCTGCGCTCGGACCGCCGCGGCGACCAGGCGCCGATCCTGGCGGTGGTCGGGCCGATGCAGTTCGAGGTGGCCAGTCACCGGATGGAGCACGAGTTCGGGGCGCCGGTGCGCCTCGAGTCGCTCCCCTACGGCCTGGCGATGCGGACCGATGCCGAGTCGGTGCCCGGGATCAACGCCTCGAGCGGCACGGAGGTCGTGCAGCGGAGCAACGGCGAACTGCTGGCCCTCTTCACCACCAAGTGGGTCATGCGGGTGCTGCGTGACAACAAGCCGCACCTCACGCTGGAGCCGCTGGTGGCCGCGCAGCTCAGCTGAGCGGCTTCCCCCGGTCGCGGTGGTAGCCGAAGAACCCGCGCTTCTTGATCAGCTCGCTCACCTCGACGGGCACCATCGACTCCCAGGTCGTGTCCTCCGTCGGGATCCGCTTGAGCACGTCGCGGCTGAGGATCGGCAGGTAGTCGGGCTTGAAGTTGTCGAGCCCGACGAAGCTCCCCCGCCGCGAGAGGTACTCGTACAGCGGATGCAGGTCCTCGGCGACCTCGGCCGTGTCCACGGTGACGACGGCACCGTCGTGCAGCATCGGGTAGACGAACAGCCGCAGTTCGTTCTTGAACAGGCGGCCGAAGCTCTCCAGGATGCCGCCGGGCAGGTCGGCGTGGTGCGACTCGTCGAAGAGGTCGAGCAGGCTCGGGACGCCCATCACCATCCCGATCCGGCCGTCGGTGCGGAAGGCGAGATACGCGGCGAGCCGGTGGTAGGCGAGGAAGTCCGAGATCAGCACGGTCATCCCGCAGGCCGACAGCAGGTCGGCGCGGGCCAGGAAGTCCTTCCGGTCGACGACGTCGCCGCCGGCCCGCAGGTTGGCCATGGTCAGCTCGGTCAGCACCAGGACGTCCCGGTCGGCGACCGCCGGATCGGCCTCGAACTTGGCCCGCGCCGCCTCGAGCATGTCGATGTTGACGACGGTGGGCGGACGGAAGCTGCCGCGCTCGACGAGGATCGCCTTCTTGCGGAGCACCTCGCTGGGCTGCAGGACCTGACGGTCGGAGCTGAACATCGCCGCGCCGCTGAGCCCGAGCTGCACGAGCTTCAGCGCCAGCAGACGGTTGTCGACCGACCGGAACTCGATGCCCTTCATCTCGATCATGTCGATCTCGATGCGCCCGGTCGTGAGCTGGTCGAGCAGGCTCTCGACCAGCTGCTCCGGCTCGTGGTGCTGGAAGAACGCCGCGTGCAGCAGGTTGACCCCGACGATGCCGAGCGCCTCCTGCTGCGGTTGGGCCTCGGCGTCGAGCATCCGGACGTGCAGGACGATCTGGCTGGGTTCGTCGCGTGGATGGGACTGGAACTTCACGCCCATCCACCCGTGGCACTCGTTCCCGCCCCGGAAGCTACGAGCGACGACGGTGTCGGCGAAGGCGAAGAACGACGTCTCGTCGCCCCGCTCGTCGCTGAGCCGGTCGAGGTTGAGCTCGAACTCGTGGTCCAGCATCGCCTGCAGCCGACCCTTGGAGACGTAGCGGTCGGACTTGCCGTAGACCGCGTCGCTGACCGCCATGTCGTAGGCGGACATCGACTTGGCGACCGTGCCGGCCGCGCCCCCCGCCCGGAAGAACCACCGGGCGACCTCCTGGCCGGCGCCGATCTCGGCGATCGTGCCGTACCAGCGGGGATCGAGGTTGACCTGCAACGCCTTCTGCAGAGTGTCCGTACCGGCTTCCATGGGGTCCCCTCACGCTGCAGCCCAGCTGAGCCCGAGCCTAGTGGGATCCGCCTGCCCGGTCGTGGTGAACGGCCCGGTGAGAGTGCATGTCCGTGCACTACCGTCCGGACACCTCCGGCAACGGCGCCGGGGACGACGAGGAGAGCGCGCGATGACGGACACCGTGGACGGGACGAACACTCCGGACGCAGGGCACCCGCCCTCGGCACGTTTCACCTTCCCCGCGCGCGACGGCACGCAGATCGCGGCGTACCGGTGGGACGCCGAGGGCCCCGTCCGCGGTGTCGTCCAGCTGACCCACGGCATGGGTGAGCACGCCCTCCGGTACGGCCACCTCGCCTCGGCACTCACCGCCGCCGGCTTCGCCGTGTACGCCCAGGACCACCGCGGGCACGGCGCGACCGGGACACCGGACGGAGGCGAACAGGGAGCGATCGGCGCGGACGGCTGGGCGGGGCTGGTCGACGACATCGACGTGCTCGCCGACCGCGTCCGCGACGAGCACGGACAGGTGCCGCTCGTGCTCCTCGGTCACAGCATGGGTTCCTTCGCCGTCCAGCAGTACCTGCTCGACCACAGCGACCGGGTCGACGCCGCCGTCCTGACCGGGACCGCACTGCTGGACCTGCTGGAGCCCGCGATGGACCTCGACCAGGAGATGGACCTGTCGGCGTTCAACGCGGCGTTCACGCCCGCCCGCACCGACTACGACTGGTTGTCGCGGGACGAGGCGCAGGTCGACGCGTACGTCGCCGATCCCCGGTGCGGGTTCGGCCTCGACGGCCCCGCCGTCCGGGCCATGTTCGAGGCTGCCCGCCGGCTGGCGGACATCGACCGGATGACGGGCGTCCGCTCCGACCTGCCGCTCTACGTCGCCGTCGGCTCGGAGGACCCGGTCAACGGGCAGCTCGCCCTGGCGCACGCGCTGATCGACCGCTACCGGTCGGCCGGGCTCGACGACATCACGTTCAACGTCTACGAGGGCGCCCGCCACGAGGTCTTCAACGAGATCAATCGCGACGAGGTCGAGGCCGACCTCGTCGCCTGGCTCGACCGGGTGGTGCCCGCCCCGTGAACATTCCCAAGCCGACGGACGCCGACCGCGAGCGGTTCACCGATCTCGTGCCCGAGGGGCCGGACGTCGTCGTGAAGCCGATGTTCGGCAACCTCGGTGCGTTCGTGAACGGCAACATGTTCATGGGGCTCTTCGGCAGCGACGTCGGCGTCAAGCTCGCCCCGGCCGAGCAGGAGGAACTGCTCGCCCAGCCCGGGGCCGGCCCGTTCGGTCCGGCCGAACGGCCGATGGGCGGCTACGCGACCCTGCCGGCGGCCTGGTCGGCCGAGGAGGCGACGCCCTGGATCGAGCGGTCCCTGGCGTACGTGGCGTCCCTGCCGCCCAAGAAGGCCAAGCCCGCCAAGAAGCAGACGCCGAAGAAGCAGGCGTGACGACGCTCGGCTTCCCCCGCGCGACCCTCGACTTCCTGGCCGAGTTGCGCGACAACAACACCCGCGCCTGGTTCGACGCGAACCGGGCGCGCTACGAACGGGACGTCGCCGCCCCGGCGAAGGCGTTCGTGAGCGCCGCCGCTCCCCTGCTCGACCGCCTGGCGCCGGGCATCACCGCCGAGCCGCGCGTGCTGGGATCGATCTTCCGGATCAACCGGGACACCCGGTTCTCCCCCGACAAGCGGCCGTACAAGGACCACCTCGACCTGTGGTTCTGGCACGGTCCCCGCGCGACCGCCGTGTCCGGCCTCTTCCTCCGCCTGACGCCGGACGAGTTGGCGGTCGGCGCCGGCGCGCACGACCTGCAGAAGGAGCGGCTGACCCGGTTCCGCGACGCCGTGAGCGACCCGGCGGCGGGCCGGGCGCTGGTCGGGATCGTCGCGGAGCTGGACCGCGCCGGCATCGGCGTCGACGGGAAGGCGCTCGTCCGCCCGCCCGCGGGCCATTCCGCCGCGCCCGAGGCCGCGCCGTTCCTGCTCTACCGCGCGTTGTTCTCGGCGGTCAGCGAGCCGAGCGAGGTGGCGGTCGGCGACGACCTCGGCGACCACCTGGAGCGGTCGTGGCGACTGCTCGCGCCGCTGCACCTGTGGCTGGTCGAACACGTGCAGAGCGCGTAGCCCGTCGTTCCTGCGAGCGCATGAGGCTCCTCGGCGCAGGTCGAAGGGCCTTCCCCGACGCAGCGGGCCGGGACTAACCTGCCGCCCGAGCGGGGGCCACGACGACACCCGGGAGCAAGCAGATGCTGAGCAGCAGCAAGGTCGAGGCCAACATCCCGGCGGCAGACCTGAAGCGGGCCCGCGCCTTCTACGCGGATGTGCTGGGCCTGACGCCGACGAGGGAGATCGAGGGCGTCGCACTCGCCTACCGGACCGACGGCGGGACGTCGTTCAACATCTACGAGACCTCCTACGCCGGGCAGGCCGGCCACACCATCGCCCAGTGGCACGTCGACGACATCGAGGCCGAGGTGCGCGACCTGAAGGCCAAGGGCGTGACCTTCGAGGTGTACGAGGGCATGCCCGGCGTCGAGTGGGAGGGCGAGATCGCCTCGATCCCGGACACGGGGCGCGCGGCCTGGTTCAAGGACAGCGAGGGCAACACCATGTGCATCGACCAGGAGGCTCCCGCGACGTGACCGCCGACGGGCGGGCGAGTGTGGATCCCGCACCGATCGCCGACCTCATGCGCGAGGTGGCCGAGTTGCACCACCGGGTCTACCGGATCACCGACGGCGAGGACGCCGACTGGGCGTCCTGGTACGCGCACTGGCTGGTCGAGCTCTCCGAGCTCCCCCGCCTGCTGGGCCGGCCGCCGGTGCGCAGCGAGCTCGTCTGCCAGCTCGTGCTGCTCGACCGGGAGTTCGCCGAGGGGCACGTGGACGAGCCGTGGGAGCAGTTCTACGCCCGGCGCATCGTGGCGCACTTCGCCTGAACGGTCGGCCGCCGAACCACGCCTGCCCTGTGGTGGGGATCGGACGACGTACGACGCGGCCGGCGCGGTCTGCACGGTGACGACGAAGCGCTGACACGCGGCCGGACTCCGTGCCCGCCGCGCGGGCCATTGACAGGACCGGCCGGCCACGGTGACCTGGGACGTATCCGCCCGTCTCCCGACCACCCTGGGGCCCGCGTGACCGTGAAGGACGCTTCCCACCGTCGCACCCGACGGGCAGCCGTCGCCCTCCTGGCCGTGGCGGTGCTGGTCACGACGGCGTGCGGTGGGGATGCCGACGGCCAAGACCCGGCGGCGCAGACCTCGACGACATCGACCTCGACATCGACAACGCCGCCGCCGAGCACGGAGACCAGCGCCACGACGTCGTCGAGCCCGCCGGCCGCCACCGGCACCGCCATCACGACCGGCGCCAGCGAGTTCGGCGTCATGCTGTTCGACCAGCCCGGCCAGGCCATCTACCTCTTCGACCTGGAGACGGCGGGACGCCCCGAGTGCTACGGGGACTGCGCGGCCAACTGGCCACCGGTGCTGACCACCGCGACACCGCAGGCGACCGGCGACGTCCGTGCCGACCTGCTCGGCACCGTCCAGCGCGACGACGGATCGACGCAGGTGACCTACGCGGGCCACCCGCTGTACTACTACGCGCACGAGGACCCGGGACAGGTGCTGTGCCACGACGTCGACGACTACGGCGGGACGTGGCTCGTGGTCACCCCGGCGGGCACGCCGGCGCCCCCGGTCTAGGCGGCCCGCACGGCCGGCGGCTCCTCGGCGTGGACGTCGGCGGCCGGGAGCACCGGGGCGCGGGACTCGGCGACCTCGCTCTTGAAGATCCGGAGCGAGCGCCCGAGGGAGCGGGAGGCGTCCGGCAGCTTCCTGTAGCCGAACAACAGCATGACGGCGAGCACGATCAGGCCGATCTCGACCGGTCCGAGGTTCATCGGGGTCCTCTCTGGGAGACGCGCGGGTGGGGGTCCACGGCGCTGATCACGAGGTGGGGGCGCTCGGCGGCGGGCCGCCACGTCCACCGGGCCCGCCGGACATCCCGCCGCCGCTCGGCGCCGTGGTGGTGTCGACGCCGACGGCCAGGGACACCGCGAACCCGCTGGTGACGTCGCCGGTCACGGTGCCGAGCTGGCTGGCGCCGCCGTCGTCGCTGAACACGTTGTCGGTGTCGAGGCTGACCCGCGACAGGTTGCTGACGGACGACTCGTAGCCGGTCTGGCCGTACACCTGCTCGCAGACGTCCTGCGGGAGGGCGACCTGCGACGTCGCGATCGCGTTCGTCGAGTCGGTGATGGCGGCCTCGTCGGGGTAGACCTCGAAGTGGATGTGCGGCCAGCGCCCGTCGTAGCAGGCCGGGAAGATGCTGGTGAAGGTCACCCGCCCGTCGGCGTCGGCGATCTGGACACCGCGCAGGAAGTTCTGGTCCTGCACGCCGTCGGAGTAGAGCGAGTACCCGCCCTCCCGCGTGCAGTGCCACACGTAGACGGCCACCCCCTCGAACGGCACGCCCCCGTTGGCGAGGTCGGACACGACGAGCTCGAGCGTCATGGGCACACCCTCGGCCGTGCCGGTGGAGTCGCCGAAGCTGGACCGGATGTCGCTGCGGATGACGCCGCTCTGCTCGAGCACGTCGGGACCGTTGGAGCCGTCGCCGGGATACGGGCCGGCAGTCTCGTCCGGGATCTCGCCGGACGCAGTCGCCGACGACGAGGACGACGACCGGAGGACGACGCGGAGCCGCGAGCCGGCCCCGCAGGCCGCCAGGCCCACGGTCGCCGCCCCCAGGCCGAGGATGCCCAGGATCTTCCGGCGGCTGAGCAGCGTGCCGACGTCGAACGCCAGTCCCTGGTCGACGAGTTCCTCGTCCGGCCGGGGCAGGGCACGCCCCTCGTAGCTCGGGGCCGGGTCCATGGACGGTTGCTGTGCTCGCACGGGATCTCCTCACGCTGCCTGCTGACTGAGGACGAGCGTGACCGCCGAGCCGTCGAGCAGGCTGTGCGCGACCTGGGAGTTGGCTGGATGCGCCGGCGCGTGCCGAGCACACGTCAGCGCAGCAGCGTCAGGATGTTCTGCGGCGCCCGGACGGCCTGGGACAGCATCGCGGTGCCGGCCTGGGACAGGATCTGGTTCTTGCTGAACGCGGCCATCTCCCAGGCCATGTCGGTGTCACTGATCCGCGACACCGACGTCATGGTGTTCTCCATGGTCGTGTTCAGCCCGGCGATCGCGTGCTCGAACCGGTTCTCGATGGCGCCCAGGTACGCCCGGAGCGAGGAGATCTGGGCGACGGCGTCGTCGATCAGCGGAATGGCCTTGCTGGCGCCGGACTGACCCGCGTAGGTCGGCGTCAGGGCGACCGCCTGCGGGGCGGTCGAGCCCACGGCGGGCGTCGTCCCGGTGAACGTCAGCCCGCCGGCCGAGCCGGTGAACGGGGTGTGCGCGGTGCCGAAGAACGGCTGGGCGGCCAGGTTCAGCCGGTCGATGTAGTCGGTCGCCGTCACCGCACCCGTGTAGTCGACGCTGCCGAGGTCGAAGGTCTTGCCGTCGTAGGTGATCGACCCGGCGAGGCCGGCGAAGGACGTCGGGTAGACGCCGCCCGTCGTGTAGTCCCCCGCCAACACGACCTGTCCCGCGGTGGGGACGCCGACGTCGTCGGAGATCGCGGGGGTGACCGTGGAGGCCAGCGTCGTCACCCCCGTGACGTCCACCGACGCGAGCCCCAGACCCGCGGTGTCGAAGCCCAGGCCGGGCGACCCGATGAGGACGGTCAGCGTCTCGCCGCTGTTCGCACCGATCTGGAAGGTGCCCTGGTAGCTGCCGTCGAGGAGCGCCCGGCCGTTGAAACTGGTCGTGGTGCCGATCCGGGTCAGCTCCGCCTTGAGCTGGGCCATCTCCGCCTGGACGGCCTCCTTGGCCGAGGCGGTCAGGCCCCCGTCGTTGGCCGCCTGGACCGACAGGTCGCGCATCCGGTGCAGGACGGCGGTGGCCGTGTCGAGGGCGCCGTCCGCCGTCCGGACGACGCTGATGCCGTCCTGGGTGTTGCGGATCGCCTGGCTCATCCCGGTGACCTGGGCGCGCAGGTTCTGGGAGATCGCCAGCCCGGCGGCGTCGTCGGCCGCCCGGTTGATCCGGTTGCCGGACGACAGCCGCTCGAGCGACCTCGTCATGGTGTCGCTGGCCCACGTGAGGGTGCGATGGCCGACGAGGGCCGGAACGTTCGTGACGACACTCAGCCCCATCCTGACCTCCGTGGTGTGGGGGCGTGCTTCCCCTGCCGCATCCGTGCAGCAAGGCCGTGCCCTCTCAACAACGGAGACATCAGCGACGTCATCGAGTCGAACCCGCGCAATCGGGGCGGGTGGGGCTGATGGGACGAAGCGGCCAGTCGTAGCGCTCAGAGCCGGGGCAGGTAGTGGTCGAAGAACAACCTGCTGGTGAGCTCCCCGCGGCTGCGGACGCCGGTCTTCTCGAAGACGTTCTTCACGTGGTCGGCCACCGTGTACGGCGACAGCCACAGGGCGCGGGCGATCTCGGCGTTGGTGTGCCCCCGCACCACGTACCCGACGACCTCGGCCTCCCGCTCGCTGAGCCGGTAGGCGTCGGTGAGCAGAGCGGCGATGTCGGCCGGCCGGGACGGCTCCACCACCAGGCTCACCGTCGACCCGGACAACCGTTCCGCGTGCAGGGTCAGCCACCGGCCGGCCCGGGTGCGCAGGCGGCACCGGGCGGTGCCGCGCCGGCCGTGCGCCGTGCGCGCCAGCGACGTGACGGCGAACGGGAGCCCGTCGACCGTGCCGTCCTCCACCTCAGCCAGTCGCTGCAGCGCGGACGGCGACGCGGTGAGGACGACGACCCCGCCGTCGGTCAGCTCGACCAGGACCACCCCGGGCTCGTCGCCGGTCTGCTCCGGCCGGCGGGCCACGAGCTGGACGCGGCGCAGCGCCTCGGCGACGCGCGCGCTCAGCGTGCCCAGCAGCGCCGCCTCGGCGGCCGTGAAGTCGGGGGCGTCGGTGCCCCGGAACAGGATCACCGCACCCCACGGCGTCCGGCCGTCGCGGTGCACGACGCGGAGCTCGTGCGGCAGCCCGGCGGGGCGGAGCACGTCGCGGAACCGGGCGCTGCTGGCCGGGTCACGGCCGGTCGCCTCCGACAGCCGGGCGACCGGCCGGTCGGCCCGCGCCACGTCCACCAGGCGACCGACGTCGGCCTCGTCGCCGTACTCGAGCTCCAGCAGCCGCGGCATGAGCGGCATCGGCAGACCCTCGGCGTGGAAGCCGCCGGTCGGCAGCGCGGTCGCCGGATCGAAGCTCATCGCGCACCAGCGGTCGAACGGCACGGCGGTCGAGACCGCCGCGGCCAGCGAGCGGTGCAGGGCGGTCGCATCGGTCGCCGTCGCGCAGAGCCGCTCGACCTCGGCCACCGTCTGGCGCGCGCGTCGCTGGTCCATGGCGGAAGTGTCTGACCGGACGCCTGCCCAGGGAACCCCTAGCGCTAGGGATGGTGCGGCTCCCCCGTCCGCCTCGACCGTCGGTCCCCACACCCGAGGACGAGGAGACCGAGATGACCACCACCCCTGCGACCTACACGTTCACCGGCACCCTGCTCACCCCGCAGTCGGCCGGGTACGACGACGCCCGCCGCGTCTGGAACGGCGCGATCGACCGCCGTCCCGCCTTCATTGCCCGCTGCCGGACGGCCGAGGACGTCGCCGCCGCCCTCGACCTGGCCCGGCGGCACGACCTCGCCGTCGCGGTCCGCGGCGGCGGGCACAGCATTCCGGGCTGGTCGGTCTGCGACGGCGGGCTCGTCGTCGACCTGACCGAGATGAAAGGGATCCGGATCGACCCGGCGGCGCGGACGGCGGTCGTCCAGCCGGGCGTGAACTGGGGCGAGCTCGACGCAGCGGCCCAGCAGCACGGTCTGGCCACCCCGGGCGGGGAGATCTCGCACACCGGCATCGCCGGCCTGACCCTCGGCGGCGGCATCGGCTGGCTGAGCCGCATGCACGGGCTGGCCTGCGACAACCTGATCGCCGTCCAGCTCGTCACCGCGGACGGCGAGATCCGGGACGTCGACGATACGAGCGACCCGGACCTCATGTGGGGACTGCGGGGCGGTGGCGGCAACTTCGGCGTCGTCACCTCGTTCACCTACCGGCTGCACCCGGTCGGCCCGGTGCCCGGCGGGGTCGTGTTCTTCCCCGGGGTGCGCGCGCCGGAGGTGCTGCGGCTCTACCGCGACCTCGGCGCCGTCGCGCCGCGCGAGCTCTCCCTCGCCGCGGTCCAGGTGACCGCTCCCCCGGCGCCGTTCGTGCCGGAGGAGCTCCGGGGCCGGCCCGTGGTCGGGCTGTCCGCAGCCTGGTTCGGCGACCCCGACGACGGCGACCGCATGCTCTCCCCGATCCAGACCGCGCTCGGCCGGCCGTCGATCGATCTGCTCGGCGTCCTGCCGTACTGCGCGATCCAGCAGTCGGTCGACGCCAGCGCGCCGTGGGGGATGCGGGCGCACGTGAAGAGCGACTTCCTCGACGAGCTCGACGACGCCGCCCTCGATGCGTTCGCCGAGCACGCCGCGCAGCGCACCCACCCGATGTCGCACGTCCTGCTCCGGCGACTCGGTGGGGCGATCGCCGACGTGCCGGCGGACGCCACCGCCTTCGCCCACCGCCGGGCGGCGCACATGACGACGATCGTCGGTGTCTGGGACCCGGGCGCGGACGCGGCACCGGAGATCGACTGGGCACGTTCGACCTGGGCCGCCACCCGGCGGCTGGCCCGCGGCACGTACGTCAACCACCTGGAGAACGAGGGGGCTGCGCGGGTGCGCGAGGCCTACCCGGCGGCGACGTTCGAGCGGCTGACGGCATTGAAGACCCGCCTCGACCCGGCGAACGTGTTCCGGCACAACCAGAACATCCCGCCGTCCGCCGGCTGAGGGGGCCTCGGGGCAGCACCGTGCAGCGCGGTCGCGACGTGCGCCGTCCTCAGTTCTCCGGCCACCGGGTGACGGCGCAGGAACCCCGCCATCGCCCGGGCGACCGGTTCGGGGCGCTGGATGTGCAGGAGATGGCCGACGCCGTCGATCGTGCACTCCTCGACGTGCGGGACCGACGAGCGGAGGAAGGCGGCGACCTCCACGAACAGCGGCAGGGTGTCGGCGCCGAGCACCGACAGCACCGGGCAGCGGATGGCGGCTGCCTGCTCGGGACCGAACGCCCACTCGGCGATGGCAGGCAGCTCGACGCCGAAGAGGGTGTCGGCGTCCTTGACCGCCTGCGCCACCACGCCCGGGATCCGCTGCTCGAGCACGGCCCGGCACGTCGCCCAGTCCAGGCCGGTCGCCGCGCTCAGGAACATGGCCCACGCCCCCTCGTGGTCGCCGCTCCCGTACGCCTCGAACGCGGGTCCGACCTGCTGGAGCACTGCCGCGCCGCTCGGGCACCGACAGCATCAACGGCTCCAGGAGGGTCAGCGTGTGCACGGCCGTCGGGACCGTCGAGCGCCAGCTGGACGGCGACCACCGCGCCGGTGGAGTGGCCGGCGACGTGGGCCCGCGCGCACCCCCAGGTGCTCGAGGAGCGCCGCGGCGTCGGCCGCGTGGTCCGCGACGCTCACCGGCGGCAGGGTGTGCGTGCTGCCGACCCAGCCGCGCTTGTGGTAGCGGATCAGCTGGTAGCGGTCGGCCAGCGCCGGCTCGCGACAGCAGCGGGCAGGAACCCGTCGGCCAGGACGGGGCTGATGAGCAGGACGGGCTCACCCGACCCGACCACCTCGTACTCCAGTTCCACGCCGTTGACCTGTGCGTCGTCCATGGCTCCTCCTCGGGATCCTCGATCGTCGGGGCTGGGTGCGCCCCACCCGGGAGGCGGGAGCGAGGACCGTTACGGCGGTAACCCCCACGGTTACGGTCGAGGGCGACGCGGCTCCCATCGGCCACGGCTGGGGAGGCGATGCGATGAGCGAGACGCTGCCGCGCCCCGTCGAGCGGCACGGTCCGCGGCGGCCCGCGGCGACTGGCAGGAGGCCTTCGACCTCCTCACCGCGGCCGACGCCACGGCCGCCTGGCCCCGGCCGATCTCCCGGTGCTCGCGCGAGGTCGCCTACGCGGCCGGCCAGCTGGACGTGACCATCGAGACGTGGGAGCGGGCCCACGCCGCGTGCATGCAGGCCGGCGACCCGCTCGGGGCCGCGGGAGCAGCCGTGCGCGTCGCGCATGCACCTGCTCTTCGACACCGCCCTCATGGCACCCGTCCGCGGCTGGCTGGCCCGGGCGGACCGGCTCCTCGACGGTCGGCGGCGAGACGCCGGCGCACGCATGGTCGCGGCGTCGTCCGCGCCTACGAGCGGATGCTGGCCGGCGATCTCGCCGCCGCCCGCCCGTGGGCACGGCAGGCCGTCGACATCGGTTCGGCGTGCGACCCCGCCGCGGCGGCCATCGGCCAGGTCGCGGAGGCCCGGCTGCTCATCCTGGACGGCGACGTCCGGCAGGGCCTGGCCTGCTCGACCAGGCCGGGGTGGCCACCGTCTCCGGCGACCTCGACCCGCTGTCCACGGGCGTCGTCTACTGCGAGCTCGTGTGCGCGCTGCAGGGCCTCGCCCAGTACGACGTCGCCGAGCAGTGGACCGAGGCGATGGAGCGGTGGTGCGAGACGAACGCCATCGGGAGCCTGCACGGGCGCTGCCGGGTGCACCGCGCCGAGATCCTCCGGCTGCGCGGGTCGTGCACCGAGGCGGAGAGCCAGGCGCTGCTGGCCTGCGAGGAGCTGCGTCCCTACCTGCGCCGCGAGCTCGGGTGGCCGCTGAACGAGCTCGGCCGGATCCGCCTGCACAAGGGGGACGTCGCCGGCGCGGAGGAGGCCCTGCTGGCCGCTCATCGCGCCGGGTGGGACCCGCAGCCGGGCCTCGCGCTGGTGCAGCTGGCCCAGGGCGACGCGGCCACCGCGGCCGCCTCGATCCGGGACGCCCTCGAGCGCCCCCTGCGCGTGCCGTCGAAGGAGCGACCGCCCAACTCCGACCTGCAGCGCGCGCCGCTGCTCGAGGCCCAGGTCGAGATCGAGATCGCGGCCGGGGACCTCGGTCCGCGCCCGATCGGCCGCCGACGAGCTGGAGCTCGTCGCCACCCGGTTCGCGACCAAGGCGCTGGCCGCCGCCGCTGCCCTCGCCCGCGGACGGGTGCGGCTCGCCGACGGCGACGCCGCCGGCGCGGAAGGTCCCTGTCCGACGCGGTGCGGCTCTGGAACGAGGTCGGCGCCCCGTACGAGGCGGCGCGCGCCCGCATGGGCCTCGCCGACGCCCACGCCGCCTGCGGCAGCGAGCACCGGGCCGACCTGGAGCGCCGGGCGGCCCGCGCGATCCTCGACGGGATCGAAGCGGGCCGCCCCGCGCCGACCCGTGCCGACCGACGAGCGCGGCCGGCGCCGGCCGTCCGAGCGCCGACGTCTTCCGTCGCGAGGGCGACTACTGGACGGTCGTCTTCGACGGCCGCACCGTCCGCGTGCGCGACCTCAAGGGCATGCGGTACCTCGCGCGGCTGCTCGCCGAGCCCGGACGGGAGCACCACGTGCTCGACCTCGTGGCCGCCGAGCGGGTCGCGGGCGCGGTCGGCACGTCGGCGCGGCGACCTGCCGGGCTCGGGGCTCGGCGACGCCGGCGAGCTGCTCGACGCGCGCGCCAAGGAGGCCTACCGCCGACGGCTCGCCGAGATCGACGAGGACATCGAGGAGGCGCGCGCCACCGGGGACGACGAGCGGGCCGCGCAGGCCGACGCCGAGCGCGACTTCCTCGTCCGGGAGCTGGCCCGCGCGTTCGGCCTGGGCGGCCGGGCCGACGGGCCGGCGTCGGCGTCCGAGCGCGCCCGCGCCGGCGTCACCCGCGCGCTCCGCCAGGCGATCGCCCGGATCGGTGAGCACCATCCGCAGCTCGGCGAGCACCTCGGCCGGACCGATCCGCACCGGCACGTACTGCGCCTACTCCCCCGATCCGCGGACGACCGCCGGATGGCAGCTCTGACGCCAACGACCGGCGAACGCCGG
>CAVVIN010000006.1:0-77951 GCA_963748305.1 uncultured Actinomycetota bacterium | reverse complement strand
GTCGATCACCGCCCGGAAGAGGAGCTGTCCGGGCACACGGTCCAGTGTTGAGGAAACTCTCAGTCCTTCCGTTCCGACGAACTCACGACGCCGAGGTCGCGGGCGCGGCTCCCACCACCCCCGGGATCGCCACCGACAGCTGGGGCCGATTCTGTGCGGCGTCCTTACTGGGCACTGAACTCAGCAGACCCAGGGCCTGCCGGTCGATCAGACCCGTCAAGAGCTGCTGGGCGTACCCGAACACCAGCGCATACGCGAGGATCTGTTCCTGAGAATCAAGGGCACTCAAACCGGGGATGAATTCACCCTGGATGGCAATCAGTGCGCCAAGCGCCGTCAGTGCGCCGGCGGGCACCTTCAACAGCGCCAGGGCGATCGGGACGTCGTACGGCGTCGCCGTTCCTCTGAGGTTGCGGATGGACACGGCGGCCGACAGTGACCCACCCAGAAGACCGAGTAGTCCGACGACGACGACGTCGAGACGATTCGGCACCTGCTCGGATCCATCCCCGCTCGGGCAAGCCACCTCCACGTCGCCCGTGCCGAGGTTGGCTCCCGGTTCGAAGCAGAAGGGCACAGCCTCAGGTTGGAGGAAGACCACCAGCGAGAACACAAAGACAAGGGCAGCGATGCACCAAGAAGCGGTAAGGAGGATATTGCGGAAGTTCCGGAGTCGCGCGTGGGAGCCGTCCGCGCCTTCGTGTCCGATCTCGATGATCTTGCTGAGCAACGCCCGCTTCTCCGGTCCGTGGGGCAGCGTGATCAGACGGCCGGCCTCGATCCGCATCGGATCGTCCCGGTTCAGCGCCAGGTCGAGGCGCGCCACGGCCGCCTGCTCCTCGGCCGCGACCTCGTGGTCTTCGTACAGGCGGGCGAGGTCCGCTTCGGCCTGATGGGACTTGCGGAAGGCGGCTTCGATGCTGGTTCCCCGCCACCAGCTCCGCAGGTTTCGGTATTCCGGATCCTCACCACGCGCGGCATTGAGGGCCGCGCCGAGGAGAACCTCGACCCCGTCGAGGATCGCTGTGCGCTCGGCCTCGTGCACCCGCTGCAGGAGTGGCCGCCCTCGGATGACCTTCACCTTCGTCATGAGTGCGAGGACGGTTGTCTCCACCTCCTGGGACCAACTGCGCCCACCGTGGCGCCGGAATCTGCTGTCCCGATTCGATTGCGATGGCATGGTGCCCTCCCGTGCTGATGCCGTTGCCTCACCAGTCGATGTCGTCGGTGCCCTCCAGCGGCATCCCACGCATCAGCCCCTCCAGCTGGTCGAGGTTCTGGGTGAGCAGGAATGCGCGTGCCCGGGAAGAGGTGCTCGGGCCGTGGGGTGATACGTCGCCCCGGCCGCGGTGGGCACGTGTCACCCGGCCTGGCAGTCCGAGGATCACGAGACCCGTCCTTGAACCCGCCTTCAGGGTCACCAACCCCGAGCGCGCCACTTCTCGAGGTGAGGCCGAGAGGGTCGACGCAGTCAACTCAGGTCGTTCGCTCCGCTCGCGGAGCCGTCGTGAACTGCCCGTCTCGTCTCGTACCAGGTTGCGCCGACCGGCTCGCCGGCCATGTTCCAGCTCCAGGAGACCCGCGGGGTGATGCGCAGATACAGACCGGGACCCACCATTCCGACCCGCTCGACGGGACCGTCGGCCACGCCGTAGACCCTGATTCCGCGCGCGACGAACGGGTCGAAGGACGGCAGGTCATCCACCACCAGGGCGACCTTGCGCCGTCCGGCTCGCACGTTGCTGACCTTGCGGGTCCTCAGCACGCTCTCACCGGAGCCGCCGACCCAGAAGTACGCACCGTCGAACTCGCAGGCGACCGGTACGACGTCGGGCTGATCGTCCTCCCCCAACGTCGCCAGCCGAGCGATCCCATGGGAGCGCAGGAACTCCAACTCGTCGGCCCCGAAGGTCACCTGATCACCAACCGCGAGCGCGCCACTCGCCGAGGTGCGGCCGCTCGTCGCCGATCGTCGTGTCCTTGCCGTGGCCGGGGTAGACCCAGGTCTCGTCCGGAAGCGTGCCGAACAGCCGCTGCTCGACGTCGTCGATCAGGACTGGCGAACCGCTTCGGGTCCTGCTGGGTGTTGCCGACGCCGCCGGGGAACAGGCTGTCGCCGGTGAAGACGTGGGTGCCGGCGTCCCCGGGGCCGCGCCAGACCAGCGCGATGCTGCCCGGCGTGTGGCCGCGCAGGTGGATGACCTCGAGGGTCTGCTCGCCGACCTGCACGGTGTCCCCGTGGTCCACCGGCCGGGCGACCGGGACGGGGAGGTCGGCGGCGTCGGCGGGGTGGGCGACCGTCTCGGCGCCGGTCGCCTCGACGACCTCGGGCAGGGCCCGGTGGTGGTCCCAGTGCCCGTGCGTCGTCACGACCGTGCGGACGCCGCCGTCGCCGATCAGCCCCAGCAGCGCCTCCGGCTCGGCCGCCGCGTCGACCAGCAGCCCCTCGCCGGTCGCGGCGCAGCGGAGCAGGTAGGCGTTGTTCGCCATCTCGCTCACCGCGAGCTTGCTGATGGTCAGCCCGGGCAGCTCCCGGACGTCGGCCGGGCCGCCCACCTGGACGTCGCCGGTGTAGCTCGAGGCGCTCATCGAGGACTCCGATCGGTAAGTGTCGGTGGCCGCGGTTACGGTCCAGGGATGGACGCTAGCGGAGGGGTCGCGACGGCTTCGGTCAGGTGGTCGGTGCCGTGGTCGGTCTGCCGGCCACGGAGATCGCGGAACGGGTGCGCTCGGGCCGGCTCACCGCGGTCGAGGTGGTGCGGGCGCACCTGGCGCACATCGAGGCGGTCGACGCCCGGATCGGTGCGTTCCGGGTGGTCCGCGCCGAGGCCGCGTTGGCCGAGGCCGCAGCCGTCGACGCGGCGCCGGACCGTGCCTCGCTGCCGCTCGCGGGTGTGCCCGTTGCGATCAAGGACAACGTCGACGTCGCCGGGGAGGCCTGCACGGACGGGTCCCCGGCGTGCCCCGAGCGCACGGCCACGGCCGACCACCCGGTGGTCGCACGACTGCGGGCCGCCGGGGCGGTGGTCGTCGGCATCACCCGCGCCCCCGAGTTGTGCCTCTACGCCGCCACCGACGGGCCCGGCACCGTCACGCGCAACCCGTGGGACACCGCGCTGTCCCCGGCCGGCAGTTCCGGCGGCAGCGCGGCCGCAGTCGCCTCGGGCTCCGTGCCGCTGGCCCACGGCAACGACGGCATGGGGTCGCTGCGCCTCCCGGCCGCCGCCTGCGGCCTGGTCACGCTCAAGCCCGGCCTGGGCGTCGTGCCCGCGCAGATCGGCGCCGACGACTGGTCCGGCATGGCGGTCAACGGTGCGCTCGCGACGACGGTGGCCGACGTGGCCGTCGCGCACGCGGTGATGGCGGGGGAGCAGCCCACCGTCGCCGCCCGTGCCCGAGCGGCCGCTGCGCATCGCCGTCAGCACCCGGTCGCCGGTGCCCGGCGTGCGGGCCGACGCCGAGACCCGCGCCGCCGTCGACGCCGTCGTGGCGCTGCTGACCGCGGCCGGACACACCGTCGTCCGCCGCGACCCACCCATCACCACCGGTGCCGCGGCCGGCGCGCTGGTCCGGTGGATGGCCGGCGCCGACAACGACGCCGAGCACCTCGGCATCGACCGGCACGCCCTGCAGCCGCGCAGCCGCACGCATGCGCGCATCGGCCGGTTCGTCCGGCGGGCAGGGCTGGTCCGGCCGCGCACCGCGGAGCGCTTCCGGGGGCGCATGGTCACCTTCTTCGACGACGTCGACCTGCTGCTCAGCCCGGTGACGACCGGCCCGCCGCTCGCCGCCCGGCCGTGGCACGAGCGGTCGTTCCTGGCCAACGTGACGGCCAACGCGCGCTGGGCGCCGTGGACGGCGGCCTGGAACCTGGCCGCGCTGCCGGCGGTCGTCCTGCCCGCGGGCATGCGGCCCGAGGGGCTGCCGCTGGCGGTCCAGTTCGTCGGCCCCCCGGGCGCCGAGACGCGACTACTCTGGATCGCCGGAGAGCTGGAGCGTCGGCAGCCGTGGCGCCGCTACGCACCGGTCTTCGACCCCCTCGCACACCCCGCCGCCGCACCCGGCTGACGTCGCCCGCCGTCTCGTCACCCGGCGTGACACGGACAACACGGGGCGCGCCGGGAGCCCGGGAACAGGCGTCCGCCGCTGTTCCTTGGCTCCAGTAATGACCGTCTTGCCGCACCACCCGCGACCGGTACGCCGACCGACCCGCA
Organism: uncultured Actinomycetota bacterium; assembly: GCA_963748305.1. Taxonomy (GTDB): domain Bacteria; phylum Actinomycetota; class Actinomycetes; order Mycobacteriales; family Geodermatophilaceae; genus Blastococcus_B. The sequence goes on along the minus strand of CAVVIN010000006.1, from coordinate 73,737 downwards.
CCGAACTGCCAGCCCTTCCAGCAACAGCGACCGACAGGGAATTCATGGACCGCCTCGTCGTCCGCGGCGCCCGAGAGCACAACCTCAAGGACGTCCACATCGACCTGCCCCGCGACGCACTGATCGTGTTCACGGGGCTGTCCGGCTCCGGCAAGTCGAGCCTCGCCTTCGACACGATCTTCGCCGAGGGGCAGCGCCGCTACGTCGAGTCGCTGTCGGCCTATGCCCGCCAGTTCCTCGGGCAGATGGACAAGCCGGACGTCGACTTCATCGAGGGCCTCTCGCCCGCGGTCTCGATCGACCAGAAGTCGACCAACCGCAACCCGCGGTCGACCGTCGGCACGATCACCGAGGTCTACGACTACCTCCGGCTGCTCTACGCCCGCGCCGGTCAGCCGCACTGCCCGAACTGCGGCAAGCCGATCTCGCGGCAGACGCCGCAGCAGATCGTCGACCAGGTGCTGTCGATGGAGGAGGGCACGCGCTTCCAGGTGCTCGCGCCGGTCGTCCGCGAGCGCAAGGGCGAGTACGTCGACCTGTTCAGCTCGCTGCAGACCCAGGGCTTCTCGCGCATCCGGGTCGACGGCGTGGTGCACCCGCTGACCGAGCCGCCGAAGCTCAAGAAGCAGGAGAAGCACACGATCGAGGTGATCGTCGACCGGCTGACGGTCAAGGAGAGCGCCAAGCGGCGGCTCACCGACTCGGTCGAGACCGCGCTCGGCCTGGCCGGCGGTCTCGTCGTCCTCGACTTCGTCGATCTCGACGAGCACGACCCGCACCGGGAGCGGACGTTCTCCGAGCACCTCGCCTGTGTCGACGACGGCCTGTCCTTCGAGGCGCTCGAGCCGCGCTCCTTCTCGTTCAACTCGCCGTTCGGCGCCTGCCCCGAGTGCACCGGCATCGGCACGCGCAAGGAGGTCGACCCGGACCTCGTCGTCCCCGACCCGGAGAAGACCCTCGCCCAGGGCGCGGTCGCGCCGTGGGCGACGTCGATGAGCAACGAGTACTTCAACCGGCTGATGACCGGTCTGGCGCTGCAGCTCGGGTTCTCGATGGACACCCCGTGGGAGCGGCTGCCTGCCAAGGTCCAGAAGGCGATCCTGCACGGCTCCCCGGACCAGGTGCACGTCCGCTACAAGAACCGCTACGGCCGCGAGCGCAGCTACTACGCCGCGTTCGAGGGCGTCATGCCGTTCCTCGAGCGGCGGCACGAGGACACCGACAGCGACTACGCGCGGGACAAGTACGAGGGCTACATGCGCGACGTGCCCTGTCCCGTCTGCCACGGCACGCGGCTCAAGCCGGAGATCCTCGCCGTCAAGCTCAACGGCCGCTCCATCGCCGAGGTCACCGGGCTGTCCATCGGCGACGCGTCCGAGTGGCTGGGCGCCATGGAGCTGGGGGAGCGGGAGCGGGCCATCGCCGACCGCGTCCTCAAGGAGGTCCAGGCCCGGTTGTCGTTCCTGGTCGACGTCGGCCTGGACTACCTCTCGCTCGACCGTCCGGCGGCGACCCTGGCCGGCGGCGAGGCGCAGCGGATCCGGCTGGCCACGCAGATCGGCTCGGGCCTCGTGGGCGTGCTCTACGTGCTGGACGAGCCGTCGATCGGGCTGCACCAGCGCGACAACTCGCGCCTGATCGAGACCCTCATCCGGCTGCGCGACATGGGCAACACGCTCATCGTCGTCGAGCACGACGAGGACACCATCAAGATCGCCGACTGGATCGTCGACATCGGTCCGGGCGCGGGCGAGCACGGCGGCGAGATCGTCGTCAGCGGCACGCTCGAGGACCTGATGACCAGCGAGCGCTCGATCACCGGGCAGTACCTGTCCGGGCGCCGGGCGATCGAGATCCCCAAGGAGCGGCGCGAGCCGACGCCCGGGCGCGAGCTGGTGGTCAAGGGCGCCCGCGAGCACAACCTCAAGGGCGTCGACGTGACGTTCCCGCTGGGCTGCCTGGTGGGCGTCACCGGCGTCTCCGGGTCGGGCAAGTCCAGCCTGGTCAACGACATCCTCTACACGACGCTGGCCAACGTCCTGAACCGCGCGCGCATGGTGCCGGGCCGGCACCGGACCATCACCGGGCTGGAGCACCTGGACAAGGTCGTGCACGTCGACCAGTCGCCGATCGGCCGCACGCCGCGGTCCAACCCGGCCACCTACACCGGTGTGTGGGACCACGTCCGCAAGCTGTTCGCCAGCACGACCGAGGCGAAGATGCGCGGCTACATGCCCGGCCGCTTCTCGTTCAACGTCAAGGGCGGGCGCTGCGAGGCCTGCTCCGGCGACGGGACGCTCAAGATCGAGATGAACTTCCTGCCGGACGTCTACGTCCCGTGCGAGGTGTGCAAGGGCGCCCGGTTCAACCGGGAGACGCTCGAGGTGCACTACAAGGGGAAGACCGTCGCCGAGGTCCTCGACATGCCCATCGAGGAGGCGGCGGACTTCTTCGCCGCCATCCCGGCGATCTCCCGCTTCCTGCGCACGCTGACCGAGGTCGGGCTGGGCTACGTCCGGCTGGGTCAGCCGGCGACCACCCTGTCCGGCGGCGAGGCGCAGCGCGTGAAGCTGGCGAGCGAGCTGCAGAAGCGGTCCAACGGCCGCAGCATCTACGTCCTCGACGAGCCGACGACCGGTCTGCACTTCGAGGACATCCGCAAGCTGCTGCAGGTGCTGCAGGGCCTCGTCGACAAGGGCAACTCGGTGATCGTGATCGAGCACAACCTCGACGTGATCAAGAGCGCCGACTGGCTGATCGACATGGGCCCCGAGGGCGGGTTCCGCGGCGGCACGGTCGTCGCCGAGGGTCCGCCGGAGTTCCTCGCCGGCGTGCCGGAGAGCCACACCGGCCGGTACCTGGCGAAGATCCTCGACCCGGACGCCGTCGCAGCCGCCGCGGCGCCGAAGAAGCGGAGCCGCAAGAAGGCCAGCTGACTTCTCCGGTGCGCCGGGTCTCCCTCGCCCACCGGACCGGTCAGCGCGCCGCGCCATTCACGGTCGGGCTCGGGTACCCGCCCCTGCGTATGGCGTCGCCGCGGTTCCGCCGTCCACAGGCTCGGGGTCATCCACAGCCTTTCTGAGCTGCGGATCCTGTCGGTGGTCGAACGTATGATCGATCACGTGACGGCGGAGATGACGGGCGGGGAGGCGTGCGGCCGCCGCCCGCCGTGCCCGCGCCTCGCGCCCCCGGCCGCCGGGTTCGACCGAGTGGCCGGCGTTCGCGCCGCCGGTGGCCCTCTCCGACGGGCCCGTTGGGGGCGGCGCAGGCCGCGGACCGGGAGATCGCCCGGCAGACCGCGGTGCGGGCGCGGGCGGTGGCGCAGTTCGCCGCCGCCCGGCCGGCGTCGGCCGACCGGGCGCCGGGCGAGCCGGGCGCGATGAGCGCGGAGCGGTGGGCGGCCCGCCCGGAGCTGCTGCGCGGGGTGAGCGAGTGGGCCGCCGCAGGAGCTGGCGGTGGCGTGTCGCTCAGCGAGGTGGCCGCCGAGCGCGCTGCTGGCCCGGTCGCTGACGCTGGTGCAGCGGCTGCCGGGCACGCTGGCGGCGTTGGAGGCCGGGGCGCTGCACCCGGGGCATCTGTGGCCGCTGCTGGAGCATGTCGCGCCGATCGAGGACGACCGGCTGCGGGCGGAGGTGGAGGCCGGGCTGCTGCGCTGGGCGGCCGGGCGGGTGATCACCCCGGCGCAGCTGGGCGCCAGGGCGCGCCGCGAGGTGGCCCGCTGCGACGCGCGGGCGGCGGCGCGGCGGCTGGAGAAGGCGCTGCGCCGGCGCGGGGTGTACCGGTCCGGGGCGCGCCGGAGGGGCTGGCGGCGGTCACCGCTGCTGCTGACCGAGCCGGAGGCGCTGGTGTTCTACCGGGCGCTGGGCGCCTACGCCGACGCGGTCCCCGACGATCCGGAGCAACCCGCGGACCCGGGCGCAGAAGATGGCCGACTGCCTGCTGGACCTGGTGCTCCGCCCCGGCGGGTCGGACCTGGTGCGGGTGCAGCTGCTGCTCACCGTGGTCGCCTCGGTGGGCACCCTGGCCGGCGGCGACGAGACCGGCGAGGTCGACGGCCGGGTGGTGCCCGCCGAGATGATCCGCGAACTGATCCGCCTCTTCGGCCCCCAGCCGCCGCCCGACCCCGCGAACGGCCGACGACCAGCCGCCCGCGCCGGCGAGGCCCAGCCGGCGACGCCCGCGGCCGCGGCCGACGACGAGGCGCCCGCGGCCGCGGCCGACGACGAGGCGCCCGCGGCCGCGACGACGGAGACGCGGTCGCGGCCGCTGACGAGCCGCCGGCCGCGTGCGGCCGAGCCCGAGATCCGGAGCGCTGGCCGCGAGGCGGACGGCGGCGGATGCTGGACCGACGAGCTGGAGGCACGCCGTCGGCGACCGGCAGCCGCGCGCCGACGACTCGACCCGCGGTCGCGTTCGGGCGGCCCGACGCGCCGCGTCGAGCAGCGGGCAGCGCCGACGACGGCACCGCCGACGACCCGGAGTCGGACGAGGCGCGCCGACCCGACTCGGGCCCGGTCCCGGCCGCCGCATCCGCGACCGCCGCGCGGTGCGACGCCCGGACAGCCGGACCGATCCCGACTCGGCCCGCTGCCGACGCCGGCGACGGCGACCGCCGGCCCGACGGCGCCGCCGACGCGGAGGCGGGGCGGGGCTGGTGGGCGGCGGCGGATCGGGCGGTCGACGCGGCCAGCCGGGCGCTGCTGGAGCTGGACCGGGCGGCCGGGCACGCCGGGCGGCTGGTGCGCGCCGCGGTGGCCGCCGACGCCGCCGACGAGGACGCCGCGCAGGCCGCCGGCGGCCGGTTCACCGCACGCCGCGGACGCCCTGCAGTGCTGCGGGCGTGCACCGACGACGCAGCGCGCCCAGCTGTCCGCGCTGCTGTCGGCCACCGGCGGCGGCGGGCTGGCCGACCGGCCGCGGATCGCCCTCACCGACGCCGTCACCGGGGCGCTGCTGGCCCTGACCGACCTGCCCGAGCTGCGCCGCACCGGGCACTGCGGCGCCCGCGCCTGCCGCCGGCACCCCGCCGGCTGCCCCCACGACCTGACCGGCCGCCCCGGCCTCGGCCCGCCCGGCCCGACCGACGGCTACCGGCCCGCCGCCCGGCTGGACCGCTTCCTGCGCGCCCGCGACCGCCGCTGCCGGCAGCCCGGCTGCCGCCGCCCGGTGCCCCGCGGCGGCGAACTCGACCACAACCGGCCCTACCCGCTCGGCCCGACCAGCGCGACCAACCTGACCGGCTACTGCACCGGCCACCACCGCGGCAAACACCAGGCACCCGGCTGGCGGCACACCCTCCACCCCGACGGCACCCTCACCGTCACCACCCCCACCGGCCTGACCGCCGCCACCACACCGCCCCCGTTCTGATGGATGCCGGCGCAGTGCTGGACCTTCCCGCGCGGCAACGTCCTACCGTCCCGGGCATGGACGGCAGGACGACGCGGCTGACGGTCGGCGAGCTGGCCCGGGCAGCCGGGATGACGCCGAAGGCGCTGCGGCACTACGACCAGCTCGGGCTCTTCCGCCCGGACGGCGTCGACGACAGCAACGGCTACCGCTGGTACGGCGCCGAGCGGCTGCCACAGGCCCGGCTGATCGCTCGGCTGCGCAGCATCGGGGTGCCCCTGGAGGGGATCTCCGAATGCCTGACGGCCGGGGGAGACCCCGACGTCGTCGACCGGGTCCTGGATCAGCACCGCCAGCGGCTCGAGAGCCGCCTGGCGCGCGTCCGGGGCGATCTGCACCGGCTCGCGCACCTCGTCGAGGACCACACGGAGGCGGACATGGACGAGAGCTCACCCACCGAGCTGCCGGTCGCCCGGCCGGCGGAGGGCACTCCGCCGCATCGGCGACGAGCGGAAACTGGCGGCGGATCTCTTCAACGGCGTCTGGTCCCTGATGGAGACCGAGGACCGCACGCAGGCCCAGGACGACCGGATGCTGCACATGGCGCACGCCTCTCGGCTACCACTGGGAACAGGTCGGCAACGCCGGCCAACCTGGCCCGCGGCGAGTGGCAGTGCTCCCGCGTCTACGCCGTCCTGGGCCGGGCCGAGCCCTGCCTGCACCACGCCCGCCGGGTGCTGGAGATCTGCGAGGAGCACGGGATCGGCGACTGGGACCTGGCCTTCGCCCACGAGGCGATCGCCCGCGGGCACGCCGTCGCCGGCGACCGCGCCGCGCCGAGGAGGCCATCGCCCGGGCCCGCCGCGCCGCCGACGACATCGCCGACCCCGCGGACCGCGACCTCCTCCTGTCCGACCTGGAGTCGATTCCCGCGGCGGTCCAGGCGCGATGACCGCCGCCGCCGGAGCACGCCGCCGGGATGTCGGAGCACCGACCTAATCTGGACCCATGGCCGACCCGTCGACGTACCGCCCGGCGGTCGGCAGCATCCCCGAGTCGCCCGGCGTCTACCGCTTCCGCGACCCCAACGGCCGGGTCATCTACGTCGGCAAGGCCAAGAGCCTCCGGCAGCGGCTGAACAGCTACTTCGCCGACGTCGCCGGCCTGCACCCGCGCACCCGCCAGATGGTGACGTCGGCGTCGAGCGTCGACTGGACCGTCGTCGGCACCGAGGTCGAGGCCCTCCAGCTCGAATACAACTGGATCAAGGAGTTCGACCCGCGGTTCAACGTCCGCTACCGGGACGACAAGAGCTACCCGAGCCTCGCGGTCACCCTGAACGAGGAGTTCCCGCGGCTGCAGGTCATGCGCGGCCCGAAGAAGAAGGGCGTCCGCTACTTCGGCCCGTACGCGCACGCCTGGGCGATCCGCGAGACCCTCGACACCCTCACCCGCGTCTTCCCGGCCCGCACCTGCTCGAACGGCGTCTTCAAGCGGGCGAGCCAGATCGGCCGTCCCTGCCTCCTCGGCTACATCGGCAAGTGCTCGGCGCCGTGCGTCGGCCGGGTCAGCGCCGAGGAGCACCGGGAGATCGTCGACGACTTCTGCGACTTCATGGCCGGCAAGACCGAGTCGATGATCAAGCGGCTCGAACGGGAGATGGCGCAGGCGGCGCAGAACCTCGAGTACGAGAAGGCCGCCCGGCTGCGCGACGACCTCGGGGCGCTCCGGCGGGCGCTGGAGAAGCAGGCTGTCGTCCTCGGGGACGGCACCGACGCCGACGTCGTCGCCTTCGCCCAGGACGAGTTGGAGGCCGCGGTCCAGGTCTTCCACGTCCGCGGCGGCCGCGTCCGCGGCCAGCGCGGGTGGATCGTCGACAAGGTCGAGGCGGTCACCACCGGCGAGCTGGTGGAGCAGTTCCTGCTCCAGGTGTACGGCGGGGTCGACGAGCAGACCGGCGTCGGCGAGGCAGGGGAGGCGGTGCCGCGGGAGGTGCTGGTCCCCGAGCTCCCGGAGGACGCCGACGTCTACACCGAACTGCTCGAGGAACTGCGCGGCGGCAAGGTGTCGCTGCGGGTGCCCCAGCGCGGCGACAAGCGCAGCCTGCTCGAGACCGTGGAGCGCAACGCCAAGGAGGCGTTCGCCCGGCACCGGGTCAAGCGCGCCAGCGACCTCACCGCCCGCTCGCTCGCGCTCAGCGAGCTGCAGGAGGCCCTCGAGCTGCCCGATGCCCCGCTGCGGATCGAGTGCATCGACGTCTCGCACGTCCAGGGCACCAACGTGGTGGCCAGCATGGTCGTGTTCGAGGACGGCCTGGCCAAGAAGTCCGACTACCGCCGGTTCTCCGTCACCCACGGAACCGACGACACCGCCGCCATGGCCGAGGTCGTGCGACGGCGATTCGCCCGGCACCTCAAGGACGAGGAGGATCGCCGCGACGAGCAGGGTGTCGCGGCGGAGGAGGGGCGGCCACGCCGGTTCGCCTATCCGCCGAACCTGCTGGTGGTCGACGGTGGCGCACCGCAGGTCGCGGCCGCGGCCCGCTCGCTGGACGAGCTCGGCATCGTCGACGTCGCCGTCTGCGGGCTGGCCAAGCGCATGGAGGAGGTCTGGCTGCCCGGCGACAGCGATCCGGTGATCCTGCCGCGCACCTCCGAGGCCCTGTACCTGCTGCAGCGCGTCCGGGACGAGGCCCACCGTTTCGCGATCACCTATCACCGGCAGAAGCGCTCGACCAGCATGCTGGTGTCCCTGTTGGACGATGTTCCCGGCCTCGGCGAGACGCGGCGGAAGGCACTGATGAAGCAGTTCGGATCGCTCAAGCGGCTACGAGCCGCGACCGTCGAGGAGCTGATGGCCGTGCCCGGCATCGGACGGCGGACGGCCGAAGCGGTGCAGTCGGCGATCGCCGAACCGCCGACGGACCCGGCGGGTCCCGCGGAACGGGCAACGCCAGGCCCGGACGCCGGAAGCACCGCCGAGGTCGGCCGGGTCGCTTCATGACCGATCCCGACATCCACGCGTCCACCCCGCCCGCCCTCGACCCGGCCTCCACCGAGACGCAGCCGCTCGAGGTCGTCGTCGTCACCGGGCTGTCCGGCGCCGGCAAGCTGAGCGCCGGCCGCGTCCTGGAGGACCTCGGTTTCTTCGTCGTCGACAACCTTCCGCCGGGGCTGCTGCTGCCGATGGTCGAGCTCGGCGCCCGCGGTGACCTGAGCCGGTTCGCCGCCGTCGTGGACGTCCGCAGCCGGGCCTTCTCCAGCGACCTGGAGGAGGCGCTGAAGACGCTCGCCGACGCCGGGCACCGGCCCCGGCTGGTGTACGTACACGCCCGCGACGAGGTGCTGATCCGGCGCTACGAGTCCAACCGCCGGGAGCACCCGCTGCAGGGCTCGGGCCGGCTGATCGACGGGATCGAGGCCGAGCGCACGCTGCTCGACCGGCATCGCCGGCGAGGCCGACCTGTGGGTCGACACGCAGCGACCTCAACGTGCACCAGCTCCGCGCGACCCTGGAGAACGCCTTCGCCCGGGACGGCAAGACGCCCCCGCTGACGGCCACGGTGCTCAGCTTCGGCTTCAAGTACGGCCTGCCGCTGGACGCCGACCTGGTCGTCGACGCGCGCTTCCTGCCCAACCCGCACTGGGTCCCGGAGCTGCGCGCGCACAGCGGGCAGGACCCCGACGTGCGCGACTACGTGCTCGGGCAGGCCGACGCCGGCGAGTTCCTCGACCGCTACACCGACGTCCTCCGGCTGCTCGTCCCCGGCTACCGGCGCGAGGGCAAGCGCTATCTGACGCTCGCGGTCGGCTGCACCGGCGGCAAGCACCGCAGCGTCGCGATCGCCGAGGAGTTCGCCCGCCGCCTGACAGCCGAGGGCATCGCCGCCGTCGCCCGCCACCGCGACCTGGGCCGCGAGTAGTGGGCGGGGGAGCGGCACCCGGGCACCCGCTCCGCGTGGTCGCCTTCGGCGGTGGTCACGGGCTGGCGGCGGCCCTGGCCGCCTGGCGCCGCATCACGCCCGACGTCACCGCCGTCGTCACGGTCGCCGACGACGGCGGCTCCTCGGGGCGCATCCGCCGCGAGATGCCGGTCCTCCCGCCCGGCGACCTGCGCATGGCGTTGGCGGCACTCGCCGGTGACGGCGAGCGCACCCAGGCCATGGCCCGCCTCCTCCAGCACCGGTTCGGCGGCACCGGCGTCCTCGCCGGCCACCCGGTCGGCAACCTCGTCCTGACCGGGCTGACCGAGCTGCACGGCGGGGACACCGTCCGCGCCCTCGACGACCTCTGCGAGCTGCTCGGCGCCCAGGGGCGCGTGCTGCCGATGGCCGACGTCCCGCTCGACCTCGTGGCTCGCGTCGAGACCGTCGACCCGGACGACCCAGAACGCACGCGCACCATCCGCGGTCAGGTCGCCATCGCCACCACGCCGGGCCGGGTGCGCGAGATCCTCGTCTCACCGCCCGACCCGCCGGTCTCGCCGGCCGTGCTCGACGCGATCGAGCGGGCCGACGTCGTCTCGCTCGGGCCCGGCTCCTGGTACACCTCCGTCCTGCCCCACCTGCTCGTGCCGCAGCTGCGCGCCGCGCTCGCTGCCGCGCGGGCCCGCGTGGTCGTGGTGCTCAATCTGGAGCCGCAGCCGGGTGAGACGGACGGGTTCTCGCCGGAGGAGCACCTGAGCGTGCTCCAGGCACACCTGGGCGGAGTGGCGTTGCACACGGTGATCGCCGATGCTGAATCGGTTGTTGACCGCCGTGGTCTCCTGTCTGCGGTACGTGAGTGCGGTGCCGAGCTGATCCTGGCTCCGGTTGCCGCACTCGACGGCGCCGCACGGCACGATCCCGTGCGCCTCGCCGCCGCTCTGGCCTCCGTGGTCGGGGCACGGTAGGGAACGGGAACGTGCGGGTATCGGTTCCGGCAACAGTGGCCGGGCTGACGCTGTCGGTTCAAGGGGGAAGGGGACGCCGCACATGGCGATGACCGCAATGGTCAAGGACGAGCTCTCCCGCGTGGAGTGCACGAAGACTTCGGAGCGCAAGGCGGAAGTCACCGCACTGCTGCGCTTCTCGGGCGGCCTGCACATCGTGGGCGGTCGGGTGGTCATCGAGGCCGAGCTCGACACCGGCTCGGTGGCCAGACGACTGCGCCGCGACATCAGCGAGGTCTACGGCTACACCAGCGGCGTGAGCGTGCTCGCGGGCGGCAACATCCGCCGCGGGGTGCGCTACCTCGTCCGCATCGCCAAGCACGGCGAGGGCCTCGCCCGCCAGACCGGGCTGGTCGACCAGCGCGGCCGGCCGGTCCGCGGGCTGCCGCCGGCGGTGGTCTCCGGCGGCATCAACGACGCCGAGGCCGCGTGGCGCGGTGCGTTCCTCGCCCACGGCTCGCTCACCGAGCCCGGCCGGTCGTCCTCGCTCGAGGTCACCTGCCCGGGCCCCGAGGCGGCCATGGCCCTGGTCGGCGCGGCCCGCCGGCTCGGCATCGCCGCCAAGGCCCGCGAGGTCCGCGGCGCCGACCGGGTGGTCGTCCGCGACGGCGACGCGATCAGCGCGCTGCTCACCCGCATGGGCGCGCACGACGCCGTCCTGGCCTGGGAGGAGCGGCGGATGCGCCGCGAGGTCCGGGCGACGGCCAACCGGCTCGCCAACTTCGACGACGCCAACCTGCGCCGCTCCGCACGCGCCGCCGTGGCCGCCAGTGCCCGCGTCGAGCGCGCGCTGGAGATCCTGGCCAACGACGCCCCCGAGCACCTGCTCGTCGCGGGCCGGCTGCGGCTGGAGTACGGCCAGGCGTCGCTGGAGGAGCTCGGCCAGCGCGCCGATCCGCCCATGACCAAGGACGCTGTTGCCGGACGCATACGGCGTCTCCTGGCGATGGCCGACAAGCGGGCGAAGGACCTGGGGATCCCGGACACCGAGTCCGTGGTGACCGACGACATGCTGGCTCAGTGAGCCGCCAGCGCGGCCCGATAGGGTTTCCACGAGCGCGGCCGCACAGCTCGCGGCCCCCGATCCACACGTGGAGGCAGCAGTGACGGTACGGGTGGGCATCAACGGTTTCGGCCGGATCGGTCGCAACTTCTGGCGGGCCGCGGCGGCCAGCGGCCAGGACATCGAGATCGTGGCGGTGAACGACCTCACCAGCCCCGAGGTCCTGGCCCACCTGCTCAAGTACGACAGCGTCCTGGGCGTGCTCAAGGACGACGTCGCCGCCGACGGCGAGGGCATCAAGATCGCCGGGACGACCATGAAGGTCCTCTCCGAGCGCGACCCCGCCGCCCTCCCGTGGGGCGACCTCGGCGTCGACGTCGTCGTCGAGTCGACCGGTTTCTTCACCAAGGCCGCCGACGCCCGCAAGCACGTCGACGCCGGTGGCGCCAAGAAGGTCATCATCTCCGCGCCCGCGACCGACGACGACATCACGATCGTCATGGGCGTCAACGACAACCTGTACGACGGCTCGCAGACGATCATCAGCAACGCGTCCTGCACCACGAACTGCCTGGCCCCGCTGGCCAAGGTCCTGCACGACGCCTTCGGCATCGAGCGCGGCCTGATGACGACGATCCACGCCTACACCGCGGACCAGAACCTGCAGGACGGCCCGCACAAGGACCTCCGCCGCGCCCGCGCCGCCGCCCTCAACATGGTGCCCACCTCGACCGGCGCCGCGAAGGCGATCGGCCTCGTCCTCCCGGAGCTCAAGGGCAAGCTCGACGGGTACGCCATCCGCGTCCCGGTGCCCACCGGCTCGGCCACCGACCTCACCGTCCAGGTCACCCGCGAGGCCTCGGCCGACGAGATCGACGCCGCCTACCGCGAGGCCGCCGCCGGCCCGCTCGGCAAGTACCTCACCTACACCGACGCCCCGATCGTCTCCTCGGACATCGTCACCGACCCGTCGTCCTGCATCTACGACTCGAAGCTGACCAAGGTGTTCGGCCCGATGGTCAAGGTGCTCGGCTGGTACGACAACGAGTGGGGCTACTCCAACCGCCTCGTCGACCTGACCACGCTGGTCGGCAAGTCGCTCTGATGCGCGTCGCTGTCGACGACCTCATCTGCCGAGGGCGTCTCCGGTCGGCGCGTCCTCCTGCGCACCGACCTGAACGTCCCGCTGGACAAGAGCACCGGCGCCATCACCGACGACGGCCGGATCCGCGCCAGCCTGCCGACGCTGCAGGCCCTGCGGGACGCCGGCGCCCGCGTGATCGTCGCCGCCCACCTCGGCCGCCCGAAGGGCGCGCCCGACCCGCAGTTCTCCCTCGCGCCGGTCGCGGCGCGGCTGTCGGAGCTTCTGGGTGCACCCGTGCCGCTCGCGGCGGACGTCGCCGGTGACGACGCGTCCGCCAAGGCGGCCGCACTGGCCGACGGCGACGTGCTCCTGCTGGAGAACGTCCGCTTCGAGGCCGCCGAGACGTCGAAGGACGACGCGGCGCGCGGCGAGCTGGCCGACCGGCTGGCCGCCCTCGCCGAGGTCTACGTCGACGACGCGTTCGGCGCCGTGCACCGCAAGCACGCCTCGGTGTTCGACGTGGCGGAGCGGCTGCCGCACTACGCCGGCCGGCTCGTGGCCCGCGAGCTCGAGGTCCTCACCCGGCTGACCACCGACCCCGAGCGGCCCTACGTGGTCGTGCTGGGCGGGTCCAAGGTGAGCGACAAGCTCGCGGTCATCGAGGCGCTGCTGCCCAAGGTCGACCGGCTGCTGATCGGTGGCGGCATGTGCTTCACGTTCCTCGCCGCCCAGGGCCACGGCGTCGGCAGCTCGCTGCTGGAGACCGACCAGGTCGACACCTGCCGACGGCTGCTCGACGAATCGGGGGACAAGATCGTGCTGCCGGTCGACATCGTCGGCGCCGACAAGTTCGCCGCCGACGCCGAGACCGGCGTGACGCCGGCCGATGCGATCCCGGACGACCGCATGGGGCTCGACGTCGGCCCGCGCACGGTCGAGGCGTTCGGTGCGGAGCTGGGCGGCGCCCGGACGGTGTTCTGGAACGGGCCGATGGGCGTGTTCGAGCTCGCCCCGTTCCAGGAGGGCACCCGCGGCGTCGCCGCGGCCGTCGCCGCCGTCGACGGGCTGTCCGTCGTGGGCGGTGGCGACTCGGCGGCCGCCGTCCGCCAGCTCGGTCTCGACGAGGACGCCTACGGCCACATCAGCACCGGCGGCGGCGCGTCGCTGGAGTACCTCGAGGGCCGGGAGCTTCCCGGGCTCGCGGTGCTCGCCGACTGAGCAGGGGAGCGGACATGGCACGCAAGGACCGCACGCCCGCGCGCCGGGAGGGTCGCCGTCCCGCTCATCGCCGGCAACTGGAAGATGCACATGACGCACCTCGACGCGATCGGCCTGGTGCAGAAGCTGGCCTTCTCCCTCAAGGAGACCGAGCTCGAGGTCGCCGAGGTCGTCGTCGTCCCGCCGTTCACCGCGCTGCGCAGCGTCCAGACGCTGGTGACCGGCGACAAGCTCGAGGTCGGCTACGGCGCCCAGGACCTCTCCGCGGCCGACTCCGGCGCGTACACCGGCGAGATCAGCGGCGCGATGCTCGCGGCGCTGGCCTGCGAGTACGTCGTCGTCGGGCACTCCGAGCGCCGGGCGATGCACGCCGAGGACGACGCGGTGGTGGCGGCCAAGGCCGCGGCCGCCCTGCGCCACGGGATCGTGCCGATCGTGTGCGTGGGGGAGGGGCTCGACGTCCGGAAGGCCGGCGACCACGTCGCGTACTGCACCACGCAGCTCGACGCCTCGCTGGACGGGCTGACCGCCGAGCAGCTGCGTGGGGCCACCCCGGTGAGGCGGTGGTCATCGCGTACGAGCCGGTCTGGGCGATCGGCACGGGCGAGGTGGCGACGCCGGAGGATGCGCAGGAGGTCTGCGGGGCGTTGCGCGCGCGGCTCGCCGAGCGGTTCGGAACCGGAGACCGCCGAGATCGTCCGTATCCTCTATGGAGGGTCGGTGAAGGCCGCGAACACGGCCGGGATCCTGGCCGGGCCGGACGTCGACGGTGCGCTCGTCGGCGGTGCCAGCCTGGACGCCGACGAGTTCGCGCAGATCTGTCGGATCGCCGCCGGCGGCAGCTGAGCCTCGCTGCCGCGCCGGCCGCACACGTGGTGGGGGCGGAGCAGCACGCAGTGGAGAAGACACTGCGAGCGGCTCTCGAGCGGCTGCCCGCGCTGGGCCCGCGACTGGTCCGCGGCGGCGGATCGCCGCCGCGGCCGCCGTCGTCCTCCTGTCGTGGTCGTCGCGGTCAGCTGCGCCGGCGGCTCCGGCGGGCGGGCCGACGTCCCGGTGCTGGCCGACGGCGCCGACGCGGGGATCGCGGGTGTCCGGTCGCCGTCGGACGAGCGGGCGGCACGCTGCGCGTCGTCGCCCCGGAGATCGACAGCCTGGACCCGCAGCGGTCCTACCAGCCCGGCGTCTGGAACCTCATGCGGCTCTACACCCGGACGCTGGTCACCTACGCCAGCGAGCCCGGGGCGCACCGGCGAGCTCGTGCCCGATCTGGCGACCGACCTGGGCACGCCGTCGGAGGACGGCCTGAGCTGGACGTTCACGCTGAAGAGCGGGGTCCGCTTCGAGAACGGCACGCCGATCACCTCGCGGGACATCAAGTACGGCATCGAGCGCTCGTTCGCCTCCGACGTCATCGTCGGTGGCCCCACGCACGTCGTCGAACTGCTCGACGACCCGGGCAACCCCTACGCCGGCCCGTACCTGGACGAGTCCGAGGGGCAGCTCGGGCTGGCCTCGATCGAGACCCCCGACGACGCGACGATCGTCTTCAAGCTGCGCCGCCCGGCGCCGGACTTCCCCTACGTGCATGGCGCTGCCCTCGAGCAGCCCGGTGCCGATCGAGCGCCGACAGCCGGCGACACGTACGGCCGCGACCCGGTCTCCTCCGGGCCCTACATGATCACCTCCGTCGACCCGCACGTCGGCATCCTGCTGGAGCGCAACCCGCAGTGGGACCCGGCCACCGACGAGGTCCGCACCGCGCTGCCCGACCGGGTCGTGGTGCGCACCGGGCATGAGCGGGCTCGAGCGCGACCAGGCACTGCTGGCCGGATCGGCCGACGTCGACATCTCCGGCACCGGCGTCCAGATGGCGACGACCGCCCGGCTGACCGAGGACGACGAGAACCTCCTGAGCGACCGCCTCGACGACATGACCACCGGGACGCATCCGCCTGCTGGCCATGCCGACCGACGTCGCCCCGATGGACAACCCGGCGTGCCGGGCCGGCGGTCGCGGCCGTCGTCGACCGGACCGCGGTCCAGCAGGCGCTCGGCGGGCCGCTCAACGCCGTGCGCACCTCGGAGCTGTGGCCGCGGGTGCTCGCACGGCGGCCCCGACGATCCCGACCCCCGGCCGGACCTCGACGCCGCCCGCGCCGCGCTGGAGGAGTGCGGCCAGCCCGACGGGTTCAGCACCGTGCTGGCCGTGCCGGACGTGCACGAGCAGCGTCGACGTCGCCGAGGCGCTCGCCGGCCAGCTGGCGGAGGTCGGGATCGTCGTCGAGATCCAGAAGTTCCGCCCTGGCCTCCTTCTACGCGACCGACGTCGGCGAGCCCGGCGAACGTCGCCGCCAACGGCTACGGCCTGGTGCTGGCCACCCGGACCGCGGACTTCGCCGACCCCCGCGGCCTTCCTCGCGCCGCTCGCCGACGGCCGCAGCATCCAGGCCCTCGGCAACCCGAACTACGCGCGGCTGAACGATCCCGGGATCAACGCGCTGGTCGACCAGGCGCGTCGCGGCGGGCGACACCTCGGAGGGCACGGGCCTGTGGCGCCAGGTCGCGGCCGCCACGCGGGAGACCGCTGGCCTACGTGCCGCTCACCGAGACGCGGGTGCAGCTCCTCGCGGGACAGCGGTTGCACAACGGTCTCGTGATGCAGCCGTACAGCGGCTACGACCTGGCTACCGCCGGCGTCCGTTGAGCGTCGGTTGCTCGGGGCAGAGCCCGGTGCGGCCGGCGCGGCCGTCCGACGCTCGGAGATCGTGATGGAGCTTGTCCTCAACGTGCTGCTGGTGCTCTCCAGCGCGGTCTTGATCGTGCTGATCCTGCTGCACCGGGGCAAGGGTGGCGGTCTGTCCTCGATGTTCGGTGGCGCCGTCTCGTCGTCGCTGTCGGGTTCGTCCGTCGTCGAGAAGAACCTCAACCGGCTCACGGTCTTCACGCGCGCTGATCTGGACCGTGTGCATCGTCGGCCTCGGGATCCTCATCAAGGTCTAGCTGACCCGACCTCGACGCTCTCCGGAGAAATCAATGACCGGAGAACGCACCCGCAGGCCCTAGACTGCGCGCGCGGCACTGGTCGGCCGCGCAACCCGCAGACGAGCAGGGGGCCTTCATGGCTGGTGGCAACGCGATCCGGGGTACCCGGGTCGGCGCAGGTCCGATGGGTGAGGCCGAGCGCGGCGAGGCCGCGCCCCGCCGCAGGATCCCCTTCTGGTGCGCCAACGGCCACGACACGCACGTCGCCTTCGCCTCCGACGCGGACATCCCCGAGCTGTGGGACTGCCCCCGCTGCGGCCTCCCCGCCGGCCAGAACCAGGCAGAGCCCGCCGCCGGCGCCGCGCACCGAGCCCTACAAGACCCACCTCGCCTACGTCCGCGAGCGGCGCAGCGACGCCGACGGCGACGCTCTCCTCGAAGAGGCCCTCACCCGGCTGCGCGGGCGCCGCGGCGCCTGACGCCGGCTCCCGCGGGGCTCAGCCCCGCGGGTTCGGGCCGCGCGAGTGCCAACTCGCCGTCGCCACGTCCCAGTACTCCGAGCGCGGCCGCGCGCCCCGGGAGGAGCCCCACGGCTCGGGCCAGGGGTAGCGCGGCTCGGGCAGCGTCGGCTCGGGCTCGGCGGTGGTCTGCGGCTCGACCGCGGGCTGCTGCTCGATCGTGTCGTCCGCCGGCGGACGCGGGGACGGGATCGTGGCCCGCCGGACGGCGCCGTCGGTGATGGTGGACCTGGACGTGCTCATCGGAGAAGCTCCTGCCTCACTCGGGTTGCTGTGCACCAGGGAGAGAGGCGGAGCGGTGCCGGGGATACAGGGGCGGCTTCTCAGTCGCCGCTGCGCGGTGTCGGGACCGCGGGTGTGCGGCGGCGCCAACCCGCGCTGAAGACGTCCCAGTACTCGTCCCGGTGCCGGTCCGGGCGCCGCTGCGTGGTGGCGGGGCCAGGGACGGTCGGTGCGGTCATGCCGTGCTCCTCTGTTCGCGTCTTCGGGTGTCCCGAGCGTCCTGCCGAGGGCTTGCGCGTAGCTTGCACCCGGCTTGCGGGCGGTGTCACCGGGAGCGGACGCGCGCGAAGTGGTCGGTGCCCAGGAAGGCCCGGCGCAGCTCCGAGCTCAGCCCGTCGTAGGGGGACGCCTGCGAGCGGTGCTCGGCCATGGCGGCCTCGCGGCGGTCCAGGACGTCGCTGACGTCGACGACGTCGGTGATGTCCGCGTCGGCCCGTCCGAGGACGGCGGGGTCGAGGGCGTGGTACGCGGTGTCGGGCCGCAGCGAGCGCATCTCCTCCAGCCAGCGACGCATCAGCGCGTTGGGCAGGCACTGCTCGACGACGATCGGCCGCGGCTCGGGCAGGTCCGGCAGGGCGGCGTGCATCGCCGCGCGCACCTGCAGGTGGTCGCGGTGCCCGTCGCTGCCGTCCAGGACGACGACGACCGAGGGGCGCAGGTCGCGGATCAGCCGGCCGAGCACGCCGGCCACCTCGGCGACCGGGGCGGCACGCAGGCTGCCGGGGGCAGAGGCCGGAGCCGTCGAAGCCGGAGTCCTGGTAGCCCAGCAGTTCCACCCGCGCGGCCCCGAGCAGCGCGGCCGCCCGGTGCAGTTCGGCCTCGCGGACCGCGCCGAGGTCGCCGCAGTCGGGATGGCCGGGACGCGTCTCGCCGGCCTCGCCGCGGGTGGCGCAGGCGACGGTCACCTCGGCGCCCAGGGCGGCGGCCCGCGCGATGGTGAGCCGCAGCCGAACGACTCGTCGTCGGGGTGCGCCACGACGATCAGCCAGCGGTCGCCGGGGCGCACGTCGAGGACGGGGTCACGGTCCAGGGCGGGCCCGATCTCGTAGCCATGGTCTCGGCCACGGCGTCATCGTCGGGGGGCACGCTCACGTCCCTCTTGCTATCCGCTGATCTCGCTCGCCGCGGCGGCGACCCGCTGCAGCGCCGGCACCCAGTACCGCTCGCCGCGCTCACCGATCGCCAGGCCCGCCTCGCCAGTGACAGCGCCTCGGCCGCCCGCCCCTGCCGGAGGGCCTCCTCGGCCATCAGGCCGAGCAGGACCGACCGGCCCCCGGCGAGCCCCTGACCGGCCAGCCCCGCATGTGCCTCGCGCATCGTCGCCAGCCCTGCCGCGGGGTTCGACCCCCGCGCCTGCACCCAGCCACGGGCGAACTGCACGACCGCCGAGGGGTACCGGAACCGCTCCCACGTCGGCTCGTCCTGCGGCCGGTCCAGGAGGTGGCGCACCCGGCGGGCGTCGCCGTCCATCATGGCGAGGACCAGCGCCCACCGGCGCGCGAACCCGGAGGCGCCGAAGCCGGCCGCGTCGGCGGCGGCCAGGGCGATCCGGATCTGCTCCCAGGCGGCGGCCCGGTCCCCGAGCTGCCACAGGCAGTGGGCCCGGACGACGGCGATGCGGGTGGCGGGGGAGAACGCCAGCGAGTGGCGCAGGTCGACCCCGGCCGCCGCGGCCCGCTCGGCCCGGTCCAGGTACCGCAGGGACGCCTCGAAGTCGCCCTGCATCCACCGGACCACCCCGGCCATGTCGAGGTGCAGGTAGCTCGCGGTGGGGTCGTCGACCTCGGCGTCGAGCGCGGCCATGCGGGCGACGAGCGTGTCGGCGTCGTCGAGCCGCCCGACCTGGCCGGAGAACAGGGTCGCCAGCCACAGCAGTTCCACGTCCCCCGCCCGGGCGGGACTCGGGACCTCCCACATCCGGACCAGCCGGCAGAACTCCCGGATCGTCGGGCTGTCCATCCCGCCGTACCAGGCGTCGACGAACGCGATCCGGCTCCGGGCCCGCAGGTCGCGTCGTCGTCGCTCCGGGTCGTCGGGGTCGCCGGGCGTCGCGTCGAGCAGCGTCAGCACCTGCTCGCCCAGGACCTTGAGCTGGTCGAGGGCCGACATCCGACGGCGTGGTCGGCGGCCCGCTCCAGCCACGCGAAGGCGGCCGCGCCGCCGTCGAGCGAGCGGGCGGCCACGTAGTGGGCTGCGATCCGGGAGGCCTCGTCCGGGCCGGTCCCGTGCCGGGCGGCCAGGCGGTCGGCGAGGGCCCGGTGCAGCCGCACCCGGCGTGCGCTCGACTGCGACGCGAGCACCGCCTCCCCGAGCAGCGCGTGCGCGGGCGCGACCCGTCCGTCGCCCGCGTCGACGACCAGCCGGGCCTCGAGCGCGGCGTCGACGAGGACGAGGACGCGGTCCGGCGGCAGCCCGGTGACGGCGGCGAGGTCCTCCACCGACGCCGGCGAGCCGGCCACGGCCGCGGCGGCCAGCAGGTCCTGGCCACCCTCGGGCAGGCGGAGGTAGCGCTGCCGCAGGACGTCGTACACCGCGGCCGGCACGCCACCCACCGGGCGACCCGTGGCGGCGAACCGTGCCAGCTCCAGGGCGAAGAACGGGTTGCCCTCCGCGCGGGCGGCGATCCGGTCGAGCTCCGCCGGGTCGACGCCGGTTTCCTCCGCCCGGACCAGGTCGGCGATCGCCGGGTCGGGAAGGGGACCGAGGTCCAGCCGCAGCACCCGGGGAAGGCGGCCGAGCGCCGCGAGGGTGTCGACGAGGGCCGGGGAGCCGGTGCCCTCCCCGCTGCGCAGCGCCAGGGCGAGGACGGTCCGGGTGCGGTGCACGCCCGCGGCCAGGCCGGCCACCACGTGGAGGGTGGCGGGATCGGCGGCGTGCAGATCGTCGAACGCGACCAGGGCGGGCGGGCCGACGCCGCCCTCCGGCGCCGACCCCAGGACGACGTCGAGGGCGTCGGAGGCGTGCATCAGCACCATGGCCGGGTCGACCCCGCCGGCCGCGTGCGGGCCCGCGTCCGGCAGGTCGGCCAGGGCCGGCACCGCCTCCCGGAGCGGCCCGAGTGCCCGCGCCAGCCGGGTCCGGCCGGGCCGGTCCAGGCGGTTCGCGGCGGCCCGGATCATCTGCAGGACCGGCCAGAACGGCGGTCCGGCCACCCCGTCGCGGCACGTCGCGGACCGGTCGGCCCCACCGGCCGCGACGACGGCGCCGCGCAGGACCTCGAGCAGCGCCGACTTGCCCATGCCGGCGTCCCCGGTCACGAGGACGACGGACCCGGATCCGGCGGACGCCTCGGTGACGGCGCGGGCCAGGAGGGCGCGCTCGTCGTCGCGGCCGTGCAGGCTCGGTTGCGGTCGAGGCGACGGCGCCGGTCGTGCCACGGCGGTGGGTCTGAGGGCAGGGTCCTGCTCGAGGATCTGCTGCTCGAGCTGCCGCAGGTCGGGGCCGGGGTCGAGCCCCAGCTCGTCGCGGAGCAGCCGCCGGCCCTCGCCGAGCACGGCGAGCGCCTCGGCCTGCCGGCCGGCCACGTACAGCGCCCGCGCCAGCTGAGCGCGGGCCTGCTCGCGCAGCGGGTGCGCGGCCACGTGCGGCTGGAGTGCGGCCACCGCGCCCGCGGTGTCCCCGAGCTGCAGGGTCGCGGTGGCCCGCAGTTCGACGACGGCCAGCCGCAGGGTCTCCAGGCGCTCGGCAGCAGCCCGGGCGAACGGCTCGTCGGCGAACTCACCGAACGCCGGCCCGCGCCAGAGGGCGAGCGCCTCGTCGGCCAGCCGGACCGCGGCCGCGTCATCGGAGCCGAGCAGCGCGGAGGCCTCCGCCACGAGCGCCTCGAACCGGTCGGCGTCCAGGTCGAGGCGCTCGCGGGCGAGCCGGTAGCCCGGGGCAGCCGTGACGATCACCGAGTCGGCGGTGCGGGGTGTCCGATCGGGCTGCAGCGCCCGGCGCAGGTGGGCGACCTTGGTGTGCAGTGCGGCGGCAGCCTTCGGGGGCGGGTCGCCGTCCCACAGCAGGTCGGTCAGGCGGTCAGCGGCGACCACCCGCCCGGCCTCCAGCACGAGGATGGTGAGCAGCGCCCGCTCCATCCGCGCCCCCAGCGGAACGGGGGAGCCCTGCCGGTGCACCTCGAGCGGTCCGAGGACCCGGACCTCCATGCTCGAACCCCCGCAGCCGCCGTCGCCGGGCTACGGACCCGGCGGTTCCGGCAGCTTGCCCGCCGCGGCCGCGTCGAGCAACCACCGCGTCGCCCGGGTGCCGTACACGCCGGCGGCGGGGAGCTCGTGCGGTTCCGCACCGGCGAGCGCCTGCGCGACGGCGTCGGCCTTGCCCTCGCCGGAGACGAGCAGCCAGACCTCCTCCGCGGCGTTGATCGCCGGGAACCCGAGGCTGATCCGCGTGGGCGGCGGCTTGGGGCAGTCGTGCACCGCCACGACCGGTCGCGGGTCCTGCGACGCCGGTGCCCCCGGGAAGATCGAGGCCACGTGCCCCTCCGGGCCCAGGCCGAGCAGGAGGACGTCGAAGCGCGGCACGGCCCGGCCCGGGGCCGCGGCCGCGGCGAGCTGGCCGGTGTACCAGCCGGCGGCGTCCTCGGGCTCGGCGAAGCGGCCGTCCGACGGCGGCATCGGGTGGATCCGCTCCTCGGGGACGCCGACCCGGTCGAGCAGTGCGCGCCGCGCGCCCTTCTCGTTGCGTTCGTCGTGGTCGGCGGGGACGAACCGCTCGTCGCCCCACCAGACGTCGACCGCCGTCCAGTCGACCACCTCGCGGGCCGGCTCGGCGGCCAGCGCGGCGACGTGCTCGAGTACCGCGGTGCCGATCCCGCCGCCGGTCAGCACGACCGACGCGGTGCCGTGGACGGCCTGTGCGGCGGCCAGCCGGGCGACCAGCGCAGCGGCGACGGCGCGGGCGAGCCGGTCGGCGTCCGGTTCGACGACGACGTCCGGGACCGGCCGAGCGTCGCCGTCGGTCACTTCTCGACGACCTTCGGCGCGGCCTTGGCTGCAGCCTTGGGCTCGGCCTTCGGCTGCGCCTTGGCGGTCTTCTTGGCCGGTGCGTGGCCGTTGGCCTCGGCGGGGTCGAACCAGATGTGCTCGCGGGTCGGCGAGCGGTCGGCGAGACCGGTCACGCCCGTCGTGGCCTCCAGCGAGTCCCGGTAGGGCTCGTCGGTGTCCAGCCGCCGCAGCTCCTCGCTGAGGAGGTCGCCGAGCGAGCGCTCGGGCAGCGCCACGGTGGCGTCGGGCCGGTACGGCTGGGAGATGACGGCCGCGCCCTTGCGGTCGGCCTGCAGCTCCACGGTCTCGTCCTGGTCGAGCTCCAGCACGATCGAGTCGACGCCGCTGGGCCCCGGCGTGCGAGTGCCCCGCTTCACCTCGATGGTGGCGTCGCACCGGGAGGACAGCCAGCCGGCGAGCAGCTGCGCGGTCGCGTTGCCCGGATCGCCCTCGATCCGGCCGCCCTTCACGTGCACCGGCTCGCCGCGGCGGCCGACGATCGCGTCGATGCTCGAGGCGAGGATCGCCCGCCACGAGGTGGCGCGGGTCCAGGCGAGGTCGGTGTCGCCGGGCGCGTAGTCGTCGGCCCGGGTGCGCAGCGCCGACGTCGGGTCGTCGGCGATCGAGCTGTCGGTGATCCGGCGGTCGGCGAACACCGCCAGCGCGTCGGTGGCCAACCGGTCCGGGGGAGCGGCGTGCCACCAGGTGACGACCGGCGCGTCCGCGGCCAGCAGCGGCAGCACCACCGACTCCGCGTGCAGCCCCAGCCGGCCGTACATCCGCATGACGACGGCCTCGCCCGGACCGAGCCGCCCGCCGAGCACGACCTCGGCGTCCAGGCGTGGCGCGGGCGCGTCGATCTGCCGGCGCACCACCACCAGCAGCCGGCACGGGTGCGCCTCGGCCGCGTGCGTGGCCGCTTCCTCGGCCTCGGCGACCCGGCTCTCGTCGGCGACGACGACCAGGGTCAGCGCGACCCCGGAGAGCACCGCGCCACCGGTCCGCCGCTGGGCGGCCAGTTCCTTCACCACGGCCGAGCCGTTGGTGTCCCAGAGGGTGGTCACGACGTCTCCTCGGAGTGGGCGGGCGGGCAGGGGAGGAGGGCGGGGAGATGAATGCAGAGCGCGCTCACGGTCGCCGCCACCGGCGGCCCTCGGCGGCCAGCATGTCGTCGGCCGCCCGCGGGCCCCACTCGCCGGCCCGGTAGGCGTGCGGCGTGGTGCCGGCCCAGAACTCCTCGAGCGGGTCGATCACCGACCAGGACGCCTCCACCTCGGCGTTGCGGGGGAAGAGCGTCGCGTCGCCCAGCAGGACGTCGAGCAGCAGCCGCTCGTAGGCCTCGGGGCTCGCCTCCGTGAACTGCTCGCCGTAGAGGAAGTCCATCGCGACGTCGCGGACCTCCATCACGCTCCCCGGAACCTTCGACCCGAACTTGAGCGTCATGCCCTCGTCGGGCTGCACCCGGATGACCAGCTGGTTGTTGCCCAGCTCCTCGGTGTCGGTGTCGGCGAAGGGCAGGTGCGGGGCCCGCCGGAAGACCAGTGCGATCTCGGTGACGCGGCGGGGCAGCCGCTTGCCGGCCCGCACGTAGAACGGCACCCCCGCCCAGCGCCGGGTCTCGACGCCGAGCCGCACCGCCGCGAAGGTCTCGGTGTTGGAGTCCGGCGCGACGCCGTCCTCCTGGCGGTAGCCCTGGGCGCGCTGCCCGGCCAGCCAGCCCTGCTCGTACTGGCCGCGGATCGCGAAGGTCTCCAGGTCGGTCGGCAGCGAGATCGCCCGCAGGATCTTCAGCTTCTCGGTGCGGATCTCCTCGGCCGAGAACTCGACCGGCTCCTCCATCGCGGTCAGCGCCAGCAGCTGCAGCAGGTGGTTCTGCAGCACGTCGCGGGCGGCGCCGGTCTTCTCGTAGAACGTCGCCCGCCCGCCGATGCCGACGTCCTCGGCCATGGTGATCTGCACCGAGTCGACGTGGTGGCCGTTCCAGACCGGCTCGAAGAGCGAGTTGGCGAACCGCAGCGCCAGTAGGTTCTGGACGGTCTCCTTGCCCAGGTAGTGGTCGATGCGGAAGACGTCCTCGGCGCC
Source organism: uncultured Actinomycetota bacterium (assembly GCA_963748305.1). Lineage (GTDB taxonomy): Bacteria > Actinomycetota > Actinomycetes > Mycobacteriales > Geodermatophilaceae > Blastococcus_B. The sequence continues at coordinate 49,308 of CAVVIN010000006.1, read as the reverse complement.
GAACACGGAGTCGACCAGCTCGTTGAGCTCACGGCTGGACGGCAGGTCCTCCCCGAACGGCTTCTCGACGACGACGCGCCGCCACCGCTCCGGGGTGGTCTCGGCCATGCCGGTCCGCGCCATCTGCTTGAGCACGATCGGGAACATCGCCGGCGGGATGGACAGGTAGAACGCGGCGTTGCCGCCGATGCCGTGACTCCCCTGGAGGTCGTCGAGCGTCGCGGCCAGCTGGTCGAAGGCGTTGTCGTCGTCGAAGGAGCCGGGGACGAAGTGCACGGTCGGCGGCCAGCCGCTCCCAGACCTCCTCACGCCATGGCGTCCGGGCTGCCGCCTGGGCCGCAGCTGCGGGCGAGATCGGCGAACTCCTCGTCGCCCCAGTCGCGCCGTGCGAAGCCGAGAAGGGCGAAGTTGGTCGGGAGCAGCCCTCGGTTCGCCAGGTCGTAGACCGCCGGCAGCAGCTTCTTGCGTGCGAGGTCACCGGTGATGCCGAAGACCACGAGCGCGCAGGGCTCAGGCACCCGGGGCAGCCGCCGGTCCCGCGGATCCCGCAGCGGGTTGGAGACCATCGCGGGGGAAAAGGTCATGGTCCGTCCTCGAGGTAGAAGCCGCGACGGCCCCCTGCAGGGGCCCGCCGCGAGCCTGCGAGCGGTGGGGGGCAGGGGGTCCTTCTGCTACTTCTTGGCCTCGAGTTCTGTGCGCACGCTCTCGGTGAGCTCGTCCCAGGAGTCGACGAACTTCTGCACGCCCTCGTCCTCGAGGACCTTGAAGACGTCGTCGAGGTCGACGCCGGCGTCGGCGACGGCCTGCATCACGGAGGCCGCGTCGTCGTAGGCCTTCTGCGCCGGCGTACCCGGGGTGCCGTGGTCGGCGTAGGCCATCATCGTCTTCTCGGGCATGGTGTTGACCGTGCCGGGCGCGATGAGCTCGCTGATGTACATCGTGTCGGAGTACTCGGGGTTCTTGACGCCGGTCGACGCCCAGAGCGGCCGCTGCGGCACCGCGCCCTTCGCCTCGAGTGCCTGCCAGCGGTCGCCGGTGAAGACCTCTTCGTAGGCCTGGTAGGCCAGCTGCGCGTTCGCGATGCCGGCCTTGCCCTTCAGGGACGGGTCGGCGCCCGCCTTGTCGAGGCGCTTGTCGATCTCGGTGTCCACGCGGCTGACGAAGAACGATGCGACCGAGGCGATGCCTTCGAGCGAGCCGCCGTCGGCCACCCGCTTCTCCAGGCCGGAGAGGTAGGCGTCCATGACCGCCCGGTACCGCTCGAGGCTGAAGATCAGGGTGACGTTGACACTGATGCCCTTGCCGATCGTGTCGGTGATCGCCGGCAGGCCGGCCTGCGTCGCCGGGATCTTGATGAAGAGGTTGGGCCGGTCGACCAGCCACCACAGGTGCGCGGCCTCGGCCTCGGTGGCGTCGGTGTCGTTGCGCCAGGCCGGGTGCCACCTCGAACGAGACGCGGCCGTCACCGGGCTGCCGGTCGGCGACCGGCCGGAGCAGGTCGCAGGCGCTCGCGGACGTCGGTGGCGGTGATCGTGCGCAGCGCCTCCCCGACGCTCACCTCGCGGACCGCCAGCTCGTGCAACTGCTGGTTGTAGAGGTCCGAGCCGTGGATGGCCGCGGCGAAGATCGTCGGGTTGGTGGTGACGCCGACGACGGAGTGCTCGTCGACGAGCTGCTGCAGGTTGCCGCTCTGGATGCGGTCCCGGGACAGGTCGTCGAGCCACACGGCGACCCCGGCCGCGGAGAGCTCGGCCAGCTTCTCGTTCTGTGCCATGACAGTGCCTTTCGGGCTGGCTGTCGCGCGATGGAGTCGGACGACGGTGGGGTCTAGTGGCCGCTGGGGATGTGGGCCAGGCCCCCGGCGAGGGGCTCCGGACCGATCGGCGCGGCCGGCGCTGCGGACGCGGCCTGGATGCTGTCGCGGGCCGCGGCGACGACGGCCTCGCCGGTGAGGCCGAACTCCTCGTAGAGGACGGCGAACGCGGCGCTGGCGCCGTAGTGGGTGAGGCCCACGATGCGGCCGGCGTCGCCGACGAACTCGCGCCAGCCCATCGGGATGGACGCCTCCACGCTGACCCGGGCGCGCACCGACGGCGGCAGGACCTCCTCGCGGTACGCCCGGTCCTGCGCGGCGAACCACTCGACGCACGGCAGCGAGACCACGCGGGTCGGGATGCCGTCGGCCTCCAGCGTCTCGCGCGCGGCGACGGCGATCTGCACCTCGGAGCCGGTGCTCATGAGGATCACCTCCGGTGTGCCCGACGACGCCTCGGCCAGGACGTACCCGCCCCGTGCGACGCCCTCGGCCGAGCCGAACTCCTCGCGGTCGAACACCGGGAGGTTCTGCCGGGACAGGATGATCCCGGCCGGCCGGTCGTTGTGCTCCAGGATCGTCCGCCAGGCGACCGCTGTCTCGTTGGCGTCCGCGGGCCGGACGACGTCCAGGCCCGGGATGCCGCGGAGCGCGGCCAGGTGCTCGATCGGCTGGTGGGTCGGGCCGTCCTCGCCCAGGCCGATCGAGTCGTGGGTCCAGACGTAGGTGACCGGCAGCTGCATGAGCGCGGCCAGCCGCACCGCGCCGCGCATGTAGTCGGAGAAGGTCAGGAACGTGCCGCCGTAGACGCGGGTGCCGCCGTGCAGCGCGATGCCGTTCATGACCGCAGCCCATGGCGTGCTCGCGGACACCGAAGTGCAGGGTGCGGCCGTACGGGCCCGCCCGACCACATCTTCGTCTGCCGGTTCGCGGGCAGGAACGACGGTTCGCCCTTGACCGCGGTGTTGTTGCTCTCCGCGAGGTCGGCCGAGCCGCCCCACAGTTCCGGCAGCGCCGGGTAGACGGCGGCGAGCACCTCGCCCGAGGCCTTGCGGGTGGCGACGCCCTTCGGGTCGGCGTCCCAGCTGGGCAGCTTCTCGGCCCAGCCGGCGGGGAGGGTCCGGGTGCTCATGCGCTCGAGGAGGTCGGCGCCCTCGGGGTTGCTCTTCTTCCAGGCCTCGAAGCGCTCCTGCCAGGCTGCGTGCTCCTTCTGGCCCCGCTCGACGACCTCGCGGGCGTGCTCGATGACCTCGGCAGCGACCTCGAAGGTCTGCGCCGGGTCGAGGCCCAGGACCTCCTTGGTCGCCTTCACCTCGTCGTCGCCGAGCGCCGAGCCGTGCGCCGCGCCGGTGTTCTGCTTGTTGGGCGCGGGCCAGCCGATGATCGTCTTCAGCACGATGATCGACGGGCGCCCGGTCTCGGCCTTGGCGGCGGACAGGGCGGCGTCGACCGCGGCCAGGTCCTCGCCGTCGTCGACGCGCTGGACATGCCAGCCGTAGGCCTCGTAGCGCTTGCCGACGTCCTCGGTGAAGGCGATGTTCGTGTCGTCCTCGATCGAGATCCGGTTGTCGTCGTAGACGAGCACCAGGTTGCCGAGCTGCTGGGTGCCGGCCAGGGACGACGCCTCGCCGCTGACGCCCTCCTCGAGGTCGCCGTCGGAGGCGAAGCACCAGACGGTGTGGTCGAAGAGGCTCTCGCCCTCGGGGGCGTCGGCGTCGAACAGGCCGCGCTCGCGCCGGGCGGCCATCGCCATGCCGACGGCGTTGCCGACACCCTGGCCCAGCGGGCCGGTCGTCGTCTCGACGCCGGCGGTGTGCCCGACCTCGGGGTGGCCCGGCGTCCGCGAACGCCAGGTGCGCAGCGCCTTCAGGTCGTCGAGCTCCATGCCGTAGCCGGACAGGTAGAGCTGCACGTAGAGCGTCAGGCTCGAGTGGCCCATCGACAGCACGAACCGGTCGCGGCCGACCCAGTGCGGATCGCTGGGGTCGTGCCGCAGCCACTTCTGGAACAGCAGGTACGCGGTCGGGGCCATGCTCATCGCCGTCCCCGGGTGGCCGTTGCCGACCTTCTGCACCGCGTCCATGGCCAGGACCCGGGCGGTGTCGATCGCCCTGCGGTCCAGTTCACCGAAGCCGTCCGGCAACGTCGGCCGCGGTTGTGCCGGGTTGCCGGTGGGGGCGTCGGAGGCGGCCTCGGCCGGGGCTTCGGGCCCGGTGCTCTGCGTTCCCATGTGCTCGGTGCTCCCTCGAGATAGGCCGTGCATCACTGCTGAACGACCGCCCGCGTTCTGCGCAGCATCCAGCGGCGTCAACCCTAGCCACCAGGGCCCATGCCGCGCCCATCAGCGATCCTCGCCGGGCTAGAGTGAGTCGTTCCCGTCCCACCGTTCGAAAGAGGCCTGTGCTGTCCAGGTGCCCGGCGGGTTCCCGCTGCCCCTGCGCCTCCGCGCACGAGGTCCTCCGATGACCGCGCTGTCCGCGCGCCCCGCTGCGGCGCCGACCCGCCAGCCGGGCCCGGTCCGCACGAAGGTCATGGCGTACGTCGCGCTGACCAAGCCGCGGATCATCGAGCTCCTCCTGGTGACGACGGTGCCCGCGATGATGCTGGCCGCCGGCGGCTGGCCCTCGTGGCGGCTGCTCGCCGCGACCCTGGTCGGCGGCACGCTCGCGGCCGGGGCGGCCAACGTCTTCAACTGCTACTACGACCGCGACATCGACCGGTTGATGCACCGGACGGCCCGCCGTCCGCTGCCCATGGGCATCGTCAGCCCGCGCGAGGCGCTGGTCTTCGGCATCGTGCTGTCGCGTCGCGTCGATCGCCCTGCTCGCGGCGACGACGACCCTCGCTGGCGGCGGCGCTCGCGGCGGGCGCGATCTTCTACTACGCCGTCCTCTACACGGTGGTGTTCAAGCGGCACACCCGGCGCAGCACCGAGTTCGGCGGGGTGCCCGGCGCGGCGCCGGTGCTGATCGGGTGGGCCGCGGTCACCGGGTCGCTGGCCTGGCCGGCGCTCGTGTTCTTCGCCGTCGTCTTCTGCTGGCAGATGCCGCACTTCTGGGCGCTGGCGATGCGCTTCCGCGAGGACTACGCGCGGGCCGAGGTCCCGATGCTGCCGGTGGTCGCGTCGGCGCTGTCGGTCGGCCGGCAGATCGTCGCCTGGACCTGGGCGACCGTCGCCGTCTCCCTGCTGCTGTGGCCGCTGGCCGCCGACCACGGGATCGCCTGGCTCTACACGGTGTCCGCGGTGATCCTCGGCGCCTGGTTCCTGCTCGAGGCGCACAAGTTGCTGCGCCGCATCCGGCGCGACCAGGACACCAAGCCGATGCAGCTGTTCCACGTCTCGATCTCGTACCTGGCGCTGCTGTCGGTCGCGATCATCGTCGACGTCTTCATCTGAGCCTGGCGCTCGACGCGCCGCCGCACGGGAGCCGCCGTGCAGTCGCCGAAGCCGCCATAGCGCGGCTCTCGCGGCTGTATGGCGGCTCCGTGCCGCGCCCTCAGCGCGAGGCGGCGGCCTGCGGCGCGGGGGAGTCCGAGCGGAGCCCGGACGCGGGGCCGCGTACCGCCCAGACCAGGCGCGCGGTGAATGCGGTGATCAGCACGGCCCCGAGCATGTGCACCAGGACGAGGGCGATCGGCAGGTCGGTGAAGTACTGCACGAAGCCGACCAGGCCCTGGGCCAGCTGGACGATCAGCAGGTCCCGCGCGGCCCGACGCAGGCGGCCGGGGGAGTCGACGGCGTACAGCGCCAGCAGCAGCGCGACGGTCAGGCCGACCAGCAGGAAGACGAGGTCGGCGTGCAGCTGGCTGACCGTCTGCGGGTCGAAGTCCATCCGGTCGGCGGCGTTCTTGTCACCGCTGTGCGGGCCGGAGCCGGTGACCACGGTGCCCAGGACCAGGACCGCGCCCGTGACGGCGGCGATGCCGAGGATCAGCAGCTCGAACGGGCGGCGCACCAGCGGCTGCCCCACGCCGGGCTCGCGCGACCGCAGCCACAGCGTCGTCGCCACGGCCACCAGCCCCATCGAGACCAGGAAGTGGGCGGCGACCGTCCACGGGTTGAGTCCGGTCAGCACGGTGACGCCGCCCAGCAGGGCCTGCGCCGGGATGCCCAGGAAGCTCACGATCGCCAGCGGCCGCAGGTCGCGCCGGGCGGAACGCCACACGACGACGACGGTCGCGATCGCCGCCGCGGTCAGGACGAACGTCAGCAGCCGGTTGCCGAACTCGACGACGCCGTGACCGGCCAGCTCCGGCGTCGTCACGAAGCTGTCGTCGGTGCAGCGCGGCCACGTCGGGCAGCCGAGCCCCGAGCCGGTCAGGCGCACGAGGCCACCGGTCACGACGATGACCCCGTTGGCGATCGCGTTGACCAGCGCCACGCGGGAGACGGTCGCGGGCGGGAAGGCGGTGGGCAGGACCGGCACGCGTCGATGCTATGTGGTCGGCCCTGCCGTGAGGCTCGTCACGCCGGGGTCCGGCCGACGCGGCAGGTTAGGCAGCCCTTGGTTGCGAGGTCGCTGAAATAGGACACACTTGTGTTGTGGAAAGCGCTGTGACAGCTCCTCGTACGTCGGCGACAGCCGACGACGGGCGCACGCGCGACCGCGTGAGCGGCCTCCTCCTCGAGCACGGTCCGCAGACCGCCGCCGAGCTCGCCGCGTTGCTGGGCATCTCGCCGGCCGCCGTCCGCCGGCACCTGGACGCCCTGCAGGCCAGCGGCCGGGTCGAGGAGCGGCTGGAGGGAGGGCGGGGTGGCAGCACAGCGCACCGGGGCCGCGGTCGCCCCGCCCGCCGGTTCCACCTCACCGACGCCGGTCGATCGACCTTCCCGCACGCCTACGACGACCTCGCCCTGACCGCGCTCCGCTACGTGGCCGCCTCCGGCGGGCCCGACGCGGTGCGCGCCGTCGCCGAGCAGCAGCTCGCCGGTCTGGAGGAGCGCTGCTCCACCGCCGTCGAGCAGGCCACCGAGCGAGGCGGCGGGCGCCCCGGTCGACCGTGCCCAGGTGCTCGCCGGCGCGCTGACGGCCGAGGGTTACGCTGCCACGGCCTCGGCGATCTCCGGCGGGGGGCAGCTCTGCCAGCACCACTGCCCGGTGGCGCACGTGGCGGCGGAGTTCCCCCAGCTCTGCGAGGCCGAGACCGCGGTGATCGGCCGGCTCGTGGGCACCCACGTGCAGCGGCTGGCCACCATCGCCCACGGCGACGGGATCTGCACCACACACATCCCCGGACCGCTGCGTCCGGGGAACAGATCCGCCCCTGCACGCCCTGTACCAGGTGAGCGAGCAGCGCACCGGTCCCGGCCGCGAGCGCACCGCACCGTCCACCAGCACGAGCAGCAGTCCACCAGCACCCTCCCACGAACGCCCGGGAGAGGACGCCCGCATGACCACGACGCAGCCGGTGACCAGCACGCCGCTGACCCAGGACGAGCAGATCGACCAGCTCGGCCGGTACAAGTACGGCTGGGCCGACGCCGACGTCGCCGGGGCTTCCGCCCGTCGCGGCATCAACGAGGAGGTCGTCACCGACATCTCCCGTCGCAAGGGCGAGCCCGAGTGGATGCTCGAGCGGCGCCTGAAGGCCCTGAAGATCTTCGGCAAGAAGCCCATGCCCGACTGGGGTTCCGACCTCTCCGGCATCGACTTCCAGAACATCAAGTACTTCGTGAAGTCGACCGAGGCGCAGGCGGCGACCTGGGACGACCTGCCCGAGGACATCAAGAACACCTACGACAAGCTCGGCATCCCCGAGGCGGAGAAGCAGCGCCTCGTCTCCGGTGTCGCGGCCCAGTACGAGTCCGAGGTCGTCTATCACAAGATCCGTGAGGACCTCGAGGAGCAGGGCGTCCTCTTCCTGGACACCGACACCGCGCTGCGCGAGCACGAGGACCTGTTCAAGGAGTACTTCGGCTCGGTGATCCCGTCCGGCGACAACAAGTTCGCCGCGCTGAACACCGCCGTCTGGTCGGGTGGCTCGTTCATCTACGTGCCGAAGGGCGTGCACGTCGAGATCCCGCTGCAGGCCTACTTCCGGATCAACACCGAGAACATGGGCCAGTTCGAGCGGACGCTCATGATCATCGACGAGGGCGCCTACGTGCACTACGTCGAGGGCTGCACCGCGCCGATCTACAAGTCGGACTCGCTGCACTCCGCGGTCGTCGAGATCATCGTCAAGAAGAACGCGCGCTGCCGGTACACGACCATCCAGAACTGGTCGAACAACGTCTACAACCTGGTCACCAAGCGGGCCGTGGCCCACGAGGGCGCGACCATGGAGTGGGTCGACGGCAACATCGGCTCCAAGGTGACGATGAAGTACCCGGCGGTCTGGATGACCGGCGAGCACGCCAAGGGCGAGGTGCTCTCGATCGCCTTCGCCGGCGAGGGCCAGCACCAGGACGCCGGCGCCAAGATGGTGCACGCCGCGCCGCACACCTCCTCGACGATCATCAGCAAGTCGGTCGCCCGTGGCGGTGGCCGCACGTCCTACCGCGGTCTCGTCCAGATCGACGAGGGCGCGTACGGCTCGAAGTCGACGGTGAAGTGCGACGCGCTGCTCGTCGACACGATCAGCCGCTCGGACACCTACCCCTACGTCGACGTCCGCGAGGACGACGTGTCCATGGGCCACGAGGCCACGGTCTCCCGCGTCAGCGACGACCAGCTCTTCTACCTGATGAGCCGCGGTCTGTCCGAGGACGAGGCCATGGCGATGGTGGTGCGCGGGTTCGTCGAGCCGATCGCCCGCGAGCTGCCCATGGAGTACGCCCTCGAGCTCAACCGGCTCATCGAACTGCAGATGGAAGGTGCCGTCGGCTGATGTCGGCCAGTACATCCCCCACGACCACGACCGACGGGCTCGCGCCCGGCGCGCATTCGCACGGCGGGCCGGCACCGACCGGCTCGCCGGCCGAGCGGTTCACCTCGCTCGACCCGGACGCCTTCGGCGTCCCCACCGGGCGCGAGGAGACCTGGCGCTTCACGCCGATGCGCAAGGTCCGCCCGCTGCTCAACGGCGAGCCGTCGGACGCGCGCCTGACCTGGACGACCGACCTGCCCGAGGGCGTCGAGCTGACCAGCGTCGAGGCCGATGACCCGCTGCTCAAGGGGCTGCCCGAGCCGGCCGACCGGCTGGCCGCGCTCACCCGCCAGCGCAGCGGCGGCGCCGACGTCGTCCGTGTGGCCGCCGAGGCGCAGCTGGACCGGCCGGTCACCCTCGGCCTCGCGGGCACCGGCTCCGACGACGTCGTCTGGGGTCAGCTGGTCGTCGAGGTCGGCGCCTTCGCCACAGCGACGATCGTGCTCGACCACTCCGGCGTCGCCCGCTACTCCGGCGGCGTGGCCGTCCTCGATCGGCGACGGCGCGAACGTCACGCTGGTCTCGGTGCAGGACTGGGCGCGTGGCACGATCCACGGCGGCCAGTACGACGCCGTCGTCGGCCGGGACGCCCGGTTCACGCAGGTCGTGGTCACCCTCGGCGGCGACCTCGTCCGGCTGGTCAACAACGTGCAGTACGCCGGCCCCGGCGGCTCCGCGGACCTCTACGGCGTCTACTTCGCCGACGAGACCCAGCACCAGGAGCACCGGCTCTGGGTCGACCACGCGGTGCCCAACTGCCGCAGCAACGTCAAGTACAAGGGCGCGCTGCAGGGCGAGGACGCGCACACGGTCTGGATCGGCGACGTCCGCATCCGCCCGGCGGCCACCGGTACCGACACCTACGAGCTCAACCGCAACCTGGTGCTCACCGACGGCGCCCGCGCCGACTCGGTGCCCAACCTGGAGATCGAGACCGGCGAGATCGTCGGCGCCGGCCACGCCAGCGCGACCGGCCGGTTCGACGACGAGCAGCTGTTCTACCTCTGCTCGCGCGGCATCGACGCCGAGACCGCCCGCCGTCTGGTGGTCCGCGGCTTCTTCGCCGACGTCGTCCAGGAGATCGGCCTGCCGGAGCTCCAGGACCGCCTGATGGGCACCATCGAGACCCGCCTCGGCGCCCTTCCCGGGCTGGAGGAGCAGGCGGTCTCGGCATGAGTTTCGAGCGGGTCTGCGCGCTGTCCGACGTCACCGAGCCCGGCTCCCTGCGGGTCGAGCTCGCCGACATCGACATCGCCGTCGTCCGCTTCGAGGGCGAGATCTACGCCGTCGAGGACGTCTGCTCGCACGCCGAAGTAGCCCTCTCCGAGGGCGAGGTCGAGGAGTTCAAGGGCGCCCCGACCATCGAGTGCTGGCTGCACGGGTCGTGCTTCGACCTGCGCACCGGCGAACCCACCAACCTTCCGGCCACCGAGCCGGTGTCCGTCTACCCGGTCCGCGTGGAGGGGGAGGACGTGTACGTCGACACAGAGTCCGACGGCGCCCTCCCGATCGCGGCCAACAGCTGAGGAGCGAGAGTGTCTGTCCTGGAGATCCGCGACCTGCACGTCAGCGTGGGGGAGGGTGATGACGCCAAGGAGATCCTCCGCGGCGTCGACCTGACCGTCCGCTCGGGCGAGACCCACGCGATCATGGGGCCGAACGGGTCGGGCAAGTCCACCCTGGCCTACTCGATCGCCGGCCACCCCAAGTACACGATCACCCGCGGCACAGTGACCCTCGACGGCGAGGACGTCCTCGCGATGAAGGTCGACGAGCGCGCCCGCGCCGGCCTGTTCCTGGCCATGCAGTACCCGGTCGAGGTGCCCGGCGTCTCGGTGTCGAACTTCCTGCGCACCGCGGCCACCGCCGTCACCGGCGAGGCGCCGAAGCTGCGCACCTGGGTCAAGGACGTCAAGACCGAGATGACCGCCCTGGAGATGGACTCGGCGTTCGCCGAGCGCAACGTCAACGAGGGCTTCTCCGGCGGCGAGAAGAAGCGCCACGAGATCCTGCAGATGCGGCTGCTCAAGCCGCGCATCGCGATCCTCGACGAGACCGACTCGGGCCTCGACGTCGACGCGCTGCGGGTGGTGTCCGAGGGCGTCAACCGCAGCCGCGAGGACAGCGACGTCGGCGTCATGCTGATCACGCACTACACGCGGATCCTGCGCTACATCAAGCCCGACTTCGTGCACGTCTTCGTGGCGGGCCGGATCGTCGAGGAGGGCGGCCCCGAGCTCGCCGACAAGCTCGAGAACGAGGGCTACGCCGCCTACGTCAAGGACTCCAACGAGCAGGCCAGCCTGGAGAAGGCGGCCGCGGAGGGTGCGACCGCATGACCGTGACCGTCTCGCGTCCTGCCGGGGCGCGCACGCCCCTGCCTCTGGACGTCGAGGCGATCCGGGCGGACTTCCCGATCCTGACCCGCACCGTGCGGGACGGGAAGCGGCTGGTCTACCTCGACTCCGGGGCCACCTCGCAGAAGCCGCGCCAGGTGCTGGACGCCGAGCGCTGGTTCTACGAGAACGTCAACGCCGCGCCGCACCGGGGAGCCCACCAGCTCGCCGAGGAGGCGACCGGCGCCTACGAGGCCGCCCGCGCCACCATCGGTGCGTTCATCGGCGCCCCGGAGCGGGAGATCGTCTTCACCCGCAACAGCACCGAGGGCATCAACCTCGTCGCCTACGCGCTGTCCAACGCCGCGACGGCGAAGGAGCCCGAGTTCCGGCAGTACGCCGTCGGCCAGGGCGACGAGATCGTGGTCACCGAGATGGAGCACCACGCCAACCTCCTGCCCTGGCAGCAGCTGTGCGAGCGCACCGGGGCGACCCTGCGCTGGCTCGGCCTGACCGACGACGGCCGGCTGGACCTCTCCGACCTGGCCACGGTGATCAACGAGCGCACCAAGCTGGTGGCGGTCACGGCCCAGTCGAACATCCTCGGCACGATCAACCCGATCGCGCCGATCGTGGCCCGCGCCCGCGAGGTGGGCGCGCTGGTCCTGGTCGACGGCGCCCAGTCGGTGCCGCACTCGCCGGTCGACGTCACCGAGCTCGGCGCGGACTTCCTGGTCTTCTCCGGGCACAAGATGCTCGGGCCCACCGGCGTCGGCGTGCTCTGGGGCCGCTACGACGTGCTCGACAAGCTCCCGCCGTTCCTCACCGGCGGCTCGATGATCGAGGTCGTCCGGATGGAGGGCAGCACCTTCGCCGCCCCGCCGCAGCGGTTCGAGGCCGGCGTCCCGATGACCGCCCAGGTGATCGGCCTGGCCGCCGCTGTCGAGTACCTGCAGGCGCTCGGCATGGACAAGGTCGAGGCGCACGAGCACGCCCTCACCGGGTACGCCCTGGACAAGCTCGCCGAGATCCCCGGCGTCACCGTGATCGGCCCGCCGGACACCGTCGCCCGCGGGGGAGCGGTCTCCTTCACCGTCGAGGGCATCCACCCGCACGACGTCGGCCAGGTGCTCGACGACCGGGGCATCGCCGTGCGCGTGGGGCACCACTGCGCCTGGCCGGTCGTGCGGCGCTACGGCGTCCCGGCGACCACCCGCGCCACGTTCTACGTGCACACCGGCTACGACGACGTCGACGCGCTCGTGGAAGGTGTCCGCGCGGCGCAGAGTTTCTTCGGCGTGAGCCGGAGAGGACCCGCCTGATGCAGCTCGAGTCGATGTACCAGGAGATCATCCTGGACCACTACCGGCACCCGCACGGCCGCGGCCTGCGGGAGCCGTTCGAGGCCGAGGTGCACCACGTCAACCCGACCTGCGGCGACGAGGTGACCCTGCGGGTGCACCTCGAGGGCGACACGATCGCCGACGTCTCCTACGAGGGCATGGGCTGCTCGATCAGCCAGGCCTCGGTGTCGGCGATGTACGACCTGGTCATCGGCAAGACGGTGCCGCAGGCGCTGGAGACCGGTGAGCACTTCATGACCCTGATGCAGGCGAAGGGCGACCCGTCGGTCGCCGAGAAGCTCGAGGACGAACTGGAGGACGCCGTCGCGTTCGCCGGTGTGTCGAAGTACCCCGCGCGCATCAAGTGCGCGCTGATGAGCTGGATGGCCCTCAAGGACGCCAGCGCCCGAGCCTGTGGTAGCGCACACCGCATGAGCGAGACGCACCGACGACACCGCAGACCCCTGCGGAGATGCCGGCGTACAAGTCGGCGCTGCTGGAGGACCTCGAGGAGGCCATGCGCGACGTCGTCGACCCGGAGCTGGGCGTCAACGTCGTCGACCTCGGCCTCGTCTACGGCATCGACGTCGACGAGTCGAACGTCGCGATCCTGGACATGACGCTGACGTCGGCTGCCTGCCCGCTGACCGACGTCATCGAGGACCAGACCCGCCAGGCGCTGACCGGCGGGCCCGGCCCCGGCCTGGTCGACGACATCCGGATCAACTGGGTCTGGATGCCGCCGTGGGGCCCGGACAAGATCACCGACGACGGCCGCGAGCAGCTCCGGGCACTCGGCTTCCGCGTCTAGACCGCGTCAGCGCAGGTCGGCGCAGGCGGGCGACCAAGTCACGAGCCGTCGACCGGCCGGCGTTCCCGCCGCATCCCGATCGCCAGCAGCAGGCCGCCGACGACGAGTGCGGTGCCGAGCGGCCACGGCAGCGCCCGGACGGCGAACCCGACGGTCAGCCACAGCGCGGTGAACGAGCCGACCATCAGCGGAGCCCGCAGACCGGTCCGCGCACCGACCACCATGGCCAGCGCGGCCGCGATGAGCACGGCGACCGCCCGGCCCCCGTCCGGCGCGATCACCGCCAGGACGGCGGACGGCACGGCCGCGACGAGCAGCCCCGGCCCCCACGCCGGCCACGAGCGGCCGTGGGCGAGCCGCGGGCCGGCCGCGATGAGGAGACCCGCGGCGGCCGAGAGCGAGTACCACTCGACGGCGTGCAGGTCCGCCGCGGCGGCGCCGATCCAGGTGGCCAGGACGAGCTGACCGGCGCCGACGCGCCACGCGGTCGTCCTCGGGCCCGCCGTCCGCCAGGCCCAGCCGAGCGTGAACAGACCCTGGACGGCGAGATGTGCCGCGAGCACCGGCCGATCGCTGTCCGCGACCAGCAGGACGACCGCCGCCACGCCGGCCAGCGCCGCCGACCGCGCCGTCGCCGCCCGTGAGCCGACGTCGAACGCCGAACCGACCGTCATCGCCACCGCGTAGAGCGTGGTCAGCAGGACGGCGGCCACCCCGGGTCCGAGGATCCCGGCGGCCAGGGCCAGCAGCACCGCCGCGGCGAGGCAGCCGACCACAGTCGGCAGGGCCACCGCACGCTCCTCGCGCCGCCGCGCGGCCACGAGCGCCGTCGGCAGCGCCGTCAGGAGCAGCAACAGGCTGAGCGCGCGCCCACCGACCCGCCGCCGCCAACTGCACGATGCAGAGCCCGCTGACCACGATGCCGGCGGCGACCGTCACCGGCACGAACAGCCCCCGCCGCCAGCCGGTCAGCGAGGACGCCGGCAGTGTCGCGAGCAGGACGCCCGCGAAGCCGGTCACCGCCAGAACGACCGCGGGCAGGTCGGCGAACGGTCCGATCGCGGCGACCCCGGAGACGACGCCGGCGATCACCGGCACCGCCCGCGGGGGGCCCAGCAGCGGGTCCAGGGGCTGCCGGAGGCGGGCCGGCAGGAGCCCCGCGGCGGCCGCGATCACCAGCCCCGCGGACAGCCACGGCTGCACGCCGGTGTCCGCCCACGCCGACGACGTGCCGGTGACGACGCCGGCGACCCACCACGGCGCGGTCGTGACCAGCGCGACCCGGCCGACGAGCGGCCGGCCGAACAGGGCGATCCCGAGTCCGGCCAGCGCCACGGCGAGGTAGACCTCGGTGTGCAGCCACGGTGGGACGTCGTCCAGCGTCCGGAGCACGGCAAGCTGCGCGGCGCCCCACGCGGCCACCGGCCAGACGGCGGTCCTCCGGCTCACGACGTGCAGCGCCAGGAACGTCGCGGCGAGGACGGCCGCGGTCACCGGCTCGCCGTCGAGCGACAACCCGGCCGGCGCGCTGCCGACCAGCGCGAGCCCGGCCGCGGCCGCCGCCAGGACCTCGGCGGAGCTGCGCAGCCGGGCCCGGGCCGCCCGCAGCGAGAACCAGGTCACGACCCCGGCGACCACCAGCAGGAGGATCCGCGCCCAGACGCCGCCGTAGACGGAGACGACCGCGGCACCGGCGCTGACGAGGAGCACGGCCCCGACGCCGAGCAGGATCTGCGGCGGCCGGACGCGGTACGGCAGGGGCGGGACCGGCGTCTCGACCGCGCTGATCATGACCGCCTCCCTTCCGTGCACCCGACGCGTTCTCACCGTAGGGCGGGGGAGCCGTGCGGGCCCGGCCGGCTGCCGATCCCCGTCAGGTCTCGAGCCGGCCGGGGCGGGCCGGGTGCGGGACGGCGGTGTGCCGCCACGGCTTCCCGTTGTCGGCCTCCTCGGGTGCACCCGGTCGCACCAGTTCGTGCTCGTAGGCGAAGACGACCAGCTGGACCCGGTCGGCCAGGCCCAGCTTGGCGAGCAGATGGCCGACGTGGGTCTTGACGCTGCTCGAGGCCAGATCCAGGGCTTGCGCGATCGCGGCGTTGGACAGCCCCCGGGCCACGAGCTTGAGCACCGCGAGCTCGCGGGCGGTGATCGCAGCGAGCGCCGCGTTCCGGGCCGCCGTCGGCACGGGCAACAGCGTCCCGGCGCGAAGGTCCAGGAGGCGGCGGGTGACCGACGGGGCCAGCAGCGCCTCTCCGGCCGCGATGAGCCGCACGGCTCGGATCAGTTCCTCGGGCCCGGCGTCCTTGACGAGGAATCCGCTGGCACCTGCCCGCAGGGCGTCGATGATGTGCTCGTCGAAGTCGAACGTGGTCATCACCAGGACTCGGGCAGGCGGCTCGAGGTCCGAGGGCGAGGATCCGTCGTGTCGCCTCGATCCCGTCCATGACCGGCATCCGGACGTCCATGACGACCACCGCCGGTTTCGTCCGCTGCGCCTGTCGGACGGCGTCCGCCCCGTCCACCGCCTCGGCGACCACCGTGAGATCCGGTTCGGCGTCCAGGCAGGTCCGCAACGCCGATCGCATCAGCGGCTGGTCGTCGGCGACGAGCACCGAGGTGGTCACGTCGCCGCCTCGGCCACCGGCAGCCGCGCGGAGACGCGGAACCCGCGCTCCACCTCGGGCCCGACGACGAGGTCACCGCCGAGCATGGACGTCCGCTGCTGCATGCTGATGAGGCCGTAGCCGGCCGAGGTGGAGTGCGTCCCGGCGCCACCCTCGTCCCGGACCTCCACGCGCAGCGCGTCCGGCTCGTACTCCAGCACCACCGACGCCCGGGTCGGACCGGCGTGCTTGAGGCTGTTCGTGAGCGCCTCCTGCACGATCCGGTAGGCATTCAGCTCGACGGTCGCGGGGAGCGGTCGTGGGGTCCCGTCGATGGTGAGCTCGACCGGCAGACCGGCCCGCCGGACCTGCTCGAGCAACCACGGGAGACGGTCCAGGCTCGGCTGCGGGGCGCGCTCGGGTTCGTCGGGCTGCGTGCGCAACAGGCCGAACAACCGCCGCAGACCGTCCAGGGCGTCCCGGCCCACGGCCTCGATGGACGCCAGCGCTTCGGCGGCCTTCCGCGGCTGGGTGTCGAAGACCCGGCGGGCGACCGCCGCCTGCGCGACGATCACGCTGACGTCGTGGGCCACGATGTCGTGCACCTCTCCCGCGATCCGCGCCTGTTCCTGCTCGACCGCGGCCTGCATCCGCCGATCGTGATCGCGCGCCAGGGCGGCCGCTCGCTGCTCGGCCAGGGTGACGCGTGCCCGGCTGAGGGCGACGCCGTAGCCGATCATCACCGTGGCGACCACCGGAGACGAGGTCGATGTAGAACTGGTCGTCGGTGAGCGGCATCCAGCCGGTGAGCGCGCCGAGCGTGAAGACGCCGACGTAGACGCTCGCCGCCACGCTGCACACGAGGGGCCGGCGTTCGACGGCCACGGTGTAGAGGGCGACGAGCACGGCGACGGGCAGCGGCCCGGGCGTGTATCCCACGAGCTGGTAGGCCATCGACGGCCAGCGCGCTGACGGCGAGCACCGTCAGGGGGGCGATCCGCCGGAAGGCCAGGGGCAGCGATCCGGCGAGCAGCAGGAGCAGACCGACCGGTCCCGGCAGCCAGGGGCTGCCCGGCTCGCCGATCAGGGAGAGCTCCCAGTCGTCCTCGACGGTCACGCCGGAGCCCACGAACATCAACGCGGCGACCAGCAGGGCGAGGCCGAGGTCCGGGGCGATCACGGAGCGCAGCGGCGTCGTGGCTGTCGCCGCCATGGCTCACTCGCCTCCCCCCGGGGGAGGAGTTGTCTCTCCTCCTGTGGTGCCGGTCGTTGGGTGGAACGGGCTCGGAGGAACCGACTCGAAGGTTGACGCGGCGCGGCAGGGGCGTCAATACCGTCCTGCGCGGGGGGTGCTTCGCCCGTACGCGGAGGTGCCCGATGGTGTCCTGGTTGGTCGATTCCGCGATCCGCATGCGGCGCCTGGTGATCGCCGGCGTGGTCGCCGTCCTCGCGTTCGGCGTCGTGCAGTTGCGCGACACCTCGCTGGACGTCTACCCCGAGTTCGAGCCCCCGGCGGTCCAGGTGCAGACCGACGCGCTCGGGCTCTCGGCCGAAGAGGTCGAGGAGCTCATCACCACGCCGCTCGAGCAGGACCTGCTCAACGGCATCCCGTGGCTGGACCGCATCGAGTCCCAGTCCCTGCCGGGACTCTCGGTGATCGACCTGACGTTCGATGAGGGCACCGACCTCTACCTGGCCCGCCAGATGGTGTCCGAGCGCATGACCCAGGCCGCGGCCCTGCCGAACGTGGGCACCCCGCCGGTGATGGTCCAGCCGACGGCGTCGACGAGCCGCGTCGCGATGATCGCCATGACCTCCGAGGACGTCTCGATGATCGAGATGTCGGTGCTCGCCCGGTGGCAGATGAGGCCTCGCCTGATGGCCATCCCCGGTGTCTCCCAGGTGTCGATCTGGGGCCAGCGGGAGCGCCAGCTCCAGGTGCAGATCGACCCCGAGCGGCTGCAGGACAACGAGGTCACGCTCACCCAGCTGATCGAGTCCACGGGCAACGCGCTGTGGGTGTCCCCGCTGAGCTTCGTCGAGGCGTCCACCCCCGGGACCGGTGGATTCGTGGAGACGCCGAACCAGCGGATCGGCGTGCAGCACGTCTCGCCGATCACCACGTCCGAGGACCTGGCCGACATCGCCATCCAGGGCGTGCCGGGCGAGGCGCTGCGCCTGGGCGACGTCGCCGACGTGGTCGAGGACCACCAGCCGCTGATCGGCGACGCCAGCCAGGGGGGCGAGCGGAGCCTGATGCTGGTGGTCGAGCGCTTCCCCGACGCCGACGTCGCGCGGGTGACGGCGGACGTCGAGTCGGCGCTGGCGGCCATGTCCGCCGGGTTGACCGGCATCACCGTCGAGACCGACGTCTACCAGCCCGCCGGCTACCTGGCGTCGGCCGGCGACCGGCTCGCCGTCGCCGCGCTCGTGGGGCTCGCGCTGATGCTGATCGTCGTCGGCCTGCTGACCATGTCGTGGCGGATCCCGCTGATCACCTTCGGGTCCGTGGCGACGTCCATCGTGGCGGCACTGCTGGTGCTCAACACCGGCGGCAACCCGATGACCATGATGACGGTCCTGGGACTCGCCGCCGTCACGGCGATCGTGGTGGACGACGCGGTCGGCGACGTGGGGGCGATCCGCGCCCGCATGCGCGAACGCCGGGAGGCAGGACAGTCGACCGCGGGTGCCTTCCTCGGCGCCGCGGTGCGTGACCGGCGCAGCCCGCTGACCTACGCGACCGTCCTCACGCTGGTGCTGCTCGTCCCGCTGCTGTTCCTGACCGGCCCGGCCGGCGCCTTCGTCGACCCGGCGGTGCTGATCTTCACCCTCGCTGCGCTCGCGTCGTTCGTCGTCGCCCTGATCGTGACGCCGGTGCTCACGCTCGTGCTGCTCGGCACCGGGACGGCCGGCGGACGGACCCCGGCGTTCAGCGGCTGGGTGCGGCGCGGCTACGACCGGGTGGCGGGGCGCACGGTGGGGCGCACCGCGGCCGCCGTGCTGGGCCTCCTGGTGATGGCCGGCCTGCTGGTGGGCGGCCTGCCGGCGTTCGGCTCGGGTTCGGTGCTGCCGGACCTGGAGGACCGCAACGTCCTCGTCCGGCTGGAAGCGGCCCCTGGCACGTCGCTCACCGAGATGGACCGCATCACCGGCCGCGCGGCGGCCGAGCTCCGCGGGCTCGACGGCGTGGCGACGGTCGGCACGCACGTCGGCCGGGCCGTCGGGGCCGACGAGGTCGTCGACGTCGACGCGAGCGAGATCTGGCTGACCGTCGCCGACGACGCGAACTACGCCGACACGCTCGCGGCCGTCCGGACGACGGTCGCGAGCTACCCCGGCCTGCGCGGCCAGGTGAGCACGTACGCCGACGACCGGCTGACCGCGGTGAGCGCCTCCACCGGCGACAACCTGGTGGTGCGGGTCTTCGGTGCGGAGTACCCGGTCCTGCAGGAGCAGGCCGAGCTGGTCCGGCAGGCGATGCAGACCGTCGAGGGAGTCATCTCCCCGCGGGTCGAGCCGCTCGTCAGCCAGCCGACGGTGGCGGTGCAGGTCGACCTCGAGGCGGCGGAGCGCCTCGGGCTCCGGCCCGGCGATGTGCGCCGCGAGGTGAGCGCCATGGTCTCGGGGATCACCGTGGGCAGCCTGTACGAGCAGCAGGCCATCTTCGACGTCGTGGTGTGGGGCACCCCCGACATCCGCTCGAACGTCGAGCAGCTCGAGGCCATGCTCGTGCACACGCAGTCCGGAACGCCGGTGCCGCTGGGCGATGTGGCGACGGTCGAGGTCTCGCCGACGCCGACCGTGATCGAGCACGACGGCGTGGCACGCAGCCTCGACGTCATCGGCGAGGTCCGCGGCCGCGACGCGGCCGACGTGGCCGCGGACGCGACCGCGCGGCTGCGCCAGATGACGATGGAGCACGAGTACCGCGCCGAGGTGCTCGGCGACGCGGCCGAGCGGGCGGACGACCAGTGGCAGATCGTGCTGGCCGCCATCGCAGCGGGCGTGGTGGTCTACCTGCTGCTCCAGGCCGCGACCAACAGCTGGCGGGCTGCGGCGGCGCTGTTCGTGGCCGCACCGCTCGCGGCGAGCGGGGCGCTGCTGGCGTCCTACTTCGTGGGCGGCGCCCGCTCGGCCGCCGTGCTGGCCGCGGTGTTCGCCGTCGTGGTCCTGGCGGCACGACAGTCGCTGGTGCTGCTCCGGCGCGCGCAGGACCTCCGCGGGCCCGACGGCGGCACCAACGCCGTCGACGCGTTGCGGTCGGCGGCGCAGGAGCAGACGCCGGCGGTGGTCATCGCCGTCCTCGTCACGGCGGCCGTGTTCGTGCCCGCAGCCGTGATGGGCGGCGGCGCCGGGCTCGAGGTGCTGCAGCCGTTCGCGGTGGCACTCCTCGGCGGCCTGCTCACCTCGACCGTGGTCGTGCTGTTCCTCGTCCCGGCCCTCGTGGCGGTCGTCGGCGGACTGCGGCCGGCGCCCGTGGTCGGGCCGGACACGCCCGACGGGGAGCCGGCGGGCAAGGCCGCGACCGTTCCGTCCGCACGGACCCCACAGACAGCAGACGACGACAAGGTGCGAGAAGGAAGTGCCGCGATGAGGATCGGTCGACCCCTCAGGATCGCTCCGCTGTTCGTGGCCGGACTGGCGCTGGCCGGATGCCAGACCGCGGCGTCCGGGTCGGAGGCGGAGGAGGCCATCGCCGCGGCGGCGTCCGTGGACGCGCCCGCGGACGGCGGACCGGCCCAGCTGACCCTCACCGAAGGCTCGGTGGAGCGGCTCGGCATCGAGACCGCGCCGGTGACCGGCGAGGACGGGGACCTGAGCATCCCGTACGCCGCGGTGGTCTACGACGCCGACGGTGGGACGTGGGCGTTCGTCGAGCTCGAGCCCGGCGTGTACGAGCGCGCGGAGCTCACGATCGAGTCGATCGACGGTGACCAGGCCCGGGCGAGCGTCGGCCCGGAGTCCGGCACCGAAGTCGTGGTCGTCGGTGCCGCCGAGCTGGTCGGCGTGGAGGCCGGCATCAGCGGTGGTGAGTGATGGCCGCCCCGCGGCGGACGCTCATGGCGTGGACGGTCGCGACCAGCCTGCGCTTCCGGTACCTCGTGGCCGCGCTGGGCGCGCTGGTCATGGCGGTCGGGATCGTCGTCCTCCCGTCGTCGCGGCTTGACGTCTTCCCGGAGTTCGCGCCACCCCGCGTCATCGTCCAGACCGTGTGCCTGGGCCTCTCCACGGCTGACGTGGAGGAGCTGGTCACGGTCCCGCTCGAGCAGGCACTGAACGGGGTCGACGGCCTGGACATCCTGCGGTCGAAGTCCTCGCCACAGCTCTCCAGCGTCGAGCTCATCTTCGACCGGGGCGTCGACCTGATCGAGGCCCGCCAGCTGGTCGAGGAGCGGATGACGGCGGTCAGCGCGACCCTGCCCACCTGGGCCGCGCCGCCGGTGATGCTGGCACCCGCGTCGGCGACCAGTCGGGCGGTCAAGATCGGGATGTCGTCGGACGACCAGTCCCTCATCCAGATGTCGATGACCGCCTACTGGACGGTCCGCGCCCGGCTGCTCCAGGTGCCCGGCGTCGCCAACGTGACGCTCTGGGGCGAGCGACTGCAGATGCTCCAGGTGCAGGTCCGGCCCGACGCCATGGCCGAGCGCAACATCAGCCTCAACCAGGTCATGGAGACGACCGCCGCGGCCGTCGACTCCGGGCTGCTGCTGTTCGACGAGGGGTCGCTCATCGGACCCGGCGGCATCGTGGAGACGCCCAACCAGCGGCTCAACGTGCGCAACGTGCTGCCGATCATCACGCCCAACGACCTGGCGCAGGTGCCGATCGAGACCGTCCCGCCCGGCGAGGACGCGACCGAGCCGGGCCCGATCGTCCAGCTCGGCGACGTCGCCGACGTCGTGGAGGACCACCAGCCGCTGCTCGGCGACGGCGCCGTCAACGACGGCCTGGGGCTGATGCTCATCGTCGAGAAGCTGCCCTGGGCCGACACCGTCGAGCTCACCCGCGGCGTGGAGGAGGTCGTCAGGGACCTCGAGCCGGCCCTGCCCAGCATCCGCTTCGACGCCACGCTGTTCCAGCAGGAGAACTTCATCCAGACCGCGATCGACAACCTCAGCGACGCGATCCTGCTCGGGTTCCTGCTGGTCGTGGTGATCCTGGCGCTGTTCCTGTTCGAGTGGCGGGTGGCCCTGATCAGCGTGCTGACCATCCCGCTGTCGATCACCGCGACCCTGCTCGTCCTGTACGCGCAGGACCAGACGATCAACACGATGACGCTGGCCGGGCTGGTGATCGCGCTGGGTGTGCTCGTCGACGACGCGATCATCGACGTCGAGAACATCGTCCGAAGACTCCGCCAGCACCGCTTGTCGGGGAGCGGTGTGTCCACGGCCAAGGTGGTCCTCGACGCGTCGCTGGAGGTCCGGAGCCCGATCGTCTTCGCGACGCTGATCATCGTCGCGGCGTCCCTGCCGGTGTTCCTCCTCGAGGGGCTCACCGGGGCGTTCTTCCAGCCGCTGGCGCTGGCCTACACGTTGGCGATCCTCGCCTCGCTCGTCGTCGCCCTCACCGTCACGCCCGCGCTCACGCTGATCATGCTGCGTAATGCGCCGATCGAGCGGCGGCAGTCGCCGGTCGTCCGGCACCTGCAGACCGGCTACGTGCGCGTGCTGCGGCCGATCATCCGCCGGCCGTGGCGGGTGTACGCGGGCACCGGCCTGCTCCTGGTGCTCGCCCTCGCGGTGCTGCCCACTGCTCGGGCAGGCCCTGCTCCCGCACTTCAAGGAGCGCGACTTCCTGATGCACTGGGTCGCCCAGCCCGGCACCTCGTCGACGGAGATGCAGCGCATCACGCTCACCGCCAGCGAGGACCTGATGGCCATCCCCGGGGTGCGCAACTTCGGCGCGCACCTGGGCCAGGCCTTCCAGGGCGACGAGCCGTACGGCATCAACTTCGGCGAGAACTGGATCAGCATCGACCCGCACGTCGACTACGACGAGCACGATCGCCGCGATCGACGAGGTGGTCGCGGACTACCCGGGCCTGTTCCGGGACCGCAAGACCTACCTGGACGAGCGGACCAAGGAGGTCGTCGCCGGCGGCAGCGACCCCGTCGTCGTCCGGCTGTTCGGCCAGGACCTCGACGTCCTCGGCGAGCAGGCCGCAGGAGATCGAGGAGATCCTCGGCGGCATCGACGGGGTCGTCAACGAGCACGTCGACCTGCACACCGACGTCCCGCAGATCGACGTCGAGGTCGACCTCGAGCGGGCGGCGTCGTTCGGGCTCAAGCCCGGTGACATCCGCCGTGCGGCCGCGGTCATGGTCGCCAGCGAGGAGGTCGGGCGACATCTTCCGCGGTGGACGCGCCTACGACGTCGTGGTCTGGACCGTCCCGGAGGCCCGCGACAGCGTGCCGGACATCGAGAACCTGATGATCGACACGCCGTCCGGCGACCGGATCCGGCTCAGCGACGTCGCCTCGGTGACCATCGCAGCCGAGCCCGAACTCGATCGACCGCGAGGACGGCTCCCGGCACCTGGACATCCTGGCCGACGTCGAGGGCGTCGACATCGGCACGGTGGGGGAGGAGCTCCAGGACCAGCTCGAGGCCCACGAGTTCCCCCGCGGCTACCACGTGGAGCTGCTCGGCGAGTTCGAGGAGCAGCAGGCCGCCCAGACCAGGCTGTTCACGATCGGCGCCGTCTCGCTGGTCGCGATCTTCCTGCTGCTGCAGGTCGTCCCTGGGCAGCTGGCGGCCGGCCCTGCTGTCGTTCGTCACGCTGCCGCTCGCGCTGGTCGGCGGGGTGCTGGTGGCGTTCGCGACCGGCGGCATCCTGTCCATCGGGTCGCTGGTCGGCTTCTTCACGGTGTTCGGTATCGCCGCGCGCAACGGCATCCTGCTGATCAGCCACGCGCAGCACCTGGAGCGGGAGGAGGGGGAGCCCTTCGGCCTCGAGCTCGTGATCCGGGCCGCTCGGGAACGGCTCGCGCCGATCCTGATGACGTCGCTGGCCACCGGGCTGGCCCTGGTGCCGCTGGTGGCGTTCGGGGAGCGGCCGGGGCAGGAGATCGAGTACCCGCTCGCGGTGGTGATCCTCGGCGGGCTGTTCACCTCCACGCTGCTCAGCCTGTTCGTCATCCCGGCGCTGTACCTGCAGTTCGGCAAGTCGCGGCGGGAGCGGGCGGCCGCTGCCGGCGGCGGACGACGGCGGGGCGACGCCGCGCGAGGAGCCGGTACCGGTGTAGGCCCGCTGGGCGTCGCCGGAGAGCCGGCCGTCGGGACCTGCGGATACCCCCAGACAGGGGCGTGCCGCCCGTTGCCCCCAGGGAGGCCTGTGCGCGCGGACCGCAGCCGGCGGAGAGCTGGCGAGTCCCATCAGGGGGGCACGATGATGCGTACGTCGATGCACCGCAGGCGGCGCCTGGCCGCCGCTGCTGTTGCTGACGGCCTGCGGGCCGGTGAGCCCGACCGGGCAGCGTCCGACGGTGCCTCCGCCGAGGAGGAGCCGGCGACCACGGCGCCGGTGGAGGCTCCGCCGCACGACGACGCGCGGCGCGGTTCACCCCGGCGTTGTTCGGCGAGGACTCGGCGACGATCGACAATCCGTGGTGGCCGCACACCCCGGGCATGCAGTTCACCTACGAGGGGCAGGCCCTCGACGGCGAGGAGACGATCGAGCGCCGGATCGTCACGACGGTCACCGACCTGACCAAGGAGATCGCGGGCGTGCGCGCCCTCGTGGTGTGGGAGCGCGACTACGACGACGACGTGCAGGTCGAGGGCGAGCTGAGCTTCCGCGCCCAGGACACCGAGGGCAACGTCTGGCATCTCGGCGAGTACACCGAGGTCTACGAGGACGAGGAGTTCATCGGCAACCGGGTCTGGGTGCCCGGCGATCCGGAGGGCGCCCAGGCCGGGCTGTTCATGCCCGCCGATGCCGCAGCCCGGGAACCCGAGCTTCTCGCAGGGCTTCGCGCCACCACCGTGGAACTGGGACGACCGCGGCCACGTGCGCGAGGTCGTGGACGAGGTCTGCGTCGAGGCGGGCTGCTTCCCGGACGTCCTGGTCGTCGAGGAGTTCGAGCCGTCCGTTCCCGACGCCATCCAGCTGAAGTACTACGCGCGCGATGTCGGCCACGTCCAGGTCGGCTGGGACGGGGCGAACGAGGCCGAGCAGGAGGAGCTCGAGCTCGTCGAGGTCGTCGAGCTCGACCCCCGCGAACTCGCCGAGGCCCGGGCGGAAGTGCTGGCGATGGAGAACCGGGCCAACGCATACAGCCGGCTGGCGCCGGCGCAACCGATCGCGTCGGGCCCGTGACGGCAGCTCGGAAGCCTGGCGCTCGTCAGCCGCCCGTCAGGTTCGCTGGTTAGCGTCGGGCGGCGCCCGTTCGCCGTCGCTCGAAAGGGGCCCGGTGTGAACACTGGCAGTAGCAGACGGTCCGGCCGTCGCGGCGCTCGTCGCTGTGCCGCTGGTCTGCCTGGGCCTCGTGCTCGCCGGCTGCAGTAGGGCGCCGGCGGGGCCGCGGAGCAGAGCGTCGGGGACTTCCAACGGACCGAGTTCGACCCGGCCAACTTCGTCGATCCGACGACGAGCACGAACCCCTGGCACCCGCTCCGCCCGGGGATGCAGTGGGTGCGGCAGGGCACGACCGAGGTCGGTTCCCGGGCGGTGCCCCACCAGGTGATCAGCACGATGACCGACGTGATCCGCGAGATCGACGGGGTCCCGACGATCGCCATGGTGGACCAGGACACCGACTCGGGCGAGATCGCCGCAGGTGTCGATCGACTACTTCGCGCCTCGACACAGGACGGCAACGTCTGGTTGATGGGCGGCTACACGAGGAGTACTCCGGTGGCGAGTACACCAACATGGCCGACGCCTGGCTCGGGAACGCGGGACGGCTTCGAACCGGGGATCCTGATGCCCGCCGAGCCGGACGACTCGACCCCGCCGTGGGTCATCACCCTGGAGGAGGAGCGCGAGGGGACGGCGGCCGAGGTCGTCGAGACCGGCGCGAGCGAGTGCGTCGAGTTCGCCTGCTACGAGGACGTCCTGGTCGTCCGCGAGGGCGAGATCGGCAGACTGGACAACGAGTTCAAGTTCTACGCCCCCGACGTCGGGCAGATCCTCAACTCGCCCCGCCAGGACAGCCGGCACAAGGACACCGAGTCGCTGATCAACCTGACCGAGCTCAGCCCGGAGGGCCTCGACGAGATGAGCGAGCTCGCGCTGAGCCTCGAGGAGCACGCCCGCGAGACGGCGCCGGACGTCTACGGCTCGGCGCCGGAATCCACCCGGGCTCCCTGATGCACGGCGCCCACCGGCCGTTCAGCTCAGCGTCGAAGGGGTCGCCAAGGCGTACGGGACCGAGGAGGCGCGCACCGTCGTCCTGGAGTCGGTCGACCTGGTGATCCACGACGGGGAGAAGGTGAGCCTGGTCGGCCCCTCCGGCAGCGGGAAGTCGACCCTGCTCTCGCTGATCGCGGGGCTCATCCAGCCGGATGCGGGGCAGATCAGCATCGGGGGCGTGGCCATGCACGACCTCGACGACACCGGGCGGGCGGCACTGCGCGCCGACCAGGTGGGCGTGGTCCTCCAGTCGGGCAATCTCATCCCCTTCCTCACGGCCCTGGAGAACGTCGAGCTGGCGACGGGCTTCGCCGGGGGACAGGGCGGCCCGGACCGGGCGCGGGAGCTGCTCGTCGCGCTGGGCGTCGACCACCGGCGCGACCACCTGCCGCGGCAGCTCTCCGGCGGCGAGGCGCAGCGGGTGTCGATCGCCGTCGCGCTGGCCAACGAACCCACGCTGCTGCTCGCCGACGAGGTCGTGGGGCAGCTCGACACCGCCACGGCCGATCACGTCGTCGACGTCCTCTTCGGGGCGGAGCTGGCCGTCCTGTTCGTGACCCACGACGAGGACCTGGCCGCCCGCGGCGAGCGGCAGCTCCGGCTCGTCGACGGCTCGGTGGTGGAGCGGTGAACGGGCCCGCGGACGTCCACGTCGAGGAGGTCGGCGTCCTCCACCGCACGGCGGGCGGCGTCGTGCAGGCCCTCGACGGGGTGACCCTCGACGTGCCCGGCGGCACGAGCGTGGCCGTGGTGGGCCCGAGCGGCTGCGGCAAGTCCACCCTGCTGGGGCTGCTCGGCGGACTCGACCTGCCGTCGACGGGATCGGTGCGCGTCGGGTCGGCGGTCATCTCGGCGCTCGGCGAGCGGGAGCGGGCCGCGTTCCGGAGGGCGAACGTCGGCTACGTCTACCAGAACGACAACCTCCTGCCGTTCCTGACCGTCGAGGAGAACCTCACCTTCCAGCTGGCCCTGAACTCCGACAGCTCCACGGATCCCGCCGACGCCGGACGACTGCTCGCCCGTCTCGGGCTGGACGCACTCGCCCAGCGGGTGCCGGACCAGCTCTCGGGCGGGCAGCGCCAGCGGGTGGCGATCGCGCGGGCCGTCGTCCATCGGCCCCGGCTGCTGCTGGCCGACGAACCGACCGGCGCGCTGGACCCCCGGAACGCGGCCGTGGTCATCGACCTGCTCCTCGAGGTCGGGACAGGACCTCGGCGTCACCCTGGTGGTGGCGACCCACGACCGGGCGGCGGCCCGGCGGATGGGCCGCATCGTCGAACTGCGCGACGGCGTGGTGACCGCGGACCTCCCGGCGGTGTCCCGTGCTGGCTAGCTACGTCTGGCGCGATCTCGTCCGCAACCCGCGGCGCAGCCTCGCGGCGCTGGCCGGCATCGCGCTGGGTGTGGGCCTGTTCTCGGCGGTGCTGTTCTTCATCGACGGATCGTCCGCGTCGATGACGCAGCGCGCCGTGGCCCCGCTGCCGATCGACATGCAGCGGGTCCTCACCGCCCCGCTCGGTGGGCGGCTGCACCTCACCGAGTCCGTCGAGGCATCCGGGCAGATCGACCCGGACAGCGGCTCATCGTGCACCTCGAGCTGGTCAACGACACCGACCAGCGCGGCCAACGAGGTGGTCGTTGCGCTCGCAGCCCGCGCCCGGCCTGGCCTACGTCCGCCGGGTCCGGCGCGGTGCAGGGCGCCCCCGTCGAGGGCGGCGCGACCGACAACCCGTTCGCCCGGGGCGGGGCGAAGACCGGGCTCAACGTCGGCACGGTCCCGCCGGGCGCCACGGTCACCGCGTCCTACGAGGTCGTGGCGGGCGATCGGCGGTTCCCGTCAACGACGGGCGGGATTCCAGACGTCGTTCTCGAGCCGGGAGATCATCTCGCCGGTACGGGCCAACGCGCCGGAGCCGCTCGGCCTGGAGGAGCTCGCCGGCCAGATCGCGCAGGATCGACGGCGTCGCCGCGGCCGACCAGCTGTCCTTCGTCGACCTGCCGGCCGGAGTCGCTGTCGGCCGGTCCGGCGACCGGCTGCCCGGCGACGTGCGGCTGTTCGGCTTCGACGCCGGCTACCAGCAGCGGCACGACGACATCGACCTCGTGGACGGCGAGATCGTCCCGGGGGATGCGCTGATCAGCGTGGAGGCGGCGCAGGCACTGGGCGCCGCCGTGGGGGACACGGTCACGCTCGCGGTTCCCGGGCGCCGCCGCACCGCTCCGCTCAGGGTCAGCGGCGAGGCCGACCTCCGGCAGGGCCCGCTCGCTGTTCTTCAGCCGGCAGGGCGTCAACCTCGAGGACTTCCTCTACACGCCGAACTCCGTCGTCATCGACCCGGCGATGTTCCAGCAGGACCGTGTCCCGGCGCTGCTCACCGAGTCGGCCACCCGGGGGAGCTCCCGCAACCTGCCCGTCCGCGAGGTCGACGTCCAGGTCGCCCGGGACCGGCTCGACGCCGATCCCGGCACGGCGCTGGTGCAGACCCAGCGGCATCGCCGACGACGTCACCGCCATCGCGCCGGAGCAGGACTACCTGATCGACAACATCTCCAACACCCTCGCGCGTCGCCCGCGAGGACGCCGGCCTGGCCAAGCGGATGTTCGTCTTCCTCGGGGTTCCCGGCGCCATGCTGGCGGCGATCCTCGGCCGGATACTCCGGTGCCGTGCTCGCCAGCGCGCAACGACGGGAGCAGGCCATCCTGCGCGTCCGGGGCGCCAACCGCCGCCACCTGGTCCGGATGCTCGCCCTGCGCAGCCTCCTGCTCACCGCGGCCGGGTGCCGTGATCGGGCTCGCGGTGGGATTCCTGTCGGCGCTGGCCGTCCTCGGCGGGGATGCCCTGCTGCGGGCCTCGACGCCGAGCCTGATCCTCTCCGGTCTCATCGGCGCGGGGGGTGGCTTCCTCGCCGCCGGGTCCGCGCTCTACGGCGCGGGCCGGGCGTCGATCCGGCGCGAGATCAACGAGGACCGCGCCCGCTGTTCTCCCGCCCGCCGCCGTGGTGGCGCGCTTCCGGCTGGACCTGCTGGCAGCTCCTCGCCGTCGCCGTCCTCGCGGTGCTGGCCGTCCGGGCCGACGCCTTCGCCGGCATCCCGGGTTCGGTGTACGAGGGCCGCGGCGTGGACCTGAACCTGTGGCTGCTCGCTCTGCCCCTGGGTGTGTGGATCGCCGGCTCGCTCCTCGTCGGCCGGGCCTTCGCCTGGCTCCTGTCGCGGCTGCCCAGCCGCTCGACGGGGTTCCCGCACGTGGTGCGCGGCGTCCTCGGCCGCAGCCTGCGCCGCCGCTCCTGGGTGGCCGCACAGGGGATGATCGTGATCGGCCTGATCGTCGGGGTGGCGACGAGCATCACGATGTTCACCGCGTCCTACGACCAGGCCAAGGCGGCCGACGCCCGCTTCGCGCTGGGCTCGGACATCAAGGTCGCGCCCGACCCGACCAACCAGGAGACCGTCGGCGCCGCCTTCGCCGAGCAGATCGACGCGGTGGACGGGATCGCGGCGGCCACCCCGGTCGTCTACGGCGTCGAGAACTCGTGGCTGCGCAGCGCCCGGAACGAGGACGCGGCCAACGTCGCCGCGGTCGACCCGCGTGGGCTTCCTCGCGGTGGCCGCGCTCGAGGACGACAACTTCGTCGACATGACCGCCGAGGAGGCGCTGACCGCCCTCGCCGGCGACCCCACCGGGGCCTGCTGAGCACGCAGATCGCGGAGTTCGTCTCGGTCGAGCCCGGCGACCCGCTCCGGGTGCTGTTCGAGGAGGGCACCGACGAGCCAGGTGCTCGCCGAGATGCACGTCATCGGCATCTTCGAACGGCTGCCGGCCTTCCCCGACGGCGCGGACGCGATGGTCAACATCGCCCAGCAGCAGGCGCTGGTCCCGTCGAACGTGCCCGACTTCTTCCTGGCGCGGACCAGCGACGGGCGAACCAGTCGACCCTGGAGGGCGCCGTCGCTTCGGCCTGTCGGCGGCCTCGGCGCGACCACGCGGCTGGCGGTGGAGACCCGCGAGACGAACGCTCGACAAGGACCAGTCCAGCCTGGCGGCGCTGAACATCCGCGGCCTGCTCACGCTGGACTCGGGCTTCGGGCTTGCGATGTCCGTCGTCGCGATCGGCATCTTCGTGTTCGGCCTGCTCCTGCAGCGTCGCCGCGAGTACGTCACGATGCGCGCGCAGGGCCTGCAGTCCCGCGAGATCCGGGCCCTCATCGTCGCCGAGACCGGCACGGTCACCCTACCGGCCTGCCTGGTCGGCATCGTCGTCGGCGTGGGGATGGCCGTGTTCCTGGTGAGCGTGCTCCGCCCGCTCTTCGTGCTCACGCCGCAGCTGGTGTTCCCCGTCGGCGCCGTCCTGGTCCTCGTCCTGCTCGTCGTCGCGGCGACCCTGGTCTCGTCCGTGGCGGCGTCCGCCCTGGTCGGTCGGTCTGAAGCCGACCGAACTGCTCCGCGACGAGTGAGCACTAACGCATCTGACCGACCCAGGCGACGGCTTCGCGGGCCTGCTGCAGCCTGCGTTCGTAGGTCGCGCCGACCACGAGCAGCAGCAGCGCGGCCGCGCCGAGGGTCACCCACCACGGCACCAGCGGCGCGTAGGCGGCGAGCCGGCCGAGGACGACGATCAGCAGGGCGACCGTCCCGAGGACGAACGGCGCCTGGCGATGCAGCAGCGTCCCGGCGACCGTGGCCACCGCGGCCGCAGCGACCACCAGCACCAGCCGCAGCGCCGTCGGCTCGGCGACGACCACCAGGGCCGAGGGCACCAGAGCCACGCCCACCGCCGCCCCTTCGCCGGCCCACGACCGCGCACCGGCCCGCAGCTGCGGCAGCGCGACCAGCAGCAGGCCGACCGCGGCGGGCAGCGTGTAGGCCTCGGGCGTCTCGACCCGCGCCCCGGCGATCGCGATCCACGACGCGAGCACCAGGTCGGTCACGGCGAGGACGCCGACCCACCGCCGGCCGGCCACGACCGAGTAGCACCCGGCGGCGACCCCGGCGATGCCGAGCTGGATGCCCACCTGACCCCAGGCGGCGGCCGTCCGCGGAGTTCAGGCCGGCCGCGGCGCCCGCGACGGCACCTCCGGCCGCGCAGACCCACTCCTCGCCGTGCCCGGTGCGCAGTGCGGCGAGAGCGAAGGCGGTGGCGGCCAGGAGGGCGAGGAGCAGCCCGGCGACCGCGACGGGCAGGAGCGTCGTCGGCACGCGCGGTGAGGATCGACAGGCCCGGAGCGAGCAGCGCGGCCCCGGTCGCCGGGCGCCGCAGCGCGGGCAGCCGGACGGCCGCCAGCGCGGCCGGGACGGCGGCGGCGAGGAACACGAGGGCCAGCGTGCGCAGGTCGCGGTCCTCGGACAGGAACGACGGCGCCCATCGATCGCGAGGGCCGCACCCACCGGTGGTCAGGGCGGCGCAGGGGACGGGCAGCCGGACGGCGAACACGGCCAGCGTCAGGAGCACCAGTCCCAGACCGGCGGCGACGGCCGCGCCGGCGTCGGCGGTGACGTCGGAGCGACGCGGACAGCGCCAGCCCGGCCGTCCCTGCGGCGACGATCGTCACGACGACAGGGGAGGGGAGCAGCCCGGACGGGCGGGGGAACCGGGTCAGGGCGACCGCGGAAGCCCCGGCCACCGTGAGGATCGCCGTCGTCGTCCACGAGTCGCCGAGGGATCCCTCGATCGCCGTCGAGAGCCCGCCGACCACACCGGCGGCTCCCGCCAGCCCGGCGAGGGTCCAGGCGACGGGTGCCAGGTAGCGGCGCAGTGACCGGGCGGCCACGAGGTCGGCCGCGGCGACGGCCAGGGCCGCCGCGACGCCGGCCGGCCCGGTCAGCAGGTCCGGCGGGAGCAGCAGGAAGGGCAGCGGCTGGGCGGCCAGCAGGGCGACGAGCGGCCAGGTCGCGGTCGACCGGGTGAGCCGGCCGAGGACGACGGTGACCGCGACGACGACGGCGCAGGAGATCGCCCACCAGTACCGGAGGCGCAGCGTCCTCCACCTGGCCCAACCCCAGCGCGCGGGCCGCCCCGAGGTCGACCGCGAGCAGGGCGGCCCCGGCGGCGGCCAGGGCCTCCTCGGTGGCGCGCAGACCCTTCCGCGCCGCCCAGGCCGACGCGCCGCACAGCAGGCCGGTGACGACGAGCATCAGAGCGGACTGGAAGCACCACGCCGAGCCGGGTCCAGGCGACGGCGACGAACGCGATCGAGGCGGCCACGAGCAGGAGCGCGCCGAGGCTCAGCAGCACCTGCTGGGGGCTCAACCGGCGGCGCGGGGCGGGGCGGGCTGGCGGGA
This sequence comes from uncultured Actinomycetota bacterium, assembly GCA_963748305.1. GTDB lineage: Bacteria > Actinomycetota > Actinomycetes > Mycobacteriales > Geodermatophilaceae > Blastococcus_B. Next base: position 16,890 of record CAVVIN010000006.1, on the reverse strand, counting down.
GCGGCGGCGCAGGCGGGCGGCGCCGGGGGGAACCAGGGTTGCGCGGGCGGCGGCGCCGGGGCCCAGGGCTGCGGCGGGGCGGCGGCGCGGGAGCCGGCTGGGGTGCGGGCACCCCGGGAGCCGCGGCGCGGAGCGTGGCGAGCAGGGCGTCCCGGTCGCGGGCCAGTTCGGTGAGGGTGGTGCCGATGCGGGCGACGACGAGCGCGGCCTGACCGACGGCGGGCAGCCCGCACTGCGGGCACGATCCGGGGCCGGCGTCGGCCGACGGGCGGCCGCACACCGGGCACGGCGGGTTCCACGCGCCGTTCGGCGGTTGCATGCCTGCGATCCTCGCTCCCCGGGCCCGCTGAACAGCGAAGTTCTGGATCTCGACACGCTCGGGCGGGTGATGACGCCCATCTCACCCCCGCCGTGGTCGTCGGAGGTGGCGGCGGGCGCCTACCCTGGGCTCAGTGATCACGACGACCGGCCTCGAGCTTCGTGCCGGCGCCCGCATCCTCATCAGTGACGCGAACCTGCGCGTGCAGCCGGGCGACCGCATCGGCCTGGTCGGGCGCAACGGCGCCGGCAAGACCACCACCCTCACCACGCTGGCCGGCGAGCGCGTCCGCACGCGGGCAAGGTCGACGTCGTCGGCGAGATCGGCTACCTGCCGCAGGACCCGCGCAGTGGCGACCTCGACATCACCGCGAGCGACCGGGTGCTGTCCGGGCGGGGGCTCGACGTCCTCCGGAACAAGATGGTCAAGGCGCAGGTCGCCATGGCCGAGCCGGCCGACGACGCCGAGCGGGACAAGGCCGTGCGCCGCTACGGCCGGCTCGAGGACCAGTTCGCCGCGCTGGGTGGCTACGCCGCCGAGAGCGACGCCGCCCGCATCTGCACCAACCTGGGCCTGCCCGACCGGGTGCTCGCCCAGCCGCTGCGCACCCTGTCCGGCGGCCAGCGCCGCCGCGTCGAGCTCGCCCGCATCCTGTTCTCCGACGCCGAGACGCTGCTGCTCGACGAGCCGACCAACCACCTCGACGCCGACTCGATCACCTGGCTCAAGGGGTTCCTGTCCGTCGCACAAGGGCGGGCTGATCGTGATCAGTCACGACGTCGAACTGCTCGACGCGCGTCGTCAACAAGGTGTGGCACCTCGACGCCAACCGCGCCGAGGTCGACGTCTACAACCTCGGCTGGAAGCCCTACCTGCTGCAGCGCGAGACCGACGAGCGTCGCCGCAAGCAGGAGCGGGCCAACACCGAGCGCAAGATCGACGCGCTGTACGCCCAGGCCGACAAGATGCGCGCCAAGGCCACCAAGGCCCGCGCCGCCAAGAGCATGGACAAGCGGGCCGAGCGGCTGGCCGCCGGTCTCGACGCCGTCCGGGTGCAGGACCGCGTGGCCAAGCTGCGCTTCCCGACCCCGGTGAACTGCGGCCGCACCCCGCTCACCGCGGAGGGGCTGTCGAAGAGCTACGGCTCGCTCGAGATGTTCACCGACGTCGACCTCGCCATCGACCGGGGGGCGCGGGTCGTCGTCCTCGGGCTCAACGGCGCCGGCAAGACGACGCTGCTGCGGATGCTGGCCGGCACCGAGGTCCCCGACACCGGTGAGGTCAAGGCGGGGCACGGGCTGCGGATCGGCTACTACGCGCAGGAGCACGAGACGATCGACCTCGACCGCAGCCTGCTCGAGGTGATGCGCTCGGCGGCGCCGGACAGCACCGACACCGAGCTGCGGCGCATCCTCGGGGCCTTCCTCTTCTCCGGCGACGCGGTCGACCAGCGCGCCGGCACCCTCTCCGGCGGCGAGAAGACCCGGCTGGCCATGGCCACCCTGGTGGTCTCGGGCGCGAACGTGCTGCTGCTCGACGAGCCGACCAACAACCTCGACCCGGCCAGCCGCGAGCAGGTGCTCAACGCGCTGCGCACCTACACCGGCGCGATCGTGCTGGTCACCCACGACGAGGGCGCCGTCCGCGCCCTCGATCCCGACAAGGTCATCCTCCTGCCCGACGGCACCGAGGACGCCTGGAGCGAGGATCTGGCCGACCTGGTGGAGCTCGCGTAACTGCGCCGTTCCTGTTCGCGTCGCGGCGCACCCCAAGGTGCGTGATCATGTGTCCGGGATGCCGTGGTCAGCGGGACCGGCGGCACCGGGGGACGGACCGCCATCACCGGCGCCGGTGCCGACCGGTTGCCGGGCGGCGCTGACACGGAGGGGAGTCATGGCCGACTCGAACACTGCGGATCTCGGCAAGGGCAAGCGCATCACGGGCGGGGACCGGTCGTCGCTGGCCGACGAGCTGCGCAAGCGCTACGACGGCGGCGAGAGCATCCGTTCCCTGGCCACCTCGACGAACCGGTCGTACGGCTTCGTGCACCGGCTGCTCTCGGAGTCCGGGGCATCACTGCGCAGCCGCGGTGGGGCCAACCGGAATAGTAAGAAGGCGTGACCTCATCGCCTCTGCATCGCATCCTCTGAATCGAACGGCTGGGTCCGCACGAGCCGGGACGGCGCCGTCCTCACCGTCACCCTCGACCGCCCCGACCAGCTCAACGCGCAGACGCCGGCCACCTGGTCGGCGCTCGCCGCCGTCGGGGCCTCGCTCGACGACGACGTCCGCGTGGTCGTGCTCCGCGGCGCGGGGCGCTCGTTCTCCGCCGGGCTGGACCGCAGCCTGTTCAGCGCCGAGCCCGGCGTGCCCGGCGGTCTGGGCGACCTCGGCCGGCTGCTCCGCCGAGGAGGCGCAGGAGCGGATCCGCGGGCTACCAGGCCGGCTTCCGGTGGCTCCGCTCCCCGGCATCGTCTCGGTCGCCGCCGTGCAGGGGCACGCGATCGGCGCCGGCGCGCAGCTCGCGCTCGCCTGCGACCTGCGGGTGCTCGACCGACGACGCCGCAGCTGCGGCTGCCCGAGGCCACGCTCGGCCTGGTGCCCGACCTGACCGGCACGAGCAACCTCGTCGAGCTGGTCGGCTACTCGCGGGCCATGGAGATCTGCCTGACCGGCCGCGCCGTGGGCGCCGCCGAGGCCCAGGCGATCGGGCTGGCGAACGTCGTCGTCCCCGCCGCCGACCTCGACGCCACCGTCGCCGACCTCGTCGCGGCGCCTGACCGCGCCGCCCGTGGACGCCAGCCGGGCGACGGCGGCGCTGGTGCGCTCCGCCGTCCGCAACGACCCCGACGCCCAGGACGCCGCCGAGCGGGCCGCCCAGGTGCGCCGACTGCACGAACTTGTCGGAGGTCGCTGACAGACTCCCTCCGGAACAGGCCGGTCCGAATCCGTGTTGGCCGGGCGACGGGAAGGAGGCGGTGTGGACGTGAGCCATCCGATGACCTCCATGGCCGCGATGCGGTCGTTCCGGCGGGATCCGTCGGTCACGGCGCGCCAGCTGCCGAAGGGGACGGTGCGCCGGATCCTCGGCATCGCCCGGCCCTACCGGCGCGAACTGATCTGCTTCCTGCTGCTGGTCGTCGGCGTCGTCGATCATCGGCGTGATCACCCCGCTGCTGGCCGGCGACATCATCAACCGGATCGCCAGCCTCGACGGGCACCGCCGGCGGCATCGTCCGGATCGCGCTGATCATCGCCGGGCTGGCGGTGGTCGACGCCGGCATCTCGCTGGCCACCCGCTGGTTCTCCGCGCGGATCGGCGAGGGCGTCATCTACGACCTGCGCAGCCGGGTCTTCGAGCACGTGCAGCGGATGCCGGTCGCGTTCTTCACCCGCACGCAGACCGGCGCCCTGGTCAGCCGGCTGAACAACGACGTCATCGGCGCCCAGCAGGCGTTCACCTCGACGCTGTCCGGCGTCGTCTCCAACGTGATCGGCCTGGTGCTCACCGCCGGCGTGATGCTGACGCTGTCCTGGCAGATCACCCTGCTGTCGCTGGTCATGGTGCCGCTGTTCGTGCTGCCGGCCCGGCGGATCGGCCAGCGGCTGCAGGAGATCACGCGGGAGTCCTACGGGCTCAACGCGTCGATGAACGCGACGATGACCGAGCGGTTCAACGTCGCCGGCGCGCTGCTGGTCAAGCTCTTCGGCCGGCCGTCGGCCGAGGCGGACTCCTTCCGCGGCCGGGCCGCCCGGGTCCGCGACATCGGCGTGCTGTCGGCCATGTACGGCCGCACCTTCTTCACCGCGCTCACCCTCGTCGCCGCGCTGGCGACCGCCCTGGTCTACGGCCTCGGCGGCTGGCTCGCCTTCACCGGCTCGCTCAGCGCCGGCGACGTCGTCGCGCTGGCGCTGCTGCTGTCCCGCCTGTACGGCCCGCTGACCGCGCTGGCCAACGTCCGCGTCGACGTCATGAGCGCGATGGTCAGCTTCGACCGCGTCTTCGAGGTGCTCGACCTCGAGCCGATGATCCGCGAGGCGCCCGACGCGGTCCCGGTCCCGGCCGACGACCGCTCGATCGAGTTCGACGCCGTGTCGTTCAGCTACCCGTCGGCGGCCGACGTCTCGCTGCCGTCACTGGAGGAGGTGTCGCTGCCGGAGCACGGCGGCCCGGTCGACGTGCTGCACGACGTGTCCTTCCGCGTGGAGCCCGGCGCACCTGGTCGCGCTGGTCGGCCACTCCGGCGCCGGCAAGTCGACGATCGCCAACCTGGTACCGCGGCTGTACGACGTCACCGGGGGTGCGATCCGCGTCGGCGGCGTCGACGTCCGCCGGCTCACCCTCGACTCGCTGCGCGACGCGATCGGCGTGGTCAGCCAGGACGCGCACCTGTTCCACGACTCGATCCGGGCCAACCTGCTCTACGCCCGCCCGGAGGCCACCGAGGAGGAGCTGTGGGCGGCGATGGAGGGCGCCCGGATCGCCGACCTGGTGCGCTCGCTGCCCGAGGGGCTGGAGACCGTCGTCGGCGACCGCGGCTACCGGATGTCCGGCGGGGAGAAGCAGCGGCTGGCGATCGCCCGGCGTGCTGCTCAAGGCGCCGGGCATCGTGATCCTCGACGAGGCGACCGCGCACCTGGACAGCGAGTCCGAGGTGGCGGTGCAGCACGCGCTGGACAGCCGCGCTGGCCGGCCGCACCTCACTGGTGATCGCCCACCGGCTGTCGACGATCCGCAGCGCCGACCGGATCCTCGTGGTCGACGACGGTCGCATCGTGGAGTCGGGCACTCACGACGAGTTGCTGGCGCTCGGGCGCCGCTACGCCGACCTCTACCGGACCCAGTTCGCCGACGGCGAGCGTCGAACGGTCCCGGTGGGCTGACCACTACCGTCACTCCTGTCCCAGTAGCTCAGGAGGAGTAATTCCGTGACGGCAGCACACCCGTACGACGCCCAGATCCGGGCGCTCTACGCCGCGTTCCTCGACGGCTGGAACCGGCGCAGCGGCGCAGCGGTGGCGGCCGGGTTCGCCGACGACGGGGACATCATCGGCTTCGACGGCACCCACCATCACGGCCGGCTCGTCGATCGCCGCCCACCTGCGCCAGGTCTTCGGCAGCCACCAGACCCAGACCTACGTCGGGATCGTGCGATCGATCAGGCCGATGGCCACCGGTGTCGCGATCCTGCTCGCGCACGCGGGGATGATCCCGCCCGGGGGGAACGACGTCGACCCGGCGCTGCATACGGCGCACACGCTGGTCGCCGTCGACGATGGTGGCGGTCGCTGGCGGATCTCGTTGCTGCAGGCGACGCCGGCCGCCTGGCACCAGCACCCAGAGGCCCGCGAGGCACTCACCGACGAGCTGCGTGGAGCCCTCGCCGCGCCCTGACCCGGTTCCGGCCGGACGTCAGCGCACCTTCGGCGTCCCCTTCGCCGGGGTGCCGAGCGGGTCGTTGATGTCCCTGCCGATCCGGAACTGGGACATCATGTCGTGGTCCTCGTGGGTGTTGTTGTGGCAGTGCAGCATGTACCGGCCCTCGTGCGGACCGAACCGCTGGATCACGCGGATCCGCTCGTTCTCGCCCAGGTAGACGACGTCCTTGGGGCCGGCGTTCTCGTACGGCGCCGGGGCCCTGCCGTTGCGGCTGAGCACCAGCCAGTCGTTCTGGTGGAGGTGGATGGGGTGGAACCAGCCACCTGAGTCGTTCACCAGCTCCCAGACCTCGACGGCCCGCAGGGCGGGGTCGGCGATCACCCGCCGGAATCCGGACTCCACCACATCCGCCCACGTCTCGCCGTTGTTGATCGTCCACTCGCCGCCCTGCCGCTCGAACTGCAGCGTGCGGGTCCTCGTGGCCTGGGCCGGTCGCAGCGCCAGCACCGGGTTCTCGGGGCGCAGGGTCGCGGGGATCGGCCCGTTGTTCACCGGGTTCGGGTCCCGGTCGAGCACGTCGAAGGCCATGACCTGGTCGGTGTTGTCGAAGTCGATGGTGTTGTCCACGCCGCGGTTGCGCAGCTCCACCCGCCGGCCGCGGAACGGCGCGAAGTCGATCACGACGTCGTAGCGCTCGCCCATCCCCATCCGCAGCACGTCCGTGGCCACCGTGGAGCCGACCAGGCCGGCGTCGGTCCCGATCACCGTCAGGGGCGCGGCGGGGGACAGCGCGAAGCGGTACCCGCGGGCGATCGACGCGTTCAGCATCCGGAACCGGTACTTCCTCGGTTCGACCGGCATGGCCGGCCACGGTCGGCCGTTCACCATGATCACGTCGCCCATCGGGCCGGAGTGGTCACGGTCGTCGAACAGCAGTTGGCCGTTCGCGGTGAAGGCGACGTCGTTGATGATCAGCGGGAGCTCATAGTTGCCCGAGGGGAGGTGGAACGGGGCGTCGTCCGGATCGACCATGTGGTACTGGCCGGCCAGGCCCATGGCCACGTTCTCGGCCGTGAAGTGCACGACGTGGTCGTGGTACCAGGCGGTCCGGGATTCCTCCTCGTTGTCGTAGAGGTAGTCCTTGTACTGCCCGGGCCGGGTGATGTCGTTGGCGTACCCGTCGTACTGCGGCAGCGGCCGCCCGCCGTGCAGGTGCACCGACGTCGCCGGCTGGTAGCCGAAGACCGGGTGCCGGATCGGCAGGTCGTTGATGAACCGCACGCGGAACTTGCGGTTCCGAAGAGCCCGGAAGGTCGGGCCCGGGAAGACGCCGTTGTAGCCCCACATCCCGGTGGTGAGCCCCGGGATGAGGCGGGCGCCGAACGGTCGCATGGTGACCGTGTAGACGTCGCGTTCGCCTCCGCCGGGTGCGGGCTCCACGCCGGTGCGCTGGTGGACGGGCGGGCGGATGAACGCGCCCTGCCGGACGTACGGGCGTGGCATCAGGTTGTCCGGCAGCTGGGAGGCTCGCTCGGCACGGAGCGAGACGCTGAGGGGCAGCGCCAGCGCGGCGGCGCCGAAGGCCGAGACCTTGAGCACGTCTCGGCGAGAGAGCTCGTGCGATCCCATCGGCCTGCTCCCCGCCCCGGAGTTTCCCGTGCAGGGACCAGCTTTCCCGGGCGGTCGGCGCCGCCTCAGCCACAGGCAGGGGAGGTTGGAAGTCCCGCAATGTGGGGGTCGTAGACCACTTCGTAGCGCGCCGTGACCGGGCCGGTTCCGGGCGCGACCGGGCCATACTTCCGGCGTGGTCACCGACACCGGCCGCGCGCCGGGACCGATCGTCGTCGCCGTCCTCGCCGGAGCGCTGCATCTGGTCGTCGGGTACTTCTACCTGGTCTCCGGCCTGGTCGTCCCCGGCTACGCCCTCATCCCGCTGTGGATCTGGTGGTTGCTGCTGACGTGGCTGCTGGTCCGCCTCGCCCTGCGCGGTTCGTGGTGGACGCCCGTCGTGCCCGTGGTGGCGATCGGAACCTGGTGGCTGGTCCTGGTCGGCGGCGAACAGTTGCTGGGTTGGCAGGCGTAGGACCGTCAGGAGAAGTGGGTGACCGGGCGGTCCAGCGGTTGCCCGTCGAGGCTGATGTCGACCTTCTCGTTGTAGAAGGCGACCAGCCCGGTGATCGGCAGCAGCTGTCGGGTCGGGAAGTCGTAGGACCACGCCAGGTCGCGGTGCAGCGTCTCGCCGATGCGCACCGACCAGTACGCGCTGGTCCGCCCCTTGTACGGGCACTCGGTCACCGTGTCCGACGGTTCGAGGGCGTCCAGGTGCAGTGCCGTGCGCGGGACGTAGTAGCGGGTCGGCAGGCCGGTCTCGAACACGAACACCGGCGAGGACGACTCCGCGAGCAGCGTTCCCTCGAGTTCCACCCGCACGGATCGGGTGGACCGGAGGGCGTCGACCCGGCTGTAGGGGCTGCGCGGGTGGACGAAGACCTCCTCGTCCTCCTCGAACCAGGCGTCCAGCGCGGCCCAGTCGAAGCGGACGGTGCCGCGCGAGGCGGCCGGTGTCGTGCACCCAGGCCGCGCCGGGGCGGCCGACGTCGCCGACCTGGAGGCCGTGGCGGCGGGCCGTCCCGAGCTTCCGCTCCTCCTCGACGCCCTCGTCGACCAGCACGCCGGGCGCCACGTCGGCCAGCGGCACGTAGAACTGCGGGTAGTTCGGCCACTCCCAGGCGTAGGACGCCGCGGTCGTGTCCAGCACGGTCGTGCCCGCGAGCAGCGCCCGGACCCGCCGGGGGACGGGTTCGACGTGGCCGACCGGGGTGATCGCCTTCGGGTAGTCGCGCACCATCGTTCGCTCCTCCGGCTCGAGGGTCCTCGAGATCTAGGTCCGGCTGTCGCACCAGGCGCGGATGACCGCCTGGAGCTCGTCCGCCGCCTTCTCGACTTCGCCGACGTCCGTGAACCGCATCGTCCGCACCAGGCGGCCGTCGCCCTCCAGGCGCGGGAAGTCGCCGGGGATCTCGGCCCCGCGATGGAACAGCAGGCTCACCAGGTTCTTCGCGGGGTTGAAACTCACGATGTTGCCCCGGTAGGCGAACGTCGGGGTCTTCCACTTGATCGACTCGGTGACGCGCGGGTCGGCCTCCAGGATCAGCCGCCGGGCGAGTTGCATCGCGTCGGTCAGGGGATGGGCGCGCTCGGCGAACCAGTCGTCGACCTCGGCGCTGGTGTTCACGACCGGGAGCTTGCCACCACCGCGGCGTCGTAGCGGTCGAGCAGGACCGCGGCGACCCGGTGGTCCGGCAGCAGCGGCGCGGTGACGAGATCGGCGCCGGCACCGGCGAGCTTGTCGTGGAAGTGCCCGGGGGCGAGCAGGTACGACGCGACGACGACCCGGTCGGCACCGCCACGGCGAGCGGCGACGACGGCGTCGGGCACGGTGGGCTGCGCCGCCGAGCCGAAGCCCGTGGTCACCGCCCCCGCCCAGCCGCGCTGCAGCAGGTCGGCGGTGTCCTCGACGTCGGCCACGGAGCGGGAGTCGCTGGAACCCGCGGCGGCGACGACGACGGCCGTCAACGGGTCCCGGGGATCGGCACCGGCCTCGACCAGCCGGTCGCGGAGCACCTCGACCAGCCGCGGGTCCGGTCCCAGCGGCCGGGCGGCCACCGCGCCCTCGGCGTCGGCGACGGCGCCCGCGATGTCGACGTGCACGTGGTAGCCGCCGGACAGCAGCAGCGGCACCACGACCGCAGCCTGCCCGGCCGCCGCGAGCCCCGCGACGACGTCGACGACGGTGGGCGGCTGGACGTCGACGAACGCGGCGGTGGTCGTCAGCCCGGGGCGCAGGGCGCGGGCGGCGAGCGCCAGTTCGGCGACCAGCCGCCGTCCGGTGGGGTTGCGCGTGCCGTGGGCGCAGGCGACCAGCACCGGAGCCCCGTCGACCGTGCTCACGGCGAACGCAGGGCGCCGCCGTCGACGGGGATCATGACGCCGGTCAGGTAGGACGCCGCCGGCGAGAGCGCGAACGCGGCGACCCGGCCGAACTCCTCGGGCCGGCCGTAGCGGCGCAGCGGGATGGCCGCCTCCGACCGCTGCCGCGCGGCCTCGGCGTCCCCGCTTCGACCGTCGAGCTCGATGATGCGGTCCGTGGCGATCCGCCCCGGCATCAGGCCGAAGACCCGGATGCCGCGCGGGCCCAGTTCGTCGGCGAGCGCCTTGGCGGTCATGGCCAGGCCGGGCCGGAGCCCGTTGGAGATGGCCAGGTCGGGGACGGGCTCCCGCGCCGAGGTGGAGAGGACCAGGCCGATCGCGGCGCCGTCGTCCAGGTGCGGGACCAGCGCCTTGACCAGCCGGAGCGTGCCGAGCAGGACGGAGTCGACGGCGGTCCGCCAATCGTCCTCGCTCGCCTCCAGTGCCGTGCCGGGCGCCGGGCCGCCGACGCTGATGAGCGCGCCGTCGACCCGCCCGAGCGCGTCCTGCGTCTCGGCGACGAGCCGGTCCGCCGTCCCCGGGTCGGCGAGGTCGGCGGCGGAGCCGAACGCGTTCGGTGCCCCGCCGAGCTCCTCGGCGGCCGCGGCGACGGCGTCCGGCGTCCGGGCGCTGACCAGGACGCGGGCGCCGTCGTCGACCAGGGCGCGGGCGGTCGCGAACCCCAGCCCCCGGCTCGCGCCGGTGAGCAGGTAGCCGCGACCGCCCAGCCCGAGATCCATCAGCCCAGATCCACGCCTCAGACCGCGATCAGTTGTCCGCGAGCCGCGCAGCGACCGCAGGACGTACTGCATGATCCCGCCGTTGCGGTAGTAGTTCGCCTCACCGGGGGTGTCGATCCGGACGCGGGCGTCGAACTCCACGTCGCCGGCCTTGCACCTTCACCGTGCGCGGCGTCTCGCCGTCGTTCAGCGCGGTGATCCCGGTGATCGTGAACTCCTCGTCGCCGGTCAGGCCGAGCGACTCGCGGTTCTGCCCGTCCGGGTACTGCAGCGGCAGCACGCCCATGCCGATCAGGTTCGACCGGTGGATGCGCTCGTAGCTCTCGGCGATGACCGCCTTCACCCCGAGCAGCGCCGTCCCCTTGGCCGCCCAGTCGCGCGAGGAACCCGAGCCGTACTCCTTGCCGGCCAGCACGACCAGCGGGACGCCGGCCTCGATGTAGGCGCGGCGAAGCGTCGTAGATCGTCGTCGTCTCGCCGGTCAGGTGGTTCTTCGTGACACCGCCCTCGGTGCCGGGCACCAGCTGGTTGCGCAGCCGGATGTTGGCGAACGTGCCGCGGATCATGACCTCGTGGTTCCCGCGACGGGAGCCGTAGGAATTGAAGTCGCGGCGGTCCACGCCGTGCTCGCGCAGGTACGTGCCGGCGGGGGAGTCGGCCTTGATCGAGCCGGCCGGGGAGATGTGGTCGGTGGTCACCGAGTCACCGAGCACCGCAAGGGTGCGGGCGCCGCTGATGTCCTCGACGGGGGACGGCTCGGCCGGCATGCCGTCGAAGTACGGGGGCTTCCGCACATAGGTGCTCTGCGCGTCCCACTCGAAGGTGTCGCCCTCGGGGGTGGGCAGCGACTGCCACTGCTCCGTGCCGGCGAAGACGTCGGCGTAGTCCTTGCTGAACATCTCCGCTGAGACGGCGTGGTCGATGACCCGCTGGACCTCCTGCGGCGACGGCCAGATGTCGTGCAGGAAGACGTCGTTGCCGTCGGTGTCCTGGCCGAGCGGGTCGTTGTTCAGGTCGACGTCCATCGACCCCGCCAGCGCGTAGGCGATGACCAGCGGCGGGCTCGCCAGGTAGTTCATCTTGACGTCGGGGTTGATCCGGCCCTCGAAGTTGCGGTTGCCCGACAGCACCGAGACGACGGCGAGGTCGGACTCGTTGACCGCCTTGCTGACCGGCTCGGGGAGCGGGCCCGAGTTGCCGATGCAGGTCGTGCAGCCGTAGCCGACCAGGTAGAAGCCGAGCTTCTCCAGGTACGGGGTGAGCTCGGCCTTCTCGTAGTAGTCCATGACGACCTTGGACCCGGGGGCCAGCGTCGTCTTCACCCACGGCTTGCTGGTCAGCCCGCGCTCGACGGCGTTCTTGGCGAGCAGCGCGGCGCCGATCATCACCTGCGGGTTCGAGGTGTTGGTGCACGACGTGATCGCCGCGATCACCACGTGGCCGTGGTCGACCTCGGTCTCGGTGCCGTCCTCCATGACGACCCGGGTCGGCTTGGACGCCCGTCCGGTGCCACCGTTGCCGGTGACGGCGCGCGTGCGGCTTGCCGGCATGGCCGTTGCCGTGCGCGAACGGGCTGGCCGGGTCGGAGGCGGGGAAGCTCTCCTCCGACGACTCGTCGACGCTCGAGCCCTCGTGCGCGGCGGCTGCGTCTGGATCCCCGCCCGCCCCGCTGTCGCCGTCCGGGGCGTAGGTCGGCAGCGCCTCGCGGAACGCCTGCTTGGCGTCGGTGATGGCGACCCGGTCCTGCGGGCGCTTCGGGCCGGCGATCGACGGGACGATCGAGGCGAGGTCGAGCTCGAGGTACTCGGAGAACGCCGGCTCGCGGGACGCGTCGTGCCAGAGGCCCTGCTCCTTGGCGTAGGCCTCGACGAGCGCGACCTGCTCCTTGCTGCGGCCGGTCAGCTCCAGGTAGGTGATCGTCTCCTCGTCGATGGGGAACATCGCCGCGGTCGAGCCGAACTCCGGGCTCATGTTGCCGATCGTGGCGCGGTTGGCCAGCGGCACCGCGGAGACGCCGGCGCCGTAGAACTCGACGAACTTCCCGACGACGCCGTGCTCGCGGAGCATCTCGGTGATCGTGAGGACGAGGTCGGTGGCGGTGGCACCGTCCGGCAGCTCACCGGTCAGCTTGAAGCCGACGACGCGGGGGATGAGCATCGAGACGGGCTGGCCGAGCATGGCCGCCTCGGCCTCGATGCCGCCGACGCCCCAGCCGAGGACGCCGAGGCCGTTGACCATCGTGGTGTGGCTAGTCGGTGCCCACGCAGGTGTCGGGGTAGGCGACGAGTCTTGTCGCCCCTCCTCAGCCGCGGGAAGATCACGCGCGCCAGGTGCTCGATGTTGACCTGGTGGACGATGCCGGTGCCGGGCGGGACGACCTTGAAGTCACTGAACGCGCCCTGGCCCCAGCGCAGGAACTGGTAGCGCTCGCCGTTGCGCTGGTACTCGATCTCGACGTTGCGCTCGAAGGACTCAGGCGTGCCGAAGACGTCGGCGATGACGGAGTGGTCGATGACCAGCTCGGCCGGCGCGAGCGGGTTGATCTTCTGCGGGTCGCCGCCGAGGTCGGCCATGGCCTCGCGCATGGTGGCGAGGTCGACGATGCAGGGGACGCCGGTGAAGTCCTGCATGACCACGCGGGCCGGGGTGAACTGGATCTCCTGGTCGGGCTCGGCGTTCGGGTCCCAGTTCGCGATCGCACGGATGTGGTCGGCGGTGATGTCCTCGCCGTCCTCGGTGCGCAGCAGGTTCTCCAGGAGCACCTTGAGGCTGAAGGGCAGCTTCTCGGAGCCCTCCACCGCATCGAGTCGGAAGATGTCGTAGTCCGTGCCGTCGACCGTCAGCGTCGACCGTGATCCGAAGCTGTCCTTGCTGGCTGCCACTGCTCTGCGCCTACCCCTCGTCGGTCCGTCGCGCTCGTCTCACCTCCGATCATCCCAGTTCGGCCGCGGGAGCATTGGGTGGGGCAGTGCGTAGCCGACTGTCAGCGGACGGGGTAGACGATCTCGGTCTCCCAGGTCTCGGGGTCGGGGTGGTCACCGGGGTCGGTCAGGTACGTCTCCCAGGAGGGTCCGGCGACCGTGAGGTCCTCGGCGCGGATCCACGCCTCGATCGCCTGATGGGTCTGCTCCAGGCCGTCGTACGGGCCCCGATGGATGGCCACGGCGGCCCGGCCGGCGGGGATGGTGAGTGCCTCGATCCCGTCCCCCGGGTCCTCCTCCGGCGGCGCGGCGATGGTCACACCGCCCTCGACGACGAGCGATCCCATGCCGACGTCCGGATAGCGGGCGAACGGCGGCCCCGCGATGGCCACGCCGTGCTGCATGGCGTAGCCGAAGACGGCGGGCAGACACTCCCCGAGCGTGGCGGCGATTCTCGTCCCGCGAGATGCGGCGGCGCATGACGAGCGCGTGCGTCTCGGGCAGGTCTTTCACGGCGATCTTCGAGGGACATGGTGACGTTCCTTCCGGCGGTGGCGATGCGGTAGAGGCCCACGCAGGGGGCTGCCCGAGTCGACGGCAGCTGCATGGATGGCGGCGATCCGGTCGTCGTCGACGTGCAGGCCCCGGGCGCGGTAGGCCCGCGGGCTGACCCCGAACGAACGAGTGAAGGCCCGGGTGAACACCTCGTGGCTGGCGAAGCCGTGGTCGAACGCCACGACGGAGACGAGGCGGTCCGTGGACAGCAGATCGGCCGCGGCACGGGCCAGCCGGACCCGGGACACGTAGGACCTCGGTGTCTCGCCGATCACGCCGCGGAAGCGACGGTGCAGGTCGAACGGGGAGCGGTGGACGAGCGCCGCCATGACCGAGAGCGGGAGTTGCTCGTGCCGGCGGCCGTTCAGTGTGGCCACCAGTCGCAGGATCTCGCGGGTCCACGGCGCCACGAATGCAACCTAGCGACCGGGACGACGCCCGACTTGACGGTTCTTGCCCATACCGTGACGGCGTGAGCGGCCGTGTCCCCGGCCCCTGCCCGACTGGCTGACCGGTGCGCATCGGATCACCGTCCTCACCGGCGCGGGCATCTCCACCGACAGCGGGATCCCCGACTACCGCGGCCCGAACGGCGTCTGGACCCGCGATCCGGAGGCCGAGAAGCTGGTGACCCTCGGCTACTACCTGGCCGACCCGGAGATCCGCCGTCGTTCCTGGCTGCTGCGCCGCGCGATGCAGGACGCCGATCCGCGGCCCAACGCCGGCCACGACGCGCTGGTCGAGCTGGAGCGGCAGGGCCGGCTGCGGGCCCTGGTCACCCAGAACATCGACGGCCTGCACCAGGCGGCCGGCTCCAGCCCGGCCCGGGTGCACGAGATCCACGGCACGACGCACGCCGTCGTCTGCGTGGGCTGCGACGACCGGACGACGATGCGCGCCGCGCTGGACCGTGTCGCGGCGGGGGAGCCGGACCCCGCCTGCCTGCGCTGCGGCGACGTCCTGAAGTCGGCGACGATCTACTTCGGCCAGATGCTCGACGAGGCCGTCGTGGCGGAGTGCACCGCGGCCGCCGCCGACTGCGACGCTTCCTCGCCGTCGGCACCTCGCTCCAGGTGTGGCCGGCGGCGGGACTGGCCGACATCGCCGTCGGCACCGGCGCGCGCCTCGTCGTCGTAACGCCGAGCCGACGCCGTACGACGAACTGGCCGACCTCGTCGTCCGGGAGCCGATCGGCATCTCGCTGCCGCTGCTCGTGGCCGCAGGATGACGAGCGGCCCGGCCCCTCGCGGGCCGGGCCGCCCAGCGGCATCGGGTTATCAGCCGACGACGTGTCCGTGCCCGAAGACGCCGGTCGGGTCGACGCGCTCCTTGACGGCCAGCAGCCGCGCCCGGTCGGCGCTGTCCCACAGCGGCCCCACCTCCTGGGGGCCGGCGGCGCCGAGGAAGTTCAGGAGCGATCCGCGCGCGGCCCACGGGCGAGCCGCTCGATCACCCCGGCCGCGATGCCGGGCACCACCTCGGCGACCGGCCCGGCCATCGGGCCGAGCACCCACGCGGAGTACCCCGCCTCGCGGCCGGCCACTGCGTTGGGCACCTCTGCCGGGCGGGACAGGGCCCCGCCCAGGAGCCGCAGCTCCACCATGATCAGCGGCACCGGGACGTCCGGGCCGGCCACCTCGAGCACCGCGTCCACGGCCTCGGCCGGGAGCTCGCGCAGCGTGGCTCCGGCGTAGAACGTCGGCATCGGGTCCGTCGGGTCCATGTGGATGGCGTCGACGGCGGCGTAGGGCATGTCCGCGACGGTGTCGATCAGCGCCGGGGCGGCGGCGCGCATCGGGGCGAGGAGGGCGGCACCCTCATCGGCCGGCCCCGTGTGGGCGAAGCGCAGGTGGACGACGGTCTGCCCGCGCAGCGGCTCGGGGAGCCCGGGGTCCGGCGGCAGGCGCAGCACCGCCACGGACGTGGTGGCCGCCTCGGGCAGGGTCGTCGTCCACTCCCGGAAGGCGTGCAGCACCTCGGCGGCCGAGGCTCCGGGGAAGAAGTGCCGCCGCCGTACAGGCTGGCCACCGGCAGGAGGTCGAACTCCAGTTCGGTGACGATCCCCAGGTTGCCCTTCCCGCCGCGCAGGGCCCAGAAGAGCTCGGGATCGGTCTCGGCGTCGACGGTCCGGATCGCCCGTCGGCCGTCACGAGTTGCGCGCGGCGCACGTGGTCGGCCGCGAAGCCGTGGCGCCGTGACATCGGGCCCAGCCCGCCACCGAGCGTGTAGCCGACCACGCCGACGCCGGAGGACGCCGGGAGCGGGGCCAGGCCGAACGGGGCGGCGGCCTCGATCACCTGGGCCCAGCGGACGCCGGCCCCGACGCGGGCGGTGCGCGACACCGGGTCGACGACCGATGTCGATCCGGCGGGTCGTGATGAGGACGGCGCCCCGCGAATCGGTCAGGCCGTGGCCGTGGACTGCACGGCGACGGCCCGGCCGCGGTCGGCGGCCCACGGACGGCGGCGGCGACGTCCGAGGCGCTGGTGGCGCCGACGACGACCGCGGGTCGCGGGGTGTGGGCGGCGTTGAAGGGCGCGACCTCGGCCGCGAGCCGGGGGTCGTCGGGGGACAGCACCGTGCCCGCGACGGCGCGGGCCAGGTTGTCGATCAGGGCGGGGCGGACGTGGCGGTGCTGGTCATGAGGTCTCCTGGTCGGGCTGTGCGGTGAGGGGTGCGGGTTCAGCGGCCAGCGGAGACCTGGAGTCTCCACGAGCATTCCCGGGATCGCGAGTCGTGCGACGCCGACGAGGGTCATGGGCGGAGTGGCGCCGGCGCGGCCGAGCCAGTCGCCGATCACGCCGTAGGAGGCCAGCACGGCGTCGACGTCGGCGGCGTACACGGTCATGCGGAGTTAGTCCGCGAGGGTCATGCCGCCGGCGGCGAGCACGGTCTCCACGTTCGTCATGGCGAGAGCGACCTGCGCCGCGGGGTCGCCCTCGTGCAGCAGGGCGCCGGTCTCGTCGACCGGGCCCTGGCCGGACAGGGTGAGCAGCCGGCTCGGAG
>CAVVIN010000005.1:0-111798 GCA_963748305.1 uncultured Actinomycetota bacterium | reverse complement strand
TCGGGACCGAACCATGCTTCGGCCATACTTCGGTGCCCGTGACGGAGTGCTGGTCCGGCGCCTACCCGGCGGTTCGGAGAAGCCCGCCGTCGCGGTGAACTCACCGTCAGGGGAGAGGTGCGCGGGTGTTCAGCCGAATCGCCGTCGTCAACCGGGGTGAGCCCGCCATGCGGCTCATCCACGCCGTCCGAGAGCTGAACGCGGAGCACGGCACGGACATCCGCGTCATCGCCCTGCACACCGAGGCCGAGCGGCGGGCCACCTTCGTGCGCGCCGCGGACGAGGCCGTCCTGCTGCGGGAGACCGGCGGGGTCACGCCCTATCTGGACCACGAGGAGCTGGCCCGGGCGCTGCGCGCCGGTCGCGCCGACGCCGCCTGGGTCGGGTGGGGCTTCGTCGCGGAGGACCCGGCGTTCGCCGAGCTGTGCGCCGAACTCGGGGTCACCTTCATCGGCCCGCCCCCGGAGGCCATGCGGCTGCTCGGCGCCAAGATCGAGGCGAAGGTTCTCGCCGAGCAGTCCGGCGTGCCGGTCGCGGCCTGGAGCGGCGGCCCCGTCGACGGCATCGAGGACGGCCGGCGGCACGCGGCGGTCATCGGCTATCCGCTCATCGTGAAGTCCCGGAGCGGCGGCGGCGGACGCGGTATCCGCATCGTCCGCTCCGAGGCCGAGCTCGAGGACGCGCTCGGTCCGGACGCAGGCCGAGGCCAGCCGCACGTTCGGCGACCCGATCATCTTCATGGAGCGGCTGATCGAGGGCGGCCGGCACGTCGAGGTGCAGGTGATCGCCGACCAGCACGGAACGGTGTGGGCCCCCGGCGTCCGCGACTGCTCGGTGCAGCGGCGCAACCAGAAGGTGCTGGAGGAGTCCAGCTCCCCGGCGCTGACCGCCGAGCAGGACCAGTCGCTGCGCGACTCCTCGATCGCGCTGGTCAAGGCGGCCGGCTACGTCGGCGCGGGCACCGTGGAGTTCCTGTACCAGCCGGACGAGAAGCTGTTCACGTTCCTCGAGGTGAACACCCGGCTGCAGGTCGAGCACCCCGTCACCGAGGAGACCACCGGTCTCGACCTCGTGAAGCTGCAGCTGCACGTGGCCGACGGCGGTCGCCTCGAGGGGGATCCGCCGGTGACCTCCGGTCACGCGGTGGAGGCGCGGCTGAACGCCGAGGACGCCGAGCAGGGCTTCGCCCCGGCCCCGGGCCGCGTCGAGCTGATGCGCCTGCCCACCGGCCCGGGGGTGCGGGTCGACACCGGGTTCAGCGAGGGCGACGTCATCCCTTCGCAGTACGACTCGATGATCGCCAAGGTCATCGCCTGGGGCCGGGACCGCCCGGAGGCGCTCGCCCGGCTGCGGGTCGCGCTGCGCGAGACCACCGTCGTCCTGCGGGGCGGGACCACGACCAAGTCCTTCCTCCTCGATCTGCTGGACCGCCCCGAGGTCGTGGCCGGCACGGCCGACACCGGGTGGCTCGACCGGGCGGGGGCCGCCGGCGGCGTCCCGTCGGCGGCCGATGCCTGGGTGGCCCTGGTCCAGGTGGCGATCGACGTCGCGGACGCCGAGGAGGCGGGGGAGCGGGCCGCCTTCCTGGCGTCGGCCCGGGGCGGCCGCCCGCGGGCGACGCACGAGGTGGGGCGAACCGTCGAGCTCGGCCTGCGCGGGCAGGTGTACCGGCTCACCGTGGCGAGGGTCGGCGCCGACCGCTACCGGGTGGGGCTCGACGACCGGTACCTCGCCGTCGAGATCGACCGGCTGGGCCCGCTGGAGAGCCGGCTGTCCGTCGGCGGCGACCGCTGGGCGGTCGTGGCCGTCCAGGCGACCGGCTCCCACCTGGTCGAGGTCGACGGCGTCACCCACCGCGTGACCCGGGACGCCGGCGGCGTCGTCCGCGCCCCCGCGCCGGCGGTGGTGGTGGCCCTGCGCGCGGCGCCGGGGGACGAGGTCGAGGCCGGCCAGACGATCGTCGTGCTGGAGAGCATGAAGATGGAGACGGCGGTGCGGGCGCCGTTCGCCGGCCGGGTCCGCGACGTGCTCGTCCGGGCCAACGCGCAGGTGGACGCCGGGGCCGCGCTGCTGACCATCGACCGGGCCGGCGGCGACGCCGAGGAGGCGTCCGGCGAGCGTGTCGCGCTGCCGGAGTCCGCCGGCGGCGCGTCGCCGCACGCCCGGGACCGGGCGCGGTCCCTCCTCGGCGCGCTGCGGGCGCTGATCGCCGGTTACGACGTCAGCGAGCAGTACGCACGGCAACTCGTGGCGGCGTACGGCACCGCCCGCGGCGAGCTGACGACGGCCGGCGAAGGGACCGACGACGAGCTGCTGGACGGCGAGGTCGCCGTCCTCACGACGTTCGCCGACCTGGCCGAGCTCTCCCGCAACCGCCCGGCGAGCGAGGAGGAGGAAGCCGACCAGCAGGTCCACAGTCCGCGCGAGTACTTCCACTCCTACCTGCACTCGCTGGACGCCGAGCGCGAGGGGCTGCCCGACAGCTTCCGGGCGCGGCTGCAGCGGGCCCTGCGGCACTACGGCGTCGAGGACCTCGAGCCGAGCCCCGACCTGGAGGGGGCGGTCTACCGGGTCTTCCTGGCGCAGCAGCGCATCGCCGACCACGTCCCCGCGGTGCTCGCGCTGCTCGACCGCTGGCTGACCGTGGAGCATGCACCGACCGGTCCGCGCCGCGCGGAGGTGGGCGACGTCCTCGACCGGCTCGTCGTCGCCTCGCAGTTGCGCTATCCCGCGGTGGGGGACCTGGCACGGGCGGTGCGGTTCCGCTACTTCGAGGAGCCCGTCGTCCAGGAGAACCGCGAGGTCGTCCTCGCCGGGGCCGCGCGGCTGCTGACCGAGCTCGAGGACGCCGCCGCGCGCGGCGAGGCCGACGAGTCGATGCGCCACGTCGAGGCGCTGGTCGAGAGCCCCGAGCCGCTGATCCGGCTGCTCGCGCAGCGCGCAGGGCGGGAGACCGCGGTGCCCGATCCGGTGCTCGAGGTGCTGACCCGCCGCTACTACCGCAGCCGCGACCTGCAGAACCTGCGGTCCTTCCTGCTGGAGGGGCGGTCGACGGTCACCGGGGACTACGAGCTGCAGGGAACCCGGCTGCACCTGGTGGCCGTCATGGCGCCGATGCGGGACCTGCCGGCCGTGCTGTCCGCCGTGGGCCGGATCGCTGCCGACGTCGGCGACCCCGACAACGCTGCTCGTGGACCTCTACGTGTCCTGGCCCGACCGTCCGGGCGACGCCGACGCGATGGCGGCGCAGCTGGAGGGGATGCTCGCCGACCTGGCGCCGATGCCGTCGGTCCGCCGGGTCACCGTCACGGTGTCCACCCCCGACGGCGACGTCGACACGGTGACCTTCCGGCCGTCGCCGGACGCGCTCGCCGAGGACCGGATCATCCGGGGCCTGCACCCGCTGACCGCGCAGCGGCTGAACCTGTGGCGGCTGAAGAACTTCGACGGGGAGCGGGTGCCGTCGGCCGAGGACACCTATCTCTTCCACGTCACGGCGAAGGACCACCCGAACGACGAGCGGTTCATCGCGATGGCCGAGGTCCGCGACCTGGCGCCGCTCCGGGACGAGGCAGGCGAGATCGTCGGCTACCCGACCGTGGAGCGCCAGCTCACCGCCTGCCTCGACAGCCTGCGGCGGGCCCAGTCCCGCCGGCGGTCGCGCCGGCAGCTGGAGCACAACCGGGTGTTCCTCTACGCCTGGCCGTCGATCGAGGTCTCGTTGCAGGAGGTCGCGACCTTCGCCGACATGGCCGCGCCGCTGACGGTGGGGGCCGGTCTCGACCAGATCATGCTGTTCGCGCGGCTGCAGGCGCCGGGGGAGGAGCCCCGCGGGGTGGCCCTGCGGTTCTCCTACCGGCCGGGCACGGGCGTGCAGTTGCAGCTCACCGACCGGCCGACCGAGCCGATGCGCCCGCTGGACGACTACACGGAGAAGGTGCTCAGCTCGCGGGCCCGTGGTGCGGTCTACCCGTACGAGCTCAGCACCCTGCTGGCCGGAGAGACGGGCTCTTTCGTCGAGTACGACCTCGACGGTGACGGCCGGCTGGCCCCGGTCGAACGGGCTCCCGGGCAGAACTCGGCGGGCATCGTCGTCGGCCTGGTGACCACGCCGACCCGGCGGTATCCGGAGGGCATGACCCGGGTCGCCCTCTTCGGCGACCCGACCAAGCAGCTGGGCACGGTGGCCGAGCCGGAGTGCGCGCGGGTCATGGCGGCCCTGGATCTGGCCGAGGAACGCGGGCTGCCCGTCGAGTGGTTCGCGCTGTCCTCCGGCGCCCGCATCTCCATGGACAGCGGCACCGAGAACATGGACTGGGTCGCGCGGGCGCTGCGCCGGATCATCACGTTCACCCAGGCCGGCGGCGAGGTGAACGTCGTCGTCGCCGGGATCAACGTGGGCGCGCAGCCGTACTGGAACGCCGAGGCCACGATGCTGCTGCACACCAAGGGCATCCTGATCATGACGCCGGACAGCGCCATGGTGCTGACCGGGAAGCACTCGCTGGACTACTCCGGCGGGGTGTCGGCCGAGGACAACTTCGGCATCGGCGGTTACGACCGCGTGATGGGTCCCAACGGCCAGGCCCAGTACTGGGCGCCCAACCTCGCGGCCGCCTGCGAGCTGCTGTTCCGGCACTACGAGTACGCCTACCTCGCCCCCGGCGAGCGGTGGGGCCGTCCGGCCGGCAGCGACGACCCGCGCGAGCGCGACGTGCGCTCCTTCCCGCACGCGCACCCGTCGAGCGAGTTCACCACCGTCGGCGACGTCTTCTCGTCGACCGCGAACCCGGAGCGCAAGAAGCCGTTCGACATCCGGACGGTCATGCGTGCGGTCACCGACCAGGACCACCCGGTGCTCGAGCGGTGGGCCGGCATGGCCGACGCGGACACCGCCGTCGTCCTGGACGCCTACCTCGGGGGCCATCCGGTCACCGTGCTCGGCATCGAGTCGCACCCCATCCCGCGCCGGGGCAGCTTCCCGGCCGACGGCCCCGACCAGTGGACCGCCGGCACCCTCTTCCCGATGTCGTCGAAGAAGACGGCGCGGGCGATCAACGCGGCCAGCGGCAACCGCCCGCTGGTGGTGCTGGCCAACCTGTCCGGCTTCGACGGGTCACCGGAGTCGCTGCGCAAGATTCAGCTCGAGTACGGCGCGGAGATCGGCCGGGCCCTGGTCAACTTCGACGGCCCGATCGTCTTCTGCGTCATCTCCCGCTACCACGGCGGCGCCTTCGTGGTCTTCTCCGGAGTCCTCAACGACAACATGGAGGTGCTGGCGGTCGAGGGCTCCTACGCCTCCGTCATCGGCGGCGCCCCGGCGGCCGCGGTCGTGTTCACGCGCGAGGTCGACAAGCGCACGGCAGCCGATGCACGCGTCCGCGACATCGAGGCGGCCCTCGGCTCCGCGGACCCCGTCGAGCAGGCCCATCTGCGGGCGGAGCTCGCCACGGTCCGCGCGACCGTCCGCTCGGAGAAGCTCGGCGAGGTGGCCGCCGGCTTCGAGGCGATCCACGACATCGAACGCGCCCGGCAGGTGGGTTCGGTGCACGCCATCGTCCCCGCCGCCGAGCTGCGCCCGCGGCTCATCGCGGCCATCGAACGGGGCATGGAGCGCGCGACGGGGACCTGACCGGAGCCGAGGAGTCGTCGCCGCCGCGACCGTCTACCCACCGACGTCGCGGTCGCTCGGCCGTGGGGCATCCGGACGGCCAGCTTCCGCGCCCCGTGCGGCCACATCTGGGAGATCGCGCAGCCCGCCCGTCAGGCCCTTGTGGCGGCCCGGCGCCAGGGGAAGCATGCGGGGCAGCGGTGCGCCCGAGGGGGACCCATGGAGAAGCGCGAACCGGACACGACCGGCGACTACGGCTACGACCTGGTGCACGAGGAAGTGCGCTCCAGCCGTCCGTCGGCGGGGGAGCCGGGCCGACCAGGCAGCACCACGCATGCCTCCGGTACGGACGACCGGGGACAGGACTACAGCTACGACGAGGCCCACGACTTCTGAAGCAGCCACCCGATGCAGGGCCTGCTGAGGCAGGGCCTGCTGAGGAAGGGACCCGCTCTCAGCCGGGCGCAGCGGCCCGGCGGATCGGAGCGACCGTCGCGACCGGTTCGTTGGTGAGGAAGTCGAGCAGGATCGCGTTGACCAGGTGCGGCTTCTCCTGGGTCAGGAAGTGCGACGTGCCGGGCACGATCGCGAGCTCGGCGCCCGGCAGCGCGTCGAACGTGTCGACCGCGTGGGCCAGTGTCATCAGGTCGTCGTCGGCGAACACGACCAGCGAGCGCGCCCGGACCCGGGACAGCTCGGCGCGGTCCAGGTGGGGCTCGTTCTTCATCAGCTCGCCGATCTTCCCGACGACGACCGGGAAGTGGTCCTCGCCGTCGGGTGAGACCTCGCCATAGGCGCTCCCCAGGAACTGCACGACCTGGTCGACGTCGAACTCCATGTCCGGTGCCGCCTCACCGGACTTGTCGTACCCGCCGCTGATCATGACCAGGCGGTGGACCAGGTCGGGCCGCTGGATCGCCACCAGCATGGCGACGAACGCCCCGTCGCTGTGACCGACGAGGTCGGCCGGCCCGCCGAGGACCTGGTCCAGGAAGGCGATCGTGTCGTCGGCCATGAGCTGGTAGGTGATGGGGCCGTCGACGTCCGCGGTGTGGCCGTGGCCGCGCCGCTCGGGGGTGTAGACGTGGAACCGCTCGGCGAGCGGGCCGAGGTTGGGGTCGAACCACCGCGCGTCGACGAGGCCGCCGTGCAGCAGGACCAGGGGATCCCCGGCCCCGTGCTCGTCGTACCAGGTGTTCACCGCGCCGGTCTGCACGTACTGGCCCATGGCTCGCCTCCCGGTCGACCCCCGTACGGGGCCCATTCGACCACCGCGCACGGCCCCGGCGGGGCCCCGACGCCGCCCTGCGAACGCAGCCCTTGATCGGTCCCCTCCCGGCGGGCAGGCTGTGAGCCACACCACAGCCTGTGTCACCGGGAGGTCGCCGTGGAAGCCCATGTCGGGGATCGGATCGTCGTCCGTTCCACCCACCAGGGAGAACCCGAGCGCATCGGTGAGGTGATCGCGTTGCCACGAGCCCGACGGGGGGCCGCCGTACGAGGTGCGGTGGGAGCCCGACGGGCACACCGCCCTGTTCTACCCGGCCGGGACCGCGGCCGTCGTCCACACCGGCCCCTCACACAGCTGAGGGGCCGGACTCATGGCGAAGGACACCGGCACCGCGCCGGCACCGCGGTCCGCAGACAAAGTGCGCAACGTGGCCCTGGTGGGCCACGCGGGGGCAGGAAAGACGACCCTGGCCGAGGCTCTCCTGGTCGCGACCGGCGCCCTGCCGAGGGCCGGTCGGGTGGAGGACGGCACGACCTGCCTGGACACCGAGGAGGTCGAGGTCCGCCAGCAGCGCTCGGTGTCGCTCGGCGTCGCGACGGTGGAACACGACGGGCACCGGATCACCCTGCTCGACACCCCCGGTTCGCCGGACTTCGTGGGGGAGCTGCGCGCCGGCCTGCGTGCCGCGGACGCCGCCCTGTTCGTCGTCTCCGCTGTCAACGGCGTCGACGCCACCACTGTCACGCTGTGGGAGGAGTGTGCGGCGGTCGGCATGCCGCGCGCGGTGGTCATCACCCAGCTCGACCGGGCCCGGGCGGACGTCGAGGACACCGTCCGGCTCTGCCAGACGATGCTCGGCGCGGGCGTCTACCCGGTCCACCTCGTCGACCGGGGCCCCGACGGCGCCGTCCGCGGGCTGATCTCGCTGCTGGAGCCCGGTGCCGAGGCGCCGGACGCGGATCGCCTCCGCGGGGAGCTGATCGAGGGGATCATCGGCGAGAGCGAGGACGAGTCGCTGATGGAGCGGTACCTGGCCGGCGACGAGCTGGTGCAGGACGACCTGATCAGCGACCTCGAGACCGCCGTGGCCCGCGGCCACTTCCACCCGGTGCTCTGCGCGGCCCCGCTGTCGGGCATCGGCATCGACTCGCTCCTCGAGCTGCTGGTCGCCGGCTTCCCGTGCCCCATGGAGCACGGCTGCCCGCCGGTCACCCGTCCCGACGGCGGCTCCGCGCCCGGCCTGGGCTGCGACCCCGACGGACCGCTGGTGGCCGAGGTCGTCAAGACCACCACCGACCCCTACCTGGGCCGCGTCTCCCTGGTCCGCGTCTTCTCCGGCACCCTGCGGCCGGACATCGCCATCCACGTGTCCGGCCACGGCATGGCCGAGCGCGGCCACCCCGACCACGACGTCGACGAGCGGATCGGCGCGATCTCCTCGCTGCTCGGCGCCACCCTCCGCCAGGTCCCGGCGTGCCCGGCCGGCGACATCTGCGCGGTGGCCCGGCTCACCAGCGCCGAGACGGGGGACACCCTGTCCTCGCCCGAAGACCCGCGCCTGATGCGGCCCTGGGAGCTGCCGACACCGCAGCTGCCCGTCGCCGTCGAGGCGGCGTCGCGGGCCGATGAGGACCGGCTCGCCACTGCGCTCGCGCGGCTCGTCGCCGAGGACCCGACGGTCCGGCTCGAGCGCCGTCCCGACACCGGCCAGCTGCTGCTCTGGTGCGTGGGGGACGCGCACGCGGAGGTGCTGCTCGAGCGGCTGCGCACCCGGCACGGGGTCGCCGTCACGACCGTCCCGGTGCGCGTGCCGATGGTCGAGACGCTGGCGGCCAGCGGCCGGGTCACCGGTCGGCACGTCAAGCAGTCCGGCGGCCACGGTCAGTACGCCGTCGTCGTGGTGGAGGGAGAACCCGGCCCGCCCGGTTCCGGGGTCGTCTTCGACCAGCACATCGTCGGCGGCACGGTGCCCAGCCAGTTCCACGGCAGCGTGGAGAAGGGCATCCGGACCCAGGCCCAGCGCGGGGTGAGCGGTGACCGCCCGATCGTCGACGTGCACGTGACCCTCGTCGACGGCAAGGCGCACTCCGTCGACTCGTCCGACGCGGCCTTCCAGGCTGCGGGCGCGCTCGCGCTGCGCGAACTGGCGAGTTCGGCCGGCACCCAGGTGCTCGAGCCGTGGTGCGAGATCGAGGTGCTCGTCCCGGGGGAGTACGTCGGGGCGGTCATGAGCGACCTCTCCGCCCGCCGCGCCCGGGTCACCGGCAGCGAGGCCGACCCGACCCGCGACCGGACGACGGTGCGGGCGGAGGTGCCCGAGGTCGAACTGCTGACCTATCCCGGGGTGCTCCGCTCGGTCACCCACGGCACGGGCAGCTTCGACCGCCGTCCGCTGGGCTACGAACCGGCGCCCGCCCACCTGGCGGTGCCCGCCTGACCCGGCCACCGAGACCGGCCGCGGCCCCGCGGACCACGCTCCGGGCGCCGGCACGCAGCGCCTGGAACACCTCCTAGCGCACCGGCGCGGCTGTGACGCCCGGGGCGCCGCTCGCCGTGAGCATGCGAGCGGCCCTCGTCCAGAGACCCGCCGCGAGCCCGCGAGCGGCGGGGGGCACGGGGGTCCTTCGACTAACCTCGGGGTCGGTGTGCAGCGGGCTGTCGGGCCGGTCGGGAGGGGTAGTGACGTCGTCGAACGGACCGTCGGCGGCTGTCCCCGTCCCGGGGACCGGGGCGGACACGCCGCCGGTGCTCGACCGGGACGCGCTGCCGGAGCGGGTCTGGACGATCCCGAACGCCCTGTCGGTGCTCCGGCTGCTCGGGGTGCCGCTGTTCCTCTACCTGCTCCTGGGCCCCGAGGCCGACGGGTGGGCGGTCGCCGTCCTCATGGTCGCCGGCGTCACCGACTGGGCCGACGGCAAGCTTGCCAAGTGGCTGAACCAGTACAGCCGCCTCGGCGCGCTGCTCGACCCGGCCGCGGACCGGCTCTACATCGTCAGCACGCTCGTCGCCCTCGCGCTGCGGGACATCGTCCCGGTCTGGGTGGTCGCGCTGCTCGTCGGCCGCGAGGCGGTGCTGGGCGTCGCGCTGCTCGTCCTGCGCCACTACGGCTATCCGCCGCTGCAGGTCGCCTACCTCGGCAAGGCCGCCACGCTGCTCCTGCTGTACGCCTTCCCCGGCCTGCTGCTCGCCGACGGTGAGGGCTGGCTGGCCATCGCCATCGAACCGTTCGCCTGGGCGTTCACCATCTGGGGCACGGCGCTCTACCTGCTCGCCGGGCTGCTCTACCTCGTCCAGGTGGCCGGCATCGTCCGCGCGGAGCGGACCGCGCGTTCCGGCCGGGACGGCCCCGTGACCCGGACGCCACGGGGTGGGGGCCTGCGGTCGATGGGCGCCTCCCTGCTCGACGACGTGCTGGCCGAGACGCTCGACCCGGCCTATGCCCAGGCGGCCGCGCGGCGCGCCGGCGAACCGACGCCGGCCCGCCGGTACCGCGGACGGCTCCTGATCGCGCTGACCATGGTGGCAGCGGGGCTGCTCGTGGCGGTCACCTACGACCAGGCTGCGGCCACCGCGCAGGGGCGCCAGCAGGTGCGGGCCGCGCTCGTCGAGGACATCCAGCGCTCGTCGGACGCCGGCGACGAGCTCACCGCCGAACTCGAGGACCTGCGGGTGGAGGTGAGCCGCACCCGGGACGACCTCCTCGACGCGAGCGCCATCGGTCAGCGCGCCCTCGACGCCGTGGCCCGGGCCGAGCGGGGCGCCGCCGCCGTCCCGGTCACCGGTCCCGGGCTGCTCGTCACCCTGGCCAACGCCGGCCCCGACGCCGACGACGACCCGGTCGGTGGCACCACCGAGGAGGACACCCGCGGGCGCGTCCGCGACGGCGACCTGCAGCTCGTGGTCAACGCGCTGTGGGCGGCCGGCGCCGAGGCGGTCAGCATCAACGACCTGCGGCTCGGCGCCGCCACCGCGATCCGGTTCGCCGGCGAGGCCGTGCTGGTCGACTTCCAGCCCGTCATGAACCCCTACGAGATCCGGGCCATCGGCGACCCCGACACGCTGTCGGCGCGGTTCCTCGCCAGCCCCGAGGTCGGGGCGCTGGCCGTCATCTCGGAGACCTTCGACCTGCGCTTCGAGTTCGCCCAGGAGGACGAGCTGACCCTGCCTGCCGCCAGCACCCTCGAGCTGCGCTATGCCGCCCCGGTCGACGCCGAGCGGGATGCGCCGGCCACCGACACCACACCCGGAGGCTGACCCGTGATCCCGATCCTCGGACTCGCGGCCGGCGTCCTGCTCGGTCTGTTCCTGGACCCCACGGTGCCGCTCGTGCTCCAGCCCTACCTGCCGATCGCCGTGGTCGCCGCGCTCGACGCCGTGTTCGGTGGCCTGCGCGCCCGCCTCGACGGCATCTTCGACGCGAAGGTCTTCGTCATCTCCTTCGTGTCCAACGTCGTCGTCGCGGCGCTGATCGTGTTCCTGGGCGACCAGCTCGGCGTCGGGGCCCAGCTGTCCACCGCCGTGGTCGTCGTCCTCGGCATCCGGATCTTCGGCAACGCCGCGGCGATCCGCCGGCACATCTTCCGGGCATGAGCGAGGAGCGGCGTCCCGGCGTTCCCGGCCCCTCCGGGCCGGAGGACGACGTCGTGGTGCCGCACCCGTTCGGGCCGGCGGCCGCCCCGCCTCCCGACCACCCGCCGGCGGCGGACCCGTCTCCGGAGCTCCCGCCGGACGACGACGCCGAGTCGCCCACGGACGGCGACGAGGTGGGGGAGACCCCGGTCGACGAGGTGGGAGCCGAGCCGGACGACGACGAGCCGGACGACGACGAGCCGGAGACGACGGAGCCATCCGGAAGCCGACGAGCCGAGCCGAGACCGCGGACGTCCGAGTCCGAGGGCGAGCAGCCCGAGGCCGTGGTCGAGGAGGAGCCGGAGGTCCCGCCGGCCGCCGCGCGCCGGCGGCGGAGTCGGGATCCGCTCGCCGCGGCGCTGATCGGTGTCCTCACGCTGCTGCTCGGCTTCGCGTTCGCCGTCCAGGTGCGCAGCGCCGACGACGTCCAGCAGCTGGCCGGTGCCCGCGAGGAGGACCTCGTCCGCATCCTCGACGACCTCAACGCCCGCGAGGACCGGCTGCGCGCCCAGCTCTCCGACCAGCGCAGCGCGCTGGCCGACCTGTCCGACACCGACAGCCAGTCCGAGGCCGCGCTCGAAGGGGCGCGGCAGCGGGCCGACGCGATCGGCATCCTGAACGGCACGATCGCCGCCGAGGGCCCCGGGCTGGAGATGATCATCCGGGACCCCGAAGACGCGGTGCGCGTCGCCGACGTCCTGGATGCGATCCAGGAGCTGCGCGGCGCGGGGGCCGAGACGATGCAGATCGACGACATCCGGATCGGCGTCTCCAGCGCGGTCACCGGCCAGCCGGGCAACCTGATGGTCGACGGCCGGCCGATCACCGCGCCCTACGACTTCGTCGTCATCGGTGACCCGCAGGGCATGGAGACGGCGATGAACATCCCGGGCGGAGTCGTGCAGGACATGACCCGCCTCGGGGGCTCGGTGACCATCCGGCAGTCCGACACCGTCGTCGTCGACGCGTTGCGGCCCCTGGACACCCCTCAATACGCTTCGCCGGCGACCGACGACTGATCAAAGGACCTCCCTGCCCCCCGCCACTCGCACGCTCGCGGCGGGCCCCTGCAGGGAGGCCGTGGCACCTCCTGGAGACTCACCACATGGCCACCCCAGACGACCGCCGATACACCGACCAGCACGAGTGGGCCCTCGTGCAGGGCACCGACGGCACGTCGACCGTCGTCCGGGTGGGCATCACCGACCATGCGCAGGACGCCCTCGGCGACATCGTCTTCGTGCAACTGCCCGAAGTCGGCGACGAGGTCGCCCCGGGCACGCCGATCGGCGAGGTCGAGTCGACCAAGTCGGTCTCCGACGTGTACGCCCCGGTGGCCGGCGATCGTGGCCGCCGTGAACGCCCGCGCTGGCCGACGCGCCGGAGACCATCAACGCCGATCCCTACGGCGAGGGCTGGCTGGTCGACATCACGGTCCCCGGCGAGGGCGGCGACCCCATCGGTGCCCTGCTCGACGCCGACGCGTACCAGGCCCTCGTCGACGCCTCGTGATCGGGGCGCCCCGCGGCCCGATCAGGGCGGACATCACTATGATCGCGCTGTCACGCACCGGAACCCGGTGAACCCGGGGGCCACCGTTCCTCACCCTGCACGTCCGGTTGACCCTTGGGTCGACCTGCTGGTTCCATACCCACGGTCCGCCGCACCTCGCGGCGGCCGACCCTCGACGGGCCGCCCGGTCCGTCGTCCGCCGGCCGCCCGCGGCCCGTTCCGAGGCCCGCGGCGGGCCCCTCGCACCGGAGGAGACGCAACGTGCACTGCACTCGATGTGGCCACGAGAACCCCGAGGGCAGTCGCTTCTGCGCGCAGTGCGGCTCGGCACTGTCCCCGGAGCGGGTCGGTGAGTCGACCAGCGTGATCCCCAAGGTCGGCGGCGAGGACTCCACCGAGCAGCCCGAGGTCACCGAGACGGTCGACGCGCACGCCGGTGCCGTCGAGTCCCTGCCTGCCGGCTCAGCCCTGCTCGTCGTCAAGCGCGGCCCCAACGCCGGCAGCCGGTTCCTGCTCGACCAGGACGTCACCACCGCCGGCCGGCACCCCGACAGCGACATCTTCCTCGACGACGTCACGGTCAGCCGTCGCCACGTCGAGTTCCACCGCGAGGGCGGCGGGTTCTCCGTGCACGACGTCGGCAGCCTCAACGGCACCTACGTGAACCGCGAGCCGGTCGACGTCGCGACCCTGGCCGGGGGTGACGAGGTGCAGATCGGCAAGTTCCGCCTCGTCTACCTGACCGGGCCGCGCACCGGCGAGCCGGCCGCTCGCTAGTGCCGGTGCCCGGGCGCGAACGCGCGCTCGGGGACGCCGCGGATCAGCGCACACCTCGACTGACCATCGGCGAGGTGCTGTCCGTCCTTCGCGACGACTTCCCCGACGTGACGATCAGCAAGATCCGTTATCTCGAGTCCGAGGACCTCGTCCACCCGCAGCGCACGCCGTCGGGCTACCGGAAGTTCTCCGGCGCCGACGTCAGCCGGCTGCGCTACGTGCTGGCCGCGCAGCGCGACCAGTACCTGCCGCTGCGGGTCATCAAGGAGCAGCTCGAGGCCTTCGACCGGGGTGAGCCCCTGCCGCCGAGCGGTCGGGGGACCGGCGTCGGTCACGCCGCCGGCCGCGGCGGACGGCGACGACGAGACCGCCGTTCCGCCGCTGACGGCCGACCAGTTCGCCCGCGCCGCGGGCCTGGAGCCCGAGCAGCTGGCCGACTGCGTGCAGTTCGGCCTGCTCGCGACCGACGGCGACGGCCGGCACCCGGCCTCGGACCTGCCCATCGCGCGGGCGGCCGCCGGCCTGGCCCGGCACGGCATCGAGCCGCGGCACCTGCGCGTGTACCAGAGCGGCGTGGAGCGCGAGGCCGGCCTGGTCGAGCAGCTCGTCGCGCCGGTCCTCCGGGCCCGCTCCGAGGAGGCGCGGGCCCGCGCCACGGAGAAGCTCCGGGAGCTCGCCGCGCTCTCCGCACAGCTGCACACGGCTCTGCTGGAGGCACGACTCCGGGACCTCCTGCGTCCCTGAGTCGGGCGTACCGTGAACACGTTCTGTCGCCCGCCCTTCCCACCGGGCCTGCTGCTGAGGAGCACCACCGTGCAGGAGCTTCGAGTCGTCGGTGTCCGGGTGGAGCTGCCCGGGAACCAGCCGATCCTGCTGCTCAAGGAGACCCAGGGCGAGCGCTACCTGCCGATCTGGATCGGCGCCGTCGAAGCCGCCGCCATCGCCTTCGAGCAGCAGGGCGTCCGGCCGGCCCGGCCGATGACGCACGACCTGCTGCGCGAGGTCGTCAAGACGCTCGGCGCGACCCTGGAGGCCGTGAACATCACCGAGATGCGCGACGGCATCTACATCGCCGAACTGGTCTTCGGGGAGAACCGCGTGGTGAGCGCCCGGCCCTCGGACGCCGTCGCCCTCGCCGTCCGCACGGGGGCGCCGATCTACGGCGCGGAGGACCTGCTGGACGAGGTCGGGATCGAGATCCCGGACGAGCAGGAGGACGAGGTCGAGAAGTTCCGCGAGTTCCTCGACCAGATCTCGCCGGAGGATTTCGGCGCCGGCTCGGGCTCCGGCGGAACCACCTGAGGACCAGCCGCTGCGCCATACCCGGGCACGCTCTGGCTTCTGGGCGTTCGGGGGCTATCGGCAGGAGTGCCGCACGACTCAACCCGAAATGATGAGCCTGGCGACACGCCGCCCCGCTCAGTTGACCGACCCCAGCCCCCGGCTTACGGTCTGCGAACAACAGCGGTGTGACACCTGAGGCCAGTGGGTGCAATACCCCTTCAGGTGCAAGGCCGTCGACCCGGACCGTGTGAGCGGGACGGGACAGAGGAGGACGCTGGACGTGAGCGACCAGGACAACGGCTCCCAGGGTCAGCTCTTCAGCGACGCAGCAGTCGGTGCTCCCGCGTACGACGAGGTCGACACCGATCTCGTCGGATACCGCGGCCCGACGGCGTGCGCTGCTGCAGGGATCACCTACCGGCAGCTGGACTACTGGGCCCGTACCGGCCTGGTCTCCCCGTCGGTCCGCAGCGCCACCGGCTCGGGGACGCAGCGGCTGTACTCCTTCCGCGACATCCTCGTGCTGAAGGTCGTCAAGCGGCTGCTGGACACCGGCGTCTCCCTGCAGAACATCCGCAAGGCCGTCGACCACCTGCGCACGCGCGGCATCAAGGACCTCGCGAACATCACGCTGTTCTCCGACGGCGCCACCGTGTACGAGTGCACCTCGGCCGAGGAGGTCGTCGACCTGCTCGCCGGTGGTCAGGGCGTCTTCGGGATCGCGGTCTCCGGCGCGCTGCGCGAACTCTCCGGCGAACTGGCCGAACTGCCGGCCGAGCGTCTCGACGGTGGTCCGGTCACGTCGGCCGACGACGAGCTGTCCATGCGCCGCCGCCGCCGCGCCGCTGTGTGACCCTTCGAACAGTGTGCGCTGATGGGTAGTTCTGGGGCCCAGAACTACCCGTCAGCGCACACTCTTCGCTCGGCCGGCCACCTCTGGCACTCAGCGACGCGCTGGTAGCGTGCCAGTAATGGTCGACCCGCCGCTCGCCGAGAAGTTGCCCTCACTGAACGCATTGCACCCGGCGGGTTCCTTCGCCGGCCGGCACATCGGGCCGCGCGACGGCGACACGGCCGAGATGCTCGCCGTCATCGGCCACCCCTCGCTCGCGGAGCTCGCCGACGCCTGCGTACCCGAGGGCGTGCGGGACCGGACGCCGCTGAACCTGCCGGCCGCCGTCGACGAAGCCACCGTCCTGGCGCAGCTCCGTGAACGGGCAGCGGCCAACGACGTCTACACCTCGATGATCGGGTTGGGGTACCACGGCACGGTCACCCCGGCGGTGATCCAGCGCAACGTGCTGGAGAACCCCTCCTGGTACACCGCGTACACGCCCTACCAGCCCGAGATCAGCCAGGGCCGGCTCGAGGCGCTGATCAACTTCCAGACGATGGTCGAGGACCTCACCGGGCTGCCGGTCGCCGGCGCCTCGATGCTCGACGAGTCCACCGCCGCCGCGGAGGCGATGACGCTGGTCCGCCGGGCAGGGCGGGCGAGGAGGCCGGACGCCGTCTTCGTCGTCGACGCCGACACGCTCCCGCAGACCCTGGCGGTGCTCGAGACCCGCGCCGAGCCGCTCGGCATCCCGCTGCACGTCACCGACCTCTCGGCCGGCTGGCCCACCGACCTGCCCGCGGCGGGCGCGTTCGGCGTCCTGCTGTCCTACCCGGGTGCCAGCGGGGCCGTCCGCGACCACCGGGCGCTGGCCGAGGCCGCGCACGCGGCCGGAGCCTCGGTCGTCGTCGCCGCCGACCTGCTGGCCCTCACGCTGCTGGAGGCGCCGGGGGAGTGGGGCGCCGACGTCGCCTGCGGCACCAGCCAGCGCTTCGGCGTCCCGATGGGCTACGGCGGCCCGCACGCCGGCTACCTGTCGGTGCGCGAGGGCCTGGCCCGTCAGCTGCCCGGTCGGCTGGTCGGGGTGTCGGTCGACGCCGACGGCGATGTCGCCTACCGGCTCGCGCTGCAGACCCGTGAGCAGCACATCCGCCGGGAGAAGGCGACCAGCAACATCTGCACGGCGCAGGTCCTGCTCGCCGTCATGGCCGGGGCGTACGCGGTCTACCACGGCGCTGACGGCCTCACCGCCATCGCGGCCCGCGTGCACCGCAGCGCCCTCGCGCTCGCCGGCTGGCTGCGCGCCGGCGGGCTCGAGCTCGTGCACGAGCATTTCTTCGACACGCTGACCGTCGCGGTGCCCGGCCGTGCCGCCGAGGTCGTCGCCGCCGCGGCGCAGCGGCGGATCAACCTGCGGCTGGTCGACGCGGACACGGTCGCCATTGCCTGTGACGAGACGACGTCGGTGGCGACGCTGCGCGCGGTGGCGGAGGCCTTCGGGGTCCGTGCGGACGACGCGGTGCTCGACGACGACGGCGTCGACGCGCTCCCGGCCGCGCTGCGCCGGACGACGCCGTTCCTCACCCACCCGGTCTTCTCCGCGCACCGCTCGGAGACGGCGATGCTGCGCTACCTGCGCATGCTGAGCGACAAGGACCTGGCGCTGGACCGCACCATGATCCCGCTGGGCTCGTGCACGATGAAGCTCAACGCCGCCACCGAGATGGCCGCGATCACCTGGCCGGAGTTCGCCGACCTGCACCCGTTCGCGCCGGTCGAGCAGGCGCGCGGCTACCGGCAGCTGATCGACGAGCTCTGCGCGGACCTGGCCGAGGTCACCGGGTACGCGGCGGTCAGCGTGCAGCCCAACGCCGGCTCCCAGGGTGAGTTCGCCGGGCTCCTGGCCATCCGGGGCTACCACCGCTCGCGCGGTGACGAGCACCGCGACGTCTGCCTGATCCCCAGCTCGGCGCACGGCACGAACGCCGCCAGCGCCGTCATGGCCGGCATGCGGGTCGTCGTCGTCGCGTGCGACGACGCCGGCAACGTGGACCTCGGTGACCTGCGCGCCAAGGTGGACCAGCACGCCGAGCGGCTCGCGGCGATCATGCTGACCTACCCCTCGACGCACGGCGTCTTCGAGACGGCGGTCCAGGACATCTGCGCCGCGGTGCACGACGCCGGCGGCCAGGTCTACGTCGACGGCGCGAACCTCAACGCGCTGGTCGGCCTGGCCAAGCCGGGCCGCTTCGGCTCCGACGTCAGCCACCTCAACCTGCACAAGACCTTCTGCATCCCGCACGGTGGCGGCGGCCCGGGTGTCGGCCCCATCGGCGTCCGGGAGCATCTGGTGCCGTTCCTGCCGGGCCACCCGCTGGTCGACACCGGCACCACCGGGCCGGCCGTCTCCGGCGCCCCGTGGGGCTCGGCCGGCATCCTGCCGATCTCGTGGGCGTACGTGCGGCTGATGGGCCCCGACGGGCTGCTCGCGGCGACCGAGCACGCGATCCTCGCCGCCAACTACGTGGCCA
This sequence comes from uncultured Actinomycetota bacterium, assembly GCA_963748305.1. Lineage (GTDB taxonomy): Bacteria > Actinomycetota > Actinomycetes > Mycobacteriales > Geodermatophilaceae > Blastococcus_B. The sequence continues at coordinate 93,388 of CAVVIN010000005.1, read as the reverse complement.
CCCGGCTGCGCGAGCACTACCCGGTGCTCTACACCGGCGCCGACGGACTGGTCGCCCACGAGTGCATCCTCGACATCCGGCCGCTGACCAAGGCGACCGGCGTCACCAACGACGACATCGCCAAGCGCCTGATCGACTTCGGTTTCCACGCCCCGACGATGAGCTTCCCGGTCGCCGGGACGCTGATGGTCGAGCCGACCGAGAGCGAGGACAAGGCCGAGCTGGACCGTTTCATCGAGGCGATGGTGACCATCCGCGCGGAGATCGAGAAGGTCGCCACCGGCGAGTTCGACCCCACCGACAACCCGCTGCGCAACGCGCCGCACACGCTGGCGATGCTGGCGGGGGAGTGGGACCGGCCGTATCCCCGGACGACGGCGGTCTACCCCGTGCGGGCCCTCCTCGGGCGCGGGTACCTCAGCCCGGTGCGGCGGATCAACCAGGCCTACGGCGACCGCAACCTGGTCTGCGCCTGCCCGCCGCCGGAGGCGTTCGCCGAGCACGACTTCACGCCGCACGCGCCGTCGGGCGACGGGTCCGTCCCGGGCCGCCCTGCCGGGGCGCCGGACGAACTCGGGACGACGTCGCACGTGGTGAGCAGTCCCGCCTGATGGCGGTGGCAGGGTGGCGGCCATGACCGGAGCCGGGCCGAAGGCGGACCTGCACCGCTATCTCCAGCGGGGGCGTGAGGACGTGCTGTGGAAGCTCGAGGGGCTCTCGGAGTACGACGTCCGCCGGCCGCTCACGCGGACCGGCACGAACCTGCTCGGCCTGGTCAAGCACCTGGCCTACGTGGAGCTGGACTACTTCGGCGGCACGTTCGGGCGGCCGTCGGAGGAGGCCCTGGTCTGGGACGACGAGCTCGCGCCGAACGTGGACATGTGGGCCACCGCTGAGGAGTCGCCCGACAGCATCGTCGCGCTGTACCGCCGGGCCTGGGCGCACGCGGACACGACCATTTCAGCGCTCCCGCTCGACGCGACCGGCGTCGTTGCGTGGTGGCCGCCGGAGCGGCGCGACGTCACGCTCCATCAGGTCCTGGTGCACACGACCGCCGAGACCCAGCGGCACGCGGGCCACGCGGACATCGTGCGCGAACTCATCGACGGCGCGGCCGGCCTGCGGGCGGACAACGCCAATCTCCCCGGCTTCGACCGGGCCTGGTGGGAGGACTACCGCAACCGACTGGAGAGCGTGGCACAGCAGGCTGCCGGGGAGTGAACCCCGGTACGGCCCCGTCCAGAGGCTCGCCGCGGGCGTGCGCGCGGTGAGGAGGACGGGGTCCTGTCTCAGGCGCCGGCGAGCTCCGGTGCCAGCCAGACGTGGTGGTCGGCGCACGCGCGGCCGTCGGGGAGCAGTTCGCCGTCGTCGTCGAAGAGGACGACGCCGTTGCACAGAAGGCGCCAGCCCTGCTCGGGGTGACTGCTCACTACGACGGCGAGGTCACGCTCTTCGCTGTCTGCGTCAGGGCAGGGAGTGGGGTGGGAACACATGCTGACCACATCCGTTCAGGTACCCCGGCGCGGTGCCGGAGTTACTTACCGTGCTCGTCCGATTACCGGATTCGGCAAGTGTGCGCTCGAACTCGACGGTAGGCGCGTGACGCAGCTCACGAGATCACTCCATACGAGTCGTCAGGTCCTGCCAGAGCCACACACCATTATGCGCCGACCGGGCAGGTCGGGCTGCGTGTCGAGACACCGCGTCAGAGTTTTCGTAGGAGCACCCGACGAACTGAATGGTCGGCCGCCTTCTGCAGCACCAGGCGGGCCCGCGAGCGTGTGGGCGCGATGTTGGAACGCAGGTTCGGACCGTTGACCGCGGCCCAGATGCCGAGGGCGGTCTCGCTGGCCTGGTCGTCGGTGAGATCCGCGAAACGGTGGAAGAACGCGGTGGTGTCGCGGAACGCCGTCCGGCGCAGGGCCAGGAACCGTTCGACGTACCAGCGCTGGATGTCGGCCTCGGCGGCGTCGACGTAGACCGAGAAGTCGAAGAAGTCCGACAGGAACACCTCGGGGGCGCTGCCGTCGGCGCGGCGTCCGGCCTGCAGGACGTTGAGGCCCTCCACGACCAGGATGTCCGGCCGGTCCACCGCCTGTCGCCCGTCGGGCACGATGTCGTAGGACTGGTGGTCGTAGACCGGCGCGAAGACCTTCTCGCGCCCGGACTTCACGTCGGCCAGGAAGCGGATCAGCGCCCGGCGGTCGTAGCTCTCCGGGAAGCCCTTGCGCCCCAGCAGACCGCGGGCCTCGAGCACGGCATTGGGCAGCAGGAAGCCGTCGGTGGTGACCAGGTCGACCCGGGGCGCGTCCGGGGTGGCTGCGAGCAGCGTCTGCAGCAGTCGGGCGGTCGTGCTCTTGCCGACGGCGACGCTGCCGGCGACCGCGATGACGAAGGGGACCTTCGCGGTCGAGTCGCCGAGGAAATCGCTCTGCGCGGCCCACAGCCGGCGGCTGGCGGTGACGTGCAGCCCCAGCAGGCGCGCCAGCGGCAGGTAGACCGTCGCCACCTCGTCGAGGTCGATCCGGTCACCGAACGTGGCCAGGGAGCGGAGTTCCTCCTCGTCCAGCGGCAGCTGGGAGCCGGCCGCGAGGGCTCGCCACGACGCGCGGTCGAACACCGCGTACGGCGAGAAGGAGGAACGCGTCCCTGCGGTCACACGCACCATCGTGCCGTCCTGCCCGGCACCGGCGTTCGCTCGGGTCACCCGGCCGGGTGGGGGAGACCCGTACGGAGTCGCGCTGACGGGCGCCTCGGGGCACCCCGTCTAGGGTTCGACTGTGCCGATCCGCCCGGGGCTGCTCGACTGCATCGAGCGCTACTTCGCCGCCGCGCCACTCCCGGACGCGCGGATCGAGACGGCGGGCGCCCTCGACGTCCCGATCGGCGACCCGGCCTGGCCCTACCCGGCGCGGCCCCGTCCCGGCGCCGGTCCGGTCACCGCCGAGGATGTCGCGGCGGCCGTGGCCCTGCAGCAGGCCGCCGGGGTGCCGCCGGCGCTGGAGTGGGTGCAGGAGCGGTCGCGGGGCCTGGCGGCTGCGGCCGGCGCGGCGGGTCTGGCCGTCGACGAGCTCCCCCTCCTCATCGCTGCCGACCCGGTCGAGCTGCTGCTGCCGGTCGGCGTCCGGCTCTACGTCGTCGGTGCCGACGATCCGGAGCTGCCGCGCTACCAGCGGGTGGCCGCCATCGCCTTCGCCCACCCCGGGGGCCGGGCCGACGTCCGCGAGGCCCCGCTGGACACCACGCCCGAGGCCGAGGCCCGCACGGCGGTGCTGCGCGAGCGGATCGCGACCGGCCGGACCGTGATGATGGTCGCCGTCGAGAACGGGGTGCCGGTGGCGGTCGGCTCCCACCAGCCGGTCGACGTCGACGGCACCGAGGTCAGCGAGGTGGTCGCGGTGGCCACCCTGCCGCGGCTGCGGGCGCGCGGCCTCGGCGCCGGCCTGGCGTCCGCGCTCGTCGCGCACGCCCGGGAGACCGCGGACATGGTGTTCCTCACCGCCGGGGACGACGACGTCGCCCGCGTCTACGAGCGTGTCGGCTTCGCCCGGCTGGCCACCACCGGCGTCGCCGAGCTCCCGGACGCCGGGGCCTGAGGGCCTACAGCGCCGCCGAGCGGCGCCGGGACGGCGGCGCCGGCCGCGCTCAGCCAGGCCCGCGCCTGGTCGTACGCCGACGGCCCGCGGCACCTCGCTGAGCAGCACGACCACCCGGGTGCCCACGACGGCGACCGAGTGCAGGTGGCGATTCCCATCGACACAGCACATCCAGCCCTGCTTGACCGCGGGCTGCCCGGGCGACGGTTCCGAAGAGCCCGAACCGCTGGTCGAACCCGTCGGCCCCGTGGGGCGTCGCCGTGGCCATCCAGCCCAGCAGCGTCGCGGCGTCGTCGGGGTGGGCGACCACCGGCAGGAGCGAGAGGAACCGTGCCAGATCGCGGGCCGTGGTCATGGTCTCGCCCCACTGCCCGGGCCGTTGCGGCGGCTCGGTGCCGGTCAGGTCGTAGCGCGAGGCGACGGCGCGCACCGTCCGCGGTCCGTCGAACCGCACCCACACGGCCGAGGCGGCCGGGTCGTCGGAGCTGCGGATCATCGCGGCGAGCATCTCGCGGTCCGCCGGGCTCAGCACCACGGTGCCGGTGCGGGCCCGCCGGAGCACGTCCTCGGCCAGGAACAGCTTCACGATCGACGCCGTGGGGAACGGGCGCTGGGCCACCGCGCCGTTGTCCGCGCTGTCCGCGGTGATCCGGGTGGCGCGCGCGTCGGCGGCTCGTACGGGGAGGTCGGGGTCCGTGGAGTGCTGTCGGGCCACGACCACGGCGAGCGTGCCGCCCGTGCCGTAGGCGGCGGTCACCGCGGCCACCACCGCTGCGGGCGGCTGTCCGCTCGCCTGCGCCCGACGGGGCTCGAGGAATGCCTCGCTCAGCGAGCAGCGAGCGAGCAGCGTCAGCGGGAGCAGCGCCCGCGGCGCGCGGTGCCGGGTCGGACGACGTGGCCGTTCCATGGCCATGCCGCCATGGTCCGCCGCTCTCGGCCGGTCGGTTCAACTTTCATGGACCGGCGGCGTGGCGGTTCCGCTCCGCCGCCGGTCCGCTCCGCTCAGGTCTGCTCGTAGGTGGCGACCAGGGTCGCCCGGCCCAGCGTGTGGAAGAACAGGTTGAAGCCGAGCACCGCGGGGGTGGTGTCCGCGTCGACGTCCAGGGACTCGGTGTCGACGGCGTGGACGACGATGAAGTACCGGTGCGCGCCGTGCCCGGCCGGAGGGGCGGCGCCGACGAAACCGGCGAACCCGCCGTCGTTGCGGAGCTGGACCGCGCCGTCGGGCAGCGTGGGGCCGTCCTTGTCGCCGGCGCCGCTGGGCAGCTCGGTGACCGACGCCGGGATGTTGGCGACCGCCCAGTGCCAGAAGCCGCTCGCGGTCGGCGCGTCGGGGTCGTACACGGTGACGGCGAAGCTGCGGGTGCCCTCCGGGACGCCGGACCACGACAGGTGGGGTGACCGGTCCTCGCCGCCGGCACCCATCACCCCGCTGACGAGCGGCGTCGCCAACGGTTGCCCGTCGGCGCAGTCGGTGCTGGTGACGGTGAAGCTCGGCACCCGGGGCAGGAACTCGTACGGGTCGTAGTCGATGGGCCGGTCGGCCATGGCGTAACTCCCTCGGTCTGGGTGGCAGCGGACGGTCCACGGTCGACCGTCCCAGTCGCGACCCTAGGGGCAGCGTGCCGGTGCGGCGCCCGTCGGCGACCCCCGCAGCGACGTGCGGAAAAGTCGATACACGACCGAGTTCTGCTGAACACCTCGCGAAGGCCCTGCCGCCGGTACGTTCTGCAGCGTGCTCGGCCTCCCGGACTCCATCCGCGTCTGCCTGTTCGATCTCGACGGTGTCCTGACCAGGACCGCCACCGTCCACTTCGCCGCGTGGAAACGCACCTTCGACGAATTCCTGGCCCGGTACGAACCCGGGCAGCCGGAGTTCAACCAGCTCGACTACAACCGCTACGTCGACGGCAAGCACCGGGCCGACGGCGTCCGCGGCTTCCTCGAGAGCCGGGGGATCGTCCTGCCGGAGGGCGGCGAGGCGGACCCGCCCGACGCGGCGACCGTGCATGCGATCGCCACCCGCAAGAACGACATGGTGCTCGCCGAGCTCGAGGAGCACGGCGTCGAGATCTACCCCGGCTCGGTCCGGTACCTGCGCGCGTGCAAGGACGCGGGCCTCGCCACCGCGGTGGTGACCGCCTCGGCCAACGGCGAGAAGGTCATCGAGGCGGGCGGGTTCGCCGACCTCATCGACGTCCGGATCGACGGCGTGGTCGCCGGGCGGGACGGGCTGCGCGGCAAGCCGGAGCCGGACACGTTCATCGCCGGCGCCCGCGCCCTCGGGGTCGAGCCCGCGCAGGCGGTCGTCTACGAGGACGCGATCTCCGGGGTCGCCGCCGGGCGGGCCGGCGACTTCGGATACGTCGTCGGGGTGGACCGCGTCGGGCAGGCCGACGCGCTGAAGGCCAACGGTGCGGACGTCGTCGTCACCGACCTCGAAGAACTGCTGGAGGAGCAACGCATGACCGAGGGACGGCCCACCTTCCCGATCGAACCGTGGGCGCTGACCGAGGTCGGGCTGGACCACGCCTCGCTCGGCGTGCACGAGTCGGTGTTCGCGCTGGCCAACGGGCACATCGGCATGCGCGGGTCGTTCGAGGAGGGCGAGCCGGTCGTCGTCCCCGGCACCTACCTCAACGGCTTCTTCGAGGAGCGGCCGCTGCCGTACGCCGAGGCCGGTTACGGCTTCCCGGAGTCAGGGGCAGACCGTCGTCAACGTGACCGACGGCAAGCTGATCCGGCTGCTGGTCAAGGACTCGCCGCTGGACCTCACCTACGGCGAGATCATCGACCACCGGCGCACCCTGGACCTGCGCGCCGGGGTGCTGCGGCGGTCCACGGAGTGGAGCTCGCCCGGTGGCCGGACCGTCCAGGTCACCAGCACCCGGCTGGTCTCGCTGACGCGCCGCTCGATCGCCGCGATCGAGTACCAGGTGCGAGGTCACCGACGACCTCGGCGACCTCTACGTCGCGCTGCAGTCGGACCTGCTGGCCAACGAGTCCGCCGCGACGACCGAGGTCGACGACCCCCGGGCGGCCGCCGCGCTGGCCCACCCGCTGCGGTCGGAGCTGTCCGTCGGGCCGCGGCCGGCGCGCCGTGCTGGTGCACCAGACCAAGCGCAGCCAGCTGCGGATCGCCGCCGGCATGGACCACATCATCGAGATCCCCGACACCTGCACCGAGGACATCCTGGCCACCGGCGACCTGGCCCGGTACACGCTGGCCGCCCGCATCCCACCCGGCGGCTCGCTGCGGCTGGTCAAGTTCCTGGCCTATGGCTGGTCGTCGCGGCGGTCCAGCCCGGCGCTGCGCGACCAGGTCGAGGCGGCGCTGGCGACGGCGAAGCTGGCCGGGCTGGGACCGGCTGGTCCGCGAGCAGCGCGAGCTGCTCGACCAGCACTGGGACGAGGCCGACGTCGAGATCGAGGGCGACGACGAGATGCAGCAGGCCGTGCGCGTGGGCATGTTCCACGTCCTGCAGGCCGGTCTGCGCGGCGAGCGCCAGGCGATCCCGGCCAAGGGCCTGACCGGCCCCGGCTACGACGGGCACACCTTCTGGGACACCGAGACCTACGTGCTGCCGGTGCTCACCTACACCGCGCCGCAGGCGGTGCGGGACGCGCTGCGTTGGCGGCACTCGACCCTGCACCTGGCCCGGGAGCGCGCCCGCGTGCTCGGGCATGCGGGGCGCGGCGTTCCCGTGGCGGACCATCCGCGGCGAGGAGACCTCGGGGTACTGGCCGGCCGGGACGGCGGCCTTCCACATCAACGCCGACATCGCCGACGCCGTCGTCCGCTACTACAACGCCACCCTCGACGACGACTTCGACCGCGACTTCGGCGCGGAACTGCTCATCGAGACCGCGCGGCTGTGGGCCTCGCTCGGGCACTTCGACCCCGAGCACGGCTTCCGCATCGACGGCGTGACCGGACCCGACGAGTACACGGCCGTCGTCGACAACAACGTCTACACGAACCTGATGGCGCAGCGGAACCTGCGCGAGGCCGCCGAGGCGGTGCGGCGGCAGCCCGACGTCGCCGGCCGGTTGCAGGTCGGCAGGACGAGGTCGAGACCTGGCTGCGGGCGGCCGCGCTGATGGCGGTGCCCTACGACACCCAGCGCGGTGTGCACATGCAGTCCGACGCGTTCACCCACCACGAGGAGTGGGACTTCGAGGGCACGCCGCCGGAGAAGTACCCGCTGCTGCTGCACTACCCGTACTTCGAGATCTACCGCAAGCAGGTGGTCAAGCAGGCCGACCTGGTGATGGCCCTGCACCTGCGGGGTGACGCGTTCACCCTCGAGGAGAAGATCGCCAACTTCTCCTACTACGAGGCGCGGACCACCCGGGACTCGTCGCTGTCGGCGACGCCAGCAGGCCGTCGTCGCGGCCGAGACCGGGCATCTGCAGCTGGCCTACGAGTACTGGGCCGAGGCGGCGCTGACCGACCTGCAGAACCTGCACCGCAACTCCGGGCACGGCCTGCACATGGCCTCGATGGCCGGCGGCTGGACGGGCGCCGTCGCCGGCTTCGGTGGCATGCGCGACCACAACGGCGAGCTGACCTTCGGTCCGCGGCTGCCGGAGAGGATCACCCGGCTGCGGTTCCGCGTGGTCTACCAGGGCCGCAAGCTCGACGGTCACGGTGACGCCGGACAAGGCGGTCTACCGGCTGGTCGACGGCGAACCCCTCGACATCCGCCACCACGGCCGGCAGGTCACCGTCGACCACGAGGACCTGGAGATGGAGATCCCGCCCGGCCCGCAGGTGGATCCGGTGACCCAGCCGAAGGGATGCGAGCCGCGGCGGCGCGCCCGCCACTGATGCCGTCGCTGGTCTGCGCGGTCAGGTGAGCAGCCAGGTCCCGCCGAGCACCAGCGCGCCGACGTCGACCAGCAGGAAGACGCCGACCCAGAACAGGGCCGGCAACCGGGTGAGCCGGGCCAGCTGGTCGGCGTCGGAGTCCGGCGCCCGGCGGCGGCTGCGCGAGGTCTGCAGCTCGAGGACGGCGCGGGGTGCGGCCAGCAGCAGGAACCAGGTGGCCAGCGCGGCGAACGCGGCCTGGCCCTGGTCCGGCAGCCACCAGGTTGCGGCGAACACCACGCCGGCGGTGACCAGCACCGACCACAGGCCGTACCAGTTGCGGATCTGCACGAGCAGCAGCGCCAGCAGCACCAGGAGCGCCCACAGCAGCCCGACCGCGTGCCCGGCGGCGAGCAGGGCGGCCGCGCCCAGCCCGAACAGCCCGGGGCCGACGTAGCCCGCGAAGCAGGTCAGCACCATGCCGAGGCCGGTCGGCTTCCCGGCCGAGACGGTCAGGCCCGAGGTGTCGGAGTGCAGCCGGATGCCCGACAGCCGGCGCCCGGCGGCCAGCGCGACGGCGCCGTGCGCACCCTCGTGCGCGATCGTGACCGCGTGGCGGGTGACCCGCCACAGGGTGGGGGAGAGGACCAGCAGGCCGGCGACGGCGGCCGTGCCGAGCAGGACCTCGGTCGGCAGGTCGGGCACCGAGGTGGTGACGCGCGCCCAGAAGCGGCCGAGGAGGTCCACCGGGATCCCTCCTCGTCGGTCCGTGTCGTCCGGGCCATGGCTGCGGCGGCGCGGTCCTGCGCGCCTTCGGTCGATCATCACCGACGTTCCTGGCAACCCGGCGCACCGGCACGGGGAACGTGTTCGACGGCGGGGGAGGGGAGTGTCACCATCGGCGGCCATGGAGGGGCTCTCGACGCTGCCGGCGTTCCTGCTGGCCGTGCTGCTGATCTCGGCGTCACCGGGCCCGGCGATGGCGCTGATATTCCGGCGCTCGGCGCTCCGCGGGCTGCGCGGCGCCGTCCCGACCGTCCTCGGTCTCGAGGCCGGGCTGTACGTGTGGGCGCTGTTCGCCGGGGCCGGGTTCGCGGCGCTGGTCGCGGCCTCCGAGGTGGCGTTCGTGGTGCTGCGGGTCGTCGGCGCAATGGTGCTGCTGGTGCTCGGGATCAAGGCCTGGCGTGCCGCGTGGCGCGACCGGGGACAGGCAGCGGACGCTCCGCGGAAGCGTCGCCGTTCCCGGGACGCCGGCACTGGTGGGGAGCGTTCGGCGAGGGCGTGGTCGTGCAGCTGGCCAACCCGAAGGCCGCCGTCTTCATGATCGCCTTCTACCCGCAGTTCGTGCCGGCCGACGGCCCGGTGTTCACGACGACGGCGCTGCTGGGCCTCCTGCAGATCACCGTGGAGACCGGTCTCTACCTGGCCCTCGCTGCGGGGGTGGCGCGAGCGGGGTCGTGGTTCCGGCGACCACGGATCCGCCGGCGCCTGGAGGCGGTCAGCGGGACGGTGCTCGTCGGGTTGGGCCTGCGGGTCGCGGTGTCGAGCCGCTGACGGGCGGTGTGACGGGGGCGGGTGGGCGGGTGTGACGGAGGCGGGTGGGCGGGTGTGACGAAACGGGGTGGGTCAGAGCGTCTGGGTCAGGTTCACCACGTTGCCGTCGGGGTCCTTGATGTGGGCGACGCGCTGCCCCCACGGCATGTCGTTGGCGCCGCTCGTCGCCGTCCCGCCGAGGCCCTCGACCTTCGGCAGCATCGCGTCGACGTCGGGTACCTCGATGCTCAGCAGCATCCGGCCGGGGTCTCCGGGGACGACCGAGGCGTCGGTGGAGAGCCCGAGTTCGGAGTCGCCGAGCGACAGGCCGACGTAGAAGACCGGGCCGTCGTCGGGGAAGCGCATGACCTCCTTGGCACCGAGCAACCCGGTGTAGAAGGCAAGCAGCCGGTCGAGGTCGGCGGTCACGATGATCGGTCGGATGGTGGCGGCCATGGTGGGCTCCTGACGTCGACGACGGGTTGTCAGCAATGACTCTGCAGCGCCCGCGAACTCACCGGCCGGGGGAGCCGCCCAGCATCCGCGGGAGCCGTCCTGCAGCGCGGCTCCCGCGGATGGACGGTCGCGCCCGCGAGCGGTAGACCCGGAAATGTCGGCAGGCGTACCTCGCGCCATGAGAGATGTGATCGGCTGGGTGAGGGGCACGACATCGCGGACGAGATGCTCGGGCGGATTTGGTCGCCCGGTGGGATGGGGAGATCAGGGAAGGGGCCGGAGATGGGCCACGCGAGCTTTCTTCGGGCAGAGGGGAACTCGGGACGATGCGACCGGATGGCCGCCGGTAGGTACGAGTTCCGGACGCCCGAACAGCGTCGGGCGGATGCCTTCGTGTCGATCCGGGCGGATCGGCGGCGGCCGCGGCAAGCATGGCGCCGAAGCCAGCCGGGAAGATCGACGCGGAAGGGGAGCGAAAAGAGGAGATCGTCGTGACTCACGTTGTCCGATCGGCCCAACACCGCCCTGATGGTCATCGACGTGCCGTCGTGGCTGAGGCGCACGAGCGCGACGCGGTGGTCGCCAACATCAACACCCTCGTCGACAGGGCCCGCAACGCGGGCGTGCCGGTGGTCTGGGTCCAGCACAGCGACGAAGGCATGCCGCAGGGGAGCGACGCCTGGCAGTACGTCCCGGAGCTCGACCGTGAGGAGACCGAGCCGGTCGTGCACAAGACCTTCGGCGACTCCTTCGAGGGCACCGACCTGGAGGACGTGCTGGCAGCGGCCGGCGTCGGCCGGCTGGTGGTGACCGGCGCCCAGACGGACCAGTGCATCCGATCCACCATCCACGGGGCGTTCACCCGGGGCTACGACGTGACCCTGGTGGGCGACGCGCACACGACGGAGGACCTGAGTGCCTGGGGCGCCCCGCCGCCGGACAAGGTCATCGCGCACACGAACATGTACTGGGGAGAGCAGGCAGCGCCCGGTCGCACCGCCGGCGTCACCGAGACCAAGGACGTCACCTTCACCGGCTGAGGCGAGTGCCTGATCCCGATGAGTTGACATAATGTGCATTATCGGCGCTAGGGATGGACGCTCAGAAGGGGCTGGCCAGCCGGCCGACCAGTCGCTGATCACGTCATCCCCCACGCTGTTCCGCGCGCCCGTTCCGTGTCGCGCCCAGTGCGCCGTCGTCGCCTCCGCACGCCACACCTCCTGTCGGCGCGCCCCACCCATCGCTGCCGGCCGGCCGGCGGCGCCCCCAGACGCCGCGCGATCGCCGTCGAGTCGCCGTCGCGTTCCGGCCGACCCCTACCGATGATCAACTCCCCCATGAGTTGATCTTGTTCCTATCGATCTGTGATCGGCCGGCTCGTCGCCGCTACGACGCCCTCAGTGGCTCCATGTGCCGTCATCGACCCCTCTTCCCCCACCCAGCCATACCGGACCTACTAACGTCACTGTGACGTAAGAGGCGATATCAGCGGACCCGGCGGGCGGCCAGGCCGAGGGATTCGTAGGTCTGCGAGCGGCCGGGAAGGCAAACGACGGGATGACCGGCGACGACAGACATCGGCGACGACGAACAGGAACACACTGACCGGGACGACCGCGACGGCGAGCAGGACGACGATGCGGCGGGCTGCTGCGGGTCAGCCGGCCCGCTCGGTGACCCAGAGCCGATCGAGGCGACCGGTCGAGCGCACGAGGTCGGCGAGCGAGCGTTCCAGCTCCGCCTTGGTCGGCTTCTCGGTCAGCAGCGTCTCGACGTCCTCGAGGGCACAGCGCAGTTGGTACAGCCGGTCCTGCAGCCCGTCGAGCTCGGCCCGTGACACCAGGACGACGTCGCCCGGCAGCCCGGCCTTCGACGTCGCGGCCCGCTGCTCATAGGCCCGCTGCCGGCACGCCTGACCGCAATACATCCGGGGCCGTCCGACCGACCCCTGCTGCGGCAGCACCCGCCGGCACCACCCGCACCGTCGTTCCTCGCCACTCCCCCTGCTCGGGGCGGGGGAGAACGGGAGCTCCGTCGCCGCGCCCGACGCATGCTGCTGTGCCACGACTCCGCACGCTAGACGTCACCACCGACAGAGATGGGCGACCACGGGGCGGACACGCCAGGAGCGATTCTGAGGAGATGCTGAGATGACCGAGCACGCGGCCGCGGAACCGTTCCCCACGTTCGACGCGCTCACCGAGGACGCCCTGTCCGCCTCCGGTGGTCTCAAGTGGACGAAGTACCGGCCGGCCATCGGCGCCTGGGTCGCCGAGATGGACTTCGGCACCGCCCCGGCCGTCACCCGGGCCCTCCACGACGCCGTCGACCGGGGCCACCTGGGCTACCTGACACCGGACACCGCCGACGGGATGGCGCGCGCGTACGCGGACTGGTCCGCCCGCCGGTACGGCTGGACGGTGCCGGCCGAGCGGGTCACCCCGCTCGCCGACGTCGTCGCCGGACTGCAGGCCGCCATCGAGCACTTCACGCCGCCGGGCAGCCCCGTGGTGCTGCCGACCCCGGCGTACATGCCCTTCCGGGCCGTCCCGGGCCTGCTCGGCCGGGAGTTGATCGAGGTCCCGATGGCCGACGACGGCGGCCGCCCTACCTACGACCTCGACGGCATCGCCGGAGCGCTGCGACCGCGGCGCCGGCCTCGTCGTGCACGTCAACCCGCACAACCCGCTGGGTCGGGTCTTCACCGACGACGAACAGCTCGCCCTGGCCGAGGTGGTCGACCGCGCGGGGGCCCGGGTCTTCTCCGACGAGATCCACGCTCCCCTGATCTACCCCGGCGCCGTCCACCGGCCGTACGCCTCCCTGTCGGCCGTCACCGCCCGGCACACCGTCACTGCGACGTCGGCGTCCAAGGCCTGGAACCTGCCCGGCCTGAAGGCGGCGCAGTTCGTGCTCAGCAACGACGCCGATGTGGAGCACTGGTCCGAGGTCGGCTTCCTGACCTCCCACGGCGCCTCCACCCTCGGCGTGCTGGCCCACACCGCCGCCTATGCCGAGGGCGAAGCGTGGCTGGGCGGCGTCCTGGCCTACCTGGACCGCAACCGCAGCCTGCTCGGGGATCTGCTCGCCGATCGCCTGCCGCAGGTGCGGTACTCGCCGCCCGAGGGCACCTACCTGGCCTGGTTGGACTGCCGGGAACTGGACCTGGGGACGTCGGCCGGCGCCTTCTTCCTCGAGCGCGCGGGAGTGGCCCTGATCGACGGCCCGGAGTGCGGCGCTCCGGGTGCGGGCCACGTGCGGCTGAACCTGGCCACGCCCGCGCCCGTCCTGACGGCGATCGTCGACCGTCTGACCGCAGCGGTCGGCGGGCGGACCGGCCACCGCGCCGGGGCATCCGAAGGCGCCGCCGGGCTCCCACTAGCGTGAACGTGTGCCCGCAGTGCGTTACGCGTTCCTCGACGGGCCGACTCCGGTGGCGGTGGCCCACCGCGGTGGGGCCATCGAGCACCTGGAGAACTCGATGGCGGCCTTCCAGGCCTGCGTCGCCCAGGGGTACCGCTACATCGAGACCGACCTCCGCGTGACCGCCGACGGCGTGCTGGTCGTGTTCCACGACGCCGGCCTGGGTCGGGTCACCGACCGGTCCGGCCGGATCGAGCACCTGACCTGGGCCCAGGTCTCGCGAGGCCCGCATCGGTGGCCGCGAGCCGATCACCCGTTGGAGGATCTGCTGGGCGCCTGGCCGGACGTGCGGTTCAACCTCGACATGAAGGTCGCCGGCGTGCTGGCGCCGCTCGTCCGCACGGTGCGCCGGCTCAAGGTGCACGACCGGATCTGCCTCGCCTCGTTCTCCGACGCCCGGCTGGCCGCCGCCCGACGGATCTTCGGCACGTCCGTCTGCACGTCGCTCGGCCCGCGCGGGGTCGCGGCACTGCGGTTGTCCTCCTACTCCCCCCGGGCGGCGGGCCTGGCGCGCACCGTGGCCGGGTGCGCGCAGGTCCCCCTGCAGCTCGGCGGCCGGGCGCTGGTGGACGAGCGCTTCGTCGCGGCGGCCCACGCGCGGGGGCTGAAGGTGCACGTCTGGACCGTCGACACCGAGAAGGAGGCCGTCGCGATGCTGGACCTGGGGGTGGACGGCATCATGACCGACCGGCCGGCGATGCTCCGCGAGCTGCTCGAGAAGCGCGGGCAGTGGGTGCCGAGGTGAGCCGGCTCGGCGACTGGCGACCGACACCCCCTCCCCTGCCGCCGGACATGGCGCGCCATGGTCAAGCCCGACGACCCGGAATGGTTCGCGCGGGAGTTGGCGATCGCCGTCGCGCCGCCGTGGTGGTTCTGGCGGTTCATGCTGCGCCGCTTCTCCTGGCTGGTGAGCATCTTCGGCCGGGTCGAGGTCACCGGCGGCGTGCCGGAGGAACTGCGGCGCGGACCGCTGCTGTTCGCGGCCAACCACATCGGTGACTTCGACCCGTTCGTCATCGCCGTCGCCCTGCACAAGGTCGGCGTGGTGCCCCGGATCATGGCCACCGGCGGGATCATCGAGGCGCCGGTCGCCGGGCCGCTGCTCGAGCGCACCGGGGGCATCCGGGTGGAGCGCGGCACCGAGCTGGCCCGGCATGCCGTGCGGGTCACCGAGGTCGCCCTGGCCCACGCCGGCCACGTCGTCGCCTACCCGGAGGGCCGGGTCGGCCTGACGCCGGACGGCTGGCCGGAGCGCGGCCGCACCGGCATGGCCCGCATGGCCCTGGGCCTCGGCGTGCCGGTCATCCCGGTCAGCCAGTGGGGCGCCCACGAGGTGCTCCAGTACGGCAACGACTGGGGCAAGTTGCGCACCGTGCTCCGCGCGGTGGTCCGCCGTCCCCGGTTGAAGGTGCATGTCGGGCCGCCGGTGCCGCTCGGCGACCTGCAGATGGGCCGGGTGGGCGACGCGAACCGCGCCCGCTACCGGATCGCCGCCGCCCTCACCCGGGGGCTGGTGCCGCTGCGCGCCGGCGAGGACGACCGGCCGCACTACGTCGACCGGACCCGCCCGACGACGGCGGTGGCGGCCTACCCGGGTGGCGTCGTCCCCGATGACGTCCCCTGATCGCCGGACATCCCGATGACCGTGACCCTTCGGTGCTGGACCGGCCCGCCGTCGGCTGGGAGCCTGCGCCGGTGACCACTGCCCCGTCCACAGCAGGTGCCGACCCGGCCGGACCGACCGTCGACCGGGAGCTCAAGCGCGAGCGCTTCGGCTGGTACTCCTACGACTGGGCGATGTCGGTCTTCAACACCTCGGTGACGACCGTCTTCCTCGGCCCCTATCTGACGGCGGTGGCGGAGGACGGCGCCGGCCCCGACGGCACGCTGCCGTTCCTCGGCCTGGGCGATCCCGCCCGGCAGCTGGTTCTCCTACGTGCTGTCGGCGTCGGTCCTCCTGCAGGTCCTGGTGCTGCCGCTCACCGGCGCGGTGGCCGACCGCACGGGCCGCAAGCGGGAGATGCTCGCCGGGTTCGCCCTGCTGGGCGCGCTGTCCACCACCTGCATGTTCTTCATCGCCGACGGGCGGTGGCTGCTGGGCGCGGTGCTGTTCGTCGTCGCCAACATCAGCTTCGGCGCCGCCACCGTCGTCTACTACTCGTGGCTGCCCGACCTGGCCGGGCCGGACGACCGCGACGCCGTCTCCAGCCGCGGCTGGGCGTTCGGCTACGTCGGCGGTGCGCTGCTGCTCGCCGTGCACCTCGGGCTCGTCCTCGGTGCGGAGTCCCTCGGCCTCACGACCGGCGAGGCGGTGCGGATCTGCCTGGCCTCGGCCGGCCTCTGGTGGGGTGCGTTCGCGCTCTTCTCGGTGTCCCGGCTGCGCAACCGCCCGGTGCGCGATGCGGCCCGGTCCTCCAGCGGCTTCCGTCAGCTCGCCACGACCGTCCGCGAGATGCGGGCCTTCCCGCTGACCCTGTGGTTCCTCGGGGCCTACCTGCTGTTCAACGACGGCGTGCAGACCGTGATCGCGCTGTCGGCCACCTACGCGACCGAGGAGCTGGGGCTGGCGCAGGAGGTGCTCACCGGCGCGATCCTCATGGTCCAGGTGGTGGCCATCGCCGGTGCGCTGGGGCTCGGCCGGCTCGCGGGCCGCTACGGCGCCAAGCGGGTCGTCCTGGGCGCCCTGGTGGCCTGGATCGGCGTGGTCTTCGCCGCGTTCTTCCTGCAGTCGGGCGCGGTGAGCCAGTTCTACGTCCTCGCCGCGATCATCGGGCTCGTGCAGGGCGGCACGCAGGCGTTGTCCCGGTCGCTGTTCAGCCAGCTCATCCCGCGGGGCAAGGAGGCGGAGTACTTCGGCTTCTACGAGATCAGCGACCGGGGCACCAGCTGGCTCGGGCCCCTCGCGTTCGGGATCACCTACCAGGTGACCGGTTCCTACCGCCTGGCGATCGTCAGCCTCGTGATCTTCTTCGTGGCCGGCTTCATCGCGCTGGCGGCCCTGCCGATGCGGCGCGCCGTCGTCGCCGCGGGCAACGTGCCACCGGAGCGGCTGTGACGGAGCCGGACCCAGGGCATCCCCCGCTGCCCATCCCCGCTGCGGTCCCGGCCTGGATCCCGGCCTCGGGCGACCGCCGGCGGCATCCGGCGCCGGCCCACCTGACCTTCTTCCACGGCCCGATGGACTGCGGGAAATCAACGCTGGCCCTGCAGGTCGACCACAACCAGAGCCGGCAGGGACGCCACGGGCTGCTGGTCACCCAGGGCGACCGGTCCGCGGCGCCGCAGATCAGCTCCCGGGTCGGCCTGTCCCGCGAGGCGGTCGAGATCGACGCCGACACCGACCTGCGGCTGCTGGTGCGCGCCCGCTGGGCGGCCGGACACCGGGTGGACTACCTGATCGTCGACGAGGCGCAGTTCCTGACCGGCGGACAGGTCGACCAGCTCGCCGAGCTCGCCGACGAGTCGCACGTCGACGTCTACGCGTTCGGGCTGACCACCGACTTCCGGACCCGACTGTTCCCCGGCACCCAGCGGCTGCTCGAGGTCGCCGACGTCATCCAGCGGGTGCAGGTGGAGGTGCTGTGCTGGTGCGGGCTCCCCGGGCTGCTCAACGCCCGCGTGGTCGGCGGCGTGATGGTGCGCTCCGGCGAGACCGTCGTCGTCGCGGACACCGCCCCCGCCGACCCGGCCGAGGACGGCGACTGCTCCCCCACCGTCCGGTACCAGGTGCTCTGCCGGCGGCACTACGTCCGCGGCGAACTGGGCCCGACGGTGGCCGGTCCGGGGCAGCTCGCCCTCCCCTGAGCGGTGGGTGTCACCCGTGCGGGGGGTGGTTGCGGTCAGAAACCACCCCCATGCGATGATGTGGCACCGATTAGACGGAATCTCTTGAGGATTTCCGTCGTTAATCTCTCTGACTCCCCGGTCCGATGGGTAGTTGCCTGTTCGCCGGACGTCGAGTCCTGACCGACACAAGTACGAGAGGACGGTGTGCCATGGGTGAGCGTTCCTTGCGCGGCAGCCGACTGGGCAGCGTGAGCTACGAGACCGAGCGGAACACCGCGCCGATCGAGCGGCAGTACGCCGAGTACCGGTGCCCGACGGGCCACCTGTTCACGGTGCCCTTCGCGGACGACGCGGAGCTCCCCGACACGTGGGAGTGCAAGTTCGACGGTTCCGCGGCGAAGCTCATCGGGGGTGCTGAGCCGGCCCCGAAGAAGGTCAAGCCTCCGCGTACCCACTGGGACATGCTCCTGGAGCGTCGTTCCGTCGAGGACCTCGAAGAGGTGCTCGCCGAGCGGCTCGAGGTGCTGCGCGGCCGGCGTACTCGCGCCAGCTGACCCCAGCACGACTGCACGTCCGAACGGCCCCGGTGGATCCCACCGGGGCCGTTCTGCGTCTCCGGCCCCTCCAACCGGATCATCGGCGAGTGCTGCCGACACGCCGGTGGAGGACAGCCACCTGCCGATGGTCATCCGGCGTCGCGGGTGGCGATCGGCTCGCCGCGATGAGTTCCGGCCGGGTCGGGGGTCTGTTCTGGTGTCGTAGGACGGCGCACATGCTGCCCGGCACGAGACACCACGGAGGACGCCATGACCACCACGCCGAGGGACTCGATCACCACGCTGCCCGGCCGCCCGCCCGTCGTCGACCTGGCCACCTGGCAGGCCGCCCGTGACGAGCTCCTGGTCCGCGAGAAGGCCCACACCCATGAAGGCGACGCCCTCGCCGCGGCCCGCCGCCGGCTGCCGATGGTGGAGTTCGACGGATCGGTCGAGGTCGTCGGACCCGACGGCCCGGTTCCTTTCCTGGACCTGTTCCAGGGTCGCGACGAGCTCATGGTCTACAAGCACATGTGGTACGACGGCGCGCCGCACCAGGGGCAGTGCGAGGGCTGCACCATGACGACCTGGCAGCTCAAGGACGCCGTCTACCTCAACGCCCGCGGCGTCTCCTTCGCCATCCTGACCACGGGCCGGTGGGACGAGGTGGCCTCCTACGTCGAGTTCATGGGCTACACCCAGCCCTGGTACTCGGTGCGTGACGTGGACGAGCCGGTCGGCGGCGAGATGGGCTACCTCACCTGCTTCCTGCGCGACGGCGACCGCGTGTTCCTCACGTACTCCACGACGGGCCGTGGCAACGAGCCGGTCGCCGGGTCCTTCGGCCTGCTCGACAGGACGCCGTACGGCCGCGGCGAGGCGTGGGAGGACAAGCCGGAGGGCTGGCCCGAGGGGAGCCACGCGTGCTGGTCCTGGCGTTCGGACGCGGACGGGAACGCCACCTGGGGACCGACCAGCCGCCCCGTGCCGCAGTGGACCCGCCCCGGCGCGACCCCCGTGGAGACCCTCGGTCGGCACGGCCCCCATCATTGAGGGCCGTCGTCGAGCGGCCTCGTCCGACCGGGAGACCCGCCCAGCCACGCTCTGTCAGATGGGCGGACGGCCCTCTCCCGGCGTCTCGCGGACGACCTCGCCCTCGATGACATCGCCCTCGATGACCAGCGGCTCCACCGGCCGGTAGCCGCCGTACGGACCGGGTGCGTCCACCGTCGCGGTGCGGGTGCTGCCGACGCGCACCGGGCCGCGCAGGTGGTCGGGCAGGCGGGAGAACGCGACCCGCGCCAGCCCGGCCCGCACGAGGCCCCGCGTGCCGGGCAGCAGGCAGAGCAGACCGATCAGGTCACCGACGAAGCCGGGCAGCACCATGAGCAGCCCGCCGACGGCGATCAGCCCGGCGTCGCCGAGCTCTCGCCCGGCGGGCTGCCGGCTCCGCGCCCGTTCGCGCAGCTCGCCCAGCGCGCGGACGCCCTGGCGTGCCAGCAGCATCCAGCCCAGCACGCTCGTGGCCAGGGTGGCGAGGACCGTCCAGCCGACCCCGATCCACCCCGCCACCAGGACGAACACGACGATCTCGATCAGGGCCAGCAGCCCGACCGCCACACGCAACCGGCGTCGCACGACGTCCGCCTCTCTCCTGTCCCCGGACCGCGGGGCGGCGGCGGCCCGCCTACCGGGCTGCGCTCGACCGCCCGTCGTCGCGGGGTCGTCCTGGCACGGGGCGGCGGACCCGGTCCGGCAGCCGGTCGGCCAGCCGGTCCTTCAGGCCCCACACGGTGACCCGTACCAACGCTTCTCTAACGATCGAACCGCTCATCTTGCTCCTGCCGAACGTGCGTTCGGTGAAGGTGATCGGCACCTCACTCACGCGGGCACCCGCGCGGACCGCCCGCCAGGCCCAGTCGACCTGGAAGCAGTAGCCCTGGCTGGCCACGTCGTCGAACGGCAGCCGGCCCAGGAGGTCGGCCCGCACGGCCCGGAAACCGCCGGTCGCGTCGGTCAACGGGAGCCGCAGCAGCCAGCGCGTGTAGCGGTTGCCCAGCCGGGAGAGGAGCAGCCGGTGCACCGGCCAGTCCTCGACGTTGCCGCCGGGTACGTAGCGCGAGCCGAGCACCAGGTCGGCGCCCTCCAGGGCGGCCAGGAGCCGGGGCAGCTGCTCGGGGGCGTGCGAACCGTCGGCGTCCATCTCGACGACGACGTCGTAGCCGTGCTCCCGTGCCCAGCGGAAGCCGGCCACGTACGCCGGGCCGAGTCCGTGCTTGCCGGCGCGCCGCAGCACGTGCACCCGCGGGTCCCGGACGGCGAGCTTCTCCGCCAGCTCGCCGGTGCCGTCCGGCGAGCCGTCGTCGACGACGAGGGCGTGCGCCTCGGGCACGCTGGCCTGCAGCCGCTCGAGGATCCGCTCGACGTTCTCGACCTCGTTGTACGTGGGGACGATCACCAGCACCCGGTCGGTCACCGGCCGGCCCTCCCCCGCACCCGGCGCAGCAGTGCCGGCCCGACGGCGGCCAGCAGCGCACCGACGCCGACGGCGGTGAGCGCCCATTCCGGGGCCGCGCCGAGCCGGAGGGCGACCGTCGTGGCGTCGCGCTGGGCGATCTCCTGGACGAAGACCGCCGAGGTGAACAGCTGCGACGAGCGGGCGACCGAGCCGTCGGGGGCCACGATCGCCGAGATGCCGCTGGTCGCCGACACGACGACCGTGCGTCCGAACTCGACGGCCCGCAGCCGGCTCATCGCCAGCTGCTGCTCGCTCTCGTCGGTGAAGCCGAACGTCGCGTTGTTGGTCTGGACGACGATGATCTCGGCGCCGCCGTCGACGACGTCGTGCACGAGGCCGTCGTAGACCACCTCGAAGCAGATCAGGTCGCCGAGCCGGACCCCGTTCATGTCGAGGGTGCCCACCGCGTCGCCGGCGAAGAAGTCCCGGCGGATCCGGTCGACGTCCGAGCTGAACAGCCGGAAGAACGAGCGGGCCGGCACGTACTCGCCGAACGGGACCGGGTGGCGCTTGACGTAGGTGTCGCCGGGGCCGTTCTCGGGGTCCCAGACGATCGCCACGTTGCTGATGAACTCCCCCGGCCCCTCGACGACGGCGCCGACCAGGATGGGGACGCCGATCGCCTCCGCGGCCCGGCTGATGACGCGGGCGGCGTCGTCGTTGAGGTAGGGGTCGATGTCGGAGCTGTTCTCCGGCCAGAGGACGACGTCGGGCTGCACCGCACGGCCGGCGTCGACCGCGGCGGCCAGTTCCAGCGTCTGCTGCACGTGGTTGTCGAGGACGGCGCGGCGCTGGGCGTTGAAGTCCAGCCCGGCGCGGGGCACGTTGCCCTGGATCACCGCGACGGTCGCCGTCGGGCCGCCCTCGGTGAGCGACGGGCCGGCCAGCGGGAGCCACGCCAGGCCGCCGACCAGCGGCACCGCCAGGACGGCGACGACGGCGAGGACGGCGGCGCGCAGCGTCGGCACCAGCTCCGACGACGGCTCGAGGGCGCCCTGAGCCGTCCCGTCAGCGGTCTCCTCGTCGGCGGTCGTCTGGACGGCCGAGGCGCTCCGCCAGGCGCGGGCCAGGGCCGGCACCGCCGCGGCCAGCAGGGCGCCGGCGAGGGCGACGGCGAAGGTGACCAGCGGGACGCCGCCGTAGGCCGCCAGCGACATCAGCGGGCCCTCGGTCTGGCTGAAGCCGAGCCGCCCCCACGGGAAGCCACCGAACGGCGCGCGTCCGCGCAGCGCCTCGTCGGCGACCCACAGGGCGGCGGTCCACAGCGGCCACCACCGCAGCCGCGAGGTCAGCGCCGTGGCGCCCCCGAGCAGTGCGAGGAACAGGGCCTCCATCATCGCCAGGGCCAGCCACGGGACGGGGCCCACGTAGACACCGGTCCAGGACAGCAGCGGCACGAAGCAGGCTGCGCCGAACACGAGGCCGAGCCAGAGGCCCGAGCGGAACCGCTGACCCCGGACGGCGAGCGCCAGGGCAGCCGGGCCGAGCGGCGCGAGGGCGGGCAGGTCGTAGCCGGGGAACGCGAGCAGCAGCAGGAACCCACCCAGCGCGGCGAGCGCCGTGCGCCAGGGCCACCGGCGGGCTGCGCCGGGACCAGAGGGTCGGGGGTGCGCCGGGCGGGGCAGCGTGCCGGTGCCGGACACCGGCTCCCCAGGTGCTGCCGGCACGCACTGCCTCCCGGAACGCTCGTCCCGGGAGCCGCCCGGGGTCTGTCGGACCCGCGCCGGTCGGACGTGGGTCCGGACCGCTGCGCCGTTGCTGCGGTCCTGACCCAGCATCCCATCCCGCCCCGTCCAGGCCCCGACCTGAGCGTGCGAAGGTTGGGGAGGACGGGGTGTTCCAACCATCCGGGTCAGCGCCGGCGGGAGCGCCACTGCGGGTCCGCCTCTTCGGGCCGGACGGCCGGTCGCTGGCGGCGATCGGCTCGACCGTTGTCTGATGAGGCGGGTCCGAGCGGGCTCCGCCGGGATCGCAGCGGCGCCCTCCGGTGACCCGTCGGCCCTCACGGCCCGGCGCGGCGCGGATCGGACGCCGTGATGCATGGCTGCCCGGCCCGCACGGCCGGAGGGCCTGCACGACTCGATCCGGAGGGACACCGCGCGGTGCTCTCGGAAAGAACTGCAGCGACTGTAAGAAGTGCGCGCGGCCCGGCACGGCGCGCGGGATCCCGTGCCGGACTGTTATCCGATCGTGACTCTGGGCGCCGCGAGCGGCCGGTCGGTGCGCGCCGCTGTGTGGGCGATACGCACCGTCACGGGACGACGAGTGTCGCGACCGCCTCCACGACGGTCAGCGGCTCATCGAGCACGCGTGCCGCCGACGGTCCGCGCTCGGGCTCGGCCCTGGCGACGACGCGGGCCGAGCAGCGGAGCTCCCGGCTGCGCCGGCCGATCCGGACCACCTCGGCGGTGGCCTCGAGGACGTCGCCGGCGCGCACCGGCCCGAGGAAGCGGACCTCGGAGTAGCCGGCCAGCAGGCCCTCGTCGCCGTCCATGACGATCGCTACCTCGGTGGCGACGTCGCCGAACAGGCCCAGGGTGTAGGCGCCGTCGACCAGGGAGCCGCCGTAGTGGGCGTGCGCGTAGGGCACGTAGCGGCGGTGGGTGACGGTGAGGCCCACGCGGGGGTCGGTTTCGGTCATGCGGCGGACTCCTTGATCAGGGCGTGGACGAGATAGCTGGCGACCTCGCCGGGCGTCGTCCCCCGGCCGAAGACCTTGTCGACGCCGAGGTCCGCGGCCATCGCGGGGTCGAAACGGGGGCCGCCCACGACCAGCAGCGGCCGCGACTCCCCCATCGCCTCGCGGAAGGCCGCGGCCAGCTCGCGGGTGTTGCGCAGGTGCGCGTCCTTCTGGGTGACCACCTGGGACACCAGGACGGCGTCGGCGCGGGCGGTACGGGCCTTCGCGACCAGTTCCGGGACGGTGACCTGCGCGCCGAGGTTGGTCACGGCCATCTCGCGCAGGTACTCCAGGCCCTTCTCCCCCGCGAAGCCCTTCACGTTGAGGATCGCGTCGATGCCGACGGTGTGCGCGTCGGTGCCGATGCACGCGCCGAGCACGACCATCTTCCGGTTCAGGCCGGAGCGGATGGCGCCGTTGATCTCCGACGACGCCAGCAGTGGGTAGGCCCGCTCCTCGACGACGACGGCGTCGAGGTCGACCAAGTGCTTCACGCTTCCGTAGACGACGAAGAACGTGTAGCCGGCGTCGATGGCGTGGCTGTGCACGACCATCGCGGGCTCGATGCCCATCTTGTTGGCCAGCTGCAGGGCGGCGCCCTCGGCCTTCGGTCCGGCGGGCACGGGCAGGGTGAACGACGTCTGCACCATTCCGTCGCCCGTGGTGTCGCCGTACGGCCGGACGATCGTCCCGTCAGGCACGGGCCACCTCGCTTTCCTTCTACCCACCGCAACCCGCCCTTCCAGGAGCTCCAGCGCCGGGTTGTACGCGTCGGGCCGAGCTCGACGACGCCGGACAGCCCCTTGCCGCCGTCCGGCGGGCGCTTGGTGATGCCGAACGTGCCGTCGGCGATCGCCTGGATCAGGCCCTCCGGGTGGTCGGCGATCCGGCCGAGCAGGTCGACGGCCTCGGTGAGCACGGTGTGGGCGCGGCGGTCGATGAACCCGCCGGGCGGTGGCGCGAAGTCCTCGGCCAGGTTGCCCGCCGAGTTCAGCACGTACCGGACGTTCCGCAGGGCGAGGTCGCGGTCGGACAGCCACGGCGTGACGACGGCCTCGGTCATCATCCCGACCAGCAGGATGCCCTGGCCGGTGAGCGCCCCGGCCAGGTTGAAGAAGCCGTCGAGCAGGTAGCCGCGGAAGACGTCGCCGGTCATGTGCTTGGTCGGCGGCATCCACTTCAGCGGCGCGTCCGGGAAGAGGTTGCGGGCCAGCAGCGCGTGCGCCAGCTCCAGCCGGAAGGACTCCTCGCGTTCGGGGTCGATCTCGAAGGCGTGCCCCAGGCCCAGCTGCCAGTCCTGCAGGCCCGCCTCCTTGGCCAGGGTCTCGTTGAGCAGCTGGCTGACGGTGACGGTGTGCGCCTCGTCGACGGCGTCGGCGGTGGTGAGGTAGTTGTCCTCGCCGGTGTTGATGATGATCCCGGCGCGGGCGTGCACCATCCGGCTGAACCGCTGGTCGACGAAGGTGCGCCGCGGGTTGATGTCGCGGAAGAGGATCCCGTACATGGCGTCGTTGAGCATCATGTCCAGCCGCTCCAGGCCGGCCAGGACGGCGATCTCCGGCATGCAGAGGCCCGACGCGTAGTTGGTCAGCCGCACGTAGCGGCCCAGCTCCGCGCTGACGTCGTCCAGGGCGGCCCGCATCAGCCGGAAGTTCTCCTGGGTGGCGTACGTGCCGGCGTAGCCGGTGCGGGTCGCGCCCTCCGGCACGTAGTCGAGCAGGGACTGCCCGGTGGACCGGATGACGGCGATGACGTCGGCGCCGGCCCGCGCGGCCGCCTGGGCCTGCGGGATGTCCTCGTGGATGTCGCCGGTGGCGACGATCAGGTAGATCCAGGGCCGGCGCGGCGGGTCGCCGTGCGTGGCGATCAGGTCGTCGCGGCGCCGACGGTTCATGTCGATCCGGGCGATCCCCCGGGCGGCGGCGGCGCGGGCGGCGTCCCGGGCCCGGTCGGCGTCGGACCCGGTGGGCACGCTGAACCGGGCCGTCCCGGCGCCGACCTGCTCGGCGAGCGACTGCAGGTCGGGCGCCGCGCCCGAGGCGAGGGCGTGCCAGACCGGCAGGGCCACGCCGGACTCCAGGCCGACCTGGTCGCGGACGGCGTCGACGACCCGGTTCACCCACGGCACCCGATCCTCGGTGCGCCCCTCCCCCGTGACGGGGTCGGTGCCGGTCAGCCCGGCCAGCCGCAGCACCGCCCGCTCCACGGAGACGGTGGTGTTCCGCTGCGCGAGGTCGACGACCGGCTGGGCGGCGCGGGCGGCCAGCTCGCGGGCCCTCGCGACCAGCACGGGATCGAGGTGCAGGGTGCTCATCGCTGCCCCCCTCCAGGCAAAGGAAGCTTTACCTGCGTTGGGACGCCGAAATTGCAGGCAAAGCTTCCTTTGCCTGGGCCAGGGCGGGTCATGGGGTGTCTCCGATCGGGTTTCCGTCGACGAGCAGGA
This sequence comes from uncultured Actinomycetota bacterium, assembly GCA_963748305.1. Classification (GTDB taxonomy): domain Bacteria; phylum Actinomycetota; class Actinomycetes; order Mycobacteriales; family Geodermatophilaceae; genus Blastococcus_B. The sequence continues at coordinate 67,607 of CAVVIN010000005.1, read as the reverse complement.
GCCGGCACTCGGGCCGGGCGCGCTCGGACAGGACGGCGGACAGGGTCTGCGGGGTCGCCCAGAGGGCGAGGTCGGCCGCGGCGCCGATGGCCAGCGGGCCGCCGGGGTGCTCGGCCCGGACGGCGTGCCAGCCGCCGTGGGTGGCGGCGTCGAAGGCGTCGTAGGGGCGCAGGCCGGAGGTCGCGGTCCGGTGGTCGACGGCGGCGTGCACCCCGCCCCACGGGTCCAGCGGCGTGACCGGGGCGTCGCTGCCGAGGGCGAGCGCGACGCCGGCGTCGGCGAGGTCGGCGAACGGGTTGCAGCCGACGGCCCGCTCGGCCCCCAGCCGCTCGACGTACATGCCGTCGGTTCCGCCCCAGGCGGCGTCGAAGGCCGGCTGCACGCTGGCGACCATCGCCCAGTCGCGCATCCGCGCGATCGCGGCGGCGTCGACCATCTCGACGTGCTCCAGCCGGTGCCGGCAGGCGCGGACGGCGGCGACGCCGAGCTCCTCGACGACGGCCCCGACGGCGTCGAGCACCTGGCCCACCGCGGCGTCGCCGATGCAGTGGAACCCGGCCTGGACGCCGGCCAGCGTGCAGGCGCGGACGTGGTGGATCAGCGAGCCGGTGTCGAACCGGAGCGCGCCCGCGGTCTCGGGCCGGTCGCGGTACGGGGCGCTCAGCGCGGCGGTGTGCGAGCCGAACGCGCCGTCGCAGAACAGGTCGCCCCCGGCGCCGGCCAGGCCGAGCTCTTCGACGAGCTTCAGCCCGCCGCGCTCGGCCAGCTCGCCCCAGTAGCCCAGGACGCGGGGGCCGGGCTCCCCGGCGGCCAGTGCGATCAGGTCGAGCAGGTCACCGGCGCTGGAGACCTCGGGGCCGGCCATCTCGTGCACGCTCCCGATGCCGAGGGCCGCCGCGGCCGCCAGGGTGGCCCGCTGCGCTTTCCGGCGCTGGTGGACGCCGACCGCGCCGTACGCCGCCCGGCGGGCGGCGTGGTGGGCGTCGAGCCGCAGCTGGCCGTCGGGGTGGTAGCCGGGCAGCTCGGTGATGCCGGGGATGCGGTCCAGCAGCGCCGTCGAGACGGTGGCGGAGTGGACGTCGACCCGGGCGAGGTAGGCGGGCCGGTCGCCGACGACGACGTCGAGGTCGTGCCGCGTGAGCCCCCGCCCCTCCGGCCAGCCCGTCTCGTCCCAGCCGGTACCGAGCACGATGCCGTCCGGTCCGCCCGCCATCACGTGGGTGACGGCAGCCAACGCGTCGGCAACGCTCGACCTCCCGTGGAGGTCGAGACCGCGGAGCGCCAGGCCGGTGGCGGTGGCGTGCACGTGCGCGTCCACGAAGGCCGGCGTGAGCAGGCCCCCCTCCCCCGCGACGACGCGGTCGGCCGGGGGCGCGTCGGCGGCATCGCCCAGCCAGGCGATGCGGCCCGCGGCCACCGCGACGGCGCGCCCGGGGCGGTCGCCGACCGTGACGTCGGTCAGGAGCAGGTCCATCAGTGGATCCGGGAGCCGATGAGCCCCCGGACACCCGGGTTCCGGCGGTACAGCTCGAGCGCCAGGTCCGCGTGACCCGGCGTGTAGCCGTTGCCGACCAGCATCGTCACGTCCGCCGCCATCCCCTCCGCGCCCAGGGCCGCCGCCGCGAACGACGTGGCCATGGAGAAGAAGACCACGGTCCCCCCGTCGGCCGTCGCCAGGACCGCGCCGTGCTCGGCCCCGGCCACGTCGACGCAGACGACGGTGACGTCGGCCGGGGTGCCGACGGCGGCCGCGACGGCGAGCGGGTCGGTGGCGTCGGCCACGACCACCCGGTCGGCCAGCCCGGCGGCGCGCAGCGCAGTCGCCTCCCCGCCGTTGCGCACCAGGCCGGTGAGGTCGGTGGCGCCTGCGGCGCGGGCGGCGGCCAGGCTGAGGCAGCCGGACTTCCCGGCCGCGCCGAGCACGACGACCGAGCGTGCCGCGGTCCGCTCGACGACACGGGCGGTCGCGGCCGGGGCGCCGCAGACGTCGAGCACCGCCAGCGACACCCTGTCTGCCAGGTCGTCGGGCAGCACGGCGGCGATGGAGCGGGCGAAGAGGATCGCCGTGCCCTGGGTCGGCACCTGCTCGGACCGGCCGTCCCACCGGGCGAGCCCGTCGGTGATCGCCAAGCGGCGTGAGGGTCAGCGAGACCAGCGTGGCCACCCGCTGACCGACCGCGAGGCCGAGCGGCGACTCCGGGCCGACCGCGTCGACGACGCCGATGAGCATGCCGCCGGAGCCGGTGACGGGGTTCTGCATCTTCCCGCGGGTCGGCGACGATCTCCAGGACGGCCGCGCGGACGGCGTCGCCGTCGCCGCCGTGGGCCTCGGAGAGCTGGCGGAACGAGGCGGCGTCGAGGTTGAGCCGCTCGACGGCGATCCGCACCTCGTCGGGCCCGATCGCGGGGTCGGCGTCGAGGCGCCGGGCCGCCTGCGGCAGGACGCCGGGCGGCTCGAGCACCCGGTGCACCCCGAGGGCTCGTTCGGCCGTTCCACCCACGTTTCTCTCCCTCTCACCGGTTCGATACAGAAGAACCTAGCGCGTTCCCCGATCTCACCGAAGATTCTCCCGTAGGATCACCCGTGTTGCGGAGACGAACCGCGTCTCGACGAGTCAAGGAGGCACCCCGTGCTCGAACAGCCCTACGAGTACTCGGCGCGCGAGCTCGTCGAGCCCGACTGGCGCCGGCTGCCCGGCTTCGCCGACGTCACCGAGGAGCAGTGGCGCAGCGCCCAGTGGCAGCGCGTCAACTGCGTCAAGAATCTCCGCCAGTTGCGCGGCGTCTACGGGGACCTGCTCGACGACTCCTTCTACGCCGACGTCGAGGCCGACCAGGCCGGCCGGGCGACCATGTCGCTGCTGCTGCCGCCGCAGATGCTCAACACGATGGTGCCCGGTGAGGTGCCGACGACCGCCGCGATGCTCGCCGACCCCGTGCGCCGCTACATGCTCCCGGTGGCGTCCGACCGGCTGCGACGGCCCGGCCGCCAGCCACCCGTACGCCGCCCGCGACTCGCTGCACGAGCACGAGATGTGGGCGGTCGAGGGGCTGACCCACCGCTACCCCACCAAGGTGCTGGCCGAGCTGCTCTCGACCTGCCCGCAGTACTGCGGCCACTGCACCCGCATGGACCTGGTGGGCAACTCGACGCCCGCCGTCCCCAAGCTGAAGTTCGAGCTCAAGCCGGTCGACCGGCAGGGCCTGATGCTCGAGTACCTGCGGGCCACGCCGGGCGTGCGGGACGTCGTCGTCTCCGGTGGCGACGTCGCCAACCTGCCGTTCAAGAACCTCGAGGCGTTCGTCGCCGGCCTCCTGGAGATCGAGTCGGTCCGCGACATCCGGCTGGCGACCAAGGCGCTCATGGGCATGCCGCAGCACTGGCTGCAGGACGACGTCGTCGAGGGCATGACCCGCCTCGCCACGACCGCCCAGGCCCGCGGGGTCTCCCTCGCCATCCACACCCACGTGAACGCCGCCCAGTCGGTGACCCCGCTGGTGGCCGAGGCCGCGCAGACGATGCTGGCGGTCGGCGTGCGCGACGTCCGCAACCAGGGCGTGCTGCTCAAGGGCGTGAACGACTCGGCGGCCCAGCTGCTCGACCTCTGCTTCGCGCTGCTCGACGGTGCCTCGATCACGCCCTACTACTTCTACATGTGCGACATGATCCCCAGCGCCGAGCACTGGCGGGTGTCGCTGGCCCAGGCGCAGACGCTGCAGCACGACATCATGGGCTACCTGCCGGGCTTCGCGACGCCGCGGATCGTCTGCGACGTGCCCTACGTCGGCAAGCGCTGGGTGCACCAGGTCGCCGAGTACGACCGCGAGCGCGGCATCAGCTACTGGACGAAGAACTACCGCACCGGCATCGAGCGCACCGACGAGGCGGCGCTGGACCGTCGCTACACCTACTACGACCCGATCGCGACGCTGCCGGCGAGCGGCCAGGCGTGGTGGGCCGAGCGCGAGCACGACCCGGTGGCTGCCGAGCTCAAGGCGGCGAGCAGCCGGGCCGCGTCCGCTGCCGACCTGCACTGAGAAAGGACCCCGCGTCCCCCCTTCCCTCGCAAGCTCGGGCGGGACCCTGACGCGGGGCCTAATCCGCGTGTCCGGGGGCCCTCCCCGGGGGTAGCAGCACGCGGTGTGGGTGACGACGACGGTGCGGGCACGGCGCTCTGCACCGACCGGCTGCGCCTGCGGCCCTGGACCCACTCCTCCAGCGACCTCGCGCGGCTGACCGACCTCTACGGCCGGGACGAGGTCACGCGCTGGCTGGGCGGGGGGCCGTCGGTGCCGCCGGAGGAGCTGGTGACCCGCTGGGCGGCGCTGCACGCACCGGGACGCGCGGTTCGGCTGCTGGGCGATCGAGGTCCCCGGAGCTCCGGTGGCCGGCACGCTGCTGTTCAAGCCGCTGCCCAACGGCGTCGGCGAGGTCGAGGTCGGCTGGCACCTGCACCCGGACTCCTGGCACCACGGCTACGCCACCGAGGCGGCCCGGGCGGTGATCCGGCGGGGCTTCGAGGACGGGCTCCCGGAGGTCTACGCCGTCGTCCGGCCGGGGAACGAGGCCTCGCTGGCGGTCTGCCGGCGGCTGGGCATGGAGCCGCTGGGCCGCATGCGCCGCTGGTACGACGTCGAGCTGGAGGCGTTCCGGCTCACGGCCCCGGTCGTGGTGGAGTGAGGCCGGCCGGTCAGCGGCGGCGGGCGAGGGCCTTGAGGCGGTCCAACGGCGACTTCTTGGCCGTCTTGGTGCCGCGCCCCGCGGCGTGGGCGGCGTCCCCGATCGCCGCCTCCTCGGGCGTGGGGGCGGTGCCGCCGAGGTGCGCGGGCAGCCACCAGCGGTCGTCCGGTCCCGCCGGCTGGTCGGGGTAGCTGCGCTGGGCCTCGTCGAGGAGGGCCTCCATCGCGGCCCGGGTGCGCCGGAGCAGCGACTGCGCCTTCTCCCCCGGCTCGGCGAGGATCGGCTCACCGAGGATCACGGTGACCGGGACGCCCCGTCGCCACGCCACCTTGCGGCCCCGCGTAGCGACCCGGTGCCCGCCCCAGACGGCGGCCGGGATGATGGGCACGCCGGCGTCGACGGCCATCCGCGAGGCGCCGGCCTTGAGGTCCTTGACGGTGAAGCTGCTGCTGATCGTCGCCTCGGGGAAGACCCCGACCACCTTGCCGTCCTTGAGTGCCCGCACGGCGGACTCGAAGGCGGCTGCGCCGGCCTTGCGGTCGACCGGGATGTGCTGCATCGCCCGCATGAACGGTCCGGCGAACCAGTGGTCGAAGACGGCGGACTTGGCCATGAACCGGACCAGGCGGTGCTGCGCAATCGCAGGAACGCCGAGGAACATGAAGTCGAAGAAGCTGACGTGGTTGCTGGAGATGATCGCCCCGCCGGTGGCCGGCACGTGCTCGGAGCCACGGACGTCGAAGCGGAAACCGAACGCCTTGAACACGACCAGCACCACGCGGATGACGAATCGGTAGGGCCGGTCCCGCGGGTCGGGCGACGGACCGAAGAGGTCGCGGCTGACGACGTCGCGCCAGCTCCCGGTGTACATGGGGCGCAATCTATCCCGAGCGGCCGGGCGTCGCCCGGGCGGTGTCCCCGTCGGCCCCGGCGGTGACGGCGACAGCGGCGCGGACCACGGCGGCCGGGTCGCCGGTGGCCTGGTAGACGGCGCGCTGGAGGTCGGCGCCGGTTCCGCGGCGCAGCAGCGCGGCGAGCCCGGCGTCGACGCATCTTGTCGTCACCGGCGTCGGCGAGGGCCGGTCGCACGTGGTCGGCCAGGGCGCCCAGCGACCTCCGCGGCCGGTGCGGGGGTGCCGGTGGCGGGGTGGACGAGGTCGCCGGCGAGGCCGGTGCGCCCGGCCCGCCAGGTCGCGCCCCGCAGCATCTCGCTGCGCACGGCCGGCGACGGGCTTCCCGTCGCGCGCCTCGCGGGCCGCCGTCTCGACGAGGCCGCGCACGATGCCGGCCAGGGTCACGGCGTCCTCGGCGCGCAGCGCGACGTCCGGGGTGCGCACCTCGACGGTCGGCCACTTCGCCGAGAGGCGGGCGTCGAAGTAGACCCCTCCGCGGTCCAGCACGGTGCCGGTCGCCAGGACGTCGTCGACCAGGCGGTGGTAGGCGGCCGCGTCGGCGAAGGGCTCGTTCGGGCCGGCCGTCGGCCAGCGCAGCCACACCTGGGAGCGGTAGCTGGCGTAGCCGGTGTCCTCGCCGTGCCAGAACGGGGAGTTGGCGGTCAGGGCGGTCAGCACCGGCAGCCAGACCCGGATCCGGTTGAGGACCTCGACGCCCTCCTCGGCGTCGGCGATCGACACGTGCACGTGGCAGCCGCAGGTGAGCACGTCGCGGGCGGTCCGCGCGAAGGCGTCGACGATGCGGGCGTACCGCTCCCCCTCGGTCGGCACCGGGACGACGTCGACCGGTGAGGTGGCGAGCGCGGCGACGTGGGCGCCGACCCCGGCCGCGGCCGACTCGGCGCGGGACCGCCAGAACCGCAGTTCCTTCTCGACGTCGGCCAGGTCGGTGCAGACCCGGGTGCCGAGTTCGATCTGCTGGGCCTTGAGCTCGAGCATCAGGTGCCCGGGAACGGTGTCGTCGTCGCCGAGGTGATCGGCCCGGTCGTGCTCGGCGACGCTCTCGCCCTCACCGCGCCACCGACGCGACCTCGAGCGCCTCGGGCCCCTTCGGGACCGGCATGCCGGCGGCATCCACCACCAGCAGTTCTTCCTCGACCCCGACGGTGCGCACGCTGCTCATGATCACCAGCGCGGCACCGCGGCGCAGGATGAACGGTCGGAACGCCACCACCGGGTGACGACCGCAGGTTATAGAACCGTTATCCCCAACTCTGATACGGCTTTTCCGCGGGACCTACGGTCCCGCTCCTCCTCCTGGTCACCTCCCAGCCGCCGCGCCGCCTCCCGCGATTGCTGCAATGCCGCCCGGAGGGCGGCGGGGCCGGCTTCGGCAGGTGCCCACAAGCGAAGGCGCGGAATTGTTGGGGATAACGGTAGTATTCGGTCATGCCACGTGCGTGGCAGCAGCCGCTGCCCGACATGCCGGCCCCGCCGCCGGTCCGCGCCTGGGCGCGCGTGCGCCCGCCGGAGGGCTACGAGCCGCAGTGGCGGCGGCTGGTCGACGCCGCGCTGGAGCTGGGCCTCGGGCCCGACGACCTCGCGGCGACCGGGCTGGACCCGCTGGTGGCCGCCCGGGGCTGGAAGCCCGCGACGGTCGCGCTGTACAGCAAGGTCGCCCGGTACGGCGGGCTCGCGCTGATGCGGGCGCCCACGCCGGAACCCGACCCGCCGGAGCTCGACCTGCGACCGCTGACCCAGATCCGCACCGAGGACCCGGAGCACCTGCGGACGGTGGCCTGGTGCGCCCTGGCGCTGGGCTGGCCGGCCCCGGTGGCCTCCTTCCGGTCGCTGCGCCGCGACCAGGTCCAGGTGACCGCGCGCCGCCTGCTGGTGTCCACCGACGACGGCCAGTGGGCGGTGCCCGGCGCGCTGACGGCCTGGCACGCGTGGGAGACCGTCCGCGGTCGCTTCCCGGCGCTCGCGGCGAGCCCGTGGGTGCTGCCGGCGCTGCGGCGCGGGCCGGGCCTCGACTCGCGGATCGGCGGGCGGCTGTCCAACCAGGCGCTGCAGGTGACGTTCACCAAGCACGCCGTCCGGACGGCGCAGTACCTGCGGGCCACCGCCGCGCCGTCGCGCCGGGAGGCGGCCGAGGAGCTCGCCGTCGCCTACCGCGACCTGTCCTACGACTCCTTCCGCCGGCTGGCGCTCGCCGCCGGCGCACCCCCGGTCGCGGCGCGCGGCGTGGTCCGGGCCGCCCGGGCGCTGCACCGGTCGGGGCGGCCGACCCGCTGACCCGGCCGCTCAGATCGGCGGGCGGTCCTCGTAGAACGTGGAGAGGACGACCGTGGTCTGGGTCGTCACGTTGGCGGCGGCCCGGATGTCCTGCAGCAGCCCCTCGAGCGCGTCCGGCGACGGCACCCGCACCTTGAGGATGTAGCTCTCCGCGCCCCGCCACCGAGTGGCACGCCTCGATCGCCGTCAGGTGCGCCAGCCGGGCCGGGGCGTCGTCGGGCTGGGCGACGTCGATCGGCGTGATCGACACGAACGCCGTCAGGGGCAGGCCGAGAGCCTTGGCGTCGAGGGTGGCGTGGTAGCCGGTGATCAGCCCACGCTGCTCCAGCCGCCGCACCCGCTGGTGCACCGCCGACACCGACAGGCCCACCTGCTCGGCGAGCTCGGTGTAGCTGGCGCGGCCGTCCCGGGCCAGGGCGGCGAGCAGCGCGCGGTCGACGTCGACGGCCGGTGCCCGTCCCTCCGGCTGCCCGGGCCGCCCGGCTCAGCCGGCGAGTCCGACGAGCTCACGGGGACCGTCGTTCAGCGGGCGGACGCCGTCGTCGGTGCAGACGACGATGTCCTCGATGCGGGCGCCGCAGCGCCCGGCCAGGTAGATGCCCGGCTCGACGGAGAACGCCATGCCCGGCACCAGCGGCAGTTCGTTGCCGGCCACGATGTAGGGCGCCTCGTGGGTGTCCAGGCCGATGCCGTGGCCGGTGCGGTGGATGAAGTGCTCGCCCCAGCCGGCGTCGGTGATGACCCTGCGGGCGACCGCGTCGACCTCCTCGGCGGTCATCCCGGGCCGGACGGCGGCGGTCGCGGCCGGCCTGGGCCGCCTGCAGCACGCCGTACCACTCGGCGCGTCTCGGCGTCCGGCTCAGCCGCCGACGACGTAGGTGCGGGTGCAGTCCGAGCGGTAGCCGGTGGGTCAGCTCCCCGCCGATGTCGACGACGACGAGGTCCCCGGCCTCCACCGTCGCGGTCGGAGAGCTCGTGGTGCGGGCTGGCGCCGTTCGGCCCCGAGCCGACGATCGTGAAGTCCACGGCGACGTGCCCCTCGGCGAGGATCGCCGCGGCGATGTCGGCGCCGACCTCGGCCTCGGTGCGGCCCACCCGGAGGAACTCGGCCATCCGCGCGTGCACCCGGTCGATCGCGGCGCCGGCGACGGCCAGCTCCTCGACCTCGGCCGGCGGTCTTCACCATCCGCAGCCGGTCCACGACCGGGCTGGCCAGCTCCAGCGCCGAGCCCGGCAGCGCCCGCTGCACGCCGAGGGCGTGCTCGGCCCAGGTGCGCGCGCCGACCGCGACCCGGACCGGCGCCGCGCCCAGCCGCGCCGTGGCCGCGCGCGGCGAGCAGCGCGAACGGGTCGTCGGTCTCGTCCCAGGCGAGCACCTCCAGGCCGAGGCCGCCGGCCGGGCTCGCGTCGACCATCGGCGCCTCCAGCCGCGGCACGACGAGGAACGGCTCGCCCCGGCGCGGCACCGCGAGGGCGGTCAGCCGCTCCATGGCGTGCGCGTGGTAGCCGCTGAGGTAGCGCAGGTCCGACCCCGGGCGTCACCACCAGGAGGTCCACGCCCACCTCCTCCGCCATGTCCCGCGCGGCGTGCACCCGCTCGATCGTCACCAGCGGGCCGGCCCGTGTCGCGTGCGCAGACTGTCAGCGGCGTCCACGTGCCAGACGTAGTCCGCGGGGAGCGACGCGATCACCGAACCAGTACGACGGCCGAGACCGCTACCGTCGCGCGCTCGTGACGACGATGCTGCTGGACGCCGCCAGCCTCTACTTCCGGGCCTTCTACGGCGTCCCCACGAGCGTCACCACGCCCGACGGGCGGCCGATCAACGCCGTCCGCGGCTTCCTCGACATGACCGCCCGGCTGATCACCACGCACGGCCCCGACCGCTGGTGGCCTGCTGGGACGACGACTGGCGGCCGGCCTTCCGCGTCGAGGCGCTGCCGTCGTACAAGGCGCACCGGCTCGCCCCCGAGGGCGGCGAGGAGATGCCCGACGAGCTGGGCCCGCAGGTGCCGATGCTGGTCGAGGTCCTGGCCGCGGCGGGGATCGCCCGGGTCGGCGCCCCCGGCTACGAGGCCGACGACGTGATCGGCACGCTCGCCACCCGCGCCCGCGGGCCGGTCGACGTCGTCACCGGCGACCGGGACCTGTTCCAGCTGGTCGACGACGCCCGCGGCGTGCGGATCCTCTACACCGCCCGCGGCATCAGCGACATCGAGATCGTCGACGAGGCGGCGGTCGCCGCCAAGTACGGCATCCCCGGGCCGGGCCTACGCCGACTTCGCCGTCCTCCGGGGCGACCCCAGCGACGGCCTGCCCGGCGTGGCCGGGGTCGGCGCGAAGACCGCGGCCGCGCTGATCAACGAGTTCGGCGACCTCGCCGGCATCCGCGCGGCCGTGGCGCGGACCGTCGTCCCGAAGCCGCCGCTGACCGCCGCGGTGCTCAAGAAGATGCACGCCGCCGCGGACTACCTCGACGCGGCGCCGGTGGTCGTCGCCGTGGCCAAGGACATCGACATGCCCCCGGTGGACGGCGACCTCCCCCGCTCCCCGGCCGACCCGGACGCGCTGGCGGACCTGGCCGAGGCGCACGGCCTGGAGTCGTCGCTGCGCCGGCTGGGCGCGGCGCTGCGGCTGGCCGGCCGACGCGCTCGACTGAGGGCGCGCCGGCCGGGTGGCTCAGGCCTCGGTCCAGGTGTAGGCGCGCCGTCCTCGTCGGTGATCGTGATCGGGATCGTGACCGTCGCTCGCCCTCGCTCGGTGGTCCGGTGCACTCGTAGGTGGCGTCCGCCGTCGACCTCCATGTCGGCCGGGCAGTCCAGCGTCGACGGCCACGCCCTCGGCTCCTGGAACTGCGCGGCGACGTCCGCTCGACGGCGCCCTGGTCGAGCACGGTCGAGCCACCAGGAAGACGAACAGCAGGACGACCCGCGATCACGACACGAGCGCCAGCACCACCAGGCCGACGATCAGGCCGGTCTTCGACTTCTTGGCCGGCTGGCCGTAGCCGCGGCTCCGTACTGACCGCGGGGGCTGGCCGTACTGCGCCGGGCGGCCCGTACTGCCCGGGCTGCGCCGTACTGGCTGGCCGTACGGCCGGGCTGGCCGTAGGCGGGCTGACCGTAGGGCTGGCCAGGCTGACCGCCGTAACCGGGCTGGCCCGGCTGGCCGTAGCCGGGCTGGCTGCCGTACCCGGGCTGCGCGGGCTGGCCGTAGGGCTGCCCCGGCTGCTGGCCCGGCTGTGCCGCTACGGTGGGTTGGTCATCGTCGCTCCCGGTCCTCGGTGTCCGTGCCCGCGCGATCCCGTCGCCGGGGCGGAGGCATTGTGCCCCACGCCGGGTGCCGCGGACGGGGTGCACGGAGCGCAGGTCAGCCGCCGGCGGCGACCGCGACCACCCCGCGGCGCACCTGGCCACCGCCGCCCGCGCGGCCGTGGCCACCGGCTCCTCGGCGACCTTGCCGAGCTGGTCGAGCAGGTCCAGCAGCTGGCGGGCCCAGCGGACGAAGTCGCCGCCGGAGAGCTCGGTGCCGGCCTGCTCGGCGCCGGCGAGCACGCGGTCGAGGTCCTGCCCGTCGGCCCAGCGGTAGGCCGCCCAGGCGAAGCCGAGGTCCAGGTCGCGGGTGAGCGGCACGCCGTGGTCGCGCCTCGACGTCCAGCAGCCGGGCGCGGATCCGGCGCATCTCGGCGATGGCGGCCGCGACCTTCCCCGCCGGCATCGCGGCCAGCGCCGGGGGTGTCCCGCCGCGCCTCGAACACCAGCGTGGAGACTGACCGCGGCGAGCTCGGCGGCGTTGAGCCCCTGCCAGGCGCCCGGCCCGCAGGCACTCGGCGACCAGCAGGTCGGCCTCCGACCAGATCCGCGCGAGCCGCCGTCCGTCGTCGGTCGACCACCGGCACGTCGTCCTCGGCGCCGATGACCGTCGGTGTCGGCCGGCACCAGCGGCGCGACCTCGGGCACGAGGTAGCCGAGTTCCTCGAGGACGTCGCAGGTGCGGTCGAACTGCCGGGTCAGCGAGCCGGTCCGCTCCGCCATCCGGCGCTGCAGCGCCTCGGCCTCCCGGACCGCGCGCAGCCAGCGCTCGGCCGCGCGCACCCGCTCCTCGCGGTCGGGCAGGGCGTGCACCGGGTGGGCCCGCAGCGCCCGGCGCAGGTCGTGCCAGGACCGGGTCGTCGGCGGCGGCCGAGCGGTGCTTGACCCGCCGGGCGCCCAGGTCGTTCTCCACCCGGGCGTTGCGCAGCGTGGCGGCCAGGTCGCGGCGGGCGTGCGGGCTGCGGTGGTTGAAGTTCTGCGGCACCCGCACCCGCGCCAGCGCCGTCACCGGCGTCGGGAAGTCGATCGGGCCGAGCCGGCCGGCCCACTTGTCCTCGGTGACCACCAGCGGCCGCGGGGGTCGGCGAGGTCGGTGATCCCGGGTCCAGGACGACGGCCAGCCCCTGCCGCCGTCCCGACGGCACCCGGATGACGTCACCCGGCCGCAGCGCCGCCAGCGCCTCGGCGCCTCCATCCGCCGCTTGGCCTGGGAGTCGCGGGAGAGCTCCTTCTCGCGGTCGGAGATCTGCCGGCGCAGCTGCACGTACTCGCCGACGTCGCCGCCCTCGGTGGACATCTCCGCGGCGAACCGCTCGGCGTCGCGCTCGTGCCGCGCCGCCGACCGGGCCAGCCCGACCACCGAGCGGTCGGCCTGGAACTGCGCGAAGGACGACGCCAGCAGCTCGCGGGCGCGGGCCCGGCCGAACGTGCCGACCAGGTTGACGGCCATGTTGTAGCTGGGCCGGAACGACGACCGCAGCGGGATAGGTGCGGGTGCTGGCCAGGCCGGCGACCACCGACGGGTCCATGCCCGGCGCCCAGACGACGACGGCGTGCCCCTCGACGTCGATGCCGCGGCGCCCGGCCCGGCCGGTGAGCTGGGTGTACTCCCCCGGCGTCACGTCGACGTGCGCCTCGCCGTTCCACTTCACCAGCCGCTCGAGGACGACGGTGCGGGCCGGCATGTTGATGCCCAGCGCGAGGGTCTCGGTGGCGAAGACCGCCTTGACCAGGCCGCGGACGAAGCACTCCTCGACCGTCTCCTTGAACGCGGGCACCAGGCCGGCGTGGTGCGCGGCGATACCGGCCAGCAGGCCCTCGCGCCACTCCCAGAAGCCGAGGACGTGCAGGTCCTCCTCGGGCAGCGAGCCGGTGCGCTCGTCGATGATCGCGGCGATCTCGGCGCGCTCGGCCTCGTCGGTGAGCCGCAGCCCGGACCGCAGGCACTGGTCGACGGCGGCGTCGCAGCCGTTGCGGCTGAAGACGAACGTGATCGCCGGCAGCAGGCCGGCGCGGTCCAGCCGCTCGATCACGTCGGGGCGCGCCGGCGGCCGGTAGCGCGGGCGGCCAGTCGCCCTCGCGCCGCGGCCGCCCCCTCCCCCGCCGCCCCAGGTGTCCATCCGGCGCTCGTGCTCGCGGACGAACCGGACCAGTTCGGGGTCGACGACCGAGGCAGCCGCGCTCCCGGGTCGACAGCTGCGCGGGGCTGCTCGCCCTGCTCGGCGGCGTGCGCGGCCGGGCGCAGCGAGAACAGGTCGAAGACGCGGTTGCCGACCAGCATGTGCTGCCACAGCGGGATCGGCCGCACCTCGCTGACCACGACCCGCGTGTGGCCGCGGACGGTGACCAGCCAGTCGGCGAACTCCTCGGCGTTGCTCACCGTCGCCGACAGCGACACGAGGGTGACCGACTGCGGGAGGTGGATGATCACCTCCTCCCACACGGCGCCGCGGAAGCGGTCGGCGAGGTAGTGCACCTCGTCCATCACCACGTAGCCGAGCCCGTCGATCGCCGGGGACTCGGCGTAGAGCATGTTGCGCAGCACCTCGGTGGTCATCACGACCACCGGCGCGTCCCCGTTGATGGCGTTGTCGCCGGTCAGCAGCCCGACCTGGTCCGCGCCGTAGCGCTGCACCAGGTCGGCGTACTTCTGGTTGGACAGCGCCTTGATCGGCGTCGTGTAGAACGCCTTGCGGCCCTCGGCGAGCGCCTTGTGGATCGGCGAACTCGCCCACCACCGTCTTGCCGGCGCCGGTCGGCGCGCAGACGAGCACGCCGGCGCCCTCGTCGAGCGCCTCGCACGCCTCCACCTGGAACGGGTCCAGGGAGAAGCCGAGGTCGGCGGTGAAGTCGGCCAGCGCGGGGTGGGCGTTCCGCCGCCGGGCAGCCGCGTACCGCTCAGCGGGGCTGGACATGCCCCCACGTTAGGCGTGCCCCGATGACGATCAGGTGACCTGATCGTCGGGTCCTGGCTCAGGTCGACGGTGAGCCAGGACCCCTAACGATCAGGTCACCTGATCAATAGGGAGGGCGCCTCAGGCGCGGTGGGTGCCGACGACGGGCAGCGCGCCGGGCACGCACTCGGCGACCGCCGGCAGCGGGGCCACCGGCTCGCCGTCGGCGTAGGTGGTCACCCCCGGCGCGCTCGAGCCCGACCCGGGCGGCCCGGATGACCGTCACCGCGGGGTTCTCGACGTGGGTGCCGGCGGTCAGCCGCGGCCGGGTGCGGATCAGCTGCAGCCGGCTCATCGGCCCCACCACGGTGACGTCGAACAGCCCGTCGGCAGGGTCGGCGCCCGGGCACACCCTCATGCCCGCCGCCGTACCAGGCCGTGTTGCCGACGGCGACCAGCGTCACCGCCAGCGTCTGCGGCTCCCGTCGAGCACGAGGTCCAGCTCGCGCGGCCGCAGCCGGGCCAGCTCGGCCAGGATCGCGACGTCGTAGCGCCGCGGACCGCGTGGGCCAGCGCAGCCGGTTGGCCCGGTCGGTGACGGCGGAGTCGAAGCCGCAGCAGAGCACGGTGGCCCACCAGCGGTCCGCGGTGCGGCCCGCGTCGATGGTGCGGGCGGTCCCGGCGGCGAGGTCCTCGGCGGCGGCGCGGGCTGCGGCCACCGGATCGCGCGGGATGCCGAGGGCCAGCGCGAGGTCGTTGCCGGTGCCCGCGGGGATCGACCGCCAGCGGCGTCGTCGTCCCCGCGACGGCCTGCAGCGCGGCGTGCGCCGCGCCGTCCCCGCCGACCGCGACCACGGCGCCGGTGCCCGACGGCGACCGCCTCGGCGGCCTGCTGCTCGGCGGCCGCGCGCGTGGTGGCGGGCAGCACGTGCGGGGTGAGGCCGGCGCGGCGCAGCGCGTCCAGGACCCCGGCGGAGGCGGCCTGCGCCCGGCCACGGCCCGCTGCGGGGCTGACCAGCACGGCGACGTCCATGCGGGCAGTCTGGACCACGGGGTGGGCCGGCCGCGGAAGGGCTAGCGGCGCGTGGAGCCCGCGGGCGAGTCGAGCGGGTCGTCGAGCGACGACGGCGCGGCGTCCAGCGGCGAGGCCTCGTCGTCGGACAGGTCGTGGAAGTGCTCGGCGGCGTCCCGCTTGGCCCGCCGCTTGTCGACGATCGCGGGCGATCTGGATGGCGAGCTCGAACAGCACGATCATCGGCCCGGCCATCAGCAGCATCGTGAACGGGTCCTGCGTCGGCGTGACGAAGGCGGCGAACACGATGGTCAGGAAGAAGATCCAGCGCCGGCTCTTCGCCAGCACCTCGTAGCTGAGGACGCCGACCAGGTTGAGCGCGACGGCGATCAGCGGCAGCTCGAAGCTCACCCCGAACGCGACCAGCAGCGAGAGCACGAAGCCGATGTAGTCCTGCGCGGTCAGGGCGATCACCACGCCGTCGCCGGCGAGCGACAGCAGCAGCTCCAGTCCCGCGGCCAGGGAGATGTAGGCCAGCACCGCGCCGAGGGCGAACAGCAACGAGGAGGCGGTGACGAAGGCGACCCCGTAGCGCTTCTCGTTGCGCTTGAGCCCGGGCGTGATGAACGCCCACAGCTGGTACAGCCAGAACGGCGCCGAGAGCACGAGCCGGCGAGGAAGCGCGACCTTCAGCCGGATGAAGACCCCGCCGAAGACGTCGGTGATCAGCAGGCCGCAGCCGGAGTCGGCGTCGCCGTAACGGAGATCGGCGGGCAGGTCGCAGTACGGGGCGCGGATGAACTCACCCAGGCCGTGCTCGTACCACCAGAACGAGACCGCCGTGGCCACGAGCAGGAAGAACAGCGCCTTGAGGATCCGGTTGCGCAGCTCGGTGAGGTGGGCGACGAGCGTCATCGTCGCCTGCTCGTCGCGGGGTGCGCGGCGTCGCCGCAGCCGCGGCCGGCGGCCGCCCTCGGTCACCATCGGCCTTCCCTGAGCCTTGCCCGGAGCGGAAGGTCAGCGGGGTCCGTCGGCCGCGCGGGACTGCTCGGCGCGCGCCCGCGCCTCGGCGGCACGTGCCTCGGCGATCTGGGCCTCCTCCTGCAGCTTGGCGGTGTGGTCGCCGCTGGCGGAGCTGGTGACGATCTCGCCGCGCACCGGGGTCGCCTGCGCGGCGTCCTTGGTGCGGACGCTCTCGCGGGCGTCGTCGTCCTTCATGCCCTTCATCTCGCCCTTGAAGATCCGCAGCGAGCGGCCGAGCGAGCGGGAGGCGTCCGGGAGCTTCTTGTAGCCGAACAGCAGCAGGATCACCAGGACGATCGCGATGATCTCCAGGGGGCCGAGCTACATACGGGTTCCTCCAGCGGTGGGTGGCACGGGGGATGTTACGCCGGGGAGGGCCCGCAGCCAGGCGTTCGACCCCCGGTCGGGGCCGCACGTCAGACGGTGTTCAGTCGGTGTTCGCCCGCCGCGCGGCGACGGCTTCCGCGCGCGCCGCGGTCGCCTGGAGCTGCTGGAGCACCGGTTGCAGATCCTGCTGCGCGCCGTCGACCTCGCGGCGCAGGCGGCCCAGCGCCCCCATCACGCCGTAGCCGATGGCCCCCAGGACGACGAGGCCCAGGACGACCACGACGATCCAGACCCAGAGCACGACCACGGTCGAACCCTAACCGGCGCTCACGGTGCCCGGCTGCGCGGCGACGCCGTACCGGGCCAGCGCGGCGCGGGCGTCGGCGGCCACCTCCGCGGCGAGGGCGGCCGGCTCGTCGACCAGCGCGGCGCCGCCGAGCGAGGCGACCAGGCGACGCGCCCAGGCGAGGTCCGCCGTCCGGATGGTGACGGCGATCCCGCCCGGCGGGTCCTCGACCGGCGTCACCGACTCGACCGGGTAGTAGTCGGCGACCCAGCGGGCGGTCCGGCCAGCCGCAGCCGGACGACCGGCGCATTCGGCTCCGGCTGGTAGACGCCGTGCTCGACGTCGCGCTCGTGCGCCTGCGGCGGCGGGGCCGCCGGTTCGTCGAGGATCTCGACGTCGTCGACCCGGTCGAGCCGGAACAGCCGGACGCCCTCGGCCCGGCGGCACCACGCCTCCAGGTACCAGTGGCCGTCGACCAGGAGCAGCCGCATCGGGTCGACGGTGCGCTCGGTCCGCTCGTCCCGGCTGGGCACGTAGTAGTTGAGGTGGAGGGCCCGCTTGCGCTCCAGGCCCTCCCGGACGACGGCGAGCGCCCCCTCGCTCGCCTCGACGCTGACCGCGACCGGCGCGACGCGTGTCGCCGGCGTGCCCCGCCACGGCCGACACCTTGGCCAGCGCCCGGCTGACCGCCTCGCGCTCGGCCAGGCCGGGCATCTCACTGCAGCGCGCGCAGGGCGACGACGAGGGCGACCGCCTCGTCGGTGGTCAGCCGCAGCGGGCGGACCATGCCGGCGGTGAAGGTGACCCGGACGCGGTCGCCCTCGAAGGCCAGGTCGATCAGGTCACCGGGGCCGTACCCGGGCAGGCCGCACATCCACAGCAGCTCGAGGTCGCTGCGCAGCTGCCGCTCGGTAACGCCGAAGTCGCGGGCCGCCTCGGCGACCCCGACGCCCTCCGGCCGCGCGGTCAGGTACGGGACGAGCGACAGCAGGCGGGTCATCCGGTCGGCGGTGCCGCTGGCGGTCATGCCGGCACCCCCATCGCGGCCAGCCGGGTGAGCCGATCGACGACGGCCTCCCGGATCTCGGCCGGGGACTCGACGACGACGTCGGCGCCGTACGCGGCGATCTGGTCGGCCAGCGACCACGGCGCGGTCGTGGTGAGCTGCAGGCGGTCGTCGCCGTCGTCGGCCGGGCCCAGTGAGGTGGCGTGCCGGCGCAGCCCGACGGCGCCGCCGGGGCGGGCGCGGACCACGACGACGTGCTCGTTTCCCCCGATCTGGCCGGCGACCATCTCGGCGAGGTCGACGTCGGCCGGCGGCTCGAACGCGCCGGCCGGGCCGACCGGCCTTGGGCGTGCCGGTGACGCGGGACAGCCGGAACACCCGCGGCTCCTGCCGGTCGAGGTCGAGGCCGCCGAGGTACCAGCGGCCGTGCCAGGCGACCACGCCCCACGGCTGCACGCGGCGCCGGCCGGGCTCGTCCTCGTCGGGACGCCGGTAGTCGAACTCGAGCAGGCGGCGGTCGCGGGCGGCGGCGTAGCAGGGCTCGAAGGCGGGCTCCCCGGCGTCCAGCCGCGGCTGCAGCGGGATGCCCCGGGAGCTGTCGACGTCGACGCCCGCGGCCTTGAGCTTGACCAGGGCGCTGTGCGCGGCGCCGGCGAGCTGCGCGGACTCCCACAGCCGCAGCGCCAGGCCGACGGCGGCGGCCTCCTCGCCGGTGAGCCGGATCTCGGGCAGCTCGTAGTCGGCGCGCGCGATGCGGTAGCCGTCCTCGGTGTCGAAGACGCTGGTCCGGCCGGTCTCCAGCGGCACGCCCATCTCGCGCAGATCGGCCTTGTCCCGCTCGAACATCCGCTTGAAGGCCTCGTCGGCGCGGTCGGTGCCGTCGTCGGGCTCGTAGCCGGGCACGGTCGCGCGGATGCGGGCCGCCGTGACGTACTGCCGGGTGCTCAGCAGGGCGATGACCAGGTTCACCAGTCGCTCCGCCCGCTTCGCCGCCATGTGCCCAGGCTAGTCAGGACGGTCGCCGGTCGTCCGTGCCGCTGGCTAGCCTGCCGTCATGCCCTCTTCCGTCTCGTCCGTGCCGGTATCGCGGATCCGCTGGCGGCGCGGGCACGGTGACGGCCACCGGCCGGGCCGGTCGCGACGCCCTCGAGCTGACCGTCGAGGTGCCCGCCGAGGGCGAGGTCCGGGCGCTGGCCTACCCGTCGCTGGTCGGCATCCCCCAGGTCGGCGACGACGTCCTGCTCAACACGACGGCGCTGGGCGCAGGGGCTGGGCACCGGCGGCGTCGCGCTCGTCGTCGCCGTCCCCGACCGGCTGCCGCCGGACCCCGACGGGGCCGGGTCACCTGGTCAAGGCGCGGTACACGCCGCTGCAGGTGACCGTCCAGGGCGTCGACGAGCAGGACACCGAGCACCACGCGCTGATCGCCGAGGCCGACGACCTCGACGGCATGCCGGTCGTCGTCGCCGACCTGCACTCGGCGCTGCCGGCGGTGCTGATCGGCATGCTGGCCACCGACCCGGACCTGCGGGTCGCCTACGTGATGACCGACGGCGGGGCGCTCGCGGCCGCCTTCTCGCGGACGCTGACGCGCTGCCGCCGTCGCTGGCCGGCGTCGTGACCGTGGGCCAGGCGTTCGGCGGCGACCTCGAGGCGGTCACCGTGCACACCGGGCTGCTGGCGGCGCGGCACGTGCTGGGCGCCGACCTCGCCGATCGTCACCCAGGGCCCGGGCAACCTCGGCACCGGGACGCCGTGGGGCTTCTCCGGCGTGGCCGCCGGCGAGGCGTGCAACGCGGTCACCGTGCTCGGCGGCGAGGCGATCGGGGCGCTGCGCATCTCCGACGCCGACCCGCGGCCGCGGCACCGCGGGGTCTCCCACCACTCGCTGACCGCGTTCGGGCGGGTGGCGCTGGGCGGGGTCACGCTGGTCGCGCCGCGCGGGCTGACGTCGGAGCTCGGCGGGCAGGTCGACGAGGACCTCGCCGGCCAGCCGGAGCGCAACCCGGTCGTCTGGGTCGACACCGACGGGCTGGACGACGGCGCTGGGCCTCTCCCCCGTGCCGCTGCGGACGATGGGCCGCGGCTACCCCGAGGAGCGGGCCTACTTCCTGGCCGCCGCCGCCGCCGGCCGCTACGCCGCGCTGCGGGTGCCCGTGCCCGAACCCGAGGTCGCCGCCGAGTGAGCGGAGTCCCAGGGCGCGGATAACGCTCCCCTGCGGCTCCACTCCGCTCACATCGACGCGATGAGCTTGTCGACGCGCTCGTCGACGGCCTTGAACGGGTCCTTGCACAGCACGGTGCGCTGCGCCTGGTCGTTGAGCTTGAGGTGCACCCAGTCGACGGTGAAGTCGCGGCGCTTCTCCTGCGCCTTGCGGATGAACTCGCCGCGCAGCCGGGCGCGGGTGGTCTGCGGCGGCACGTTCTTGGCCTCGAAGATCGCGCGGCTCGTGCGCCACCCGGTCGACCTGGCCGTTGCGCTCGAGCAGGTAGTACAGGCCGCGGCGTGCGGCTGATGTCGTGGTAGGCGAGGTCCATCTGGGCGATCCGCGGGTGGCGACAGCGGCAGGTCGCGCTTGGCCCGGTAGCGCTCGATGAGGCTGAACTTGGTGGCCCAGTCGATCTCGCGGTCGATGAGGCTGCAGGTCCTCGGTGTCGACGGCCTTGAGCACCCGGCCCCACAGCTCGAGCATCTGCCGGTGCACCGGGCCGAAGCCCTCGCGGTCGACGAACTCCGTGGCCCGGGCGTGGTACTCGGACTGGATCTCCAGCGCCGACATCTCCCGGCCGTTGGCCAGCCGGACCTTGCGCCGTCCGGTCATGTCGTGGCTGATCTCGCGGATGGCGCGGATCGGGTTCTCCAGCGCCATGTCCTTGATCGGGACGCCGGCCTCGATCATCCGCAGCACCAGGTCGGTCATGGTGACCTTGAGCAGCGTCGTCGTCTCGTTCATGTTCGAGTCGCCGACGATGACGTGCAGCCGGCGGTAGCGCTCGGCGTCGGCGTGCGGCTCGTCGCGGGTGTTGATGATCGGCCGCGAGCGGGTGGTGGCGCTGGAGACGCCCTCCCAGATGTGCTCGGCGCGCTGGCTGACGCAGTAGATGGCGCCGCGCGGGGTCTGCAGCACCTTGCCCGCGCCGACGACGATCTGCCGGCTGACCAGGAACGGGATCAGGACGTCGGCGAGGCGGCTGAACTCGCCGTGCCGGCCGACCAGGTAGTTCTCGTGGCAGCCGTAGCTGTTGCCGGCGGAGTCGGTGTTGTTCTTGAACAGGTAGATGTCGCCGGTGACGCCCTCCTCGGCCAGCCGCTGCTCGGCGTCGACCAGCAGGCCCTCGAGGATCCGCTCCCCCGCCTTGTCGTGGACGACGAGCTCGGTGAGGTCGTCGCACTCGGCGGTGGCGTACTCGGGGTGGCTGCCGACGTCGAGGTAGAGCCGGGAGCCGTTGCGCAGGAAGACGTTGGAGCTGCGCCCCCAGGAGACCACCCGCCGGAACAGGTAGCGGGCGACCTCGTCCGGGGACAGCCGGCGCTGGCCCGTGAAGGTGCACGTGACGCCGTACTCGGTCTCGATGCCGAAGATCCGTCGGTCCACGATCCGAGACTAGGCGCCGGGACCGACAGGGGACGGCCTCCCGGCGCGCCGGACGCGCGCCGAGCCGTTACGCGTCGCGCTTGTCGTCGAGCCGCTGCAGCAGCCGGTCGGCGGCCTTCTCGATCGCGTCGTGGCCGTTCTGCGAGGCGCGCTGCTTGGCGTGGATCAGCGCGGCCCGGTTGACCTTCGTGAAGTCGCCGTAGGGAAACGCGTAGCGCCCCTTCGTCTCCTCGGACGCGTCGGGATCGATGGCGAGGTGCCAGGCGCCGTAGTTCTCGTACCCGTGCTTGTCGATCTCGGCGTTGCCGTCGTCGGCCGAGGGGGCCGCGTCGGACCACTCGGTCTCGTCGTCGAACGTGCCGGCGTCGATCAGCTTCTCGCGCCTGGGCGACGGCGTCCTTGTTCACCCGGTAGTCCGGCACGGCGGCCTCACTCCTCGGCGTCGGGGCGCTCCGCGCGGTCCTCGGACCGGTCTGCGGGCCGGAGCCCTCGCCGCTGCCCTCGGTGCCGCCGGCGGTGTCCGGGTTCGCCGGGTCGCCGAGGCCTGGGGGCGTGCCGGGCTCCGGGACGCTCGGGCGCGTGGTGCGGCTCGTGGCCTCGGCGTCGCCCTCGCGGGCGTCGGGCGCGGGCTCCTCGTCGCCGAGGAGGGTGCGCAGGGCGGAGCCGACGACCCGGCGGAACGCCCGCTTGGGCCGGCGACGGTCGAGGACGGCGACCTCGAGCTGCGCGGCCGTCAGCCGCGTCGGCGCCGCCGTTGCCGGAGCCGGCGGTGACCGGGCTGACCGCGGACAGCGCGCGGACGCCGACCTCCAGCGCGTCGGACAGGCCCATGCCGGGGAGGAAGTGCTCGCGCAGGTGGCCGGTGACCGCCTCGGCCTGGCCGCCCATGACGACGAAGTCGGGCTCGTCGACGATCGAGCCGTCGAAGGTGAGCCGGTAGAGCTGGTCGGTCTCGGGGTGATGCCGACCTCGGCGACGCAGAGCTCGACCTCGAAGGGCTTCATCTGCTGGGTGAAGATCTCGCCGAGGGTCTGCGCGTAGGCGTTGGCGATGACCCGGCCGGTGACGTCGCGGCGGTTGTAGGAGTAGCCGCGGACGTCGGCCAGCCGGACGCCGGCCACCCGCAGGCTCTCGAACTCGCTGTAGCGGCCGACGGCGGCGAAGCCGATCCGGTCGTAGAGCTCGCCGACCTTGTGCAGGGTGGAGCTGGGGTTCTCGGCGATGAACAGGACGCCGTCGGCGTAGGTGACGACGGCGACGCTGCGGCCGCGGGAGATGCCCTTGCGGGCGTACTCCGAGCGGTCGCGCATGAGCTGCTCGGGCGAGGCGTAGTACGGCATGGTCATGGCTCAGGCCCCCCGTTCGGTGTTCTGGCGGTCGGCCTCGGCCCGGTCGGCGACGATGCCGTCGGCGACCGCGGCGATCTCGGCGTCGGTGAGCCGGACGGCGCCCTCGGCGTCGACGCGGTAGACGATCGGGTACAGCCGCCGGACCGGGTCGGGGCCGCCGGTGGCGGAGTCGTCGTCGGCGGCGTCGTAGAGCGCCTCGACGACCGTGCGGGTGGCGGCGTCGGCGGGCAGGCCCTGCCGCCAGGTCTTCTTGAGCGAGTTCTTGGCGAACAGCGAGCCGGAGCCGACGGCGGCGTAGCCGCGCTCCTCGTAGTTCCCGCCGGTGACGTCGTAGCTGAAGATGCGGCCGGGTGCGGTGCCGGGTGCGGCGTCGAGGTCGAAGCCGGCGAACAGCGGGACGACCGCGAGGCCCTGCATGGCCGCGCCGAGGTTGCCGCGGATCATCGCGGCCAGGCGGTTGGCCTTGCCGTCGAGGGTGAGGGTGAGGCCCTCGATCTTCTCGTAGTGCTCGAGCTCGACCTGGTAGAGCCGGACCATCTCGATGGCGATGCCCGCGGCGCCGGCGATGCCGATGACGCTGTAGGAGTCGGCCGGGTAGACCTTCTCGATGTCGCGGCTGGAGATCAGGTTGCCCATGGTCGCGCGCCGGTCGCCGCCCATGAGGACGCCGCCCTCGTAGGTGACGGCGACGATCGTGGTGCCGTGCGGGACGTCGCCGATCGGCATCTGCGGCACCGGGCGGCGGCTGGGCAGCAGGTCAGGCGCCGCCGCGGCCAGGAAGTCGGTGAACGAGGAGCCCACCCGGTCCAGATAGGCGGGCGGGAACCCGCTCCGCCCAGCCGACGTACTCGTTCACTCATCCGCCTCTCCCGCCGTCTTTCGCCGGCGTGACCCGCTGGTCCGCCCGGTGGCGCGCGAGCTGGTGCTCCGCGTTCCCGGGCGTCGCTGCGACCCTACCGGCGGCTCCCCCGGCCGGATCGGCCCCGACCGGACCGATGCCAGCGGCCGCGAGGGCAGCGACCATCTGCTGGCTCAGCGTGTGGAACTCGGACGTAGTAGGCGGCGGCGTGCAACGCGACCGGGTCGTCCTTGAACTGGCCCGAGCCCGCCGTTGCAGTTGAAGCACAGCAGCGCCCGCACAGCGCCGGTGGCATGGTCGTGGTCGACGTGCTCGGCTGGCGCTGCCCTGCAGATCGCGCAGAGCGCCGTCCTGCTCGGCGAGCAGGTCATCGGCTTCCGCGGCCGTGATCCCGTACCGACGCGTCAGGTGATACGTCCGAGAGCCACCGACCTTCTCGCGCGACTCTTGCGACCCGCGCGTTGTGGCACGGCTTGCAGTACGACGGAACGTCCGGACTCGTGACTGGACAGTCCGGACGAAGTCCGTCGAGCGGCAGGACTGCGTCGCAGTCCGGGCACCACTTGTGCCCGTCGGGAACCACAGACGCGACCGCAGGACGCCGTTGCCGGCGCGGCTCGTCCGCGCGCGCCTTCGCGACTGCTCAACGAGCGTTCCGCCAGGTGTTCACGGCAGTAGAACGCAAGCCCGTCCCGCGACCGACCGTTCCGCGTGAACTCGAGTACGGGACGATAGCTCGCCGCAGTCCGGGCAAACTTGGTCGACCATTCCATTGCGTTGATTCACGGAATGATCTATTGGCCCCCTTTTTGTACGTACTGACCGCACAAATTCCTCTGCATTCTCCTCGAGGACCTCGTCGATCTCGTCCAGGAGGGCGTCGACGTCCTCGCCCATTTCCTTGTGGCGTTCGGCGACCTCGGTGTCGACCGAGGCCTCGACCTCGTCGGTCTCCTCGCGCGTCCGCGTCGCCTTCTGCTGCCCGCCGGTGTCCCTCGTGGCCATGCCGCACCTCCGGTCCTGCTCGATGTGCGCTGGTGCTGACCGAAAGCTACCCGCCGAGGATGACAAACGGGTCACCCGGACGGGGCTGGGGACACGTCCGGTCTCAGCCGCCGGTGATCGTGTCGACGAGCTCCTGCGCGGTCGCCGACGCCTCGAACAGCGCCCCGACGTGCTCCCGCGTGCCGCGCAGCGGCTCCATCGTCGGGATCCGCACCAGGTTCTCCCGGCCCAGGTCGAACACCACCGAGTCCCAGGACGCCGCCGCGATCTGGGCCGGGTAGCGCCGCAGGCACTCGCCGCGGAAGAACGCCCGGGTGTCCGACGGCGGCGCGGCGATCGCCCGGGCCACCTCGTCGTCGGTCAGCAGCCGCTGCATCGAGCCCGCGCGCCACCAGGCGGTGGTACAGCCCCTTCTCCGGCCGGACGTCGGAGTACTGCAGGTCGACCAGGTGCAGCCGCGAGTCGCCCCACGACAGCCCGTCGCGCGCCCGGTAGCCCTCGAGCAGCCGCAGCTTGGCCGGCCAGTCCAGCCGGTCGGCGCAGCGCATCGGATCGATCTCCAGGTCGTCGAGGACCTCCGCCCAGCGACGCAGCACGTCGGCGGTCTGCTCGTCGTCCTCGCCGGTGTTGTCCACGAACTTCTGCGCCTGCTCCAGGTACAGCCGCTGCAACTCGATCGCCGTCATCTGGCGGCCGTCGCGCAGCCGCACCTGGTGCGTCAGCGACGGGTCGTGGCTGATCGCCTGCAGCGCCTCCACCGGCTCCTCGATGGCGAGGTCCCGCGGCAGCGCGCGCGCCTCGATCATCGCCAGCACGAGCGACGTGCTCCCGACCTTGAGGTACGTGGACAGCTCGGCGAGGTTCGCGTCGCCGATGATCACGTGCAGCCGGCGGTACTTGTCGGCGTCGGCGTGCGGCTCGTCGCGGGTGTTGATGATCGGCCGCTTCAGCGTCGTCTCCAGGCCCACCTCGACCTCGAAGAAGTCCGCCCGCTGCGACAGCTGGAACCCGTCCCGGCGTCCCTCGGTGCCGATGCCCACGCGGCCCGCGCCGGTGAACACCTGCCGCGTCACGAAGAACGGGACGAGCCCGCGGATGATGTCGATGAACGGCGTCTTGCGGTCCATCAGGTAGTTCTCGTGCGCCCCGTAGGAGGCGCCCTTGCCGTCGGTGTTGTTCTTGTAGAGCTGGATCGGCCGCGTTGCCCGGGATGCGCGCCGCCCGCCGCGACGCCTCGGCCATCACCTGCTCCCCCGCCTTGTCCCACAGGACGACGTCGCGCGGGTTGGTGACCTCCGGCGTCGAGTACTCCGGGTGCGCGTGGTCGACGTACAGCCGCGCCCCGTTGGTCAGGATGACGTTGGCCATCCCGGTGTCCTCGTCGAGGTCGTTGTGGTCCAGCGCCTGCGCCGGGGAGAGGTCGAACCCGCGCGCGTCGCGCAGCGGGGACTCCTCCTCGAAGTCCCACCGGGGACGGCGGGGCGTCGGCGCCTCGGCCACCGCCCAGGCGTTCACGACCTGGCTGGACAGTGTCGTCGGATTCGCCGTCGGCTGCCCGGGCACCGAGATGCCGTACTCCACCTCGGTCCCCATGACCCGCCGCACGCTCATGGACCAACCCTAGGCCGCGCTCGCGCTCCGGTCGGCGACCCGTCCCGGCGGACGCCGGCCCGGCCCCGGGACCGCACGACCGACGGCGCCGGGCCCGCCGAAGGGCGGCGGGCTGCGGCGCGACGCCCTTCTTACAGGTACTGGCCGGTGTTCGTGGCCGTGTCGATCGCCCGGCCCGACTCGTTGCCCTTGCCGCTGATGAGCGTGCGGATGTAGACGATCCGCTCGCCCTTCTTGCCCGAGATCCGGGCCCAGTCGTCGGGGTTGGTCGTGTTGGGCAGGTCCTCGTTCTCCTTGAACTCGTCGAGGCACGCGGCCATCAGGTGACTGACCCGCAGACCCCCGGTGCCGGTCTCCAGCTGCTCCTTGATCGCCATCTTCTTGCGCGCGGTCGACGATGTTCTGCAGCATCGCGCCGGAGTTGAAGTCCTTGAAGTACAGGACCTCCTTGTCACCGTTGGCGTAGGTGACCTCGAGGAAACGGTTCTCCTCGCTCTCGGTGTACATGCGCTCGACGGTGCGCTGGATCATCTCGGCGATCGTCGCCTCGCGGCTCGCGCCGTTGGCCGCCAGGTCGTCGGGGTGGATCGGCAGCGTCGGTCGTCAGGTACTTCGTGAAGATGTCGCGCGCGGCCTCGGCGTCCGGCCGCTCGATCTTGATCTTCACGTCCAGCCGGCCCGGGCGGAGGATCGCCGGGTCGATCATGTCCTCGCGGTTGGAGGCGCCGATGACGATGACGTTCTCCAGCCCCTCGACGCCGTCGATCTCGCTGAGCAGCTGCGGCACGATCGTCGACTCGACGTCGGAGGAGATCCCGGAGCCTCGGGTGCGGAAGATCGAGTCCATCTCGTCGAAGAACACGATGACCGGCGTGCCCTCGCTGGCCTTCTCCCGCGCCCGCTGGAACACCAGCCGGATGTGCCGCTCGGTCTCCCCGACGTACTTGTTCAGCAGTTCGGGGCCCTTGATGTTCAGGAAGTAGGACTTGGCCTGGTTGACGCCCTCGCCCTTGGTCTCGGCCACCTTCTTGGCCAGCGAGTTGGCGACCGCCTTGGCGATCAGCGTCTTGCCGCAGCCGGGCGGGCCGTACAGCAGGATGCCCTTCGGCGGCCGCAGCTGGTACTCGCGGAACAGGTCGGCGTGCAGGAACGGCAGCTCGACGGCGTCGCGGATCTGCTCGATCTGGCGCGACAGGCCACCGATGTCGGAGTAGTCGATGTCGGGGACCTCTTCGAGGACGAGCTCCTCGACCTCGCTCTTCGGGATCCGCTCGTAGACGTACCCCGAACGGGACTCCAGCAGCAGCGAGTCGCCCACGCGCAGCGGCTGGCCGGTCAGCGAGTCGGCGAGGTAGACCACGCGCTCCTCGTCGGTGTGCCCGATGACCAGGGCCCGCGGCGTGACGCCGTCGACCGGCTCGAGCAGCTCCTTGAGCATGACGACGTCGCCCTGGCGCTCGAAGCCGCGCGCCTCGACGACGTTCATCGCCTCGTTGAGCATGACCTCCTGGCCGGGCTTCAGGTCGTCGCCCTCGACGTTCGGCGACAGCGACACCCGCAGCTTGCGGCCGCTGGTGAACACGTCGACCGTGCCGTCGTCGTACTGGCCGAGGTAGATGCCGTAGCCGGACGGCGGCTGGCCGAGCCGGTCGACCTCCTCCTTGAGCGTCACCAACTGCTCGCGGGCGTCGCGCAGCGTGCTGGTCAGCTTGTCGTTGCGCTCGGAGAGGAAGGCCGCGCGGCCCTCGGCCTCGGCGATCCGCTCCTCGAGGGCGCGCACCTGCCGGGGGCTGTCGGCCACCTTCCGCCGGAGGAGGCCGATCTCTTCCTCGAGGTAGGTGATCTGGCTGAGCAGCGCAGCAACATCGCGCTCTCGCCGTGCTCGCAACTCGTCAGGACCTAGACCCATCGCGCACCTCCACACACCTCGGGGGGAGCCAGGAACCAAATCTATACACGGGTGCCGACAGAGCGCTGTGGGCTCGCGGGCGGCGAGACCGAGCCGTCACACGAGCCGCAGCAGCGCCGCCCGACTCACCGGTAGCGCCGTTCAGCCCTTTTGGGCCCGGCGCTGACGGATCGGCGCGACGGCCCCTTCGGCCAGCCGGCGGGCGGTCACCAGGAACGCCGTGTGCGCCACCATCCGGTGCTCCGGACGGACGGCGAGACCGACCGCGTGCCACGGCCGCAGCAGCGTCTCCCAGGCGTGCGGCTCGGTCCAGACGGCCTGCGCGCGCAACGCCTCCACGTAGGTCGAGAGCTGGGTGACCGTGGCGACGTAGCCGACCAGGACGCCGCCGGGCCGCAGCGCCGCCGCCACCGTCGGCAGCACGGCCCACGGCTCCAGCATGTCGAGGACGACGCGGTCCACGACCTCCTCGGCCGGGTGGTCGGCGAGGTCGCCCAGCCGCAGGCTCCAGTTCGCCGGCGCCTCGCCGAAGAAGGCGCCGACGTTCGAGCGGGCGACGTCGGCGAAGTCCTCCCGCCGCTCGTAGCTGGTCAGCGACCCCCCGTTGCCGACGGCGCGCAGCAGCGAGCAGCTCAGCGCCCCCGATCCGGCACCGGCCTCGAGCACCCGCATCCCGGGCCCGATGTCGCCGAAGCCGACGATCTGGGCCGCATCCTTGGGATAGATCACCTGCGCGCCGCGCGGCATGGACAGCACGAAGTCGGCCAGCAGCGGCCGGAACGCCAGATAGCCGGTGTTGGCGGTCGACATGACGACGGAGCCCTCGGGCGCGCCGATCAGGTCGTCGTGCTCGATCGCCCCGCGGTGGGTGTGGAACTGCTTGCCCGGCTCGAGGACGACGGTGTGCAGCCGGCCCTTGGGGTCGGTGAGCTGCACCCGGTCACCGACGACGAACGCGCCGGGCACCGGCTCGCGCGGCTCGGCGGGCGCCTCCGGTACCGGTTCGGTCACGGTCTCGGGCGCGGTCTCGAGGCGCGTCGCTCCTGCAGGGTCTCCACGTGCGACGAGGGTACGGACGGCGCGACTGTGACCCGGACGGCTGTCCGACTCCTGAGCGCGCTTGGCCGGAAATGTCGGAGGGGCGACCTAGCCTCGGACCCATGACGGCGATGGCGCAGGACTCCGCGGCGGTCGAGGCGGTTCCCGTGGAGGGCACCCCGACGGCCGACGACGCGCAGGCACCGCGCCGTCCGTCCCTCTCCCCCAGCCGCGCGGCGGACTTCAAGACCTGTCCGCTGCTCTACCGCTTCCGCACGATCGACCGGTTGCCCGAGCGCAAGAGCCTGGCGGCGGTCCGGGGCACCCTCGTGCACTCCGTGCTCGAGCGCCTCTACGACCTCCCCGCCGCGCAGCGGACCGTCGCGGCCGCCCAGGACCTGCTGGAGCCGGCCTGGGCCGAGCTCCGGGCCGAGCCGGGCGTCGCCGAGCTGTTCGCGACCGCGCAGGACGACGGCGCGGAGACCGACCTCAACGCGCCGGAGTCGGTGCAGGCGTGGCTCGCCTCCGCCGGAAAGCTCGTCGAGAAGTACTTCACGCTCGAGGACCCGACGCGCATCCAGCCCCATGGCCGCGAGGAACTGGTCGAGGTCACGCTGCCCGACGGCCTGCTGCTGCGCGGCTTCGTCGACCGGCTCGACATCGCGCCCAACGGCGCGCTGCGGGTCGTCGACTACAAGACCGGGGCGGTGCCGCGCGAGGCGTTCGAGGGCAAGGCCCTGTTCCAGATGAAGTTCTACGCGCTGGTCCTCTGGCGCACCCGCGGCGTGGTCGCCGCGCAGCTGAAGCTGCTCTACCTCAAGGACGGCGACGCGCTGACCTACGCCCCGGACGAGGAGGAGCTGGTGCGCTTCGAGCGCACCCTCACCGCCATCTGGGCCGCCATCGAGCGCGCGGTCACCACCGGCGACTTCCGCCCGAACAAGACGCGGCTCTGCGACTGGTGCGACCACCAGGCGCTCTGCCCGGCCTGGGGCGGCACTCCCCCACCGTTCCCGACCGAGGCGGTCGCGGCCGCCGGCTGGCCGACCCTGCCGATCGTCGAGCGGGACTGAGAAAGGACCCCACTGCCCCCCACGCCTCGCACGCTCGGCGCGGGCCCCTGCAGCGGGGCCAGTGACTAGCGTCGTCGGCGTGCGCGTGGACGAGAGCCGGTACCGGCAGGCGGAGCGAGAGCTCTGGGATGCCGTGGGCAGCACACCGCACGAGCGCCGCGTCACGTTGGCCGAACTCGAGACGGATGTCCGCGTCCAGGAGGTAGGGATCGGGCCCCCCGTGCTCTTCCTGCACGGCGCACCCAACTCCGGTTCGACCTGGGCAACGATCGCGGCGCAGCTGACGGGCCGGCGCAGCCTCGTCGTCGACCGCCCCGGCACCGGCCTGAGCACCCCGCTCGCCCAGCCCCTCACCCTCGCCACCACACCGCAGTTCGCTGACCGCTTCGCCGTGGATCTCCTCGACGCCCTCGACATCGAGCGCGCCGATCTCGTCGCGTCGTCCTTCGGTGGCTACCTCGCCCTGCGCGCCGCGGCCCGGCATCCCGACCGGTTCGGTCGGATGGTCCAGTTGGGATGCCCTGCCTTCATCCCCGGGATGCGGACGCCGGCCATGCTCCGGGTCCTGGCCTCACCCTTGCGGCACGTGATCCGCAGGCTGCCCGCCGACGAGCGGGGCGCCACGGATGGCGCTGCGGCAGATCGGTCACGGCCACAGCCTGACGGCGGGAAAGATCCCGGCGCCGCTGATGGCCTGGCACCGCGCGCTGCAGGGCGACACCGCCACCTTCGTCCACGACGCCGCGATGATCGCCCAGCTGGCGAGTCCGCTGCGAGGGGCCCACGCCTCGCTGACCCTCCCGCGCCCCCTGCTGCGGTCGATCCGACACCCGACGCTGGTCATCTGGGGCGCGGACGACCCGTTCGGCGACGTGAGCGTCGGCCAGGACCTGGTCGAGGCGCTGGGCGACGCCGAGCTGACGGTGATCCCGCACGGCGGCCACCTGCCGTGGCTCGATGACCCCGACGGCTGCGCCGACCTCATTCGCACCCACCTGTCGGCCACCGCGTCCGCGTGACCTCCCGGTGCGGCGCTCAGGGGCCGGTGGTGCCGTCGAGCAGTTCGCGGGTCGCATCGACGTGGCCGGCGTGCCGCGCGGTCTCCTCGATCATGTGCAGCAGCACCCAGCGCAGGTCGCGACCGCTGCCGTCGCGGCAGGGCTCGGTGACCGGGAGGCGGCGCACGATCGCCGCCGTCGCCTGCGCCCGCTCCCGGTAGCGCGCGACGGCATCGGCGACGGTGAGGTCCGGGCCGGGCTGGAACTCGGCCTCGCTGCGGCTGGTCTCCGCGCCGAGCATCTTCCCGTCGAGCCAGCGCCACTCGACGTGCGTGAGGTGGTTGACCACGCCCAGCACCGAGATCAGGGCGCCGTCCGGTCGCCAGCGGGCCTGGTCCTCGTCGAGGTCCTCGAGCTTGCGGAGGATCGACGTGCGCAGGTGCTCGAGCCAGCCGAGCAGCAACTCGCGCTCGTCCGCGGTGGGGAGCGGCTCAGGGGTCTCCGGGCGGTCGTCGGTCACGTCGGCACGCTAGCGACGACCACCGACTGTCCGACCGGCCTGACATCCTCGCCGTCGTGCTGACCTTCGACCGGTACTGCGCCGAGATCGTCCGCCAGGCCGACGCGATGGCCGCGACGCTCGCCGGTGCCGACCTCACCACCCCGGTCCCCAGCTGCCCCGGCTGGGACGTGGGCCAGCTGGTCCGCCACCTGGGCGGCGGGCAGCGCTGGGCGGCGACCATCGTGCGCACGCGGGCGACCGAGCCGCCGCCCGACGACCACTTCCGGCGAATGGAGGGCGGCGGCGATCCGGCCGTGCTGGGCCCGTGGCTCGCCGAGAGCGCGCGCGAGCTCGCTGCGGCCCTCGCGGGAGGTGGGACCCGATGCGGAGCCCTGGACGCCCGTGCCCGGCCGCACGTCCTCCTTCTACGCGCGCCGGTTCGCCCACGAGACCGCCATGCACCGGGCCGACGCGACGCTGGCCCTCGGCGCGGAGTTCACCGCTGGATCCCGAGGTGGCGATCGACGGCGTCGACGAGTGGATGGAGCTGGGCTCGCTGCCGGAGATGTTCGAGTTCTATCCCGAGCGCCGGGAGCTGCTCGGCCCCGGCCGCGACCCTGCACTTCCACGCGACCGACACCCCGGCCGACGCACACGCGGAATGGGTCGTGGACCTCACCGAGACACTGGCCTGGCGGCGGGCGCACGAGAAGGCGGCCGTCGCCGTCCGCGGACCGCTCACCGAGCTGCTGCTGGTCCTCTACCAGCGCCGCGCACCGGCCGACGGCACCGTCGAGGTCCTCGGCGACGCGTCATGGCTCGACTTCTGGTTGGAGCGGACGCAGTTCGGCTGACCGGCCACGTCGGCAGCGCGGTCGGCCGGGCCGCCCCCGCCGCTAGGGTCGCTGCGACGACTCGCCGGCATCGGGAGGCACCGTGCACGGATACCGCGCCGACGCCGCCTTCGACGGAGTCGCGGCGCATGCCCGGCGGCGCCCTCGTGCTCGTCGAGGACGGCGCGATCGTCGCGGTGGAGCCCGGCGCGGCACCGGCACCGGCCGGCTGCCCCGTCACCGACCTCGCCGGCGCGACGCTGATGCCCGGGCTGATCGACACGCACGTGCACCTGTGCGGGGACAGCGGACCGCGGGCCCTCGACCAGCTGCCCGACCTCGACGACGACGAACTCGACGCGGTCGTCACCGCGTCTCTGGCGGTCCAGCTCGCGGCCGGCGTCACGGCCGTGCGCGACCTCGGCGACGCGCGCTGGGCCGTGGCCGACCGGCACCGCGGCCGCGACGCCGGGCCGACCGTCGTCGCGGCCGGGCCCGCCGATCACCGCCGTCGGCGGGCACTGCAGCGGCATGGGCGGTGAGGCGACCGGCGTGGCGGGGCTCCGCCGCGCCGTCCGGGAGCGGGTCGAGCACCGGGTCGACGTCGTCAAGATCATGACTACGGGCGGTCTGATGACCCCGGGCACCGACGTCCTGGCGATGCAGTTCACCGCGGACGAGGTCCGGGTGGTGGTCCAGGAAGCGCACGCGGCCGGCCTCCCAGTCACCGCGCACGCCCACAACGTGCCCGCGATCGAGGTCTGCGTCGACGCCGGCGTCGACGGCATCGAGCACTGCACCTGCATCACCGCCGACGGGCATCCGGATGCCGGCCCGGCTCGCCGCGTCGATCGCGGCCGCGGGCATCACCGTCTGCCCGACCCTCGGCACGGTGCCCGACATGGAGCCGCCGCCGCGGGTCGCGGCGCTCCTGGCCCGGCACGGCATGACGGAGGAGGCCCGGCTCGCTCAGATCGGGGAGCTCCACCGGGCCGGGGTGACCCTGATCAGCGGTGCGGACTCCGGCATCAACCCGGCCAAGCCGCACGGGATCCTGCCCGAGGGGGTCATCTCGCTGGTGTCCGCCGGCCTCACGCCCGCAGGAGGCGCTGGTCACGGCGACGAGCGGGGCCGCCGTCGCCATCGGGCTCGACGGGCGCACCGGCCGCCTCGCCCCGGGGCTGGACGCGGACCTGCTCGTCGTCGGCGGCGACCCGCTGACCGACATCACCGCGGTGCGCGACGTCCGCCTCGTGGTCTCCCGCGGCCGGGCGGTTTCCCCGGGGACGAAGGCGTGCACCGGAGACAGCCGGCTAGCAGGCGGCGCGGTCCACCAGGTGTCGCCCGGCCAGGACGTCGGCGAGGTCGGACACGTCCATGCCCTCGAGCGTGTCCACCAGGGTGAGCCCCGGGGCAGGCGGCAACGGCTGCAGCGACGCCACGCCCAGCACGGCCGAGCCGGCGGCCAGTCCGGCGGTGACGCCGGCGTGCGAGTCCTCGATGACGAGGCAGTGCGCGGCGCCCACCGGAGCGCCGACATCGCCTGCAGGTAGGGCGCGGGGTCCGGCTTGCGGGCCGGCACCTCGTCGCCGCAGACCGTGTAGTGGAACGGGTCGTGCCCGAGGTCGGAGCGGATCGACCGCAGCACGATCTCGGCCAGCCGGCGCGGTGTCGTCGTCACCAGGGCGGACGCCAGCCCGGCCTCCCGGACGGCGAGCACCAGGTCGGCCGCGCCCGGCCGCCAGGCGATCCCGGCGCCCATCAGCCGGGCGGTGGTGTCCTCCACCCACCGGCTGTCGGCGGCCCACTCGTCCTCGGTGCGCCGGATGCCGAGGTCGTCGTCGACGATCTGCATCGACGTCCGCATGCTGGTGCCCACGGTCGCCTGGCGTGCCTCGTCCGTGAGGGCCCCGCCCAGTCGCTGCGCCAGCGCGAAGAGTGCCTCGCCCCAGTACTGCTCGGTCTCCACCAGCGTGCCGTCCATGTCGAACAGGACGGCCTGCAGGTCATGCGGTGCGGGAACGCGTCACCGGTAGTTGACGTGGACGTGGTCGTAGTGGTTCGCCGTCGTGCTGCCGCGGTCCTCCATGCCCTGCCAGGAGCCGGACGGCGAGCTGAGCATCCGCTGCTGCCAGATGATGTACTCCACGCCCAGCTCGTCCCAGTGGGCGATGTGGTACTGCGCGATCGCGTCGCCGAGGGCGGCATCGCTGAGGCACATGTAGTCCAGCGCCAGCCCGGACGGGTGACCGCCGGGGTCGGCCGCGCTGGACCGGGTGCCGCCGATGGTGATGCCGCCGGCGCCGGGGACGTTCGACACGACCGCGTCGGCGGCGGCCTGTGCCTGGGGCTGCACCGGTCCGGCGCTGTTGCTGATGGCCGCGATGGCGCTGACGGCCGTGCCGGCGGGAGCCGCAGCGGTCTCCGCCTCCGCGGTCGTGGCCTCGGCCTCAGCGGCGGCCGCAGCCTCCGCCTCCGCCGCCGCCGCGGCAGCAGCTGCGGCCGCGGCTGCGGCTTCCGCAGCCGCGCGCGCCTCTTCCTCCGCCTTGGCCGTCGCAGCGGCCTGCTCGGCCTGCCGCTGCAGCAGGGCCGCGGCGGCCTGGTCCGCATCCCGATCCGCACGGCTGGCGGCCAGTTGCCCCAGGGCTGCGGAGTCCTCGGCGACGGGCTGGTCGACGCCGGTGCCGTCGATGCCGAGGGCCTCGGCCACGGCGACCGACGCCGACGGCTCGACGGTGGCCGTGGCCGGTGCACCGGTCATCAGATTGACGAGGGCCACGGCGCACACGCCCGTGATCCCCGCCGCGAAACCCAGGCGGGAGCGCGGGGCCGGCGCACGGCGACGCCCTCGGCTGCGGGTGGAACGGACGGTGGTGCCGCGCGGTGCGGACGGGGTGTCGTCGCCGTCAGGGCGGACGAGGTCGTCGCTGGCACGCGACAGAGTGCCGGTTCAGGGTCGCCACAGGGGCGGCTTCTCCGTTTCTTCCTCAGCCGCCTACCGAGTTAGCTGACGGGTTCGGGCCGGAAGTTGCCCTACCTGCAGCGCACGCGCGCAGGATTCACCCCAGTGGAACCATGGGTCCCCGGTCTGAGCGCGGCGCTTCGGCTGCGCACAGTTCGGCGGTGTCCGGCCGAGGTCCTCGGTTCGAGGAACGGGGCCCGGCGGACAGGAGACCAAGCTACCCACAAATCTCGTATATCGAAATGTGATCTTTTGCCAGTTGCCCGACGGGCCGCGCCGGGTTACTCGTCCTCGGTCCGGTAGCCCAGGTTCGGGGAGAGCCACTTCTCCGCCTCGCCGACCGTCCAGCCCTTGCGCTGCGCGTAGTCCTCGACCTGGTCCCGGCCGACCCCGCCCAGCACGAAGTACCGCGACTGCGGGTGCGCGAAGTACAGCCCGCTGACCGCCGCACCCGGCCACATGGCCATGCTCTCGGTGAGCTCGATCCCGGTGTTGGCCTCGACGTCGAGCAACTGCCAGATGGTCGCCTTCTCGGTGTGCTCGGGGCAGGCGGGGTAGCCCGGTGCCGGGCGGATGCCCGCGTACTTCTCGCTGATCAGCGCCTCGTTGTCGAGATGCTCGTCGGGTGCGTAGGCCCAGAACTCCTTGCGCACGCGCTCGTGCAGTCGCTCGGCGAAGGCCTCGGCGAGCCGGTCGGCGAGCGACTCCAGCAGGATCGCCGAGTAGTCGTCGTTGGCCTTCTTGAAGGCGGCGACCCGGTCGGTCGAGCCGAGCCCGGCAGTGACGGCGAACGCGCCGACGTAGTCGCGCAGCCCCGTCTCCTTCGGCGCGACGAAGTCGGCCAGGGACTTGCGGGGCGCCCCGTCCCGGCCCTCGGTCTGCTGCCGGAGCTGGTGCAGGGTCGTGCGGACGGCGGTGCGCGACTCGTCGGTGTAGACCTCGATGTCGTCGCCGTCGACCTGGTTGGCCGGGAAGAGCCCGAAGACGCCGCTGGCCCGCAGCCACTTCTCCTCGACGACCCGGTCGAGCATCGCCTGCGCGTCCTCGAACAGCCGGCGCGCCGCCTCGCCGCTCGTCGGGTTGTGCAGGATGTCGGGGAACCGGCCGCGCATCTCCCACGCGGAGAAGAACGGCTGCCAGTCGATGTAGCCCCGCAGCTCGTCGAGGGGGTAGTCGGTAAAGGTCCGGACGAACTGGCGGGCCATGTGGTGGACGTGGTCGCACGACGGTCCGCCGCAGACGTCCACCGCCTGCTGCAGCAGCATCCGCGGCCGGGGCGGGTGGTAGCTGCTCCAGTCGATGGGGGTCGCGTTGGCCCGGGCGGCCGCCAGCGGCAGCATCGTGCGGGTGTCCTGACGGGCGGCGTGCCGCTCGCGCAGCGCCTCGTAGTCGGCGTCGACGTCGGCCAGGAGCTTCGGGCGCTGCTCGTCCGACAGCAGGGCGGCGACGACGGGAACCGACCGCGAGGCGTCCTTCACCCAGATCACCGGGCCGTGGTAGCGCTGCGCGACCTTGACGGCGGTGTGCGCGCGCGACGTGGTGGCCCCGCCGATCAGCAGCGGGATGTCGAACCCCTGCCGCTCCATCTCCGAGGCCAGGTTGACCATCTCGTCGAGGGACGGCGTGATCAGCCCGGAGAGCCCGATGATGTCGGCGCCCTCCGCCTTGGCGGCGTCGAGGATCTTCTGCGCCGGCACCATCACGCCGAGGTCGACGACGGAGTAGTTGTTGCACTGCAGGACGACGCCGACGATGTTCTTGCCGATGTCGTGGACGTCGCCCTTGACCGTGGCCATGACGACCTTGCCGTTGCTGCGCTCGACGTCGCCGGGCTGCTTCTCGGCCTCGATGAACGGGATCAGGTAGGCGACGGCCTTCTTCATCACGCGCGCGGACTTGACCACCTGCGGCAGGAACATCTTGCCCGCGCCGAACAGGTCGCCGACGACGTTCATGCCGTCCATCAGCGGGCCCTCGATGACCTCGATCGGCCGGCCGCCGCGGGCGCTGATCTCCGCGCGCAGCTCCTCGGTGTCGCTTTCGGCGAACTCGTCGATGCCCTTCACCAGAGCGTGGGTGATCCGCTCCCCCACCGGCAGCGACCGCCACTCCTCGGTGGCGACCTCCTTGACCGAGCCGTCCCCGGCGAAGTCGGCGGCGATCTCCAGCAGCCGCTCGGTGCTGTCGGGACGGCGGTTGAGGATCACGTCCTCGATGCGCTCGCGCAGCAGCTCGGGCACCTCGTCGTACACCTCGAGGGCACCGGCGTTGACGATCCCCATGTCCATGCCGGCGGCGATGGCGTGGAACAGGAAGACGGCGTGGATGGCCTCGCGGACCGGGTTGTTCCCGCGGAAGGAGAACGACACGTTCGAGACGCCGCCGGACACCAGCGCACCGGGCAGGTTCTGCTTGATCCAGCGGGCGGCCTCGATGAAGTCCAGCCCGTAGTTGGCGTGCTCCTCGATGCCCGTGGCGACGGCGAAGACGTTCGGGTCGAAGATGATGTCCTCGGCCGGGAAGCCGACGTCCTTCGTCAGGATGTCGTAGGCGCGCCGGCAGATCTGCGTCCGGCGCTCGAGGTTGTCCGCCTGCCCGTCCTCGTCGAAGGCCATGACGACGACGGCGGCCCCGTACTTGCGGCACAGCCGCGCCTCGCGGACGAACTTCTCCTCGCCCTCCTTGAGGGAGATCGAGTTGACGATCGCCTTGCCCTGGACGCACTTGAGGCCGGCCTCGATGACCTCCCACTTGGAGGAGTCGATCATCGTCGGGACGCGGCAGATGTCCGGCTCGGAGGCGACCAGCTTGGTGAAGCGGTCCATCGCCTCGACGCCGTCGATCATCCCCTCGTCCATGTTGATGTCGATGACCTGCGCGCCCGGCCTCGACCTGCTGGCGGGCGACGGCGAGCGCGGCCGGGTAGTCGCCGGCCTTGATCAGGTTCCGGAAGCGGGCCGACCCGGTGATGTTGGTGCGCTCGCCGACGTTCACGAAGAGGGTGTCCTCGGTGACGGTGAGCGGCTCGAGCCCGGAGAGCCGCAGCGCCGGCGCCGTCTCGGCCGGCGTCCGCGGTGCCCGGCCCTCGACGGTGCGGGCGATCGCGGCGATGTGGGCCGGGCGTCGTGCCGCAGCAGCCGCCCACGAGGTTGACGAAGCCGCTGCCGGTGAACTCCTCGAGGACGGCGGCCGTCTCCTCCGGCGACTCGTCGTACTCGCCGAAGGCGTTGGGCAGGCCGGCGTTCGGGTAGCAGGAGACGAACGTGTCGGCGATGCGGGAGATCTCGGCGATGTAGGGCCGCATCTCCTTGGCACCCAGCGCGCAGTTGAGGCCCACCAGCAGCGGCTGGACGTGCCGCACGGAGTACCAGAACGCCTCGGTGACCTGGCCCGACAGCGTGCGGCCGGAGGCGTCGGTGATCGTCCCGGAGATCATCACCGGCCAGCGGCGGCCGCGCTCCTCGAACAGCGTCTCCAGCGCGAAGATCGCCGCCTTCGCGTTGAGCGTGTCGAAGATGGTCTCGATGAGCAGCACGTCCGAGCCGCCGTCGACGAGCCCGTTGGCCTGGTCCAGGTAGGCCCCGACGAGCTCGTCGAAGGTGACGTTGCGGGCGCCGGGGTCGTTGACGTCCGGCGAGATGGACGCCGTCCGGCTGGTGGGGCCGATCGCGCCGACGACGAACCGCGGCCTGTCGGGGGTGCGCGCGGTCATCGCGTCGCACTCCTCGCGGGCGAGCCGGGCCGAGGCCTCGTTGAGCTCGTAGGCGAGGCTCTCCATGCCGTAGTCGCTGAGCGAGATCGCGGTGGCGTTGAAGGTGTTGGTCGAGATCAGGTCGGCGCCGGCCTCGAGGTACTCACGGTGGATCCCGGACACGATCGCCGGCGCGGTGATGCTCAACAGGTCGTTGTTGCCCTGCACGTCGGACGGCCAGTCGGCGAACCGCTCCCCGCGGTAGCCCGCCTCGTCCGGCCGGTCCCGCTGGATCGCGGTGCCCATGGCGCCGTCGAGGACGAGGATGCGCTGCTCGAGGAGCGCGGTCAGCGCTGCCGTGGCGTCCGGGCGCAGGAAGGCAGACACCGAACAAGACTAGACGCGCGGGCCAGCCGGTTGGTCTCCGCCCGGCCAGGGAGGTCACCCACACCGAAAGGGTCAGCCGACGCGCGGTCCTGACGGCGGACCGACGTAGGCTCGCAAAGGTGATCGACCCCAAGTCCACCTCAACGGACCTGCCCGAGCTGACCGACCCGATGGTGGTGGTCGCGTTCGAGGGCTGGAACGACGCCGGGGACGCCGCGACAGGGGCCGTCGAGCACCTGGAGCTGATCTGGGACGCGACGCCGCTGGCCGCGCTGGACCCCGAGGACTACTACGACTTCCAGGTGAACCGGCCCACGGTGTCGCTGATCGCGGGCGTGAACCGCCGCATCGAGTGGCCGACCACCCGCATCTCGGTCGCCCGGCCGCCGGGCAGCGACCGCGACGTCGTGCTCATCCGGGGCATCGAGCCGAACATGCGCTGGCGGGGGTTCTGCGCCGAGCTGATCGAGATCCTGCAGGAGCTCGACGTGCAGATCGTCGTCGCGCTGGGTGCCCTGCTGGCCGACACGCCGCACACCCGGCCCACGCCCGTCACCGGCTCGGCCTACGACGCCGAGTCCGCCCGCACCTACGGGCTGGAGGCCTCCGGCTACGAGGGGCCGACCGGCATCCTCGGCGTCTTCCAGGACGCCTGCGTGCAGGCCGGCCTGCCGGCGATCAGCTTCTGGGCCGCCGTGCCGCACTACGTCTCGCAGCCGCCGTCGCCGCGCGCCACCGTCGCCCTGCTGCAGCGGGTCGAGGAGGTCCTCGAGCTGACCGTGCCGCTCGGCACGCTCCCCCAGCAGGCCGAGGAGTGGGTCAACACGGTCGACGAGATGGCCAAGGAGGACGACGAGGTCGTCGAGTACGTGCGCTCCCTCGAGGAGCGGGCCGCCGAGGTCGACCTCTCCCAGGCCAACGGCGACCAGATCGCCCGCGAGTTCGAGCGCTACCTGAGACGGCGCAATCAGAGCTGACCGGCTTTGTCGCGCCGAGTGGGGCCCCGGAGGGGCTCCGCGCAGGCGCGACGCAGCGGCTCATCGCCTCAGGGGGACGGCACCTGGCCGCGGTGCGATCCGGAGGATCGCGATGTCATCGCGATGTCATCGCGGTGCGATCCGGAGGATCGCGAAGTAATGGCGTCATCCGGGACGTGGCATCGGCGTCGAAGAGGCGGTCGTGCATGTTCAGCGCGAACCGGTCGGTCATCCCCGAGACGTAGTCCACGACCTGGGTGACGTCGTCGGCCTCGGTGTCGCGGTAGGACTCGGGGATCTGGTCGGGGTGCGCCAGGTGGTGGTCGACCAGGCGGCGGATGACGTCGATGGCCACGTGCTTCTGGCCGGCGGCGGTGTCGGACAGGTAGACCCGCTCGAACATGAACGTCCGCAGCTCGTGCATCGCCTCGAGCGCGTCGGGGTGCATGACGACCGCACCGGTGGTGTTCTCGGGCGAGAGGGTGCCCACGACGACGGCGTCGATCATCGCCCCGACCATCTCCGAGCCCGGCTCACCGAAGATCTCGCTGGTCCGGGCCGGGAGGTCCTCGGGCCGCAGCACCCCGGCCCGGATGGCGTCGAGCGCGTCGTGGGACAGGTAGCCGATCCGGTCGGCGTACCGCACGCACTCCCCTCGTGCGTCGCCGGCGGCGGGTCGATCTTCCAGCTGTGCGACGCGGACGCCGTCCCGCACCTCCCAGGTGAGGTTCAGGTGCTCGAGCACCTCGACGATCCGCACCCCCTGCGCCGCGTGGTGCCACCCGCCGGGGACGTAGGGCTCCAGCGCGTCCTCGCCGAGGTGGCCGAACGGGGAGTGGCCGACGTCGTGGGCCAGCGCGATCGCCTCGGCGAGCGACTCGTTGAGGCCCAGCGCCCGTGCCAGGGAGCGCGCGACCTGGGTGACCTGCAGCGTGTGGGTGAGCCGGGTGACGAAGTGGTCGCCGTCCGGGTTCAGGAAGACCTGCGTCTTGTGCTTGAGGCGCCGGAAGGCCTTGGCGTGCAGGATCCGGTCGCGGTCCCGCTCGAACGCCGTCCGGAGCGGATCCTCCTCTTCCGGGCGCGCCCGGCCGCGGGTCTGCGCCGAGCGGGTGGCCGCCGGCGCGAGGGCCTCCTCCTCGCGCTCCCGCGCCGCCCGGTCGGCGAGCCGGAACGCCCCCGCGGTCATCGGCGAGAGCTCGTCCCGGCACGAGCCACGCGATCCGAGCAGGGCGTCGACGGCGTCGCACACGATCCGCGGGGCCTCGTCCTCGAAGTCGTCGTCGGTACCGGCCAGGGTGTCGCGGGCCCAGGCGTCGACCAGCGCGATCGCGCCGGGGCTGTCGAGGTCGTCGGCCAGCCGCTCGCGCAGCCCGCGCAGCAGCGGCGCGGCCGGCGCCCCGGCGTCGCGGGCGATGGCCTGCCGCCAGGTGGCCAGCCGCTCCTGGGCGGTGGTGAGCAGGTCGTGCGCCCAGAACCGGTCGGTGCGGTAGTGACCGGACAGCAGGGCCAGGCGGATCGCCATCGGGTCGACGCCGTCGCCGCGCAGCCGGGAGACGAAGACGAGGTTGCCCTTGGACTTGCTCATCTTCTCGCCGTCGAGGCCGATCATCGCCGCGTGCACGTAGGCCCGGGCGAAGGGCTTGGTGGCGGTGAGCGCCTCGGCGTGCACCGCGGAGTACTCGTGGTGCGGGAACACCAGGTCGCTGCCGCCGCCCTGCACGTCGAAGCCCATGCCGATGGTGTCGAGCGCGATGGTGGCGCACTCGATGTGCCAGCCGGGTCGGCCGGCGGTGCCACGCGGGCCGGGCCAGGACGGCTCGCCGGGACGCTCCCCGCGCCAGAGCAACGGGTCGAGCGGCTGTCGCTTGCCGGCCCGGTCGGGGTCTCCCCCGCGCTCGGCGAAGAACCTCAGCATCGTGGCCTCGTCGTAGCTCGACTCACCGCCGAAGCCCGGCGCCTGCGAGACGTCGTGGTAGATGTCGCCGCTGCCGTCGGCGAGGGCATAGGCCAGGCCCTCGTCGAGCAGGGTCTCCACGCGCGCCACGATCGCCGGGATCGACGCGACCGCGCCGACGTAGTCCTCGGGCGGGAGCACGCGCAGGGCCGTCATGTCCTCGCGGAACAAGGCCGTCTCCCGCATCGCGAGCACGATCCAGTCCTCGTGATCACGCTCGGCCCGCTCGAGCAGGGGGTCGTCGATGTCGGTGACGTTCTGGACGTAGTGGACGGCGTGTCCGGCGTCGCGCCACATGCGGTTGATCAGGTCGAACGCCAGGAAGGTCGCCGCGTGGCCGAGGTGCGTGGCGTCGTACGGGGTGATGCCGCACACGTACATCCGCGCCGTGCGGTCGGGACTCGTCGCGACCACCTCACCGCGCGCGGTGTCGTGGAGCTTGAGCACGGGGCCGGTCCCGGGCAGGGTCGGCAGTAGCGGGGCGGGCCAGGAGAGCACGGCACGAGGGTAGAGCGGGGCGCCGACGGCTCCGACAAGGAGGAGCGGACAAGGAGGAGCGATGGAGCTCGACGAGTACCTGCCCGCGCTGCGGCGGGCCAACGCCCGCTTCGCCGACGCGGCCGCCGAGGCCCTGCTGGCCCACGGGTGGGCGGCGCGGGTGCCCGGCTGCCCCGACTGGACGCTGGCCGACCTGGTCTGGCACCTGGCCGAGGTGCAGCGCTTCTGGACCTGGATCGTGCGCAGCCGGGCCGCGGATCCCTCTGGCTACCCCGAACCGGCCCGGCCGAAGGACGACGAACTGCTGGGCTGGGGCCTGGCCCAGAGCGCGGAGCTGGAGGCGGTGCTGGCCGCCGCCGATCCGGCCGACCGGGTCTGGACGTGGGCGCCCCGGCAAGGACGTCGCGTTCGTGCTGCGGCGGCAGGCCCAGGAGGCGACCGTCCACACCGTCGACGTCGAGCAGGTGCTCGGCGACGTCCGCCCGATCCCGCCCGCGGTCGGGCTGGACGGCATCGACGAGTGGCTCGAGGTGATGGTGCCCGGTGCCCTCCCGGACGGCCCGCCCGAGGACGCGCACCCCGTCGTCCTCCATGCCCTGGACGCCGGCGCCGAGCGGACGCTGTTCCCCCGCACCCGGCCGTTCCCGATCGCCGTCCTCACCGGGACGGCGGGCGATCTGCTCATGGCGGTCTGGCGCCGCCTGCCCCTCGAGGTGCTCACGGTCCACGGCGACCCGCTGCAGGCCGCCGCGATGATCGGTCACGTGAACCTCGAGTAGAGGTTGATGGCTCGGAACTACCCTCGCTCAGGACAGCGACCCCGTCGTCGAGGAGGCCCAGGCCGGTGTACGTCCCGGAGCACTTCGCCATGTCCGACGCCGCGGTCCAGGACGTGCTGCGCGAGCACGGCGCCGGGGACCTCGTCACCGCGACCGCCCAGGGCCTGCTCGTGACGATGCTGCCGTTCGTGTTCGACCCCGACCGCGGGCCGCACGGGGCGCTGCTCGGGCACGTCGCCCGCAACAACGAGCACTGGCGGCACGCCCCCGTCGGGGAGGCGCTGGTGATCCTGCGGGGTCCCGACGCCTACATCTCGCCGCAGTGGTACGCCTCGAAGGCCCAGCACGGCCGCGTCGTCCCCACCTGGAACTACGTGACGGCGCACGTCTACGGCGAGCTCGTCGTGCATGACGACGTCGACTGGCTGCGCGGCCTCGTGCGGCGGCTCACCGAGAAGCACGAGGCCGGCCGTCCGCAGCCGTGGACCGTCGACGACGCGCCACCCGCCTT
Source organism: uncultured Actinomycetota bacterium (assembly GCA_963748305.1). Classification (GTDB taxonomy): domain Bacteria; phylum Actinomycetota; class Actinomycetes; order Mycobacteriales; family Geodermatophilaceae; genus Blastococcus_B. The sequence goes on along the minus strand of CAVVIN010000005.1, from coordinate 23,346 downwards.
CGTCGCCGGCCAGCTGCGCGCCATCGTCGGGCTCGAACTGCGGATCAGCCGGATCGAGGCGAAGGCCAAGCTGAGCCAGAACCGGCCGGCCGCCGACATCGACGGCGTCGTGGAGGGCGCGCGTCTGCACGGGGACGAGGCGATGAGCCGCGCGGTCGAGGAGGCGCGGCCGCCGCTCAATCCCAGGTGACGGCGTACCTCTCGAACGCCTCGCCGGTCTGGATGCCGACCACGCAGAACACGAGCCCTGCCGGGTCGAGCATCTGCCAGAAGTTGCGCCCTCGTCCTGGTGTCGCGGTCGCGCCGAGCGCCTCCAGCCGCGCGACCTCGGCCGGGATGTCGTCGGTCTCGATGTCGACGTGCCAGCGCGGCGGCGTCCCCGCACCGGTCCGCTGCATCTCGACGTGCCAGCCCTCGGCGAAGACCCGAGCGAGGCCCAGTCGTCGTCCGGAGGATCAGGCGCGGACGGGCCGGCCGGTTGCGCCGGCCCAGAAGGCCGATTCCGGCGGCGTGCTGATCGGGCGGGAGATCCAGCAGAAGGATCGCGAGGCGGCTGCGATGCGGCATGGGCGACTGGGGACATCGCATCTCGCCGCCTCGACGAAAGCGCGAAAGCGGCGATCTCGCGAGGAGAGGCGTCAGGGGGGCCAGGGCAGCGCGGGCCAGTCGCCGGTGGGCTCGGGGTGCCGGCCGGTCCGCAGCAGCTCGGCGACCCGCTGCTGGGTGCAGCGCACCTCCTTGCGGGTCAGGTGCTCGTGCAGCTGCTCGCCCAGATCGTCGCGGAGCTCATCGGCCATCCGCTCCAGCACCGCGACGGCGTCGTCCGGCAGCGGCTTGCCGGCCCAGCGCCACAGCAGGGTGCGCAGCTTCGGGTCGGTGGAGAAGCAGATGCCGTGGTCGACGCCGTACACGTGCCCGTCCGGCATCGGGATGATGTGCCCGCCCTTGCGGTCGGCGTTGTTGACCACCGCGTCGAAGACCGCCATCCGGCGCAGCCCGGGGTGGTCGCGGCGCACGAAGGCGCCCAGGTCGACCTCCTCGTCGCCGTCCATCCAGAGCTGGACCATCCCCGGCCCGAACGGCCCGTCGCGGAGCACCGTCGGCGGGACGACGCCCCAGCCGGTGGCCTCGGAGACCAGGAACGCCGAGATCTCCCGCCCGGCGAGCGTGCCGTCGGGGAAGTCCCAGAGCGGCCGCTCCCCCGCCACCGGCTTGTAGACGCACTCGGCGGCCAGCGTGTCGGTGCGGATCGCGCCGACCAGGGTCACGTTCGACGCGTCGAGCAGGCGCCCCTCGAGGTCGATCTCGCCGTCGCGCAGCAGCACCGCCGACTCGGCGTCGTCCAGCGGCGCGCGCAGGTCGGCGCCGGCGGCCGGCTCCGCGGGGTGCTCGCTCATCGCTCGCCGCTCAGCGGCGGTAGCCGTTCTGCCGCGGGCAGACGTGCCCGGTCGGGTCGAGCGGCAGCGAGCACAGCGGGCACGACGGCCGGCCGGCCGCCACCACGCGCCGGGCGCGGGCCACGAAGGCACGGGCGGCCATCGGCGTGATCGTCACCCGCAGCGCATCCGGGCCCTCCTCGCTGTCGGAGAGGATGGCCTCCTCGTCGATGGGCTCGTCGGAGGCCGCCACCGCCTCGACGACGATCGCTTCCTCCGACCCGTCCCAGGCCAGGCCCATGGCCGCGACCCGGAACTCCTCGTCGACGGGCGCGGTGAGCGGCTCGAGGTCGTCGACGTCGGCATCGGGCGGGATCACGGTGCCGGCACGGCCGGCCACCTCGTCCAGCAGCTCGTGCATGCGGTCGGCGAGGATCTGCACCTGGGTCTTCTCCAGGGCCACGCTCACCGTGCGGCCGGTGTCGTCCGAGGCCTGCAGGTAGAACGTGCGGTCCCCGGGCTGACCCACGGTGCCGGCGACGAACCGGCTCGGGCGGTCGAAGAGATGGACCTGACGGGGCACGTCGTCAGGTTACGCGGGCGCACCGACCGGTTGCCCGCGACGACACCGAGGTCAGACGGTCGCGCCCGCTCCCCCGCCCACGACGGCGTCCGACGACGGCCTGCGCCGGCGGTGTTTCCTCGGCGGCGGGATCAGGCCGGAGACGTCGCCGCCGGTGTCGTTGACCCGCAGGACAAAGGGCCGCGTGTCGGTATACGTGACCACCGAGATCGACGCCGGGTCGACGACGATCCGCTGGAACTGGTCCAGATGCAGGCCGAGCGCGTCGGCCAGGATCGCCTTGATGACGTCGCCGTGGCTGCAGGCCAGCCAGACCGCCTCCGGACCGAGCGTGGCGTTCCAGCCGCGGACGGCGGCCACCGCGCGGGCCTGGGTCTGGGCCAGCCCCTCCCCCTCGGGTCCGGGGAAGACCGCGGCGGAGGGGTGCTGCTGGACGACCCGCCACAGCGGTTCCTTGATCAGCTCCTTGAGCGTGCGACCGGTCCAGTCGCCGTACCGGGCCTCGCCGAGCCGGTCGTCGTCCTGGACCGTCAGCTCCCGCCCGGCCGCGAGGGCCTCGGCGGTCTGCCGGCACCGCTCCAGCGGGCTGCTCACGATGGCGGCCAGCGGCACCTTCGCCAGCCGCTCCCCCACCACCCGGACCTGCTCCAGGCCCGTCTCGTCCAGCTGCACACCGGGCGTCCAGCCGGCCAGGACGCCGGCGGTGTTCGCCGTCGTCCGGCCGTGGCGCAGCAGGATCACGGTGGGCACGGGCGAAGCCTAAGCCGCCGACCTGGGACAACCCGGTTACGTCGGCGCGAGGACCCCCGCTCCGACGAGCGCCAGCACGCTCAGCCCGAGCACCACGCGGTAGACGACGAAGGGCGTGAAGCTGCCGCGGTCGAGGTAGCGCAGCAGCCACGCGATGACGGTGAGGCCGACGCCGAAGGCGATGACCGTGGCCACGATCGTCGGCCCCCAGGAGACGCCCTCGCCCGCGACGTCCCCCGTCAGCGCCTCGTACGCCTGGAAGAAGCCGGACCCGAGGACGGCGGGGACGGCGAGCAGGAACGAGTAGCGCGCCGCGGCCGCCCGCGTGTAGCCGAGGAAGAGGCCCATCGTGATCGTGCCGCCCGAGCGCGACACCCCCGGGATCAGCGCCATCGCCTGGGCGAGACCGAAGGCGATGCCGTGCCCGATGGTCAGGTCGTGCAGTTCCCGCTTCTTGGCGCCCACCCGGTCGGCCCAGAAGAGGATCAGCGAGAACGCGACCAGCGCGACCGCGACGATCCGCAGGTCGCGCAGCGTCGTCTCGATGTCGTCCTGGAACAGCAGGCCGAGGACGACGATCGGGATGCTGCCGACGATGATCAGCCAGCCCATCCGGGCGTCCGGGTCGCCCTTGCGCTTCCCGCGCCAGCGAGCCCAGCCAGGCGACGATGATCCGCCCGATGTCGTGGCGGAAGTAGAGCAGCACGGCGGCCTCGGTGCCGATCTGCGTGATCGCGGTGAACGCGGCACCCGGGTCGTCCCAGCCGAACGCCTCCCCCACGATCCGCAGGTGCGCGCTGGAGGAGATCGGCAGGAACTCGGTCAGTCCCTGGACGATCCCGAGGACGACGGCTTCGAACCAGCCCATGCCCGGTCAGCCGATGCCGACGTGGACGGCGCGGACAGCGAGGCGGGGTAGCCGGTACAGGAGCAGGGACACGACGGGGAACTCTAGGTCGGCCGCCTGTGGACGGTTGCGCGCCCGGCCGACGTCCGCGGCAGAACGCGTGGGAACGGGTCCTAGGCCGGGGCCCTGCGGCCGATCGTGATCCCGGGCGACCCCGGGGGCGTCGGCACACTCCGCACGTCCTCCAGGCCCGCGTCCCGCAGCAGTCGCTCGGCCTGCTCGTCGTCGAGCGCCGTGCCGCCGTACGCCACGGTCTTGAAGCGGCTGATGGCGTCGTCGACCGGGTCGCCGACGAACTTGCCGTGCCCGAGCATCAGCCAGCCGCCGGGGACGAGGGCCGCGCCGATCCGCGAGACCCCGGCCCGCAGGGCGGGCTCGGGGACGAACGGCGCGGGCAGCCAGGCGAACGCGTACGTCGAGGGTTCGTCGAGGTCGGCGACGTCCTGCTCCCGGAGGACCACGCGGTCAGCCACGCTGCTGGCCCGCACCGTGGCTGCCGCGAGATCCAGGACGCGCGGCAGGACGTCGAGGCCGACGACGGTCAGGTGCGGGAACACTTCGGCGTAGGCGACGGCGAGTGCCGCCACCCCGGTGCCGACATCGAGCATCCGGGCGCCGGGGGACGCGAGCGCGTCCGCCAGGCCGGTCATCATCGGCAGGCTCACCCGGGCGAAGGCCGCGGCGCCCTGTGCGCTGGCGCGGCCCTGCGCCACCAGCGCGTCGTCGGACTGCCCGGCCCACAGCTGTCCCCCGCCGCGCACCAGCGCCGCGGTCTGCAGCAGCGGTGCCGCGACCTGCGCGGCCGCCGATCCCCGGTCCCGACCCGCGACGCCGGCGGTGACATCGACGCCCAGCGTGCGGAGCACGTCCGCGGCCGCGGCCTGCTGCTCCGGTGACCCGGACCCGTCGAGGGCGATCACGAGCGCGGCCGTCGACCAGGCCGACCGGTCACCGGCGTGCATCAGGCGTGCCAGATCGTCATTCGCCGTCGTCATCGCGGCAGCCTCGACCCGGCGGGAACGCGCGACAAGGGCATCCGGTGCGCCGCCGCCGGGAACCATCGCCACCCGCCGCGCCGCCCCGACGGATCGGAGGCTGCCCGGTGGCTGTCAGCTCGCGCCGGTAGGTTGGCCGGTCGTGGAACAACGGGCGCTGGGGCGCAGCGGTCTGGTCGTCAGCAGGCTGGCGCTGGGCACGATGACCTGGGGCCGGGACACCGACGAGGACGAGGCTGCGATGCAGCTCACGGCCTTCGTCGACGCCGGCGGCACGATGGTCGACACCGCCGACGTCTACTGCGACGGCGAGAGCGAGCGCACCCTCGGCCACCTGCTCTCCGATGTCGTCCCCCGCTCCGACGTGCTGGTCGCCACCAAGGCCGTCGGCCGGACGGCGCCCGGCCCGATGGGGCGCGGCGCCTCCCGCGGGCACCTGCTCGCTGCCCTGGACGCCTCCCTCGAGCGCCTCGGCATGGACTACGTCGACCTCTGGCAGCTGCACGCCTGGGACGAGGCCACGCCGCTGGAGGAGACGCTGGCCGCCTGCGACCTCGCCGTCACCTCCGGCCGCGCGCGCTACGTCGGCATCAGCAACTTCGCCGGCTGGCAGACCGCCCAGGCGGCGACCTGGCAGCGCGCCTGGCCGGGACGCACACCGCTGGTGAGCACGCAGGTCGAGTATTCCCTGCTGCAGCGCGGCGTGGAGCGCGAGGTTGTCCCGGCCGCCGAGGCGCTCGGCCTGGGCGTGCTCGCCTGGTCGCCGCTGGGGCGCGGCATCCTGACCGGCAAGTACCGGCACTCGACGCCGTCGGAGTCGCGCGGCGCCTCGCCGCAGTGGCAGGGCTTCATCGACGGCCTGCGCTCCTCGAAGTCCGACCGGATCGTGGAAGCGGTCATCACCGCCGCCGAGGGGCTGGGCACCACCCCGCTCGCGGTGGCGCTGGCCTGGGTCCGCGACCGGCCCGGGGTGGTCGCGCCGATCGTGGGCGCCCGCACGGCCGCGCAGCTGCAGGCCTCGCTGGACGCCGACGGCGTCCGGCTGCCCGCCGCGATCCGCACCGCGCTCGAGGACGTGTCGGCGCCGCCGTTCGGCTACCCCGAACGCCGGTCGGACGGATGACGAGCCGCCGTGGCTCCGGGCGGCGACCCCGTCTTCGCCGCCTTCTGCACCGCCGGCCTCTGGCCCGGGCTGGGCAAGCGCACGGCGGCCGAGCTGCCGGCGGCCGGGATCACCGCGCCCGACGACGTCACCGCCGACCGGCTGATCAAGCTCCCCCGGGTCGGCCGGCAGCGGGCCGAGCGGCTGTTCTCCAGTTTCCTGGCGGCCGCGCCCACCTATGAGGTGGTCGAGCTCCTGGTCGGCGCCGGGCTGTCGGCGAAGCTGGCGGCGGGCGTCACCGACACCCTGGGGCCGGACGCGCCCCGCCGGCTGCGCGACGACCCGTGGGCGCTGCTGGCCCTGACCGGCGTCACGCTCACCGACGCCGACCGGCTCGCCATCGCCGTCCTCCCGGGCGCGGACCGGCAGGACACCCGCCGCGGCCGGGCGATCGTCGCCCAGACCCTGCGGACGGCGACCCGCGACGGGCACACCGTGCTGCCGGCCGACATGGTCGTCGCGGCGCTGCAGGCCGAGGGGATCGCCGACCCGGTCGCCGCCATCGTGGCCGCGGTCGACTCCGGCGACGTCCTCGAGCACGAGCCGCCGATCCCACCCGGTGGCGACGACGGAGCACCGGACGCCGAACCCGACCCAGCCCTGCGCACGCTCTCGCTGGCCCGGTACGGCATGGCCGAGGAACTGGTAGCGGAGGCCGTGGTCCGGCTGGCCGCCACCCAGAAGCGGATCGCCGACCCGGCGTCGGTGCGCACGGTCGCGAAGGGGCTGGACGAGGCCCAGAAGGCCGCCGTAGCACAGGTGCTGGGCCACGGGGTGAGCCTGCTGACCGGTGGGCCGGGCACCGGCAAGAGCCGCACGGTCGCGGCGATCGTGAAGCTGCTGCGGGCCAAGGGCGCCGACGTCGCGCTGGCCGCGCCCACCGGCCGGGCGGCCAAGCGGCTCGAGGAGCTGACCGACCACCCGGCGGTGACCGTGCACCGGCTGCTCGGCGCCCAGGGCACGTCGGGCGGGTTCGCGCGCAACGAGGAGTGGCCGCTCGACGCCGACGTCATCGTGGTCGACGAGGCCTCGATGCTGGACGTCGAGCTGACCGCTGCCCTGCTGGAGGCCTGCCCCGACGGCACCCACCTGCTGCTGGTCGGCGACCCGGCGCAGCTGCCCTCGATCGGGCCGGGGCACGTGCTGGGCGACCTGATCGACTCCGGCGTCGTCCCGGTGACGGAGCTGACCACGCTGTACCGGCAGGCGGAGGGCGGCGCGATCGCGCGGCTGGCCACCGCCGTCCGCGGCGGGGAGCTGCCGCCGATCGACTCCCCCGACCGGGAGGTCGTCGTCGTGCCGGCCACCGGGTCGGCGGAGGCCGCCCGCCGGGTGGTCCAGCTGGTCACCGACTCCATCCCGCGGGCGCTGGGCATCGAGCCGGGCTCCGTCCAGGTGGTGACCCCGGTGCACCGCGGACCGGCCGGGACGATCGAGCTCAACAAGGCGCTGAAGGCGGAGCTGAACCCGGGTAACGGCGTGGTCTTCGGCTTCGACCCGGGCGACCGGGTGGTGGCCACCGCCAATCACATGGACCTGGAGCCGGTGGGCTTCGCCAACGGCGAGGTCGGGGTGGTCACCGGCACCGGCGAGGGGTCGCTCGACGTCTCGTTCGCCTCGGGACCGGTGACGGTGAACGGGCAGGCGCTGTTCGACCTGCGGCACGGCTGGGCGATCACCGTGCACCGGGCGCAGGGCTCGGAGTGGCCCGGGGTCGTCGTCGTCCTGCCGCCGGAGGCCGGCGGGATGCTGTCGCGGCCGCTGGTCTACACCGCGCTCACCCGCGCGCAGCGGCACCTGTCGATCGTGCACGCGTCCGGATCGGCGCTGGCCCGTGCGGTGCGGGAGGTCGACGTCCGGCCGCGGCGCACCCGGCTGGCCCGGCTGCTGGCCGAGACCGCCGGCGACTGACGGCCGGTCAGCTCGGCCGAGCGCCGGCCGGCCGCGGTCATGAGTTGCACGGCCGGCCCGAGTTGGCCCGGGCAGCTCAGCGGCCGCGGGAACGGCACGCGGACGTCGAGGTGACCGGTCGGGCGCTCGATCCGCAGCCGGAAGCCGCACCGGTCGACGCCCAGCGGGCGGATCACGTCCCGCTCCCCCACCACGCCGTCGGGCAGCAGGCTGCTCAGGACCGACAGGAACTCCGGGTGGTCGGAGTCCAGGTGGCGCAGGGTGTCGGCCTCCAGCGCCGCGAGCGGATCGGGCCGCGCGGCCATGAAGTCCTGCAGGCCGATGTCGAGCCCGTCGCCGCCCTCGCCGAGCACCACCTCGGCCAGGTCGAGGCGCAGCAGCGTCGCGGTGCGGCCCACGTCGAGCAGCGCGCCCGAGGGGCTGGTCTCGGCGAAGCTCAGCAGGGCGGCGCGCCGGTCCTCCGGCCGGACCATCGTCGCCCATCCGGAGAGCCACAGCTGCGCCCGGACGGCGCGCCGCAGCGGGACCGGCGCGTGGTCGCTGACCATCACCAGGGTCGAGAGGTCCTGGCCGGGTGCGGTCGCACCGCCGCGGCCAGGTCGCCGTCGGTCGGCACGACGAGCAGCACCTGCCCCGCCTCGGTGACCGTGTGGGCGAGGAGCCGGCTGCACTGGACGCCGGGTGCCGAGACCGTCGCCGTCGTGCGGGTGGCCACCGTGCGGGCGCGCTCGGCGGGCGCCGGCCGGACCTCGGTCGGCGCCGGGCTGCTCCGGGGACGGCTGGGCGCACGGGCAGGTCGACATGGCGGCCCCTCTCGGTCGAGTTAGGGCAGCCTAACCATAGTGAGTCGCGAGTTCAGGAACCGTCGTCCGAATTGCGCTCGATCGTCCGCCGCAGATTTCGGCGCCGCCGAAGGATCCAGACCGCAAGGACGGCATAGGTGGCGACCATCAGCCAGTTCACGTCCTCCCGGCCGGCCCGCGAGGAGCCGGTACAGCCAGCAGGCCCAGCACGGCCAGCGCCCAGAAGAACAGCAGCGCCACCAGCCACCGGCCGACGGCGGTCCGCTGCCGAGGCATCTCCCGTGCTCGAGCAGCGAGCCGGCCCAGCCCTCGACCGCGGCCCGCCTCAACCGTGCCTCCTGGAACTCCGCACCGCGGGGCACCTCGCGGGCCAGGCGGCTGCCGCCTCGGCGGGCGACAAGCCGTGCCGACGCACGGCGTCCCACCACGGGTCGGGCTCAGCGCCCGGCCGCAAGCGTGACCAGAAGCGCCGGCCTCCCAGCCACCAGGCGAGCAGCGGCAGGCCGACGAGGATCAGCACAACGACGAGTACGGCGGCCACGGCATCGAACGGTGCCGGATCCTCAGGCCGCGTTCGCAGGCCGGCCACCCGGTCGGGCTGAGCGGAGCGGCCGGATCAGTCGAGGTCGTCGTCCTCCACCGGCACGTCGGCCGCCTGCTCGAGGACGTCGGCGTCGTCGGCCTCCCGGTCGCCGACCGGGCGGACCGGTCCGCCGGTGCCGTGCGGCCGGGCGACGAGCTGCTGGTCGAGCGCGTCGGCCTCGGGCACATCGGCCGGCGGGGCCTGCGCGTCCCCGGCGACGGAGATCTCCGGCGGGTCGACGAGCGCCTCCTGCTCCGCGCGGTCGGCCTCGGGCACGCCCCCTGCGGTACCGGGTTCGGTCACGTCGTCCTCCCAGGTCGAGCGGTCGCGGTCGTCGCCCATCCTGCCGCCCGGTCGGGACGCTGCGCAGACCGGACCGGGTGATCCGGGCGCGGAGGTGGTGACCGACCGGCGGGAACGATGCACAATCGAACGCGATGGAGGCGGCCGGGGACTACGAGTTCGCGCCGCTGCGGATTCCACCGGGCACGTCCCGATCCGCAGCGGCGACCATGCTGAGCCTGCAGTCGGACGTCGGCGGCTGGGAACTGGCCCGCCTCCAGCTGCATCCCGACGGCACCCGCAAGGTCATCCTGCGCCGCCGCGCCCGCCTCTCCTACCTGCCGGGACCGGTTCTCTAGACGCCCCGATCGCCGCGCGCCATGGTGGGTTCCCACGGCGCAAGGGAGCCAGAGGTGGCCGATCACGCGGGCGGGCCGACGCTGATCCAGTCGGTGCAGCGGGCGCTGCGGCTGCTCGAGGTGCTGGCCGAGCACGACGGTCGTGCCCGTGCCAAGGAGCTGGCCCGCGCGTCGGGGCTCCCGCTCGCCACGACCTATCACCTGCTGCGCACCTGCGCCCACGAGGGCTGGCTGCAGCGCCTCGACGACGGCTCCTACGTGCTCGGCCACCGCATCGACGTCGTCCGAGAACACGGCTCGGCGGCCCGCGGACTCGCACACGCCCGACCGGCCCTGGAGTGGCTGCGCGACGAACTGGTCGGCGCCGTCTACCTGGCCAGCTACGTGGACGGCGAGATCGTGGTGTCCGAGATCGTCGACAGCGCCCGGGCACCCCGGATCGACCTCTGGGTCGGCGTGCACGACGCCGGCCATGCGACCGCGCTGGGCAAGTGCATCCTCGGCCAGCTTCCCGCGGCCGACCGCGACGACTACCTGGCCCGGCACCCGCTGCACGACCTCACGCCGCACACGGTCGTCGACCGCCGCCGCCTGCGGCTGCCCGCGGCCGGCGAGGTCGCCGTCGACGACGGCGAGTACGCGATCGGCGTCTACTGCCTGGCCGCCGCGGTGGCGACGACGGACGGGCTCGGCGCGGTCGCCGTCGTCAGTGCGCCCTCGGAGGCCGCGCGGCGGACGGTGCTCGCGGGCGCGGGCCGCATCTCGCGGGCCCTGGCACTGGGCTCCGGAGCTGCCTGACCGTTCGCCGCCATCTGAAATCCGCACCCTGGTGGGGCCGCTCCTCCCGGTCCGACGATGCCTGCATGACGCAGCCGGCGCCCGAGTGGGCGGTGCGAGCGCTCTCGGGGGTGTTCGACCCGTGCTGCCGCGAGAAGGGCATCTCCGTCGTCGACATGGGGCTGCTGCGGTCGGTGGAGATGACGGCCGGACATGCCCGGGTGGAACTGCTGCTCACGTCGGGCTGGTGCCCGTTCGCGAGCCGGGTGCTCACCGACGTCGCCGACGCGATGACCGCGCAGCCGGGCGTCGACTCCTGCGAGGTCGAGGTCGTCTGGGACGAGGCGTGGACCACCGACCGGCTGTCGGAGTCGGCGACCCGCAAGCTCCGCTTCCTGCCCGACCCCGTCGCCGTACGGAAACCGCGACGACTACATCGCGTCGCACACCAGCACAGGAGGACAGCCATGATCGGCGACGCATTCGTGTTCGACGGGGTCGCGCACCCGTTCAACTTCACGGACAAGAACCCCTACGGGTCGCCCGGACAGCTCTTCGCCCAGCACCTGTACGCGTTCCACTCCGTCCTCACGCCGGACGACGCAACCGCACCTGTCGGCGGAGGAGTTCCTCAAGGAGTGGACGCCTGCCGACATCCGGCAGATGGTCTACGACCAGTCCGACACCGACATGCTCGTGGCGATGCCGCTGCCGCTGACCGACCTGTTCCGGGACGGGCTCTCACCCTGGGAGACGTGCGCGGAACTGTGCCAGCGCGACCCCGACCGCACGGTCTTCTGGGGCTCGGTGAACCCGCTGGAGGGGCGCCGGGCGATCGACCTGATGGAGCGCCAGGTCGGCGAGTTCGGCGCCAAGGCCTTCAAGTTCTACAACGTGCGCTACGACTACGGGGCGCCGTTCCCGTGGCGGATGGACGACCCGAAGGTGGCCTTCCCGATCTTCGAGAAGGCCCAGGAGCTGGGCGTCAACCTCATCGGCGTGCACAAGGGCGTGCCGCTGGGCCCGCAGCCGATCGAGTCCACCCAGACCTGGGACATGGACGGCGCCGCGGCGAACTTCCCGGACATCAACTTCGTGATCTTCCACGTCGGGCTGCCGTTCCTGGACGAGACCTGCTGGCAGCTCATCCGCTTCCCGAACCTGTACGCGTCGATCGCCGCGACGATCAACTTCCTCGTGCGGGCCCCGCGGATGTTCGCCGAGATCATCGGCAAGCTGCTGTTCTGGTGCGGCGAGGACAAGATCGTCTACGGCTCGGAGGCGCCGATCTTCCACCCGCAGTGGGCGCTGCAGGCGTTCAAGGACTTCTCGATCCCGCAGGACCTCTGCGACGGCTACGGCTACCCGCAGCTCACCGACGTCGCCAAGCGCAAGATCCTCGGCGAGAACCTGCTCCGGCTGCACGGCATGGACGTCGAGGACACGAAGGCGCGCCTCGGCCGCCCGCAGTCGCACTGAGTCAGCGGAGGCCGCGCGCGCAAGTTCTCTCGCGACCCTCAGCCTCCGCGTCAGCGCCAATGCACGGGTGGGATCACGGCGACAGGGAGCCGAGTCGACATGTCCCCCCGCGCGGCGGTGACCTGCGGCTGGGTGAGGAACAGGCACCGGCTCAGGTCGGTCCCGCGGACGTCGGCGGCGCGCAGGTCGGCCCCCAGCATGTCCGCCGTCCCGAGGTCGACGCCGCGTAGGTCCGCCCCGATCAGGTAGGCGCCCCGCAGGCTCGCGTTCCGCAGCCGCTCGCGCCGCAGGTCGCGGCCCATGAGGTCGGCGCCGCGACGGTCCGGCTGCCCCCGAGCCGCGGACGAGTCCGCTGACCCGCTCGAGCAGGTCCCCGACCTGCCGCCGGTGTGCGCCGACGTCGAGACCGGCGAGCTCCTCGGGGGTGCCGGCGGTGAGCAGCTCGGTCCGCGCGGCGCACCGGCGGACGTCGTCGTGCAGGGGCGCGGCGGCCGGCAGCGCGAGCGCCTCGGTCAGGTACCAGAGGATCTCGTGCAGCTGGCGCATCACCGGGAGGACGGCGAACTGCGCCGAGGCCAGCGACGGGTCCTCGCGCCACGTCCGACCGCCGAAGGTGACCTGGGTGAGCTGCTGGCCGGCACCGAAGCAGTCGAACACCTCGCAGCCGGGGAATCCGCGCTCCCGCAGCTGCGCGTGGATGCCGCAGCGGAAGTCGTCCCGCAGGTTCGGGCACGGCGTCCCGGCCGGCTTGTCGATCGCGAAGTCGGCCGAGGCGGCGAACGCCGGCGCGACGCAGCACAGCCCGGCGCAGCGGGAGCAGTCGGCGCGCAGGTGCGCCCGTGCGTCGGTCAGGGGACCAGCACGACCTTGCCCACGGTGCCGCGGTCGGCCAGCGCCTTGAGCGCCTGGGGCGCCTCGTCGAGCGGGTGCGTCGCGCCGACGAGCGGGTCGACGCTGGCCCGCCTCGACCAGCCGCGTCAGCTTCTCGTGGATCTCGCCGAAGATCGCCGGCTCGTGCTTGCGGTACAGACCCCAGTGCAGGCCGACCACGCTGTAGTTCTTGACCAGCAGGTGGTTGGCCGGCGCCTCGGGGATGCGGCCGCTGGTGAAGCCGACGACGACGATCCGGCCCTCGAACGCGACGCACTTGCGCGACTTGTCGAACACGTCGCCACCGACCGGGTCGTAGATCACGTCGGCGCCGTGCCCGTCGGTGACCTCCTTGACGATCGGGACGAAGTCGTCGGCGGTGTAGTCGATGACGTGGTCGGCGCCGAGGTCGCGGCAGACCTGGACCTTCCGCGCACCGCCGGCGGTCGCGATGACCTTCGCCCCCGCGGCCTTGCCCAGCTGGATGGCCGCCGTCCCCACCCCGCCGGCGCCGGCGTGCACCAGCAGCCACTCCCCCGCCTGGAGCTGCGCGCGACGGTGCAGGCCGGCGTAGCCGGTCTGGTAGGTCAGGTAGAGCGCCGCGGCCTTCTCGTCGGACAGGCTCTCGGGCGCGGGGAAGGCGAAGTCGGCGTCCATCAGCGCGTACTCCGCGAACGCGCCCGGGCCGCCCGACGGCGAGCCGATCACCCGCTGCCCCGTCCCGACGATCTCCCCGCACAGCTCGACACCGGGCGTGTAGGGCAGCGGCGGCTTCTCCTGGTACATCCCCATCGCCATCAGGACGTCGGGGAAGTTGAGCGCGGCCGCCCGCACCTTCACCAGCACCTGGCCGTCGCCGGCCGTGGGCTTCTCCACCTCGTCGAGGCTCAACACCTGCGAGGGATCACCGAGCTCGTGGACCCGCCATGCGCGCATGCCCGCGACCCTGCCAGAAGCCCGGGGTCAGGTGTCGACCGGTCCTCCGAGATGCTCGAGCACCCGATCGCCGTGGCGGTAGCCGACGGTCTCGTAGCCCACGACCGACACCCACGGGGCCAGCGTCAGGACGGCCAGGCACCACACCATCGGTGCGCCGACGGCCGCCATCGCGATCGACGCACCGACGACGACCGCTGTGCCGCCCAGCATCAACAGGTGGAACGGGTCGAAGACCCGGACGAGGTGGTAGTTGAGGACGTAGATGGACACGACGTACAGCGCCACGGGGATGGCGACCGTGAGCACGGTGCCGGTGATGTCGAGCACGGTGTGGTGCTCGAGGTAGTAGGCGGCGGCGTGCAGCCCGGCGCCCACGGCGACCAGGGCGCCGAACAGGACGATGTGCCCGTATCCCCAGCCGAACGCCCGGTCCCGGCGCCGCGCCAGGATCGGCCCGCACGGCAGGATGAAGTAGATCCACCACATCCCGAACGTCAGCGCCGTCCCGGCCAGCCCGAGGATGACGACGTCGAGCGACCAGCCCGTCCCCTCGGGGCCGATCAGCGCGTTGATGGCGACGGCCGTGCCGAGCAGGCCCTCGCCCAGCGCGATGATCACCAGGAGCCCGTAGCGCTCGGCGATGTGGTGGGCGTGCCACGGCGTGCCGCCCTTGCGGGTCTCGGCGAGCACCGGCCCGGCCAGCTCGAGGAGCAGCAGGACGGCGACCCACACGAACGTGACGCCCACCGACGTCTCGGCGATCAGCGAGAACGACCCAGCCGGTCTGGGCCACCAGGAGTGTCGTGACGTACTTGTGGCAGGCGGCGCGGTGCGCTGGGTCCTGCCGGGCGGCGCGCAGCCACTGGAAGACCAGCGCCACCCGCATCACGATGTAGCCGCCCACCATGACCCGGTTGTCGACCGTGTCGCCGGTGTCCAGGGACGCGAACATGTCCGGCAGGCCGAGGGCGAAGATCAGCACGCCCAGCATCTGCACCATCGTGGCCAGCCGGAAGACCCAGTCGTCGGTGTCGTACGCCGACGCGAACCACGAGAAGTTGATCCACGCCAACGAGATGCCGATCGTGGCGAAGGAGAACCCGAGCAGCGCCGGTCCCTATGTGACCCTCGGCGAGGTAGTGGGCCAGCTCGTTCGCGGCCGCACCGAACGCGATGACGAACGTCAGGTCGAACAGGAGCTCGAGCGGGGTCGCCGTGCGGTGCCCCTCGGACGGGTCGCGTCCGCCCATCCGGATCCGGTGATGGCTGCGGTACTGGACCATTGCGGGAGTCTAGGAAGGACGCCGACCGGCGAACACCCCCCGCGACGATGGCCGTCAGGGGTTCGGCTGTGTCTCCAGGACCCGCTGGCGCAGCGCTGCGTTCATCGCCTCGAACCCCGCGAGGGTGCCCGTGTCCAGGCTCCGCCGCAGCGGCCGTACGAGCAGACCGCGGAACGACTCGCGCTGCACGACGTGGGTCCCCGTCGGCGTGGCGCTCAGCTCGAAGCGGTGACGACCGTCGAACACCCCCGGGACGCCGAGGTGCCCGAGCCACTCGAGCGTCGAACCTGCCGACGCCGCTGTGACGTGCGGGCGGATCGTCATCGCACGGCCCCCGGACGGTTGCATCCGCAACGACAGCCGCTGACCAGCCTCCGCCGTCCCCTCCGCCCTCGTGATGAACGGGTTCCATTCCTGTAGCTGCCGAGGTCGGACAGCTGGGCCCAGACCGCGTCGGGTGGGGCCTCGATGTCGATCTCCGACCGGATCTCGTGCTTCATGAGCCACCTCGCCGGGCACGGACGGTGCGCTGCGGCCCCAGTATCGAGCGGTTCTCGCGGGTCGTCGGCGCATTCCGCGCGGGACGTCAGCGCATCGACGGCGGGCGCAGCGCCTCCGGGACGACGGCGGTCTCCCCGGCTTGCGGTCTTCGCCGAGGGCACGCCCTTGAACGTGTAGGGGATGGTGCCGATGCCGGGCTGGATCACGTAGGCGGCGCCCGGCTCGCCCGACGTCCAGGCCAGCACCATCGCGTCCGCGACCTCCTCGGCGGTCAGCACCGGGAAGCCGGCCTTGTCGAACTCCTCGCGGATCGGGTCGATGATCGCGGTGTCGGCGAACCCGGGGCAGATCGCGGAGATCGTCGTCCCCTCGGCGGCCAGCCGCGGCGCCATGGACCGCACGAAGGCGATCGCCCCGCCCTTGGCCACGCTGTAGCCGGGGTCGCCGGCCATCGGCGACGAGCCCGGCCAGGGACGCCGTCACGACCATCGCTCCCCCGCCGGCCCGCTTGATCGCCGGCCGCGCGGCCTGGACGCCGTAGACGACGCCGAACAGGTCGATGTCGACGACCCGCATGAACTCGTCGAGATCCAGGTCGTCGTCGGACTTGGCCGCGGAGATCCCGGCGTTGAGGTAGGCGGCGTCCAGGCGGCCGTGCTCGGCCTCGATCTGCGCGACCACCGCCTCGTTCGCCGCCCGGTCGGTGACGTCCAGCGGCAGGAAGGGGCAGCCGAGGTCGGCGGCGACCTGCCGGTTGCGCTCGCTGTCGAGGTCGGTGAGGACGGCGGTGACGTCGAGGGCCCGCAGCTTCGTGGCGAGGGCGCGGCCGAAGCCGCCGGTCCCCCCGGTGATCAGAGCGACGGAGCCGGGCGCGGGGGTCGTCATCGACCCATCATGCAGAGCGCAGGAAGCGGTCGAGCACCCGGATGCCGAACCGCAGCGACTCGACCGGCACCCGCTCGTCGATGCCGTGGAAGAGCGAGGCGAAGTCGAGGTCCGGCGGCAGTCGCAGCGGCGAGAAGCCGAAGCAGCGCATGCCGAGCCGCTCGAAGCTCTTGGCGTCGGTGCCCCCGCTCATCGTGAAGGGCACCGGCCGGGCGCCGTCGTCCTCGGCCTTGAGGGCGGCCACCATGGAGTCGACCAGCGGTCCGTCGAACGTCGTCTCGACGGCGTTGTCGTGCACCAGCCACTCGCGCTGGATCCCCTCGCCGATCAGGCCGGCCAGCTGGCGCTCGAACTCCTCCTGCTGGCCGTAGAGGAAGCGGCCGTCGACCGTCGCGCTCGCCGTGCCGGGGATGACGTTGGCCTTGTAGCCGGCGTCGAGCATCGTGGGGTTGGCCGTGTTGCGCAGGGCCGCGCCGATCATCCGGCTGATCGAACCCAGCCGGGCCAGCGCCTGCTCGGGCTCGTCGGGGTCGATCTCGATGCCGTAGGCCTCGCTGACCGCGTCCAGGAACTGCCGCATCGGCGGGGTCAGCACGGTCGGCAGGCGCGTCGAGCCGAGCCGGGCGACGGCCTCGCACAGCCGCGTGACGGCGTTGTCGTCGTGCACGAAGGAGCCGTGGCCGGGCCTGCCGCCGGCGGTGAGCCGCATCCAGGCCAGGCCCTTCTCGGCGGTCTGGACGAGGTAGAGCCGGAGGTCGTCGCGGACGGTGATGGAGAAGCCGCCGACCTCGCTGATCGCCTCGGTGCACCCCTCGAAGAGGTCCGGGTGCTCGTCGACCAGCCAGCGGGCGCCGAGCCGGCCGCCGGCCTCCTCGTCGGCGACGAAGGCCAGCACGATGTCGCGGGGCGGCTGCACGCCGGTGCGCGCCCAGTCGCGGACCAGCGCCAGCACCATCGCGTCCATGTCCTTCATGTCGACCGCGCCGCGACCCCAGACGTAGCCGTCGCGCTCCTCACCGGAGAACGGGTGCACGCTCCACTCGGCCGGATCGGCCGGGACGACGTCGAGGTGGCCGTGCACCAGCAGCGCGGGGCGGGACCGGTCGGCGCCCTCGATGCGGGCGACCAGGCTGGCCCGCCCCGGCTCGGACTCGTGGATCTCCGACTCGATGCCGGCGTCGGCGAGCTTGCAGGCGACCCACTCGGCGGCGGCCCGCTCCCCCGCGCTCGTCGTCGTGTCGCCGGTGTTCGTCGTGTCGATGCGGATGAGGTCGGAGAGCAGCTCGGCCACCTCGTCCTGGGCACCGGCGAGGGGCGGGGTGGTGATCTCGGCCATGGGGCGATCGTGCCACCGCCCGAACCTCCCCCGTGCGGGTGAATTGCACCTCGACCGTTCCGTTTTTCCTGTCGACGATCTGGATGTGAGCATCGTGGGCGCCACACGGGCGCGTGATCCGCAGGCGGCCGCGCACAGCGCGCGGCTGATCCTGCTGGTCTGCGCCGCGGTCGTGGCCGGGCTCACGGTCTTCCAGCAGTCCGACGCCGACACGGTCGTGCAGGTGATCCACTGGCTCGGCGTCGCGGTGCTGCTCGTCGGCGCCGTCGTGTGCACCGTCGTCCCCGCGGACCTGCTCGACCGGCTGCGGCTGAGCGCGCTCGTCGCCGTGAGCGGGGTCTGCCTGATCTGCGGCCTGAACGTCCTGACCGCGGACACGTCGGCCGCGGCCCAGGCGTTCTTCGCCTTCCCGGTGCTCTTCGCCGCCTCCCACCTGCGACCGGCCGGGGTCGCCCTGGTGGCCGGGACAGCCGTCGTGGCGGACCTCTGCACCCTGTTCCTGCTGCTGCCACGCCGCCAAGGCCGTCACCGACGGCGTCTTCTTCGGCGCCGTCCTGGTGGTCATGGCCGTGATGCTCGCCCGCGCCAACACCATGCAGGAGCGGCTGGTCACCGCCCTGCAGGAGCAGGCGCGCGTCGACGCCCTGACCGGGCTGGTGAACCGCCGCGCCTTCGACGACGCCCTGGCGACGACGCTGACCCAGCCGGTCCGAGCCGGGACGGCGCTGGTGCTGATCGACGTCGACGCGTTCAAGACGATCAACGACTCGCACGGTCACCCCGTCGGCGACGCGGCGCTGGTGCACCTGGCCGACGTGCTGCGCGAGCAGGTGCGCGCGGAGGACGCCGTCCTCTCCCGGCTCGGCGGCGACGAACTCGCCGTCCTGCTACCCGACTGCGCCGCCGACGTCGCGGCGCGACGGGCCGAGGAACTGCTCACCGCCGTGCGCGCCACTCCCCTGCGACTGGACGACGGGACGCTGCTGGCGCTGTCGATCAGCGTCGGCGTCGCGCACGTGCCGGTGCGGTCTGGCGACCTGCAGACGCTGTACCACGCGGCGGACGCCGCGCTCTACGACGCGAAGCGGTCCGGCCGCGGGCGCGTCTCCGTGGCCGGGCGCTGATCGGCACAAGGCTGTCACCGGTTCCGCCCTCGTCGCGATGCCTCACCGGCCACCGGCGCGCGGGCTAGGGCCTGCAGCGCCTCGGACGAAAGGTGCAGGGGGGCGTCGAGCCGTGGGGGCGTTCGGGTAGTCTTTGCGACGCACTCGTCCGGGTGGCGGAATGGCAGACGCGCTAGCTTGAGGTGCTAGTGCCCTTTATCGGGCGTGGGGGTTCAAGTCCCCCCTCGGACACGCGATCGCCCCGGTGTTCCTGCAGGTCAGGAGCCCGGGGCGTTGTCATGTAGGGCGTCAAAACGGCCTCGTGATACCGCCGTGATACTTCGCGCCGCTCGGTCAGCCCCTCAGCAGCGCGGCGAACCGGTCGGCGGCCTGGCGGCCCATGCCGGGGTGGACGTGCTGGTAGACGGTCAGCGTGATCATCGCGTTGGCGTGCCCGAGGCGCTCCGAGACCACCTTCACCGGCTCGCCGGCGGCCAGCAGAAGCGTCGCGTGGGTGTGGCGGAGATCGTGCAGCCGGATCCTCGGCAGCTGGTCCTGCCCCAGCGCCTTGCGTGCCTGCATTACCTGTTCGACGAACCGGCGCGAATACCGCTCGGGGTGGCGGTGCGTGCCGTCGAGAGTGCCGAGGACGAGGGCGTCGTTCCGCACGAGCTCGAGGGACAACGACCCGCGAGTCGCCCGGTAGACGCGCAGGGCGGCGACCGTGTCCGAGTCGATGTCCACGACACGCGCCTGGCCGGATTTCGTCGGTCCCTCGACGAGCTGTTCGCCGGCGCCCTTGCTCTTCACAGTGCCGACGCTGCGCCGCACCTGTAGTCGGCCGGCGTCGAGGTCCACGTCCCGCCACCGGAGGGCCAGTGCCTCGCCGCGGCGCATCCCGGTCGCGGCCAGCAGCCGCCAGCCCATCGCGAGGTCGGGGTCGCGGGTCTCCGCCCAGCGCAGGAAGCGGACGAGCTCCCCGGCCGTCCAGGCCTGCATCTCCGGAGGCCGGGCCTCGGATGGGCTCGGCGGCGTCGACCGGTCGGTCGGATTCACGGACAGCCGGCCGTGCCTGACGGCGTCGGACAGCGCCGAGCGCAGGATCGTGTACACGTAGCGCACGGTCCGGGCGGACAAGCCGCCCCTGCCATCTATCCGGCCCGATGCCTCCAGCGTGCGCATCCAGGCGTCCACCGCTGCACCGGTGAGCCGGGCAAGCGTCGTCTCGCCGAGGTAGGGGTCGATGTGCAGTCGGATGTTCTTCCGGTAGGACGAGATCGTCGAGGGGACTGAGCCGCTGCCCAGCGACCCATTCGGCCAGATAGGCGTCGAGCCGCTGCTTTGTTGGCTCGACCCACTCCCCCAGCTCGAGCGTGCGGATCTCCGCGCGCAGCGCCGCAGCCGCCGCCTTCCTCGTGGTGAATCCACGCTTGAGGACCACCCGTTGCGTGCCATCCGCACGCCGAGCCGTGTACTTGATCAGGAAGCGCGGCCCCGCCTTGGTCGCGTACTCACTGATTCCGCCCTCGCCTGCCTGGCGTCGCCGTGGCCTGGTCGTCAACAGAATCACTCCGGGCATAACCCGGCCCGCCCAGTACAGGCCTACCGCCCGTCTAGCAGAAGCACGCTGACCTACGGCGGTCCTGGGCACATCTGTGGATGACCGCCCGCCTGTGGACATCGACGGTTCTGTGACGAGCCGCAAGGGCGAGCCTGCTCGGCGATCTCCAGACTTCCTCCAGTTGTCCTCCCGCACTCCCCTGGGTCGTCCGTCAGCCGGCCCGCATTCGCGGTCACCCGGCTGTCAGATGTGGACCAGGCCAGACGCCCGTGTCCCTCGCTGATCGGCTGGGCGAGGATGCCGCCATGGAGGTGTTGAGCAGCCGCATCCTGCTGCGCCCGTCGGACTTGGCACGGTCACAGGCCTTCTACGGCGACGTCCTCGGCCTCGCCGTGTACCGGGAGTTCGGCCCGCCGGAGCGCCCGGGGGTCGTCTTCTTCCTAGGAAACGGGCTACTGGAGGTCTCCGGTCAGTCCGAGGAGCCACCGGTGGGTCTGGCGCTCTGGGTGCAAGTGCGGAATGTCGCTTCGGAGCACGAGCGGCTTGCGACCGCCGGCGTGACGGTCACACAACCGCCCCGACGGGAGCCATGGGGACTGGTCGAGATGTGGATCGAAGATCCCGACGGCGTGCAAATCGCTCTCGTGGAAGTCCCCGACGACCATCCACTCCGCCGCGACACACGCTGAGCGGACGACAGACGCAGACACCGCATGACGCCTACGCGTGGCCAAAGGTCCGGAGGATCGAATCACGACAGATTTGCTTCTGGGCGCAGTCGACCCAAGCCGCGCCACACTGCCAGGCCGCCATGATCGCGTTCGCGGACGTCCGCCGAAGTCCACAGCAGGCCCCTGAGCAGCGCATTCACGCTGTTCCGAGACAACAGCGGACGTCGGTGAACGGCCCCGGATTCACCGCAACTGCAACCAGAACTGCCGCCATCGGGAGCTGCCTACGCATGATTGGGCCGGTCCTGGAGCCGCACCTCCCGCCTCCGGCAAGTGCCTCCCGCGTGTCCTGAGGGCGGTCTCAAGGACATTAGGCCAGCGCGAGCACCGGCGTGCGAGATCGACGCAGTCGCATCCACATTCCCTGCTTCGAGCCCCACATTGAAGCAGAAAGAGCTCGCTACATCGCGAAAAGGGCCAAGCGATCCCTCACTAGATCAGCGATGGGTACGTCAGGGGTTAGCGCTGGTAGAGGGCCCTCTCCCAACCCGTAGCCTGGAAGAAAGGTGACTCGCGGCATGGGACCTAGCTTCAAGGGCCGGTGCTCCAACTTGGGTAGCGAGTGGATAGCCAGTCCCTCAGGTAAGGGCCATAGCTGCACGACGCGACCCTCCAGTGCGGGGAGGTACCCGATTGGCCAGTCTGGGTGAAAGATGAGAACAACGTTCACAAACGCCAGCGTCAGGTCGAGGTGAACGAACGGGACCTGAGTCGTCCCGGTATCAACGATTGGCAACTCCAGGCGCGGGGCCGACTCCACTGGATGAGACATGCTGCCAGATTGATCGTGTCTGAATGCCCATAGGCTCAGGCCTTCCGGCGGGGATTCTCCGTTTACGAGCCACGAGTAGAGAAGCTGCGGTGGTGGCTGTGGTGTGGGCGTGGGCCTAGGAAAGCTGTCCTTGAACTCGGTGCGTGGATGTAGCCACAGTAGCCAGGTTTTCAACAGCCATAGAGCCACCCGCCTAGTCTCCCCTTCTGTTAGGTCGGGTACCTCCTCGGTCAGCAGCCTTCCGATTACCGACTGACCCTGACTCTCGAATCTTGCCTCGAGCGTGTTATTGCACGGCTGGCAGCAGGCCAACTTGACGCTATCGAATTGCTTCCTAGTGATCTCACCGGCGGTTGACGACGTCGTGCACGGGCCTTTGGATTCAGGGAACAGCTTCTTCGTCAACCCGCGCGGAAGCACATGCTCGCCTGTCGGAGTGCTGGGCGCTTCGAGACAAAAGGCGCAGATTGTGGATGCGCGTAGCGCTTGTGACGGCCTTGGTGGCATGCCCCATCCTCAACGAATGAAATTCGTGACGCCACGTCTCGGCCGAGCAGGGCATCGCTTCTGGGTGGGAGTCGGTCCCGAGCGCTGGCCCGCCTCGGTGCCTGTCCGGTTTCAGGAGTTCGTCGTCAGGAGGCACGCGTGGTGGGCCGTGCTCCTCCGCTGTGGGCGGCTCGGCCACAGCAGCAGATCTGGATGCTCGGGCACACCTCATGGAGTGGGAGCTTTATGCGCTGCGTTCCCCCGCCTTGAATGCGGCCATGAACTGCTCGTGGAGATCGCGCAGAGTCGAAGCAGCTCCCGGGGCGAGTTCGATATCGGAGTCTTGGTCGATGATCTCGTAGGCGATCGCAACTTTTCCTAGGGCGACACCCGTGTCCTCCGCCCACTTCGTGATCGACCGCCCGGCCGTCCAGGTCGCCCGAAAGATGCGTGCCGTAGGCCGCGGAGCACTTTCGGGGAGCAGCGAGTTGATGACCGAGATCAAGAAGTCCCGGTCGACAGGTCTTCGACCGAGGTGCCGGGCGGCAGTGACTTCAGTCGTGACTCGGGCACGTTGCTGGCGCGCAGGTCGGACAGATAGTCATCCCGGCTTGTCGCCGTCGGTCAGGTAGATCACCCGCGCCGCGACCTCCTCTACATCCATGTCGTGGCCTCGGGCGTTGGCGAGTCCTGGGGCCACTTGGTAGGGCAGGTCGTCCAGGCCGGTCGCCTCCGAATCAGCGTTGGCAGAAGGATCATCTCGGACGCTCCTTCTCCGAGAACCGCCCAGCGGCACCTGGAGAACGCGGCTGCACCCCGCACCCATAGCGTAAAGAAGCGGCGCGAAGCCCGGCTCTTGGTTCGTCCAGAAGTGCGACTTGATCTCACTCTTCTCACCGTGACGTTCAAGCA
>CAVVIN010000004.1:0-73159 GCA_963748305.1 uncultured Actinomycetota bacterium | reverse complement strand
GTGATCGTTCTCGAGCCGGTAGAAGACCTGCGTACCCTCCCGCCGGGTCTGCACCGGCCGGGTCATACGCAGTTTGGCCAGATGCTGGGAGACCGAGGCCGGCAGCTTCCCGATCTCGGCGGCCAGATCGTTGACCGCCAGCTCTCGACCGATCAGCGCCCACAGAATCCGGATCCGCGTTCCGTCGGCGAGCATGCGGAAGACCTCGACTGCCATGTCGACC
The DNA here is from genome assembly GCA_963748305.1 of uncultured Actinomycetota bacterium. Classification (GTDB taxonomy): domain Bacteria; phylum Actinomycetota; class Actinomycetes; order Mycobacteriales; family Geodermatophilaceae; genus Blastococcus_B. The sequence goes on along the minus strand of CAVVIN010000004.1, from coordinate 72,936 downwards.
TGCTCGTCCGGCAGAGTTGCGACGAGCAAGGCTGGTTATCTGCGCGCATAGATAGATAGTACTGCGACTCTCCCCGAGTGACATGAAACCCTCAACACGGAACTGGACAGCCTGATGCAACCGTGGTTGCATCGCTGCTGTGCAGTCGCAGGCCTCCTCCCCCGGCGAATGGGTGCTGTTCTCCTATCGCCTCCCCCGGGAGCCATCCGGCCCTCGAACCACCCTGTGGCGCCGGCTCAAACGGCTGGGCGTCGTCCAGCTTTCCGACGGCCTGGTGGCGTTGCCGGCCGACGCCCGGACGCGGGAACAGCTGGAATGGCTGGCTGACGACGTCGCCGAGGCGGCCGGGACCGCCGGAGTATGGATCGCCCGGCCGACCACGCTGGCTCAGGAGCGTGAGCTCGCCACCTCGATGGCCGTCGCGCGGGCGCAGGAGTATCTGGCCCTCGCCGAGCAGTGCCGTCAAGCGGCCCGGGAGGAAAGCGCGGAGCGGGGCAGGCTCTGCGCCGTCTGCGGACAGAGTGGCGGGCGATCAACAAGCGGGACTTCTTCCCGCCGCCCGAACGCGACGCGGCCGCAGCCGCCCTGCGCGACCTGGCCAGCGACGGGGGCGTTTCGGCAAGCCGCCTGGCGGGCGGCGTCGTGGAGTCAGCGCCATGAGATGGGCCACCCGCGCCGGTGTGCACATCGACCGGGCCGCCTGCGCCTGGCTGATCCGCCGGTTCCTCGACGCTGATGCTGAATTCCTGTTCGTCGCGGACCCGGCCGAGGTGCCCGCCGACGCGACCCCGTTCGACATGCGCGGCGTCGAACTCGGCCACCACGGCGGTGACTGCTCCTTCGAGACCATCCTGCGCCGGCACCACATCACCGATCCGGTGCTGTGGCGCATCGCCGAGATCGTGCACGACGCCGACCTCGACGACGACCGCTTCGACGCTCCAGAGGCTGCCCGGTCTCGACGTCGTGCTGCGCGGCCTGTCGATGACCGGCACCGACGAGCAGACCCTCGCCGTCTCCGGACCCATCTTCGACGGCCTCTACGAGTACCACCGCCGCCGCCTGCTGCTCGGCCGTGAGCCGGCCTGACCTCCGACGGACGAGGATCCATGACTCACGAAATACCCTCCCGCCAGGACGTCGCGGCCACCGCGCCGGACGCTCCACCGGTGGCGCAGTCACACCAGCAGACGGTGGTGCCGTTCCGCACCGCCGTGCGCGCATGGTTCGCGATCTCCCTGCAGACCTTCGGCGGCCCGGCCGGCCAGATCGCGGTCATGCAGCGCGACGCTCGTCGACGAGCAAGCGGTGGATCGGCGCAGCGCCGGTTCCTGCACGCGCTGAACTACTGCATGCTGCTGCCCGGCCCGGAGGCGCAGCAGCTGGCCATCTACGTCGGCTGGCTGCTGCAACGGCACCCGCGGCGGCCTGGTCGCCGGCGACCCTGTTCGTCCTGCCCGGGCGTCGTCGCGCTGCTGGGGCTGTCGGCGATCTACGTCGCGCTTCGGCGACCACCACGGTGGTGACCGCGGTGTTCGCCGGGCTCGCGCCGGCGGTCCTGGCGATCGTGGCGCAGGCGGTCGTCCGGGTCGGCCAGCGCGCGCTGACCAGCCGGCGCTGGTCGCCATCGCGGTCGCGGCGTTCGTCGCCCTGTCCGCTGTTCGGCGTCCCGTTCCCGATCGTCGTCGCGCTGGCCGGCGTCGCCGGCTGGGCGCTCGCACCGGTGGCGCCCGGCTCGTCGCTGCCGCAGAAGGGCACGGCCGACGCCGCGGACGCCGGTCCGCCGCCGCTGATCTCCGACGACGCGCTGCACCACGAACGGCCGTCCGGACGCCGCGCCGCACGATCCGGTGCTGCTCGATCGGCCTGCTCGCTGTGGGCGCTGCCGGTCGCGGTCGTCGCCGTGCTCACCGGCGCGCGACAGCGTCTTCACCGAGCAGGGCCTGTTCTTCTCCGGCACCGCCGTGGTGACCTTCGGCGGCGCCTACGCGGTGCTCGCCTACGTCGCGCAGCGGGCCGTCGAGGTCTACGGCTGGCTCGGCGCCCGGCGAGATGGTCCGCGGTCTGGCGCTGGCCGAGACGACGCCCGGGCCCGCTGATCATGGTGGTGCAGTTCGTCGCGTTCCTCGGCGCCTACCGCGACCCCGGCGCCTCGACCCGTGGGTCGCCGGCGTGCTCGGCGTCGCTGCTGGTCGACCTGGGTGACCTTCGTGCCGTGCTTCCTGTTCGTGCTGCTCGGCGCGCCCGTACATGGAGCGGCTGCGCGGCAACCGGTCGCTGTCGGCCGCGCTGACCGGCATCACCGCCGCCGTCGTCGGCGTCATCGCCAACCTCGGCGTGTACTTCGCCGTCCACACCCTGTTCGCGGAGAGCCACGACGTCGATCGCGGGCCGCTGCACCTCGAGCTGCCCGACGTGACCACGTTGCGGCCCGTGCCGCTGGTCATCGCCGTGATCGCGGCCGTGCTGCTGTTCCGGGTCAAGTGGTCGGTACTGCGGACCCTCGGCGTCTGCGCCGCGCTCGGCCTGGCCGCCGGCCTGGCCGGATTGCCGCTGGGCTGACAGCGGCAGAGGTGGGCGGCAGAGCACGGAGGGGCAGCTGATGGGACGAGCCGACGTGTACAGCCAGCCCGACGCGCCGGATCCGGTGCTCCCGACCGAGCTGGTCCGGGAAATCGCGGAACCGCACCTTCCGTCCGACCTGCGGCTCTCGGATGGCATGGTCGTGGAGGAGTCGGGCGGCGAGGCGAGGGTCTACCTGTTCGACCGCGCCGACGTCGGCGGCGGTGTCGCGGTCAAGACGCAGCGACCACACCGGCTGCGCCCGCGGACCAGCCTCGCCAAGGAGGCGGCCTTGCTCGCCGCCCTGGCCGGGCCATTGGTCGGACGGATTCCCGTCGTCTACGGCTACGACCAGGTCGAGACCGCCGTCGGCCCGGTCGAATTGATTGTCATGAGCCGGGTGCCCGGCCGCCCGGTGAACCGCACGACGATCACTCGGCCGATCCGGAGCGAGCTGCTGCGCCAGCTCGCCGGCGTGCTACGCGCGGTGCATTCACTGGACCCCGCAGAACTAGTGAAGTCGAACCTGCTCCCGGCTGACGAGGGCGTCCCCGGACTCCGCAGCCGACTGGAGCCCAACTTTGCCGACCTCGCCGAGAAGCTCGAGGGCCGACGGGACAGCTGGCCGCTGACGGTCTCACCGAGTCGCGTGGCGGCTCTCGCCCTGGACGCCCTCCCGAGCGACCCCGCACACCCTGCCACGGTCCTGCACTCCAATCCCGGGATCACGCACACTTTCGCCGATCCGGCCGGGGTCTTCAGCGGACTGATCGACTTCGGTGACGCCTACGCCTCTCATCCCGCGCTGGACCTCCGGTCATGGCCGGACCCCGACGACCGGGTCGAGCTGCGCCGGCACTACCTGGACGGACACACCGCAAGCGCCGACTGGGACGCGGTGTGGACCGCCGCGATGATCTATGCGGACATGGCCGCCCTGACCGGCCCGGCATGCGCACGCCGAACGGGCAGCCGCCGACCTTTCCGCGCGGCTCCAGGACCTATGAGCCGCGGGGCCGACGTGATATCCGGTGCCGAGCCGGTCAGCGCGGGCCTCGGGCGGGCGATGCGGCCCTACGCGCGCCAGGTCGCCGGCCTTCTCACCGTCGGCTCACTGTGCGGCATCCTGATGAACACGGCGGTGGTGCTGCCGGCGGTCCTGCTCGGGCATGCGATCGACACTGTCCTCGCGTTCGATCGCGGCGAGACCGACGATGCCGCGGTCACGCGGGCCGTCCTCCTGCTCGTCGCCGGCACGCTGGCCACCGAGCTGCCACGGATCGGCAAGCGCTACTGGCTGGGCGTGGCCCAGGAACCGCATCCGGGCCGACGTGCGGGCCGACGCACTGGGTGGGGTGCTCGCCTGGCCGGCGGATCGGCTGCACCGGACTCCCGTCGGTGACGTCATCGCCCGGATCGTCGGGGACGTCGAGGTGCTGGGCCGGGGCGTCGGGGAAGTCATCGTCGAGACCTGGGACACCCTGCTGTTCTCACTCGCGCTGGCCGTCACGATGCTCATCTACGACCCCGCGCTGAGTCTGCTGGCGCTCGCGCCCGTCCCGGTCGCGCTGGCACTCGCCAAGGCGGTCGGGAGCCGTGTGAGCGCCCGGACGGTCCGGGCACGTGAGGCCGGCGCGACCGTGACGTCCTTCACCCAGGAGGGGCTGACCGGGCTCCGGGCGCTGCGGGCCTCCGGACGCAGCGCGGCGTTCGCCACCCGGCTGCGCGGGCTCGCGGACGCGCAGGCTAGCGCCGAGCTTGCCGCAGCACGCCTGGACGCGCTCCTCGCGCCGCTCTACACCCTGATCGTCACCAGCGGGGTGCTGGTGATCATCTGGGCCGGCGGGGACCGCGTTATCGAAGGCGACCTGAGCATCGGGGATCTGGTCGCGATGCTCACCCTGTTCGGACGGTTCACCGGCCGGGCGTTCCGGATCCCCCAGATGGCCAACCGGGTCCAGCCGCCGGCGCGGCGTTCTCACGGCTGACTCCGCTGCTGGCCACAGCCCCTGCCTTGCCCGCCGAGCCGCCCCGCGCCAGCTGGCGGGCGGACCGGATCGCCGGGCTCGGCGACCGCGACGACGAGCTTGAGCCGGACGCCGACGCTCCCGCCATCGGCCGCCGCCTCCGCAGTCTCCCTGACGGAGGTGACCTTCACCTATCCGGGCGCAGGCGGCCCAGCACTCCAGGACGTGACCCTGGACGTCCCACCGGGCGCCCTGCTCGCCGTCACCGGTCCGGTCGGGGCCGGGAAGTCGGCGCTCGCCCGCTTGGTCGCCGGCCTGTACGCGCCGGACAGCGGCCAGGTTCCTGTGGACGGCGTCGACCCACATGGCTGGCGCTCGAGCGACCGCGCTCGCGTGGGCTACCTCCCGCAGGGCCATCCGGTCTTCTCCGGCACGATCGCCGACAACGTTATCCTGCCTACCCACGAGCGGCCGATCGACCACGGAAGGCTCCACCCGGCCCTCACGGTCGCCGCCCTCGACCACGACATCGCGGGCATGCCCGCAGGCATCGACACCGGCATCGGCGACCAGGGCGTGCAACTCTCGGGAGGACAGCGCGGCGCGTCGCCCTCGCGCGCAGCCTGGCCGCCCCGGCGACGTCCCGCGCCTGCTCGTCCTCGACGACCCGTTCTCGGCCCTTGACGTGGAGACGGAGGCCCAGATCATCGGCGCGCTCCGTACGGCCGTCGGACCCGCCGCCCCCGCCTGGCGCCGGGCCACGGTCCTCCTGTTTCCACGCGGCTGGCGACCTTTCCCCAGGCGGACCTGATCACCGTTCTGGACCACGGGCGGGTGGTCGAGAACGGCACGCACGAGCGCCTGCTCAAGGACGGGGGTCTCTACGCGCGGATCTTCCGGGCGCAACGGCACGCCGATGCGCCGCTGCAGGGTGGTCGCGACGCAATAGACCTCGCACCGTCGGAGCTCCGGCGATGACCGGCGGCCCGGCGCCCGCTCCCTGTCCGCGGACCCGGGAACAGATAGTCAGGGCGTCGAACCCCCGCCACTGCCGACCCGATTGAGCCCTCACCTGCGAGCCCTCGTGCGGCCATACCGCAGGCGGATGGGCGTGATCGGCCTGCTGGTGCTGGCCGCGGCCGTCCTGGAGCTCGTCCCGGCGCTGGTCGTCCGGCACGTCATCGACGACAGCCTGGTCCGGGGGGACACGGCGGAGCTACCGCGCTCGGCCGTGCTCTACCTGGCTGCGGCCACCGGCGTCACCGCACTCAGCGCGGGCTACGGATACCTCGCGGCAACCGTCGCCCGTCGGAGTCTGGCGGGTCTCTGGACCCGATTGTTCGCGCACCTGCTGGCGCTGCCCACCAGCTATCACGACCGGACGCCGCTCGGGACTCCATCTCCGGGCCACGGCCGACGTGGACGCCATCGACGACCTGTTCTCCTCCTCGGTCGCGACGGTGCTCGGCGAGGTGGTCCGGCTGTGACCGTCGCGGTGGCGATGATCGTGCTGAGCCCGGTCCTGGCCGCAGCATCTGCGCTGGTCATCCCGCCGCTCATCCTGCTGACCAACGTACTGCGACGCCGGGTCCGGGATGCCGAACGAGCCCGCGAGTGGCCGTCGGTGCCGTGAACGCGCAGCTCGCCAGAGGACCTGTCCGGTATCGAGGTCATTCGCGCCTTCGGTCGCCAACGCACCTTCCACGACCGGTTCCGGCGAGCCCTGCGCACGTGGCTGCAGGCCAGCAACCGCTCCGTGCTCTTCAACGCCTTCTACGCCCCCGCGCTCGCCGTACTCGCCGCCGTCGCGACCGCGCTCTTGCTCTGGCTCGGCGGCCGCGACGCATTCGGGGCCATCGGGATCAGCATCGGCACGCTCACCGCCTTCGTGCTGCTGTTCGGCCGCTTCTTTACCCCCCTCGTCAACCTCGGCGACGAATGGCAGACCGTGCAGGGCGCGCTCGCCGGCGCCGAGCGCGTGTTCGCCGTCCTGGATCTGCCCTCGGATCAGCCGCGGGCGACAACAGTGCCGAGCCGCACCTTCAGACTCGCCACCGGACCCCGGGTGTCCGGGCGGGTCATCGGTGATCGATGTGCGCGAGGTGACCTTCGGATACGTGACTGGGCGGCCCGTGCTCAGCGAGATCAGCCTGGCCGTGAAGCCCGGTCAGCACGTCGCGATCGTGGGTCGCACCGGCGCGGGCAAGTCGAGCATCCTGTCTTTGCTCGCGGGACTCCACACGCCGTGGAGCGGGGAGGTCCGACTCCTCGGCACCGATCCGTTCCTGCTCGACGACACCGCACGCCGGGCGGTCCTCGGCTACGTCCCGCAGACGGCCGCCCTGTTCACGGGCACGGTCAGGGACAACATCACCCTCGGCGACGCCCAGATCTCCGACGATCAGGTTCGACAGGCGGCCCGCACGGCTGGCGCCGACGCCTTTGTCCAGGCGCTGCCCGACGGGTACGGAACCGACCTCTCGGACAGCGGCCGAGGCAGCGGCGTCCAACTGTCGGCAGGCCAACGACAACTACTGGCCCTAGCGCGGGCGCTGCTGACCCGGCCCGCGGTCCTGCTGCTCGACGAAGCCACATCCGTCGTCGACGGCGCCAGCGATGCCGCCTTCCGGGCGGCGCTGCACGACCGTGTCCTTCCCTTGGGCACTGCAGTGCTCACTGTCGCCCACCGGCTGGCCACCGCCCGGGAAGCCGACCACGTCATCGTCGTCGCTGGCGGCCGAGTGGTGGAGCAGGGCGCTCCCGCGACGCTTCTCGCCGGCGACCCGGTTCGCTGACCTGGTAGCCCTGGAACAGGCGGGGTGGGACTGGCAACGCGAAGCCGACTGACCGTGGAGCCGGTCGCGGTCACGACCATTGGTCGGCTGACCGGCGCCGTGGCGCACGAGTAGCTGGTCGCCGAGAGCGCCAACGGGTGCACTGTTGCGCAGCGGACGGAAGGGACGAGCGCGTGGGCATCTGGGACAAGCTCAAACAGATGACGGGCCGCGGGCAGCCACCCTCCCGACGGGAGGACGGCGAACGCGGGGGGACCAGCGCCGAGGATCCCAACGCCGGTGGCGAGACCCTCGAAGGCGTCGATCTCGGCCCGACGACGACGACGGCCGGGCCGGCGTCGGCGCGTCCTGAGCACGTCTCCCCGCCACGGACGTGTCGGTCCGCTGACGTCCCGGTCGACGACGCGAAACGCCGCGGCGCTGATCGGCGCCGTCAGGGATACGGCCACGCATTCTTGACACAGCCGTTCAGGCCGAGGGTCTGCTGCTGCATCACCGGCGCGAGCTGGCCGGGCCCGGGGCACGGCGGGTGCGCCCTGTTCCCGAGCGCGTGACCGACCTCGTGGTTCACGACGTACTGGCGGTAGGTGGCGACGTCCCCCTCGTAGTCCGGGACGGCGGTCGCCCACCGAGCCAGGTTGATGACCGCCCGCTCGCCGTACCGGCAGGAGGTGTAGCCGCCGGTGCCGACTCCGGGGCAGTAGGTCTCCATGCTGCCGGGGCTGACGAGGCTCACCCGGAAGTCGTACTGCCCTGCCGCTGCCTCGGCCGCCCCGACGCGCTGGAAGGACGTCCGGCCCCCGTTGCCCCACGACCGCGGGTCGGCCAGGGTCTCCTCCACGGCCTGGGCGAAAGCCGCACCGTCTACGTCGATCCCGTCCTCGATCTCCACGACGAACCGCTGCAGCGGGCCGCTCCCGTACACGGGTGACGTGCCATCGACGATGGACAGGCTGCCGGCGCCCTTCTCGACGTAGGTTTCCTCACCGGCGATCTGCGGGGTCAAGCTCGGCCCCGCCTCCCCCTCCGCGGGTGCGGTAGGGGTCGGCGTCTCCACCGGCGGAGCAGTAGTGACCGGTGGAGCCGCGTTCGCCGCGGTCGGCGCTGGCGGACGACGGAACGACCGGGTCGGTGACGGCGAGATCCACGAGTGCGATCAGCGTGACGACGGTCAGAAAAGGGGACCGCGTAGGCCCGCCACCCGTACCGCCGGACGAAGCGGCGCACACGATCCGGCTCGTCACGAACGGCGGCTCGCACGTGACCGGCGTCCAGCAGATCCCGGCGCGCGACGAGGGGACCATCTCGCCCACCGGTCCGCGTGTTCTGCGGACGCGAATCCCGAGCCACTGAGCCCGGCCCAGGACGGACGGGCAGCAGGCCGGCGGGACTGCCGCCTACCGCGCCGGGACGGCCGTGAGCCGGTCGTCCTCCCACGGGCCGTACTCCTGACCTCGATCAATGTGACAGCGTCGGCCAGCGTCTCACGCTCCGTGGCGTGTCGACAGCGCGGTGGAATCCGGCCGCATATCCGGGCGGAACCCTGACACCCTCCTCGTGTACCGCTACGAGGCAGCCCGTGACGACCCATCCAGCGACTCCAATGGGCCGAGGGCGGCCGGCTCCCAAGCCACGACGAATCGCCAGCAGCCGGCCTCCTCCCGCTCCACCCGAAAGTCGCTCCGCCGGGCTGGGAGACGTCCACACGGCGGAAATTCCATCGCCAGTTCGCGGGCGCATCGAGCGGCTTCGCCATCGTCTGGGGCTCCGAAAACTCCAAAACGGTGGCGTGGCCCATGACCAGTCGGTAATCCGGCATCGCAATTCCCCTTGATTGGAGAGCCGGGGGCGCGGCATCAGCGGAATCTATGTCGTACCGATGGGTATGACGACACACGCGGAGAATCTGCTCCAGGTCACCAGCCGGCTGGCGCCGATGCAGTGCGGCTGGGTTGTCAGAGATTTCCGGCGCGCACGCGGTCAGCTGTCCCCTTCCCGGCCTCGCGCCAAAGGTCTGCCCGGCGACCGCCCGCGAGCGCACGGTGCCCGCCTCGACTACTAGAGAATGACCAAGATCAAGAGGGACACACCTTATGCATCTGAGGTTCCGCCAGTCGTGGTGACGGGTTACTGGAGGCTGATGTGCAGCCTCGGGGCATGAGAAGCAGCGGCAGTCCGGAGGACAGGGCCAGGCGGCGTGAACGTGAACGGCAACGGCGTCAGCGCATCGATCGTGCAGCGCGCCGACCCGACGAAGCTCCCTCGGAGCGAACCCGCCATGACGTCGGCGGCCACGATCCACGGGCCGCCGCGATCGCCTGTGGTTGGGTGCGGCGGGCTGATCACTCCGCGAAGCCGAGGACCGATTCCCAAGTGGTGCTCGGCCACCTGTCGCCACCGCGCGTGGGAACAGACCCAAGCGGCCGCCTCTGGCCGGGCCGCGGTCGAGGTCATCGAGAGACGGGTGGAGGTCCGCGTCCCCCTGGAACCGGCTCGGCGAGACTGGCCGAGGCTGCTGAGCGAACTCGCCGATCAGCTCGACGACGGCCGCATCTACGACCGCGACCTCCCGGGCCTCGCCCGGGCGCTCGAGCCGGTGCTGCAGGCGTTTCGAGTGCGCGCACGCATGACTGGCGCGCCCACCGTGCAGTGACCTCGAATCTCCAGTATTTCGCAGTAGCTGGCCACGCCCTCCGAGGCAGCGGCATGTCGCCGGCATGCCGGCAGAACTGAAGATTTGGCCGGGGACCTCTCCGAACCTCCTCCCAACCGCCGAGGACACCCGCTACGCCTTGCTGTTCGCTCTCCTCGTGCAAACCCGTCTGCGCCCTGGCGTGGCGCTCGCGCTGCGCCCTCGAGGTCATGGAGCCGCGTGTGGAGATTCGGCTTCGAACACGCCGTCCCGACTCCGGGCGCAGCCCAGCGGCTGGTCACATGAGCCCGGCGAGCAGGGCCGCGGCTAGCACGACTGCTGCCAGCGCCATCGCAACCGCGAACACCGCGAGGGTTATGACCAGGGGACGCTGACTAGGCCGACGGAGGTACAGCAGCGCAGCTGCGCTCCCGGCGAGCGCGAGACACAGCAGGACGAGCAGCGCCCGTGCCGTTGGTACCTCCACGGTGAGGAACGTAAGGCCGCGCCCATGCGTCGGTCGACCGAGCGGCCGGACGAGATGCGGCGACGTGGCCAGGACGTCAGACAAGGCACCCCCTTGCTGGCCAACCGGAGAAGTGCGCCCGTCGATCGACCGACCGGGGAAAGACTGGAGACCCTGGCCGAGTCTGGAGGGCATGGAGACCCGATCGGTCCCTTCCAGCGAAGTACGCCGCGGACGGGATGATCCGTTACTGACCGTCCCTGAGGCCGGCGACTATCTGGGAACGGGTGAGCGGTTCGTACGCCGACTGATCACTGAACGCCGGATCGCTTACGTCAAGCTCGGCAAGTACGTCCGTCTCCAGCGTTCCGTCCTGGACGCCTTCGTCGACGCCGGTCGCGTTCCCAGCCAGCGATGAGGCGGCCACCCCGGCTGGCTTGACGGTCCTGGCAATGTCTCGACATGCCCAAGCGACCTGCCTTCGGCACGGTCGACCTGCTGCCCAGCGGACGCTATCGAGCGCGCTATACGGGCCCGGACGGCAAGCGACGGTCTCGGGTCTTCCGCGACCAAGGCCGATGCGTGGGCCTGGCTGGCGACCCAGCAAGCCGACCTGGTCCGGAGGAACTGGCGAGCTCCCGAAGACAGTCGACGAACCCTCGGGAGCTACGCACAGGAGTACGTGACCCGCGACGATCTGCAGGGAGAGCACGCAGGCTCTCTACGGCGGTCTGTGGCGACTGCACCTCGCTAGGCACTGGAGCGAGGTGGCGATCGGGGACGTCACTCCAGCGAAGGTCCGCGCATGGCACACCGAAGCCGCCAAGGTCACCGGTGCGACAGCCCTGGCGCAGGCCTATCGGCTGCTGCGGTCACTCCTCGGCGTAGCCGTCGCTGACGAGGTCATCGCTGCGAATCCGTGCAGACTGCGCAATGCGAGTACACCGAAGGCTGCTCGGCCGTCACGGGCACTGACCGCGATCGAGGCGCAAGCCTTGGCTGACCACCTGGGCGCCGACCGGCGGACGGAGCGCTACCGGACGCTGGTTCTCGTCCTGGCCTTCGGCGGGCTGCGCTTCGGCGAGGCGACGGCGCTGCGCCGAGTCCGACGTCGTCGACGGGGCCAAGCTCCGGGTGGAGCGCTCCGTGCGCTACGTGGCCGGCCGATGGCTCGTCGGCGATCCCAAGACCGAGGCAGGGCGGCGGACGGTCACGCTGCCGGCCAGCGTGGCCGAGGCTCTCGCCCTCCACCTCGAGCTCTTCGTACCAGGCTCTCCGGACGCCCTGGTGTTCGGCACGTCCTCCGGCGGTTTCCTGTCCGCGGCCAACTGGGGCCAGACCTTTCGTCGGGCCGTCCACGCGCGTGGGCCTTCCTCCCGTCCGACCGCACGAGTTGCGGCACACCGGCGCCACGCTTGCCGCTGCGACCGGTGCGACGACCAAGGAGCTGATGCGGCGCCTCGGGCACGCCACGCCCGCCGCCGCGCTCATCTACCAGCACGCATCAGATGCGCGCGACGGCGACATCGCGCGGGCCCTCGACGCGATGCTCGGGGCCGCCAAGGTGACACCGCTGGCAATCGAGTCGCCCCGCGGACACTCCACCCGGGCAGCGGGAAGTCGCTAGGTCACGTAGAGGTCACACGGGCTTCATTCTCGGTCGAAATCGGCGTCTGACCTGCGGCTATTGCTGGAAGCAGACCCGCTTCCCAAGCTGACAGTGCGAGTTCGATTCTCGTCACCCGCTCCGTGAATACCGCAGGTCAGCGATCTGCAGGTCTGCTGCTAGGCGCGGAAGTGCAGCCAGGAGTCGCGCATGCGCTGCGTCTGGCCGGCGGTGAACTCCGTGTAGCAGCTGTCGTAGCTGTAGTCCATGTAGTTGTGGATCGGGTCGAGTCCCGGTTCGCGGCACGTGTCCTTCCCGACCGGGCACCCGTTGGTCGGCGTCTTCTGGGCCGGGGTGTCCGCCACGAAATCTCCGTTGGCGTTGCAGCCGCCGAAGAAGGTGTGCTCGAGGTTGAGCCAGTGGCCGGCCTCGTGCGTCGCCGTCTCACCCCGGTCGTACTGCCCGGCGTAGGTAGCGGACGTGCGCGGCAGCGACTCCCAGTCGATCACGATGCCGTCCAGGTCGGCCTGGCCGGGCTTGGTGAGGATGTCGGGTAGGTACGCCCAGCCCAGGTACGGGCCGGCAGTGGTGGAGTAGAAGTTGAGCGCGTCCCCGCCGCCCTGGCGGAGCGCCTGCTTCATCGAGTGCTCGTTCGTGCCGCCCGGCCCGGCGTAGAACCAGTCCGCGTCGTCGGTGCGATCCACGCCGGCGAGCACGAACGAGAAGCCGGTGTCGGCACCCCCCTCGCCGCCCGCGAAGGTGTTGTTCAGCACCCGGATCTGGGCCGCGATCTGGGCGTCGGTCACGTTCCCGGTGGCACCGTCGGTGATCACGTGCACGTAGACGGGGACGGTGGCCTGGAAGGTCGGCCCGGCCTGGCCCTTGGCCCCAGCCGGCAGGTCGTCGTGCGTCTGACCGAGGTCCGGTTCACGTTGCTGATCGCCGCCCCGGCCGGCGAAGCTCTCAACTCCGGCCACCTGGCCTGGATCACAGAACGGCGACAGCGACTCCCGCGGCAACCGGCCCGGTAGGGGCGAGGCTGAACGCGAGGAGGGCGGCCAGGCCGGCGAGGGCCTTGGGCTTGCTCATGTCGTTCTCCACCCGGTCCAGGGGCTCCGACGCGTGGACTATAGGTGGGCGACGTTCACGGTCGCTAGGTCACAGCACCATGCGCCTACGCGCCGAGCACCTCGGCCGCAGCCCGCTTGCCGGACGAGATCGCGCCGTCCATGTAGCCGTGCCAGAAGGTCGCCGTCTCGGTGCCCGCCCAGTGCAGCCGGCCGATCGGCGCCCAGATCGCCTCCCGGTCCTGGGTCAGCGACGCCCGGGCCGAGCAGGTGCACCGGTCCCCCGCGGCTCCAGACCTCGTCGCTCCAGTCCTGGACGACGACGTCCCGCGGGGGCGCCGCCTGGGCGCCGAAGAAGGCGACGAGCTGCTCCACGACCGCCGCCTCAGCGCCTCGTGGTCGTCGCCCCACCGGCGGGCCTCGTCGCCGCCGACGAAGGCGAGCAGGCCACCGACGCTGTTGTCGGCGGGCGTCACGTCGTAGCAGATCTTGCCGGGCCGGTGTCGCTGACCACGGCCCCGGTCAGCCCGGCGTCCCGCCAGAACGGCCGGTCGTAGACGGCCTCGACCTTGATCAGCCGTCCCTGCGGGCTGCGCTGCGTGTAGTGGTCCCGCGCCACCGGGAGCGGCGGGTCGTAGTCGATGCGGGCGGCCAGGGTCGGGGGGACGGCGAGGATCGCGCGCCCGGCCCGCACGCTGACCCGGTCACCGGCGACCAGGACGCCGTCGGACGTCTGGGTCACCGTGCGCACCGGCGCCGACAGCTGCACGCGCCGGCCGAGCGCCTGGGCCATGCGCAGCGAGAGCGACTGCGCGCCGTCCACGAAGCGCCGCTCCTGGGCGCCGCCCTGCACGTTGATGAGGCGCTCGAAGGTCCCGGGGTTGTTCTCGTCGCCGGCACAGGCGATGTACCAGAGGGCGTAGAGCAGGGAGATCTCGCGCGCCTCGCCGCCGAACAGCGCGTTGAACGCGGCGGAGGCGACCTCGCGGGTCTGGGGTGACGTGGTGTGCTCGCGCAGCCAGGTGTCGAACGTCTGGCTGTCCCACTCCTCGGCGCCTCGGCGGTCCACGGCGCATCGACCGGGACCTCCGTCGACATCTGGTCGACGAGCGCGATGACGGCGACGAGGTCGGGGAGGATCGTCGGGTCCGGTGGGGCGCCACCGGTGGGGCCGCCGCTGGGGTAGGGGTGCGGACGCCGTCCCGGTAGTAGAGCGCGTTCCCATCGTCCACCTGGGCGAACGTCGCGAGCCCGAGCTCGGCGGCCAGCGCGGCGACCGCGTTCTGCGTGGGCCCGATCCAGGTACCACCGAGGTCGGCGACGTGACCCCCGGGCAGCGGGTGGTTGAGCGTGCGCCCGCCCACCCGGTCCCGTGCCTCGAGGACGACGACCGAGCGGCCGGCCGCCGTCAGCGCGCGGGCGGCGGTCAGCCCGGCGAGCCCGGCGCCCACCACGACGACGTCGGCGGTGAGCACCCGCCCACCGCCGCTCGGCGTCGGGGCGGCCGCGGCGGCGGTCGGGGAGAGCGCCGCGGCAGCCGCCGCGAGCGCGGCGCCGGAGACCAGTTGGCGCCGAGAGAGCTCAGGCATGGAGGCCGCTTCCTGACGTCGGAGAGGGGCTGGGGGTACGGCCCCTACAACGAGCCAGGCAGCGGATCGTCACGCCCGGGACGCGACGAAGCCCAGGTCAGTGACCCGGGCTTCGTCGTCCTTGGAGGGTCTGTGGCGGTCAGGGAGCGGTGGTCACCGACCGTCGACGTCGTGGATGGTGCCGACCTCGGCGAGCATCTCGGTCGAGCTGAGCCGCGAGCATCGGCCGGGCGAAGTGGTAGCCCTGCGGTCCTCGATGGCCGTGCTCAGCACCGAGGCCAGCACGATGCCCACCCCGACGGTCAGCACCGAGGCTGATCGCGCCGAAGCGCGTCAGCAGGACTGATTCCGCCCAGCCGGCGGAGAGGGCCCATGCGCTCTCCATCGGATCGGCCGCCGGGCTCCTTGAGCGCCCGTCCGGATGCCCCCCGTTTCGGGGGTGGAGTCGCGGTGGAGAAGGGGGTACGGCGGCGGAGGAGGGGCCTGGTCAGCGGTGGAGAGGGGCGGATCGAGCCGGAGGTGAGACGAATTCGTGCGTATTGCGCACAGACGGTCGCATGGCGCGCCATGCCGTCCCCCAGATCGGTTGCCGAACGATGTTTGGGGATCACCGTCGGTCACGGACACGCTGGACAATCACGCTGTGACGAACCGACGACCGGCTGCCACCATCCCGTGGGCCCTTGGTCCCTGGGGACTCCGTCGGGCGCCCGCCACGATCGACTCATGAGCGAGACCCGTTCGCCCTCGGAGCCTGAGCAGGTGCCGCCCGCTCAGGCCGACGCGGGCGAGCAACCCGCCGCGGATTCCGCCGACGCGGTGACCGGGCCGAGAGCCTCC
Organism: uncultured Actinomycetota bacterium; assembly: GCA_963748305.1. Lineage (GTDB taxonomy): Bacteria > Actinomycetota > Actinomycetes > Mycobacteriales > Geodermatophilaceae > Blastococcus_B. The sequence goes on along the minus strand of CAVVIN010000004.1, from coordinate 57,412 downwards.
GTCGAGCCGCTGCGCCTTCCCCCGCTGCTGCCCCGACGGCAGAACCCCTGGCTGGTGGTCGAGGTCGACGGATCCCCGGCGACGCACGGTGCGCTGGTCTGGGCGCTGCGCGAAGCCGCCCGGCGGGAGGCCACCGTCGTCGCCGTGTGCGTCGTCGACGCCCCCGACGGCGACCCGCTGGGCGGCGCCGACCGCGATCTGCTCCGCGCCCAGCTCGCCGTGCACGACCGGCTGGAGGCGCAGGTGCTGCGCGCCATCGCCGAGACCGGCGTGCACGGGCGCAGCCACACCGCCGTCCTCGCCAGCGCCGGTCTTCGACGCACTGACCGCCGCCTCCCGCGGCGCCGACCTCGTGTTCGTGGGGGCCGGCGGCAAGACACTGCTCCGCCAGGCAGTCCCCCGTACCCCGACCCGCCGCCTCGCCCGCGGCGCCTGACCCGTCACCCTCCGCCCGTCCCGGCCACCGACCCGCTCCGGGACCGCTTCCCGATCCCGGCCGGGCCTCCTACCGTCGGGCCGTGCCCCCGCCCGACCCACCGGGAACCGTCAGAACCGGTGACCGCCCCCAGCCGCCGGTGCTGACCGCGCCCGTGCTCGCGGCCGCGGTGCCGCGGCCGCCTCCGGCAGCCAGCTGGAGTCGACCCTGAACGACATCGTGCAGGCCGCCGTGCGGCACGTGGACGCGACCTACGGGGCGCTGGGCGTGCTCACCCCGGACGGCAGGCGGCTGGACCGGTTCGTCATCGTCGGGATGGACGACGACGACGCCGAGCGCATCGGCCGGCTGCCCGCCGGCCACGGGCTCCTCGGGCTGCTGGTCGACGAGCCGGTCGCTGCTGGTCTCGACGACCTCGGCCCGCACCCGGCGTCGGTCGGGCTGCCCGCCGGGCCACCCGCCGATGCGGTCGTTCCTCGGCGTTCCGGTCCGGGTCGGGGAGGCGGTGTTCGGCAACCTGTACCTCACCGAGAAGCGCACCGGCGGCGAGTTCACGCCGGCCGACGTCGAGGTCGCGCAGGCGCTGGCCGCCGTCGCCGGGCTGGCCATCGAGAACGCCCGGCTGGCCGGAGCAGACCGAGCTCCGCGGACCGGTGGCGGGCAGGCCGGCACGGAGATGACCACCGCCCTGCTCTCCGGCTCGGAACCCGACGAGGTGCTGCGCTCCGTGGCCAGACGCCTCACCGATCTGGCGCCGGCGCGACCTCTGCGGGTCCTCGCGCCCAGCCTGGACGACGACGAGACCCTCATCATCGTGGCGGCGGACGGGGGAGGCCGGAGCACGACGTGGAGGGCGTGCGCATCCCGGTCCGGCACCTACGTCGGCTCGACGCCACGCAGGCCGGCGTCGTCCGGCTGATCCAGGACATCAGCACCGTGCGCGGTCGAGGGCCGGCGCGCGGCCACGGTCGTGGAGCTGACCGCCGGGCTACGGGCCGGCCTGGTGGCGCCGCTCGGCATCAGCCCGACCGGAACCTGCTCGATCGTCATGCGGGCCACGGGCCGCGCGCCGTTCACGCCCCGAGGACCTGCGAGCTGTTCACGACGTTCACCGCGCGCGCGTCGGTCGATCCTCGAGCTGGCGCGCGCCCAGCAGCGGGAGCGGCAGCTGCGGCTGCAGGCCGACCGGGACCGCATCGCCCGCGACCTGCACGACCACGTCGTGCAGCGGATCTTCGCCACGGCGCTGGCGCTGGACCGGATCAGCCGGTCGCTGGAGGCCGGAGAACCCGGAGGCCGCGGCCCGGCTTCGCCGAGCGGTCGACGAGCTCGACGGCACGATCGCCCGGATCCGGACGGCGATCTTCGAGCTGCACGAGGAGGACGGCCCCGAGCCGCCGTCCGTGCGCCGCAGCTGGCCGACGTCGTGCGGTCGGTCACCGAAGGCCACGCGTCCTCCGCGACCTCCGCGTTCCGCGGACGGCGTCGACGACCTGCCCCGCGACCTGTGCACGACGTCGTGGCCGTGGTGCGGGAACTGGTCACCAACGTGGTGCGGCACGCCGACGCGCACCGGGTGACGGTCGACGCTGAGCGCCGGCGAGGAGGTGCGCGTGGTCGTCACCGACGACGGGCGCGGCCTGCCGCCGGTCACCGTGCGCAGCGGGCTGGCCAACCTCGCCGACCGGGCCGAGCGCCGCGGCGGACGGTTCATCATCCGCCGGGCGCGTCCGGGCACCGAGGTCCGCTGGATCGGTCCCGCGCCCCCAGCCCGCTGAGCCGCCGGGCGGCTCAGTCGCACGCGGTCGCGCAGCTCGCGTGGCGAGGATCGCCGCCTGCGTCCGCCGCTCGAGGCCCAGCTTGGCCAGCAGGTGGCTGGTGTAGTTCTTCACGGTCTTCTCCGCCAGCCCCATCCGGTCGCCGATCTGGCGGTTGGTCAGGCCCTCGCCGATCAGCCGCAGCACGGTGCGCTCCTGCTCGGTGAGCAGGCCGAGCCGGTCGCCGCCCGGCGGCGCCGGACCGCGCGGCCGCGGCGGCACGGTCGGCGCGACGCCGTCGAAGAGCGTCCCGCCGGCCGCGACGGTGCGCACCGCCGAGACCAGCGCCGCCCCGCGGACCTGCTTGAGCAGGAAGCCGGCGGCGCCCGCGCCGGACCGCGGCGTCGCAGCGCCTCCTCCTCGGAGTAGCTGGTCAGGACCAGGCAGCGGAGCCCCGGCACGCGCTCGCGCAGCCGCGGCACAGCTCGGCCCCGTCCCCGTCGGGCAGCCGCATGTCGACGACCACGACGTCGGGCCGGACGGCGGGCACGCGGGCCAGCGCCTCGGCGACCGAGCCGGCCTCGCCCACGACCGTGATGCCCGGGTCGTCCTCGAGCACCTCGGCGACGCCGCGGCGGACCACCTCGTGGTCGTCGACGAGGAACACGCGCACGGTGGGTGCCGACTCCATGTCCACCGGCCTCCTCCCGGCGCTCGAGGACCCGGTTCGCCGGAGACTAGGGCCGATCGGCGCCGCCAGCGGACACGCAGAGTCAGGCGGGCAGCAGCAGCGCGCGTAGAGCGTCAGCCCGGGACCGAACGCCATGGCCACCACCGGGCCGTCGACGTCGGCGAGCTCCTCGAGCACCAGCAGGACCGTCGCCGACGAGCAGTTGCCGTGCTCGGCGAGCACCCGGCGGGAGGCCGCCATCTGCTCCTCGGCCAGGCCGAGCTCGTCGCGGACGACGTCGAGGATGCGCGGGCCGCCGGGGTGCACCGCCCAGCCGGCGACGTCCTCGACGCGCAGCCCGGCGCTCGGCGAGCAGCTCGTCGACGACCGCCGCCGACGTGCCGGGCGAGCACGTCGGGCACCCGCGGCGGACAGCCCCATCCGGAAGCCGAGGTCGGTGACGTCCCAGGTCATGTGGTCGGCGGTGGAGCTGTCGGTGCGGGCGACGACGCCGGCCAGCCGCCGGCCGCGGGCAGGCGCCGGGCTCGACGACCACGGCGGCCGCCGCGTCGGAGAACAGCGCGTGCGCCACCACCTGCTCGAGGTCGTCCTGCGCCGGCTGCACGTGCAGGCTGGTCAGCTCGCAGCACAGCAGCACGGCCGGGCGGGAGCGCGCGGTGACGAAGTCGCTGACCGCGGCCAGCCCCGGGATGGCGGCGTAGCAGCCCATGTGCCCGACGAGCAGCCGCTGCAGCCCGGCGGCATGCCCAGGTCGCTGGCCAGCCGGATGTCCAGCCCCGGGGTCGCGTAGCCCGTGCAGGTGACGACGGCGAACATCCCGACGTCCCCGGGCGCCAGCCCGGCGGCGTCCAGCGCGCCGGCCACCGCCTGCTTGCCCAGCGGCAGCGCCTCCTGGACGTAGCGCTGCCATCCGGGCGCCGGTGCCCCAGCTGCTGAGGTCCTCGTCCATCGGGTTGGCGACCGCGTGCCGGCGGCGCACCCCGGCCCCGGCGAAGATCCGCCGGGCCGCGCGGACGCCCTCGTAGTGCTCGGGCGAAGAAGCCGTCCCAGACGGCGTCCTGGTCCAGCGTCGCCGGCAGCGCCGAGCCGGCGCCGGTGACGACCGCGGCGCTCACCGGCTGGTGCTCCACGGCGCGCGGGCTCGGCGTCATCTCCGACGGTAGCGTCGCCGATCTGTCCGGCCGCCGCCGTCACCGTTTGCGCGCCGTAACCGGCGAAGAGCGACCGCGGTGGAGCGGATCGGCTTCATCCGCGACCGTCGTCCGGCGGCCCAGCCTCCAGGCGACCAGGTCGCCGCACCGAGGGCCGCAGGCCCACCAGCTCGAGGTCCAGCCCGAGCCGGTCGGCGGCCGCCAGCAGCCGGCGGCGGTCGACGAACAGCGCCGGGTCGTGCATGCCCGGCGGCGGCCCGCCGGGAGGCGCTCGAGCAGGTCGCACGTCGATCAGCACCGACAGCCGGCCGGCCGCGATGGCGTCGATGCACCAGCGTGCCGCCCGGGCGCAGCAGTCGCGCGCACTCGGCGAGGACGCCGACGTCGTCCGCGACGTGCTCGAGGATCTCGCCCGCCACGACGACGTCGGCGCAGCCGTCGGCCAGCGGCACCGCGAGCACCGAGCCGCGCACCGGCGTCACCCCGTGCTCGCGGGCGATCTCGCAGCCCGCGCAGGCCGAGGTCGACGCCGACGTGCCGGTAGCCCAGCGCGGGCGACGTGCGGGCCCATCAGACCCCCGCCGCACGCCAGGTCGACGAGCACGGCGCCCGGGTGCGGCGCCGGCGGGATGTGCTCGGCGCGGGAGGCGGCCAGCCAGTGCAGCACCGCGAATTCGCCGTCGGGCTCGCCACCACTGGTCGGCGAGCTCGTCGTACTGCGCCGGGTCGTTGCGCGGTCGCCTGCCCGCGATCATGGCGCCGGAACCACCGAGTGCGCGTCCGGGCTGGTCACCGCGCCATGATCGCTGGTGTCCGCGCCCGCTTTCCATCCGGAGGTCCCGTGTCCGTCACCGTCGTCGGCAGCCTGAACGAGGACGTGCTCGTCGCGGTCGGGCGCCTGCCCGGGCGCGGGGAGACCGTGATCGGGCGGGACGCCACGCTCGCCCCGGGCGGCAAGGGCGCCAACCAGGCCGCCGCGGCCGGCCGGCTGGGGCCGGGGGTGCACATGGTCGGCCGGGTGGGGCAGGACCCCGCGGGCGACCGGCAGCTGGCGGCGCTCGCCGACTCGCGGGTGAACGTCGGGCGGGTGCATCGCTCGCCGGGGGTGCCGACCGGCAGCGCGACGATCGCGGTCGAGGACGGCACCGGGGAGAACCTCATCGTGGTCGTGCCCGGGTGCGAACGCCGAGCTGACCCCGGAGGACGTCGCCGTGGACTCGGTGCGCCGGGCGACCGTGCTGCTGCTGCAGCTCGAGGTGCCGATGGCCACGGTGTCGGCCGCTGCCCAGGCGGCCACCGGCACGGTCGTCCTGACCCCGGCTCCCCCGCAGCCGCTGCCGCCGGCGCTGCTCGACCGCGTGGACGTCCTGGTGCCCAACGAGCACGAGCTCGCGCAGCTGGCCGGCGTCGCGCCCGGCGAGCGCCCGCCGGGCGAACTGGCCGCGCTCGCCCGCTCGGTGGCCGTCCGGCGCCGTCGTCGTCACGCTGGGCGCCCGCGGGGCGCTGGTCGTGCCGGTCGACGGCCCGCCGGTGCTGCAGGCTCCACCGCCGGTGGAGGCGGTGGACACGACCGGCGCGGGGGACTGCTTCTGCGGTGCCCTGGCCCAGGCGCTGGCCGGTGGGGCACCGCTGCCCGACGCGGTGCGCTACGCGGTCACCGCCGCCGCCCTGTCCACCACCGGCCCGGGCGCGCGCGGGGCCATCCCCGACGACGCCGCGGTCCGGGCGACTGTTCCCGCAGGTCCCCGCGGCGGTGCCGGTCGACTGAGTTTCTCCGACGGCGCGCCGGGCACACGAGCGGGGTACCGGACGGATCGAGGAGAAGCCATGACCGAGCCAGACGAACGATCCCACCCGAGCGAGCCGGCCGAGGGCGGCGATCCGTCGGCCCCCGAGCAGCACGGCGACCGGACGCCGCACAGCGAGGACCCCGCCGAGGGCGCCGACTCCGGAACGGGCCGCTGACCCGCGGAGGTGCACCTGATGCTGCGCGAGACCCTGACTCGTCGCTGCTGCCGTAGCCGGTCAGCGGGCCCGGAGCTCGCGGCGGAGGATCTTCCCGCTGGCCGACTTCGGCACCGCGTCGATGAACTCCACCTGCCGCACCCGCTTGTAGGGCGCGGTGTGCTCGGCGACGTAGGCGATGACGTCGTCCTCGCTCTGCCGTGCTGCCCGGCGCCCGGACGACGAACGCCTTCGGCACCTCGTCGCCCCGCTCGTCGTACACGCCGATGACGGCGGCGTCGGCGACGTCCGGGCGAGGCCAGCAGGACGGCCTCGAGCTCGGCCGGCGCCACCTGGTAGCCCTTGTACTTGATCAGCTCCTTGACCCGGTCGACGACGTGCCACCAGCCGTTCTCGTCGACCGTGCCGATGTCGCCGGTGTGCAGCCAGCCGTCGGCGTCGATGAGGGTGTCGGTCTCCTCCTGGCGGCCGAAGTAGCCCTTCATCCGCTGCGGCCCGCGGATCCAGATCTCGCCCGGCTCACCGAATCCGACGTCCTGACCGGTCTCGGTGTCCACCAGCCGGGCCTCGGTGGAGGGGAAGAGCTTGCCGATGCTGGCCGACGGCGCCTCGGCGCCCAGCCCGTCGGGCACCAGGTGGGTGCCGGGCGAGAGCTCGGTCATGCCGTAGGCCTGGCCGAGCTCGGCGCCCAGCCGCTCGGACGCGGCGGCCGCGAGTTCGCCGTCCAGCGGGGCGGCGGCGGACAGGATGAACGTGAGCGCGGAGAAGTCCCGGCCCTCGAACGCCGGGTGCTTGGCCATCGCGAGCACCACCGGCGGGGCCACGTAGGCGCGGGTGATCCGGTGCTGCTCGAGCACGTCGATGAACTGCGCGAGGTCGAACCGCGGCAGCACGACCACGGTCGCGCCCTTCCGCAGCGCCACGTTCATCAGCACGGTCATGCCGTAGATGTGGAAGAACGGCAGGACGGCGACGATCCGGTCCTCGGGGCCCATCGTGTGCAGCGCGTCGATCTGCGCGAGGTTCACCCCGATGCTGGCGTGGGTCAGCATCACGCCCTTGGGCAGGCTCGTGGTGCCGCTCGAGTACGGCAGGACGGCGACGTCCTCGGCGGCGTCCACCGGCACGTCGGGCACCGGCCCGGTCGAGGCGAGCAGCTCCTGCACGCTGCGGTGGCCCTCGACCCGGTCGCAGGTCCACACCGGCCGGTCGCCCGCCGCCTCGACGGCGACCGGCAGCAGCGCGCCGACGGTGACGACCATCGTGGCCTTGCTGTCGTCGAGCTGGTTGGCCATGTCCTTCGCCGTCGTCAGTGCCGACAGCGTGGTGACCGTCGCCCCGGCCCGGCTGGCCGCGTAGAAGACGACCGGGTAGAGCACGGTGTTCGGGCTGTGCAGCGCCACGACGTCGCCGGGTGCACCCCGTTCTCGGCGAACCCGGCGGCCATCCGCTCCACCATCTGCGCCAGCTGGGCGTAGCTGATCGTCTGACCGGTGATGCCGTCGATCAGGGCCGGGTGGTCACCGCGGTCCGCGGCACCGGCCAGGACGGTCTGCCAGATCGGCGTCGTCGGCGTCTGCACCGGCGGGTACTCACTGGTGTGGATGCGTGGGCTCGGCATCGTCGTCCTCCGGGTCAGGGGCTTCCGTACAGAAAGTCCCTCGGGTCAGTAGGAGCGGGGGAGCTGCAGGTCGTGCTGGGCGACGAAACTGAGGATCATCTCGCGGCTGACCGGGGCGATCCGGCTGACGCGGGACATCGCCAGCAGCGCGCGCGACGCCGTACTCCTGGGACAGCCCGTTGCCGCCGTGGGTCTGGATCGCCTGGTCGACGGCGTGCACCGCGGCCTCGGCCGCGGCGTACTTGGCGCTGTTGGCCGCGGTGCCGGCGTCCTGGCCGGCGTCGATCAGCCAGGCCGCCTTCTGGGTCATCAGCCGGGCGCACTCGATCTCGATCTGGCAGGCGGCCAGCGGATGGGCCAGCCCCTGGTGCGCCCCGATCGGGATGCCCCAGACCTTCCGCTCCCGCGCGTACTCCGTCGCCTTGCGCATCGCGAGCCGCGCGACGCCGTTGGAGTAGGCCGCGGCCATGACCCGCTCGGGGTTGAGCCCGGCGAACAGCTGGGCGATCCCCTGGTCCGGGTGGCCCACGAGCGCGTCGGCGGGCAGCCGGACGTCGTCGAGGAAGACCTGGAACTGCCGCTCCGGGCTGATGATCTCCATCGGGATCGGGTGCGCGGTCAGACCCGGGGAGTCCGTGGGGACGACGAACAGCGCGGGCCGCAGCGTCCCCTTGCCGGAGTCGGCCAGCTTGCCGACGACGAGCAGCGCGTCGGCCTGGTCGACCCCGCTGATCCAGACCTTCTGCCCGCTGAGCACCCACTCGTCGCCGTCGCGGCGGGCCACCGTGGTGATCTCGTGCGAGTTCGACCCGGCGTCGGGCTCGGTGATCGCGAAGCCCATGGTCTGCGAGCCGTCGGCCAGGGACGGCAGCCAGCGCTGCTTCTGCTCGTCGGTGCCGAACTTCCCGATCACGGTGCCGCAGATCGCGGGCGAGACGACCATCATCAGCAGCGGGCAGCCGGCCGCGCCGAGCTCCTCCAGCACGATCGAGAGCTCGACCATGCCGCCGCCGCCGCCGCCGTACTCCTCGGGCAGGTTGACGCCGATGAACCCGGCCTTGCCCGCCTCGGACCACAGCGCGTCGGTGCGACCGCCGGCCCGCGCCTGCTCCAGGAAGTAGCGCTGGCCGTAGCGGGAGCCGAGGTCGGCCACCGCCGCGCGCAGCGCCCGCAGCTCGTCGCCCTCGTCGAAGTCCAGGCGTCACCCGTCTCCCTCTGTCTCGATGACCGCCAGCACCGCGCCGGCCTCCACCTGCGCGCCCACGACGACGTCCACCGACCCCACCACGCCCGCCGCCGGCGCCACAACGGGGTGCTGCATCTTCATCGCCTCGAGCACGAGCAACGGCTGCCCCGCACTCGACCGTGTCGCCGGCGGCCACGTGCACCGCGACGACCGTCCCCGGCATCGGCGCCACGAGCGATCCCGCGGCGACGACCGCGGCCGCGTCCGGGAAGCGGGGGAGCACCCGGAGCGCCACCGACCAGCCGTCACCCTCGACGTCGACGTCCGCGCTCTCGGTGCCGAAAGCGCGGAGGCGGTGCTCGACCCCGGCGACCTCCAGCACGACCTCGTCCGGCGTCGCGGACACCAGCACGACGTCGTCCCGGCCCTCGACCCGCAGGCCGCCCCGGGTGTGCTGGTAGCCCACCTCGACGACGTCGTCGCCGACGGCGAACGCGACCCGCTGCGGCTGTGACGGGACGTTCCGCCACCCGCTCGGCAGCTCCCCCAGCACCCGGGCGGCGGAGCGGCGGGCAGCGGCGGTGGCCAGCGCGGCCGCCAGCGCCGCGAGGTCGGTCTCGTCGGGCCCGGCCAGCGGGGCGGCCAGGGAGTCCAGCCCCACCCGGTCGAAGAACGCGGTGTCGGTGGCACCGGCGAGGAACTCCGGGTGCCGCAGGGTGCGCACCAGCAGGTCGCGGTTGGTGACCGGGCCGTGCACGCGGGCGCCGGCGAGGGCCGCGGCCAGCCGGGCGGCCGCCTCGGACCGCGTGGGCGCCCAGGCGACGACCTTGGCCAGCATCGGGTCGTAGGCGGTGCCGACCACGGTGCCATCGACGACGCCGGCGTCCAGTCGGACCCCGGGACGGGCCAGGACGTCGAACTCGGCGAGTCACCCCGGGGACGGCGAACCGGCGCACGGCGCCACCCGTCGGTCGCCAGTCGTGCGCCGGGTCCTCGGCGTAGAGCCGGGCCTCGATCGCCGCGCCACGCGGCTGCGGGGGTGTCGCCGGGAGCCGTCCCCCGGCCGCGATCCGCAGCTGCCAGGCGACCAGGTCGAGCCCGGTGACGCACTCGGTGACCGGGTGCTCGACCTGCAGCCGGGTGTTGGTCTCGAGGAACCAGAACGTGCCGTCATCCCTCGCGAGGAACTCGACGGTGCCGGCGCCGACGTAGTCGATCGCCTTGGCGGCGGCCACCGCGGCGGCCGACAGCTCGGCCCGCAGCGCGTCGTCCACCATCGGCGACGGCGTCTCCTCGACCACCTTCTGGTGCCGGCGCTGCAGCGAGCACTCGCGCTCCCCCAGCGACCAGACGGTGCCCGCGGTGTCGGCGAGGACCTGCACCTCCAGGTGCCGCCCGGCCTCGACGTAGGGCTCGCAGAACACGGTGGGATCGCCGAACGCGGACGCCGCCTCGGCGCGCGCGGACTCGACCGCCGCGGGCAGGTCCGCGAGGGTGCGCACGACCCGCATGCCGCGCCCGCCGCCGCCGGCCGACGCCTTGATCAGCACCGGCAGGTCGCGCTCGGTCACCGTGGCCGGGTCGAGCTCGGGCAGCACGGGCACCCCGGCGTCGGCCATCAGCCGTTTGGCCTCGACCTTGGAGCCCATCGCCGCGATGGCCGCCGGCGGCGGCCCGATCCAGACGAGCCCCGCGTCGAGCACCGCCTGGGCGAAGGCGGCGTTCTCCGACAGGAAGCCGTAGCCCGGGTGGACGGCGTCGGCGCCGGCGGTGCGCGCCGCGTCGATCAGCAGGTCGGCGCGCAGGTAGGTGTCGCCCGGCGCCGACCCCGGGAGGCGGACGGCGCGGTCGGCCTCGAGCCGGTGCGGGCTGTCGGCGTCGGCATCGGAGTAGACGGCGACGGTGCCGATGCCGAGGTCGCGGCAGGTACGGAACACCCGCCGGGCGATCTCGCCGCGGTTGGCGACCAGGACTCTGAGTGATCATGCACGCCCTCACATCCGGAAGACGCCGAAGCCGGCCGGTCGATGAGAACTGTCCGATCCCGTTCCGACACCCTCGATCTCGCGGTTGGCGATCGCCGACAGGCACAGGCCGAGCACGGTGCGGGTGTCGCGGGGATCGATGACGCCGTCGTCGTAGACCCGGCCGGACAGGAACGCCGGCAGCGACTCGGCCTCGATCTGCGACTCGACGGCCGCCCGCATCGCGGCGTCCGCCTCCTCGTCGAACGGCGTCCCGCGGGCCTCGGCGGCAGCGCGCGACACGATCGACAGGACGCCGGCGAGCTGGGCCGGCCCCATGACGGCGGACTTCGCCGACGGCCAGGCGAACAGGAACCGCGGGTCGTACGCCCGGCCGCACATGCCGTAGTGCCCCGCGCCGTACGAGGCGCCGAGCAGCACCGACAGGTGCGGCACCCGGCTGTTGGCGACGGCGTTGATCATCATCGCGCCGTGCTTGATGATCCCGGCCTGCTCGTACTCCCGGCCGACCATGTAGCCGGTGGTGTTGTGCAGGAAGACCAGCGGGGTGTCGGTCTGGTTGGCGAGCTGGATGAACTGCGCCGCCTTCTGCGCCTCCTGGCTGAACAGCACGCCCTGCGCGTTGGCCAGGATGCCGACCGGGTAGCCGTGGATCCGGGCCCACGCGGTGACCAGGCTCGGGCCGTAGCGCGGCTTGACCTCGTCGACGTCGGAGTCGTCGACGATGCGGGCGAGCACCTCGCGCGGGTCGAACGGCCGGGACAGGTCGGATCCGACGATGCCCGAGCAGGTCCTCCTCGGCGTACCGGGGCGGGATCGAGGGGCCGGGCAACGGCCCGCGCTTGCGCCAGTTGAGCCGCGCGACGATCCGTCGTCCGATCCGCAGCGCGTCCGCCTCGTCGACGGCGACGTGGTCGGCCAGGCCGCTGACCCGCCCGTGCATCGCCGCCCCGCCGAGCTCCTCCTCGTCGGCGATCTCGCCGGTGGCCATGCGCACCAGCGGCGGCCCGCCCAGGAACACCTTGGCGCCGCCCTCGACCATCACCACGTGGTCGCTCATGCCGGGCAGGTAGGCGCCGCCGGCGGTCGAGTTGCCGAACACCAGCGCGATCGTCGGGATGCCGGCGGCCGACAGCCGGGTGAGGTCGCGGAAGATCTGCCCGCCCGGGATGAAGATGTCCTTCTGCGTGGGCAGGTCGGCGCCGCCGGACTCGACCAGGTTGATCAGCGGCAGCCGGTTCTCCCGCGGCGATCTGCATCGCCCGCATCGTCTTCTTCAGCGTCCACGGGTTGGTCGTGCCGCCGCGGACCGTGGGGTCGCTCGCGATCAGCACGCACTCGACGCCCTCGACCACGCCGACGCCGGTGACGACGCTCGCCCCGACGGCGAACTCGGTGCCCCACGCGGCCAGCGGCGAGAGCTCGAGGAACGGGCTGTCCTGGTCGAGCAGCAGCTCGATCCGCTCGCGGGGGAGCAGCTTGCCGCGCCGGCGGTGCCGGGCGACCGACTTCTCCCCGCCACCGGCCAGGGCCTTCGCGTGCTCGGCGTCGAGATCGGCCAGCGCGCGCAGCATCGCCTCGCGGTTCTCGGCGAACGTCGCCGACGCGGTGTCCAGCGTCGAGCGGACGCGCCGTCATCGCGGGGCCACCGAGTAGCCGAGCAGCCGGCCGGCGAGGTCGGCGAGCACCTCGGTCGCGCCGCCGCCGATGCCCAGGATCCGCACGTCGCGGTAGTGCCGTTCCACCTCGGACTCCCTCAGGTACCCGGTGCCGCCGTGCAGCTGGACCGCCTGGTCGACCACCCATTCACCCGCCGCGACGGCGGCGTTCTTGGCCAGGCACGCGTCGGCGGCCACGTCCTCGCCCGCGGCGTGCCTGGCGACGACGGAGCGCGTGTACGTGCGGGCGAGCTCCACCCGCTGGTGCATCTCGACCAGCCGGTGCACGACGGCCTGCCGGGAGGCCAGCGGGGCGCCGAACGTCGTCCGCTCCTGCGTCCAGGCCTTCGTGAGCGCGAGCGACCGCGCCGCGACGGCGTAGGCGTGCGCGGCCAGCGCCAGCCGCTCGGTGACGAACTGGCGCATGACCAGGCCGAAGCCGCCGTTCTCCGCGCCGACCAGGTTCGCGGCCGGCACCCGCACCCCGGCGTAGCCGAGCTCGGCGGTGTCGGAGCAGAGCCAGCCCATCTTGGCCAGCCGCCGGGTCACGGTGAACCCGGGTGTCCCCCGCTCGACCACGAGCAGGCTGACCCCGCGTGCGCCGGGCCCACCGGTGCGCACCGCCGTCGTCACGAAGTCGGCGCGGCCCCCGCTGGTGATGAATGTCTTGGCGCCGTCGACGACGTACTCGTCCCCGTCGCGCACGGCCTTCGTGCGCAGCGACGCGACGTCGGAGCCGCCGTCGGGCTCCGTGACGGCGAGCGACCCGATCAGCTCACCGGCCAGCGTCGGCCGGACGAACCGGTCGATCAGGTCGTCGTTGCCGGACGCGACGATGTGCGGGAGGGCGATCGAGTGGGTGAACAGCGCGGCCAGCAAACCGGAGGAGGCACCCGCCTCGACCATCGCCTCGAGCAGCGTGACGACGTCGACGAGGTCCCCGCCCTGGCCGCCGACCTCCTCCGGGAAGCCGATGCCGAGCAGGCCGGCGTCGGCGGCCGCCCGGTGCAGCTCGCGGGGCACCTCGCCGGCCTCCTCCCACGTCGGCGAGGCCGGGCAGCACGTGCCGTCGTGACGAAGCCGGCCGCCGACTCCCGCAGCGCCAGCCGCTCCGGCGTGGTCCACGGTCCGCGTCACAGCAGCGCCTCCGGGATCGTCGACGACCCGGCTGCGCAGCCACTCGCCGACCGCCTTGCCCTGCGGGTCGAAGCGCGTGCTGGCCGCCACGCCGCGGCCGAGCAGCCCGTCGATGACGACGTTCACCGCCCGCAGGTTCGGCAGCGGGTGCACGGCGACCGGGAGCTCCGCGGCCTCGGGCAGCAGGTCGCGGACGCGCTCGGGGGTGAGCGTCGCGGCGAGCCAGGCGAAGGCCTCGTCGGTGCGGGTCCAGAGCCCGACGTTCGCCGTCCCGCCCTTGTCCCCGCTGCGGGCCCGGGCCACCGCACCCAGCGGCGCTCTCCGGCCCGGCGAGATCGCCGATGTCGCACGCTCTGGCCCCTCTAGCGGGCGAGAGCAGCGATCTCGCCGGGGATCCTGACAGGCTGGGTGTCCGGCGGCGGAGGGATGTCGACGCGGGTCCCGTCGGGCAGGACGGCGACGTGCGGCGCTCGAGTCTGCGGCACGTACGCGGCGGTGTAGACGCCGTACGGCGAGCCGCTGCCGGGCGGCGCGGTGAGGTGGAAGCCGGGGTAGCCGGCCAGCGCCATCTCCACGGCCGCGCCGCTGAACGCCCGGCCCACGACGTCGGCCGAGGCGTCGAGCGCCTGGCAGCGCAGCAGCACGCTGGCCCCGGCCTCGCTGTCGGCGTCCGGACGGCCCTCGCCGAACCGCGACCAGACCAGCTCCGCCGGCCGCACCGGCAGCGATGCCTCGAACTGGGCGCGGGCGAAGGCCTCCTTCGCCTCGAGGTGGTCGCCGGTCAGCACGAACGTGACCTCGTTGCGGTGTCCGCCGAGCGCGTTGAGGCAGACCTTCACGTCGGGCGGGGGGCGTTCGCCGCGCACGCCGGAGATGCGCACCCGGTCGGGGCCGTCGTCGTCGAGCGCGATCGAGTCGAAGCGCGCGACCACGTCCGGCCCGGCGTAGCGCGGCCCGACGATCTCGTAGAGCAGCTGCGCGGTGACGGTGTCCCGGTCGACGACGCCGCCGGTGCCCGGGTGCTTGGTGATGACGGCCGACCCGTCCTCGGCGAGCTCGGCCAGCGGGAAGCCCGGGTGCAGCAGCTGCTCCACGGGGTGCTCGTCGAAGGAGGAGAGGTTGCCGCCGGTGGCCTGCGCCCCGCACTCGAGCACGTGCCCGGCCACCACGGCGCCGGCCAGGGCGTCGAGGTCGTCGCGGCCCCAGCCGAACCGGGCGATCCCCGGGCCGACCACGAGCGAGGCGTCGGTGACCCGGCCGGTGACGACGACGTCCGCGCCCGCCGTCAGGCACTCGGCGATGCCGAAGGCACCGAGGTAGGCGTTCGCCGTGAGCGGCGACCCGAGCCCGAGGTCATCGGCGCGGGCGAGCAGGTCGTCGCCCTCGACGTGGGCCACCGCCGCGGGCACGCCGAGCCGGTCGGCCAGCGACCGCAGGGCCGCGGCCAGCCCCGCCGGGTTCAGCCCGCCGGCGTTGACCACGATCCGGACGCCGCGCTCGTGGGCCAGCCCCAGGCACTCCTCCATCTGCGCGAGGAAGGTGCGGGCGTAGCCGAGGCCGGGGTCGCGCGCCCGGTCGCGGCCGAGGATCAGCAGGGTCAGCTCGGCGAGGTAGTCACCGGTCAGGACGTCGAGCGGCCCGCCCTCGAGCATCTCGCGCACGGCCGCCCGCCGGTCGCCGTAGAACCCCGAGGCGTTGCCGATGCGCAGCACCGTCACGGCGCCTCCGCCGGCGGACGCCCCGCCCCCGGGGGACCGGCGAACGCCTGCGCGAGGTCCAGCCACCGGTCGGCGTCGGGACCGACGGCGGTCAGCTCCAGGTCGTCGCGGTGCCGGCGCTGGGTCACGAGCAGGCAGAAGTCCAGCGCCGGGCCGGTGACCCGCTGCGCGGCGTCGTCGGGACCCCAGGACCACGTGCCGCCGTCCGGGGCCACCAGTTCGATGCGGAACTCCTCGGCCGGCGGCGGCAGCCCCCGCTGCCGGAACGCGAACTCCCGGGTGCGGACGCCGATGTGCGCGACGTGGCGCAGGCGCGGCGAGACCGAGGGCGGGTGGTGCAGCGCGTCGGTGATGTCCAGGCCGTGGGCCCAGGTCTCCATGAGGCGGGCCGTGGCCATCGAGGTGACGCTCATGGGCGGGCCGAACCACGGCAGGCGGGCGCCCTCCGGCATCTCCGCGAGCCGCTCGGCCAGCGCCACGGCGCCCGGTCCGCCAGCGCTCGAGCAACCGTTCGGGCTGGTCCCCGGCACCGTCGCCGGCCGCCTCGTCCACGAGCCCGGCCAGCGCCGGGCCGGCCTCGGCGACCGCCCGGGTGAAGCCGTCGGGGTCGGTCGCCGCGCGCAGCGCCTGGTCGTCGGTCCACGCGAGGTGGGCGATCTGGTGGGCGACGGTCCAGCCCTCGGCGGGTGTCGGCCCGAGCCAGGCGATGTCCTCGAGCTCGGCGACCACGGCGTCGAGCAGGTCGCCCTCGGCGCGCAGGTCGGCAAGCAGTTCGGCCCGGTCTGCCACGCCCACCTCCCCGGCGCCGGCGACACTGCCGACTCCCGCCGGTGAACCTACGGTCGCCGGCCCGGCGCTGGCCAGGCACCCCTGGGTCGGGCAGGCTCGGCAGCCGTGCTCCTCGATGCCGCGCTGCTGTCCACCGGATTCGACGACCTGCCCGCCACCGCCCGCGACATCGAGGCGCGCGGCTACGCGGCGCTCTGGGCGTCGGAAGTGGCCCACGACCCCTTCCTCCAGTTGCTGGCCGCCGGTCAGGCCACCGAACGGCTGCAGGTCGGGACGGCGATCGCGGTCGCGTTCGCGCGGTCGCCGATGACGCTCGCGCACACCGCGTACGACCTGCAGCGCTACACCCGCGGCCGGTTCGTCCTCGGCCTCGGCACGCAGATCAAGGCGCACGTCGAGCGGCGCTTCTCGATGCCGTGGACCGCTCCGGCGGCGCGGATGCGCGAGTTCATCGGCGCGCTGCACGCCATCTGGAACGCCTGGCAGCACGGCACGCCGCTGCGGTTCCAGGGCGAGCACTACCGGCACACGCTGATGACGCCGATGTTCTCCCCGCCCGCGCACGACTGGGGCGCGCCGCCGGTCTACCTCGCCGCGGTCGGGCCGTTGATGACCCGGCTGGCCGGCGAGGTCGCCGACGGCCTGCTGGTGCACGGGTTCACCACCGAGCGCTACCTGCGCGAGCGGACCCTCCCGGCGCTCCGGGAAGGCCTGGAGCTGGCCGGCCGCGAACCGGGACCAGGTCGCGGTGACCCTGCCCGGCCTGGTGGTCTCCGGTCGCACCGAGGAGGAGCTCGCGCGGGCGGCCTCGGCGGTCAAGGAGACGATCGCGTTCTACGGCAGCACGCCCGCCTACCGGCCGGTGCTCGAGCTGCACGGCTGGGAGGGCCTGGCCGACGAGCTGCACGCCCTCTCGGTCGGCCGCCGCGAGGACAAGTGGACGGCGATGCGCGACCTGGTCGACGACGACGTGCTGGCCACCTTCGCGGTGGTCGCCGAGCCCGACGACGTCGCCGACCGCGTGCGCGAACGGTTCGACGGCCTGGTCGACCGGTTCAGCGTCTACGCGTCCTACCCGGCTCCGCTGGACCTGTGGGATCCGCTGGTCCGCGCCTTCCGCTGACCCGACCGCCCCGCGGCGCCGCCCGTGCGCCATACTGCACATGAGAATCATTTTCAGTAAGAAGGGCTCCACCCGTGCTCCGCGCCCGTCCCCGCTGCTCGTCTCGCCGTCGGCCTCGTCGCCGGCCTCGTCGTCGGCGGCGGCCTCTCGGCCTGCTCGACCGGGGACGGTTCGGACGACGGGGTGCGCGTCGCCGAGGGCGACGCGGCGGCCTGTCCCGGCGACGTGGTCGACGTGGTCGTCTCGGTCGGCCAGTGGGGC
The DNA here is from genome assembly GCA_963748305.1 of uncultured Actinomycetota bacterium. GTDB lineage: Bacteria > Actinomycetota > Actinomycetes > Mycobacteriales > Geodermatophilaceae > Blastococcus_B. Next base: position 39,934 of record CAVVIN010000004.1, on the reverse strand, counting down.
GACATCGTGAAGCAACTGGGCGGCGACTGCGCGACCGTGACCACCGTGGTGGCGTCGGCCGCGATCGACCCGCACGACTTCGAGCCGAGCGTGGCCGACATCGCCGCGTTCACCGACGCGCAGACTCGTCGTGATCAACGGGTCCGGATACGACAACTGGGCGCGCACCGCCGCCGCGAACGTCGACCCGCCGCCGGTCCGCATCAGCGCGGCCGAGGTCGCCGGGCTCGAGGTGCCGCAGGACGAGCACGCCGATCACGAGGCGGGGGAGGACCCCGCCGAGCACGCCGCGCACGGCGGCGCCGACCCGCACCTCTGGTACGAGCCGGACGTCGTCGCCGCGGTGTCCGCCGCCGTCAGCGAGGAACTGGCCGCCGCGTCGCCCGAGGCGGCCGACTACTTCGCCGAGCGGCGCACGGAGTGGGACGCGGCGCTCGACGGAGTACCAGGCGGCCGTCGACGAGGTGCGCACCCTCGCGGAAGGCCACACCTACGCGGCCACGGAGTCGGTGTTCGACCGCATGGCCGCCGCCGTCGGGCTCAGCGACGCGACGCCGGAGGGCTACCGCCGCGCCGCGAGCAACGAGAGCGACCCCGCCCCCGGCGACCTGACCGAGTTCGAGCAGGCCCTCGGCGACGGGTCGATCGACGTGCTGATCTACAACACCCAGACCAGCGGCAGCATCCCCGAGCAGCTCCGCAGCGCCGCCGAGGACGCCGGCGTGCCCGTCGTCGAGGTCACGGAATCCCCCTCCGCCGACGACGGTTCGTTCCTCGCGTGGCAGCTGGACCAGCTCGAGGCGCTCTCCGACGCCCTCGGCGGAACCCCGTGACCGTGGTCGACCCCGATCCCGGCGACCGCCCGCCGGCGCTGGTCCTCGACGACGTGTCCGTCGTCCGGGGCGGGCACACGGTCTGGTCCGACGGGAACCTGACCGTGGCCGCCGGCGCGGTCGTCGGCGTCATCGGCCCCAACGGCGCCGGCAAGACCACGATGCTCCAGGTCGCGCTCGGCCTGCTGCCCGTCGCCTCGGGGCGGGTCGAGGTGCTCGGCGCCCCGCCCCGCCGCGGCAACCGGCGGATCGGGTACGTCCCGCAGAACTACACGTCCGCACTGGGCGACGCCGTCCGCTGCCGCGACCTGGTCACCCTGGGCCTCACCGGCGGCCGGTTCGGTCTCCGGCGCACCACCGACGCGGAGCGGGCCCAGGTCGACTCCGCCCTGGCCCGCGTCGGCGCCACCGCCTACGCCGACCGGCGGATGTCGGAGATCTCCGGCGGCCAGCAGCAACGGGTCGCCATCGCCCAGGCGATCGTCGACGACGCCGACCTCCTGCTCCTCGACGAGCCGCTGGCCAACCTCGACCTGCGCAACCAGCAGGAGATCGTCCGCCTGCTCGGGGACCTGCACCACGAGCGCGACGTCACGATCATGGTCGTCGCGCACGACCTCAACCCGCTGCTCCCCGTGCTCACCGAGGCGATCTACCTGCTCGACGGCCACCCGCACCACGACCCGATCACCGACGTGGTGCAGGAGGAGCTGCTCACGCACCTCTACGGCACCCCGGTCGGCGTCGTCCGTACCGCGCAGGGCGACCTGTTCACGCGCGCCGCCTGGCGCGACCCCCGGCCCGCACCGTCGCCGGCGGAGCCGACGGCGTGAGCGCCGTCCTCGCGGTCGAGTTCCAGTCCAACTGGCTGGAGGTGCTGCAGAGCCCGTTCCTGCGCAACGCCCTGATCGGCGGCTCGCTGGTCGCGGTCGCGGCCGGACTGCTCGGCTACTTCGTGATCACCCGGCAGAACGCGTTCGCGGCGCACGCGCTGGCGCACATCGGCTTCCCGGGTGCCACGGGCGCGATCCTGATCGGCGCGCCGGTCACCCTCGGCCTGGCCGTCTTCTGCGTGGCCGGCGGCCTCTTGATCGGCCTGCTCGGCCAGCGGGTGGCCGACCGGGAGGTGGCCACCGGCACGATCCTCGCCCTCGCCACCGCGCTCGGCGTCCTGTTCGCCTCCCTGGCCAGCGCCAACGCCGGGACGACGACGTCGGTGCTGTTCGGCAACCTGCTGGCCATCTCGCAGGACCAGCTGATCGTCTACGGAATCTTCACCGCGGCCGTCGTCCTCACCCTCGCCGTCCTGGCCCGCCCGCTGGTGTTCGCGTCGGTGGATCCCGCGGTGGCCGAGGCGCGCGGCGTCCCGGTCCGCGCGCTGGGCATCGCGTTCGTCGTCCTGCTCGCGCTGACCATCACGATGGCCGTCCAGGTCGTGGGCACGCTGCTGCTGTTCGCGCTCGTCGTGACGCCGGCCGCGACCGCGCTGCGGCTCACCGCGCGGCCGACGCGGGTGGCGGCCCTGGCGGTGGCGCTCGCCCTCGGCTCGGTGTGGGGCGGGCTGGTGCTCGCCGCGATGGTCGACCTCCCGCCGAGCTTCTTCATCGTGTCGCTCGCCGTGCTCGCCTGGGTCGTCGTGCTCGCCCTCACCGGACGCAGTCGGCGCGGTCGCGCTCCCCGGCCCGTGGACACCCATCACCCCCACTGAGCTGGGCGGACGTGAGGGAGATCTCAGGTCCGGGCGACGAGGATCACCGGTTCGGGGCTGTTTCCGGCGCGGGTGCCAGGGGGAGAGTTGATCCATGGCCGACACGCAGCGCGACATCCGGGTAGCCGACGACTCCGCCGAGCAGGTCGAGGAGTCCCGCGACGAGCAGCAGACCGCCGTCGCCGCCGTCGCGCGCATGCTCGCCAACCCCCGCCGCGTCCGCCGCAACTGACAAAGGACCACCCTTCCCCCCACGCCTCGCAGGCTCGCCGCGGGCCCCTGAAGGGCGGCCACGTCACAGAGCGTCGTCACACCGGCACCACGATCCCCCACCGTCCCGCGGACCTCGTATCGCCCCTCGTCACCCAGAGCAACCATCCCGGCGTGCCGTGAACTGCTCCGTCACGTATGTGGTGCAGCATTCCCCGCGTGACCGCCGCCCCGACTCTCGCCCTCGCCGACGACCTCTCGGCACCGGTTCGCCGCAGCCGCGCCGAGCGGCAGGCGATCGTGCTCGACACCGCCGAGACGGCTCTTCGCGGGCCGTAGCTCCCGCAGCGTCGGCATGGACGAGCTGGTCCGCGAGACCGGCCTGGGCAAGATGACGGTCTACCGGCTCTTCAAGAGCAAGGACGACCTGGTCGGCGCCTACCTCTCCCGCAAGGCCGCCACGGTGCTCGGCTTCATCGACGCCGAGCTGGTCCGCCTGCAGGGCGACCCGCGCGCCGCGCTGCTCTCCGTCGTGGACGCCGTCGAGCGGGACGTCACCCGCACCGGCTTCCGGGGCTGCCCGTTCACCAACGTCAGCAGCGAGTACGACGACCCGCAGCACCCGGCCCGCAGCGCCGCCGCCGACTACAAGTTCGAGCTGCACCTGCGCCTGGAGCGGCTGGCCGACGAGATCATCCCGGGCAACGGTGACGACCTCGCGGCGCAGATCCACCTGATCATCGACGGCATGTACCTCTCCGGTGGCCTGCTCGGACCCGATGGCCCCGCCTCGCACGGCCGGCAGCTCGCCGAGCGCCTCATCACCATCGCCGTCTCCCGCGCCTGACCGGGCAGCGGTCCCGCCTCCCCCGCAGGATGTGCGGGTGACGACCGACCGCACGCGGCCCGACCTCGACGACACGACCGTCGAGGGGCTGGGCAAGCTCTCCGAGGCCCTCGAGACCGTCGACCAGGCGCGCGGCCTGCTCTACGGCTTCCACCAGCTCACCGGCAAGGCCGACCTGCTCCTCCAGGACGCCGTCGACCTGCTGCGCAAGGCCGGTGCGACCGAGCTCGCGGCCGACCTGGAGCGCGACCTCGTCGGCCGCAACGTGATCGCCGACCGGTGGACCTTCCAGATCGTCGAGGACTACGACGAGAACTACTGGTCGACCTTCCGGAGCCTCGACGCCCGCGCCCGCGAGGAGCTCGCCGACGGCGACCGGCACGTCTACGAGGCCCGGATGAAGCAGCGCGAGCGCACCGCCGGCCACCCCCGCCAGGAAGCCGGCCCGGCGCTCGCCGACTGAGAACGTGATCTCCGTCTGGGCGGACGGTCGCGGGGGCTCAGCGGTCAGCGAACGGCACCTGGCCGCGGTGTCGCCCGGAGGGCGACAGTGTTATCGACGGCGCGCTGACCTGCCATCCGCCGCCCGATGCGGGCACACTCCGGACTGTGACCAACCCTCAGTACCCGCCGACCGGACCGGCCGCTGGTCAAATACCCACCGGCGCGGCGCCGGGCATGCCCGCACCGGGCCCCGCTCCCGTGGCGCGCCCGGCGTCGCCCCCGCCCGCCGCCCCGTCGCGCAGCACCGGCAAGACCATCGGACGCACGCTGGCCCTGGCGCTGCTGCTGTTCGTCACCGTGATGCTGGCGCTGTTCGTCGTCTTCAACACCCAGACCGTGGACATCAGCCTGGTCTTCGTCGACGTCGAGGCGCCCCTCGTGCTGGCCCTGGTCATCGCGGCCGTGCTCGGCGGGCTCTTCGTCGCCCTCGCCGGGGCCGTGCTGCGGGCCCGCCGCCGCAATCGCTGACCAGTTCCCAGTCCCACCCCCCACCCGTCTCCCCCCTCCGGGCGTGTCCCGGGCGTTGGACTTGTCCCGTATCTACTGGCCGGTAATATCGTTGTTACCGGCGAGTAGGACGTCGCCATCACTGGCACGGAACACGGGAGTGCAGCGCGCATGAGCCACTACACCGCCAACCTCCGGGACCTCGAGTTCAACCTCTTCGAGTTCCTGGACACCAAGGACAAGTTCGGCACCGGCCCGTTCGAGCAGATGGACGCCGACACCGCCCGCGGTGTGCTCAGCGAGATCCGGCGCCTGGCCGAGGGGCCGGTCGCCGCGTCCTTCGTCGACGCCGACCGCAACCCGCCGGTCTTCGACCCGGCCACGCACTCGGTGACGCTGCCCGAGTCGTTCAAGAAGTCGGTCAAGGCGATCCACGACGGCGAGTGGTACCGCCTGGACCTGCCCGAGCACCTCGGCGGCTTCGGCGCCCCGCACGCGCTGACCTGGGCGGCGTTCGAGATGGTGCTCGGCGCCAACCCCGCCGTCTTCATGTACGGCTCCGGCGCCGCGTTCGCCGCGATCCTCGACGAGGTGGGCACCCCGGACCAGCGGCAGCTCGCCCGGATCATGCTGGACAAGGGCTGGGGCGCCACCATGGTGCTCACCGAGCCCGATGCGGGGTCCGACGTGGGCGCCGGCACCACCAAGGCCGTGCAGCAGCCCGACGGCACCTGGCACATCACCGGCGTGAAGCGCTTCATCACGTCGGCCGAGCACGACCTGTCGGACAACATCATCCACCTGGTCCTGGCCCGCCCCGAGGGCGCGAAGGCCGGCACCAAGGGGCTGTCGCTGTTCGTCGTCCCCAAGTTCCACTACGACACCGAGACCGGTGAGCTCGGCGAGCGCAACGGCGCCTACGTCACCAACGTCGAGAAGAAGATGGGCCTCAAGGTCTCCACGACCTGCGAGCTCACGTTCGGCGCGACCGACGTCCCCGCGCAGGGGTGGCTGGTCGGCGAGGTGCACGACGGCATCGCACAGATGTTCAAGGTCATCGAGCACGCCCGCATGTTCGTCGGCGCCAAGGCGATCGCGACCCTGTCGGCCGGCTACCAGGTCGCGCTGGACTACGCCAAGAACCGCGTGCAGGGCGCCGACCTGACGGCGACGACGAAGGACGCCCCGCGGGTGACGATCACCCACCACCCCGACGTCCGTCGTTCGCTGATGATGCAGAAGGCCTACGCCGAGGGGATGCGGGCCCTCTACCTCTACACGGCCAGCTTCCGCGACCAGGTCATCGAGGCCGAGGCCGCGGACGCGGCGGACAGCGAGGAGGCGAAGCTCGCCGAGCGGGTCAACGACCTCCTGCTGCCCATCGTGAAGGGCTTCGGCTCCGAGCGGGCCACCCAGCTGCTCACCGCCGAGTCGCTGCAGACGCTCGGCGGCTCCGGGTACCTGCAGGACTACCCGATCGAGCAGTACATCCGCGACTCCAAGATCGACACCCTCTACGAGGGCACCACGGCGATCCAGGGTCAGGACTTCTTCTTCCGGAAGATCGTCAAGGACGGCGGCGTCGCGCTGACCTGGCTGGCCGAGCAGATCCAGACGACCATCGACGCCGAGGTCGGCAACGGTCGGCTCAAGGAGGAGCGGGCGCTGCTGCAGACCGCGCTCTCCGACGTCCAGGGCATGCTGACGACGATGTTCGGCCACCTCACCGAGGCCCAGCAGGACATGACGGCGGTCTACAAGGTCGCCCAGAACTCCAGCCGGCTGCTGCTGTCCGCCGGTGACCTGATCACCGCCTGGCTGCTGGTCCGTCAGGCCGAGGTGGCCCTCGCTGCGCTGTCCGGCGAGGTCAGCGAGAAGGACCGGTTCTTCTACGAGGGCAAGCTGGCCGCGACGCGGTTCTTCTGCAGCCAGATCCTGCCGCGCCTCACCTCGGAGCGGGCCATCGTGGAGAACACGGACAACGCCCTCATGGAGGTCGACGAGGCCGCCTTCTGAAGAAGGACCCCGTCCTCCCCACCCCTCGCAGGCTCGGGGCGGTGCCCTGGACGGGGCCTTACCGACGGTCGCCTCCACGATGGCGTGGAGGCGACCGTCGTCGTTTCGGGGGGCGAGCGTCGGGCACTCCAGCACGATGAGCGAGTCAGACCCCAGCGGCTACGGGGACTCCCCCGACACGACCGACCCGGACGGCGTGGACGCCGGCCAGGACAAGACCGCCGACGCCACCCTCACCACCGACGACTCGGCCCAGCGGGAGGACTCCCTCGAGCGCCCCGGCAACGAGCCGGACTGAAGAAGGACCCCCTGCCCCCCGCCACTCGCACGCTCGCCGCGGGACCCTGCAGGGGGCCTGAGGCGCTCAGGCCGCCGTCGACCACGAACGACGAAGGGCTCCCCGCGACGACGCCGCGGGGAGCCCTCTGTCGGGTCTTGTCTCAGACAGGCTCGACCGACTGCTCCTTCTTCGGGACGACGGCGTGGTCGGCGCCGAGGTCGCGGGTGCTGGTCTCGCCGTAGGAGAACACGGCCACCACGGTGATGACCGCACAGGCGACGAGGTACAGCGCGACCGCCGTGGTGTTGGGCTCGTCGAAGCTGCCCAGCAGCGCGAGCGCGATCAGCGGAGCCGGCGCACCCGCCACCAGCGAGGCCAGCTGGGAGCCGATCCCGACACCCGTGTAGCGGGACTTCGTACCGAACAGTTCGGCGAAGAACGCCGCCTGCGGGCCGTACATCGCGCCGTGGAACAGCAGCCCGACGGTGATCGCGAAGACGCTGATCCAGAAGTTGTCAGCGTCGAGCAGGGCGAACAGCGCAAAGGCCCAGGCCCCGATGCCGACGGCGCCGAACAGGTAGACCGGCCGCCGGCCGATCTTGTCGGACAGCGCGCCCCACAGCGGGATCGTCACCAGGTGCACCGCGGAGGCGATGACGAGGGCGTTGAGCGTGAACGAGGTCTCCGCACCCTCCGCGTTGATCAGGTAAGAGAGGCTGAAGGCGGTGAGCAGGTAGAACGAGACGTTCTCGGCGATCCGAGACCCCATCGCGACGAGCACCTCGCGCTTGTAGTGGCCCAGGATGGTGAGGATCGGCGCCTTCTCGGCCACGCCCGTCTCGGCCGCCTTCTCGGCCGCGACCCGCTGCGCCTCGAGGAACACCGGCGACTCGGTGACGGCCAGCCGCACGAACAGACCCACGATGATCAGCACGGCCGACAGCAGGAACGGGATCCGCCAGCCCCAGCTCGCGAAGGCCTCGTCGGACTGGAAGATGGCCAGCAGCGCCAGGACGCCGGTGGCCAGCAGGTTGCCGGCGGGCGCGCCCGCCTGCGGCCAGGATGCCCAGAAGCCGCGGTGTTCGGGCTTGCCGTGCTCGGAGACGATCAGCACGGCCCCGCCCCACTCGCCGCCGAGGGCGAAGCCCTGGATGAGGCGGAGCGTGACCAGCAGGATCGGGGCGAGGACGCCCACGGTGGCGAACGTCGGCAGCAGGCCGATCAGGAACGTGGCCCCGCCCATCATCAGCAGCGAGATGACCAGCAGCTTCTTCCGGCCGATCCGGTCACCGAAGTGGCCGAAGACCAGCGCGCCGATCGGGCGGGCGGCGAAGCCCACGGCGTAGGTGCCGAACGACGAGCAGGGTGCCGGCGAACTCCGACTGCTCGGGGAAGAACAGGGCGGGGAACACGAGCGCGGCGGCGGAGCCGTACAGGAAGAAGTCGTACCACTCCACGGTGGTGCCGACGACGCTCGCGCCGACGACGGCGCCGAAGCGCGTCCCGGGCTTAGCGGGTGCGGACATTGATGTCTCCTCGTCGAGGGCTCTCAGGGGTGCGGTCCGGGACGACGCTAAGGGCGTTGTGGATCTCCCACCATGTGACGCGGTAACGATCGGGTGAACGCGCATGCACGTCGCGCTACCGGCTGACCGACGACGTCCCGGGCCGAGAGCCTCCTACCCTGGTCGCGTGCACCCGGTTCCTGGCCCCGTCGCGGCTCACCGCCGACGAGTGGACCGCACGAGCGGAGGCGCACGAGCGGCGCATCGACCGCTGGACCGTGCCCCACCGGGAGCGTCGACGCCGCGGCGAGACCCACCCGGTCCTCGACTTCCTCTTCACGTACTACTCGCAGACGCCCGGACGGTTGCGCCGCTGGCATCCCGGGCCGGGCGTCGACCTGGCGCCGACGCAGCGCGGGCCCGCTCCGCACGCCGCGTGGCGCTGGTACCGCACCGATGCCGACGACGTCGCCCGGCTGGACGTGCCGGCGTTCCTGGCCGATCGCGGCGACACGGTCCGCTTCGTCCGGCGGCTGCTCGCCGCGACGGCGTCCCGCCCGGCGTTCGGTCGGCTGCTTCGGGCTGCACGAGTGGGCGATGGTCTACCGCGACGAGCGGCCCCGGCACGCGATCCCGCTCCGGCTCGGGCAGGAGGGCACGGACGCCGTCGTCGAGGGGCATGCGATCCGCTGCACGCACTTCGACGCGTTCCGGTTCTTCACCCCGCCCGCCATCGGCGCAACCGGCTGCACCCCACCCGCGAGACGCAGCCCGAGCTGGAGCAGCCCGGGTGCCTGCACGCGACCATGGACCTCTACAAGTGGGCGTACAAGCTCAGCCCGGCGATCCCCGGCGAGCTCGTGGCCGACTGCTTCGAGCTCGCCGCTCGAGGTGCGCGAGCTCGACATGCGCGCCTCGCCGTACGACCTGCGCGCCCACGGCTACGAGCCGGTCGCGATCGAGACGCCCGCGGGCAAGGCCGCGTACGCCGCCGCGCAGCGCGGGTTCGCCGAGCGGGCCGCCGTGCTGCGCGCCGGCTCGATCGAGTCTGCCACGAGCTCGTAGCGCCGACGCCGACGTACCGTCGTTCTCGTGACCTCCACCCGTACCGACCGATGGGTCCCGCTCGACGGCACCACGAACATGCGCGACCTCGGCGGCCTGCCCACCGTCGACGGCGGGCGCACCGTGGCCGGGCGGGTCCTGCGCAGCGACAACCTGCAGACCCTGACGCCGCGCGACGTCCGGGTCCTGGTCGACGAGATCGGCCTGCGCGAGGTCGTCGACCTCCGCACGACCGCCGAGATCCTGCTCGAGGGACGCGGGCCGCTGCGCGAGGTGCCCGAGGTCGTCCACCGCCACTTCAGCCTGCTGCCCGAGCGCGGGCACCACACCGACGTGTTCGCCGTCGAGGAGGACGACGTGCCCGAGCTGCCCGCGGGGTGGGTCGAGTCGCTGCTCCCCAGCCAGGCGCCGGACCACGCGCAGGACGAACCCCCCGCCGTGCGCCACTACCTGGGCTACCTGCACGACCGGCCCGACGCGGTGGTCGGCGCGGTGCGCGCGCTCGCGCAGCGCCGACAGCGGCGCCTCCGTCGTCCACTGCGCGGCGGGCAAGGACCGCACCGGCGTCGTGGTCGCGCTCAGCCTGGCCGTCGCCGGCGTCCCGCACGCGGAGATCGTGGCCGACTACGCGATGACGGCCGACATCATCGACGCGCTGGTCGCCAAGCTCGCCGCCTCACCCACGTACGCCGAGGACATGGACCGGCACGACCTCGCCCGGCACACGCCGCGGGCGGAGACGATGGAGCGCGTGCTCGCGCTGCTCGACGAGCGGCACGGCGGGCCGGCCGGCTGGTTGGACGAGCACGGCTTCGGCGCCGCCGAGCAGGCGGCCCTGCGCGCACGACTGCGCGACTGACCGCCCCGGGCCACGCGCGTCGCGACAGCTAGCGGGCGTCCTCGGGGCACGTCCGCAGTGCTTGTGGCGGTACATGGCCGCGTCGGCCTTGCGGAGCAGCTGCTCCGCGGTCGTCCCCTGGCACGCGTCGTGCGACGGCCACGCCGACGCTCGTGCCGATCTCGTCCTCGCGCCCGTCGAGCCGGAACGGCTCGTCGAAGCACGCCACGACCCGGTCGGCCAGGCCGACGGCGTCCGACGGCTCGATCAGCCCGGGCAGGATGACCGCGAACTCGTCCCCGCTGAGCCGGCCGACGGTGTCGCCCGGGCGGACCGCCGCCCGCAGCCGCGCCGAGACCTGCCGCAGCAGTTCGTCGCCGGCCGCGTGGCCGAGGGTGTCGTTGACGACCTTGAACCGGTCGAGGTCGCAGAACAGGACGGCGACCGACGCGCCCGTCGCCGGCGTCGGCGATCGCCTGCTCGAGCGTGTCGAGGAACAGGACCCGGTTGGGCAGGCCGGTCAGCGCGTCGTGCGTGGCCTGGTGGCGGACGGTCTCCAGCAGCCGCGCCTTCTGCAGCGCCGTCGTCGCCTGGTCGCCGACACCGCGAAGGCGGGCCAGGACGTCGCCGTCGAGCCGCGTGGGCGCCTCGCCGCGGCGCCATCCGACGGTCGCGACACCGAGGAAGGTGCTGTCGGCCAGCAGCGGGACGGCGACGACGTCCGACGTCCCGACGCCCTCCAGCAGCCGGCGCAGCGCGGGGCTGCTCGTGTCGATGTTGAGGATGCGCGGTTCCCGGTCGGTCAGCATGCCGACGAGTTCGGGCATGTCCTCCGCCCGCAGGCTGGTCGCCTGGAGCCGTTCCCGCCCGTCGTCGGTGAGGCCCACCGACGAGTGCGAGCGCAGCGAGCCGCTGGCCGGATCCCAGAGCAGGATGCCGGCGCTGGTGCAGCCGACGATGCGCGGCAGCGCCTCGCTGACGATGTCGTTGACCGCCGCCGCATCGGTGGTGGCCGACAGCTCGTGGGCGAGGGTCAGCAGCGCGCCGGCCCGTTCGGCCTCCTGGCGGGCCCCCTCGAGAGCGATGATCAGGTCGAGCGCGGCCGCGGCGTGGTCGGCGTACGCGGCCAGCAGCGACGCCTCCTCGCCCATGACGCCCGAGCCGCCGCGGTAGAGCGCGGCCAGCCGGCCGTGCCTGCGGCGCGCAGACGCGACCTCCACGACGACCGCCCCCTCGCCGAGGTCCTGACCGGCGAGCAGGGCGTCCGCCAGGTCGGCGAGCTGGCCGTCGGGGATACCCGCGCTGTGCACGAGGGGGGCACCACCGGAGGGGTTGGCGACGGCGAGCAGGTACGCCGGCGCGAGGACGGCCTCGGCCGCCCGGGCGACGATGCGGGGCAGCACCGTCTCGAGGTCGTCGCTGGCGACCAGGTCGGTGCCGGCCGACTGCAGGATCCGCAGCTGTCCGCGCAGGGCGTTCAGCTCGGCCTCGGCCTCGCGGGAGTCCGTGCGGCGGCGGGGCAGCCGTGACCGCCGTTCCCAGGTCAGGTGGTAGATGCACGCCGGGAAGCCGTCGGACTCGCACTCCTCGTGCACGATCTGCGCGGGGGCGAGCCCGAAGACGGTCGGCACGGTCGTGATGAGGCCCTGGGCGTAGCGGCAGTCGAGCCGCGAGTGGACGTAGCCCTCGTGCAGCCGGAACGCGATGGTGGCCGACGTGGCACCGGACTCGACGACCTCCATCGTCGACGTGGTCGAGAACTTCGCGACGCCGCGGGGAAGCTTGCGGATGACCTGGCGCGGCGTGCCCATGGCCCGCAGCAGGATGACGAGGGAGTGGGCCAGGCCGGAGTGGAGTGCGGCGGCGCCGACCTTGAACATGGTGTCGGGGTCGTCGAGGACCTCGGTGGCGGCGGCGAACAACCGGATGCGGGTGTCGTAGCTCCACCAGCGGGACTGGTCGTCGAGCTCGGCGGGCTCGGCGCGTACGCCCGCCCGGCGGATCACCTCGGCGACGGCGTCGTCACCGCCGCGGGCATGGACGTAGCGCAGCAGGCCGCCGGTGGTCGCGCCGGACGTCTCCCGGGCCTCGGTGTGCACCGCGGTCATCGGAGCGACACCCCGGCCGCGGGGTGCCGAAAGCCCCGGACAGCCCGCTCGACGGCGGACGGCCCGGCTGTCGCCGGCGTCCCTACGTGGTGCACGTCAACTGCATCGGCACGAAGCGACGGAAACCTGAGCCCGCGCGTGCCCCGTGTGGGGAGCCCGATCTCCGGATTCTTGAGCTGTCCCGGAACAGCAGACGACCCCGGCCTCACGAGGAGGGCCGGGGTCGTCGGGCGGTCACCGCCGGTGGGCGGCGCGGAGTGCTCAGCGGAAGAACTGGCTGCTGTTGGCCAGCGTCAGGAGCTCGTCCCGCATCGCCGGGCTGCTCGTACGCGCCAGGGCCAGGTCGAGCGCCCGCCGGGTACGCGCTGCCTGGATGCGCTTCCGCCAGCTGGACGTCACGCTGCTCATCTCAATGCCTCTTCTCGTCGTCGTTTGGTTGTACACCCATGTTAAAGCAGGCGTACAAGCAAATATTTCGACGAAACGCAGGTGAACTTGAGATCTAGCCGACGTTTCTCACCCTAGAGGGTGAACACGGTCACCCCGCCAGGACGGCGCGGACCGCGGCACGCGCCTCCTGCGGGTCGGCCGCAGCCAACGCCACCTCCGCGGCACGCTGACAGGTCGCGAGATCCACGGTGGCCAGCTTGGAGCCCACGCCGGCGACCGCCGAGGCGGCGCACGACAGGGACGTGATCCCGAGGCCGATCAGGACGCAGGCCAGCAGCGGGTCGGCGGCCGCCTCGCCGCACACGCCCACCGGCTTGCCCGCCCGGAGCCCCGCCTGCGCCGTCATCGACACCAGCAGGAGGAGGGCCGGCTGCCACGGGTCGGTCAGGTCCGCCAGGTCGGCCGACAGCCGGTCGGCGGCCAGCGTGTACTGCGACAGGTCGTTGGTGCCGATCGAGAGGAAGTCGACGTGCTCGAGCAGCCGGTCGGCCAGCAGGGCCGCCGAGGGCACCTCGATCATCACGCCGGGGACCAGTCCGCGGGCGCGGACCTGCTCGGCGAACTCCGCCGCCTCGGTCACCGTCGCCACCATCGGCGCCATCACCCAGGGGGTGGACGCCGTACCGCGCGCGGCCTCGGCGACGGCGTCCAGCTGCCGCTCCAGCATGCCGGGGTCCAGTCGGGCGATCCGGAGCCCGCGGACGCCGAGCGCCGGGTTCGCCTCGTCGGGCAGGGTCGCGAAGGCCAGCGGCTTGTCCGATCCGGCGTCGAGCGTCCGCAGCACGACCTTGCGGCCGGCGAACGCCTCGAAGACCGCGGCGTAGCCCGCCGCCTGCTCCGCGACCGTCGGCTCCTCGCCGTGCCCGAGGAAGGACAGCTCGGTGCGGAACAGCCCGACGCCCTCGGCGTGCGCCGCGACGGCGGCCAGCGCACCCGGGCCGTCCTGCACGTTGGCCAGCACCTGCACGGCGTGCCCGTCCCGCGTGGTGGCGGGGCCGGCGTACCCGGCGAGCGCCTCGGCGGCGACCCGCGCGGCATCGACGCGGGAGCGCGCCTCCGACTCCTCCGGGTCCACGGTCACGGTGCCCTGCTCGCCGTCGAGGAGGACGGTCACGCCCGCGGGGACGTCGTCGAGCCCGCCGACGGCGACGACGCACGGCAGGCCGAGTTGGCGCGCGATGATCGCGGTGTGGCTGGTCGTCCCGCCCAGTCGCGTGGCCAGCCCGATCACCCGCGTCGGGTCCAGCCCGGCGGTGTCGGCCGGCGCCAGGTCGTCGGCGAGCAGGACCGAGGGGACGACCGGGCTCGGCACGCCCGGCTCCCCCTGGCCGGTCAGCTCCGCGACGATGCGGTCGCGGACGTCGCGCACGTCGGTCGCCCGCTCGGCCATCAGCCCGCCGAGCGCGGTGAACATGTCCACGAACTGCTGCGCCGCGGCGACGGTCGCGACCGCGGCCGGGGCGCCGCCGTCGATCCGCTGCTCCACGGCCGACAGCAGACCGCGGTCGCGCGCCAGCCCGGCCGTCGTCGACAGCACCTCGGCACTCACGCCGGTGGCCGCCGCCGCGCGATCGGCCAGCCGGCCGGCCACGACCTCGGCCGCCGCGACGAACCGCTGCTTCTCCGCCGGCCGCTCGTCCTCGGCCACCTCCGGATGGTCGCCCTCCGGCAGCCGGACGGCACCGGACGGACGGATGACGGGACCGAGTGCGACACCGGGCACCACGGGGGTGCCGGTGAGCACGACGGGGCCGGTGGTCGCCGGGAGCGACTCGGTACCAGAGGTGGTGCTCGACATCAGGACCTCACTGCGGGCTGGAAGGGGCGGGGAACTGGGGCGGGGTGGGCGGGTCGGGCGCGTGCAGGGCGTGGTCTGCGGGTGCATCGAGTGTGTGGTCGAGTGGTGTTTCCGTGACCAGAGTCACGACTTCCTGTTGACTTGTCAACGGAAACCACGTAAAACAACGTGGTAGCAATCACAAACCAACATGAACGGGCATCGTTGTCACAGGAGGTGAGCGTGTACGCCGAAGAACGTCAGCACGCTCTCGCCGGGCTGGTGACCGAGCGCGGCCGGGTCTCGGTCGCCTCCGTCGCCGAGCGCTTCGGCGTGACCACCGAGACGGTGCGGCGCGATCTGGCCGTCCTGGAGCGGGCCGGCGTGCTGCGGCGCGTGCACGGTGGCGCCGTGCCGGCCGGCGCGGCCCTGACGCTGGTGGAGACCGGCCTGGGCGAGCGGCACGGGACCCGCACCGAGGCGAAACGGAAGATCGCCGCGGCCGCGCTCGACCTCCTCCCCGGCCTGGACGGCAGCGTCATCCTCGACGGCGGCACGTCCACCGCCGCCCTCGCCGACGTGCTGCCCGCCGACCGGCGGCTCTACGTGGCCACCAACTCGGTGCCGATCGCCGCCCGCCTGTCGGCCATCCCCGGCATCACGCTGCACGTGCTCGGCGGCCGCGTCCGCGGCATCACCCAGACGGCCGTCGGCGACTCCACCGTCCGCGCCATGGAGGACCTGCGGGTCGACGTCGCGTTCCTCGGCACGAACGGGATCAGCGCCGGCCACGGGTTCAGCACGCCGGACGAGGCCGAGGCCGCCACCAAGCGGGCGATGGTGCGCGCTGCGCAACGGGTCATCGTGCTCGCCGACAGCAGCAAGCTCGGCCGGGAGCATCTCGTGCGCTTCGCCGGCCTGGACGACGTCGACGTCCTGGTCACCGACGGCGACGCCGACCCCGCGGTCGTCGCCGAACTCGAGACGATGGGGATCGAGGTCCTGACCGCATGAACAGCCTCTCCACCACGTCACCCACGGAGGGCGGAGCCTCCTCCGCCGGCCGCGTCGTGACGCTGACCGCGAACCCGAGCCTCGACCGCACCCTGTCCCTCCCCGCCCCCCTCGAGCGAGGTGCCGTCGCGCGCCTGGCCCCCAGCTCGACCGAGCCCGGCGGCAAGGGCGTCAACGTGGCGCGGGCCGTGTCCGCCGCGGGCGGCGACGTCGTCTGCGTGCTGCCCGCTGCCGACGACGACCCGATCGTGCGGGCGCTGCACGGTCTCGGCCTGCGGCTGGCCACGGTGCCGGTGTCCGCCCTGGTGCGCACCAACTACACGCTGACCGAGCCCGACGGCACGACCACCAAGCTCAACGAGCCCGGCACCGCCCTGGACGACGCGACCCGCGCCGCCCTGACCGACGCGCTCCACGAGCACGCGGCCGGCGCGCGGTGGGTCGTGCTGTCGGGGTCCCTGCCGCCGGGGACGCCCCTGGACTGGTACGCGACCCTGGTGGCCGCCCTCCGCGACACCGGCGTCCGGATCGCCGTCGACACGTCGGAGGCGCCGCTGCTGGCACTGCTCGCGGCCGGCCCGGCATCGGCGCCGGACCTGCTCAAGCCCAACACCGAGGAGCTCGCCCAGCTGGCCGGCGTCGCCGAGGAGGACGTGCTCGCCGACCGCGACGTCGCCCTCGCGGCCGTGCGGACGCTGCACGACCGCGGCGTGGCCGAGGTGCTCCTCACGCTCGGCGGCGACGGGGCGCTGCTGTCCACCGCCGACGGCGGCCTGTGGTCGGCGCTGCCGCCCCGGATCACCGTCCGCAGCACCGTCGGGGCCGGTGACAGCAGCCTCGCCGGCTACCTGCTCGCCGACCTCGCCGGCGCCGACCCCGCAGAGCGACTGCGGACCGCGGTCGCCTACGGCTCGGCCAGCGCCTCCCTCCCCGGCTCCGCCGTCCCCACCCCGGCCCAGGTGGACGGCGCCGCCGTCCGGGTCACCGCAGAGACTCCCGCAACGACGCGGACCGCACCGCCCAGCACCGGCCCATCCAGCACCAGCGCACCCAGCACCGGCCCATCCAGCACCCACCCACCCGCCCCCGCCCCTGCCCCCGCCCCGGCCGCCGGCCGGGGTGCCCGCTGACGCCTCGGGAGAGGTCACCCATGACCGCACTGATCACCACCGACCTGGTCGCGCTCGACGCCGACCTCGGCGCCGACAAGGGCGCGGTCGTACGACGGCTGGCCGAACTGGTCGCCGCCGCCGGCCGGGCCACCGACGCCGACGCCCTCCAGGCCGACGTCCTCGCGCGGGAGGCGCAGGCCGCCACCGGCCTGCCGGGCGGGATCGCGATCCCCCACTGCCGCTCCGAGGCGGTCACCCAGGCGTCGCTGGCCTTTGCCCGACTGTCGCCGAAGGTCGACTTCGGCGCCCCGGACGGGCCCGCCGACCTCGCGTTCCTCATCGCGGCGCCCGCGCACGGCGATGCCGACCACCTCACGCTCCTGACTGCGCTGGCCCGCGCGCTCGTGCGCCCGGAGTTCGTCGCGTCCCTGCGCGCGGCGGCGTCGGACGAGGAGATCGTCCGCCTGGTCGACGACGTCGTCTCCCCCGCACCCGAGCCCGCGGCCGCCCCAGCCCCCGCAGCCGCTGCCCCGGCCCCTGCAGCCTCCGTCCCGGCCGGCGCTGCATCGCGGAAGAGCGTCATCGTGGTCAGCGCCTGCCCGACCGGCATCGCGCACACCTACATGGCCGCCGACAAACTGACCGCCGCCGGGAAGGACGCCGGCGTCGACATCCACGTGGAGACGCAGGGCTCCTCCGGGTCGACCCCGCTGGACCCGGCGGTGATCCGGGCGGCCGACGCCGTGATCTTCGCCGTCGACGTCGGGGTGAAGGACCAGGACCGGTTCGCCGGCAAGCCGGTCGTGCAGTCCGGCACC
Organism: uncultured Actinomycetota bacterium; assembly: GCA_963748305.1. Classification (GTDB taxonomy): domain Bacteria; phylum Actinomycetota; class Actinomycetes; order Mycobacteriales; family Geodermatophilaceae; genus Blastococcus_B. The sequence continues at coordinate 22,402 of CAVVIN010000004.1, read as the reverse complement.
AAGCGGGCGATCAACGAGCCCGACGTGATGATCCGCGAGGCGCTCGCCGCCGCCGACAACCCGAACGCCCGCCGGGTCGCGGGAGGGGCTGGTGGCGGGGCAGGCGGCGGGACCGGCGCCGCCGCGTCCGGCGGCAAGCCGAGCACGGGCGCGGAGATCCGCCGCTGGCTGCTCACCGGTGTCAGCTACATGATCCCGTTCGTCGCCGCCGGCGGTCTGCTCATCGCGCTGGGCTTCCTGCTCGCCGGATATCCCGTCGCGCTGACCAACCCCGACAGCGGTAATTCGTGGGCGAAGGACTGGGTGCTGAACAACTCCCTGTTCGACCTGCCCACCAGCACGGTTCCCGACCTGAACGGCGGTCTCGCCGGTTATCTCGGCGCCATGTTGTTCTTCATCGGCGGGACGGCGTTCGCATTCCTCGTCCCGGCGCTGGCCGGGTACATCTCCTACGCGATCGCCGACCGCCCCGGCATCGCGCCCGGCTTCATCACCGGCGCCGTGGCCGTCGGGGTCAACGCCGGCTTCATCGGCGGCCTCATCGGCGGCGTGATCGCCGGCTTCGCGGCGCTCTGGCTGTCGCGGCTGAAGGTCGGCAAGGTGGTGCGCGGGCTGATGCCGGTCGTGGTCATCCCGCTGTTCGCCACCCTGTTCGCCAGCGGCATCATGGTGCTCTTCCTCGGGCGGCCGCTCGCCGCGGCGATCACCGGCCTGACCAACTGGCTCAACGGTCTGTCGGGCACCTCGGCCGTGCTGCTCGGCATCCTGCTCGGCCTCATGATGGCCTTCGACATGGGTGGGCCGGTCAACAAGGCCGCGTACGCCTTCGCCACTGCCGGGCTGGCCAGCTACATCTCCAACCCGAGCGAGAACACCGGCCCCCTGGTGATCATGGCGATCGTCATGGCCGCCGGCATGGTGCCGCCGATCGCCCTGTCGCTGGCCACCTGGGTCCGCCCGAAGGTGTTCACCCCGGCCGAGCAGGAACAGGGCAAGGCCGCGTGGCTGCTCGGCCTCGCGTTCATCACCGAGGGTGCGATCCCGTTCGCGGCGGCCGACCCGCTGCGGGTCATCCCGTCGATCATGCTGGGCAGCGCCACCACCGGGGCGATCGTCGCGGCCGCCGGGGTGCAGGCCCAGGCCCCGCACGGCGGCATCGTCGTCTTCTTCGCGATCAGCGGGTTCCTGGTCTGGCTGCTGGCGATCATCGTCGGCACCGTCGTCGGCGCGGCGGCGGTCATCGTCGCGAAGAGCATCGGCCGCAAGAAGGTGGACGACGTCCCCGAGGACGCCATCGACATGGCCCACGCGCACGTTCCCACGCACGCCACCCAGCCAGCCGGCGCGTGACCGGGCATCCTGCCCATAGCCGCCCCTCCCTGCAGGAAGGAACACAGATGCCCAGTCAGACCGTCACCGTGGGGTCCCGGGTGGGGCTGCACGCCCGTCCGGCCGCGCTGATCGCCGAGGCCGTCAGCAAGTCCGGCGTTCCGGTCACCCTCGCGACGCCGGGCGGCGCCCCGGTCGACGCCGGTTCACCGCTGATGCTCATGACGCTGGGCGCCAAGTGCGGCGCCGAGGTCGTCGTCACCACGGAGGACCCGGCCGTGCTCGAGCAGATCGCCGGCCTGGTCGCCCAGGACCTCGACGCCGAGTAGTCCTCACGACGACGGCGCCCGCCCCCTTCGCGAGAAGAGGGCGGGCGCCGTCGCGTGTGCGTGATGACTGATCATTAGGGGGCTCAGCTGGGGCGGTCGACGTCCCCGCGCCAGGCACCGGTCTCGCTGCCGCGGCTCTCGATGAACTCCTTGAACTTCTTCGCGTCGGCCTTGACCTGCCGGTCGTCGAAGCCGAGGGCGGCTCCGGCCTTCTCGACCAGGCCCTCGGGCTCCCAGTCGATCTGGATCATCACGCGGGTCTGGTTCTCGTCGAGCCGGTGGAAGGTCACGACGCCGGCGTGCGTGGCCTCACCACTGGTGCTGGTCCAGGCGACGCGCTCCTCGGGGTGCTGCTCGGTGATCTCGGCGTCGAACTCCCGCTTGACGCCGTCGATGTTGGTGACCCAGTGGGTGTGGGTGTCGTCGAGCTGCGTGATCCGCTCGACCCCGCCCATGAACTGGGGGAACGACTCGAACTGCGTCCACTGGTCGTAGGCGACCTTGATCGGGACGTCGACGTCGACGGATTCCTGCACGCTGGCCACTGCTTCTCCTCTTCACTGGCGAACTCGGTCGTGCACCACCTACCCGCAGCTCGCACCGATTACACCGAGTCACCACTGGCAGGGTCCCGGGGCAGACGCAGCACGAAGCGCGCGCCGCCGGCGGCCGGGGACTCCAGCGTGAGGCTCCCGCCATGCCGCTCCGCGATGTCGCGGGCGATGGCCAGCCCGAGACCGGCCCCGCCGTCGCCGGCGGACCGCGCGTCGTCGAGCCGCGTGAACCGCTCGAAGATGCGCTCGGCGTCAGCGGTCGGGATGCCGGGACCGTCATCGTTCACGGTGAGCTCGGCGGCCGCGCCGCGCTCCACGAGGTTCAGCACGATGCGTTCGCGGGCGTGCCGGACGGCGTTGTCGAGGAGGTTGGCCACCACCCGCTCGAGCTGGTCCCGGTTCCCGACGACCTGGACCGGCGTCACGGTCGCCGGCGACGACCCGCCGGTCGCGGTGGGCCCGCACCACGTGGGCCACCACGTCGTCGAGGTCCACCGGCCCGGTGCCCACCGGCCCCGGCGCCCCGGCGTCGCCCCGGGCGAGCAGCAGCAGATCGTCGACCAGTCGCTGGAGCCCGATCGTCTCGACCAGCACGCTCGACGCCGTCGCCGCCGGATCGGCCGACCCCGGATGGGCCGCGTCGACCTCGAGCTCGGTGCGCATCCGGGCCAGGGGGCTGCGCAACTCGTGCGCCGCGTCGGCGACGAACCGGCGCTGCGCCTCCGCCGACCGCTGCAGCCGCGACAGCATCGCGTTCATGGTCCGCGCCAGCCGGGCGATCTCCTCGGCGGTGGCCGGCTCGGGCACCCGCTCGTCGAGGCGGCTGCCGGTGATCCGGTCGACCCGGGCCCGGATGCCTTCGACCGGGCGCAGCGCCCGCCCGACCGCCCACCACACGAGCAGGGCGAGCACGGCGCCGGTCAGCGGGACAGCGGCGATCAACGGGCCGGCGAGGGCCGCCGTGCTGTCGTCGACGTCTTCCAGTTCACCGGCGACCAGCACCGTGTTGCTCCCGACGCTCCGCGCCAGGAGCCGCCCCTCCCCCCGGTCGTCGGGCAGCTCGACGGTGGCGATCCCGCCGCCGTCGAGCTGCCCGTCGTCCCGGGGCAGCCGTCCGTCCAGGCCGCGGGAGGCCACCACCCGGCTGCCATCGGGGCCGACCACCTCGACGACGACGTCTTCGTTCGGCAGATCGCTCTGCCGCACCGTCCCCCCGGCGTCGAGCACCGCCGCGACCGCATCGGCCCGCAGGTCGAGGTTCTCGTCCACGGCATCGATGAGGGCGGTCCGCTGGGCCAGCACGAGACCGACGCTCGCCACGGAGAGCACAGCGAGGACGGCGAGGGCGGCCAGCACCGTGACCCGGGCCCGCAGGGTGCCCGGGAGCAGGGACCGGCGGTCGCTCACGGTCGGTGCAGGCGGTAGCCGGCGCCCCGGACGGTCTCGATGCCACCTCGACCGGAGGGGTCGTCGAGCTTGCGACGGAGCCGGGCGATGTAGACCTCCACGACGTTGGGCTCGCCGTCGAAGTCGTCGTCCCAGACGCCGGCGAGGATCTGCTGCTTGGACACCACCGCACCCACCCGGCGCATGAGGTAGGCGAGCAGGTCGAACTCCCGGGCGGTCAGCGGGACCTCGACACCTCCCCGGTGGACCCTCCGGGAGCGCAGGTCCAGCCGCAGCTCACCGACCGTGAGCGGCGGGCGCTCACCCAGCGCGGCCCGGCGCAGCAGCGCGTGCACGCGGGAGACCAGCACCGGGAAGGAGAACGGCTTCCGGAGGTAGTCGTCCGCCCCCGTGTCCAACCCCTCCGCCTCGTCGAGATCGCCGTCCTTCGCGGTCAGCATGAGGATCGGCGTGGTGTCCCCCGCCTGCCGGAGGTCGGCGCACACCCGGTAGCCGTTGCGCCGCGGCAGCATCACGTCCAGCACGATCAGGTCGTAGCTGTTCTCCTGCGCCCGCCACAGGCCGTCGTCGCCGTCCGAGGCGACCTCGACCTGGAACCCTTCCGCGGTCAAGCCACGCCGCAGTGCACCGGCGATCTTGGCGTCGTCCTCGACGACCAGCAGCTTCATCGGCGTCGTCCTCCCGGCCCCACATGATCACCCGAGCTGCCTGACCGGCGGCTGAACTGTCAGCGCCGGTTCAGCAAGCCCGGGGACCATCGAGCGCACGTGCACGAACCGCATCCCGAGGAGGGCCGCGTGAAACGCCGCACGAAGATCATCATCGGCACGTCCGCCACGGTCGTCATCGCCGGGCTCACCGCCACCGGAGTGGCCGCCGCGGCCGACACCGGTGGGGGTGGGGACGACAGCCCCGACGTGGCCATCACGGGCGACGCGCTGACCCGGGCCAGCGAGGCAGCGCTTGACGAGACCGGCGGCGGCGAGGTCGTCGACACCGAGGTCGAGGACGAGGAGAACGGCTACGAGGTCGAGGTCAATCTCGACGACGGCAGCCAGGTCGAGGTCCAGCTCGACGAGAACTTCGCCGTCGTCGGCTCCTCGACGAACGAGGAAGGTGACGACGGCGACGGCGATTGAGCCCCACCAGCCAGGGAATTGACGGGGACGAGAACCGTCGCTCAGTCAGGGGCGAATCGTCTGCCCCCTGCGACGAGGGGCACTCGAAGGAGTTCCCATGCGACGCCTCAGCAGACTTGTGGTCGTGGCGCTCGGCACCGTCCTGTTCGTGTTCGTCGGTGGAGCACCCGGCCTGCCCACCCCGGGCGGTGGCTCTGCTCCCGACGACGCCGAGACACCGGTCCCGCGCGCAGACCTCACCCGCGCCGGCAAGGCCGCCCTCGACGCGACCGGGGGGACACGCGTGACCGACGCGGAGGTCGAGGGCGAGGACATCTACTACGAGATCGAGGTCGTGCTCGAGAACGGCAGGCGGGTCGCCGTCCACCTCGACGAGTCCTTCGTCGTGGTGCGCGCCCCGACCGGCCGTGCCGACGTCCGATGCCGCCGACTGATCCCGGGCCGATGGCGGGGGCGCCCGGACGACTTCCGGACCGGTCAGCCCCCGTTCAGGAAGCCTGTGCACTCTCGCGGTCGGACGAACACACCAGCCCTGGAGGCAGACATGAAGCGCAGCAGGAAGATCATCGCCGGGACGGCCTTCGTCGCCGCCCTCGCAGGAGGTGCCGGCGTGGCCGCGGCCGCCGGCGGCTCCGAGGACGCGAACGAGGGCCCGGACGTCGCCATCACCGGCGACGCACTGCAGCGGGCCAGTGAGGCCGCACTCGCCGAGACCGGCGGCGGCCGGGTGACGGGCACCGAGGTCGGCGACGAGGAGAGCTACTACGAGGTCGAGGTGACCCGGGACGACGGCAGCCAGGTCGACGTCCAGCTCGACGAGTCGTTCACCGTCGTCGGCAGTGCCGCCGACAGCGAGGACGCCGACGAGGGTGCCGAACTGAGCGCCCCGGGTCCGGGGCAGCAGTCAGCGCAGGGCCGCCGCCACGCTCCCCCGCACCGGCCGGCCGTCGAGCAGCAGCATCTGGGCCAGGTGGTAAGCGTCGGGCTGGCCGACCCAGGTGCCGCCGGCGACCTCGCCGGTCAGGGTCAGCTCGTGGCGCCAGCTCCCGGTCGCCGGATCCGCGAACAGCTGTTCACCGACCTCTCGCCAGTCCTCGGCATCGATCCGGTAGCCGTCGTCCTCGAACGCCTCGGCGAGCACGAAGCCGGCGGCGATCGCCTCGCAGAGCACCCAGTGCATGCGGGCCCCCACGACGACGTCGCCGTCCCAGTCGACGTGTACGGGAAGCCCAGGTGTCCGTCGACGGCCCCGGAGGCGACCGTGAAGAGGTGCTGGGCGCCGTCGCGCAACCACGACGGCGGCTGCGACGTGACCGCCCGGACGTGCATGGCCAGCCGGGCCCACTCGAACAGATGCCCGACGGTGACGCCGTACGGCCGGAACGGGTCGGCGGGCCGGTCGCGGTTGTACTCGGGCAGCGGCTCCCACGCGGCGGTGAAGTGCTCGGGCAGCCGCCAGTGGAACCGCCGCCCCCACTCGGTGATCACCCGCTCCGTGGTGCGCAACGCCTGCCCGCGCAGCCGCTGCCTGCCGGCCTGGTCGGCCACGGGCAGCGCGTCGGCGGCGGCCAACGTGGCCTCGACGCCGTGCATGTTGGCGTTGAGGCCCCGGTAGTCGTCGAGCCGGCTCCAGGTGCGGTCCCACTGCTCGACGGCCATCCCGGCGTCGTCGTCCCAGAAGCGGTCCTGCCAGACCTCGAGCGCCCGGGCGAGCAGCTCCGGACCGCCCTCGACGCCCGCCGCCGCGGCGGTGGAACCCGCGAGGACGACGAACGCGTGCGGATAAGCGGCCTTCGTGTCGTCGACGGTGCTCGCGCGCCAGCCGCCGTGCTCGGCGTCGTGCAGCGGACCCTCGGTCAGCGCCTCGACGCCGTGCCGGACCAGATCGTCGGCACCCGGCCGGCCGAGCAGATGCGCCAGCCCGAAGACGTGCGTCATCCGCGCGACGATCCAGGTCTCGACCGGCCGCCCGGCGATCACCTCGCCGTCGTCGCCGAGGTACCCGAAGCCGCCCTCGGGGAGCCGCGACCGCTCGGCGAAGTCGAGCAGCCGGTCGAGGTCCGTCATGTTCAGCAGGTTGCAGCTAGAAGGCCAGCGCCGCCCCGGGGTCGTGCAGGAGTGCCCCGATGTCGGCCAGGAACCGCGAGCCGAGCTCGCCGTCGATGATCCGGTGGTCGAAGGACAGCGCCAGCTGGGTCACCTGCCGGACGGCGATCTTTCCCTTGTGCACCCACGGCATCTCGCGGACGGCGCCGAACGCCAGGATCGCCGACTCGCCGGGGTTGAGGATCGGCGTCCCGGTGTCGACGCCGAACACGCCCACGTTGGTGATCGTGATCGTGCCGCCGGACATGTCGGCCGGCGACGTCTTCCCCTCGCGGGCGGTCGCCGTCAGCTCGCCCAGGGCACCGGCCAGCTCGGCCAGGGACAGCCGCTCGGCGTCCTTGATGTTGGGGACGACGAGGCCGCGGGGCGTCGCGGCGGCGATGCCCAGGTTCACGTAGTCCTTGACCACGATCTCCTGCGCGGCGTCGTCCCACGAGCTGTTGACCATCGGGTGCCGCTGCACCGCGAGCAGCAGCGCCTTCGCCACGAACAGCAGCGGGCTGATCTTCAGCCCGGCCAGCTCCGGACGGGCGCCGAGGCGGCCGCGGAGCTTCATCATGCGGGTGACGTCGACGGTCAGGAACTCCGTCACGTGCGGGGCGGTGAACGCGCTGGCCACCATCGCGGCGGCGGTGTGCTTGCGGACGCCCTTGATCGGGATCCGCTGCTCGCGCCCGGTGCTCTCGGCGCGGAAGGCGCCCTGGACGACGGTGCCGTCGTCCTCACGCGCGGCCACGGCGGCGTCGACGTCGGCGCGGGTGATCACGCCGCCGTCCCCGCTGCCGGTGACGGTGGCGAGGTCGACGCCGAGGTCCTTGGCGTACTTGCGCACGGGCGGCTTGGCCAGCGGGCGCATCCGTCCGCGACCGTGCGGCGCCGCCTCCGACGGGGCCGATCGCCGAGAGGGCCTCGCTGAGCGCGTGCGCCTCGGCCTGCCGGCCCACCTCGAGCCCGCCGTGGCGCACCGGCTTGGTGCCGGCGTCCGGGGCGGTGGTCAGGAGCGGGGGATGGTCGACGGGGGACGTCGTCGTCGCGGGAGCGGTCGCCCGCGCCGCCACCGCCTGACCGGTGTGCCGGGGGCGGCGCTTCGCCTCGGTGGTCCGTGGGCCGTAGCCGACCAGCACGGCGGTCCGGCCGCCCGGGGCGGCGCCGCCGATCAGGCCGGCGGCGGGCTCGTCGGACGGCGCGGCGGCGGGAGCGTCGGCGGCGGGGCGGTCGGGGCGATCGCGGCGGGCGCCGGGGTCGGCGCCGGCGCGGACCCGCCGTCGACGTCGATGGTGATGATCGGCATCCCGACGTCGACCATCGTGCCGGCCTCGTACAGCAGTTCGGTGACGGTGCCGGCGTACGGCGAGGGCAGCTCGACGGCCGCCTTGGCCGTCTCCACCTCGCACAGCGGCTGGTTCGACGGTCACCGTGTCGCCGACGGACACGAGCCACTGGAGGATCTCGCCCTCGGTGAGGCCCTCGCCGACGTCCGGGAGCTTGAATTGGCGCAGGTTCGTCATGTCCTCAGAACCCCAGCGACCGGTCGACGGCGTCGAGGACGCGGTCGAGGTCGGGGAGGTACTCCTCCTCCAGCTTCGATGGCGGGTACGGGGTGTCGTAGCCGCCGACCCGGAGGACCGGCGCCTCCAGCGAGTGGAAGCAGGTCTCGGTGACCCGGGCGGCGATCTCGGCGCCGAGGCCGAGCGTGAGGGGCGCCTCGTGCACGACGACGCAGCGGCCGGTCCGCTGGACGGACTCGAAGACCGGGTCGAGGTCGAGCGGCGAGAGCGTGCGGAGGTCGATCACCTCGAGCGAGCGGCCCTCCTCGGCGGCGGCCTCGGCGGCCTGCAGGGCGGTCTTCACCATCGGGCCGTAGGCCAGCACGGTGACGTCGTCGCCGCCCCGGAGCACCCGCGAGGAGAACAGCGGGCCGGGGGTGGCGTCGGTGTCGACCTCGGCCTTCTCCCAGTACCGACGCTTCGGCTCGAAGAACACGATCGGGTCGGGGTGGGCGATCGCCTGCTGGATGCCCCAGTAGGCGTCGACCGGGTTGCTGACGGCGACCACCTTGAGCCCGGCGGTGTGCGCGAAGTAGGCCTCGGGGCTCTCGCTGTGGTGCTCGACCGCGCCGATGCCGCCGCCGAAGGGGATGCGGATGACGATCGGCATCGGCAGCTTGCCCTTCGAGCGGGCGTGGATCTTGGCCACCTGGGTGACGATCTGGTTGTAGGCGGGGAAGACGAACCCGTCGAACTGGATCTCGCAGACCGGCCGGTAGCCGCGCATGGCCAGGCCGACGGCGGTGCCGAGGATGCCGGCCTCGGCGAGCGGGGTGTCGACGACGCGGTCCTCGCCGAAGTCCTTCTGCAGGCCGTCGGTGATCCGGAAGACCCCGCCGAGCTTGCCGATGTCCTCGCCCATGAGCACGACCTTGGCGTCGTCCTCCATGGCCTTGCGCAGGCCGAGGTTGAGCGCCTTGCCGATGGTGAGCGTCTGCGCGGGCATCAGTGCTCGCCTCCGTCCGAGAAGCTGGCGTGGTAGTCGACGAACTCGGCCCGCTGCTGCGCGAGCTCCGGCGTCTGCTCGGCGTAGACGTGAGTCGAACATGCTGGTCAACGGGGGATCGGCCATGTCGTTGGTGCCGCTGCGGATCTTCTCGGCCGAGCTCGTCGCCCTCGGCGTCGACCGAGTCGAAGAAGGCGTGGTCGGCGATGCCGCTGCGCGAGAGGTAGGCCTTGAGCCGGGCGATCGGGTCGCGCAGCTTCCACTCCTCCAGCTCGCTGGCCAGCCGGTAGCGGGTGGGGTCGTCGGACGTCGTGTGCGCGCCCATCCGGTAGGTGAACGCCTCGATGAACGTCGGGCCCTGGCCCTCGCGGGCGGCGGCGAGCGCGGCCCGGGTGACGGCGAGGACGGCGAGGACGTCGTTGCCGTCGACGCGGACGCCGGGGAAGCCGAAGCCGGCCGCGCGCTGGAACAGCGGGATCCGGGACTGCCGCTCCAGCGGCACGCTGATCGCGTACTGGTTGTTCTGGCAGAAGAAGACGACGGGCGCGGAGAAGCTGGCCGCGAAGATCATCGCCTCGTTGACCTCGCCCTGGCTGGTCGCGCCGTCGCCGAGGAAGGCCAGGACGGCGTTCTCGGAGCCGTCGCGCTGGATGCCCATCGCGTAGCCGGTGCGCGTGCAGGCACTGGGCGCCGATGACGACGGTGTAGAGGTTGAAGCCGGTGGCCACCGGGTCCCAGCCGCCGTTGTCGACGCCGCGGAACAGGCTGATCACGTCGCAGCGGGTCGACGCCGCGGGTCCAGGCGACACCGTGCTCGCGGTAGGTCGGGAAGGCCATGTCGCCGTCCTGCAGCGCGCGGCCGGCGCCGACCTGCGCGGCCTCCTGGCCGAGCAGCGATGCCCAGATGCCGAGCTCGCCCTGCCGCTGCAGCGCGGTCGCCTCGACGTCCCAGCGGCGGACGAGGGCGAGGTCGCGGTACAGCCCGCGCAGCTCGTCGTCGGAGATGTCCAGGGAGTAGTCGGGGTGCTCGACCCGCTCGCCCTCGGGCGTGAGCAGCTGGATCAGGTCCGGCTGCTGGGGCAGGTGCGGGGCGCCGGCCCCGGGTACCGGGTCGACCATCTCGGTGGCCTGGTCGCAGCGGCAGTCACGAGCTCTCCTCGCCGTCTCCGCAGCGCCGGGTTCGCCGGCCGTCCGCGGTGGTGGACGTCTGTGGCACCGGGGTGTGGCGCCACTCACAACATGGTGACACGACCACCCGGTGGTTGGACAACACCACCCCGGTACCGATCTGCGCAAGATCCCTCGGACGGATTGCGCAGAAGAATCAGTACGAGGACGTCCACGCATGTCAGACTGAGCAGTATGGCCGATGTGGACGCCACCGATGCCCGGCTGCTGCTCGCCCTGGCCGAGGATCCCGCGCGCGAGCGTGATGGCGCTGTCGCAGCAGCTCGGGCTGGCGCGCAACACCGTGCAGGCCCGGCTCGCCCGGCTGGAGAGCAACGGCGTGCTCGCCCCGCTCGACCGCCGCGTGCGCCCCGAGGCGCTCGGCTACCGGCTCAGCGCCTACGTGACCGTGCAGGTGGTGCAGCGGGGCCTGGCCGAGGTCAGCAGCGGTCTGGCCGACATCCCCGAGGTGCTCGAGGTGATCGGGCTGTCCGGCGTGGCCGACCTGCTGGTGCACGTGGTGGCCCGCGACGCCGACGACCTGTGGCGGATCAGCGAGCAGCGTGCTGGCGATCCCCGGCGTCCAGCGGATCGACACCGCGCTGGCGCTGCGCCGCTTCGTCGACCACCGGGTCGGGCCGCTCCTCGAGCGCGCCGGCGGGCGAGGGCTGAGCACGGACCCGCCCTCCTGCCGCTCGACGCTCGGGGCGAGCCTCGGGACGGGGCCGCATCGCCGAGATGCCCACTCCGGTGTGATGCTGCACCCGTGCGCCGCGGCCTGCTCGCCTTGCTGCTGGCGGCCCTGTTCTCGGCCGCCGGGGTGCTGCTCGCGTCGCCGGCCTCGGCCTGCAGCTGCGCCGGGGACGCCGACACCGCGCAGTACTTCGCCGACGCCGACGCCGTCTTCACGGGGACACTGCTCTCCCGCACCGTCAGCCACCCCGACTGGCCGACGATGAGCAGCGCGGACCCGGCCCTGGACGTGTTCGCGACCGACACCGTGTTCAAGGGCGAGGTGCACGAGCAGCAGGGCGTCGTCTCCGCGGCGGAGGGCGCCAGCTGCGGCCTCGAACTGTCCGGCGACGGCCCGTTCGTCGTCTTCGCCGACCCGCGACCCGGAGCTGCCGCAGGGCCAGTACCGGGCGGGCCTCCGCGGCGGAACGGGCGCCCTCGACCCGACCGTCGCGGCCCAGCTCGAGGACGCTGACCACCGCTGACCGCGTCGCCCGGCGAACCCGGCGCGACTCCCCGCGGAAGGTTCCGCCGGCGTGCAGGGCGCCGGGCTGGGGCCGGTCGCGGTCGCCGTCATCAGCGTCGGGTCGCTGTCCGTGGTGGCCGTGGCGTGGATCCTGCTGCGCCGCTCCGCCGCCGGCGGGCCACGCCGTGACGCCCGACCCCGGGTCGCAGTCGGCGGAACGCTGACCTGGCCAGATCGCGGACCGGGCTTGCGCGCCCTGACGAGCCAGAACATCGCAGCATCTCGGGTCTACGCGGACGACTGCACCTACCGCCAGCCGCCCTCGTCGACGCCGCCGGGCACGGGGGCGTCGGGGTCGTAGGGCGTGCGGGTGAAGACGAACGTGTCCAGGTCCAGGTGGTCCGCGGCGATGCGCAGCGTCTCGCCGGCGAAGTAGCCGTCCAGCCCCACCCAGGTGCCGTCGTCCCGCGGCGTGAACCGGCTGGCCCGCCCGTGCGGCCCGGCAGCGGCCCCAGGTGCAGCAGGCCGCCGCCCGACCGCCCGCAGCACGTACGGCGACGGCCCCCAGAACCAGACCCCGAGCACGTCCAGCGGCACCGGCGACGGCGACGGGCGTCCACGGGCTCGACGATCCGCGGCTCGGCGGCGCGCAGGTCGGCCAGCAGCCCGAAGACGACCGGGTCGACGCCGGTCGTCGAGTTGGCCAGCGACACGGCGCCGATCTGCTCCTCGCGGTCGACGAAGACCCCGGCCAGGAAGCCCGGCATCGAGCCGCCGTGGCCGACCAGGGTCCGCCCGTCGACCCGCAGCACCTGCAGACCCGAGCCCGTAGGCCGACCAGCCGAGGGCGGAGGAGTCCACGCCGGCCGGGACGGTCATCTCCTCGAGCGTGGCCGGGTCGAGCACGTCGGCGGTGTCGCCGAGCAGGAAGGCGGCGAAGCGGCCGAGGTCGGCCAGCGACGCCCACAGCTGCCCCGCGGCCGCCATCACGCCGGCGTGGTGCTCGGGCTCGGGCAGGACGACGTCGGCCCACGGGTGCACGGCGCGCCCCTCGGCGGCCGGCGGCACGGGGCGCGGCGTCGTCCGGGTCATGCCCAGCGGCGCGAGCACCTCGCGCGGTGACGGCGTCGTCCCACGAGGTGCCGCGCATCCGCGCCACCAGCTCGCCGAGCAGGCCGAAGCCGAGGTTGGAGTAGTGGAACCGCCGGGCGGCACCGAGGACGACGTCGGTCGGCGCCGAGCCCGAGGTCCTCGAGCGAGCCGCCGGGCGTGCGCTCCCACCAGCCGCCGGGGCTCTCGGCCGAGGCGCCGGCCAGGTGCGAGAGCAGCTGCCCCACGGTGCGGTCGCCCGAGCGGCGTGCCGGGCAGGTGCCGCTCGAGCGGGTCGTCGAGGGCGAGCCGGCCCTCGTCGCGCAGCCGCATCACCGACGACGGCGGTGACGGTCTTGCTGATCGACCCGAGCCGGTACTGGACGTCGGTGTGCGGCTCGGCCACCTCACCGCGCCCGGCCGACCAGGCCAGCCCGCCGTCCCGGACGACCCCGGCGACCAGGCTCGGGCGCCCGGCCCTCCCGCTGGGCGCGGGCCGCGCGGGCCAGCAGCAGTGCGGGCGGTCGTGGGCAGGACGGGCTCGGGCATGACGGCGACCGTATCGACCCGCGACCGCGGTCGGCCGCGGGTCAGGCGGCGGGGACGGCGTCGCCGCGCTGGGCAGCTGCGCCGGTGCGGGTGGCCCGCCGCTCGAACCAGACGGTGGCCAGCGGCGGGACGGAGGCGACGCAGCGCGAGCAGCGTCGTGCCGGGCGACCACCGCAGCACCCGGCGCGGCCAGCAGCGCGATGACGACGTAGGCGACGAAGATGCCGCCGTGGATCGGGCCGAAGATCTTGCACGCCGATCTCGCTGGTCTCCGGCACGTACTTGACGAACATGCCGATGAGCAGGCCGACCCAGGAGCAGGGCCTCGGCGATGGCGACGACGCGGAACGCGGTGGCGGCGGTGCGGGGGTTCACGCCCCGATCCTCCCCGAGCCCTCAGCCCAGGTAGGCCCGTCCGCGGGGTGAGATTTCATACCCCACCGGCAGGCTGACGGTCAGCCCGAGCTCCTTGAGCTTCCGGACGTCGCGCTTGAACGGCAGCGTCTCGCGCCCCAGCGAGGCGGCGAGGTCGGGCGCGCGGACGCCGGGCCGCGTCGGCGATCAGCCGCAGCACCTCGCGCGTCCAGGGCTCGCCGCGGGCGGCGTCCCAGCGGTCCAGCCGCCGCGTCGATCTCCCGCCGCTCCTCCTCGGAGAGCTCGGCCCGCTCGCGCAGGGCCACGCGGGGATCGGCCCCGGCCAGGGACACCTGCATCCGGTAGACGTGCGCGCCGTCCCGGCGGTCGAGCAGCCGCCGCAGCTCGGCCAGCGACGCGGACGCCGGCGCGGCCGGGCGTCGTCCTCGGTCAGGTCTCCGGGTCCACCTCGTCGACCGGTCTCGACCCGGACGACGCCCGCGCCGGTGCGCTGGGTGCTGCCGGGCCGCATGCGCGGCCGGTCCCAGCGGCGGAAGGCGAGCGTGACCGATCCGTCCGCGATGCCCGCGGCGGTGGCCGGGCTGATCAGCACCGCTGTCCCTCCTGGCAGCGCGACCCGGAGGCGGTCGGCATGCATGGTGGCAGGGTCGGGCCCGTGCGGGGACTGGCGCGGCGGGAGTTCTGCCTGGTCCTGCTGCGCCGGATGGCCGACTCCGCGCCCGACCTGGTGGCCGAGGCGCTGCCCCGGCTGGGCGCCACCCGCGCCGAGGCGCACGCCGCGCACACCCGGTGGCAGGCGCTGCACCACGCTCCCGCGGGCGCCGCGCGGGCTGGCGCTGCGGACGGCGGTGCTGGGGCCGCCGGAGGAGCTGGAGGACCGCCGGTTCGGCGACCTCGACGTCCAGGTGCGGCGCTGGCCGCTGCCCGCTGTGGCCGCACCTGTACTGGGAGGTGCTCAGCGGCCCCGGCGGCTCGGTGCTGCACGAGCACCTGGTCGCGCGCGCCGGGTTCCCCGGTGCCGCCGGCCGCCGCCGGCGACCTGCGGGTGTGGGAGCACGTGCTCGACGACGTCGTCGTCCTGCCGGGGGCGGAGAGCTCGATCCGGGCGTGGTCGACGCGCTGGGAGATCCACCTGCCCGGCGGCGAGCGGGCCGTGTTCGTGTGGGGGCTGCTGCAGCAGGTCAGCTCGGCCGACCGGCGCTCGTCGAGCCGGCGCCGCAGGAGGCGAGGCGAGCAGGGCGCGCTGCGCCGGCGGCGGCTCACCGCGCAGCACGCAGCGCCGACGCCGCGGATGTCCGGTGGCGGCCAGCGCCTGCAGACCGCCGAGCGCGACAGACCAGCAGCGTTCGCCGTCGAGCGGCAAGCGACCGCGCCACGTCCAGCGAGCCGACTCGCAGCAGGAAGACCACGCTCGTCGTCAACCCCGGACGCGACGGAGCCCCGGCCGCGTGGGCGGCCGGGGCTCCGGTCGGGAGGGGCGGAGCGGTCAGCCGGCGATGCGCCTGGCCCCGCTGTAGCCGCCCATCGGTCGATGCGGCCACCTTGACGACGTCGCCCGAGGTGGGCGCGTGCACCATCTGGCCGTTGCCGATGTAGATGCCCACGTGGCTGACCGGGCTGTAGAAGAAGACCAGGTCGCCGGGCTGCAGCTGGTCCGGGAGACCGCCTGGCCCATCTGCGACTGCATGCGGCTGGAGTGCGGCAGGCCGATGCCGGCCGCCGCGAAGGCGTACGCGGTCAGGCCCGAGCAGTCGAAGGAGCTCGGTCCGCCGGCGGCCCACACGTAGGGCTTGCCGCGCTGCGCCATGGCGGTGTCGATGGCGATCTGGGCGGCGCCGCTGTTGGCGACGACGGCGCCGAGGCGGCGGCCATCGGCTCGCTCGCGGTCGTCGCCGGCTGGCGCCGTCGTCGCCGTGGCGCGCCGGCGACGACGGCCTGCTGCTCCTGCGGCGCTGAGCCGGTCGAAGACCGCCTGGTACTCGGCGATCTGCGCCTCGAGGTCGGCCTGCTGCGCGGCGACGTCGTCGTACTGGCGCCTGCGCCTGGCGGCGGCCTCCTGGGCGGCGGCCTGGGCCTGCGGCGGCCGCGGCGTTGGCCTCGGCGGCGCCGTCGAGGATCTCGTTCTGGTGGCCGGCGACCAGCTGCAGCGTGGTCACCGGTCGACGAACTGCGTCGGCGGAGCTCGCTGGTCATCAGCGCCTGGAACGGAGCCGAGCGCCTCGCCGGTGTAGGCGCTGCGGGCGATGCCCGCGCACGCTGCTCCTGGGCGGCGGCGAGCGCGGCCGTGCGCCTGCTCCAGCCTGCGCCATGGCGGCCTGCGGCGGCGGCCTGCTGCGCCTCGAGGGCGTCCCGCGCCTCGTTGAACTGCTCGGTGATCGACCTCGAGCTCGTGCCCGCGGGCGGCGACGAGCTCGGCGGCCTCGGCGGAGGTGCCGGGTCACCCGGCGCGGCCTGCGCGGGCACGGCCGCGAACAGGATGCCGACGACGGCGGCGAGGGCGAGGCCGCCGCGGCGGACGCCGACGCCGCGCGGGCGGGCAGGCGGGGGATGGAGTCGCCATGAGCGGCGGCTCCGTTCTCGTCCACGGCCGCCTACCGGGTTAGCTGACGGGTTCAGGCGGGAGTTCGCCCGGCGTCGCGGCTGGCGGCCGACGGCGCTGCACCCCAGGCTGCGGTGGGTCCCCGGCCCGTCGACCACCAGGGGGCGACCGGCTCGACGGCGCCCGGCGGGCGTCACCCAGGCAGTGACTGAACGCCCCGACGGACACACAGCACCGTAAGGGCGTGACCGCCGCGTGACAATGACAAAGATGTGATTTGTGTGCTTCTGCACCAATTTCCTCGGGTCTTGGCCACACGGGTTCGTCACAGGCTCGTGACCGTCCCGGTCACGCTGCGGAATACCCGCGGGTGGGCGCCGAGGTGGGCCCGTGGCCGCAGCCCGAGCGCGCCGGTTACCGTCCGCCGGTGGACGCGCAGCAGGTACGACGTCGTGGTCGTCGGCGGTGGGCACAACGGCCTGGTGGCCGCGGCCTACCTCGCCCGGGCCGGGCCGGTCGGTGCTGGTGCTGGAGCGGCTGCCGTCCGGTCGGCGGCGCCGCCGTCAGCCGGCAGGTGTTCGAGGGCGTCGACGTCCGGCTGTCGGCCTACTCCTACCTGGTCAGCCTGCTGCCCGACCGCATCGTCGACCGACCTCGGCCTCGACGTCCGGCTGGCCGACCGGACGGTCGCGTCCTACACCGCGCTGTGCGCGACGGCCGCCCGGGCGGGCTGCTCGTCGAGCGGACGAGGGCCCGGCCACGGCGACGTCGTTCCAGCACGCTCACCGGCTCGGACGCCGAGTTCGCCGGGTGGCAGCGCTTCTACGGCCGGCTGGCGACCCTCGCCGAGGACCTCGCGCCCACCCTCGTCGAGCCGCTGCTGTCCGCCGACGAGCTGGCGGGCCGGCTGCGCGACCCGGAGCTGTGGCACGACCTCCGCGAGCGGCCGCTCGCCGACGTCGTCGCCGACCACCTCCCCGACGACGTCGTCCGCGGCGTGGCGCTGACCGACGGCCTGATCGGCACCTTCGCCGACGTGCACGCCGCCGACGGGCTGGCCGGCCGCTGCTTCCTGTACCACCTCGTCGGCAACGGCACCGGCCACTGGCGGGTGCCGGTCGGCGGGATGGGCGCCGTCAGCGGCGCCATGGCGGCCGCGGCCCGGCGCGGCGGCGCCGAACTGGTCACCCGGGCGACGGTCACCGCGCTCGACGCCGCGTGCGGACGGCGTGACGGTGCACCTGGACCGACGACGACGGCGGCCGAGCCGGCGGTGGACGCCGGCCACGTCGTCTGCGGCGCCGCGCCCACCGTGCTGGCCGAGCTGACCGGCGCCGACCCGGGCCCGCGGCCCTCGGGCTCGCAGCTGAAGGTCAACATGGTGCTGGCCCGGCTCCCCGGCTGCGCTCCGGCACCGACCCGGCCACCGCGTTCGCGGGCACGTTCCACGTCGACGAGGCGGCCGGCGCAGATCGACGCCGCCTACGCCCAGGCCGCGGCCGGCACGCTACCCGACGTCATCCCGTTCGAGGTCTACTGCCACTCGCTGACCGACCCGTCGATCCTCGGGCCGGCCGAGCGGGCCACCGGGCACCACACGCTCACCCTCTTCGGCCTGCACACGCCGGCCGAGCTCTACCGCGCCGACCCGGACGGGACGCGCGCGGGAGGCGGTCCGGCGGGTGGTCGCCCAGCTGGACGCGCACCTGGAGGAGCCGCTGCTGGACTGCCTGGCGCGGGACGCCTCCGGCGAGCCCTGCCTGCAGGCGGCCTCCCCCGTGGACGTCGAGGCGTCCCTGGCCATGCCCGGCGGGCACATCTTCCACGGCGACCTGGCCTGGCCGGTCGCGGCGGACGACGACGAGGTCGGCACCTGGGGCGTCGCGACGGCCCACCCGCGGATCGTCGCCGCGTCCTCCGGCGGCACGGTGCGCGGCGGCGCGGTCAGCGGGCTGGGTGGCTACGCGGCCGCCCGCCACCTGCTGGATCCGCGCTGACCCTGGCCCCGGGCCAGGAGGCCACGGCTGCCATCATGGGCCGCGTGCGCACTGTCGTCGTGCGCTGGTCTGATGGACAGCCGCCCGAGATCCTGGCCCTGCGCGACGAGTTGACCGCGCGCGAGTTCGACGACCCCGGGACGTGGTGGCCCGAGCTTCCGGACGTCGTCGGCGGGCGTGACCGCAGTGCAGGCGGAACGTGGTGCGCCACCAGCATCGGTACGGGAGTCACGGCACTCGTGGTCAACCGGCCGCAGAGCGATTCGCGGATCCGGGCGCGCCGAGCAGGGGAATTCTGCCGCTGCTCGGGGTCGAGCACGGCGCGGACTGGCTCAACCACGTCGAGCTCGGCGGCATGGCGAGCTTCGCTGTCCTCCTGGCGACGCCGCACCGGGTCACCACGTGGGACTTCGACGGCCAGGACCTCGTGACGACGGAGCATCCCGAGGGCACCCACATGCTGACGTCCGGTGGGCCCGAGAACCGCAAGGCGGACATCCACCTGAAGGCCTTCGCGAAGTCCGGATTTCCGGACGATTGGCGCCGGCTCGTCCAGAGCGGGTCCCCGACGGACGATCCGGCCGCTCTGGTCGTGCGTCATGAGCACGAGGGGCTGGTGTTCGCGACCGTCTTCGGTGAGCTCATCGACGCTCGACCCGGTCGGCTGCACCTGGAGTACAGCCGGGAGCCGTGGACCAGCCAGCCGTGGCAGACCCTCGAGATGGGCCAGCCCGGCTGACGACCGGACGTGGTCCGCTGGACGCTGCCCGAGGATGCCTCTGAAGCTGTGGGACTCCGAAGGACCACTTGCGCACCTGTCAGTACGCGGCGATCAGGAGTCGCCTTCCCACTGGCTTTCCAGGACCGGCGCCCCATGGCGGGCCCACGTGGAGACAGCGGGACACCGACCCAACGCTTCCGCGGAAGCGTGTGAGTCGCGGCGACGAGTGTCTTCCAACGGCCCATTCAGGGCGACCTCATCCGGAGACCGTCAGCCTCGCCTCGCGACGATGTGAAACGGCCTACGCGAACAGGAGTGCGTCCAGTCCGCGGCGAACGCCGGACGCCTCCGCCACCCTCCGGATGGCCAGCAGGGTCCCGCCGACGTAGGGATCCGGCGACTCCCCGGCGTCGTGCCGCATGACCAGCCGCTCACCAGTGCCACCGAAGACGACCTCGGTGCTGACCACGAAGCTCGGCAGCCGGACCGAGTGAATGCGACTGCCGGCCACGTCCGCGCCGCGCGCTTCGACCGGGCCGTGCAGCTCTGCCAGCGGGACTGCGGGGGCCGGTAGGCGAACCTCACCCACGGCCTCGGCGAGTTGGCGGGCCGTGCCGCTGGGCACGTCGGACTTGCCGACGCTGGCGTAGTCGATGATCTCCCAGCGGTCGATGTGCTCGGCGGCCAGTTTGGCGGCTTGCTGCAGAACTGCCGCCTGGATGGAGAAGTTGCCGGCGGCGATCACGCCGACGCCCCGGTCGCGGGCGAGTCGGTCGAGCTCGGTGTAGTCGTCGGCGGTCAGCCCGCTCGATCCGATGACCGTGTGCACACCGGCTCGGACGGCGGTCCACACGTTGTTCTTGACCGCGGCGGCGCTGGTGTAGTCGACCAGCACATCGACCTCGGCCGCGCCCAGTGCGTCGGCCACGGTGGCGTAGACGTCACCCTCGCTGGTTGACGCCGTGGCCGCCGACAGCTTCTGTCCGACGACGGACCGGGACACGCCCGCGCTCAGGGTCAGGTCATCGGCGGAGTCAATGGCGACCAGGATGGGGGGTGCGGTCCAGCCGGTCACGCCGGCGAAGCAGACCCGGATCATTGCCCGACCCTACGGTGGCCAGCCGGCAACGCTCCGATGCCCGAGCGAAGGCGGCCACGGCGCCGGACCACCGCGCCTCGCAGGCGGTGCTGACGTAGGCAGGATTCGCGGGCTCCGGGACGGTGCAGGTGGACGCACAACCCGAGCTGCGGTTCGTACTGGATCTGGCGGCTGACCGACGGGCCAGCCAGCCGATCGATCAGTTCCGGGTCCTGCGCAGGTCACAGCCTCCAGGACTACTGAAGAGACTGACGCTCTCGTGCCCGAAGGAGACGCATGGCCAAGCTCATCTACTCGATGATCACCTCGCTCGACGGCTATGCCGAGGCAGCCGAGGGCGACCTCGGCACCGGGGCCGAGGACCAGGAGGTGCACACGTTCATCGGCGACGTCTTCCGCCACGTCGGCACGTTCCTCTACGGCCGACGCATGTACGAGACGATGGTCTTCTGGGAGACCGCGCACACCTTGCCCGATGCGCCGCCGCACATCGTGCAGTACGCGCGCGACTGGCAGGCCGCCGAGAAGGTCGTCTACTCCACGACGCTGGAGTCGGTGTCGAGCGAGAAGACCAGGATCGAGCGGACCTTCAACCCGGACGCGGTCCGCCGACTCAAGGCCGAGGCTCATCACGATCTCAGCGTCGACGGCCCGAACCTCGCCGCCCAGGCGATCGCGGCCGGCCTGGTGGACGAGTACCACCTCTTCATCACGACGAGCGTGGTCGGCGGCGGAAAGCGGTTCTTCCCCGACGGCGTGCGCCTCGATCTCGCGCTGGTCGAGGAGCGTGCCTTCGACAGCGGACTGATCTACGCGCGCTACCGGACCCGCTGAGCCGCACCGGTTGGTGGCCTGCCGAGGGCCGAGCCCGGGCAGGTGGGACTGGTCGCGTGGACAGTGGCAGATCGATCTCCTTCGTGGCCTGACGGCCCACTAATCCGAAAGTCCCCGCTGACCTCGGAAGTCGAAGGCTGTGAACTGAGTCGTCTCGGTCATCAGCCGGCGGTGTCAGGCGCCGCGGACCCCGCTGGATGCCTGCCACTTTCAGCGCGGAACGGCGCCCCCCGTCAGGGGAGGTCCAGGACTATGGGACAACCGATCAGCCCCCGATCCCGGCATTCCGGCCACGGCCCCGTCGGGAGATGCAATTTCGTCCAACCACGCCGGACGGACACCACCGATTTCGGTCGCCGTGCCAGCGGTCACGGGCGCAGTGCGATGCTGGCTGAGTGGTGCCGGTCGTCCTCCGGGTAGAGCCCGATGAGGAGTTCGAAGAGTGCGCCCTCCTCTGTGTGGACGGGACGGTGTCCGGAACACGGCATCGGTTCGTGCTGGACTCCGGGAGTGCCACGACGCAGATCGCGGACCCCGATGCTCTGATCTCCGCCTCCGTGATCGGTGAGGACACGGCGGAAGGGCTCTTCGGCCGCGCCCCGGTCGAGCGGGTAGTCCTGTCGGACCTCACCGTGCCCGGCCTCACGGCGGGACGTCGCACCGTCGCCCGGCTCCGCACCGGCGGTGCCGGTGCGCGTTCGCTGCTGGGGCTGGACGTCCTTGGTGAGCACGCACTCCTGCTCGACGGCCCGGCGGCGACCCTCCACACGACGATGGCCGGAGGTCTGGCAGCCCACCTGCCCCTCGAGCGCGGCACGCGGGGGCATTGCTACCTGCCGGTGGCCCTGCCCGGAGGAAGGGGGGTCCGGGCAATGTGGGATACCGGTGCCGATATCACGGTGGTCGATCGGGAGCTGGTGACGTCGCATCCCGAGCTGTTCACCGCGCTGCGGACCGCCAGTGGAACCGACGCCTCGGGGACGACGGCGGTCACGGACATATGCCGCATGGAGGCCTATCAGATCGCGGATGTCCTCTTCGCGAGCCATCCCGTGGCCGTCGCCGATCTCGTGGCCGTCGCCTATCTCCCCGAGCCCATGGAGATGATCCTCGGTTACCCGACGTTGTGCCAGGCGATCTGGTCCATGGATCTGCCGTTGGAGCGGTGGGCAGTAAGCCGTGCAAACGTCTGCTCGACAGCTGAGCCGGTTCCCTAGAGGCGCCCATCCCGCGCTCCCGTTGCAGACCCAGGGGGAATAGGCCAGGAGAGGGTGTCCGAGAAGCCGCCTTCAGTCCCTGAACGGCCCACTGAAGGGACAACTGCCTGGGATCGCCCTCATCGTCGGGGTGGTCGATCGGGGAGCGGCCAGTACGGCGTCCATCCTGGTTCACCGCGAGTGGCCCGATCCGGAAGCTTGGGCGTTGTCCGCAGCGATGTTTCTCGCCAGATGCTCCACGGCGGACGCGACGTCACCCG
>CAVVIN010000003.1:0-79819 GCA_963748305.1 uncultured Actinomycetota bacterium | reverse complement strand
GGGGCCCACAAGCGGCCGAGGGACACCGTCGTGGTGGTGGTCAGCAACGCCAGGACGAATATCGCTACGGACAGGCGCGACGGCCGTCGACCGCGCCCGGTCGCGGGACTGCTCATGTCGACACCCCTCTCGTCCGGCCCAGCTCGGTCCGCGAACTGTAGGGGAGGGCAGGGCGGATGGCCGGGACGATCTGCAGCGAGTCCCCGTGACCGCTCGTCTGTCGCGTGGGGCCTCAGGCCAAGGGCTGCCCGGATCCGGTCACCCCAGGTTCTCGGCGGCCGCCTCAGAGGAAGTCGTCGGCGGGAGCGAGGATCTCTGGGCCGTCTCTGTCGGCGCGCATGACGACCAGCAGGACGACGTCTCCCTCGCTGACGAGCCGGCGGTCGGTCTGCTCCTGACCGGGGACCACGTGGTGGATGCGCACGCCCTCCCAGCCCGACCCGGACCACGGCTCGACCGTCTGGACCTCGCTCACATCGGTGTCGGAGACGCCGTCGCCGTCGGTGTCCGACTCCCTGACCAGTTCGAAGCCGCACGCCTCGGTCGCCCTGGTCGCGTCCTCGACGAACTGCTGGGCCGCCTCCTCGTCGGACTCCGGCGCCGCCTCCAGGTCGGCCGCTCGCGCCGCCTCCGCGGAGGCTCGCCAGGCATACGCCTCGAGGGTCGCGAGGCCGTCATAGAACACGGTGGCCGGCTCGCCGAGATCGCCCGAAGCTGGGCGGGATCGGCCCGGTACCCGAGGGGAGCGGATTGCACAGCGTCAGGCGAATGGGGCCCGGCGCGGCCGCCACGTAACCGGGCAACTCGACCACCAGGGCGTCGGCGAGGTCACCGGAGGGCTCCAGCACAGATCCGCAGGCGGCCAGCAGCCCCACGACCGCGCAGGAGAGCAGGCGCCCTGTCGTCCTCACGCCGGCGGAACCGGTCACGTTCACTCCTCCTCCACGCCTGGAAGGGGAACGGTAGAGGTCCGGTACCGGTGGCGACCGGAGGACGGCGCCGCCCGCGAGTCAGCGCGTCCACCAACCCACAAGACTTATTGCGCAAGAACTCTTGTGCAACGTCGTTTGTGCGGCCATGCTGGACTCGTGAGCGATCAACGGGAGTACCGCGAGATCACCGACGCACGGGTGCTCGCGGTGCTGGCGCACCCGCTCCGCCGTCGGCTGATGGACGTGTTGCGCGTCTACGGCCCGGCCACTGCCAGCGCGCTGGCCGAGCGCACCGACCAGCACGTGGGCAACGTCAGCCACCACATCCGGGCGCTGGCGGAGGTGGGGTTGGTCGAGGAGGCTCCCGAGCTCGCCAAGGACCGGCGCGAGCGCTGGTGGCGGCTGATGGCCCGCTCTCTGCGCTGGTCCGGCGAGGTGCTCTCGGGCGACCCGGCCGATGAGGCCATCGCGCAGGCCGTCCAGTCGCTGAGCCTCGACCGGCACAGCGGTCACGTGCGGGCCTGGTTCGCGGCCGCTGACGAGGAGCGGGAGCCGTGGCGGGCGACCGCCTTCTCCATGTGAGAAGTGGCTGCACCTGACCGCGGACGAGCTCGGCGAGCTGTGCCCGCGAGATCGGCCGAGCTGCTCGCTCGCTGCAGCGCCACCGGGTGTCCCCGACGACTCCGAGCGCGCGAACCCGTCCTGCTGTTCGCATACGGCGTCCCTGCCCGCCCGTGACGGAGAGTTCGGTGCACCCCGCGGCGTCCGCGCTGTCCGGCGTCGGCCGATCCGAGTTCGACGACCCCTTCCGTCCCGTCCGTCCGATCTGGAGCGCAGACCAGTGATGAATCCCGAGTTCGTCGCCGGACGCATGGCGGAACTGCAGGTCTCAGGCCATGGCCGCCTCGCGCGCCCACCGCCTCGCTGCCGCTCGACGGGCGGGCCGGCGCGCGGAGCGGGCTGCCCGACGGGCCGCCCGCCTGGACGCAGCGGTCTTCTCGTAGGCGGATGGTGTGTGGGACGGCAGTTCTCGGGAACTGCCGCCTACCGCACACCGTCCAGTGCGTGGTCCGGCGAATCAGGCCGGCGTGATCGACAGGGTCAGCCGGCGGCGGCCCTCCTCGGAACGGGCGGTCGCCAGGCGCTCCGCTGACGGCGTCCCGTACTCCGTCGTCCGCTGACGGGCGGGCCGGCCGATCGCGGCGGCGATCGCCTCGAGCTCCGCGATGGTCTTCAGCGAGCCGTTCTCGCTGCCGGCCATGCGGCTGATCGTCTCCTCCATCAGCGTGCCGCCGAGGTCGTTGGCCCCGCCCTGGAGCACCGCCTTCGTGCCGGCCTCGGCGAGCTTCACCCACGAGGTCTGGATGTTGGGGATGCGGCCGTGCAGCAGCAGCCGGGCGACGGCGTGCACCGCCCGGTTCTCCCGCACCGTCGGGCCGGGGCGGGCGACGCCGGCGAGGTAGATCGGCGAGTTGTGGTGCACGAACGGCAGCAGCACGAACTCGGTGAAGCCGCCGGTCTCGTCCTGCTGCGCGGCGATCGTGCGCAGGTGCGCGACCCAGTGCGCGGGGGTGTCGACGTGGCCGTACATCATCGTCGACGTCGTCGGCAGGCCGATGCGGTGCGCGGTGCCGATGATCTCCAGCCAGGTCGCCGTCGGCAGCTTGCCCTTGGTCAGCACCCAGCGGACGTCGTCGTCGAGGATCTCCGCCGCCGTGCCGGGCACCGAGTCCAGGCCGGCCTCCTTGGCCGCGAGGAGGAACTCCTCGAACGACAGCCCGGTGCGGGCGGCGCCGTTGACGATCTCCATGGGTGAGAACGCGTGCAGGTGGATGCCGGGCTGCCGGCGCTTCACCTCGCGGGCGAGGTCGAGGTAGGCGGTGCCGGGCAGGTCGGGGTGGATGCCGCCCTGCATGCAGATCTCGGTCGCCCCGGCCGCCCACGCCTCGTCGACGCGGTCGCCGACCTGCTGCATCGACAGCGTGTACGCGTCGGCGTCGGTGCGCCGCTGGGCGAACGCGCAGAACCGGCAGCCGGTGTAGCAGACGTTGGTGAAGTTGATGTTCCGGTTGACGACGTAGGTGACATCGTCGCCGTTGACGTCCCAGCGCACCGCGTCGGCGAGCGCGCACAGGGCATCGAGATCGGCCCCGTCGGCGCCCAGCAGCGCCAGGTACTCGGCGTCGGAGAGGCCGGCCGGGTCCTGCTCGGCGTGCAGCAGCGCGGCGAGCACCTCGCGGTCGCCGGCGGCGAGCGCGGTGGAGTGCCCGTCGCGGGCGGCGACAGTGCGCTCGCGCAGCTCCGACCAGTCGCCGTAGACGGCATCGAAGTCGCTGCGCCGGTCGGACGTGCGCCCGACGGTGTCGACCTCGACGTGCAGTTCGGTGCGCCCCGACGAGGTCCAGGCCTCGTCGGGCTCCTGCCACGGCAGCCCGACCGGGATGCGCTCCTCGACGGCCAGCCCGTCCGGCCCGGCCAGCGCGGCTACGTGCGGGCGCACCCGCGGGTCCAGCCACGGCTCCGGGCGCCAGCACGTACGGCGGCTGGGCGGCGAGCCGCTCGCGCAGCTCGAAGCCGGCCTCAGCTCGACAGCGCGGCAAGCAGATCAATGTTCCGGCCACGGACGCTCGGGATTGACGTGGTCCGGGGTCAGCGGCCACACCCCGCCCCAGTCGTCGACGCCGGCGCGCAGCAGCAGCCCCAGCTCGGTGGAGTCCGACAGGTTCGGCGGCGCCTGCACCCGCGCCTTCGGGCCGAGCAGCAGCCGGGTCACCGCCACCGCCGCGACGTACTCCTGCAGGTCGAGGTCGTCGTGCGCGGCCATCGCCGTCCGGGGCTTCGCCCGGAAGTTCTGGACGATGACCTCCTGCACGTGCCCGTGCCGGTGGGCCGAGGCCCGGATCTGCAGGACGGCGTCGACCCGCTCGGCGTAGTCCTCACCGATGCCGAGCAGCACGCCGGTGGTGAAGGGGACGGCGGAGCGCCCGGCGTCCTCCAGCACGCGCAGCCGGACGGCGGGCTCCTTGTCCGGCGAACCGAAGTGCGGGCCGCCCCGCTCCGACCACAGCCGCGTGGCCGTGGTCTCGAGCATCATCCCCATCGAGGCGGAGACCGGCTTGAGCCGCTGGATCTCCTCCCAGGACAGCACGCCGGGGTTGAGGTGGGGGAGCAGCCCGGTCTCCTCCAGCACCCGGATCGCCATCGCGCGCAGATAGGCCAGCGTCGAGTCGAACCCGTGCGCGTGCAGCCACTCCGCCGCCACCGGCCAGCGGGCCTCCGGGCGGTCGCCGAGGGTGAACAGCGCCTCCTTGCACCCCAGCGCCGCCCCCGCCCGGGCGATGTCGAGCACCTCGTCGGGGGAGAGGAACGGCGCCTTCCCGGCCGCGCGCAGCTGCCCCGGCGTCGTCACGAACGTGCAGTAGTGGCAGCGGTCGCGGCACAGGTGGGTCAGCGGGATGAACACCTTCTTGCTGTAGGTGACCACCCCCGGGCGCCCGGCCGACGCGAGGCCGGCGTCGCGGACCCGCCCGGCTGCCGTCAGCAGCCGGCCCAGCGGGTCGCCGTCGCCCAGCCCTCGGGCGTGCAGCAGCGTCTCGGCCTCGGTCGCATCGAGGCGAACGCCGCGCTCGGCGCGCACCACGGCGCGACGCAGGGCGGACTCGGACGGCGCAGGCAGGGAGATCATCAGGGAGAACGCTAGCCCGGAGATAAGCTGGCAGGAGCGATCCGATCCCCTCCTCCGCTCCTCAGACGTCCCGGCGGCCGAACGAGAGCGCGGTCAGGCCCCACACGACCGCGATCCACACCGCGGCCCAGGCCAGGTACGCGGGCGTCAGCGGGGACTCGCTCAGGAAGGGGAACCCGCCCTCACCGGGGCCCATCTGGACGATGGCGATCGGATCCTGGAAGGCGTTCATCGCCCCTCGCCACAGGCCGTCGGTCGGCAGCAGGATCCGCGACACGGTGCCCACGCGTGCGACGCCCTCGTTGCCCAGGGCAGCGCCGATCCCACCGACCACGCCCGCGACCCACGTCGCGCCGAAGAGTCCGACCGCGACGATGCCCGACGCCATCGTCGAGACGACGCTGGACAACAGGAGGGCCAGCGTCAGCAGCACGACCGTCTCGGCCGCGAGCAGCGCCAGCCCCGCGGCGGGCGCCGGCGGCCAGTAGCCGACCACCGCACGGACGATGAGGATCTGGGCGAGGCCGGCCAGGATGACGTAGCCGCAGCCGAAGGCGACGAGGCCCAGCCACTTGCCGAGCAGGACGGACGAGCGGCGGACCGGGCGGGCGAGGATCGCCAGCGCCTGCCCCGACTCCACCTCGCCGGCGAGCGTGGGCCCCGCGAGGAACGCCGTGCCGATCGCCGCGATCAGGCTCATCCCGAACATGATCAGGTTGAGCAGCAGCGAGGCCACGAGGCGGGCCTCCCCGCTGGTCATGGTGCCCAGCTCGGTGTCCAGGCCCACCAGCTTGGAGAAGCCCCAGGCGCTCAGCGCGAGCAGCACCACCGTGAGCACCAGGAGGGCCCACACCACCCGCCGTCGGGAGGCCTCGCGCAGCGTGATCCCGGCGACGGTGAGGGCGGTCATCGAGCGGACTCCTCGTGGCGGGGCTGATCGTGAGCGGCCTGATCCTGACCGGGCTCCTCGTGACGCAGGATGCCGAGCAGGCGTTCCTCGAGGCTGATCCGCACCGGCTCGACGGCGTGCACGCGGACACCGAGACCGACCAGGTCGCGCACCAGGTCGGGCACGGTGACGCCGTCGTCGTCCGCCGTGAGGGCGACGATGCACCAGTCGCCGCTCCGGGTCAGCGCGCCGGCCGCGCGCATCCGGTCCTCGGCACGTCCGTCGAGGCCGTCCAGCCGCAGGCGCACCTCACGCTGCCCGAGCAGCTCGGCCAGGGTGCCCGACGCCGCCACCCGGCCCTTGTCGAGGATCACCACCCGGTCGCAGACCCGCTCGACCTCGCCGATCAGGTGGGAGTTGAGGAGCACGGCGACGCCGCGGGACTTGAGACTCAGCACCAGGTCGCGGACGTCGACCCGGCCGAGCGGGTCCAGCGCGCTGGTCGGCTCGTCCAGCACGACGAGCTCGGGCCGGGCGACCAGCGCGACGGCGAGCCCCAGCCGCTGCTGCATGCCCTTCGAGAACCCGCCGACCCGGTCGTCCGCCCGGGCGGCCAGGCCGACGAGGGCCAGGCACTCCCGGCGCTCGGCGGCGTCGACCGCGACGCGGGAGAGCCGGACGTGGAAGTCCAGCACCTCACCCGCGGTCAGCCACGGCTGGTAGCGGAACAGCTCGGGCAGGTACCCGACGGCGCTGCGGGACCGGGGATCGGAGGCTCGCCGGCCGAGCAGCAGCACCTCACCGGCGTCGGGCCGGACGAGACCCAGCAGCATCTTGATGACGCTGGTCTTCCCGGCGCCGTTGGGGCCGAGGAGACCGAGCACCTCGCCGCGGGCCACGGAGAAGGAGACGTCGTCGACGGCGGTCTGGCGTCCGTACCGCTTGCGCAGCCCGGAACACCAGACCGCAGGCGACGGCGGCAGACCGGCGATCTCGTCGGCCGCGGAACCCGCGGCAGCGGTGTCGGAGGTCATCCCCCGGACGGTAGCGGCGTCAGCCGAGGTCACGGGCGACCGACAGGAGCTCGTCGGCGCTCAGCGTCCCGGCGACGCCGGTCATCACGCCGTCCTCGACCCAGACCACCCCGGCGAACAGTCCGTTGCGGGAGGTGAGCACGGTCGCCTCGACCCCGCCGACATCGGCCGTGGAGCTGGTCACCAGCTCGGCCGGCACGGGCAGGGGCAGCGTTCCGCCGTCCGCCGAGAGGTCGCGCAGCTGGTCCGCGAGACCGGCCGGCAGGCCGGGCAGGGACAGGAGGTAGTCGCGCACCGTCTCGAACGGGACCCCGGACGAGTAGACCGTCGGCGCGACCACCCGGCGCGACGACCAGCGTCGGCACACCGGTGGGCTGCGACCAGACGGCCGCGACTCCCGGGCCCGCGTCGAGACGCAGCGTGCTGCCGTCCAGCCCGGAGGCGGCGGCGGGAGGACCTCGCCCTCGGCGGCCGCGGCCTGCGCCGCCTTGTCGGCCGAGAAGGTGAAGGTGGCGCTGGCCACGCCGGCGACCTGGTAGGTCGGATCCCCGGTCACGCCGTCCGGCAGCTCGGCGACCACGGGGACGTCGAGACCGGTCACGTCGTTCGGCGGTCGCCGCGTCGGCCACCTCGTGGGGGTCAGGTTCCTGCGTGACGACGAGGTCGCCGTACGCGGAGAGGTCGGGCACCTGGACCAGATCGGTGGAGGTGACCTCGACCGGGTCGACGCGCTCGGTCTGGAAGATCGGCAGCCAGTCGTTTGCCGCCGCGACGCCGGCTCCGGTCATCAGGACGAGTGCGCTGACGGCGGCGACCGCGGGACGGCGCAGCGTCGTCCGCCACCGGCTGCGGGCGGCGCTCGCCTGCCGCGCCGGTGCCGTCTGCCGCGCCGGCGCCGCGGTCGTCGTCGACAGCCGGGCCCAGGCCGCGTCCATGTCGACGTCGCCGCCGGGTGCGGCGAGCGCGGCCCCGACGAGCTGCGCGTCGGCGCGGGCGGCCTCCAGGGCGCGCAGGCAGACGGGGCAGGCAGCGACGTGCGCGCGGTCGTCGTCGGTGACGCCGGCCGGCTCGTCGATCAGGCGGCGCAGGACGCCCTCACTCGGGTGACGCATGGCGGTTCAGCTCCTTGAGCAGGACGGACTCGGCGCGGCGCACGGTGGTGCCCACGCTTCCTGGGGACATGTCGAGTGCGGCGGCGACCTCGGCGTAGCTGAGGCCGCTGTGCCGGAGCACCAGCGCGGCCGCCTGCTTGTGCGGCAGCCGGGCCAGCGCGGCGCGGACGGAGCTCCGTTCGTCGCGGGTGATCACGAGGTCGGCGACGTCGGGGACGAGGGGCTGACCGTCGTCCGCGGCCTCCTCGCGGGCGCTGCGACGGCGGCCGGAGCGGAGCAGGTTGAGGGCGGTGTGGGTGGCGGCGACGGTCAACCAGCCGCCGGCCTCGTCGGCGGGCACCGACGAGCGCGCGAAGGACAGGAAGACCTCCTGGGCGACGTCCTCGGCCTGGTCCGTCGAGCCCAGCACGCGGGCGGCCACGCCGACGACCTGCCGGTACTCGCGGCGGAACACCACGTCGAGGTCGGCGCGCAGCGCACCGCGGGCCGACGACCCCGAGACCGGCACGCGGGCCTTCCCTTCGATCCGGCCCACCGCGGAGGCGGGCACCGCTCCGGCGAGCGCCAGGACGACCGAACCCGGCGGTCGTCGGTCATGCCGAACGAGGTCCATGTCTCTACAGCACCGCCGAGGGCGCAGATGTGACAACCGACCCCGAAGTGTGTCGCGCATGGCCGCTCAGGCGCGGCCGGCCACGCCCCCCTCGTCGTCGATGTAGCGGCCGCGCAGCCGGAACAGGGGCCGGACGGACTCGTCGAGGACCGGGACGTCGGTGACCTCGAGGAGGGCCAGCACGTGGTCGCCGACCGGCACGAGGCGCTCGAGCCGGCAGTCCATCGCCGCGGGCGCCCCGGTGAGGACGATCGCGCCGCTGGCCGCGCGGGTCCACGGCACCGCCTCGAGCAGGTGCCGGGCGCTGGGCCGGCCGGCGGAGGAGAACCGGCTGGCGACGATCGCGTGCGCGGCGCCGAGGACGGTCAGCCCGCAGCGGCCGACCTCGCCCAGGACCTCGACCGGATAACCCCCGGCGGCCAACCCGACGGCGACCATCGGCGGATCTGCGGACAGGCTCATCACCGAGCTGACCGTCGTCCCGACGTCGTCGATGTCGTCCTGCACGGTCAGTAGGCAGACCCCGGCGGCGTACTGCCGCAGCGCGGCGGCGAACTGATCGGCGTCGACGGGCATGGCACTGAGTCGACCACACCGCCAGGATGGGCCGCGTGACTGCAGCGGAGACCAGCTATGACGTCGTCGTCCTCGGTGGCGGCTCGACGGGGGAGAACGTCGCCGACATCGTCGTCAAGGGCGGCCTGAGCGCCGTGCTCATCGAGTCCGAACTCGTGGGCGGGGAGTGCTCCTACTGGGCGTGCATGCCCAGCAAGGCCTTGCTCCGCGGCACCGAGGCGCTCGCCGAGGCGCGGGCCGTCGACGGCGCCAAGCAGGCCGTGACCGGCGAGCAGGACGTCGAGGCGACCCTGAACCGGCGGAACTCGTTCACGTCGAACTGGGACGACGTCTGGCAGGTGAAGTGGGTCGAGGACTCCGGCATCGGCCTGCTGCGCGGCACCGGCCGGCTAGACGGTGAGCGGACCGTCGTCGTCACCGCGGCCGACGGCACCGAGACCCGGGTGACCGCCAACCACGCGGTGGCCGTGTGCACGGGCTCCGAGGCCGCCGTGCCACCGATCGACGGCCTGCGCGAGATCGAGCCTTGGACGCCGCGGGAGGCAACCAGCGCCAAGGAGGTGCCGGGCCGGCTGCTCGTGGTCGGCGGCGGCGTCGTCGGCTGCGAGATGGCCACCGCCTGGAGCGCCCTCGGATCGCAGGTGACCCTCATCGAACTCAGCGACCGACTGCTGCCCTCGCTCGAGCCGAAGGCGGGCGAGGCCGTGGCCGACGCCCTGCGCGAGGCCGGCGTCGACGTCCGGGTCGGGGTGGGCGTGACCGCCGCCCGCCGCGAGGGTGCGGAGGTGGTCCTGACGACGGCGGACGACGAAGTCCGGGGAGACGAGGTGCTCGTTGCCGTCGGCCGTCGGGCGGGGACGACGGACATCGGCGTCGATACCGTGGGCCTGGACCCCGGGAAGTACCTCGACGTCGACGACTCGCTGCAGGTGCGCGGCATGCCGTGGCTCTACGGCGTCGGCGACGTGAACGGCCGGCGGCTGCTCACGCACATGGGCAAGTACCAGGCGCGGCAGGCGGGCGCCGCGATCGTCGCGCGCGCCAAGGGCGACCAGGTGTCGCTCGCGGACTGGTCCCCGTTCGTGGCCACCGCCGACCGCGCCGCCACACCGTCGGTCGTGTTCACCATCCCGCAGGTCGCCTCGGTCGGGGTCACGGCGAAAGAGGCCGCCGATCAGGGGCTGCCGCACCGCGTCATCGACATCCCGATCGCGGTGGCCGGCTCGTCGCTCTTCGCCGACGGCTACACCGGGACGGCGATCATGGTCGTGGACACCGAGCGCGAGGTGCTGCTCGGCGTCACGTTCATCGGCCCGGCGGTCGGCGAGATGCTGCAGTCGGCGACCATCGCCGTCGTGGGTGAGGTGCCGATCCCCCGGCTCTGGCACGCCGTGCCGGCCTATCCGACGATCAGCGAGGTCTGGCTCCGCCTGCTCGAGGCGTACCGGGGCTGATCGAGTGGTGCGCATGGGACTCGTCGTCCACCCGTACCGCGATTCCTCGGCTGCGGTCGCCCAGATCGCCGAGTGGACCAGCGGCCGGGAGGTCGAGCTCGTGGCCGGCCGGGAGGACGTCGTCCGGCTCGGCCTGACCGGCGTCGTCTCGGTGCCCATGGAGGAGCTGGCCGGCTCATGCGACGGGATCATCGCCCTCGGCGGCGACGGCACGATCCTCGGCGCGATGCGCCTGGTCAGCGCCCGGCCGGTGCCGGTGCTGGGGGTCAATCTCGGGCACCTCGGCTTCCTGGCAGAGGTGGAGGGCCGGGACATCGACGAGGCCCTCGCGCCATGGCCGAGGAGCGGGTGACCACCGAGTCGCGTGGCTGCCTGGTCGTGCGGCAGCGGGACTGGGAGTGGCTCGCGTTCAACGACGCCGTCCTCGCCCGGGTGCCGGGGGAGGGCATGGTCCGGGCGACGCTGTCGATGGGCGACCGCACCTACGGGCACTTCCGCTGCGACGCGGTCATCCTGGCGACGGCGATGGGGTCGACGGCCTACAACTACGCCGCCGGTGGGCCCGTGGTCAGCCCCGGCGTCGAGGGCATCCTCGTCACGCCCGCGGCGCCGATGTCGGGCATCAGCCGGACCATCATGCTGGCGCCGACGGAGTCGCTGCGGCTCTCGCTCACCGGCGGGCAGCCGGCCATGGAGCTCGACGGCGTGCTGGGCGGCCGGCTGCGGGAAGGCGACGAGATCGAGGTCTCCTACCGCCCGCGCGCCGGACAGCTGGTCCGCATCGAGGGCTCGAAGGCGGCCGCGCGCAGCCGCGTGAAGCTGTCCCTGCTCGACCTCCCGTTCCTGCCCGGGGAGCTGCTCGAGCTGCTGCCGGCCGAGCTCCGCAACAAGCTCGGCGAGGACGAGCCCGGCGCGGACCCGCCGGTCTGAGCTTCAGGCCCTGGCCTCGACGGGCTGGTCCAGGTCGCGGCCGGCGGCTTCGAGAATGGCCTCGCGGACGCGGTCGAGGGTGGCCGAGCGCAGCCGCCACTGCTGCCAGTACAGGACGACGTCCACCCCGGCGGCCGGGTCGAGGACCACCAGTTCCGCCGTGACTCCTCGCGCCTGGAGGTCGGGCACCATGCCCCACCCCAGGCCGAGGGTGATGGCGGCGACGAAGTCCGCCGCGGCGGGCACGTAGTGCACCGGCGGGGCGACGTCGACGCCCGCCCGCGCGTGCAGATACCGGTGCTGCAGGTCGTCCTTGCGGTCGAAGACGACGACCGGGGCTCGGGCGAGCGCCTCGGAGGTGGGGCCGTCGGGGAGCCAGCGCCGCGCGAAGCCGGGGGAGGCCATCGGCCGGTAGTGCATGCCGCCCAGGCGGGTGGAGGTGCAGCCGGGCACCGGGTCGGCGTCGCCGGTCACCGCCGCCATGACCGAGCCGGCGCGCAGCAAGGCGCTGGTGTGTTCCTGGTCCTCGCGGTACAGGTCGAAGCAGACGTCACCGGCCAGCGGCGTCAGCGCGGGCAGCACCCACGTGGCCATGGAGTCGGCGTTGACCGCGATCGGCAGCGTGGGCACGCGCTCGGGCGCGGGATCACCCCCCAGCTCACGGGCGACGTCGGCGGTGAGCAGATCGACCTGCCGGGCGAGGCGCAACACCGCCTGCCCGGACTCGGTGACCTGCACCGGCTTGGTCCGTACCAGCAGGATCCGGCCGGTGGCGACCTCTAGCGCGCGCAACCGCTGGCTGATTGCCGATGGGGTGACGTGCAGCGCCCGGGCGGCAGCCTCCAACGTGCCGCCGCGGACGGTGGCGTCCAGCGCCCGTAGCTGGGCCAGGTCCAGATCCATGAACAGCGATGCTAATGATGCGTCAAAATGTTGAGCTGGACCGTGGACTGATGACTTCATAGCGTCGACGGCGTGCTGACCACTCCCGCGCTGCTCGCCGTCGCGTCCGGGCTCGCGCTGGGCTTGGGGCTCATCGTCGCCATCGGTGCGCAGAACGCGTTCGTCCTCCGGCAGGGACTGCGACTCGAGCACGTGGCCGCCGTCGTGGCGGTGTGCGCCCTCTCCGACCTCGCGCTGATCGTCGCCGGTGTGCTGGGCGCCGGCGCGGCCCTGACGCGGGTGCCGTGGCTCATTCCGGTGGTGTGCTTCGCCGGAGCGGCGTTCCTGCTCTGCTACGGCGTGCTGGCCGCGCGACGGGCGCTGCGTCCCGGCGCGCTGCTCCCCGAGGCCACCGGCGCCCGCGTCGGCCTGGCGGTGACCGTCGGCACGTGTCTGGCGCTGACCTGGCTCAACCCGCACGTGTACCTGGACACCGTGGTGCTGCTCGGCTCGATGGCCTCCACCTACGGCGAGCACCGGTGGCAGTTCGCCGTCGGTGCCGGTCTCGGCAGCACCATCTGGTTCATCGGCCTGGGCTTCGGCGCCCGACTGATCCGACCGGTGTTCGCCCGCCCGGCGGCCTGGCGGGTCCTCGACGGCGTCATCGCCGTCGTCATGACAGTCCTCGCCCTCTCCCTCGCCGTCCGCGGCGCCAGCGGGGCCTGAGCGGCCCGGCAGCGGTTCAGGTCCGCCGTGGCCTTCAGCGACAGTCGGGACCTGCCGATCCAGGGTGTGTGACTGCCGAAGATCAGCAAACCCGCGCCGTGCGGCGGGACGACGTGGCCCTCGTGGTCCTGCTCGCGGGGGCCGCGTTGTGGGGCTTCTACCTGGTCGTCGCGATCATGAAGGGTGCCTACGGACTCGGCGCGCTCAACGGCGTGCTTCTTGCCGGGTCCGTCTGGGCGATCACCCGGAACCTGAGCCGCCGCCGTCGTCGCGGATGAATCGTTGACCCTGGATGCCCAGAGACCAGACGTGGCGCGGTGACGAGTTGCCGCGCCCGACCCGAGCGGACGTCGCCCGGCTGGGCGGGTTCCTCGTCGTCATGTCGGTCGCCGGCTGCTACTTCATCTATCTCGGACTGGGTGACCTCGAACGGTCGGGGGAGCTCAAGGTCCTGGCCGGCGCCGTGCTCCTGCTGTCCGTCGTCGGGATTCTCGTCGGCGTGGTGCGCGAATCCATCCGCCGCCGGAACCGCTGACCACGTCGACGTCAGCCGCGGTCAGGGCAGGGGGAACGGGGCGTCGTCGGGAACGGGGAGTGATCCCGCCGTCGTCGCGGTGACCGTCATCGTCTCGAACCGGGCGACCCCGCCGAGCGTGGTGAGGAAGGCGGTGTCGGCGGCGTCGCGGCCCGAGCAGATCCGCGCCAGCGAGCTGGTGGGGGCGAGCCGGGTCGGGTCGACGACGCACCACGTGCCATCGATGTCGGCCTCGACGACGGCGTGGAAGTCCATCGGCGAGAGCCCCGGCGCGTAGACCGCGACCAGCCGGGCGGGCACCTCGAGGGCCCGCAGCAGGGTGATGGTCAGGTGCGCGTAGTCGCGGCAGACGCCCTGCCCGGCCAGGAGGGTGTCGATCGCGGTGTCGACCGGGCGGCTGGCGCCCGACGTGTAGACCAGCCGGCGGTGCACCCAGTCGGCGACGGCGGGGACCAGGTCCGCGCGCGGAATGTTCCGGTCGAACTCGGTGCTCGCGAACCCCTCGAGCTGGTCGGACGGGCAGTAGCGGCTCGGCCGCAGCGCCGTCGCCCATTCGGCGGGCGTGACCTGTCGGCCCCCGCCCCCGGTCTCGGTGGCGGCCGTGTAGGCGACCGTGGTGTCGCCCTTGGCGGCGGTGAACCGGTGCACGCGGGCGCCATCGACCTCGAGTTCCTCGACCTCCGCGGGGTCGCCACCGGACAGCACGGTGAGCCGCTCCTCGACCGGATCGGCCACGGCGATCTGCAGCAGCGCCGTCGCCGGTTCGGGGGAGGAAAGGCTGAGGGCGGCCGCCACGTCGATGCGCATTCGCCCATGGTCGCGTCTCCGCTGGTCACGCGCCCGGTGTCGTTGCTCACCCGGGTGAATGCAGCAGGGCCCTACTTCGGGGAAGCAGGGCCCTGCGTGGTCGTCCAGACCCCTTGTTCGGGGAAGGTGGGGTCTGGCTCAGTCGTCGTCCTGATCGGCCAGCTCGTCGAAGAGCGTGCCGGTCGTGACGAAGCGTCCGGTGTCGTCGGTCTCCCGCGGGAGCTTCGGGGCAGGCTCCCGCCGCGGCTGGGGGTCGATCGGCGTCTCCAGCCCCGCGGCCAGCAGCTCGCCGGCGGTCTCCTCGGCCGGGGCATCGGTCATCTCGCCGATGAACACCTCCGCCGGGCTGGGCAGCGGCGCGGGCCGCCCGAAGGCGTAGCCCTGCGCCATGGCGCAGCCGTGCCGCAGCAGCCAGTCGGCCTGGTCGAGGTCCTCGATGCCCTCCGCGATCACCTGCAGGCCCATGCCCCTGCCCAGCTGGAGCAGGCCGTGCACGAGCGCGGCGGTGGCCGGCTCGGTGACGACGTCGGCGACGAACGAGCGGTCGATCTTCACCGTGTGGATCGGCAGGCGGTGCAGGGCGGTGATCGCCGAGTAGCCGGTGCCGAAGTCGTCGAGGGCCAGGGTGACGCCGGCGTCGGTGACGACGGCGACCGAGTGCAGGGTCGCCTCGGCGGCGAACAGCGCCGTCGACTCGGTGATCTCCAGCTCGAGGCGGCCCGGCTCCAGGCCGGACTCCTCCAGCGCGGCGGCGACCAGCTCGCTGAAGCCATCCTCGGCGAGGTGCCGGGCGGAGATGTTGACGTGCACCCGCAGGTCCTCGGGCCACGTCGCGGCGTCGTTGCAGGCCCGCCGGAGCACCCAGGCACCGAGCTTGGACGTGAGGCGGTTGTTCTCCGCGGCGTCGAGGAAGGCGGCCGGGGGAAGCAGCCCGCGGGTGGGGTGCTGCCAGCGGATCAGCGCCTCGTACCCGAGCAGCGACTCGTCGCCGAGGTGCACGATCGGCTGGTAGAAGAGCCGGAGCTCCTCGTGGTCGATCGCGTGCCGCAGGTCGGTCTCCAGCTGCAGCGCGTCGACGTCGCCGTGGCTGAGCACGCCTTCGTGCACCTCGATGCGAGCGCGGCTGCCGTCGGCCTTGGCCCTGGTGAGCGCGCTCTGCGCCTGGCGCAGCAGGTCGTCGGGGGTCATGTCGACGCCGAGGGTGAGGCCGACGCTGGCCGACAGGTTGATCTCCCGGTCGTGCACGACGAACGGCTCGTCCAGGACGCTCAGCAGCCGGTCGGCCAAGGCCCGCAGACCGTCGAGGTCCTCGACGTCCTCGGCGACGACGAGGAACTCGTCGGCCCCCAGCCGGACGGCGGTGTCCTCGACGCGCGTGCTCCAGCGCAGCCGGTCGGCGATCTGGCTGAGCAGCAGGTCGCCGGCCTCGTGGCCGAGCGACTCGTTGACCGCCCGGAACCGGTCGATGTTGAGGTGCACGAGCCCGACCTGCAGCCCCCGGCGCCGCGAGAGCGCGACCGCGTGGCGCAGCCGGTCGGTCAGTGCCCGGCGGTTGGGCAGGCCGGTCAGCGGGTCGACGAACGCGCGGCGGACCAGGTCGTCCTCGGCCCGCCGCCGGTCGGTGACGTCGACCATCGAGAGGACGACGAACTGCGGGTCCCCGTTGTTGTGCCGCACCATCTCGTGCGACTGCACCACCCAGAGCTCGGTGCCGTCGGACCGGCGCAGTCGCCGCTCGCCGTCGAGCATGAGGTTCGGGTCCAGCGCGGGCTCACCGGGGTTCGGCTCGAGGCCGAGGTCGCCTACCGGCGGGTCGTCGGGATGGGCGAGCAGGTCCACGTGGCGGCCGGCGATGTTCTCCGCTGTCCGGCCGGTCAGCGCGCACATCATCGGGTTGGCCACGAGGACGTGGCCGTCGAGGTCCACGAGGGCCTTGGCGATGGGGGCCGACAGGAACAGGGCCTGGAAGAGCTGGCCGCGGTCGGCGAGCAGGGTGTCGATGGCCCGCATGCGCTGCCCGGCGACCCCAGGGCCGGCCGGGTCGGACCTCGGCGTCTCGGAGGCGGGAAGGCTCACCGGAACAGGGTCACGCATGCGGGCCGGGAATCAACGGAAGCCGCGCGCGGAGAGTCGTGGTCGACCCGTCACATGCAGTGACCACACGCGCCAGACGCATCATCCGCACCCCGCGTTCCGTCGGTGCCCGCCGCGGAGCGCCGTCGCGGCCGAGTGGACCCGGATCACTCCACCGGGTGAGGGCCCCTCCAGAGCAACCCATTCCGGACCGATGGAGGGCTGTATTCCCATCGGTCCCCGAGGAGCACGCATGACCCGCACGTCCGCGTCCCTGCTCCGCCTGCGCTGCCTCGTCGGCACCGCGGCGGCCGTGGTCGTGCTCAGCTCCGTCGCCGTCCCCGGGACGGCGCATGCCGAGGCTCCGGCCCCCGACAGCGCACCCTCGAGCGCGCCCGGCGACTCCGTGCCCGTCGACGTCCCGACCGCCCCGGTGCCCGCCGAGCCGGCGCCCGACGGCGAGGTGGCCGTGTCCGCGGTCGTCGTCGACCAGCAGGGCGCGGACGTGGTGACCGTCGAGGTGGCGCCGTCCGCGGTGGCACGGACGACGGCCGAACTGCGCAGCGAGCCCGGCGTCGTCAGCGTCTCGGTGGACACCCCCGTCTACGCGACCGCGGTCGACCCGCGCCTGTCCGAGCAGTGGGGCTACTACGACCTGAACCTCGACCTCGTGCCCGGCGGGGTCACCACCGGGTCCGGCGAACTGGTCGCGGTCATCGACAGCGGCGTCAAGGCCAGCCATCCCGACCTCGCCGGTCGTGTCCGCTGCGACCTCGGGATCGACTTCGTCGGCGACTCGTACACCGTGTCCTCGGGCGGCAACGGCTGCATCGACCCGAACGGCCACGGGACCCACGTCTCGGGCACGATCGGTGCGGTCTCCGGCAACGGCATCGGCGTCGCCGGCGTGAGCGCCGCGCAGATCCTCCCGATCCGCGTGCTGGGCGCCAACGGTTCCGGCTGGTCGTCCGACATCGCCGACGCCGTCATCTACGCCGTCGACCAGGGCGCCTCGGTCATCAACATGAGCCTGGGCGGCTACGCCAACACCGCGTACGACGCCGCAGTGCAGTACGCCATCGCCCACGACGTCGTCGTCGTCGCCTCGGCCGGCAACAACCGGTTCGACGGCAACGCCACCTCCTACCCGGGCGGCACGCCCGGCGTCTTCTCGGTGGCGGCCTCGGACGAAGCCGGCGTCTCCGCCGGCTTCAGCCACAGCGGCGCGACCAACTTCATCACCGCGCCGGGCTCGTCGGTGCTGTCCACGTCGGCCACCGATCCCAGCGGCTATCAGCGGATGAGCGGTACCTCGATGGCCGCCCCGCACGTCGCGGGTGTCCTCGCCCGGTACCGCGCGCTGTACCCGTCGAAGACGGTGGCGCAGGTGCGGGCGGCCGTGCAGGCGACCGCCATCGACATCGAGGCCCCCGGCAGGGACTACAACACCGGCTACGGGCTGCTCGACGCCTACGAACTGCTCACCGGTCAGCAGTCGCCGGTGCGCACCGGGGTGACCGCCCCCGGCGAGCCGACCGCCCTCCGCGTGACCGCGGGGAACGGCTCGGCTGAGCGTCTCCTGGGGCGCGCCGCTGTTCACCGGCGGCTCGGCCATCGGTGGCTACGTCGTCCAGGCGATCAGCGCGGGCCACCAGGCCCCGGAGGTCTGGCTCGGTGCCTCCGCCCGGAGCGCGACCGTCCCGAACCTGGTCAACGGGGCGGCGTACGAGGTGTACGTCACCGCCTACAACTCCGACTGGTTCGGCAACCCGGCCTTCGGTGCACCGGTGACCCCGCGCGCGCCGACCGTGCCGGGCGCACCGTCCATCGGCGTGCCGACCGCCGGCAATGCGGCGGTGCTCGTGCGCTGGAGTGCCGCCGCCGCCAACGGGTCGGCGGTCAGCAGCTACACCGTGCGGGCGTACCGCGGCAGCACGCTGGTCAAGACGGTGACCGCCTCCGGCAGCGCCACGAGCCTGCTCGTGTCCGGCCTGAGCAACGGCGCCGGCCACACCTTCTCGGTGACCGCGCGCAACAGCCTGGGCTACGGCCCGACGTCCGCGCGCAGTGCGTCCGTCGTCCCGAAGACCCGTCCGGGTGCGCCGCGGATCGGTGTCGCGTCGGCCGGGAACGCCGCCGCCGTCGTGCGCTGGGCCGCACCGGTGACCAACGGCGGCTCCGCGGTGACGGCGTACCAGGTGCGCGTGTACCGCGGGAGCACGCTGGTGAAGGTCGTCACCGTGGGGCCGAGCACCGGGGCGGTCACGGTCAGCGGCCTCGCCCGTCGGACCGGTCATCGCTTCCTCGTCGTCGCCGTGAACGCGGTCGGCGCGGGTCCGACGTCCTCGTGGAGCGGCACCGTCTATCCGAGGTGACGCCCCGGGAACACCGACGCCGGCGGCGTTGCTCCGCGAGACATGGAGAAGCCATCGGGTTCCTGTCCTTCGGGCACTGGCAGCCCATCCCGGGTTCGCAGGTCCGCACCGGACGTGACGCGCTGGTGCAGAGCGTCGAGCTGGCAGTCGCCGCCGAGGAGCTCGGGGTGGACGGCGCCTTCGTGCGCGTGCACCACTTCGCCCGGCAGCTCGCCTCGCCCTTCCCGCTGCTCGACGGCCATGGCCATGCGGACCCGCCGGATCGAGGTCGGCACCGGCGTCATCGACATGCGCTACGAGAACCCGCTCTACATGGCCGAGGAGGCGGCGTCGGCCGACCTGCTCTGCGACGGCCGGCTGCAGCTCGGCGTCAGCCGGGGGTCACCGGAGACGGCGCTGCGGGGGTCGGAGGCGTTCGGCTACGTGCCGCCCGAGGGCGGAGCGACGCCGACCTGGCCCGGGACAAGACGGCGCTGTTCCGCGCCGCCATCGCGGGGCGACCGTGGTGGACGCCGACCCGCGGATGACCGGCGGCGTCGCCGGCCGGCTGGCCGTCCAGCCGCGGTCACCGGGCCTTGCCGACCGCATCTGGTGGGGCTCGGGCACCCGCGCGACCGGCGGCGTGGACGGCGCAGCAGGGGATGAACCTGATGAGCTCGACGCTGCTCGTCGAGGACACCGGCGTGCCGTTCGACGAGCTCCAGGCCGAGCAGATCGCCCGCTACCGCGACGGCCTGGGCCGAGGCCGGCTGGGACGCGCGAGCCGCGCGTCTCGGTGAGCCGCAGCGTCCTGCCGATCGTCACCGACGAGGACCGCGCCTACTTCGGCGGCGACGGTGCCGAGCGAGGACCAGGTCGGCCTCCTCGAGGGCGTCCGCGCCCGCTTCGGCAAGAGCTACGTCGGCGAGCCCGACGTGCTCGCCGAGGAGCTGGCGAAGGACGCCGCCGTCCGGGAGGCCGACACCCTGCTGCTCACGGTGCCCAACATGCTCGGCGTCGACTTCAACGCCCGCCTGCTCGAGACCGTCGTGCGGCACGTCGCCCCGGCCATCGGCTGGGTGCACCCGCGACCAGCGCGGGACCTGACCCGCGGCGCTTCCGGGGTGGTCCTCCCGCTCCGGGGTCCTGCAGCACCCCGACGCACGGAAATCCCCCGTAGCGGGTCGATCACGACTGGCTCGACTGGGCTGAAGGCGGGGTCGCTGGCCGATCAATTCGGAGACGATGACGTTCTCGAGCCCCGTGGAGCCGTGCCCGTGACCCTCCCGCCGTACAACGACTCCGCCCCCGAGTGGGAGGCCTACCCGCCCGGGCGGCGTCCGTGGGTCGCGGCCGAGGCGCCGGCCGAGCCGCCGGCCGGGACGCGCCGCTCCCGCCGACTCGCGGTCGCCGCGACGGTCACCGGAGTGCTCGTGCTCGGTGGGGCCGGGCTCGCGGTCGCCGCGTACCTGGACGGAAGCGGGCCTCAGCCGCAGGACGTCCTGCCCGCCGACACCCTCGGCTTCGTGAGCGTCGACCTGGACCCGTCGGCGGGCCAGAAGGTGGCGCTCGATGTCGCTGCTGGGGAAGTTCCCCGACCTCGACACCGAGGGGGACGGCGACCTCCGGGCCCAGCTGCTGGAGCAGCTGGTCGACGCGAGCGAGACCGGGTTGGACTACGCGACCGACGTCCAGCCGTGGGCGGGCGACCGGATGGCGGTCGCCCTCGTTCCCGCCGAGGACTCGGAGGAGGTCCTCGTCGCCGGTCGTGGCGCTGGCCGTCGCGGACGGGGGGCTCATGGCCGACTCCCTGACCAGCGCGCAGGAGGACTCCGACTTCGGGTTCGCCGTCCGTGGCGACTACGTGCTGCTCACGGGCAGCCAGGAGCAGGCCGACGACATCGTCGCCGCCGAAGCAGACCCTCGCTGAGGACGCGGACTTCGCCGGCGACCGCGAGGCCCTGGGTGGCGACCAGATCGCCCTCGCGTGGGCCGACCTGTACGCGTTGCAGAGCCTCGCCGCTGAGCAGGCGGCCGCGGAGGGCGTGCCCGCAGACATGTTCGGCGACGAGGCGCTCTCCGGCCGGGTGATCCTGGGCGTGCACGCCCAGGACGACGCGCTCGAACTGGTCGGCCTCGACTTCAGCGTCTCGGACGTCGGTGTGCCGAGCGCCGCGCCCACCCGCCTGGCGCAGGGCCTGCCCGAGGACACCCTGGCGGCGGTGTCCGCGTCCGGGCTCGGCGACCGCGCGGTCGCCTACTGGGAGACCCTGCAGCAGACCGGCGCCTTCCCCGAGGGCGAGGCACCCCTTCCCCG
Organism: uncultured Actinomycetota bacterium; assembly: GCA_963748305.1. Taxonomy (GTDB): domain Bacteria; phylum Actinomycetota; class Actinomycetes; order Mycobacteriales; family Geodermatophilaceae; genus Blastococcus_B. The sequence goes on along the minus strand of CAVVIN010000003.1, from coordinate 58,900 downwards.
GAGTCGACCTCGAGCTGCCCGAGGACCTCCGCACGATCCTCGGCACCGACCTCGTCGTCGCCGCCTTCGGTGACATCGAGGCCCCCGGGTTCGGCGCGCGGGTGGTCACCGAGGACGGCCGAGCGGGCGGCCCGGATCGTCAACGAGCTGCTGACGATGCCGGAATTCGGTGTGCCGACCTCGCCGGCGCGCGGTGGACGACGGCTACGCGTTCGGCACCGACGACGACACGGCACTCGCGCTCGGCTCCGACGACGGCGGTCTCGGGGACAGCGAGCGGTTCCAGGACGTCGTCGCGGACCCCGGCACCGCGAGCGTCATCGGCTACGTCGACCTCGCCGCCGTCGTCGACCAGGTGGTCGCCCAGGGCGGGGAGGCCGGCGAGGAGGCCGCGCAGTACGCGGCGGTCGATGCCCTCGGCTTCAGCGCGACGAGCACCGACGAGGGCAGCCGGTTCGTCGTGCGGATCACCACCCGCTGAGCCTGGGGGTTTCCCGCGCCTGGGAGTCCTGCAGACCCCGGACCGGGAACCCTGCCGGGTTCAGCCGCGCAGGTCGAAGCCCAGGTCGAGCACCGGTGCGCTGTGCGTCAGCGCCCCGACGGCGAGGTAGTCGACGCCGGTCGCGGCGACCTCGCCGGCGCGGTCCAGCGTCAGCCCGCCGCTGGCCTCCAGGCGGCAGCCGGTGCCGCGCGCCAGATCCACGGCGGCGACGGTGTCGTCGAGACCGAAGTTGTCCAGCAGCACGAGCTGGACGCCGGCCGCGAGCGCCTCGCGGACCTGGTCGAGGGTGTCGCACTCGACCTCGAGCGGGATGCCGGGCGCCGCCGTCCGGATCGCCTCACCGCCGCGGAGATGCCGCCGGCCGCGGCGACGTGGTTGTCCTTGATCAGGGCCGCGTCGCCCAGCGCCATCCGGTGGTTGACGCCGCCCCCGCACCGCACCGCGTACTTCTCCAGCGCGCGGAGGCCCGGGGTGGTCTTGCGGGTGTCCCGGATCGCGGCCTTCGTCCCGACGACGGCGTCCACCCAGTGCCGGGTCAGCGTGGCGATGCCGGACAGGTGCCCGATCAGGTTGAGCGCCGTCCGCTCGGCGGTGAGCAGCGCACGGGCCGGGCCGGCGACGGTGAGCACGGCCTCGCCGGGCCGCGCGGCCGTGCCGTCGGCGGCGAGGAGCTCGACGTCGACCTCGCCACGGCCCACGAGGTCGAAGACCGCCGCGGCGACCGGGATCCCCGCGAGCATGCCCGGCGACCGCGGCACGATGTCACCGGTCGCCTGCGCCCGGCGGCGACACGGTGGAGTCGGTGGTGACGTCCGGGCCGAGGGCGAGGTCCTCCTCCAGCGCCCGGCGGACCACCCCCTCGACCTCGGCGGGGTTCAGCCCGGCCGCCGACAGGGCGGCAGCGTGCTCGCGGTGCACCGCACCCCACGCGGTCACGCCACATCCCCGGCCGCGACGAGCGTCCGCACCGGCTGCCGGCGCGTGTGCACGTGCCCCGCGCGGTCGATCCGGTGCACGAGGCGGACCTCCCACTCGGGCCGGGTTCCCGGCGCGTCCGAGCGGCGGTGGGCGCCGCGGCTCTCCGTCCGTGCCAGGGCGGCGGCGGTGAGCAGGCTCGCCACCGTGTGCAGCGCCGTCGCCTCCAGCGCCGCCAGGTCCAGCGGCCGGTCGGCGGGCAACCGGGGGACGGCGGCGAGCGCGGCGGCCAGCCGGGTCAGGCCGTCGGCATCGCGGACGACGCCGGCGTCGCGCGTGGTCGCCGCGGTGATGGCCGGACGGGCGGCGGGGTCGACCGCGCCGGTGCGCCCGGGCGTCGACCGGTTCGCCGCCGTGCGGGCAGGTCGGACGCGAGCAGATCCGCGCAGCGCCGGGCGGCGACCAGACCCTCGGTGATCGAGTTCGACGCCAGCCGGTTCGCGCCGTGGACGCCGGTGCAGGCCACCTCGCCGACGGCGAAGAGCCCCTCGACCGAGGTGCGCCCGTCGAGGTCGGCGAGCACCCCGCCGCACGTGTAGTGCGCGGCCGGGGCCACCGGGACGGGCTCGCGCGCCGAGGTCGAAGCCGGCGGCGCGGCAGGCCCGCAGGATGCCCGGGAAGCGGCGGGCCACGTGGTCGGCGCCGAGGCCGGTCGCGTCCAGCCAGACGTGCTGCTCGCCGGTCCGGGCCAGGTGGGCGGCGATGGTGGCCGAGACGACGTCGCGCGGCGCGAGGTCGGCCAGCGGATGGGCGCCGGCCATGATCCGCCGTCCGGACCCGTCGACCAGCACGGCGCCCTCGCCGCGCACCGCCTCGGAGACCAGGGCCTGCTGCCCCTCGGCGCCCGGGCCGGTCCACAGCACGGTCGGGTGGAACTGCACCATCTCCACGTCGGCGACCTCGGCGCCCGCGCGCAGGGCCAGTGCCAGCCCGTCGCCGGTCGCGCCGGCGGGGGCCGACGTCGCGGCGTAGACGTGGCCGTAGCCGCCGGTCGCCAGCACGACGGCGCGCGCCCGCAGGTCACCGGCGTCGACCAGCGCACCGCCGTCGATGCGCGCGACCCGCAGGCCGACGACGCGACCGTCGCCGGTGCGCAGCGCCTCGAGCGCGGCCGTGTGCTCGAGCACCTCGATGCCGCGGGCCCGCAGCGCGCCGCTGAGCGTGCGCGTGACCTCCGCGCCGCTGGCGTCGCCGCCGGCGTGCACGATCCGGTCGCGGCTGTGCCCGCCCTCGCGGGTCAGGGCCGGGCGGCCGTCGGGGCCGGGGTCGAGCCGGGCGCCGAGCGCCAGCAGGTCGGCGATCGCGGCCGGCGCCTCCTCGACGAGGGTGCGCACGGCGTCCTCGTCGCAGAGCCCGGCGCCCGCGACGAGGGTGTCGGTGACGTGCAGGTCCGTGTCGTCGTCGGCGCCGAGGACGGCGGCCAGCCCGCCCTGCGCCCACGCGGTGCTGCCGTCGCCGAGCGCGCCCTTGGTGACGACGGTGACCGCGCGCCCGGCGTCGGCGAGCGCGACCGCCGTCATGAGCCCGGCGGCGCCGCTGCCGACGACGACCACGTCGGTGGTGCGCCGCCAGGTCGCGGCGGGCAGCGGGAGCGCCGGCACCAGCCGGGCCAGGCTCGCGGGCACGGTCATTCGCCGACCGGTGAGGGCGTGCCGAGGGCGATCATCGCCTCGACGGCCGAGCGGGCGCGGGCGGCGATCTCCGGGTCGACGGTGACCTCGTCGCGGCCCTCGCGCAGCGCGCGCAGCAGCTTCTCCGGCGTCGACATCTTCATGTACGGGCAGGCGGCGCGGGAGTTCACCGGCTGGAAGTCCGTGAAGGGGTTGGCCTTGCGGAGCTGGTGCAGCATGCCGATCTCGGTGGCGACCAGCACCTGCTTGGCCGTCGTCCGCCGGGCCTCGTCGAGCATGCCGCCGGTGGAGAGCACGTGCACCCGCTCGGTGGGCAGCTGGCCGTCGGAGACCATCCAGAGCGCGCTCGTGGCGCAGCCGCACTCGGGGTGGATCAGCAGCTCGGCGTCGGGGGTGGCCGCGACGCTGGCCCGCAGGTCGGTGGGGGAGATGCCCGCGTGCACGTGGCACTCGCCCATCCAGATCCGCATGTTCGTGCGGCCGGTCACGCGCTGGACGTGCGCGCCGAGGAACTGGTCGGGGAGGAAGAGGATCTCGCGGTCGGCCGGGATCGACTCGACGACCTCGACGGCGTTCGAGCTGGTGCAGCAGACGTCGGTCTCGGCCTTCACCTCGGCCGTGGTGTTCACGTAGGAGACGACGGCGGCGCCCGGGTGCTCGGCCTTCCACGCGCGCAGCTGGTCGGCGGTGATCGTGTCGGCCAGCGAGCAGCCGGCCGCGGCGTCGGGGACGAGCACCGTCTTCTCGGGCGCGAGGATCTTCGCCGTCTCGGCCATGAAGTGGACGCCGGCGAAGACGATCGTGGAGGCGTCGCTGGCGGCGGCGATCCGCGACAGCGCCAGGGAGTCGCCCACGTGGTCGGCGATGTCCTGGATCTCCGGCGCCTGGTAGTTGTGCGCCAGCAGGACCGCGTCGCGCTCGGCGGCGAGCCGGCGGACCTCGGCGCGCCAGTCGGCCCACTGCTCGTCGGACCACGTGGCGACGACGTGGCGGTGGCGGCAGGGCGGAGAGGGTGGCGGTCACGGGGGCCTCCATGGGATGTGGTTTTGTACCCACAGTCGAAAACCAACGGAGCAGACCCTAGCATTCCCGTCGTGTCCTCTGTCTGGTCCTCGCCGGATCGACCGGCCTTTCCGCACCAGGCGCTGGCCGTCGTGCTCCAGGTCCGGGGTGGGCGGCTGCACGTGATGCTCTGGCGGCGGGCCGACCGACCCGTTCGCCGGCGCCTGGGCGCTGCCGGGCGGGCCGCTGCTGGCCGACGAGACGCTCGGCGCCTCGGTGGCGCGGCAGCTGGCCAGCAAGGTGGAGGTGCGGCAGCTGGCCCACCTCGAGCAGCTGGAGACCCGCAGCGATCCGGCCCGGGACCCCCGCGGCCGCACGGTGGCCACCGCCTACCTCGGGCTCATCCCCGCGCACCTCGATCCGGTCCTGCCCGAGGACACCGCCTGGCACCGGATCGACGCGCTGCCCGACGACGGCCTTCGACCACGGCTCGATCGTCGGGTCGGCGCTGGCCCGGCTGCGGGCGAAGCTGTCGTACACGAACGTCGGGTTCGCCCTCGCCCCGCCGACCTTCACCGTCGCCGAGCTGCGGGAGATCTACGTGGCCGCGCTCGGCTACGACGTGACGGCGACCAACCTGCAGCGTGTCCTGTTGCGGCGCGGCGTGCTCGAGGCGACGGGGGAGCAGGCGCCGACCGGGCGCGCCGGTGGCCGGCCGGCGGCGCTCTACCGGTTCGCGTCCCCGACGCTCGAGGTCACCGACCCGTTCGCGGTCTTCCGGCCGCCGTCGTCCCGGGCCGCCGGACAGCACTGAGGCGAACGCGCGAGCGCCCCCGCGGAGATCTCCGCAGGGGCGCTCGACGTGCCTGGGTCAGCAGGCGGGCAGGCCGGGCAGGTCGGGAACGAGGTTGCCCACCACGTTGCAGGTCACGCCTTCCACCAGTTCCGGCGGGGGCGGCGGCGGCGGGACTGGTGCCGGCGGCGGTGGCGGCGCTGGCACCGGGACGGGCACCGGAGCCGGCGCCGGAGCGGGTGCGGGGGCCGGCTGGGCCGGCGCCGGGGCGGGTGCCGGAGCCGGGCGCGGGGGCGGGCGCCGGAGCGGAGCCGCCGTCGTCACCGGTGGCCGGCTCGCCGCCGGACGGAGCGCCACCGGAAGGGGTCCCGCCGGACGGTGAGCCGGAGCCTGCCGGCTGGCCGCCGGACTGCGCGGCCGGCTGCGGCTGGGCACGCGGCGGCCTGCCCCTGCGGGGACGGCGTCGTGTCGCGGGCGCCGATGGCCGGGCCGGGTGCCGCCGGGATGCCGGTCCAGTCGGGTGCCGGGACGGCGCCGCTGGTGATGCCGGACATCGGCAGGTCGGCCACCGGGATGCCGGCGGCGTAGGCCCGGGCGAGCGCGAGCACCTGGTTCACGTAGCTGTCGGAGTGGTTGTACGCGAACACCGCGTCGCGCTGCCCGGCGTCGGTGCGCAGGTTGCCGCCGGCGGTGCACAGGTAGTTCGCCGCGGCCAGCGCCGCGTCGTTGATGTTGAACGGGTCGGTCTCCCCGTTGCCGTCGGCGTCGATGGCGTAGGCCCGCCAGGTGGTCGGGATGAACTGCATCGGGCCCATGGCGCGGTCGTAGCTCGTGTCGTCGTCCCACGAGCCCGCTGTCACTGTCGGCGATGTAGGCGAACTGCACGCCGTTCAGGGCCGGACCGAGGATCCGCGGGCTCGCCGTGCCGTCGGAGTCGAGGACGGCGCCGCCGTAGCGGCCGTGGTTGGACTCGACGCGGCCGATGCCGGCCAGCAGCGACCAGTCGATGCCGCAGGACGGCTTCGCCGAGGCCATGCGCGCGGCGGCGACCCGGTAGGCGTTGAGGGCGACGTTCGGGATGCCGTTGGCGGCCAGGCCGGTGATCGCGGCGGGCGTGGCGGGCGCGGGATCGGGGTCGTGCACCGGCTCGCTGGCCAGCCGGATGGCGCCGGCCGGAGCCCCGACGGACAGTGCGGGGATCCCGGGAACCGTGGACTGCTCCGCCGCGGCGTCCTGGACGTCGGCGGCCTCCACCGGCTGGGGTGGCGGGGTCACCATCGCGCTGAAGGCGGCGACGGCGGCCGCGAGGACGAGCCAGCGACGACGGCGGCGGGGCCGTGGCCGTTCCGCCCTCGTCCCGCCTGCGGCATGCCTGCCGCCCGGCTGCCGGTCCTGGAGGGGTTCCTCCGGGTGTCCATCATGATCGGACGCACTGGACGTCGAACGCCGCACCGTTACTCCTGACGAGTCGCCTGGCTGCCTGTGACCCCCGCTACCTGGGCGATGCGGATCTACCCGTGACGGCGGTTCTCAATCACGACGAAGCGGGCGAGGAAGTATCGGAAATGGCCTGGCAGAGCGCTGGTCGACCCACTGGGGGCCGGACCGGGCCACGATGACGCACAGACCGGTACGAGTCGGTCATGGGTGTGGTCGGGGCCGTGCGGGAGGCGGGATGAGGCCGATCCGGGCGTCCGCGGCGTGCGTCCTCCTCACGGCCTCGTGCACGGCGTGCACCTCCTTCACCGAGACGGTCGAGTGCTCGTCGCCACCATTGGTGGCGGTGTCCGGCGCCGCAGCCCAGCCGTTGCTCGACGGGGAGGCCGTCGAGTTGTGGCGTGCGAACGGCGAGTCAGAGGTGCTCAGCAACGACCGCGCCGCTTCCTGGCCGGCGATGTCCCCGGACGGTGAGACCGTCGCCCTCGCGCTCGGGGAGGGGGAGTGGAGTGACATGCAGGGCTGGGCCTCCAGCCGGGTCGCCCTGCTGTCGGTGGATTCGGGCGAGGTGTCACTCCTGTCGCGCGAGGTCGCGGGTGCGGAGGTGGCGTACCTGCAGTGGTCAGCGAGCGGAGCGGAGATCGCCTTCGCGCGGTCCGGGCCGGACGTCCGCGAGATCGTCGCGGTCGACGTCGAGAGCGGCGAGGAGCGTCGGCTGCTCGAACTGTCCGACGGGCAGTTCGGCTTCAGCCTGTCCCCGAACGGCAGGGAGATGCTGGTGCCCACCCCTCCCGATCCCGGGGCGTCGACGACGGCCGAGTTGCGGCGGTACTTCCTCGACAGCGGCCACCACGTCGTCCTCACGTCGTCGCCCAACGGGATCGGTCGAGTCGCCTGGTCTCCCGGCGGCCGCTGGGTCGCCATGCAGGCCGTCATCCCCGGGACCACCAGGCAACGGCTGTACGTCATCGATGTCGACGTCAAGGTCGACATCGGCGTCGACCAGTGGCTTCCCGTGGACCTCCGACGGGGCGGGCCGCAGTCGATGACGTGGTCGGGGCCGTATCTGCTCTACGTCTACAACGTGGGCCCGGCCCCCGAACTCGCGTTCATGAGCTGGGACAGTCGGTCCCAGCGACGTGCGCCGGTCGACCGCCCCGGGCTCGAGCGGTTCGGCTACGGGCCGATCAGCGCCGCGCGCTGCGACGCGGCCGCCGTCTGAGCGGGATCACTGGCTGGGCTCGGGGAGCTCGCAGTCGGTGACCTTCGGGTTGACGCCCAGGTAGTTGAGCGGGCCCGCGACGATCGTCACGGCGATCGTGCCGAACGTCGCGCAGTTGGCGTCGTCGCCGCTGTAGTAGCCCCGCTGACCGGCGGCGATCGCGCCGATGACGAGCCAGATCAGGACCAGCAGCGACACGAGTCTCATGCCGGCGCACTACCCCGCGTCACTGTTGATCATGCCGAGCGCAGGTCACGTTTCAGGGACTGTTGGTGCGCCCGGCAGGACTCGAACCTGCGGCCAAGTGCTTAGAAGGCACCTGCTCTATCCACTGAGCTACGGGCGCTCGGCTGTCGATGATCGCATCGGTTCCGGGCTGTGTGGCAGGACCGGGACCGGTGGCTTCGACGCCGCCAGCCAGGCTTCGTCGACGGCGGCACCCTCTGGGTCGACGTCGAGTGCTGGGGCAACCTCAGCAGCAACGTCTCCGCGAGCATCAGCAAGGGCGACCCGGTGATCGTGCACGGCGCAGCTCATCACGTCAGAGTGGGAATCCGAGAACGGCAAGCGGAGCAAGAACCGCATCAAGGCCAACGCGGTCGGCCCCAACCTCGACAAGGGGCGGGCGCTGTTCACGCGAGGACCCGGGCCGTCGCAGCAGCGAGGCGCCCGAGACCTCTGACGGGTCGGCGCCGCCGGAGGACGGCGGTGTGCCGGGCGACGACCTCGCCGCCTCGGACGAGGAACTCCTGGCCGGCCGGGACTACGAGGTGGAGGGCGAGGCGTTGGACTCCGTGGACCCGCCGACCTCCCGCGGGAGCCCGCGCACGCCTAGTTGCCGCGGGCTGGGAGGATCGGACGTGAGACGCAGGGGGCGGGGCCGGCAGGCCGCCGGCCCGCCCCCGCTCGCGAGACGACGGAAGGCTTCGAAGCCCAGTGGCTCAGTACATCTACTCCATGGTCCGTGCCCGCAAGGCGCACGGCGACAAGGTGATCCTGGACAACGTCACCCTGGCGTTCCTCCCCGGCGCCAAGATCGGCGTCGTCGGCCCGAACGGCGCCGGCAAGTCGACCGTCCTCAAGATCATGGCCGGCAAGGAGCAGCGCCTCCAACGGTGAGGCCATCCTCGCGCCCGGGCTACTCGGTCGGCATGCTCGATGCAGGAGCCGCACGCTCAACGAGGAGCTCGACGTGCGCGGCAACGTCGAGGAGGCGGTCAAGCCGCTGCGCGACGCGCTGACCCGCTTCGAGGAGGTCAGCGCGGCGATGGGGGAGCCCGACGCCGACTTCGACGCCCTTCTGGCCGAGCAGGGCGAGCTGATGGAGGTCATCGAGCAGCACGACGGCTGGGAGCTCGACGCCCGCATCGAGCAGGCCATGGACGCGCTGCGCTGCCCGCCCGGCGACGCCGACGTCACGGTGCTCTCCGGTGGTGAGCGCCGCCGCGTCGCGCTGTGCAAGCTGCTGCTCGAGGCGCCCGACCTGCTGCTGCTCGACGAGCCCACCAACCACCTCGACGCCGAGAGCGTCGCCTGGCTGGAGCAGCACCTGGAGAAGTACGCCGGCACCGTCGTCGCCGTCACCCACGACCGGTACTTCCTCGACAACGTCGCCCAGTGGATCCTCGAGCTCGACCGCGGCCGCGCCTACCCCTACGAGGGCAACTACTCCACCTACCTGGAGACCAAGTCGACCCGCCTGCAGGTCGAGGGCGCCAAGGACGCCAAGCGCGCCAAGCGGCTCAAGGACGAGCTGGAGTGGGTGCGCTCCGGCGCCAAGGCCCGCCAGGCCAAGAGCAAGGCCCGCCTCGCCCGGTACGAGGAGATGGCCGCGGAGGCCGACAAGTTCCGCAAGCTCGACTTCGAGGAGATCCAGATCCCGCCGGGCCCGCGCCTGGGCAGCGTCGTCGTCGAGACCAAGAAGCTGACCAAGGGCTTCGGCGACCGGGTGCTGATCGACGACCTGTCGTTCACGCTGCCGCGCAACGGCATCGTCGGCGTCGTCGGCCCCAACGGCGCCGGCAAGACCACGCTGTTCAAGATGCTGGTCGGCGAGGAGAAGCCCGACGACGGCGAGATCAAGGTCGGCGAGACGGTCAAGCTGTCCTACGTCGAGCAGAACCGCAGCGGCATCGACCCCAAGAAGACGCTGTGGGACGTCGTCTCCGACGGCCTCGACCACATCAAGGTCGGCAACGTCGAGATGCCCTCGCGGGCCTACGTCGCGGCGTTCGGGTTCAAGGGCCCGGACCAGCAGAAGCCGGCCGGCGTGCTGTCCGGTGGCGAGCGGAACCGGCTCAACCTCGCCTTGACCCTCAAGCAGGGCGGCAACCTGCTGCTGCTCGACGAGCCGACGAACGACCTGGACGTCGAGACGCTGACCAGCCTGGAGGGCGCGCTGCTGGAGTTCCCCGGCTGCGCCGTGGTGGTCAGCCACGACCGGTGGTTCCTCGACCGCGTCGCGACGCACATCCTCGCCTACGAGGGCGACTCGAAGTGGTTCTGGTTCGAGGGCAACTTCCAGGACTACGAGAAGAACAAGGTCGAGCGGCTCGGCATCGAGGCCACCCGTCCGCACCGGGCGACCTACCGCAAGCTCGCCCGCGACTGACGGGGCCACGGACGGCCGGCCGAGAGGAGCACTGCTCCGGCCGGCCGTTCCTCGCTTAGCGCGCCGCGGCGAACCGGACGACGAAGGCCGCCTGGGCGCGCGTCTCGACCGCACGCGCGCGGTAGCCCGACCGCACGAACGCGACCGCCTCCTCCGGTGCCACCCCGTCCAGCACCGCCAGGCACGCGAGGGCGGTGCCGGTGCGGCCCGTCCCGCCCCGGCAGGCGACCTCCACCCGCTCGTCGGCGGCCCGCGCCCAGGCCTCGGCCAGCGCCTCGCGCAGCCGGGCCGGGTCGTCGGGCAGGGAGAAGTCCCGCCAGCGCACCCACCGGCTCTCCCACGCCGGCGCGTGCGGGGGCTTGGCCAGCAGGTAGACGCCCAGGTCCGGCAGCGGCGCGGTAGGCGCGTCCCCCCAGGCGCGGCCGCGCACCCGGCGCCCCGACGGCAGCGTCAGCACCCCGGGCGTCGCGTCGCTCCAGCCGCTCATCGGGTCACCGTAGGAGCGCCTCGGCAAGGTCACCGTGCGACCGCCCACGCCCGTACGGCAGGGTGGCCGCCGTGAGGCACACCGTGCAGGTCCCGATGCGCTGGTCGGACATGGACGTCTACCAGCACGTCAACAACGTCGCCTTCCTCGGCTACTTCGAGATGGCGCGCGTCAGCCTGTTCTTCGAGCACCCCACGCACGACGAGAAGACCGGCATGCGCCGCGGCCTCGTCGTCCACTCGCACGAGATCACCTACAAGCGCTCGGTCGTCTACGACGCCGACCCGCTCGACATCCAGATCTGGGTGTCCGGCATCCGCGCGGCCGCGTTCACCTGCCACTACGAGGTCTTCGACCACGGGCAGCTCGCCGTCACCGGCAGCACCGTGCTCGTGCCGTTCGACTTCGCGCATCAACCGGCCCGCGCCGGATGACCCCGGACGAGAAGGCCTGGCTGGAGAAGTGGACCGAGGACGCCGCGACCGGCTAGGCGGCGACCCGACAGTGCCCCGGCCCGCCGCTCGCCGCGTCGACGCGGCCGCGGATCCGGTGGCCGCCGTCCTCGACGCGCACGAGCGCGGCGAGCTGATCGCGCTCCGGACGTCGGGCACCACGAGTGCGCCCCGGGCCGTCGTCCGGACGACCGCGCTCCTGGGTCGACTCCTTCCCGCACGTCTCCCGGCTGACCGGGATCGACCGGGACGCGCGCGTGTGGGTGCCCGGCCCGCTGTCGGCCACGATGAACCTCTTCGCCGCCGTCCACGCCCGGTACGTGGGAGCCACCGTCGTCGACGGGCCCGACGGCGCCACGCACGCCCACCTCACCCCCGCCCTGCTGCGGGCGGCGTTGCACGACGGCACCGACCTGGCCGGCGTCCACGTCGTCGTCGCCGGTGACCGGCTGCCCCGTGACCTCGCCGGCCAGGCGCAGGCGGCCGGCGCCCGGGTCAGCCACTACTACGGCGCCGCGGAGCTGTCGTTCGTCGCCTGGGGCACGCACGAGGAGGACCTCCGCCCGTTCCCGGGAGTCGGAGGTCGAGGTCCGCGACGGCGTCCTCTGGGTCCGCTCGCCCTACCTCTCCCAGGGCTACGACGGGGTCGACGGGCCGTTCACCGTCGCCGCCGACGGCTTCGCCACCGTCGGGGACCGCGGCCGCCTGGAGGGCGGGGTGCTCACCGTCGCCGGGCGGGGCGCCGAGGTGGTGCTCACCGGCGGAGCCACCGTGCTGGTCGCCGACGTCGAGCTGGGGCTCCGCCGGGCCGGCGTCCCGGACGTCGTGGTCGTCGGGGTGCCGCACCGCCGGCTCGGCCACGTCGTCGCGGCCGTCGTCTCGGACGTCGCCGTCGCCGATCGGGCCCGGGAGTCGGCGCGCGACCGCACTGTCGCCGGTCCAGCGGCCGCGGCTGTGGTTCCACCTGCCGCAGTTCCCCGTGACCGCCGGCGGCAAGGTCGACCGCGCGGCGGTCGCGCGCCCTCGCCGCGGCCGGCCGATTACCGCGCAGTGCACGGGGCCGCCGGCAGTGAGCCGCGCCGAGGACGCCCCCGTCCTGATCGCCGCGAAGCGGACCCCCATCGGGACGGCGGGGCACTCGCTGGCCGCGTTCACCGCCGCCGACCTCGCCGCACCGGTCATCAGAGCGCTCGCCGACGACCTCCAGCCCGCCACACGGGGCGACATCCGCGACGTCGTCCTGGGCAACTGCATGGGACCCGGCGGCGACGTCGCCCGGGTCGCGGCGCTGCAGGCCGGGCTCCCGGTCGAGCGTCCCCGGGCTCACCGTCGACCGGCAGTGCGGCAGCGGCCTGGCCGCCGTCGTGCTCGCCGTCTCGATGCTGCGCGCCGAGCCGGGGGTCGTGCTGGCCGGGGGAGTGGAGTCCGCCTCCACCGCGCCCTGGCGCTCCTGGCCGCCCACCGACGGCGGTGTGCCGACCCGCTTCGAGCGCGCCCCGATGGCGCCCGCCGGCTGGGCCGATCCGGACATGGGGACGGCCGCCGACCTGCTCGCCCGCGAGCACGGCGTCCCGCGCGGCGCCCAGGACGAGTACGCCGCGCGCTCGCACGCCCGCGCGTTCGCCACCCAGCAGGCCGGCGGGTTCGACGCCGAGATCGTGCCGCTCGCCGGCGTCACCACGCGACGACCGGCCCCGCTCCGGCCTGTCGGTGGAGCGGCTGGCCCGGCTGCGCCCGGCGTTCCTGCCCGACGGCACCGTCACCGCCGGCAACTCGTGCGGCGTCAACGACGGCGCCGCGCTGGTCACCGCCGTCGACGCCGGCACGCATCGCCGGCTCGGCGTCCCCGGCCTGCGGGTGCTGGCCACCGCGACCGCCGGGGTCGCCCCCGACCGACCCGGCCTGGGCATCGTCCCGGCCACGCAGCTGGCCCTCGACCGCGCCGGCCTGACGCTCGACGACGTCGACGTGATCGAGTTCAACGAGGCCTTCGCCGGGCAGGTGCTGGCCTGCTGCGCCGCGCTCGGTCTCGATCCCGCCCGGGTCTGTCCCGAGGGCGGGGCGCTGGCGCTCGGCCATCCGTGGGGCGCCTCCGGCGCGATCCTCGCCGTCCGGCTCTTCGCGCAACTGGCCGGCCGTCCCGGCGGCTACGGCCTCGCCGCGATCGCGGTCGGCGGGGGCCAGGGCGTCGCGATGGTCGTGCAGGCCTGCCGCTGAGTCAGACCGACCGGGGGACCGGGGCGTCGGCGCCGACCGGTGCCCCGCGGCGGGCCGCCTCCTCGTCGGAGAGCGGCCGGACGACGGCCCCTTCGGCGATCTCCGCGCCGGCGAACACCGCCGCGTTGATGCCGCCCCGGTGCACCATCGCCTTCACCAGCCGCGCGCCGGTCAGCCGTTCCAGGTGCGTGCACGGCGGGCAGCGCTTCATCCCGAACAGCAGCGCGTCACCGACGGCGAACCACCGCCCCACCAGCGCGGGCAGGTCCACGCCCGCGGTGACGAGATTGCGCCGGGTGTCGCCGGGCGACAGCTCCACCCCGACCTCGGCGGCGACGGCGGCCACGTCGTCCCGGTCGATCAGCGTCAGCTGCTTCTCCAGGTCCGGGTACCGGGCCCAGGTGCCGCCGCCGAGGGCGTAGCGGTCGCCGTCCAGCCCGGCGCCGGCCACCAACCGCCCGGCCGGGACGCGGCGCATCGGTGCGGCCGCGGCCCCGGTCAGCCAGATCTCGGTGAGCACGCCGCCGGTCACGTCACGCCCTCGACCGCCGCGCGCCGCCGCGGCCGGCGGGCGGGGACGTCGCCCGCGCCCCGGGCATCGAGCGCCTCTCCGACCGTGGTCGCCATCCGCAGCACCTGGACGAGCAGCGGGACGACGATCGCCAGCCGCATCCGGTCGGCGCCGCGCGCCGCCTGGGCCTCCCGGATGCGGGCCGCCCGGTCGGCGACCAGCGGGATGAACCGCAGCGTCATCGCGATGACCAGGCCGATCCGCGCCGGCCGCACCCCGAACACGCGCAGCGGCGACGTCAGCCACTCGATGACCGCGACCAGGGCGGTCACCCGGGTCGTCGCGGTGATCACGGCGGCGGCGAGCACCAGGGTCAGCAGCCGGAGCACCGCGACCGCGCCGGTCACCAGGTCGGTCACCAGCAGGTGGAAGCCGAACAGCGCGACCAGCCAGATCCACACCGGCCGCACCTGCGAGGTCAGCGCCCGAACCGGCAGCCGCGCGCCGACCAGCCCCACAGCGAGCACGAGCACGAGCGCGCCGGCCACCAGGTCGAGGCGCGCGGTCGCGAACAGCCCGACACCGAGCGCGGCCAGCACAGCGAGCTTCAGCCCGGCCGGCGCCCGGTGCACGAGGCTGCTGCCCGGCACGTACAGCGACAGCATCAGCTCATCCTCGCGACGTACCAGGGCACCGTCTCGCCCGGCGACGCCGTCCGCGACCAGGCGGCCGTCCTCGAACACCAGCACGCGGTCGAAGCCGTCGAGCTGGTCGAGGTGGTGGGTGACGACGACGACGTCCTGCTCCAGCTCGTCGATGACCCGGGACACCCGGCGGGTGTTGGCCAGGTCCAGCAGCGTCGTCGGCTCGTCGAACACGATCCGCTGGGGGTGCATGACCAGCACGCCGGCGATCGCCAGCAGCTGCTTCTGGCCGCCGCTGAGCAGGTGCGCGGGGTGGTCGCGGTGCCCCGCGAGGTCGTAGCGGTGGAGCATCTCCTCGACCCGCCGCGCGGTCTCCTCGGCCGGCAGGCCCTGGTTGTGCGGCCCGAACGCGAGGTCCTCCTCGACCGTCGGGTGCACGATCTGCGCGTCCGGGTCCTGGAAGACGAAGCCGACCCGGCGGCGCACCTCCCGGCCCTGCGTGCGGGTGTCCAGCCCGTCGACCAGGACGGTGCCTGCTGAGGGCACCACCAGCCCGTTGAGCAGCCGGGCGAACGTGCTCTTGCCCGACCCGTTCGCGCCGATGACCCCGATCCGTCGCTCGGTCAGGGTGACCGAGACGTCGGTGAGCACCGGGCGGTCACCGTAGGAGTGGGCGACGTCGCGCAGTTCGATCGCCGTCCGCGGGAGCGTCGCCGCCGAGGCCGCCGGCCTCGGCACGCCGTCCCCACCGCACTGAGACCCCCAGTGCCGTCAGCCGGCCGTCGCGCGCCGGGCCGGCAGTTCGATGACCGGGTAGGCCTTGTGGACGGCGACCGCGACCACCGACGCCGCCACCGCCTTGACCAGGTCACCCGGGACGAACGCCATCGACCCCGTGAACGCCGTCGACAGCGGGATGTCCCCGAACAGGCTCAGGAACGGGATGCCGATCGCGTAGATGACCAGCACCCCGCCGATCAGGTTGGCCACCAGCGCCCAGGCGACGTTGTAGCGGCGCCAGAACACCTGGGTGAGCATGCCGATGACGAAGGCCGCGATCGGCCAGCTGTACAGGAAGCCGGCGGACGGCCCGACGAAGACGCCGAGACCCCCGCGTCCGCCCGAGAGGACCGGCAGCCCGACCGCGACCACCGCGAGGAACACCAGCAGCGCCAGCCCGCCCCGACGCGCGCCGAGGACCGACCCGGCCAGCATGACGCCGAGGGTCTGCGCGGTGATCGGCACCGGGATCCCCGGCACGGGCACCGGCGGCAGCAGCCCCAGCACCGCCACGATCGCGGCGAACAGCGCGATGTAGGCGAGGTCCTTGGTCTTCACTCAGCGTCTCCTGGGCGTCGTCGTGGCCCGGAAAGTACCGGAGCCCAGGGTTTCGGACCCCGGCCGATCCCGGAACGCCGCCCTCGTCAGCCCTGCAGCCACACCGCCGCGTCGTCGGGCAGCGTCCCGCCGGCGGTGTCGGCGCTCGCCAGCAGCACCCGGCCCTCCGGCAGCGGCACCGGTGCGCCCGGACAGGTTCAGCAGGCACACCAGGCCGCCGGGACGGCGGAACGCGAGACAGCCGTCGGGCGCCGGCAGCCACTCCAGAGTCGGTGCGCCGAACGCCGGCGACGACGCCCGGAGCGCCAGCGCCGTTCGGTACAGCGACAGCATCGAGCCGGGATCGGCCTCCTCGGCGGCCACGGTGAGCGGCGCCCAGTCGGTCGGCATGGGCAGCCAGGTCTGCTCGTCGGTCGAGAACCCGAACGGCGGCCGGTCGCCCGACCACGGCATCGGGATCCGGCACCCGTCGCGGCCGCGCCGGGTGTGGCCGGAGCGCTCCCAGACCGGGTCCTGCAGCACGGCGTCCGGGAGGTCGTCGACGTTGGGCAACCCCAGTTCGTCGCCGTTGTAGAGGTAGACCGCGCCCGGCAGGGCCAGCTGCAGCAGCGCCGCGGCCCGGGCCCGCCGGACGCCGACCTCGCCGCCGCCGTACCGGCTGACGTGCCGGTGGACGTCGTGGTTGGACAGCACCCAGCACGCGGGTGCCGGGGTCGTCGCGACGGCGGCCAGCGAGTGCCGGATCGCGTCGCCCAGGTCGTCGGCGGCCCAGTCGGCGGTCAGCAGCTTGAAGTTGAACGCGAGATGCAGTTCGCCGTCGCGGATGTAGCGGGCCAGCCGGTCGTCGTCGGACACCCAGACCTCACCGACGGCCATCGCGCCGGGGTACTGGTCGAGCACGGCCCGGATCCGGCGGTGCACGTCGTGCACGTCGTCGTGGTCGAAGCGGTGGTCCCCGGGGCCGTGGTCGGCGAGCAGGCCGGTGTCGTCCATCGGTAGCATGTCCGGCAGGCCTGCGGGCTTGGCCATCCCGTGCGCGACGTCGATGCGGAAGCCGTCGACGCCGCGGTCGAGCCAGAACCGCATCGTCTCCTCGAGGTCGGCGAGAACCTCGGGGTTGGTGAAGTCGAGGTCCGGCTGCTCCGGCGCGAACAGGTGCAGGTACCACTGGCCGTCCGGCACGCGGGTCCAGGCGGGACCGCCGAAGACCGACGGCCAGTTGTTGGGCGGCTCGCTGCCGTCGGGACCGCGCCCGTCGCGGAACACGTACCGCGCCCGTTCCGGCGATCCCGGGGCGGCGGCCAGCGCCGCCTGGAACCAGTCGCGGTGGTGCGAGCTGTGGTTGGGGACCAGGTCGATGGTCACCCGGATCCCCAGCGCGTGGGCGTCGGCGAGCAGCCGGTCGAACTCCGCGAGGTCGCCGAACACCGGCTCGACGTCCCGCGGATCGGCGACGTCGTAGCCGTGGTCGGCCATCGGCGAGGGATAGAACGGCGTGATCCAGACCGCCTGCACGCCGAGGTCGGCGAGGTAGGGCAGGCGGCTGCGGATGCCGGCCAGATCGCCGACGCCGTCGCCGTTCCCGTCGGCGAAGCTGCGGATGTAGATCTGGTAGAAGACGGCGTCGCGCCACCAGTCGGTCGGCCCCCTGCAGGGGCCCGCCGCGAGCGTGCGAGTGGTGGGGGGCAGGGGGTCCTCTTTCAACGGTTCTGCATGCTGTGCGCGGCCATCTCCAGGTAGCCCCACAGCTGGGCGTCCTGCTCGGGGGAGAGCTCGAGCGAGTCGACGGCGTCGCGCATGTGGCCGAGCCAGGCGTCCCGCTCCGTCGTCCCGATGGCGAACGGCGCGTGCCGCATCCGCAGCCGCGGGTGACCGCGCTCCTGCGAGTAGGTGGTGGGACCGCCCCAGTACTGCTCCAGGAAGCCGCGGAACCGGGCCTCGGCGCCCTCCCAGTCGTCCTGCGGGTAGAGCGGGACGAGCACCGGGTCGGTGCGGACGCCCTCGTAGAAGCGGGCGACGAGCCGGGTGAAGGTGGCGTGCCCGCCGATCTCGTCGTAGAAGGTCCGCGCCGACGGCAGGGACCTGCTCGACTCGCTCATGGTCCCGATGGTCCCTCAGCCGCGCCGTTCGGTGCCATGTGACCCTGCGTACGCCGGTACCCGAGCAGCGGCGGGACGACGGCGAGCAGGCCGAGGCCACCGCACAGCGCCATCACACCGCTGGGTGCGACCCCCTCGGCCGCGAGGCCGGCGGCGAGCGCGCCGATGCCCTGGACGCCGTAGAGCCCGCTGACCGCGACGCCGAAGGCGCGTCCCCGGTACGCGCTGGGCACCGCCTGCACGAACGACACGTTGAGCGGGATCACCCACGAGGCGCCCAGCCCGGACAGGAACAGCAGGCCGACGAGGACGGCGAAGGACAGCGTGCCCGGGTCCGGCGACGGCGACGAGCACGCCCCCGACGAGCAGCGGGAGCAGCGAGAGCACGACCAGCGGGGCCATCAGCCGCTCGCGGACGGGTCCGGGCACCAGCCGGGCGAGGACCAGACCGCCGATCGTCACGCCCAGCGGGTTGGCCGCCAGCAGCACGCCCAGCGCCGCCGTCGCCCCGCCCGAGTTCCTCGGCGAGCGGCGCGGCCACGCCCTCCCAGGCGTAGCCGAACAGCGTGCCGACCCAGAGGATGGCGACGATCGCCAGCAGCCGCGGCGGTGCGGCCGATGAACCGCAACCCCTCGGCGGTGTCCTGCCACAGCGAGCGCGGCCGTTCCCCGGCCGCGGCGATCGGCGCGGGCCGGCGCTGCAGCCCGCGGGAGAGCCACATCGCGGAGACGGCGAACGTCGCGGCGTCGATGAGCAGGGCCGCGGACGGGTCGAGGACCGCCACCAGTGCGCCCGCCGCGAGGAAGCCCACGACCTGGGCCAACTGGAGCGTGACGTTCGTCAGCGACGTCGCGACGGCGTAGCGCTCGCCCTCCAGCACGTCGGCCATCAGCGCCGAGCGCGCCGACTCGAACGGTGGCGCGCACAGCGAGACCAGGAAGAGCAGGCCCAGCAGCACCGTGCAGCGGCATGCCGGGGATGGCCATGACCGACGAGCAGCAGCGCCCGGAAGGTGTCGGTGGCGATGAGCACGCGGTGCCGCGGGAGCCGGTCGGCGAACGCCGACAGCAGCGGTCCGCCGAGCAGCCACGGCAGGTGCCCGATCGCGAAGGTCAGCGCGGCCAGGAGCGGGGAGGCGGTGCGCTGGTAGACCAGCACGGTCAGGGCGACGCGGGCCAGCTCGTCGCCGGCGGTGGAGAGCAGGAACGTCCCGAACAGCGGCCGGAACTCCCGGACGGCGAAGACCTCCCGGAAGGTCGCCGGCCGGCCGCGGCGCACTCGGCGGCGTGACGTCCTCGGCCGCGTCGGTGCTCAGCGGACCCCCATCGCGGCGCCGGTGGCCAGCAGCGGCGACGGGCTGCGGAAGCCCTCGGCGACGAACCGCTCCTTGAGGCGCATCCGCAGCTCGCGGCCGACCCGCCACTGGTCGGCGTTGGTGGACCGCACGACCAGCCGGAGGACGACGCCCTCGGCGGTGATCTGCTCGACGCCCAGGGATTCGGGCTCGGCCAGCAGCACCGCGGCCCAGTCCTCCTCGGCGTACATCTCGTCGGCGACCTCCTGCAGCACCGTGCGGCAGCGCTCGAGGTCGGTGTCGTGCGCGACGGGCATGTCGATCACGACCTGGGCGAAGCCCTGGCTCTTGTTGCCGACCCGCAGCACCTCGCCGTTGCGGACGTACCAGACCACGCCGTTGACGTCCCGCAGCCGGGTGATCCGCAGCCCGACGGCCTCCACGGTGCCGCTGGCCTCGCCGAGGTCGACGACGTCGCCGACGCCGTACTGGTCCTCGAGGATGATCCCGATCCCGGCGATGAAGTCCTTGATCAGGTTCTGCGCGCCGAATCCGAGCGCGACCCCGACGACGCCGGCGCTGGCCACGATCGGGGCCAGGTTGATGCCCAGCTCGCCGAGCACCAGCACGACGCCGATGCCCAGGACGACGATCGACGCGACGCTGCGCAGCACCGAGCCGATCGCCTCGGCCCGCTGGGTGCGGCGGGCGGTGGCTGCTCGGCGGCGACGATCTGCGCCGGCTGCCGGGTCCGCCGCGGCCGCAGGATCGTCGGCATCGCGCCGGTGGCCGTGCGGTCGGTCAGCCGGCGGATGCCCCGGTGGGCCAGCATCCGCACGACGGCGGCCAGCACGACGATGAGCAGGATCTTGGCCGGCGTCTTGATCGAGCGCGTCGGCGTTGGCCGCGAGCCAATCCAGCCCGAACCAGTCGTAGACCTTCGCGCACAGCGAGGTCGGGTCCCCGCAGTAATCGGGGACCCCTCGTCGGCGGCTGCCGATACTGACTGTGATCTTGTCATCACACAAATACTCTCAGGCGCGGCGCGTCCTGTCAGCGAGTGGGCGTGTCGGATGTCCCATCGGGGGTGAGTCCGGTGTGCGCGGCGAGGAAGCCGAGCTGGTCCGCGGACAGCCCGACCGTCCGGCTCACCGCCCGCGCGCCGTGCCCGACCGACGTCTCCCGGCGCAGGACGACCGGGGCGTCGGACGCCGTCGCGTGCTGCAGCGCGGCGGCCAATTTTCGGCCGTGCAGCGGGTGCACCCGCGTGTCGGACTCGAAGGTCGTGAACAGCACGGCCGGGTACGCCGTGCCCTCGCGCACCGCGTGGTACGGCGAGTAGCCCAGCAGCCAGCCGAGCTCCGTGGCGTCCTCGGCGGTGCCGTACTCGTCGTTCCAGGTCCGGCCGAGGCCGAAGCGCTCGTAGCGGACCATGTCGAGCAGCGGCGCGCTGCAGACGACGGCGGCGGCGAGGTCCGGGCGCTGGGTGAGCGTCGCGCCGACGAGCAGCCCGCCGTTCGAGCCGCCCATGACCGCGAGCTGCTGGTGCGTCGTCCAGCCCTCGGCCACCAGGTGCTCCGCGGCGGCGGCGAAGTCGTCGAAGACGTTCTGCTTGCGCTCGCGCATGCCCGCGCGGTGCCACTCCTCGCCGTGCTCGGAGCCGCCCCGCAGGTTGGCCACCGCCCACACCCCGCCGGCGGCGACCCAGGCCAGCGCCTGCGCGGTGTAGGCCGGGGTCAGCGAGACGTTGAACCCGCCGTAGCCGTAGAGCACGGTCGGCCGCGGGGCTGATCGGGGGCACCGCCGCGGGAGAGCACGAACAGGTGCACCGGCGTGCCGTCGGCCGAGGTCGCGTGCGTCTCGACGACGGTCAGCGCCGGGCACCTCGCCGGCGACGGCGGCCTGCTCCCAGCTCTCCAGGGCGGTCGGGGTGCCGGCGTCCCAGCGCAGCACCGACGGCGGCGTCGCGTAGTCGGTGTAGCCGACCCAGGCGGTGCTGCCGCCCTCGGGCGGGGCGCTGACGCCGGAGATGCTGCCGGCGCCGAGGCCCTCGACGTCGGCGAGCCGGCCGGCGCCGTCCGCGGCCCAGACCGACGAGCCGGTCGGTGGCGTCGACGGCGTGCACGGCCAGCACCTGCAGCGGCCGTCGGCCCCGTCGACGAGGGCGACGTCGGACAGCACGCCGTCGGGCTGCTCCGGGACGACGTCCCGCCAGGCCTCCGGTGCCCAGGTCGCCGGGTCCGCGGGATCGGCGACGGCGAGCCGCCAGCGCGGGGTGTCGCGGTCGGACATCAGCCAGAGCCGGCCGTCGCGGGCCACCCACGCGGCGGTCTGGGCGTCGACGCCGACCTGGAAGTCGCGCAGCGCGCCGTCCGCCGCGCCGAGGTCGGCGATCCACACGTCGTCGCGCGGGGCGGTGCCGGCCGAGCCGGAGACGACCAGCCAGCGGCCGTCGCGGCTGGTGTGCACGCCGAAGTAGGTGGTCGGGTCGCTGCCCTCGCCGTGCACCAGGACGTCGGTCGCTCGGCCGGGGCGCCGACCCGGTGGCGCCACACGCGGCGGTGGAACTGCTCCTCGCCGGCCGGCACCTGGTCGGGGGCGAGCCGGCGGACGTAGAACAGCTCCTCGCCGCCGGGCAGCCAGGCGACGGGGGAGTAGCGGCAGCGGTCGATCGGGCCGTCGACGACCTCGCCGGTCGCCACGTCGAGGACGTAGAGCTGCGACTCCTCGTCGCCGCCCGTGGAGAGCTGGTAGGCCAGCCGGTCGCCCTCCCACGAGGGCGACCAGGCGTCGAGCGTCGTCGTCCCCGTCGGGGTCCAGCGCCATCGGGTCGACCAGCACCCGCAGGGTGCCGTCGGCCTCGCGCACCCGCAGGACGGCGTGCTCCTGGCCGGGGTCGCGGCGGGTGGAGAAGGCCCGCGCGCCCGCGCCAGACCGGGACGCCGACGGCGCCGGCGTGCACCAGCTGCTCCAGCCGGTCGGCGAACTGCCGGCCGCATCGGCAGCCGCCCAGCACCTCGGCGGCCAGGGCGTCCTGGGCCTCGCGACCAGGCCACGGTGCGGGGGTCGTCGTCGTCCTCGAGCCAGCGGTAGGGGTCGGCGACGGCGGTGTCCGTGCAGGTCCTCGACGAGGTCGAGCCGGGGGGCCTCGGGGTAGCGCATCGCACCCACGGTAGATGGCGCCCCGGGACGGCTCCCGGAGCACTCCGGCAGCACGTCGGCCGCCCTTTCCGGGTCAGAATGGGGCAGCCCGCGGGTCTCGGAGCCACCGGCGGTCCGCGGCGACCGGAGGTGATCCGTGTCGCGCGCCGCGCCCGGGTCGACGTCGGTGGGTCATCCAGGCCCGCGCCGCGACCCCGTCCCACCCATCGCTCCTGCCTGTGCCCTCGCCGGGGCACCACGAGCGCCACCCTGCTGCTCAACGCCACGTACGAGCCGCTGTGCGTGGTGTCCAGCCGCCGGGCCATCGTGCTCGTCCTCGCCGAGAAGGCCGAGCCGGTCGACTCGGCGGCGGAGGTCGTGCACGCCGAGACGCGTCAGCCTGGCGGTGCCCGTCGTCGTCCGGCTGACCCGCTTCGTCCGGGTGCCCTACCCGGCGTCGGTGCCCGCTGTCGCGCCGCGCGGTCTTCACCCGCGACGGGCAGACCTGCGTCTACTGCGGCGGCTCGGCGACCAGCATCGACCACGTCGTCCCGCGCAGCCGCGGCGGCACGCACACCTGGGACAACGTCGTCGCCGCCTGCCGGCGGTGCAACCACACCAAGGCCGATCGCTCGCTGGCCGAGCTCGGCTGGGCGCTGCCGCACCCACCACGTACGCCGAGCGGCGCCGCATGGCGGCTGCTGGGCACGCGGACGGTGGACCCGCGCTGGCGCGAATGGCTCGGCATGCCCGAGAGCGTGAGCGCCTGACCTGAGCTGCGTGCCGGGTGACCTGCTCGGCGGCTCTGGCTCACCTCGCCGAGCCGTTCCACGCCCTGACCTACTTCGCGCAGGGTGACGCGGGCGCGCTCGGCCGGGTAGGCCTCGTACGCGCCGTCGGCGAGCAGCGCGCGGAAGCGGTCCATCGCGTCCCAGACGTCGACGAACCGGGTGTACAGCGGCGCCGGGCCCAGCCGCACCCGGTCGGGGGTGCGGAAGTCCGGCACCACCCAGCGGTCGACCAGCGCCTGGGTCAGCTGCCACGCCTGCGGGTGGGCGAACGTGCACGTGCGAGCCGCGGCGCGGCGGCTCCCGCGGCGAGGCCAGCGGCGACCCCGTGCGGCGCGAGCCAGGCGTCGCCCAGCGCCACGACAGCTCGGTCATGCGCGCGCCCCTTCGCGGCCAGCCGCGCCGACGCCGGCCTCGGCGACGAGCCGCGCGCCGACCTCGACCGCCGCCATGCCGATCACCGGCGGCGTGCCGACGCCGAACCGCTCGATGCCGTCGGCCGGCTCGTACGCCGGGCCCATCTCGAACTGGTCGCGCTGGCCGAACCAGCCCTGGATCGGCGAGCGCAGCTGCTCCTGCAGGTCCCGGCGCACGTAGAGGAACGCCGGCGCGCCGGGCCCGCCGTTGAGGTACTTGTAGGTGCAGCCCACCGCCAGGTCCGCGCCGCGTCGGTCGAGCTCGACCGGCACCGCGCCGACGGCGTGCGAGAGGTCCCAGAGCACCAGCGCGCCCGCCTCGTGCACCAGCCGGGTGATCGCGGCGACGTCGGCCAGCGCCCCCGAGCGGTAGGCGACGTGCGACAGGACGACGACGGCGACGCGGTCGTCCAGCGCCGCGGCGAGCACCGCCGGGTCGAGGCCCTCGTCGATGTCGGCCGGCATCTCGCGCACGGTCATGCCGCGGCCTCGGCGACGCCGGCGACGACGTAGCGGTCGGTCGGGAAGTCGTCGGCGGTGCAGACCAGCACGTCCCGGCCGGGCTGCGCGGCCGGCGCCGGCGACCAGCAGCTTGTAGAGGTTCACCGACGTCGAGTCGCTGACCAGCACCTCGCCGGGCCGGGCCCCGAGCACGCCGGCGGCGAGGTCGTCGCCGACGCGGGTCGCCTCGCCGATCCAGGACGACCACGGACCCGACCAGGCCCTCGCCCCACTCCTGCTCGACGACGCGGGCGATCGCGGCCGGGGTCTCGCGCGGCAGCCGGCCGAGCGAGTTGCCGTCGAGGTAGAGCAGCCGGTCGGGTCCGTCGTCGTCGGCGCCGGCGAACCGGCCGCGGAAGCCGGCCAGCGGGTCGGCGGCGTCGAGCGCCGCGGCGGCGGCGCGGGTGAGGTCGGCCCTCGTGAGATCCACGCCGTCCTGTCTACGTCACCGGGCGGCCGGGTGGTCAGCGGGCCGGTCTAGCGTCGGCGCCCGTGACCCAGCTGCACGACCTCACCGCGCTCGAGCAGGCCGCCGCCGTCCGGGCGGGCGAGGTGCGGCCCGACCGAGCTGGTCGAGCACTCCCTGCGCCGCATCGAGGCCCTCGACGCCGGCCTCGGCGCCTTCATCACCGTCACGCCCGAGCGCGCGCTGCGCGCCGCGGCGCGCGCCGAGCGGACGCTGCGGCGGGGCGGCGACCTGCCGCCGCTGCTCGGCGTCCCGACCGCGATCAAGGACCTCAACAACACCGCCGGCGTCCGGACGACGTTCGGCTCGATGGTGATGGCCGACTTCGTGCCGTCCGTCGACGACGCCGTCGTCACCGAAGCTGGCCGCGGCGGGCACGATCAGCCTCGGCAAGACCAACACCCCGGAGTTCGGCTTCCCCTGCTACACCGACAACGACCTGGTCGGCCCGGCCCGCTGCCCGTGGGACCCCACCCGGCTGGCCGGCGGCTCCAGCGGGGGAGCGGCGGTCGCGGTGGCGGCCGGGATGCTGCCGTTCGCGCAGGGCAGCGACGGCGGCGGCTCGATCCGCATCCCGGCCAGCATCAACGGGCTGTTCGGCATCAAGCCCAGCCGCGGCCGGGTCAGCAACGCACCGTTCGGCAGCGAGGTGACCGGCCTGGGCACCAACGGCCCGCTCGCCCGGACCGTCCGCGACGCCGCCGCGATGCTCGACGCGATGGCCGGGCCGGTGCCCGGCGACCACGCCTGGGCGCCGCCGCTGCCGCCGGGCGAGACGTTCCTCGGCGCCGCCGACCGCGCCGCCGGGCCGGCTGCGGATCGGCCGCTTCCTCGAGTCGCCGATGCCGGGCGACCGAGCTGGACCCGGAGGTCGCCGACGGCGTTCGACGACGCGTCGCGGCTGCTGGCCGGCCTGGGCCACGACGTCGAGGACGTCCCGCCCGGGCTGCTGGGCCCGGAGGTGCTGCCGTCCTTCGAGCAGGTGTGGGCGCTGTCGGGCACGCACGCTGCCGGTCCCGCCCGAGCGGGTCGGCGAGCTGCGCCCGCTGACCCGCGAGCTGCGGGCCCGGGGCCTGGCGATGTCGGCGCAGGCCGCGATGGAGTCGCTGATGCGCGCTGCGGCTGTTCGCCCGCCGGTTCCTGCAGGCGACCGCCGGCTACGACGTCCTGCTGGCGCCGGTGTGCACGATGACGCCCGCGGCCGCTGGGCTGGTTCGACGCCGACGGCGACGGCGCCGCGGACTTCGAGCGGCAGAAGCGCTACGCCGCCTTCACCGCGCTGTTCAACGTCACCGGCCAGCCCGCCGTCAGCGTCCCGCTGCACTGGACCGCCGAGCGGGCTGCCGGTCGGCAGCATGCTCGTGGGCCGCCCGGCCGACGAGACGACGCTGCTCGCGCTGTCGGCGCAGCTGGAGGCGGCGCGCCCCTGGGCGCACCGGCACCCCGCGTCGGTGGGAGCGACGACCGCGGTGAACGCGGGACGCGGTGCCGGTAAGTTGTCGCGCCGTGACCGTCGTCGAGACCATCCTCGTCTTCGCGGGCATCCCGCTGGCCGTCGTCGCCGTGCTGGCGCTGCTGACCCTCGCCCCGGCGGGCGCAAGCGCCCCCGCTACAAGCCCGGACAGCCGTGGGAGCACGCGCCGGTCTGGTACGAGCCGCACCCGATCGACGGCCCCGTCGACCGGCCATGGTGCGGCGGCACGGCGCACGCGGCCGATCGCCGCCGCGCCCACCCCGACGGTGCTCCGGCGGCCCGCTCGGCGGCGCCCGCGGGACCTGGTGACCCGGCCGCTGACCGCCCGCTCCGACGACCCGACCCCGACCAGCCACCCGGAGGCCCGCGATGACCCGCGCGCTCGAGAGCCGAGTCCCACGACGCGGACCGCGACGACACCGCGCCGCCGCCGCGGACCGAGGCCGACGCGCTCGAC
Organism: uncultured Actinomycetota bacterium; assembly: GCA_963748305.1. Classification (GTDB taxonomy): domain Bacteria; phylum Actinomycetota; class Actinomycetes; order Mycobacteriales; family Geodermatophilaceae; genus Blastococcus_B. The sequence continues at coordinate 32,441 of CAVVIN010000003.1, read as the reverse complement.
CAGATCTTCAGCTTCCAGGAGCTCGCCCGCCTCGACGAGGCGCTCACCATGTCCTCGCGCGAGACCGGGCTGCGCTTCACCCTCTACATCGGCGACCTGGGCACGCCGACCCGCGCCGCGCCGAGGAGCTGCACGCGCTGCTCCGGCGCCACACCGCCGAGCTCGGTGCTCATCGCCGTCTCGCCCGGGCAGAAGGTGGTCGAGGTCGTCACCGGCGCCGCGGCGGCCCGCCGGCTGCCCGACCGCGCCTGCGCGCTCGCCGTCCTCTCGATGACGACGGCGTTCGCCGACGGCGACCTGGTCGGCGGCATCGTCAACGGCCTGCGCCAGCTCTCCGACCAGGCCGGCCACCCGGCCGCCCTGCGCCACCACTGAGGCTGCACGGTCGAACGGCCCCGCACGTCCCGGCTGGGGCGGCGGCCGTCGTCGGCGTCAGACCGGCTTCGGCGTCCCGCTCGCGGGCCCGCAGCGCGCGGGCGATGCCGTCCCGGCCCTCGAAGACCAGCCGCCGCAGCGGCGGCGGCTGGCTCGCGTCGGCCAGCCAGGCGTCGGCCGCGACGATGGTGCGCGGCTCGACCACCGGCGGGAACAGGTACTGGACGGCGTTCTTCGCGATCTCGCCGGGACGGCGGTCCCAGATCGGCCGGATGTCGGCGAAGTAGCGGTCCACGTACGTCGGCGGTGAGCTCCCGCTGGGCCGGGTGCCAGAAGCCGGGCAGCGATCGCCTCGTGCACGGCGTTGGGCACCTCGTCGTCGTGGAAGGCCTGCTGCCAGGTCTCGGCCTTGGACTCCGCGGTCGGGCCGCAGCGCCCGGGCGGTGGCCGCCCGGCGGATCCCGGTCGCGGTCGCGTCCCGCTCGGCCTCGGCGTCGATCTCGGCGTCGCCGGCGGCGCCGATGGCGACGAGCCCGTGCAGGAAGGCCCACCGCGCGTCGGCGTCGACCTCCAGGCCCTCGCACCGTCCGGGAGCCGTCGAGCAGGCCGCGCAGGACCGCGACGTGCTCCTCGGTGCGGGCCGCGCTGGCCAGCGTGCGCGACCACTGCAGCTGCTTGTCGCTGCCCGCCGGCGCCGCCTCCAGCGCGGCGAGGGCGTGGTCGCCCAGCGCCGTCCAGCCGGTCGGCGCCCACGTCGGGTCGGCGAAGGAGTTCAGCGCCGTCTGCACCCGGGCCAGCAGCGACTGGACGACGCTGATCTCGGTCTCGGCGTCGACGCCGGCCAGCACCAGCTGCACCCACTCGCGGGCGGGCAGCTCGGCGTCGCGGGTCATGTCCCAGGCCGCCGACCAGCACAGCGCCCGGGCCAGCGGGTCGGTCATGCGCGCCGATCCGGGCTGCGCAGCGTGGCCAGCGAGCGCTCGTCGAGCCGCAGCTTGGCGTAGGTCAGGTCGTCGTCGTTGACCAGCACGAGGTCCGCGGCCGGGTGCCCGACCAGCTCGGGCACCTCGGTGCGCGCGCCGGCGACGTCCAGCTCGACCCGGTCGCTGCGGGTCAGCCCGTCGGGGCCCTCGCTGTAGAGCCCGACCGCGAGCCGGTGGTTGCGCAGCACCGGGTGCTCGGCGACGGCGGTCTGCTCGATGGTGAAGCTCCTGTACCGGCCGTCGTCGGTCAGCTCGAAGACCGGCCGCAGGGTGTTGACCTGGCTGGTGCGCAGCCACTGCTCGACCCACTCGGTGAGGTCGCGGCCGGAGCTCTCCGACAGCGGCGCCGAGCAGGTCGGCGAGCGTGGTGTTGCCGTACTCGTGCTTGCGGAAGTACGCGGCGCACGCCGGCGAGGAACTCGTCCCGGCCGACGTAGGCCACCAGCTGCTTGAGCACCGAGGCGCCCTTGGCGTAGGTGATGCCGTCGAAGTTGACCTCGACCGCGGCGACGTCGGGGATGTCGGCGGCGATCGGGTGGGTCGAGGGCAGCTGGTCCTGCGCGTACGCCCAGGCCTTCTCGGTGTTGGCGAACGTCGTCCACGCCGTCGTGTACTCGGTGGCCTCGGCCTGGCACAGCGTGCTGATGTAGGTCGCGAAGGACTCGTTGAGCCAGAGGTCGTCCCACCAGCGCATGGTCACCAGGTCGCCGAACCACATGTGGCCCAGCTCGTGCAGCACCGTCTCCGCGCGGCGCTCGTAGCGGGCCCGGCTGACCTTCGACCGGAAGACGTAGTCCTCCAGGAAGGTCACCGCGCCGGCGTTCTCCATGGCCCCGGCGTTGAACTCGGGCACGAACAGCTGGTCGTACTTGTCGAACGGGTACGGGTAGTCGAACACCCGGTGGTAGAAGTCGAAGCCCTGCTTGGTGACCCGGAACAGCTCGTCGGCGTCGAGGTACTGGGCCAGCGAGGCGCGGCAGTACAGGCCCAGCGGGATGCCGTCGTGGGAGTCGGTGACCTTGGCGTAGGGCCCGGCGATCAGCGCGACGAGGTAGGTCGAGATGCGCTTGGTCGGCTCGAAGTGCACCAGCTGGGACCCGGCGGCGCCGGCCTCGATGGTGCGGCCGCCGGTGTTGGAGACGACCTGCCAGTCGAACGGCGCCGTCACGTGCAGCGTGAACGTGGCCTTGAGGTCGGGCTGGTCGAAGCAGGCGAACATCCGCTTGGCGTCGGCCGGCTCGAACTGCGTGTAGAGGTAGACCTGCCCGTCCTCGGGGTCCTCGAAGCGGTGCAGGCCCTCGCCGGTGTTGGAGTACCGGCAGTCGGCGGTGACGACGAGGGTGTTCTGCTCGGCCAGGCCGGGCAGCGGGAGGCCGCCGTCCTCGGTGTAGGTGCTCACGTCCAGCTCGGTGCCGTTGAGCGTGGCCGAGTGCACGGTCGTCGGCGACCAGGTCGATGAACGTCTCGGCGCCGGGCTCGCCGGCAGCTGAACTCGACGGTCGTGGTCGACCGGAACGTGCGCTCGCCGGGATGTCCGGCGCCGTCGGTGACGTCGAGCTGGAGGTCGTAGCTCTGGACGGTCAGGAGTTCGGCGCGGGCGGCGGCATCGGTGCGGGTCAGGTTGGGTAGCGGCCACGCCGGCCAGCTTCCCACGCGGGCCGACGACACTCGCGGCGCCGTCGGGACTCGCGCCCGCGGCGCGGGAACAAGCCGGGCGCCGATCATGATTGGCACCCGACGAGAGCCCCGGCGGATCTGCGCGGCCCCGGACGACCGCGAGGAGCAACCGACGATGACCGAGGCAGTGCAGAGCGCCCCCACGAAGGCCCGCGTCGACTTCTGGTTCGACCCGCTGTGCCCGTGGGCCTGGCTGACCAGCCGCTGGGTGCTCGAGGCCGCGAAGGTGCGCGACATCGACCTGCACTGGCACGTCATGTCGCTCGCCGGTGCTCAACCGCGGCCGCGACCTGCCGGAGGAGTACCAGGAGATGATGAAGAAGGCGATCGGCCCGGTCCGCGTGGCCATCGCCGCCGCCCAGCAGCACGGCGACGAGGTCCTCGGCGACCTCTACACCGCCATGGGCACCCTGCGGCACCACGAGAAGCTCGAGCTCGACGAGCTGATCGCCCCCGCGCTCGAGCGCGTCGGCCTGCCGGCCTCGCTCGCCGAGGCCGCCACCTCCACCGAGTACGACGAGGCGCTGGAGAAGAGCCACCACGAGGGCATGGACCCGGTCGGCGACGACGTCGGCACGCCCGGTCATGCACATCGACGGCGTCGCGTTCTTCGGCCCGGTGATCAGCAAGGTCCCGACCGGTGAGGACGCCGGCAAGGCGTTCGACGGCGCCGTCCTGCTGGCCAACCTCCCCGACTTCTGGGAGCTCAAGCGCACCCGCGCCGCCGGCCCGGACATGGAGTCCGTCCCCGCCGACACCCTGGAGCTCACCGGCCGCTCCTGACGCGGACCCCGCTGCCCACCACTCGCGGGCTCGCGCGGCCTGCAGCGGGGCCGTCGGGCGCGGCATGCTGTGGCGATGCCGCACCCCGTCCGCCAGCGGATCTTCATCTCCGGCGCCAGCGCCGGCCTCGGCCAGGGCATGGCCCGCCGGTTCGCGGCGCATGGGCCGGGACCTCGCGCTGACCGCCCGCCGGCTCGACCGGCTCGAGGCGCTGCGCGAGGAGCTGCTCGCCGCCCACCCCGGCATCCGGGTCGAGCGTGGCCGCGATGGACGTCGACGACCCCGAGTCGGTCGCCACGGTGTGCCCCGGCTGGCCGACGAGCTCGGCGGCTTCGACCGGGTGATCGTCAACGCCGGCATCGGCAAGGGCGGCTCGGTCGGCACCGGCGAGGCCGGGCGAACCGCGCCGTCCTGGCCACCAACGTGCTCGGCTCGCACGCGCAGTGCGAGGCGGCGATGGAGCTCTTCCGCGCGCAGGGCGCCGGGCACCTGGTGCTCATCTCGTCGGTCGCCTCGATCCGCGGCATGCCGGGCACCCGGACGGCCTACGGCGCGAGCAAGGCCGCGCTCAACTCGCTGGCCGAGGGCATCCGCTCCGACGTGTACGGCTCGCAGATCGTCGTCTCCACGATGCTGCCCGGCTACATCGAGACCGACATCAACGACGGTCGACGCGGCCCGTTCACCGTGCCGCTCGACAAGGGCGTGGACGCGCTGACCGACGTCATCGAGCGCGAGCCGGCGCGCGGCTACGTGCCCGAGTGGCCGTGGCGCCCGGTCGCCGGCCTGCTCCGCGTCCTCCCGCTGAGGGTCGTCCGCCGCTTCACCTGAGGGACCTCGTCCTCCCGACCCTTCGCAGGCTCAGGGCAGGACCCGGGACGAGGCGGCGCGCATCGTGGTGGCGTCGTAGGGGCCGTCCTGCGGTCGGCCGGCCCGCAGCGCCGTGACGACGGCGAGCAGCTCCTCCCGCTGACGCCCGACGTAGGCCGCGTCGACGACGGCTCCGTGCCCGGGCACGACCGGTCCCCGGGCCAGCGCGTGCAGCCGGCCGAGCGTCGCGGGCCAGTCGGCCGGGTACGCGTCCTCGAACGCCGGGGGAGCGCCCTCCTCGACCAGGTCGCCGGCGAACACGACGGTCGCGTCGTCGTCCGTCTCGACCTCGACCACCAGATCGTGGTCGGTGTGCCCCCGCCCGAGGAAGCGCAGCACCACCTCGCGCCCGCCGACGTCCAGCACCGCGACGTCGTCGACCAGGTGGTCGGGCGGGTCGATAGGCGCCGCCGTCACCAGGTCGGCCTCCGCGTCCTGCCCCGCCGCGCGGAGCCCCGCGACGACGACGGCGCGCTGCAACTCCCCGGTCGCGGCCAGGTCCGCGGCGCACCCGCGCGAGCCCCACACCGGCGCCGGCCGGAAGGCGGCGTTGCCGAAGCAGTGGTCATAGTGGGCGTGGGTGTTGACCACCGTCCACGGATGCGGGGTCACCGCCCGGACGGCGGCGATCAGGTCGGCCGCCTCCCCGAGATGGGATCGGGTGTCGATGACGAGGCACGCGCCGTCGCCCAGCACCAGGCCGCAGTTGAGGTCCAGCGAGCGGTGCCGGCGGACCAGCACGCCGTCGGCGACCTCCTGCCAACCGGTCATCGGTGCGCCGCCGGAGGCGTCGGGTTCCCCACCGGAGGTGCGTTCACCAGCAGATCCGCATCGGCCGGCCGCGGGCGTCGGTCCGCCCGTCGCCCACGCACTCGGCGATGCCGTCGGCGAGGCGCCGCGCCGACCAGGCGGCGGCGCAGGCGTCCAGCGCGTCGATCACCGGGACGCCGACCGGGGCGGCGGCGAGCGCGTCCTCGACGTCCATGACGGCGCGCAGCGCCCGGAGCCGCTGGACCGTGCCCCGCGCGCTGCCCTTCCGGTCGTGCACCGCCCGATCGAGCGCGCGGAAGGCGAGTTCGGGGTGGACCTCGACGACGGAGTCGAGCGGCGGATCACCGAGGGCGTCGTCGAGCGCGCGGATCGCCTTCACCAGCTGGAACGCCTGGGCGGACGGTGCCCGCGGTGGGACGGTCGCCGCGCGGGAGAGGGCCCGGGCCTCGGCGTAGTCGTCGGTGGCGAGCACCGCCCGGACCGGCGTCGGGAACACCGAGCTGCCCGCCCGGCCGAGCAGGCGCGGGCCGCCACGTCACAGGCACGGGCGCCGTCGTCCGACAGACCGATCGGCATGTCGATCGCGACCACCTCGACGTCCGGGACGGCGAGGACGGCGGCGACGTCGGGGAGCGCCAGCACCGTCACCGACCGCCCGTCGAGCAGCGCGCCGACCCAGGCCCCGCGCCAGCCGTCGACACCCAGCACCACCACGCCCGGAGCCTGACAGACTCCCCGCCATGCGCGTTTTCATCGGGACCGATCACGCGGGCCTCGAGTTCAAGGAGCACCTGAAGAAGGCGCTCGCCGACGCCGGCTACGACCCGGTCGACTGCGGTGCCTTCGAGTACGACGCCCAGGACGACTACCCGCCGTTCTGCTTCGAGGTGGGCGAGCGGACCGTCGCCGAGCCCGGCAGCCTCGGCGTCGTCATCGGCGGCTCGGGCAACGGCGAGCAGATCGCCGCCAACAAGGTGCCCGGCGTCCGCGCCGCCCTGGTGTGGAACACCAGCACCGCCCAGTTGGCCCGCCAGCACAACGACGCCAACGTGGTCTCGATCGGCGCGCGCCAGCACTCCGACGAGGAGGCCACGGCGCTGGTGCTCGAGTTCCTGAAGACGCCGTTCAGCGGCGACGAGCGGCACGCGCGCCGGATCGGGCTGGTCGGCGACTACGAGCGCGACCGGCACCGGCCGGCCGGCGGGCTGCCGACGGAGAGTTAGAGGGCCAGGACGTGGCCGGTCCGGGCGTCGGTCCGGCCGGCCTGCACCTCGCGCCAGACCTGCTCCAGCGCCTCGGGACCCTGCCCGACGACGACGTCCACCCACAGCTGCGCGGCGGGCGCGAAGCTGCGCCACGCCTCGGCGAAGCGCCGGTCCAGTTCCTCCCGGCCCCAGTCGCCGATCCGCTTGCGCATCTGGTCGGGGGCGAAGAACATCCCCGGCCCGGTCTCGGTCAGCGTGCCCGCCGGGGCCGCCTCCTGGTGGGTGACGCCGACGACGACCTCGTGCACCAGCGACGGACCCAGCCGGTCGCGCAGCGCGGCGGTGAGCGACGCGTCGCCGGCCAGGTCGGCGTACAGCGTCGGCACCGTGGCCGGCAACTCGCCGACGGCGTCGTAGGGCAGCACCGCGCGGTAGCAGCCGAGGCCCTCGGTGAAGCCGACGTTGCGGGGTGAGGTGAGACCGACGACGTCGCGGCCCTGGCGCTGCAGCTCGTGCGCGGCGCCGTACGCCGTCTTGCTCGACGCGGAGGACAGCACGATCCGCTCGGCGCCCATGGCCCCGGTGTCGACGAGCCAGTCGGCGAGCATGAACGAGGTCCAGAACAGCGGGCGGAAGAGCACCTGCAGGTCTTCGCGACCGGGCTCGTACGCGGGATCGCCGGTGGTCAGCGCGTAGGTGTTGTACGGCGAGGGCAGCGTGGCGCGGTGGTCGCTGGTCTCCCGGAAGCCGCGCTCGTCCACCCGGCCGGGCCGGACCACCAGGTGCGAACCGGACGGCAGGTAGCCGTAGACGCGCCCGCCGGCCGGGAGCCCCTCGACGCGCGACTCGGCGATCTCGGCGAAGCCCCAGAGGGGGACGACGCCCCAGCCCGGGTCGGTCGGGAAGAACTCCCAGTAGCGGAACGCCTCACCCAGCACCGCGTAGGTGACGTTGTTGGCGGTCACGCCGACGCGGTCCACCCGGAGCAGGGCCTCACCCGGGGCGAGGTCGGGCAGCGGCGTCTGCGTCAGCCGGGTCCGCGAGAGATCCGACCGGTCGACCGTCGAGGGTCCACGGAGCCGTCGTCCGAAGCCATGCCCGACCGTAGCCCGCCGCCGCCCGCCGCGAGCCCGAGGGCGCCTCTCAGAACTCGTCCGGGCACCACGGCGCGACCGGCCAGCCGAACGCCGTGGACGCGAGCGTGACCGCGCCCGGGCTGACCTCCTGCACCCGCCCGGCCGCCTGCAGCCCGGCGAGCGAGACGCCGCCGAGGTAGACCGACGACAGCTCCTCGATGCCCAGCACGATGTCCGGGTCGCGGTCCGTCGGACCGCAGTCGGCGCCGGCCGGGTGGCCCGCGAGCCGCCAGCGCCCCGTGTTCCACGGACAGAACTCGTCGCGGACCTCGAGCACGAGGTCGATCGGGGCCGGGTAGCGGCGGAGCGAGAGCGCCTTGCCGACCTCGACCAGCCGCACCCACAGCGCGTCGACCGGCCGGGCGTGCAGGGCGCGCGGGTCGGCGAGCAGGTGACGCAGCGGGTCGTCGGACGACGCCATCGACGCGTTGACCGTGCGGACCAGGTCGTGCGACAGCAGGAACCGCCACAGCGCCGCGTAGGCGGCGGGCGTCGTCGCCCGGACCTCGCCGACCCGGATGGTGCCGTCGGGCTCGCTCGTGTCGCTCCATGCCGACTTGACCCGGTAGGAAGCGAAGCCGGTGACACTGCCGTCGGCCTCCTCGTGCAGCACGTGCTGCCGGGCGGTGTAGCCGTTCCGGTCGTCCTTGTCGTCGCGCAGGAGGCGGTCCCACCACCGGTCGTCCCGGGCCAGGTTGCCCGGCACCCAGCGGCGCAGCTGCTCCTGGATGCCGACCGCCGAGGCGCGGAACTCGTCGACGTCGACCAGCCGGATCCGGCCGGTCCCGGTGTCCACGTCACGGCGCAGGCGGAGATGGTCGGTCCGGCCGGTCCACCCGCCGCGCCACGACGCCGTGGCGTACCCGAACCGCCCGTAGATCGAGGACTCCGCGGCCCACAGCGCGGCCAGCGGCTCCCGGCCCTGCTCGTGCACCTCGTCCAACTGTCGGCGCATGATCGCCGTCAGCACCCCGCGGCGCCGGTGGGTGGGGGAGACGGTGATCCAGGTGATCCCCGCCGTCGGCACCACCGCGCCACCCGGAACCGTCATCTCCAGGCTGTAGATGCCGGCGGTCGCCGCGACCCGGTCGCCGTCGAAGAGGCCGAGGGAGCGGTCCAGCTCGGCGGTCGGGGGTGGGGAGTCGAAGAACGGTCCGCTGGGGTCGTCGCCGAAGACGGTGCTCATGGACCGGGTGAAGCGCGGCCATTCCTCGGCGGTGACGGGACGTAGCTGGGCGGCGAGGATCGGACACGGGACCTGTCTACCGGGCAGGTCCGACGCGACGCCAACGAGTTCCTCGCGCCGTTTTCGCTGTTTAGATGCGCGGATGGCGGAGGAACGCCCCATCGGCTGGTGGGTCAGGCGGCTCGACGCGCTCCTCGAGGAGGCCGTCGACGCCGTCGTCGACGCCGAGGGGCTGTCCCGCCGTCACTGGCAGGTGCTGCACTCCCTGGCGACCGGGACGGTGCAGGAGACCGACGTCCGGACGGCGCTGGCCGACTTCCCGGGCGACGGCGACGTCGTCGTCTCCGACCTGGTGGGGCGCGGCTGGGTCGTGCGGCTCGGCACCGGCCGGGTGGGGCTGACCCCGGAGGGGTCCGCCGCGCACGACCGGGTCTCCCGGGCGGTGGGCCGGGTCCGGCGGCACGCTGCGGACGGGCTCTCCCGCAACGAGTACGAGCGCACGATCCTCGTGCTGAGCCGGATGGTGGCCAACATCGAGCGCGCGCTGGGCCGCGACGGAGATCAGCCCCGCAGGTAGGCGAGGGTGGCCATGACCCGCCGGTGCTGGTCCTCGTCGGGCGCCAGGTCGAGCTTGGCGAAGATGTGCTGGGTGTGCTTCTCCACCGCACCCGGGGTGACGACGAGGATCCGGGCGATCGCGGTGTTCGAGTGCCCCTCGGCGATGAGTCCCAGCACCTCGCGCTCCCGCGGGGTCAGCCGGCGCACCGGGTCGTCGGCGCGACGCCGGGCGAACAGCTGCGCGACCACCTGCGGGTCCAGCACCGTGCCTCCCCCGACGACGTCCTCCAGGGCCTCGAGGAACGCGTCCACGTCGGCGACCCGGTCCTTGAGCAGGTAGCCCACGCCGCCGTTGCCGTCGGCGAGCAGTTCGTCGGCGTAGGCCACCTCGACGTACTGGGAGAGCACGAGCACCGCCGTCCCCGGGACCTCCCGGCGGGCCTCGACGGCGGCCCGCAGCCCCTCGTCGGTGTGCGTCGGCGGCATCCGGACGTCGACGACGGCGACGTCCGGGCGGTGCTCGCGCACCGCCCGGACGAGCGAGGGACCGTCGGCGACGGCGGCCACGACCTCGGTGCCCGCCTCGTCGAGCAGCCGGACCAGCCCCTCGCGGAGCAGGACCGAGTCCTCGGCCAGGACTACCCGCACGGCAGGTCCGCCGTGAGCCGGGTCGGTCCGCCGCGGGGGCTGTCGACGTCCAGCCGGCCGTCGACGGCCTGCAGCCGGTCGGCCAGCCCGGCCAGCCCGTGACCCGGGGCCTGCACCGCGCCGCCGGTGCCGTCGTCCTCGACGACGACCACGCAGCCGGTCGTCCGTGCAGCCGACGCACGACCCGGCAGGTCGCCGCGGAGCTGTGCTTGGCGACGTTGGCCAGCGCCTCGCTGACGACGAAGTACGCGGTGTTCTCGGTGACCGGCGCCAGCCGCTCGGTGGGCAGGTCGACCGCCAGGTCCACCGGCACGGGGGAGCGGGCGGCGACGGCGGCCAGCGCGGCGGCCAGCCCGCGGTCGGCGAGCACCGGCGGCGCGATGCCGCGGGAGAGGGCGCGGAGCTCCTCCAGGGTCTCCCGGGCCAGCCCGGCCGCCTCGCCGAGCGTCGCCCGCGCGGCCTGGGGGTCGCGGTCGAGCTGACGCTGCGCCCGGGCGAGGTCCATGTTCAGCCGGACCAGCTGCTGCTGCGGCCCGTCGTGGATGTCGCGCTCGAGCCGGCGCAGGGCGACGGCCTCCGCGGCGACCGCGGCGTCGCGGCCCGCGCTGAGCCGGGTCAGCTCGGCCTGGGTCGCGGCGCGGGAGGTGAGCATGCGCGCGGCCCAGCTCGGCCTGCAGCAGCGCGACCCCCCGCGTGACGAACGGCAGGAACACGGCGGCGACGAGTCCGACGAACGCGTAGGCGGCGGTGACCTGGAGTAGGTGGGATCGAAACCGAGGAGCTCGAGCAGGTCCTGGTTGCCGGGGTCGTCGGGCAGCGCCCAGGCCCAGACCCCGTAGCTGAGTCCGCCGATGGCGATCGACCAGAAGGTCACCGTGACGACGAAGGAGAAGATCGCGACGGGGAACCGGACGACGGCGTGCAGCGCGTCCAGCCACGCCTGCGGGTCGCGGAGCGGCGTCGTCAGGCGTGCGATGGGGCTCGCGTCGGCGGCGGCCCGCCGGTAGACCGGGCTCGGCACCGGCCGGTCGAGGACGGCGGGCAGCTGGGCCCGTTCGACGGTGGCGAAGCCGCGGGCGGCCAGCAGCGTCAGGGGCAGCACCGCGACGCCGACCCAGATGATCAGCAGGCCGACCCCGAGGGAGAGGCCGGTCACGACGACGACGAACGCGGCGATGGCGAGCGGGAACCCGAGCAGCACGTACCCGGTGTCGATGCCGATCTGGCTCAGTCGGCTCCGGGGGCGGGGCAGCGATTGCGCGGCGGTGGTCATGGGCGGGAGGACGGCGGTGTCGGTGGTCATGCCGTCGAGCGTGGCCGGGGCGGCCGCCCGGACCCATCCCGCTGGCTGGTCGATCGGCAGTCGGGCTGGCCCGACCATGCGGAGGTAGTCATCTCGGCCGAGATGCTCGTCGGGCGACACGCCGGCTGTCCAGTGCCCCCGCGACCGGTTCCTACCCTGGGACGTACGGGGACCTGCCGACGAGCCGATGACTGGGGGACGTCGTGCGATTCCGCCTGCTGCCGGTCGCTCTCGCCGTGGCGCTCACCACGAGCGGATGCACCGCCTTCTCGGAGTTCCGCGGCGGGTCGGCGACGGAGTCCACGGCGTCGTCCGGTGCAGGACGTGAGGCGGCCGCGGCCGTCGTCACCTCGGGTCCCGACGAGCCGCTGACGGTGCTCACCGATCCTGATCCGGTCGTGTCGGCGGCCGCCATGAGCGGGGCTCTGTTCGATTCCGCGCCGGTCGTCGTGCTGGCCCGGGTGGGTGACCGCGCCGGGGAGCTGCTCGCGGCCTCGGCGGCGGTCGGGCTCGGCGTGCCGCTGCTCCTGGAGCCCGAGGGCGGCGGTGCCTCCGAGGCCGTGTCGACAGAGGCGGTGGCGGCCGAGGCGGAACGGCTCGGCGCGGAGACGGTCCTCGCCGTCGGCGATGCCGACGGACGGGTAGTCGCCGTTGCCGCAGGGGAGGCCGCGGACCGGGCAGTCGTCTCCGTCCCGGCCGACCCGTCCGCCGTCGAGGAGGCGACCGGGCTCGGCCTCGGGGCGGCGGAGGAGGTGCCGGACGACGGTGCCGTCGCCGCGGTGGCGGCCCTCGACCCCGACCGGCCGGTCGCTCTGCAGCCGGCCGACGCGCCGGACGCCCCACCCGCCGGCGCCGGCGGTGGTGAGCTGCCGACGTTCGGGCGGGGGGATCCGCTGACCGGCACGGTGGTCCTGGCTGCCGGGGACCCCGAGTCGCTGGCCGCGCTCGCCACCGCCCGCGCAGCCGGTGCGCCGGTGACGCCGACCGACGGGGAGACCGATCCACGGGCGTCGGCGGCCGCGCTGGAGGCGTTGACCGATGCCGAGGCCGTCGTCGCCGTCGGGACGGCGTTCGCCGACGAGGACGGGCTGGACTGGAAGGTCGCGACCGCCGCCACCGGGGTCGCCCTGCCGGGCGGCGGCCAGGTGCTCTTCCCGGGCCGGCTGCTCGTCGCGCTCTACGGCCATCCGGGCACACCGTCACTCGGCGTCCTGGGGGAGCAGGACATCGAGGCGAGCATCGCGCGGGCGCGCGACCATGCGGCTCCCTACGCAGAGCTGGTCGACGCGACCGTCGTCCCGGCGTTCGAGATCATCGCCACGGTGGCGTCGTCGGCGCCGGGCGCGGACGGCGACTACTCCGACGAGGCCGATCCGGAGGTGCTCCGGCCGTGGGTCGAGGCTGCCGGCGAGGCCGGCGTCTACGTGCTCCTCGACCTGCAGCCCGGCCGGACCGACTTCCTGACGCAGGCCGAGCGCTACCGGTCCCTGCTCGAACTGCCCCATGTCGGGCTGGCCCTCGACCCCGAGTGGCGGCTCGGTCCGAACGACGTGCACCTCACCGCGATCGGCTCCGTCGGCGTCGACGAGGTGAACCGCGTGGTCGCGTGGCTGGCCGACCTCACCCGGGAGCACGCGTTGCCGCAGAAGCTGCTGGTCATCCACCAGTTCCGGCTGGCGATGCTCCCCGATCGGGAACGGCTGGACACGTCGCGGGACGAACTGGCGGTGATGGTGCACGCGGACGGGCAGGGCGCGCAGGCCGACAAGCAGGACACCTGGCGCACGCTGCACGAGAACCCGCCGGCCGGGATCTTCTGGGGCTGGAAGAACTTCTACGACGAGGACCAGCCGATGCTCACGCCGGAACAGACGATCGCCCAGGTCGATCCTCGGCCCGATTTGATCAGCTACCAGTAGCCGCGGGCCTCCCGAACTGTCGGTGTCCTGTGATGTGCTGGCCGGCACCACGAATCCGAGGAGTGGATCCCCGTGACCAGCGTCGTGATCGGCCCCACCGACCAGCTCGATCCCCGGCTGCTCGAGCACCGCCGCGAGCTGACCGGCTACTGCTATCGCATGCTCGGCTCGTCCTTCGACGCCGAGGACGCGGTGCAGGAGACGATGGTGCGGGCCTGGCGCGGGCTGGCGGACTTCGAGGGCCGGTCGGCGCTGCGGTCCTGGCTCTACCGGATCGCCACGAACGTCTGCCTCGACCAGCTGTCGGGCCGCCAGCGTCGCGCCCTGCCCATGGACCTCTCCGGCGACCCGTGGAAGCCGGTCGAGCACTCCCTCGTCGCCCGGCGGCCGGGCACGGCGTGGGTCGAGCCGGTCCTCGACCGGCAGGTCCTGCCCGAGGACGCCGACCCCGCCGAGCGCGCCGTCGTCCGGGAGTCGATCCGCCTGGCGTTCATCGCGGCGCTGCAGCACCTGCCGCCGCGGCAGCGCGCCGTCCTGATCCTGCGCGAGGTCCTGCGCTGGAAGGCCGACGAGGTCGCCCAGCTCCTCGACACCACGGTCGCCTCGGTGAACAGCGCGCTGCAGCGGGCCCGCGCCACGCTCGCCGCCTCCGGCGGCACCCCTGATCCGCGGCCGCTCGACGACGACGCCCGCGACCTGCTCGAGCGCTACGTCGACGCCTTCGAGCGCTACGACATCGACGCGTTCGTCCGGCTGCTGCACGACGACGCGACGCAGCACATGCCGCCGTTCGAGATGTGGCTGCGCGGAGCCGACGACATCGGCAGCTGGATGCTCGGCCCGGGGGCGGCCTGCCGGGGCTCGCGGGTGGTGGCGACCCGAGGCCAACGGCAGCCCCGCCGTCGCCCAGTGGCGGCCGACGCCGGGTGGTGGCTTCGAGCCGTGGGCGCTGCACGTGCTCGAGGTGTCCGACGGGCGGGTCGCGCACATCTCGAGCTTCCTGAACCTCGACAACGAGCTGTTCCGGGCGCTGGGCCTGCCCGTCGAGCCCGACGGCTCGATGAGTTCGGGGCACCCGGCCGGTCGGTAGGAGCAGACGACCGATCGAGAGGGGACCTCCGTGCTCACCGACAGCAAGGCGTTCAGCGGTTTCTCCGTGGACGACCCCGAGAAGGCGCGGGCCTTCTACGAGGAGACGCTGGGCCTCCCCGTCACGCTGATCGAGGGCGCGCGGGGCAGCATGCTCCGGCTGACGCTGGGGTCCGGGGCGGAGGTGTTCGTGTACACCAAGCCCGACCACGCCCCGGCGGCCTTCACGGTGCTCAACTTCCCGGTGCCCGACATCGAGGCGGCGGTCGACGACCTGGCCTCGCGCGGCGTGACCTTCCAGCGCTACGAGGGCATGCCGTTCGACGAGCGCGGCATCATGACCGGCGGCGGGCCCGCTGATCGCCTGGTTCACCGACCCGGCGGGCAACGTCTTCTCCGTGATGCAGCAGGACTGAACGCGCGCGCCGACGGCCGCCCCTCCCGGGACGGCCGTCGGTCGAGGTCGATCAGGCGGGCACCGGCGTGTCGGTCCGTGCCGGCGACCGGACGCCGTCCCACTCCGCGTCGGTCATCCGCAGCACCCGCAGGCCGAGGGCGGCGTAGGCGACGGTGAGGCGCGCCGAGGATCGCCACGACCGACGCGGTCGTGCGGAACGGCAGGCCGAACTCCGCGACGACCGCGACCGTCGCCACGGCGGGCACCCACCAGTGCACCGCGCCGGCCCGCCACGCGCGCCCACGGCAGGACGGCGACGCCGAGCCCGAAGCACAGGATCAGCGGGAAGGCGACGCAGTCGAGCAGCGCGCTCTCGTTGAGCCGGTCGATGAAGGCGACCATCTCGGCCGGGTCCCCGCCCGGCAGGGCCGCGGCGGCGCATGTAGAACATCGCGATCGCCGAAGTGGCCGAAGCCGCCGAGCACGGCGAAGCACGGCGCCGGCGTTGGCCAGCGCCGCACCGCGGTCACGGGCCTGGTGCAGCACGCCGCGTCACCGCCGGACATCAGGGCGCCGGCGAGCATGAGCAGCAGACAGCGACGTGCACGAGGGCGCCGCGCGACTCGATCGCGGCGCTGTGAAAGACCTCGCCGGTACCGCCCTCGGATGGGATCGACCAGCGCCTGGGCGATCAGCAGCGCCGGGAAAGGCGACGAGCGCGGCGCCGGCGGCGAGGCGACGAAGCCGGCGGGCGGGGGTGGTGGCTGGACATCGCGGTTCTCCTTCGACGGGACCGGCGCACACCCGCCGGTCGGACGCCGGGAACCCTGCGGCCACGCGACCGGCGCCGTCGTCGGCCCGGATGCTGGACTTCCGTCACTCCTCAGGACGACGCCGGCGACCCCGGAGATCGCTCGCTCGGATGACTCCGCACGGTCGTCCCGCGCCCTACCGTGACGGCCATGCGCCGGTGGGTGCCCCGCCCGATCGACCTCGCCGCCGCCGCGGTGCTCACCGTGGCGACCCAGGTCGAGCTGTGGCTCGCCCCGCCGGACGCCCCGTTCGCGCGCCATCGCCCTCTCGTACGCGGTCGGCACGCTGGCGTTCGGCTGGCACCGGGTCGCTCCGACTGGCGGCGCTCGCCGTGGGCCTGACCGGGCTGGCGGTCGTACCGGGGGCGTTCGGCATCGATCCCGCGAACCTGTTCGGCTGGTTCATCACGGCGATCGCGCTGCTCGCCTCGGCCGGCTACCACGCCCGTCGCCCGCTGGTCGCGCTGGCCGTCGCGTTCGCGCTGCTCGCGTTGAGCATCGTGCTGCAGAAGGGCCTGGTCATCGAGGACGTCGTCTACGTCTGGCTCCTGGCGGGCGGCGCCTGGCTGGGCGGCCGGACCGTCGCCGGGCGCACGCCTGCGGGCGGAGCTGTCCGAGCAGCGGGCGGTCGCGGCCGAGCAGCAGGCGCAGTGGCGGGCGGCCGCGGCGGTGGCCGAGGAGCGGCTGCGGATCGCCCGCGAGATGCACGACGTCGTCTCCCACAGCCTGTCGGTGATGACGCTGCACGTGAGCGGCGTGCGGCGGCTGCTGCGGCCCGACCAGGTCGAGGAGCGGGCGGCGCTGGAGACCGCCGAGCGGACCGGCCGCGAGTCGATCGCCGAGATGCACCGGATGCTGGGCGTGCTGCGCGGACCCGAGACGGACGCCCCGGCACCGGGTCTGGCCCGGCTGGCGGAGTTGCTGGAGCCGGCGCGGGCCGCCGGTCTGGAGGTGGCGTGCACGGTCGACGTCGGGCCGCTGCCGCCCGGCCTCGACCTCGCCGCCTACCGGATCGTCCAGGAGGCGGTCACCAACGTGATCCGGCACGCCCGGGCGCGCCGCGTCACCTGCACCGTGCGCAGCGACGGCCGGACCCTCGACCTGCGGGTCACCGACGACGGCGCCGGGGGAGCGGTCGCCGGGGCCGGCGGGCACGGTCTGGTCGGCATGCGGGAGCGGGCAGCGCTGTACGGCGGCACGGTCGAGGCCGGACCGGGCCCGGGCGGGTTCACCGTCCACGCGGTCCTGCCGGTGCCGTCGGACGGCGGCGCGTCCTCGGACGGCGGGGTGCCCTCGGACGGCGCAGAGCCGGCGCCGGTCCGGACGGCGGAGGACGCCCGGTGATCCGGGTGCTGCTCGCCGACGACCAGACGATGGTCCGGGCGGGCTTCCGGCTGATCCTCTCCGCGGAGCCGGACATCGCGGTCGTCGGCGAGGCGGCCGACGGCGTCGAGGCGGTCGCCGCCGCCCGCCGCCTGCGGCCCGACGTCACGCTGATGGACATCCGCATGCCGCGGCTGGACGGGATCTCGGCGACCCACCGGCTGGCCGCGCGAGGTCCCGCCGGTCACCCGCGTCGTCGTCCTGACGACGTTCGACGTCGACTCCCACGTCTACGACGCGCTGCGGGCCGGGGCCAGCGGGTTCCTGCTGAAGAACGCGCCGCCGGAGGAACTGGTGCAGGCGATCCGGCTGGTCGCCGACGGCGGTGCGCTGCTCGATCCGGCGGTGACCCGGCGGGTGATCGAGGAGTTCGCCCGCACGCCGGCGCCGGGACCGGTCCCGCCGGAGGTGCGCGGGCTCACCGAGCGCGAGTTGGAGGTCCTGCACCTGCTGGCGCGCGGGCTGTCCAACGCCGAGATCGCCGCCACCCTCGTCGTCAGCGAGGCGACGGTGAAGACCCACGTGGCCCGGCTGCTGGCCAAGCTCGGCCTCCGGGACCGCGTGCAGGCGGTGGTCTACGCCTACGAGCGGGGGCTCGTCCGTCCGGGAGCGAGCTGATGGCGTGGGCGCGGTGGCTGACCGTCGTCCTGTGTGCGGTGCAGGGCGGGTACATGGCGTTCGACGGTGTCCGGGCGCTCGTCGTCGGCAGCTACGTCACGCCCGGCTCGGGTGAGCACGCCGGGCAGCTGGGGCCGTGGGCGCGGATCGTCGGCGCCGTCGGCATCCCGCCGGAGTCGACGGGGATGAAGGCCGGGTTCGTCGTGCTGGGCGCCGCCTGGCTGGTCGCCGCCGCCGGTCTCGCCGTCGGCGCGGGGTGGGCGGGCTGGCTCGGGGTCGTGCTCGCCGTCGGCACGCTCTGGTACCTGGTGCCCGGGACCGTCATCAGCGTGGCGGTGCTCGTGCTCCTGCTGGTCATCGGCTGATCGACACGGTTCTCCGAAGTAGTTGACGGGGTCGGATCCGGCGCCCACCCTCTGGCCATGACGGTGGTCCGGCTGCCCGCACGTGGTCGATGGGCGTGGGACGCGCGCGGCGACAGCCGGGCGGTCCGCGTCTCCCCGCACGCCCGCGAGAACGTGGTGAACCTCAGCGTCTGGCGGGACGACATCTGCGTCGGCACCGTCCGGCTGCTGCCGGGCGAGGTGATCGCGCTGGTCACGGGGCTGACCGAGGGGCTGGCCGAGCTGGCGCAGCGTCCGGCCGAGACGCCGCCCGAGGTCACCGACCTGGAGAAGCGGCTCGCCCGGATCGAGTCCCGGCTCGCGGAGCCGGCCTGGCGGACGGCGGCGAACCGGGCCGCGAAGTCGGTGCGGGAGGCGTTCGCCGCCCGGCGCCCGAGGAGCGCCGGCACCAGCCCGACATGGCCATCGGTGGCCCGAGGACGCTGACCCCGAAGGCCGCGATCGGGAACACCCGGCTCGGTCACGGCGCAGCGACGTCCGGTCCCACGGACCCGGCCGGGAACCGCTCCAGCAGGCTCGGCAGACCGTCGCCGGAGAGTTCGCCGAGCGACGCCGTCCGGCCGGTGAGCACCAGCAGCAGCGACGCGATCGGTCCCTCGACCGTCGGACCGCCGCCCACCGTCCAGTCGGCGTCAGTAGCCCGGAGCCGGAGCCCGGCCAGCCGGCGCTGCGCGTGGAACGGGAAGCCCATGGTCCAGTCGCGGTTGGCCGCCACGACGGCGGCCTCGAGCGGCATCGGGCGCCGGAGGCCGAGCGGGCGCGCGATGTCCTGGCCGTGCACGAAGACGTCGGCGAACGGGTCGAGGTACGACGTCCCCGGTGGATGCCGCCGGGAGGCGGCGCACGCGCGGAGGTCGGCCACGACCTGCGCCTGATCGACGGCGTCGGCCCGCCGGACGGCGGTGTCGTGGATGATCCGATTGACGTTGCCGCGGGCCCGCAGGAACTCGACGGTCGCGGTGACGGGGCCGGTCCGGGACCCCAGGGTCAGGTGCGCGGCGACGTCGCAGACCCGCCAGCCGTCGCACAGCGAGGGGTGCACCCACTGGGCGGGGGTGAGCTCGGCGAGCAGGTCGGCCAGCGACAGCCGCTGCTCCTCGACGGATCAGCCAGGCGGTGTTCCGCTCCATGGCGACCACGTCCCCAACTGGTAAGCTCCTCTGACCAAAATAGTTCGATTCTCGGACCATCGTCAAGGGGGTGATGGCATGACGGACGACGATCCGGCGGAGCAGTCGTGGAACGTCGGTCTGCTGATGTTCGTGCCCTACCGGGCGATGGAGAGCCGGGTCCTCGACGCGCTGCTGGCCGCCGGCTTCGACGACCTGACGATGGCGCAGGCCCGCCTGGCCGGCCGGTTGGCGCCGCAGGGGAGCCGGCTGACCGAGCTCGCCGACCAGGCCCGGGTCACCAAGCAGACCGCCGGGTTCCTGGTCGACCAGATGGAACGGCACGGGTACGTGCGTCGGGTCCCCGACCCGACCGACGGCCGGGCCCGCCTGGTCCGGCTCGCCGACCGCGGGCTGGCCGCCGCCGAGGTGGCGGCCGCGACGGTCGCGCAGGTGGAGGCGGAGTGGACCGCCCACCTCGGGACGGCGCGGATGCGGGCGCTCCGGGCCGCCCTGGAGCAGCTCCGGGAGATCACCGACATACGGTGACGGCGTGCGGATCGCGTCGCTGCTGCCGGCCGCGACGGAGATCGTGCGGGCGCTGGGGCTGGCCGACCGGCTGGTGGGCGTCACCTTCGAGTGCGCCTCGGAGGCCCGGGCGCGGTGTCCCGTCGTGGTCGACACCGCCATCCCGCCCGGGCTGGCGCCGGCCGAGATCGACGCCTGGGTGCGGGACCGCGCCGCCCGCGGCCTTCCGATGTACGAGCTGGACCGCGCGGCGCTGGCCGCGCTGCGCCCCGATCTCATCCTCACCCAGGACCTCTGTCGGGTCTGCGCGCTGCCGGCCGGCACGGTGGCGGACGCCTGCCGGCTGATCGGCACCGACGCCGAGGTGCTGTCGCTCGACCCCCACACGCTCGACGAGGTGCTGGACGCGGTCGGGGCGGTCGGCCGGGCGGCCGGGGCCTCGGTCACGCGCCGAGACGCTGGTCGGCGAACTCCGGGCGCGGCTGTCGGCCGTCGAGCGTGCGGTCGCCGGGCGGCCCCGGCCCCGGGTACTTGGTCCTGGAGTGGACCGATCCGCCGTTCCTCGCCGGCCACTGGGTGCCCGAGCTGGTGTCGCGGGCCGGCGGCATCCCGGTGGGCGGGGCGGCGGGTGGCCGGAGCGTGACCGCAGCATGGGACGAGTTGCCCGCGGCGGACCTCGTCGTCGTCGCGCCGTGTGGCTTCGGCCTGGAGGCGGCGCTCGAGCAGAGCGCGACCGTGGCGGAGCGCCTGCCGGGTGTTCCGCTGATCGCGATCGACTCGGCGAACTACGTCGTCCAGCCCGGCCCGGCGCTCGTCGACGGCGTCGAAGCCCTCGCCTGGGCGCTGCATCCTGAGGCGGTCCCCGAGCCGCCGCCGGGTCGGGTCGCCCGCTACTGAGCCAGGTGGCGGCCGAAGAAGTCGAGGATGCGGCGGCGGGCGTCCTGGGCGGAGGGCTCGTGGTACGGATCGCCCATCAGGCGCCACTGCACCGCGAACAGCGCCGGCAGGTCGGCTCGATCGTGGTCGTTCATGAAGGCGTGCCCGGCCTCCGGGTAGGTCGTGATGTCGTGGTCGACGTCGACCGCACTCAGGATCCGTTCGAGCCGTGCCCCGGCGCCCCGGTTGCCGGGATCCTTGGCGCCGTAGCTGCCGACGACCGGACACGCGCCGGTGAACGCCTCCTCGGTGTACGCCTTCTTCGAGACGACTCCGTAGTTCACGCTCGCCGCGTCGAACCGGTGGTCGGCAGCCAACAGCAGGGCGAAGCCGCCGCCCAGGCAGAAGCCGATCACCCCGACACTGCCGGAGCAGTCGGGGCGCTCTGCCAGCCAGCGGCCCACCGCCTCGATGTCGGTGAAGGTCGGCCCTTCACCGCGCCAGGTCTCGCGGACCATCCGGACCATGCAGGTCGGTCGCCGGTTGCCACGGAAGAGGTCCGGCGCGATGGCGAGGTACCCGGCGTCGGCGAGCCAATCCGCCTGGTTGCGCAGGTCGCCGGTCATCCCGACCAGGTCGTGCAGGACCACGACGCCCGGCCACGGGCCCGATCCGGTGGGCGTGGCGAGATACGCGGGCAGCGCGCCGCCGGGTGCCGAGATGCTCACCTGGTTGGCCGTCATGCCGTCGTCCCCTGGCGGGTGGCTTCCCTCATCACGCGATCCTTCCCCTCAGGGGCGGTTTCGGACACACCGTGGCGAGGCGGCTGCTGCCAGCATGAGGATCCTTTCCACCGAGGACTCGCACGGGAGGAAGCCCGCCATGGCCACGAAGAAGTCAGCCGAGAAGCCCGCGGGGGGCGCGACGTACGAGGGATTCACCGAGGACGAACGCGGCGCGATGAAGGAGCGTGCCCGGGAGCTCAAGGCGGCTGCACGTCGCGGGAAGACGGCGGACGACGTCGACGCCGTGCTCGCGAAGATCGCCGAGCTGACCGAACCGGATCGCGGCATGGCCGAACGGGTCCACGCCGTCATCACGGCCAGCGCACCCGACATCTCGCCGAAGCTCTGGTACGGGATGCCCGCGTACGCCAAGGACGGCAAGGTCGTCTGCTTCTTCCAGCCCGCGGCGAAGTTCAAGGCGAGGTACTCGACGCTCGGCTTCAACGACCCGGCGAACCTCGACGACGGCACGATGTGGCCGACCGCCTTCGCGCTGACGGAGTTGACCGCCGCCGACGAGGCACGGATCGGCGAGCTCGTGAAGAAGGCAGTCAGCGCAGGCTGACCAAGCCGTGCAAGACCGTTGCAAGCCGACTGCAGTCGGCGCGGCCGATCGTCGGTGGAGCCCATCCGGCCCACCGAGGAGACAGCCATGGACACCACGACCGAACCGATCGACACCAGCGTCATGCCGACCATCCACACCTTCTTCCGGCGCGAGGTCCGGCTCGCCGGAGGCGTGATCCGCCGGGTCGCCGACGGCGACGTGCGGCGCGCGCAGGTGGTCGCCGAGCACCTCGACTTCGTCGCCCGGACCTTGCACGAGCACCACACCGCGGAGGACGAGCTGCTCTGGCCCAAGCTCCTCGACCGGGTGCCCGAAGAGCTGGCGCCCATCGTGCGCCTGATGGAGGCCCAGCACGGGCAGGTCGATGCGCTGCTCGCCGAGATCGGCGACCTGCGCCCGCGCTGGGCGGCGACGGCCGAGCCCGCCGACCGCGACCGGCTGGCCGGCCTGTTCGACCAGCTCTACGTGCACCTCGCCGAGCACCTCGACGCGGAGGAGGAGCGACTGCTGCCCATCGCGGCCCGGGCCGTCACGCAGGCGGAGTGGGAGGAGATGGGGGAGCGCGGCCGCAAGCAGACGCGCAAGTCGGAGCTGTCCCTGGCCCTGGGCATGTTCCAGTACGAGGGCGACCCCGCCGTCATCGCGCAGATGTTGGCCGAGGCCCCCGCACCGGTGCGCTGGATCGTGCCGCGGCTGTCCCGTCGTGCCTTCCGCCGGCACGCCCTGGTCATCCACGGCACCGCCACGCCCTGACCTCGCAGGTCAGCGGGGCAGCCGGTCCAGCAGTTCCGCGGAACGGGCCGCCCACGGCTCCAGCCCGAGCGCTCCGGTGTGTGTCCAGGGCGTCTTGTGCGTACGCACGCGCCGCGACCGGGTCGTCGTCGGCGGCAGCCAGCCGCGCCAGCGCGTGCGCGACGGAGCCCAGGAAGATGGCCGACATCCCGCCGGCGGCGAGCCGGTCGGCGTAGGGGGCGAGCTGGCGGCGCAGGTCGGCGATCGCATCGTCGGTGGCGCAGCCGCGGTCGCGGAGCTCGAGCCACAGCCAGGCGCGCAGCACGGTGAGGCTGATCCACAGGTAGTCCCGGATCACCGCCGGTTGCTCGGCCCACGGGCCGAGCAACCGCCGCGCCTCCTCGGCGCGACCCGCCTCGACCAGCGCCATGGCGTGCAGGTCGCGGAGTTCGGTGGGCTGGTACTCGGCGGCCTGCCGCAGCGCCGGCTCCAGCTCGGCCAGCCGCCCCTGCGCCCAGCGGATCGTGGTCCGCTGGGCCATCCCGATGCCGACCCCGGGTGTGGCCAGGGTGTGCTCGAGGCGCTCCAGGCGGACGACGTCGTCCTCCGCTCCGGCGAGGTCGCCGCGTGCCTGCCGGAGCAGTGCCAGCCCCCACCCGGAGATCAACAGGACCTGGGGGAGCGAGTGCCGCTCGGCCAGCTGGTGGGCCCGCAGCAGGTCGGAGTGCGCCTCCTCCAGGCGGCCCAGCTCGCCCCGGACGCCGGCGCGCTGGGTGAGCGCGAAGGCCAGGGCCGGCTCGTCGCCGGCGCGGGCGGCCCGCTCGACCAGCTCGTCGGCGAGGGCGACGCGGCGGTGCAGCAGGTGCGGGCGGGCCAGAGCGCTGCTGGCCAGCTGCAGCACGGCATCCATGTCCTGCTGGCCGGCACCGGCCGCGCGCAACCGCTCCAGGGCGGAGTCGACCAGCCGGACGCTGGTGTCCGCGTCGGCGGCGACGTAGAGGTGCTCCACCGCCAGCGCGGCCTCGACGCGGGCCCGGAGCGAGGGGGACAGCACGCCGTGAGGCGTGTCCAGCACCGCCTGCCAGAGGCGGATCGCGGCGTCGTCGACCTGCGACCGGATCCGCCATCCCCACACCGCCCCGTCGGTGATCTCGAGCAGCATGCGCGCGGCGGCGGGCGCGTCCCCCCGGGACAGCGCCGACTCCCCGGCCGCGGCGAACGCCGGCCAGGCGTCGATCGGACGGCCGAGCCGCAGCAGCGCCCGGCCCAGCGCCCACCCGCACCGTCTCGCGCTCCTCGGCGGTGGCGAGCGGGTCCCGTTCCTGCAGATCGCCGGCCATGGCGAACAGCCGCAAGGCCTCGGCGTGGGCGGAGCGCGCGGCTGCGGACTCCCCGGCCCGCCGGGCGAAGGTCCAGCCCGACCGGGCGTGGGCGTCCCCGGCCAGCCGGTAGTGCTCGGCGAGCTCGGTGGCGTGCTCGGCGATCCGGCCGGCGTGCGTGTCCTCGAGCGCGGCGGCGACGTCGGCGTGCGTCCGGGTGCGGGCGGGCGCCGGCAGCGTCTCGTAGACCGCGTCCCGCACCAGCGCGTGGGTGAACCGGTAGTGACCCGGCGACCCCTCGTCGACGAGCCCGAGGGCGAGCGCGGACTCCATCGCGTCGTCGACCTCGGCGCTCGAGCGGCCGGTTGCCTGCTCGACCGCGGCCAGCTCGAACGAGCGGCCCACGACCGCGGCCACCGCGAGGATCTCCGATGTGGCCGCGGGGAGCTGGGCCAGCCGTTGGCGCACCACGTCCCGCACACCCCGCGGCACCGTGCGCCAGCCCGCGGCCTCGGGCCGGACCAGCGCGCCCTCGGCCGCCAGCAGCCGGGCCATCTCGGTCACGAAGAACGGATTGCCGTCGGTGCGGGCGACGAGCTCGGTCGCGATCTCGGTCGGGATGTCCATCCCGGTGGCGGCCGCCACGCAGGTGACGACGGCGGCGGCGTCGAGGCCGGGCAGCTCGAGCCGCAGCGGGTCCAGCCGGGCGAGGGCACCCAGCAGGTCCGCGACCGCGGCGCCCGCGTCGGCAGGGGAGACCCGGAGGGCGACGACGAGGACGAGCGGTGCGCCGGCCAGCTCCGCGGCCACCCGGCGGACGAGTCGCAGGCTGTCGTCGTCGGCCCAGTGGACGTCGTCGAGGACGAGCAGCACCGGTGGGCCGGTCTGCACCTCGGCCAGCAGCGCCTCGGCGAGGCGGTAGCTCTCGGACGCCGCGTCCCGCACGCCGTCGGCCGTGGGCGCGAGCACCGCGTCGCTGCCGAACGCGGCGCGGACGGCCCGGGTCCAGCCCCACAGGGGTGGGCTGCCGTCGGGGTCCCAGGTGCCCCGCCCGGTGCGGAACCCGGCTCCCGCCGCCCGGGCGAGCAGTTCCTCGGTGAAGCGGGTCTTGCCGATCCCGGGTTCGCCGGTGACGACGACGACGCGGCCACGCCCGCGCGCAGCGTCGGCCAGCACGCCGTCGACCGCGGCCAGCTGCGGCTCCCGGCCGGCCAGCCTGTGCGCCGCAGCGGTGGGCTGCGGTGGACGACCGGCCGCTCGACCGGCCGCTCGACCGGCCGCTCGGCCGGTCGCGGGAGGAGGTCGGGGTCCTGCCGGAGGATCGACTGCTCCAGGGCCCGCAGGTCGGGGCCGGGGTCGATGCCCAGCTCCTCGGCCAGGTGCGCACGGGCCCGGCGCAGGCTGCCGAGGGCGTCCGCCTGCCGCCCGGCGCGGTACTGGGCGAGCGCGAGCAGCGCCCAGAGGCGCTCCCGTGACGGGTACTGCCGGACCAGCTGCTCGAGGTCCGCGGCGGCGCCGCGGTCGTCCCGGCGGACGCGCAGCTCCGCGAGGTCCTCGAGTGCGGTCAGTCGCAGCTCGGTGAGTCGGAGGGCCTCGGCCGCCAGGGACGACGAGGTCTCCGTCAGCCCGCTGTACGGATCGCCCCGCCACAGGGCCAGCGCCTCGTCGAGAACTCTCTCCGCCCGGGCTGGATCGGTGTGTTCGTGCGAGCGCGCGTGCCGGACGAGCTCGGCGAACCGCCGCGCGTCCACGTGCTCGGCGGACAGGCTGAGGGAGTAGCCGCCGGGATGGGTCCGCAGCCGGTCGTCGGTCGCGCGCGCCCGCCGGGCCGGCTCCAGCTCCCGGCGGAGGCGGGCGACGTAGGACTGCAGCGAGGCCTCCACCCGCGGCGGCGGCTGCTCGCCCCAGATCTCGTCGACCAGGTGGGACACCGACACCGGGCGCCCTTCGGCGGCCACGAGCAGTGCGAGCAGCGCCCGTGGCTTGGGCCCGCCGAGGTCGGCCGGGGCGCCGTCGATCCGCACCGCCAACTCGCCGAACACCGTGACCTGCACGCGCGGATGGTAGGGGCGCCGTTACCGGATCGGGCGTGAACGCACGCCAGCGGCGGCGCCCGGGGTGCCGGGCGCCGCCTGGTCGGACGTGAGGGGTCAGGCGACCGGTGCGAGCTCCCGGGTCGCAACGTCGTCCCGTGCCGGGGCGCCGGTGACGCCGATGGCCAGGGCCCAGACCGCCAGCAGCACGCCCGCGGCCGCGAACACCGGGGTGAACTTGGTGTCGGGGAACAGCATCGTGAGCGGCACCGATGCGGCGTGTGCCAGGCCCGCGGGCACGCCGATGAGGGCGACGGCCCGGCGGACCCCGCTCTGGGCCCTCGCCAGCGTCACCGCCAGGTAGACGACGGCCAGGCCGCTGATGGGGTAGAGGATGGACGCCAGGCCCACGTGGGTGAAGGCGATCGGGGCGGCGTGCCCGTGGTGCAGCGCGTGGGAGTCGACAGCCGCAGCGAGGTGGAACACCGTCTCGACGGCGTAGAGGGACAGGGCGACGGTGGCGACCATCAGGGCGCGGTCGACGGCGCGCGGCCAGACCTGTCGCCGGCGGGCCGTCCACAGCCCGCCGACCAGCAGTACGGTGCCGACCAGGAGCAGCGAGTGGCCGGGCACCCATCGGCTGTCAGCGGTCATTTGCGGCCAGTTCCTCGCGCAGCGAGTCCTGGGCATCGGCGTCGGGGTGCAGCGCGCCGCCGGCGAGCATGGTGAGGCCGGAGGCCAGCAGGGCGATCCGCCAGCCCTGAGGACGGCGGGCTGTGGGTGCGGAGGTGTTCGCGGAAGTCGTCATGCCCACGACGTGCGCGGGGGGCTCTTGCATCCGTCTGGACGAACTCGGAACCCGGGGAGCGTGTCGATCGGCCGCGGCGGCGGGGAAGACGCCGGAGACGACATGGCCGGGACCTGCGCCGACCGGCCTTACATCGCCAGAGCCCGAGTGCCTAATTCCGCAACGTCTTCTGAGAAGGCCAGGCCTTAGGTACGGTGCCGTTCCCCCGAATGGAGGCCGTGGAATGGGCGAATCACAGGAATCGGACGCGAGGAGCGACTACTCGCTTCCGAGGCCACAGTCGGACAGGCCGCCCGTGCCGCCGCTGACGTCGCCGCACAAGACGGATCGGCCGCTCCCGCCCCCGCCGATGACGGCACCCACGCATGCGTTCGATGCGCAGCGAGAAGTGCTGGGCCATAACGCCCCTCTAACGGCTATGCCGCAGCAGCAACCCCCACCGGGGCAGCAAGCCCCTCCGCACTTCATGCCGCAGCATCGGCTCCCGCCACCACGTTCCATCGCACGTCGGTGGTGGTTCTGGGTCGCGATCACGGCAGTCGTCGCCCTGCTCGCCGGAGGCGCCTACGCGCTTGTGAATAGCAGGAATTCGCCATCCGAGACTGTCGGAGAGACCGCTGCCAGGAATTCGTCATTCGCGACTGTCGGAGGGACCGCTGCCGTCGCAGCGTTTGACGGCACGCAGACGTACGCCACGCTCGGGGACTTGCACGCCGCCGTCACGTCGGGCGGTGTGACTTGCGAGAAGCTGACCGAGAATCCGAACCCGCCGCTCGCGGTCGCCCTCGGGCGATGTGACCTTCGAGGCGAGGATAAGCAGATTTACATGCATCTTTGGCGGGACGCCGAACACCGAGATGACGGAACCAAGGAAAACCTCACTCGGTTGTCATCAGAAGGCTCGGATTACTGCTTCGTCGTCGGTAAGGGAGAAGGGGCCTGGTCGGTCAATGCCAGCGCCGATCCCCCCTTCTGCAGGGCGTTATCGGCTCGACTGGGTGGAAGATTACTCGAGCAGGAGGCGCCTGGGCTTACCACCACGACTGCGCCGTCCCCGACGAGGCAGCCCGCGCCTACTACCACCACGACTCCGCCGCCCCCACCTCCGGCGCCCACGACGACCACTCCGCCGCCTCCGCCCGTGTCGGCTGGACAGGCGAACGCGCTGCGCCAGGCCGAGTCCTACCTCTCCTTCACGTCCTTCTCGCGGACCGGTCTCATCGATCAGCTGAAATACGAGGGCTACTCGACGGAGGACGCCACCTGGGCCGTGGACCAGTTGAGTGTCGACTGGCACCAGCAGGCCGCCCTCAAGGCCCGGGAGTATCTCGACTACACCTCGTTCTCCCGGCAGGGCCTCATCGATCAGCTGATCTATGAGGGCTTCAGCCCGAGCGAGGCCGAGTACGGGGTGGCCCAGGAGTACGACGGAGGCTGATGTGAACAGCAGTTCGCCACCCGCGTACCCGATGCAGTAACTACTTCCCGCCGGGCGTCGGTCGAGAGCGTCTTCTCAGCCGTCGTCCGCTCAGATCACCGCTGGCTTGGATGCGACCATCGGCCCCGCCAGCGGCCGCGCTCCCATGACTGACCTGCTGGTCACCGAGGGGAGTGGGAAGCTCGACGCATGAGCCGCGTGGGCTTGGTCCTCGGTGGCGGTGGCGTCGTCGGGCAGGCGTATCACTCCGGTGTCCTGGCAGTGCTGGAGCACGATTTCGGCTTCGATGCACGCACGGCGGACATGATCGTCGGCACCTCAGCCGGTTCGATCACGGGCACTCTGCTGCGGCTGGGGGTTTCGGCGGAGGACCTGGCCGCCTGGACGGTGAAGGCGCCGCTGTCCGGCGAGGGCGACGTGATGAGGTACGTCGCCGAGACCATCGTCCCTGACCTGGCGCCCTTCCGTCTGTTGTCGCTGCTGCGCCGCCCGCCGCAGCTGCCGGGTCGTCACATGGTGCAGCGGGCGCTGGCCCGGCCCTTGCAGTTCCGGCCATTAGCCGCCGCGATGGCCCTGCTCCCGGCCGGTCGCCACGACATCCTCGAACAGCTGGCGGCCCTCCGTGAGCTCGAGCAGCCGAGTTGGCCGACGCCGGATCTGTGGGTCTGTGCCGTGCGCCGTCGCGACGGGCGCCGCGTCGTGTTCGGGCGCCCTGGTGCGCCAGAGGCGCCGATCCACCTCGCTGTGGGGGCGTCGTGCGCCGTGCCCGGGTACTTCGCACCGGTGCAGATCGGCCGGCACAGCTACGTTGACGGCGGCGTGCATTCGCCGACGAATGCTGCAGTCCTGTGGAAGTCGGGGCTGGATCTGGTGATCGTCATCTCGCCGATGAGTGGATCAGCCGGGTGGCGCCCAGGGCTCTACGCCGCAGCTCGCCGGCACGCCGCCCGCGTGCTGAGACGCGAGATCCAGGCGCTGGAAGCCGAGAGGATCCGAACGGTGGTGTTCGCCCCCGGCGCGGAAGAACAGCAGGCGCTGGGCGACGACATGATGTCGCGGGACCGACTTCCCTCAGGTCATCCAGCGGTCATTCATCGCCGCGGGGGCCCACGCGGCGACACCGGCCGTGGCGGATCTTCTGAGGACGGTCACGGACCGCTGACGTCCGTGTACCGCCGTCGTCATTGATCACCGTCCAGCCCAGGCCGGGCAGAGGCGGCAAGGGCCCGTACCAACTGGCCGCGTGTGTGCACATTGAACTTCGCGTAGACCCGCGCGACGTGGGTCTCCACGGTTCGACGATGCTCTGCACACCCGGTTCCCGCGCCCAACAGGTCGGCCTGGCACTCGGCGCGCAAGCCGGCGAATCCCGGCCCCGCGACGTGCTCACCGCCGTCGGATTCTCCCGGGTCCGGCGGGCAACGGAGACGCCCTTCACCCTCGTTCTCGAAGCGCGGCCCTGAATACGCCGCGAGGCTCACGGACCCTGCCCTGCTCGCCGGCCATATTGCTGCAATCCGGGTGGTTCAGGGTCTCGAAGGGCAAGATCGGGCGTTCAGAGGTTCCGACAGGACTCCTCCGGCATGCCTCATGGGCCGCCCGTGTCCGCAGGTGGCATGACCAAGACGCTAGGCCTCAACGCTTGTGCAGGTCTCGCATTCCGTCGACGTTTGCGCTCATGCGAGCGTGACGCTGGAGCCGGGCTCCACCGCCATCAGAAGCACGAGTGCCTGTGCATCCGCGCCCCGCGGAGCGGAGGTCTCCCAGCGTCGGGGCGATGGCGGCGGGTGGGCCAAGATCGCTTCCGATGGGCCGAGGGCGGTCAACGCCGCATCGGTCGCGCGATGCCGAGGATGCGTGGCCGACAGCCAAGACATCCGGGCCGGCGAGCAGGACACTGGTCCGGTCTGCCGGCCGGTGCTGCCGGCCGGGACCTGCCGCCCGTCGGAGGAGGAGCGAATGACCGCCACGGAGGACACCGCCGCGACCACCGTGCGGGCGGCGTGCCCGCACGACTGCCCCGACACCTGCGCGATGCTCGTCACCGTCGTCGACGGCCGGGCGACCGAGGTCCGTGGCGACCCCGACCACCCCTTCACGCGCGGCGGCCTGTGCGTGAAGGTCAACAACTACGTGGACAAGGTCTACGGCGCCGACCGCCTGCTGTACCCGATGCGCCGGACCGGGCCCAAGGGCAGCGGCCGGTTCGAGCGGATCAGCTGGGACGACGCGCTCGATGAGATCACCGCGAGGTTCCGGGCCGCAGCCGCCGAGCACGGCCCCGAGGCGATCATGCCGGTCAGCTACCTCGGCACCGAGGGCATCCTCAACGGGCTCAACGTCGGGGACCCGTTCTTCAACCGATTGGGCGCCACGATCAGCGAGCGGACCTACTGCGACTCGGGGGCCTGCACCGCCTACACGATGACGATCGGTGCGACCGCCGGGGTGGACCCGGAGAGCCTGGTGCACTCGCGCTACATCCTCATCTGGGCCTGCAACATGACCTCGACCAACCTGCACCTGTGGCCGTTCGTCGCCGAGGCGCAGCGCCGGGGCGCGAAGGTCGTCGTCATCGACCCGGTCCGCCACCGCACCGCCCGGCTGGCCGACTGGTACCTGCCGATCCGCCCGGGCACCGACGGCGCTCTCGCCCTGGCGATGATGCACGTGATCATCGGCGAGGGGCTGACCGACGAGGCCTACGTCCGCGACCACACGGTCGGCTACGCCGAGCTGACCGAGCGGGTGCAGCAGTACACCCCCGAGTGGGCCGAGGAGCAGACCGGCATCCCGGCCGACGACATCCGCACCCTCGCCCGCGAGTACGCCACCAGCCGGCCGTCGATGATCCGGATCGGCGTGGCCATCGAGCGGCAGGCCGGCGGCGGGCAGACGGTGCGCTCCATCGCCTGCCTGCCGGCGCTGGTGGGGGCCTGGCGGCATGTCGGAGGCGGGCTGCTGCAGCTGCCGCTGTGGGCCTTCCCGGTCAGCTGGGGCGCCCTGATGCACCCTGAGCTGGCCACGCCGGGCACCCGGGTGGTCAACCAGTTCCTGCTCGGCCGGGCGCTCACCGGCGAGCTCGGGCTGGACCCGCCGATCACCGCCCTGATGGTCTACAACTCCAACCCGATGGTGGTCTGCCCGGAGCAGGCCAAGGTGGCCGCCGGCCTGGCCCGCGAGGACCTGTTCACCGTGGTCAGCGACCACGTGCTGACCGACACCGCGCGCTACGCCGACATCGTGCTGCCCGCGACCACCCAGCTCGAGCAGTTGGACATCATGTTCAGCTGGGGCCACTTCTACGTCTCGCTGAACACCCCCGCGATCGCGCCGCTGGGCGAGGCGGTGTCCAACACCGAGCTGTTCCGCCGGCTGGCCGCCCGCATGGGCTTCGACGAGCCGTGCTTCAGGCGGACCGACGAGGAGATGGTCGCCGAGGCGTTCGACTGGTCGGCCCCGGCGATGGCCGGCATCACCGTCGAGTCGCTGCGCACCACCGGGTGGGCGCGGCTGAACCTCCCCTCGGCCGACGAGTACGCCCCGCACGCCGAGGGGGGCTTCCCGACCCCCTCGGGCAAGACCGAGTTCCGGTCGTCGGTCGCCGCCGAGGCGGGCAACTTCGTCCTCCCGCTGTTCCGCCAGGGCTCGAACGAGTACCAGCCCGGGGATGCGGTCGATCCGCTGCCGCACTACATCCCTCCGCGGGAGACCGCCGACGCCGGCTACCGGCTCAACCTGATCTCGCCGAAGTCGCATGCCTTCCTCAACTCCAGCGCCGGCGACCAGGCCCACCAGAAGCGGGTGGCAGGCGAGCCGGCGGTCAGCATCCACCCGCAGGACGCCGAGGAGCGCGGCATCGTCGACGGGCAGTACGTCCGCGTCTTCAACGACCGGGGCTCGTTCGTCGTCCTCGCTCGGGTCACCGACGAGGTGGCCCGCGGGGTGGTCATGTGCCCGATGGGCGCCTGGCCGAAGAACAGCAAGGAGGGCGCGACGGTGAACGCGGTCAGCCCCTTCGCCTTCGCCGACCTCGGCAACGCCCCGACCTTCTCCGATACCCGGGTGGAGGTGGCGGCCGGCTGAGCGCCCGTGGACGGCGGGCATGATCGTCGGCGTGCCCGCCGT
>CAVVIN010000002.1:0-81930 GCA_963748305.1 uncultured Actinomycetota bacterium | reverse complement strand
CGTGCGACATGGCTGATCGATCGACGCTGGTCGCCGTCTCCCGGGCCCAGGTGGTCGCGCAACTGGCCGGCATAGCCGTCGCCGTCCGCCGCCGTCGCAACTACGACGTCGGGTTCATGCGGGGCAGCCCCAGCACTGTGCGGGACCTCGCCTGGGCCGGAACCGCCTACTGCGCCCCGGTCACGACGCTCGCCACCCAGCTCTGGGCGACGACGCGGCTCGCGGCGGGCCCGGACGACGGCGCCCGCCGTTGCTGGGGATGCTCGGCGCGATGATGGTCCCGGGCTACCTGATGGAGCGGTACGACCGCGAGCACCTACGACCGGGGGGCTGGGACGGATGAGACGCCGGTCGTCGTCGCCGGGCTGGGCCTGGCCGCGGCGATGGCCGTGCTCGGGCACCGTTCTCAGACGGGCCGGTAGCCGGGGCCGACCTCGGCCCAGAAGGTCTCCCAGTCGGCCGGGCCCGGTCGGCCGCTGACCTCTGCGTCGAGCTTGTCGAGGTACCAGTGCCAGCCCACCGGCGACGTCGGCGACGTCGGCGCCGGCCGCGAAGCGCCTGAACGGAAGACACAGCACCGTGTGGCCGTCCTCCTCGGCCAGGTCCAGCTCCATCCGCCAGGTTTCCCTCCGCCGGGCCGGCCGTCTCGACCACCAGACGGCGCGGCGGCGACGCCTCGACGATCGTCGCCGGGGGACCGGTGGGCTCGACCCCTTCCATGGTCATGAAGAAGCCTGCCCGTCCACCGAGCCGCCCGCTCGCCCTCGTACCGGCCGATCCAGCGGGCGAGCCGCTCCGGCTCGGTGAGGGCGGACCACACGTCGTCGATCGGGTCCGGCCACGACCCGGCGGAACTCCAGCCGTTGCCGGCCGTCGGCCCTCGGCCCTGATGACGCCGCGTCGATCCGCGGCCGCCGCGTGCTCGCTCATGTGCGCTCTCCGTTCCTCTGCCCCGCCGGCCGCGGGCGATCTCCGTGTCCAGCGCGTCCAGCCGGTGCGCCCACAGGTCGCGGTAGCGCTCCAGCCAGCCGTCGAGCTCGCGCAGCGGCCCCGGGTCGAGCGCGTAGAACCGCTGCCGGCCCTCGGTGCGCACGCGCACCAGGCCCGCCTCGCGGAGCACGCGCAGGTGGCGGCTGATCGCCGGGCGGCTCACCGGGAACCGGCTGGCCACGTCGCCGGCAGCCAGCTCACCGCCCGCAAGGAGGTCGACCACCTCGCGCCGGATCGGGTCCGCCAACGCCGCCAGGGACTGCACCGGGTATGCGTAACATTGGTTACGCGTTGGCCAGGGTTCACGCGCCGGGCCACACGGGCATGGCGGTCGGCATGTCTGTCACCGATCCCGACGTTCCCGATCCGCTCAACGACCCGCGGACCCTGCAGGCCGATCCCGGCGCCTACGGCGAGGGCGAGGACCTGGCCTCCACGGAGGACGATCCCGCGGTCACCGGCGACGAGCAGCTCGACGCCGAGGCGAACTCGCACGCGCGCGGACGGCGGCCCACAAGGTGGATCCGCGCTAGCCGCACGCCGCGCGACGACGGCACGATGAGCCCATGATCAGGACCCCGCTCACTGGCTGGTTCGACCTCGAGACGCCGGTCATCGGAGCACCGATGGCCGGGGTCGCCGGCGGTGCGCTCGCCCGGGCGGTGTCCCTCGGCGGGGGCCTGGGGATGATCGGTTTCGGACCGACCGCCACAGCGCCGAATTCATCGCCGCAGCAGTGCGCGATACCGGGAGAGGCCCTCCTTCGGGGTCGGCCTGATGAACTGGGTGCTCGACCGCCGTCCCGAACTGCTGGACGCCACCATCGCGGCGCGGCCCGCCCTGGTCTCCGTCTCGTTCGGGGACCCGGCGCCCTGGATCGGCCCCCTGCACGACGCCGGGATCGCGGTCGCTTCTCAGGTCAACACGACCGCCGACATCCACCGGGCGCACGAGGCCGCGGTCGACGTGATCGTCGCCCAGGGCACCGAGGCCGGCGGGCACACCGGGCGCCGGTCCCTGCTGCCGCTGCTCCAGGAGGCCCTGACCCTCACCGACCGCCCGGTCGTGGCGGCGGGCGGTATCGCGACCGGCCGCGGGATGGCTGCCGCGCTGGTCGCCGGCGCGGCCGGCGTCTGGCTCGGGACGCCGTTCCTGAGCTGCCCCGAGGGCCTCAACTCCCCGGCGGCCCGGGCCCGGGTACGCGCGGCCGGCGGCGACGACACCGTGCTGACCCGTGCCTTCGACGTCGCCCAGGGTCTGCCCTGGCCGCCACGCTGGCCGGGCCGCGCCCTGGTGAACGACTTCAGCCGGACGTGGCACGGCCGCGAGGAGGAACTGAGCCGGGACGCCGCCGCCTCGAAACGGGTCGTCGACGCCCGGCTGACCGACGACCTGCAGCAGGCGCCGGTGTACGCGGGGGAGGCTGTCGGCCTGGTGACGACGGAGCGCTCGGCGACCGACGTCGTCCGGGAGCTCACTGCGGAGGCGGAGACGTTCCTGAAGAGCGCAGCGACGTTGCTCGGCTGACGCGGCCTCCGAGCGGTCACGACGCTTCCGCGGAATCGTCAAGGCGTACGGCTTGACGATTCCGCGGAAGCGTCTCAGGAGATCAGTCAGACCGCGCAGTTGTCGTCGTCGCAGCCGTCGGCGGCCGGCACCGTGACCAGCGGGTGGCTCTCGGCCCACGCCCGCTCGAGGATCTGGAGCAACAGGTCCGCGGGCTGCGCGCCGGCCGCGCCGTACTTCCGGTCGACGACGAAGAAGGGGACGCCCGTCGCGCCCAGCGCCTGCGCGGTGGCGGCGTCCTGCCGGACGGCGGACAGATAGTGGCGATCGGCGAGCGCCGCCCGGGCGTCGGCCTCGTCGAGCCCGACCTCGACACCGAGCGCGACCAGCGAGTCGACGTCGAAGACGGAGCGTCCCTCCTCGAAGTGCGCGTGCAGCAGTCGCTCCTTGAGCGGGGCCTGCAGGCCGTGCTCGGCCGCGAGGTGCAGCAACTCGTGCGCCAGCAGGGTGTTGCCGCTGACGCCGTCGGCCAGGTGGTAGTCCAGGCCCTCCTCGGCGGCAACCTGCTCGACCCGCGTCATGTTTGCCCGCATCTGCTCGGTGCTGGTGCCGTACTTCGCGGCCAGCGCCGGCAGCGTCGGGTGCGTCTCGCCCTCGGGGATGCTCGGGTCCAGCTGGAAGGACCGCCAGACGACCTCGACCTCGTCCCGGTGCGGGAACCGCTCGAGCGCGGACTCCAACCGGCGCTTACCGATGTAGCACCACGGACAGACGACGTCGGACCAGACCTCTACCTGCATGCCGGGAGCAACTTCGTTGCGCCTTCAAGCATTCCGGGCTCCCCCAGCGATCATGGCGCCGGGACCACCTGGGAGCCCCGAACGGTGGTCACGACGCCATGATCGCTGGGGGGAGCTACCGCACGCCGACGAGGTCGACGACGAAGACCAGGGTGGCGCCGGGCTTGATGACCCCGCCCGCGCCGCGCTCGCCGTAGGCCTTGTGCGCGGGGATGGTCAGCCGGCGGCGGCCGCCGACCTTCATGCCGGCGATCCCCTCGTCCCAGCCCTGGATGACCATGCCGACACCGAGCCGGAACTCCAGGGGGTCACCGCGATCCCAGGACGCGTCGAACTGCTCGCCGCCCTCGTGCGTGACGCCGACGTAGTGCGCCCTCACGAGGGTGCCCGCGGTCGCCTCCGGACCATCGCCGACGACGAGGTCCTCGATCACGAGGTCGGCCGGGGCGGGGCCGCTCGGCGGGTCGACCTCGGGTCGGGTCAGCTCGGCCACGGTGCTCCCTCCTGCGCCGGGGCTGTCCCGGCGTCGTCCACCCATCCAAGCAGCGGCCCGACGGAGGCGCAGGAACGGCGGGTGATCAGACCGGCTCGACGACCGGCGCCTCGGGCTCCGCGGCCGGCTCCGGGACGTCGAGCGGGTGGGCGATCTCGTCGGCGGTCAGCCGCGCCGCCACGATCACGATCACGGCCAGCACCGGGGGAGCAAGCCCGGCGATGAGGAACGTCGCCGTCAGGCCGATGACCTCGCTGACCGTGCCGGCCAGGGCCATCGACAGCGGCATGAAGCTCAGCGACACGAAGAAGTCGAGGCTGGACACCCGGCCGAGCAGGGCCGGCGGCACCCGGCGTTGCAGCAGGGTGCCCCAGATGACCATGCCCGCTTGGAACGTCGCGCCCATGACCGCGCCGGCGGCGATCATCAGCCACAGGTCGGTGGCGAAGCCGAACACCACCGCGGGCATGCAGCCCGCACCCCACAGCAGGTTCATGACGGTCAGGTACCGGCGCGGCAGCCGCAGCGACGCGACGACGAGCGAGCCGACCGCCCCGCCGATCCCGAACGCGGCCAGCACGTACGCGTGCTGGCTCGGACCGCCGCCGATGTCCCGGATCGCGAACGGGACGAGCACCTCGAACGGACCGATGAACACCAGCAGCATCAACGAGGCGAACAGCAGCGTGGCCAGCAGCCACGGCGTCCGGACCATGTACACGAAGCCCTCACGGACATCGGCCAGCAGCCCGGCGACCGGCGCCCCGTCGGGGGCGGCCTCCCGGCGGACCGGGGTCGACGGCAGCACCGCGAGGCAGGCCGCCGCCAGCAACGAGACCGTCGCGGTCGCCGCCAGGGCCGCGCCCGGCGACAGCGCGGCGACGAGGAAGCCAGCGGCCGCCGGACCGGCGGCCTGGGCCAGCAGCGGACGGACGACGCCCTCCAGGCCGTTCGCCGCGAGCAGGTCGTCTGGCGCCACGAGCGCCGGCACCAACGCCGAATAGGCGGGGAAGTAGAGCCCCATCGCCAGGCCGCCCGCGAGCGAGACCGCCGCCAGGTGCCAGAGGGCGAGCGCGCCGGCCAGCGACAGCGCGGCGACCACGGCCACGGTGCCGGCCTGCAGCAGGGCGACGGCGAGCAGGATGCGCCGCTGCGGGACGCGGTCGGCCAGCGCGCCGCCGAGCAGCGTGCTGGCCAGCATGCCGCCGGCGCTCAGGGCGCTCACCAGTGACAGCGCGGCCGGGCCCCCGCCCAGCGCCACGACCTGCCACACCACCGCGATGGCCCACAGGCCCGCGGCGAGCAGCGAGAGCGCCATCGAGCCGGCCAGCAGCCGGTAGTGCGGATGCCGCAGCGGGGCGAGAGCCCGCGGCAGGGCGGTCATGGGTCGAGTCCTTCGGGCCGGAACGTCGGGGGTCGCCTGATGGTCACCCACGGGTACGACAGGTCGCACCCGATTTCGCGGTCGGCGGAGGATCCGGGTGCCGGGTGTCGGCCCCCGCCGCTACGGTCGGCGACCATGATCGACCACCTGGGACTGCAGTGCGTGGACGTCGAGGCCGCGGCGGCCTTCTATCTGCGGGTCTTCGCGCCGTGCGGCATCCGCGAGGCCATGCGCATCGACACCCCGGGCGGCCCGGTGGTGGGCATGTCCGGGCCCGACGGCATGCCCCAGCTGTGGGTGAGCCCCGCGGTGGACACCGGTCACCGGCCGGTCCACCTGGCACTGCAGGCGCCCTCGCGGGACGCCGTCGACGCAGTGTTCGCCGCCGCGAAGGAGGCCGGCACCGAGATCCTGCACGAGCCGCGGGTCTGGCCCGAGTACCACCCCGGCTACTACGGCGTCTTCTTCCGGGACCCCGACGGCAACAACGTCGAGGCGGTCCACCACTCGTCGCCGTCCTGATCCTGCGCAGGTCAGCCGCGCGTGCTGGGGTGTGAGCATGGCCGTCGATGAGTCCGCCTGGTGGACGCGCGCCGTCGTCTACCAGGTCTATCCCCGCTCGTTCATGGACTCCGACGGCGA
Source organism: uncultured Actinomycetota bacterium (assembly GCA_963748305.1). Lineage (GTDB taxonomy): Bacteria > Actinomycetota > Actinomycetes > Mycobacteriales > Geodermatophilaceae > Blastococcus_B. The sequence goes on along the minus strand of CAVVIN010000002.1, from coordinate 76,115 downwards.
CGGGGTCGGTGATCTCGGGGGTGTCCTGGCCCGCCTGGACCACCTGACCGACCTGGGCGTCGACGTCCTGTGGCTCTCCCCGGTGTATCCGTCACCGCAGGCCGACAACGGCTACGACATCAGCGACTACCAGGACATCGACCCGCTGTTCGGGTCGCTGGCGCAGCTCGACGAGCTGATCGCCGAGCTGCACGCGCGCGGGATGAAGCTGCTCATGGACCTGGTGGTCAACCACACCAGCGACGAGCACCCGTGGTTCGACGAGAGCAGGGCGTCGCGCACGTCCGCGAAGCGCGACTGGTACTGGTGGCGGCCACCGCGCGGCGGGATGTCCGCCGGCGACCCGGGCGCGGAGCCGACCAACTGGCAGTCGTTCTTCTCCGGCCCGGCATGGACGCTCGACGAGGCCAGCGGCGAGTACTACCTGCACCTGTTCGACCGCAAGCAGCCCGACCTCAACTGGGAGAACCCCGAGGTCCGGCAGGCGGTGTACGCGATGATGCGGTGGTGGCTCGACCGCGGGGTCGACGGCTTCCGGATGGACGTCATCAACATGATCTCCAAGGACGTCGCTGCCGACGGGCACCTGCACGACGGCCCCCCGCTGCCCGGCTCCTCCCTGGGCGACGGCTCGGCGTCCTATCTGTGCGGCCCGCGGATCCACGAGTTCCTGCCGGAGATGCACCGCGAGGTGTTCGCCGCGCGTGACGGAACGTTCCTCACCGTCGGCGAGATGCCCGGCGTCACGGTCGAGGACGCCGTCCTGTTCACCGACCCGGCCCGCGCCGAGGTGGACATGGTGTTCCAGTTCGAGCACGTGGGCCTCGACCACGGCGCCCGGAAGTGGGACCTCCGGCCGCTGCGGATGCGCGACCTCAAGGCCTCCTTCGGGCGGTGGCAGGCCGGCCTGGCCGACGTCGGCTGGAACTCCCTCTACTGGGACAACCACGACCAGCCGCGCGCCGTCTCCCGCTTCGGGGACGACTCGCCCCGCTTCCGCCGCGACTCGGCGACCTGCCTGGCGACCCTGCTGCACCTGCACCGCGGGACGCCGTACGTCTACCAGGGCCAGGAGATCGGCATGGCGAACTACCCGTTCGCGGCGCTGGAGGACTTCTCCGACCTCGAGTCGCTCAACCACTACGTGCACGCCGTCTCCACCGGCGAGGAGCCCGCGCACGTGATGGCCGCCCTGCGCCGGATGAGCCGCGACAACGCCCGCACGCCCGTGCAGTGGGACGACTCGCCGTCGGCCGGTTTCACGACCGGGACGCCGTGGCTGCCGGTCAACCCCGACCACGGGAGTGGAACGTCGAGCGGCAGCGCCCCGACGCCGCTCGGTGCTCGCGCACTACCGGCGGCTGATCGCGCTGCGGCACGAGGAACCCGTCGTGGCGATCGGCCGGTTCGCGATGCTGCTGCCCGACCACGAGGAGGTCTACGCCTTCACCCGCTCGCTGGGCGACGACGTGCTGCTCGTGGTCTGCAACCTCAGCCGGACGCCGCACAAGCTGGACGACCTGCTGCCGGAGTCGCGGGACGCCGACCTCGTGCTGGGCAACCTCGAGTCGCCGACCCCGCGGTGCGGCGCCCTGGGAGGCCCGGGTGCTGCGCCTGCGCTGACGCGCCGCCGAGGGAAATTCGTCGGCCGCCGCCGCATCCGGCCACTAGGGTCTCCCTACTCGTGAGCCGAGTGGTCGAGACGGTGCTGCCGGCCCGCATGGGGACGTCGTTCCGATGGCTGGTCGGCTCGGCCTGGGTCGGCAACCTCGGCGACGGCATCGCGCCTCGCCGCCGGCCCGCTGCTGGTCGCCTCGCAGACGCAGGACCCGTTCCTCGTCGCGCTCGCCGGCGCTGCTCCAGCGGCTGCCGTGGCTGCTGTTCGGCCTGTACGCGGGCGTCGCTCGCCGACCGGGTGGACCGCCGGCTGCTGGTCATCGTCGGTCGACCTGACTCGGGCCGCGCGTGCTCGTCGTCCTCGACCGTGCCGCTGGTCACCGGCACGGTGGACATCACCGTCGTCCTCGCGACGATGTTCCTGCTCGGCACCGCCGAGGTCTTCGTCGACACCACCGCCGGCACGCTGCTGCCGATGGTCGTGCCGCGAAGCGACCTCGGCATCGGCAACGCCCGGCTGATGGCCGGCGTCGCTGACATAACCAGCTGGTCGGCCCGGCCGTGGGCGCCGTCCTCTTCGCCGCCGGGACGGCGTGGCCGTTCGTCGTCCAGGCGGTGTGCCTGGCGCTCGGCGCGGTCCTCATCTCGCGCATGGCTGTGCCGCCGCTGGTCCGGCCCGCCGGCCGCCGCGCCTCCGCCGCGACATCGCGGAGGGCTTCCGCTGGACGTGGGGACACGGCGCCGTCCGCACGCTGACCCTGACGATCGTCACGTTCAACGTCACCTACGGCGCCGCCTGGTCGGTGCTCGTGCTCTACGCCGACGAGCGGCTCGACCTGGGCCCGGTCGGCTTCGGCCTGCTGACCACGGTCGGCGCGCTGGGCGGCATCGCCGGCACGGCCGCCTACGACTGGCTCGAGCGGCACGCGAGCCTGGCGACGATCATGCGGGTCGGGCTGCTGGTCGAGACGTTCACCCACCTGGCCTCGCGCTCACCACCACGCCTGGGTGGCCATGGCGATCCTGTTCGTCTTCGGCGCGCACGCCTTCATCTGGGGGACGACGTCGCGCACGGTCCGGATGCGCGCGGTCCCGACCAAGCTGCAGGGCCGGGTGGGCAGCCTCTACTCGATCGGCGTCTTCGGCGGCATCGTCGCCGGCCAGGCGCTGGGCGGCGTCATCGCCCAGATCTGGGGCGTGACCGGCCCGTTCTGGTTCGCCTTCGTCGGGTCCGCCCTCATCCTCGCGCTGATCTGGCGGGAGCTCGCACAGATCGCCCATGACGACGAGGCGGCCCTCGCCGAGGACGCGGCCGAGGCGGACGCCGTCACTGCCCAGCGAGGCGGCCCCGGCGTCCTGACGCGGCGAGCCCTACCTGTGCGCCGCGGCCGCGAGGTCCAGTGCCTGCTCCGCCTCGGCGACGATCCTGGCCACGAGCGCCCGGGCGGGACGACATCGTGCACCAGTTCCGCGGACTGCCCGGTGAAGGGCAGGAGGTCGTGGCCGCCCCCCGCGCGCACCGCGCGCAGCATGGCCGGGCCGACCGTGGCCGGATCCACCTCCTCCGGGGCGTCGGCCAGGCGGTCGATCAACGGCGTCCGGAGCGCCCGGGGCGCGAACGGCATGCCCAGCTGCGGCACGTTGAACGGGGGCATGACGCGCTCGCTGTGCGGCACCTTGACCGCCTCCTCGGCGTCCGCGGCGACGATGCGCTGCTTCCAGGTGGCGTCGATCGTCATCTCCTCGGTCGCCAGGAACCGGGTGCCCAGGCTGGCGCCCGCGGCGCCGAGGGCCAGGGCGGCGGCCAGGCCCCGGCCGTCCGCGATCCCACCCGCGGCGAGGACCGGGACGTCGCCGGCCACGTCGACGACGGCCGGCACCAGGACGAGCGTGCTCACCCAGCCGCGCGTTGCCGCCCGCCTCGGTGCCCTGGGCCACGAGCACGTCCGCGCCCGCCGCCAGCGCGGCCTCGGCGGCCGGCACGCTCCCGACCGTCTGCAGCCACCGGATCCCGCGGTCGTGGGCTCGGGCGACGAGGTCGGCCGGGATGCCCATGTGGAAGCTGATCGCCGCGGGCTCGAACTCGAGCGTGGCCTCGAACGCCTCCTCCGACAGCGGTCGGCCGGTGTGGTTGATCGCGAAGGGCGCGTCGGTGTTCTCCCGCAGCCACCGCCACTGCGCCGTCAGCTCGTCGGGGCCGCGCGTCGCCGTCCCGAGGCTGCCGAGCCCGCCGGCCCGGCACACCTCGGCGGCCAGCAGCGTCTGCTCCCACGGCCCGAACGGCGCCAGCAGACCGGCACGGAGATGCCGAACAGGTCGGTGAACGAGGTCCGCAGCATCGTCGCTCCCCAGGCTCGTCAGAAGCTGGTGACCGAACGGTGGCACGAGTGGAGTCGCAGGGAGCGTTTTCCGCGCCGTGCGACTCCACTCAGCCGAGAGGACTCCGGGGAGCAGGCGGTCGCTGATGATCCGCTTCTGGATCTCGCTGGTGCCCTCGAAGATCGTCGTCAGCCGGGCGTCGCGCCAGTGCCGCTCCACCTGCCGCTCGGTCGTGTAGCCGTTTCCGCCGTGCAGCTGCATGGCCTGGTTGGTCACCCGCACCGACATCTCGGTGGCCTCGAGCTTGACCATCGACGCCTCCTTGGCGCAGGGGACGCCGAGGTCGAGCAGGTGGGCGACCTGCCGGTAGAAGGCGCGCGCCTGCTCGATCTGCGCGGCCATCTCGGCGACGGCGAACCGCAGCGCCTGGAAGTCGCCGATCGGGTGGCCGAACTGCTCGCGCTCCTGCAGGTACAGGATCGAGTCCTCGAGCGCCGCGCGGGCCAGGCCGACGGCGCGGGCGGCGGTGTGCACGCGGGCGGTGTTGAGGAACTTCTGCGCCTCGGCGAAACCCGCCTGCTCGGCGCCTCCCCCTCCTCGTCGCTCTCCTCGCGCGCGGCCCGGGCCTCGTCGATGACGTTGTCCTTCGGGATGCGGACGCCGTCGAACGTCAGGTCCCAGGTCAGGAAGCCGTGGTAGCCCACCTTGTCGATCGGGTAGCCGGACAACCCCTCGGGGAACTCGCCGCGCTCCTTCTCCAGCAGCAGGTTGACCAGCCCCTTCGAGCGGGATTCGCCCTCCTCGGGGTCACGTTCGCGCACGAGCACCTGGATGAAGTCGGCGGCCTTCGCGTTCCCGCACCAGCGCTTGCGGCCGGTCACCACCCACTCGTCGCCGTCCAGGACGGCGCGGGTGGTGACCCCGGCCAGATCGGAGCCCGCATCGGGCTCGGAGAGCGCGATCGCGCCGATCCACTCGCCGCGGGCGCTGCGCCCGAGCAGTTCGTGGCGGCGCGCCTCGTCGGCCACCGCCGTCCCGAGGCCCTGGGAACGCGCCAGGATGCTGGCCGTCGACATCCAGGCGCGGGCCAGCTCCTCGCTGACCATGCAGTACTCGAAGACGCCCAGCCCGAGGCCCCCCTGGTCGGCCGGGCACGGTGATGCCGAAGTAGCCGAGCTCCGCCAGCCGGGACAGCACCGACGCCGGGATCTCACCCTTCTGCGGATCGAGCTCGTTGGCGACCGGCAGGACCTCGTCCATCGCGAACCGGCGGGCCTGGTCCTGCAGCTTCTCCCGCTCGGGCGTGTGCCACGGCGGCAGCAGCGCCGGCGGCTCGGGCTGCCAGGTCTCGTTCTCGGTCGACGTCATCGTCGGTCGGTCTCCTCGGCGGGCGGGGATGATCACGTACACCTTGGGGGTTGCGGGGTGCCCACCGCATGCCGTCGTCATCCGTACTCGTGACCAGCCTCACCGAGCGGGTGATCACCCCAGGTGTTCGGCCAGCGGCGCCAGCACCGCCGGCCAGCCCTGCTCGTAGCTGGTGCGCGCCGCGTCGGGATCGGCCAGGCGCTCCCAGCCGCGGTGCACGATCTCGACCCGGCTGCCGCCGTCGACCCCGACGACGAGGAACTCCACCTCGGTGACGTCCGAACCGGGCGGCGACGCGGGATGCCAGGTCAGCCGGACGCGTGACGGCGGCTCCCAGTCGAGCACCTCGCCCCAGACGTGCTCCGTGCCGTCGGGAGCGGTCTCGACCAGGACGCCGTCCCGGAAGCCGACCGTGGCCTGGTCACTGCCGGACGCGGAGAAGCTGCCCAACGGCCACCAGCTGCCGATCTCCCCGGTGAAGGCCTGCCAGGCGCGCTCGGGCGGCACGGCCACCTCGCGGCTGACGCGGACGGGCGGCAGTTCGGTCACGGTTCCTCCTCGGTGTGGGTGCGCAGGTGCTCGTCGAACGCGGTGAGGACGTCGCCCCAGAACGGAGCCGACCCACGCCTGCAGCGACCGCACCGGCAACCCGGACGTCGTCGTGCGCGACGTCGAACTGTTGGCGCGCGGCTGGCACGTGCTCCGGCGGACGACGCTCGACCGACGGCGTCCCGACGGCACCTGAGACCACTGAGCAACGCGAGACCCTCGACCGCGGCAACGGCGCCACCCTGCTGCTGTACGACGTCGCGCGGCGCACGGTCCTGCTGACCGCCCAGTTCCGGTTCCCGGTGTACGTCAACGGCCACCCCGACGGGCTCCTCCTGGAGACCGCGGCCGGCCTCTGGGACGACGACTCACCGGAGGACGCCAGTCCGCCCGGGGGGTCGAGGAGGAAATCGGGGTCACCGTCGGCGCGGTCGAGCACGTGTTCGACGCCTTCATGAGCCCCGGATCGGTGACCGAGCGGCTGCACTTCTTCGCCGCGCCGTACTCCCCCGCCGACCGCACCGGCGACCACGGTGGCGTCGCCGAGGAGGGCGAGGACATCGAGGTCGTCGAGCTGGACTTCGTGCAGGCCCTGGACATGATCGGCGACGGCCGGATCGCCGACGCCAAGCGATCATGCTGCTCCAGTGGGCCGCCCTGCGCGGCCCGTTCGGTCAGGACGCCGTCGACAGGTCGTAGTCGGGCAGGACGAGATCACCGGCCTTGTCGAACTGCTTGGCGATCAGCTGCGCGAAGGGCCGGCGGGTCATCAGGCGCATCGACGCGATCCGGAGGCGGATGTCCAGCGCGCGCATCGGCGCGAAACCCCCCACGCCGCCGGGCGGCAGCTTCTGCGCGCCCGCCACGTAGGACCGCAGCACCTCCTCGTAGCGCCGGAACGCCTCGGCCGGGGTGGCGGCGGCCGCCAGCTCGCCGGCCAGGACGTAGGCGCCGACGAGCGCCAGGCTGGTGCCGAGGCCGCTGAGCGGGGTCGGGCACCAGGCGGCGTCGCCCAGCAGGACGACCCGGCCCCGGGACCAGGCGGGCAGGTGCACCTGCGCCATCGAGTCGAGGACGAAGTCGTCCGCGGCGTTCATGGCGGTTACCAGTCGCGGCACTTCCCAGCCGGCGCCGGCGAACCGCTCGGCGACCAACGCCTTCTGCGCGGTGACGTCGGCGCGATCGACGCCGATCGGCCCGGCGCGGAAGCTCAGCCCCACCTTGTGCTCGCCGGGGAGCCGGCCCGGCCGCACGGAGGCGACCAGGCCGCCGGGCATGTTGTGCATGAGGAACCAGCCGTCGAGATCGAACGCGGCCGGCGCGGTGAACCAGCTCGTGTAGCAGCCCAGCGGCTCGGTGCACCCGGTCTCGGGACCGAACACCAGCGCCCGGACGGCGGAGTGCGTCCCGTCGGCGCCGACCACCAGGTCGAATCGGCGCGGCGTCGACCGATCGAACGTCACGGTGACCCCGTCGTCGTCGTCATGGAGCGCGGTGACGGTGTCGCCGAAGATGTACTCGGTTCCGGTGCGGGTCGCGGCGTGCAGGACGCCGGCCAGGTCGCCTCGGAGCACCTCGATCTCCGAGACGATGCCCTCGCCACCGAACGCGTCGGCGGCCATGCGGGCGGCGATCGAGCCGTCGGAGCGGACCCAGGCGATGCCTCGCTGCTCGAGGCTGACCGCGCGGATCTCGTCGAGCAGGCCCATGCGCTCGGCGACGGTGCGGGCCGCACCGCGCAGGTCGACCGCCTGCCCGCCGGCCCGCGGGCACCGGCGAGCACTCGACGACGGTGACCGCGAAGCCTCGGCGGGTCAGCCAGTGCGCGAGGGCGGGGCCGGCGATCCCGCCGCCGGAGATCAGTACGCTTCGAGTCGTCATGACACGAGAGCGTATGCTGTACGCGCAGGTCGGCAAGTGGTTTGGGCGAGATTCCGCGCTAGTGCGCTCGATCGCTTGCGGTCCTCGAGTGCACTAGTGCGGAGAGGGATCGATGAGCGACGTCACGGCACCACCGTCCGCCCGGATCGCGGCCGAGTTACGCCGCCGGATCACCGCGGGCGAACTCGCGCCCGGGGCGCGAATGCCCTCGACGCGCGCACTGGTCCAGCGCTACGGAGTCGCGATGGCGACCGCCACCAAGGTGCTCACGACCCTGCGGCACGAGGGGCTGATCCACAGCGTGCCGGGCGTGGGCACGGTCGTCGCGGGGGACGTGCCGGCTCCGGCGGCCGAACGCCCGGCGCGTCGGCGAGGCACCCCGGGCGGCCCCCTGGGGCTCGGCTCGATCGTGGCCGCCGGCATCACGGTCGCCGACGCCGAAGGGCTGGCCGCCCTGTCGATGCGCCGGGTGGCGGCCGAGCTCGGCGCCGCCCCCATGTCGCTCTACCGGCACGTGAGCGACAAGGACGAGCTCATGCTGGCGATGATCGACTCGGCGATCGCCGAGTGCGCGCTGCCCGACGACCCGGCCCTCGTCGTGGCGGGAGGGTCTCGAGCTCGCCGCCCGCGCGCTGTGGGCGACCTTCCGCCGCCACCCGTGGCTCCCCGCCGCCCTGTCGGTGACCCGCCCGCAGCTGCTGCCGGGGGCGCTCGCCTACAGCGAGTCGGTGCTGGGCGTCCTCAACGAGGCCGGCATGGACGCGCTGACCACGTTCACCACCCACCTGACCGTGTTCACTTTCGTGCGCGGCACTGCCGTCAACCTGGACCTGGAAGCCGACGCCGAGGCCGCCAGCGGGCAGACCAGCGACGAGTGGATGGCCGAGCAGGAGCCGATGCTCGAGGCGCTGGTCGCCGACGGTCGGCACCCGCACTTCGCCCAGGTCCTCCGCGACATGGAGTTCGACCTCGACCTCGACCAGCTGTTCGAGTTCGGCCTGCAGCGCCTCCTCGACGGCATCGCGGCTATGCCGGCCACTGACCCCGCGTTCCCGCGCGAGGCCGATGTAGTGGTCGACGGCGGCGGCGTCGTCCACGGCCCCGGCGTTGACCGCCTTGGCGGGATCCACGCCCTGGAACAGCCGCTTGAGCGGCACCTCCAGGCGCTTGCCGGTCAGGGTGTGCGGCACGCCGGGGACGCGATGATCTCGTCGGGCACGTGGCGGGGGCTGGCCTGCTCGCGGATCGCCGTCCGGAGCTGGTCGCCGAGCTCGTCGGTCAGCGCCGCCCCGGGCGCCAGCTTCACGAACAGCGGCATCCAGTAGCCGCCGTCGGGCTGCTCCACGCCCGAGCACGACGCAGTCGGCGACCGCCGGGATCGACTCGACGGCGGCGTAGATGTCCGCCGTCCCCATCCGCACCCCGCCCCGGTTGAGCGTGGAGTCCGACCGGCCGGTGATCAGGCAGGTGCCGCGCTCGGTGATCTCCAGCCAGTCGCCGTGCCGCCAGACCCCGGGCCAGGGCTCGAAGTAGGCCTCGCGGTAGCGGGTGCCGTCCGGGTCGTTCCAGAAGTAGAGCGGCATCGACGGCATCGGCTCGGTGACCACCAGCTCGCCGAGCTCGCCGACGACGGGCCGGCCCTGCTCGTCCCAGGCCGCGGCGGCGACGCCGAGCATCGGCCGCTGCAGCTCGCCGGCGGTGACCGGCAGCAGCGGCGAGCTGCCGATGAAGCCGGTGGCGACGTCGGTGCCGCCGGACAGCGAGCCGAGCAAGACGTCGGGCCTTCACCGCGTCGTAGACCCAGCGGAACGCCGCCGCCGGCAGCGGCGAGCCGGTAGAGCCGATCGCCCGCAGCGCCGCGAGGTCGTACGGCCTCGCCGGGCCGGATGCCCGCCTTCTCGCACGCGGTCAGGTAGCCGGCGCTCGTGCCGAGGTAGGTGATCGCCGGTGCGCGCGGCCAGCGCGAACTGCACGTCGACCGACGGGTACGCCGGGGCGCCGTCGTAGACGACGACCGTCGCGCCCAGCAGCAGCGCCGACGTCGCGACGTTCCACATGATCCAGGCGGTCGAGGCGTACCAGAAGAACCGGTCGCCGGGCCGGACGTCGACGTGCAGCGCCAGCTGCTTGTGCTGCTCGAGCACGACCCCGCCGTGGCCGTGCACGATCCCCTTCGGCAGGCCGGTCGTGCCCGACGAGTAGACGATCCACAGCGGATGGTCGAACGGCAGCGGCTCGAACTCGCGGCTCCTGCCTGTCGGCGACGGCGTCGGCCCACGCCAGCGCGCCGTCCGGCAGCGTCGGTGGACAGCCGCGGGACGGCGACCGTCGTCCGCACGGTGGGCAGGGCCGCGCGCAGCTCGGCGACGACGTCGCGCCGGTCGTACTCCTTGCCGTTGAACCGGTAGCCGTCGACGGCGACCAGCACGGTCGGCTCGATCTGGGCGAAGCGGTCGAGCACGGCGCGGGTGCCGAAGTCCGGTGCGCAGGAGGACCACACCGCGCCGATCGACGCCGCCCCGAGGAACGCGACGACCGCCTCGGGCACGTTGGGCAGGTAGCCGGCGACCCGGTCGCCGGGCTGCACCCCCAGCCGGCGCAGGGTCGCGGCGAACGCGCCGACCTGGCCGCGCAGGTCGCCCAGGAGATCTCCTGCGGGTCGCGTCGTCCTCGGCGACGCGCGATCAGCGCCGGGCTCGTCGGTGGCGTGCCGGAGCGCCTGCTCGGCGTAGTTGATCGTCGGCCGGGGAACCAGACGGCGCCCGGCATGCTCCGGCGGGTCAGCACCTCGTCGTCGGGAACGCCGGGCAGCACCCCGGACCATGCGGCGACGTCGGCCCAGAACTGGTCGAGGTGCTCGACCGACCAGCGCCACAGCGCGTCGTAGTCGGCCGGATCCCCGAAGGACAGCCCGCGCCGCGCGGAGACCCAGCCGGCGAAATCGGCGATGCGGGTGGCGGCGATGCCCTCGGCGGTGGGCTGCCACAGCACGTCGGGCACGCTCGGATCGACGGTCACGCCCGCACCCTGCCATTCTGTGCCCGCGCCGACCACGGCGTCCCCGGTTTCCCAGTGCAGGAGCGGCCGTGACGCCCGAGCCCACGGACGAACGCAACGTGCTGGGCGGCCCGCTGCAGCCGTGCGGCACCGACCCGATGACCGGGTTCTACCGCGACGGGCACTGCACCAGCGGCCCCGACGACCTGGGCCGGCACACGGTCTGCGCCGTCGTCTCCGCCGACTTCCTCGCGCTGCAGCGCGACCTCGGCAACGACCTGACCACGCCCCGGCCCGAGTACGGCTTCCCCGGCCTCAAGCCCGGCGACCGCTGGTGCGTCGTCGCCGTCCGCTGGATGCAGGCGTACCAGGCGGGCGCCGCGGCCGGCGTGGTCCTGGCGGCGACCAACGAGCGCGCGCTGGAGATCGTGCCGATCGAGGCGCTGCGCCAGTACGCCGTCGACGTCCCGGACGACGCCAGCAGCCTGGAATGAACGCCAGCGGCTGAGCGCTGCCGCCAGGCATGAGCGACCTTCTCGAGCTGCCCGTATCGACGCTGCAGGGGGACCCGACGACGGTCGGCGCCCTGACCGGAGGCCGGGTGGCGCTCGTCGTCAACGTCGCCAGCCGCTGCGGACTCACCCCGCAGTACGCCGGGCTCGAGGCGCTGCACGAGGAGTACCGGCGACCGCGGCTTCACCGTGCTCGGGGTGCCGTGCAACCAGTTCAAGGGCCAGGAGCCGGGCACGGCGGAGGAGATCGCCGCGTTCTGCTCCGCCACCTACGGGGTCACCTTCCCGATGACGGACAAGCTGGACGTCAACGGTCCGGACGCGCACCCGCTCTACCGCGAGCTGACCGAGACGCCCGATGCCGACCGGCACGGCGGGCGACGTCCTGTGGAACTTCGAGAAGTTCCTCGTGGCCGGCGACGGCTCGGTCCTCGCGCGCTTCCGCCCGAAGACCCAGCCGGACGCCCCCGAGGTGCGCGCCGCGATCGAGGCCGCCCTCCCCGCCTGAGCGGAGTCGCAGGGGCGCGTTTTCCGCGCCGTGTGACTCCGCTGGACGGCCGGCGGGATGAGCTAGGTAAGGTGAGCCTTGCCTAGCTAGACCTGTCCGCCACCGGGAGCCGCTCGTGACCGCCACGGCCGAGTCCCCGACAGCGGCACGGGCCCTCCCGAGCGCCGGACGCAGCTCGCTCCGGACCCGACGACTCGTCGGCCTGGCTGTCCTCCTCGTGCTCGTCGTCGTCGCGTCGCTGGCCGGGATCGCCGTCGGCACCCGGTCCATCGCGATCGGCGACGTCTGGCAGGCGCTGACCGATCCGTCGCTGGCGACCGACGAGGCGGTGATCGTCCGCGGGCTGCGGCTCCCCCGCACCGCTGCTCGCCCTGATCGTCGGCATCGCCCTCGGCATCGCCGGCGCCCTGATGCAGGGCCACACCCGCAACCCGCTGGGCGATCCCGGCCTGCTCGGCGTCAGCGCGGGCGCCTCGCTGTCGGTCGTCCTGGCCATCTCGCTGCTCGGCGTCGGCACGCCCGCCGGGTACGTCTGGTTCGCCTTCGCCGGGGCGCTGGCCGGCACCGTGGTGGTGTACGCGATCGGCTCGGCCGGCCCTGGCGGCGCCACCCCGGTCACCCTCGCGCTGGCCGGCGCGGCCCTGTCCGCCCTGCTCTACGCGCTGGTGCGCGCCCTGCTCGTCGGTGACCAGCAGACCCTCGACAGCTTCCGGTTCTGGGTCGTCGGCGCGCTCGCCGGCCGCGGCCCCGACGTCGCCTGGCAGGTGGCCCCGTTCATCGCGATCGGCGTCGTCCTCGCGGTGCTGAACGCGCCGGCGCTGAACCTGCTCGGCCTCGGCGAGGACGTCGCCCGCGGTCTCGGCCAGCGGATCTGGCCGGCCCGCGCGGTCGGGCTGACCGCCATCACCCTGCTCTGCGGCGCCGCGACGGCGGCCTGCGGCCCGATCGCCTTCGTCGGCCTGGTCGTGCCGCACGTGGTCCGCGCCGTCACCGGCCCCGACCACCGCTGGCTGATCCCGTGCTCCGGGCTGCTCGGCGCGGTCCTGCTGATCACCGCCGACGTCATCGGCCGCGTGATCGCGCGGCCGGGCGAACTCCAGGCCGGCATCGTGCTCGCGCTGATCGGCGCGCCCTTCTTCATCGCGCTCGTGCGCCGGTCACGGACGGCCGGGCTGTGACGACGACGGTGCCACTCCGGAGCAGGACCGTCGTCCGCGTCGGCCCGGTCTCCGGGCAGCTGCGCTGGCGGCACGTGCTGGTGCCGGTGGTGGCCGCCGTCGTCCTCGTGCTGGTGTCGGCGCTCAGCCTCGGCCGCGGCGACTTCCCGATCGCCCTGGGCGACGTGCTGCGCACGCTGGTCGGCCTCGGCGAGCAGACCCAGTCGTTCGTGATCCTCGAGCTGCGCGCACCGCGGATCGTCGTCGGCGCGTTGGTCGGCGTCGCGCTCGGCCTCGCCGGGGCCCTCGTTCCAGACGTTCGCCCGCAATCCGCTGGCCTCCCCCGACGTCCTCGGCATCACCCAGGGCGCGTCGGTCGGCGCCGTCGCGGCGATCGTGCTGGCGGGCGGGTCCGGCGCGGCCGGGGACGCGCTCGGTGGTCTCGGCGTCCCGGTGGCGGCGCTGCTCGGCGCGCTGCTGGCCGGCGGGCTGCTGCTCGGGCTCACCTGGCGGGCCGGCATCGACGGCTACCGGATGGTCCTCGTCGGCATCGCGCTGTGGTCGGTGAGCACCGCGCTCACCGACTGGCTGCTCACCCGGGCCGACATCATCGACGCCGCCGCGGCCTACGTCTGGATCACCGGCTCGCTGAACGCGCGCACCTGGGACCACGTCCTGCCGCTGCTCGGCACGCTGCTCGTCGTCGTCCCCCTGGCGCTGGCCGCGGGCCGGGTGCTGGGCGTGCTCCAGTTCGGCGACGACACCGCCCGCGGCCTGGGCGTCCGGCTGTCCGCTGGCGCAGGCGCGCCGTCGTGCTGCTCGCCGTCGTCGCCGTCGCGGTGTCGGTCTCGGCCGCCGGACCGCTCACCTTCGTCTCCCTGGTCGTGCCGCAGATCGCGGTGCGGCTGACCGGCGGCTCCCGCCCGCCGCTGGTCGCGTCGGCCCTGCTGGGCGCGGTGCTCGTGGTCGGCGCCGATCTCGTCACGCGCACGGTGCTGCCCCAGACGCTGCCGGTCGGCATCCTCACCGCCGTCATCGGCGCCCCCTACCTGCTCTGGCTCCTCGTCCGCGGAAGGCGGCGATCTGCGTGAGAACGAGACTGCGATGACCGAACTCCTGCACCGCCCCACGGTGGGCACCGGACCGGTCCGTCTCGCGGCCGACCACGTCCGGCTGGCCTACGACGACCACGTCGTCGTCCACGACCTCGACCTCGAGCTGACCGAGGGCTCGTTCACCGCGATCGTCGGGCCGAACGGCTGCGGCAAGTCCACGCTGCTGCGCGCGCTCGGCCGGTTGATGAAGCCGACGTCGGGCCAGGTGCTCCTCGACGGGCGAGCCATCGCCAAGACGCCGACCCGCGAGGTGGCCCGCGTCCTGGGCCTGCTCCCGCAGACGCCGATCGCGCCGGAGGGCCTCACCGTCGCCGACCTGGTCGCCCGCGGGCGGCACCCGCACCAGAGCTGGCTGCGCCAGTGGTCCCGGGACGACGAGGCCGTCGTCGCCGAGGCACTGGCCTGGACCGACATGAGCGACCTCGCCGAGCGCCCGGTGGACGCCCTCTCCGGCGGGCAGCGGCAGCGCGCCTGGATCTCGATGGCCCTGGCCCAGGGCACCGACCTGCTCCTGCTCGACGAGCCGACGACCTACCTGGACCTGTCCCACCAGATCGACGTCCTGGAACTGGTCGGCCGGCTGCATGCCGAGCGCGGGCGCACCGTCGTCGTCGTGCTGCACGACCTCAACCTGGCGGCGCGCTACGCGCAGCGACTGGTCGCCATGAAGGACGGCGCGCTGGTGGCGTCGGGGACGCCGGCCGAGGTGCTCACCGAGCGGCTGCTCGCCGACGTGTTCGACCTGGAGGCGCGCGTGGTGCCCGACCCGGTAACCGGGACGCCGATGGTCATCCCCGTCCGGCGGCTGCGCTGAAGTGGAGGCTGAGCGCGCAGGTTTCCTCGCGCGTCAGCCTCCATTCAGGACGACAGGGCGGCCGGAGTCTCGGGTAGGGAGGTCGGCACCGGGGTGGCGCGGGCGGTCTGGGCCAGCACGATCCCGGTCAGGACGACGACGCCGCCGGCGACCTGCCACCCGGTGAGGACCTGCTCCAGCCACAGCCAGGCCACGATCGAGGCGAACACCGGCTCGACGGTCGCGACCAGGCCGGCCGCGGTCGGGGGCAGGTGGCGCAGTGCGGCGATCGACAGCCAGAACGGCACCGCCGCGCCGAGGACGACGATCCAGGCGACCAGCACCCACAGCGGCAGTTCGACCGAGCCCAGCGAGATCGGCACCCGCTCGGCGAGCACCCCGGCGTCGAACTCCCACCACGGCGCCGCGACCGCCCAGAACGCCGCCGCGGCCACGAAGCTCCAGCAGGTCAGCGCCACCGGGTCGCGGGTGACCGTGCCACGCTCGCCCAGCAGGTAGTAGGCGGCCAGGCAGAGGGCGGCGACCAGCGCGGCGCCGACCCCGAGCGGGTCGAGCGATCCGCCGTCCTTCCACACCTCCGCCACCAGGACCAGCCCGGAGAGCGAGAGCAGCAGCGCCAGCCAGAGGCGGCTGCGCACCTTCTCCTTGCGGACCAGCCAGACGTAGAGCGCGATGAAGACCGGCGCCGTCATCTCGAAGACCAGTGCGATACCGACCGGCATCAGGCCGATAGCCACGTAGTAGAGGAACTGGGTCAGCGCGACGCCGACGATCCCGAAGACCGCGAGGAACGGGACCTCCCGCCAGGTGACACGCAGCCGGGCGGGGGAGATCACGGCGAGGACGCCGAGCAGCACCACCGCGGCGCCGGTGCAGCGCAGCGCCGTCAGGTTGGTGGGCGGGATACCGGCATCCAGCGCCAGGGTCGACACCGTGCCGTTGACCCCGAAGAACGCGGCGGCCGCCAGCGTGAGGCCGTAGCCGACAGCGGGGCGGGCGGTGCGGATCACTCCGGCAATGTAGTCCTCTACTTGCCTTGTGCCGCCTACCGGGTCGGATATGCCTCCATCCGTCGCAGCGCCGTCCGGTATGACGATCTCGTCTGTCGATACAGTCGATCGCTACTTTTCAGTCTTCGACGCTACCGATGGACGACGGGATCCGAAGATGACCACCTCCGAACAGGACGCACCCTCGACGACCTCGCCGGTCGGGGCGGAGGCCACCGCGAACCTGTGGCTGCACTTCTCGCGCATGGGCTCCTACGCCGACACACCCCCGCCGGTGATCGTGCGCGGCGAGGGTGCGCGGATCTTCGACGACCGCGGGCGCAGCTACCTCGACGGCCTGGCCGGGCTGTTCGTCGTCCAGGCCGGGCACGGCCGTCGCGTGCTCGCCGAGGCCGCCGCCCGCCAGGCCGAGCAACTGGCCTTCTTCCCGCTGTGGTCCTACGCCCACCCGGCCGCGATCGAGCTGTCCCAGCGGCTGGCCGCGGCCGCTCCCGGTGATCTGAACCGGGTCTTCTTCACCACGGGTGGCGGCGAGGCGGTGGAGACGGCGTGGAAGGCGGCCAAGCAGTACTTCAAGCTGACCGGCAAGCCGATGAAGACGAAGGTCATCAGCCGGGCCGTCGCCTACCACGGCACCACGCAGGGCGCGCTGTCCATCACCGGGATCCCGGCGCTCAAGGAGGTCTTCGAGCCCCTGGTCCCCGGCACGTTCCGCGTGCCCAACACCAACTTCTACCGGGCGCCGGTCTTCGGTGACGACCCCAAGGCCTTCGGTCGGTGGGCGGCCGATCAGATCGAGCAGCAGATCCTGTTCGAGGGCCCGGACACGGTGGCCGCGGTCTTCCTCGAGCCGGTGCAGAACGCCGGCGGCTGCTTCCCGCCACCCCCCGGGTACTTCGAGCGGGTGCGGGAGATCTGCGACCGGCACGACGTCCTGCTGGTCAGCGACGAGGTCATCTGCGCCTTCGGCCGACTCGGGACGACGTTCGCCTGCGAGAAGTTCGGCTACGTGCCCGACATGATCACCTGCGCCAAGGGGATGACCTCGGGCTACTCGCCCATCGGCGCGATGATCGCCTCCGACCGCGTCATGGAGCCGTTCCTGCAGGGCACCGCGACCTTCGCGCACGGCTACACGTTCGGCGGGCACCCGGTCAGCTCGGCGGTCGCCCTGGCCAACCTGGACCTGTTCGACGAGGAGGGGCTCAACCGGCACGTACTGGAGACCGAGGGCGCCTTCCGGTCGACCCTGGAGAAGTTGCTGGACCTGCCGATCGTCGGCGACGTCCGGGGTGACGGGTTCTTCTACGGCCTCGAACTGGTCAAGGACAAGACGACCAAGGAGACCTTCGACGACGCCGAGTCCGAGCGCCTGCTGCGCGGCTTCCTCTCCGGCGCCCTGTTCGAGGCCGGCCTGTACTGCCGCGCCGACGACCGCGGCGACCCGGTGATCCAGCTCGCGCCCCCGCTGATCTGCGGCCAGCCGGAGTTCGACGAGATGGAGCAGATCCTCCGCGGCGTCCTGACGGAGGCCTGGGCGGCTCTGACCCGCGGAGGCTCTCACGCCGGCGTTGATGGCATCGGCGCGTGGCTGCCCCCAGTCGGCGTGTCGGGCGAGCCCGCGCCTGCCGACTGATCACACTCAGGTCAGCTCACCTTCCGACGGCTCCGGGGCCACGCTCGGCTTCTCCTGCCAGTACGTCGCGTCCTTCGTCCGCCACACGAACATGACGATCAGGCCGAGCACGAAGATCCCGAGGCCGATCACCAACGGGGGCCCGACACCGAGCCAGGCCGCCTCGGTGTAGCTGTTGTCCGGGTTGGCCAGGTCGCGGATCGACAGCACGAGCAGCCAGATCAGCAGCAGGGACCCGATCACCGGGCCGACCCCGATGAGCAGGAACGACGACACACTGCGGGTGAGCTGCCGACGGTAGTAGATGGCACACGCGATGCCGGTCAGCGCGTAGTAGAAGGCGATGAGCAGCGACAGCGCAGTGATCGAGTCGAAGAGCGCGTTCTCGCTGACCAGGCTCACCAGGACGAACCAGACACTGGCGATGATGCCGACCCACCACGTGGAGACGTCGGGGGTGCGGTGGCTCGGCGAGATGTGCGCGAACCGCCGGGGCAGCGCGTGCCGCCGGGCCATCGACAGGCCGGTCCGGGACGCCGGCAGGATCGTCGTCTGGGTGGAGGCGATCGCCGCGGTGGCCACGGCCAGCAGCACCACCCAGTCCCAGCCACCCATGACCTCTCCGGCGAGCAGGCCGAAGATCGCCTCCTCCTCGTCCGCGTTGTCCGAGAGGTAGTCGGTGCCGGCGAAGGCCAGGACGGCGATCGCGACGCCGACGTACGTGACCAGCAGGACGACGGTGGAGACGATGGCCGCCCGCCCGGACGCCGACCTCGAGTCGCGGGTCTCCTCCGTCAGGTTGACCGCGGACTCCCAGCCCCAGTAGGCGAACACCCCCAGCAGCAGCCCGCCGCTGAGGGCGCCCCCGCCGGCGCCGAACGGGTTGAGCCAGCTCCAGCTCGGGTCGAGCCCGCCCATCGGGCTGTCCCCGGAGACCCCCCGGACGAGCGCGACCACGCCGAAGACGAGCAGCGCGACGGTCTGGGCGAGGATCAGCACGTTCTGCAGGTGTGCCGACAACTCCGTGCCGAGCACGCAGATCCATGTCATGAGCAGCACGAGCGCGACCGTCAGCACGAGGACCACCGGCTTGTTCTCGCTCAGCGTGTCCAGGCCGACGGTGCGGAGCGTGAAAATGACGCCGACGTTGGCGAGCGACCCGACGATGAGCACGCCGGTCATCGCGATGGCCCAGCCGCCGATCCAGCCCAGCCACGGGCCCATCGCCCGGGTGACCCACGAGAACGTCGTCCCACAGTCGGGGTCGACCCGGTTGAGCGCCGCGAACGCCGCGGCGATCAGCAGCATCGGGACGAACGACGCCAGGAGGACGCCGGGGGCATTGACCCCGACGAGGGCGACGAGCGCACCGAGGATCGCGGCCAGGGAGTACGCCGGCGACGTCGAGGCCAGCCCGATGACCAACGCGTCCACGAAGCCGATGGCCCCCGGGCGGAGAGTTGCCTCCTCCTCGGGCAGGACGGCCGGGTCTACTGGGTCCGCAGTCATGCGACGGTTATCGCAGGAGTTCCGGCGAACAGCAAGCGTTTCGCTGGTCAACACTTGATTACGCAACGAAACGAGTCGGTAGGGTGATCGCCTCATCGGAGGTGGACATGCGCATCCTGCTGGTCGGCGCCGGAGGGGTCGGCGGGGCGATCACGCGCATCGCCGCACGCCGGCGGTTCGTCGAGCATCTCGTCGTCGCCGACTACGACGTCGCGCGGGCGGAGAAGGCCGTCGCGGCGGTCGGCGACCCGAGGTGCGTGGCGGCCCAGGTGGACGCCACCGACGAGACAGCCGTCCGGGCGCTGCTGACCGAGCACCGGTGCGACGCGCTGCTCAACGCGACGGATCCGCGGTTCGTGATGCCGCTGTTCCGGGCCGCCCTGGCCGCCGGTGTCCACTACCTGGACATGGCCATGTCGCTGTCGAAGCCTCATCCCGAGCGGCCCTACGAGGAGACCGGCGTCAAGCTCGGCGACGAGCAGTTCGCCCTGGCCGACGAGTGGGAGGCGGCCGGGAAGCTGGCCCTGGTCGGCATCGGCATCGAGCCCGGCCTCGCCGACGTGTTCGCCCGCTACGCGGCCGACCACCTGTTCGAGACGATCGACGAGCTGGGCGTCCGGGACGGTTCGAACCTGACCGTGCGCGGCCACGAGTTCGCGCCGTCGTTCAGCATCTGGACGACGATCGAGGAGTGCCTGAACCCGCCGGTCATCTGGGAAGAGGACCGCGGCTGGTTCACCACCGCTCCGTTCAGCGAGCCGGAGGTGTTCGACTTCCCCGAGGGCATCGGCCCGGTCGAGTGCGTGAACGTGGAGCACGAAGAGGTTCTCCTCATGCCGCGGTGGATCGACGTCCGGCGCGTCACGTTCAAGTACGGCCTGGGCGCCGAATTCATCGACGTCCTGAAGGCGCTGCACAAGGTCGGCCTGGACTCCACGACGCCGATCCGCGTCGGCGACGTCGAGGTCTCCCCACGGGACGTCGTCGCCGCGTGCCTACCCGACCCGGCCACGCTGGGCGACGTCATGAGCGGCAAGACCTGCGCCGGGCTGTGGGTGAGCGGCACGGGCACCGACGGGACGCCGCGGCAGGTCTACCTCTACCACGTGGTGGACAACGAGTGGTCGATGCGCGAGTACGGGGCGCAGGCCGTCGTCTGGCAGACCGCGATCAACCCGGTCGTGGCGCTGGAGCTCCTCGCGACCGGCACCTGGCAGGGCAGCGGGGTGCTGGGCCCGGAGGCGTTCGACTCGGTGCCCTTCCTCGACCTGCTGACCGCCTACGGCTCACCGTGGGGGATGCGCGAGGGCGGCTGAGCATCGAGCGGAGTCCGACGGCGGCGTTTTCCGCGCCGTGGGACTCCGCTCAGCCGGCGGCCAACGGCGTGGACCGGCGGGTGCCCCAGGCGTAGGTCTGCTTGCGCAGCCCCAGGTACATGAAGGTCTCGCTGGACTCCACCCCGTCCACCCCCCGGATCCGGCTGACGGTGTCCAGCAACTGGGCGTCGTCCTCGCAGACCACCTCGACCAGCAGGTCGACCGACCCGGCCGTGATGACCACGTAGTCGACCTCGTCGAACGCCGCCAGCGCGTCGGCGACAAGGCGGGAGTCCCCGCGCGTGCGCACCCCGACCATGGCCTGCCGGGCGAAACCCAGCTGCAGGGGATCGGTGACGGCGACGATCTGCATCACCCCGGCATCGATCAACCGCTGGACCCGCTGGCGGACGGCGGCCTCGGAGAGACCCACCGCCGTCGCGATCCGGGCGTACGGCCGGCGACCGTCCTCCTGCAACTGCTCGATGATCGCCCGCGAGACGTCGTCCAACACCAGCGCTTGTCCCCGGATCGTCACGCGCGGCGCCTCTCATCCACGGGATCCGTCGTGGAGACGGCCTCGAACGGACCAGATCCTATCCAAGGGGCCCGCTGGCTCTTCCTGGGACCGGCACGGCCGCCGCCGCGGGGGACATCCGGTCGCGCGCGTGCGTTCCCCTGCTGACGGCAGAGCAGGACCGATGATCCGAGGAGGCGCCGTGGAGCCCCGGCCACCGTGGTCCGACCGCCGGCGCCGCACCCTCCTGGGTCTGGCCGGGGGGATGCTGGCCTGCACCCTCGGCGGGATCGGCCTGCCGGACGAGCTCGGCGCGACGTCGGCGATCCTCGCCGCCCTCTGCGCGTTCCTGCTGGGTGTGGCGACGATCGTGTTCATCGCCGTCCCCGGCCCGGGCACGCTGGGCACGCTGCTGCGGTCGGTGCCGCTGGCCGGCGCCGTCCTCGTGGTCGCCGTCCTGCTGCTGCTCTCGACCCCGGCGGACCTGCGCTGGCTGTGGGTGGCCGCGACCGTCGGCGCGGCGGTCTGGACCGGCGCGGCCCTCTGGGAGGCCCGCCGCGCCGGCGGCTCGGACGGCGGCTTCTGACCCGGCCCGAGAACGGCCCGAACAACCCGTCGTCCACACTGCCAGGCATGCAGCTGCCCCCCGCCCTGTACGTCCCGACGGACGAGGGCTTCGAGGCGACCGCCCTCACGATCGGCCCGTGGGACCCGGGCTCCCAGCACGCGGGCCCCCCGGCGGCGCTGCTGGCCCGGGCCGTCGAGCGGGCGAGCGGCATCGGCGGCGGGCAGACGGTCCGACTCGCCTACGACATCCTCGGCCCGGTGCCGGTCGGCCCGATGCGGATCAGCACGTCCGTCCTGCGGCCGGGACGACGGATCGAGCTGATGGAGGCCGTGCTCACGGGCGCCGACGACCGCCCGCTGATGCGCCTGACCGCCTGGCGGATGCGCGTCCGCGACGACGGCGCGACGCCCGCCGACGCTCCCCCGGTGCCCGTCGCGCCCGGCCCGGACGAGAGCCGTGCCGAGACCGCCGGGTTCTTCACCCAGGACATCGCCTACCACCGGGCGCTGGACTGGCGGTTCGCGGCGGGCAGCTTCAACGCGCCGGGCCCGGCCGCGGCCTGGACCCGCCCCGAGTGCGCCCTGGTGGAGGGCGAGCCGATGTCCCCACTGGAGCACCTGCTGGTCATGACCGACGCCGCGAGCGGGATCTCCGCGTCGCTGGACTGGCAGGCGGCGACGTTCGCCAACGTCGACCTCACCGTGGCCCTGCACCGGCCGCCCCGTGGGCAATGGCTCGGGATGGACGCCCGCACGGTGCTCGGCGACTCCGGCGCCGCGCAGTGCTTCGCCGTCCTGTTCGACGCCGAGGGGGCGATCGGCCGCTCCGCGCAGTCGCTGTTCGTCGAGCCCCGCTGAGCAGCCGGTTTGGCGTGACGGTGCGTCTCCCGTCAGGCTGGGACGCGATGCTGACGACGAAACGGACTCCCCGCTGATGGCCGCCCTCGACGAACTGGTGACCTGGCTCTCCGGTCGCGGGCTGGAGGTCGTCCTGATCATCCTCGGCTCGGTGCTCCTGGCCCGGTTCGTGGGCTGGGTCGGCCGCCGGACCACCGACCGGATCGATGCCCGGTCCACCGGCGGGGACGCCCTGGTGCGCTCCGAGGCCGCGAAGCACCGGCACTCGCTCACCCAGGTGCTCACGTGGGTGGCGATCGTGCTGATCTACTCGATCGCGGTCTTCTTCGTGCTCGAGCGCCTCGGTGTCCCGGTGACCGGCCTGGTCGCGCCGGCGACCGTCCTCGGCGTGGGCCTCGGCTTCGGCGCGCAGCGGATCGTCGGCGACGTCCTGGCCGGCTTCTTCATCATCACCGAGCGGCAGTACGGCTTCGGGGACGTCGTCTCGATCACCGTCACCGGTGCCGCCGAGGCGGCGACCGGCACCGTCGAGGACGTCACCCTCCGCATCACCCGGATGCGGTCGTCCAACGGTGAGGTGATCACCGTGCCCAACGGCGCGATCGCGAAGGTGGTCAACCTGTCGCGCGACTGGGCGCGCGCCGTCGTCGACGTCCCCGTGCCGACCAGCGTCGACGTCAACCAGGTCAACGAGGTCCTGCGCGAGGTCGGCCGGGAGGCCTTCCGCGACCCGGCCCTGCGCCCGCTGCTGCTCGACCCGCCGACCGTCATGGGCGTCGAGAGCCTGGGCCTCGACGAGGTCAACGTGCGCATGGTCGCCCGCACCCTGCCCGGCAAGCAGTTCGAGGTCGGCCGTGACCTGCGCCACCGCGTCGTCCAGGCGTTCGGCCAGCAGGGCATGGCGGTGCGGCCGCCGCCGCCGGGCGAGGTCACGGACAACGACACGGTCGTAGCGGAGGCCGACCGGTGACGAGGTCGGAGGACGCGACCGGCGAGCAGCCCGCGGTCGAGCCGACCGTCAGCACCGCGCCCCCGCCGGCGCGACCGCGCCGCTGGTGGTCGGCGATCCCGAAGCACCTCGGCCGGGCCCGCACGTCGACCCTCGTCCTCGGGCTGCTGTTCCTGGCGATCGGCGCGCTGTACCTCAACGTCCGACCCGAGCCGGAAGGGACGACGATCGTTGTGGACACCGGGGTGACCACGCCCGCGCCGACCACCGGCGGCACGCCCACGACGACACCGCCGGCCACCACCACGCCGGCCCCGACGACGCCGAGCGAGCCGACGACCACGGAGGAATCGACGTCGACGGTGCCGACGGAGTCGAGCGTGCCCGGGGAGACGACGGAGACCGTGCCGACGCCGACGCCGACCACGGAGACGACGTCGGTGCCGCCGGTCCCGACGACGCCGACCGGCTGATCAGAACCGGGTGACGACGGCGATGCCCTGCTGCCGGCCCACAGCGGCCAGGGCGTCGCCGGCGTCGTCGAGGGAGAGCTCGCGGGTGATCAGCCGGCGCGGGTCCAGCCGGCCGGCGGCGATGAGACCGAGGAGTTCGGGATAGGCGTGCGCCGCCATGCCGTGGCTGCCCAGCACCTCCAGCTCGAGGGCGATCACGCGCTCCATCGGCACTTCGGCCCGGCCCTGCGCCGGCGGCAGCAGGCCCACCTGGACGTGCCGGCCGCGGGGACGCAGCGAGCGGATCGAGTTCGCGCAGGTGGCCGGGGCACCCAGTGCGTCCAGCGAGACGTGCGCCCCGCCGCCGGTCAGGGCGGCGACCGCACCAGGGACGTCGCCTGTCCCGTCGACCGTGTGCTCGGCGCCGAGGGCTCGGGCGAGCTCCAGCGCGCCGGCGGCGATGTCGACGGCGACGACGCGCGCGCCCGCCGCGACCGCGATCTGCACGGCCGAGAGGCCGACCCCGCCGCAGCCGTGCACGGCCACCCAGTCACCGGCCCGCACCCGGCCGACCTGGGTGACGGCGCGGAACGCGGTGGCGTAGCGGCAGCCCAGCGCGGCGGCGGTGGCGAGGTCGAGCGCCTCCGGGACGGCGACGAGGTTGACGTCGGCGGCGTCGAGGGCGACGTACTCCGCCAGCGATCCCCAGTGCGTGAAGCCGGGCTGGGTCTGCCGGGCGCAGACCTGGTGCTCGCCGGCCGCGCACTGGGCACAGCGGCCGCAGGCGTTGACGAACGGGACGGTCACCCGGTCGCCGGCCGCCCACCGACGCACCCCGGCACCGACGGCGGCCACCGTGCCGGACAGCTCGTGCCCGGGGACGTGCGGCAGGGCGACGTCGGGGTCGTGGCCGTGCCAGGCGTGCCAGTCGCTGCGGCAGATCCCGCTCGCGCCGACACGGACGACGACGCCGTCCGGCGCGGGTTCGGATCGGGCACCTGCTCGATCCGGAGGGGACCGCCGAACGCGTCGAAGAGGAGGGCCCGCATGACCGGCAGCCTGCCTGACCCCACCGCTGGGGCAGACTGAGCGCATGGACGACCTGGACGATCTGCGCCGAGCCTGTGACCGGGCGCTCGCCGGACACGGCCCGCAACGGGCCGCCGACCTGCTCGCGACGATCGCGCCGGACACCGCCGTCGACCGGTACGGCGACGGCGGGGTGGTGGCCGAGCTGGAGGCGGAGGTCGCCGCCGTCCTCGGCCACCCGGCCGCCGTGTACCTGCCGAGCGGCACCATGGCGCAACAGGCGGTGCTGCGCGTGCACGCCGAGCGCCGGGGCCGCACGACCGTGCTGTTCCACCCGGAATGCCACCTGCACCAGCACGAGGGGCAGGCCCTGGAGCGACTGCAGGGGCTGCTCGGCCGTCCCGTCGGCGACCGGTCCCGGCTGCTCACGCTCGCCGACCTCCGACAGGTCGCCGAGCCACCCGCCGCGCTGCTCCTGGAGCTCCCGCAGCGCGACCTCGGCGGCCAGCTCCCCGCGTGGGACGACCTCGTCGCCCAGGTGGCGTGGGCGCGGGAGCGTGGCGCCGCTGCGCACCTCGACGGCGCGCGCCTGTGGGAGGCGGCCGCCGGGTACGGCCGCCCGCCGGCCGAGGTCGCCGGGCTGTTCGACACGGCCTACGTCAGTTTCTACAAGGGCATCGGGGCGCTGGCCGGCTGCTGCCTGGCCGGGCCGGACGACGTCGTCGCCGAGGTGCGCGAATGGCGGCGCCGGATGGGCGGGACGCTCTTCGGCCTCTGGCCGGGTGCGGCCTCGGCGCTCTCGTGCCTGCGCCGCAGGCTGCCGCTCATGGCCGGATACCTGGACAGGGCGCGCGAGATCGCCGACGTGGTGCGCGACCTGCCGGGCGTCACCGTCGTCCCCGACCCGCCGCAGACGCCGATGCTGCACCTGCTGCTGCGCACGACGGCCGACGAGTTCGCGGCAGCGGCCCGCTCTCTCGCCGAGGGCGGGCTGTGGACCTGGGAGCGGGCCGCGCCGACCGCCGTCCCGTGCGTCGTGCGGGTGGAGCTGCCGGTCGGCGACGCCACGACGGCGCTGACGATCGCCGAGATCCGGGACGCGATCGCCGTTCTGGCCGGCTGACCGCCTCCACGGTCTGAGGCCCGTGTTTCACGTGAGACATCCGGGGCCTGACGCGGCGAGATAGCGTCGGGCGCATGAGCTACGACGTCGCCGCCGTCCGTGCCCAGTTCCCGGCGCTGAAGGCGGGGACGGCGCACTTCGACGGACCCGGCGGCTCGCAGGTGCCCGAGCCGGTGGCCCGCGCGATGGCGGAGCTGATCACCTCCCCGATCGCCAACCGCGGCCGGGGCACGGCCGCCGAGCGGCTCGCCGACGACACCGTCCTCGGGGCCCGCGGCGCGGTCGCCGACCTGCTCGGCGCGGACCCGCGCGGCGTCGTCTTCGGGCGCAGCGCCACCCAGCTCAGCTTCGACCTCGCGCGGACCCTGGCGGCCGGCTGGGGCCCGGGCGACGAGGTCGTCGTCTCGCGGCTCGACCACGATGCGAACGTCCGTCCGTGGGTGACCGCCGCCGAGCGCGCCGGTGCGACGGTGCGGTGGGCGGTGTTCGACCCGGAGAGCGGCGAGCTGACCCCGCACGACGTCGCCGCAGTGCTGAGCGACCGCACCCGGCTGGTCGCCGTCACCGGGGCCTCCAACCTGATCGGCACCCGCCCGCCGCTGCCTCGGATCGCCGAGAAGGTGCACGCGGCCGGGGCGCTGCTCGCCGTCGACGGCGTGCACCTGACCGCCCACGTGCCGGTGGACGTCGCGGCACTCGGCGCGGACTTCTTCACCTGCTCGCCGTACAAGTTCCTCGGCCCGCACTGCGGCGTGCTGGCCGCCGCGCCCGCGCTGCTGGAGTCACTCGCCCCGGACAAGCTGCTGCCGTCGTCGAACGACGTGCCCGAGCGCTTCGAGCTCGGCACGCTGCCGTACGAACTGCTGGCCGGCACCACCGCCGCGGTCGAGTTCCTCGCCGGAATCGCGCCCGGCGGCGCGACGAGCCGGCGCGAGCGGGTGCTCGCCTCGATGGCCGCCGTCGAGGCGTACGAGGACGACCTCCGGGAACGCCTGGAGGCCGACCTGGTCGGGTTGCCCGGCGTGACGCTCTGGTCCCGCGCCGCGCGCCGGACGCCGACGCTGCTGCTCACCTTCGACGGCCGCGACGCCGTGGACGCCTACCGGTTCCTCGCCGAGCGCGGCGTCAATGCGCCCGCCGGCTCCTTCTACGCGATCGAGCCCAGCCGCTGGCTGGGGCTGGGCGAGGCCGGCGGTCTGCGGGCCGGCCTGGCCCCGTACAGCGACCTCGACGACGTCGAGCGCCTCGTGACCGGCCTCCGGGACTTCCTCGCCTCCTAGCTCACATCCCGTCGTCCGGAACGAAGCCGGCCGGCGGGAGGGGGCGCCGGATGACCGGGCGCACCTTGCGGGCCGCAACCAGGCGGTCGTAGTAGGACGCCGCGTTGCCCCGGATGTGCGCCAGGTCGTCGTCGGTCGCCTCGCGGACGACCTTGGCGGGGATG
Source organism: uncultured Actinomycetota bacterium (assembly GCA_963748305.1). Taxonomy (GTDB): domain Bacteria; phylum Actinomycetota; class Actinomycetes; order Mycobacteriales; family Geodermatophilaceae; genus Blastococcus_B. Next base: position 48,868 of record CAVVIN010000002.1, on the reverse strand, counting down.
CCGGCGATCACCGAGCGCGCGGGGAACGTCTTGCCCTGGGTGACGACGGCGCCGGCCGCCACGATCGAGCCCGAGGCGATGTGCGCGCCGTTCATGACCACGCTGCCCATGCCGACCAGGACATCGTCGTCGACACGGGCCCCGTGCAGGACCACGTTGTGCCCGACGGTGACCCCGCGACCGATCACCAGCGGGAAGCCGGGGTCCGAGTGCAGCGTGCAGCCGTCCTGGACGTTGGACCGCTCGCCGATCTCGATCGTCTCGTGGTCGGCACGGGCGACTGCGCCGTACCAGATGCTCGCCTGCGCCCCCATCGTCACCGCCCCGACGACGACGGCCGTGGGCGCCACGAAGGCGTCGTCGTCGATCTTCGGGGCCCCGAAGGGCAGTTCAGCGATGTAGTTGTCGGCCACGCAGTCCTCCTCGTTCCGCACGCTCGGCGCGAGTCTGGCAGTCAGATACCGATCTCCGCGAGGGCTCGGGGGATCTCCGCCCCCAGCTCACGGGCGAGGAACCCGAGGTGCCCCACCGACGACGCCAGCCGCTCCCCGGCCCGGCCGTGCAGGAACGCCGCCCACACCGCCGCCTGCGCCGGGTCGGCGCCCCGCGCGAGCAGGCCCCCGGTGATCCCGGCACGGACGTCGCCGGCACCGGAGACGCCGAGGCCGGCGCCGCCGCTCTCGTCCTGCCAGAGGTCCCCGGCGGGACTGGCGATCCACGAGGTCGCGCCGCCGAGGCCCACGACGCCCTGAGCCCGCCGCGCCAGCTCGATCGTGGCCCCGGCCGGGTCGTCGTCGATCTCGTCCTCGTCGACGTGCAACGAGTACGCGAGCTCGGTCGGGTTGGGCGTGAGGACCACCCGCCCGTCCAGGTGGTGCAGGCACTTCTCGTCCGCCGTCACGCTGGCCAGCCCGAGAGCGTCCAGGGCGAGAGGGCCGACCAGGTGCGGCAGCAGCCGCTCGCCGAAGGCCTGGGTGGCCTCCGTGTCCTCCATGCCCGGGCCGATGAGCACCGCGTCGGCGTGCTCGGCGAGATCGCGCACGGCGTCGGCCGCGTCCGGGCCCAGCGCGCCGTCGGCGGTCTCCGGCAGGGCGCGCACCAGGGCCTCGGGCAGCGACTGGGCGGCGAACGGCGCCATCGAGGCGACCGTCGCGACCTGCAGCTTGCCGGCACCGGCGCGCAGCGCCGCCCCCGCGGCGAGGACGACGGCGCCGAGGGTCTCGGTGCTCCCGCCGATCACCAGGATCGACCCCCGGGCGTTCTTCCCGCCGGAGGGGTCGGGCAGCGGCCATGCCCTCAGCACCCCGGGCGTGACGCGGGTGGGGTCAGGGCTGCGGCGCGGCATCGGGCTCCCTGGTGACGTCCTCGGCCTCGGCGACGATGTGCTCGACCTCGTTGAAGGAGATCAGCCGGAAGCCGCCGTCGTCGGTGCGCTCGTAGCGGGTGAGCGACGCGTTGGCGACCTGCTCCTCCTTGTCGACGGCCAGCAACTCCTGCTCGGTCAGGTCTTCCAGCACGTATCGGAAGACCATGATCACGGCCTGGTGGGCGACGATCAGCAGCCGCTCGCAGTCGTGCCGCAGGCCCTCGGTCGCCAGCAGGCTGCGGATCCGTAGGGCGACATCGGCCCAGCTCTCCCCGCCGGGGGGCCGGTAGTAGAACTTGCCGAGCAGGTCACGGCGGCCGGCCTCGTCGGGGTACTCCTCCCGGATCCCCGCACCGGTCATGCCGTCGAACGCGCCGAAATCGCGCTCGCGGAGCCGCTCGTCGGTGCGCACCCGGAGGCCGAGGCCCTCGGTGGCCAACTGCGCGGTGGTGAGGGCCCGGTTGAACGGGGAGCTGAGCACGGCGGTCGGCCGGTCGTCCTCGGGCTGCTCGCCGAGCCACTTGCCCAGCGCCTGCGCCTGGGAGTGACCGGTGTCCGACAGCTCGATGTCCGGGTCGCGGACGTCGAGCTTCATCCGGCCGGCCCCGGACCTCTGGGCCTGGGCGTCCGCGACGTTGCCCATGCTCTCGCCGTGCCGCACCAACCAGATCACCGACGGTCCCGGTTGTCTGCTGCCCACGTGCCACCCCCCGCCGTCGGCGGCTGCCCGGTGCGGCCGTCCGGGACGGCGGTAGCCCTCGGACGGTCCCCCGAAACCGTCAGCCCTCAACGGCAGGATGAGGCCGTGACCTTGCCCAGCGACCTGCCCGTGCTCGCCTTCGCCGACCAGGCCGCACTCGAAGCCTGGCTGGAGGTCGAGCACCTGACCGCCCCCGGCCTGTACGTGAAGATCGCGAAGAAGGGCGCGGGCGTGCCGTCGGTGAACTGGGAACAGATGGTCGAGGTGCTGCTCTGCTTCGGCTGGATCGACGGACGGGCGAACCGCCTCGACGACCAGTTCTACCTGCAGCGAATCACTCCCCGGCGGGCGAAGAGCGTGTGGTCGCTGAAGAACGTCGCGACGGTGGAGCGGCTGATCGCCGAAGGGCGGATGCGACCCGCCGGGCTCGCCGCCGTGGAATCGGCGCGGGCCGACGGGCGGTGGGAGCGCGCCTACGCCGGCCCGAAGTACATGACCGTCCCCGAGGATCTCGCCGCCGCGCTGGACGCCGACCCCGCGGTGCGGGCCGAGTTCGAGTCACTGGACGGCGCGAACCGCTACGCCGTCCTCTGGCGGGTGCACACCGCCGCGACAGCGGCCACGCGGGCGAAGCGGATCGCAGTGGCCGTCGAGATGCTGCGGGAGGGCCACCGCATCCACTGACCGTCGGCGCCACCCGGAGTTGGCCGAGAGCCCGTTCAGCCGCCGACGATGCGGCGGGCGCCGGCGTAGCCGCCCTGGTCCACGCTGGTCACCGCGACCGGCTGACCGAACGTCCGGGCGTGCACCATCATCCCGTTGCCGATGTAGAGGCCCACGTGGCTGACCGGCGAGTAGAAGTACACGAGGTCGCCGGGCTGCAGTTCGCCGCGCGAGACCTCGCGGCCCAGCTGCGCCTGCGCGCGGCTGGAGTGCGGCAGCGACACACCGGCGGCGGCGTAGGCGAACGCGGTCAGGCCCGAGCAGTCGAAGCCGTCCGGCCCGGAGGCGCCCCAGACGTAGGGGTCCCCGACCTGTTCGAGCGCCATGGCGATCGCGGTGGCGGCCGCGCTGCCGGGGGCGAGCGGCAGCTCGCTCACCGACGGTGCGGGCAGCGCCGGACCGGCGATCGCGGTGGTGACGATCGCCCGCTCCTCGGCGGTGAGCCGGGCGAAGTCGGCTTGGTACTGCTCGACCCGCTGCTGCACCTCGGCCTGCTGCGCCTCGAGCTCGGCCAGGCCGGCCTCGGCGGTGGTGGCGGCGGCGTCCGCGGCGGCCTGCGCCTCCTCGGCGGCGTCCTGGAGGACGGCGACGTGGGCGATGAGCTCATTGGTGTGCGCGGCGATCATGTCCAGCGTCGTCATCTGCTGGACCAGCTCGGTGGCCGACTCGCTGGTCAGGAAGGCGGCGACCCGCGACTGGTTCTCCGCCGTGTAGCCGCTCGCGGCGATGGCCCGCAGCTGCGGCTCGTAGGCGTCCACGGCGTGCTGCGCCTCGGCCGCCGCGGCGGCGGTGACCTGGGCGGCGTCGCGCTGTTCGGCGACGGTGATCTCGGCCTGGTGCACCTGCTCGTCGATGACGGTCAGTTCCTGGGCTGCCTTCTGGACCTGCTCCATGGCCTCCGCGGCGGTCCCCGGCGCGGCGGAGGCGGCCGACGGCGACAGCACGCCTGCGGCCATCAGTAGCGCTCCGACGGCGAGAACCGCGCGCGAACGGCGCCGGGTGGTCGTGCGCGAGAGCTGCACCGTTGGCCTCCGTCTGCTGCGCCGGGCCCGGGGAAGGGACCACGTTCGATGCGCGTCGAGAACGGACGGTAGGGAACTGATATCGACAAGTAATGGAGGGCGCGCTGGGCATGTTGCACCGTGGCGCCCCGCCCGTCACATCCGCCCCAGGAGACGACAGGAGCCCCGTCCACGCAGGATGGGGCGGCGGAAACGGTTGACGGAAGCGGATGCGCGTGCGACAAGAGCAGGCCCCGGCAGGGCGCGCGAGTGCGTGCAGCGGACGGCCCCGTCCCGAGGCTCGCGCCGAGCGTGCGAGGCGTGAGGAGGACGGGGTCCTTTCTCAGCCGGCGAGGGGCTCCTGGGCCAGCAGGCCGGAGACGGTGCGGAAGTCGCGAAGGATGGCGGCGAGTTCGTCGGCGGTCCACGGCTCGCAGCAGTCGCACCCGCCGTCGCGGTAGCTGGCGAGGCCGAGACGGCCACCCGCCTGGTCCTCGGCGATCGCGAGGTGCCCGGCAGAGGGGTGCCGGTGGCAGGCGCAGGCCGAGGCACACAGGCCCAGCCCCCAGCCCGAGATGACGACGGTCTGCCCGTCGTCCCGGACCTTGCCGACCTGGAACACAGACGGCTTGCGACTCCTGGTCACGGGAGCCCTCCCCTCGACGGTCCCGGTCTGGTGGGAGCGGGAACACGCGATGTACGAACGTTCTGGGCATCGGCAGGACGCGACGGCCCCTGTAGAGAACCGGCGGAGAATCCCTCCGAGTGGGGTGGGGCAAACCTCGCCGTCCCAGAACCGAGCGTAATTACAAGAGTGCAATCCGTCGCCGTCACTTGTTCCCATGGGTTCGAGAGAACGGTTGGCGGAACTAGACGGCACGCGGGCCGTTCGCGCAACGGGTGGGGCACGTGGGACTGCGAGCCTGCCAAACGGCTCTACCGAGCCCCGGATCAGCTCGCCGGGCTGACGCTGCTCATGTTGAAGTCGGGCACCCGGAGCGCCGGCATGGCCGCGCGGGTGAACCAGTCGTTCCACTCCCGCGGCAGGGTCCGCTCGGTCCGGCTCGCCTGGTTGGCCCGGCCGAGCAGGTCCACCGGCGACTCGTTGAACCGGAAGTTGTTCACCGCCCCGGTCACCTCGCCGTTCTCGACCAGGAACACGCCGTCGCGGGTGAGGCCGGTGAGCAGCAGCGTCTGCGGATCGACCTCGCGGATGTACCAGAGGCAGGTCAGCAGCAGCCCGCGCTCGGTGGCGGCGACCATCTCGGGCAGCGTCGCGGTGGCGGTCGGGTCCTCGAGCAGCAGGTTGTCGACGGCGGCCGTCGCGGGGGCCGTCGTCTTCAAAGCCCAGGCCCGCGGGCGGATCAGGTTGGTCAGCGTGCCCGCGGAGATCCAGTCGACCGCGGGCGTGGCCATGCCGTTGTCGAAGACCGAGGCCGAGGCCGACGAGGCGCTGACCACCTGGAAGGGCGCCGTCTCCAGGCCGCTGGCGCACGGGTCGCTGCGCAGGTTCAGCGGCAGCTCCGCCAGCCGCTCGCCGATCCGGTTGCCGCCGCCGGGCTTGGCGAAGACGTTGCGGCCCTCGTCGGCGTCGCGGGCCTCCATCGTCCAGTACAGGTAGATCATCAGGTCGCTGACGGCCGACGGCGGCAGGATCGTCTCGTACCGACCGGCCGGCAGGTCGACCCGGCGCTGCGCCCAGCCCATCTTCTGCGCCACCTGGGTGGCCAGGTCGGCGACCGACACGTCGCGGAAGTCGCGCGTGCCGACGCCGGTCCACACCGATCGCCCGAAGTCGGGACTCTTGCCGTTGAGCTCCACGCGGCCGGTCGGCTGGTCGGTCCGCAGCCGCAGGCCGGTGGAGCTGCCCAGGTAGGTGGTCCGCAACTGGTGCTCGGCGAAGCCGAAGAGCAGGTCCCCGCGGTCCCGGGCCTCGCCGAACGCCTGCCCGAGGGCCGGGGCGAACTCGGCGAACACCTCGATCGACGTCGCTGCGGGCTCGGCGTCCCAGTCCCCGCTCCCCGGCGGCGCCTCGGTGATCAGCGGCATCGCGTCCTCGGCCGGCCCGGCGTCGCGGGCGGCCTGCTCGCTGGCGGCCACCAGCGCGGCGACGTCGGGGGTGCCGGTCCGGGTGACCGTGCCCGCGGCCATGCCGGCGCCGCCGTCGACGAACGAGACGACGACGACGTGCCGCGAGCGCATCGCGCCGTTGGTCGTCAGGCTGTTGCTCGCCCAGCGGAGGTTGGCCTCGGAGCTCTCGACGACGAACGTGACCTGACCGTCCGCGGTCGAGGCCGCCAGAGCCCGCTCGACGATCTCCTGGGCGGTGCTCGCGGCTCATCGCCCGGCCTCCTGGACGGTGTTGAGGATGGTGACGTTCTCGAACAGCGCCGACGGGCAGCCGTGGCTCACCGGCGCCGTCTGCCCCGGTTGGGCCTTGCCGCAGTTGAAGGCGCCGCCGAGGACGTAGGTCTCCGGGCCGCCGACCACCGACATGGAGCCCCAGAAGTCCGTCGTCGTCGCCTGGTAGGCGACGTCGCGGAGCTGGCCGGCGAGCCGGCCGCCCTCGATCTTGTAGAACCGCTGGCCGGTGAACTGGAAGTTGTAGCGCTGCATGTCGATCGACCAGCTCTTGTCGCCGACGACGTAGATGCCGCGCTCGACCCCGGCGATGATCTCCTCGGTCGAGGGGCCGTCGGGCGCCGGCTGCAGCGAGACGTTGGGCATCCGCTGCACCGGCACGTGCCGGGACGAGTCGGCGAACGCGCAGCCGTTGGACCGGTCCATGCCGCGCAGCCGGGCCATGTTCCGGTCCACCTGGTAGCCGACCAGGACGCCGTCCTTGACGATGTCCCACTGCTGGCCGGCCACGCCCTCGTCGTCCCAGCCGACCGTCGAGAGCCCGTGGGCGGCGACCCGGTCGCCGGTGACGTTCATCAGCGGTGAGCCGTATTCAGGCTGCCGAGCTTGTCGACGGTGGCGAACGACGTGCCCGCGTAGGCGGCCTCGTAGCCGAGCGCCCGGTCCAGCTCGGTCGCGTGACCGATGGACTCGTGGATGGTGAGGAACAGGTTGGACGGGTCGATGACCAGGTCGTAGCGACCGGCCTGCACCGACGGCGCCTTGGTCTTCTCCCGCAGCAGCTCCGGGATCTCGGCCAGCTCGCCGGCCCAGTCCCACGAGGCGCCGGTCAGGTACTCCCAGCCCTTGCCGACCGGCGGCGCGAGCGTGCGCATGCTCTCGAACTGGCCGGTGGCGCGGTCGACGGTCAGCGCCGTGAACTCGGGGTGGATGCGCACCCGCTGCTGACGCGTCCGCGTACCGGCGGTGTCGGCGTAGTACTTCTGCTCCTTGACCAGCATGCAGCCGGCCTGCACGTGCTCGACCCCGTCGGCGGCCATGAGCCGCTCGGAGAGCTCGATCAGCAGGCCGGACTTCTCCGCGTCGGGCACCGCGAACGGGTCGATCTCGTAGTCGGACACCCAGGCGCCGTCGTGGGTCGGCTCGGGCGCGAGCTCCACCCGGTCGCTGTTGATGGCCGCCGACACCGTGGCGACGGCGACGGCCTCCTCGGCCAGCCGCACGGCCTCCGCCGCGGTGAGGACGACGCCCGCGGCGAAGCCCCAGGTGCCCTCGTGCACCACCCGGACGGCGAGGCCGAGGTCCTCCTCGTCGGCGAACGCCTCGGGCCGCGCGTCACGCAGGCTGATCGTCTGGGTGCGGATCCGCTCGACCCGGATGTCGGCGTGCTCGCAGCCGAGGTCGACGGCCCGGGTCAGGGCGGCGTCGGTCAGCGCGGACAGCGGGAGGGCGAGGAAGGACTCGTCGACGGAGTGGGCGTCTGGCACGTGGCCTGTCTACCAGCCGGGTCCGTCACGGGACGACCAGATTGTTCGCGTTGCTACCGATGTCCCCGCGGCGAGATCTGCACAATGGCCCCTGCAGGTGCCGATGGGGGCACTGCACAGATCTCGTCCAGCGGTTCAGCCGCGGGCGAGGATGTCGTCGAGGCGCTCGTAACCCTCGACGACGCCGGTCTCCATGCCGCTGGCCACGAACGCGTCGCGGTCGGCGAAGGAGTCCACCAGCGACGTCGCGGTCAGCCGCGTGCGCCCGTCGCCGATCGCCTCGAACCTCAGCTTCTCCAGCGCCACGCCGTCGGGCTGGCCCTCGAAGGTGAAGGTCTGCACGATGAGCTCGTTCGGCCGCATCTCGTGGAAGCAGCCGTTGAAGGCGTAGTCCTCGCCGTCGCGGCTCATCACGTAGCGGTACGCGCCACCACTCCGGCAGTCGAAGCGGTCGACCCGCATCTCCATGCCGTTGGGGCCGGTCCACTGGGTGAACAGCTCCGGGTCGATGTGCGCCCGGAACACCTTCTCCGGGGGCGCGTCGAACTCCCGGACGATCCGCACCAGCGGGACGTCGGGGTCGGAGGCGATCTGGGTCTCGTGATGCGTGGTGCTGGTCATGTCGGGGTTCCTTCCTGGCGTTCGGTCGGGGTGGGAACGACATCGGGCATCGATCGCAGGACGTCGTCGAGACGGCGGTAGCGCTCCTCGGCCTGCTGCCGGTAGCGCTCGATCCACTTGGTCATGAGGTCGAAGACATTCGCTTCGAGGTGGACCGGGCGGCGCTGGGCCTCCCGGCTGCGGCTCACCAGGCCGGCGTCCTCGAGCACCTTCAGGTGCTTGGAGACGGCCTGGACGGTCACGTCGTAGGGCGCGGCGAGCTCGTTGACCGTGGCGTCGCCGACCGCGAGCCGCGCCACGATGTCCCGCCGGGTGGGGTCGGCCAGTGCCGAGAACACCCGGGAGAGCGGATCTGCCACCACTGCGTCCTCCTCGTGCTCAACCTTGCGGTTGATCGACCGTAGGCTCCCGTCGCTCCGTCGTCGTCAACCGTTGAGTTGAATAAAGTGTGGTGGAGTCGGAGGGACGCGTTTTCCGCGCCGTGGGACTCCGCTCAGGCGGCGAGGCGGGCGGCGCGCGCGGCCACGTCGGCCCGCAGCGCCTCGACGTCGACCCGCGTGGACACCCCGTCCCGGACGACCGGCTGCCCGCCGACCCAGACGTCGCGCACGTACCGGCCGCCGCCGGACCACACCAGATGGGCGGCGACGTCCGCCGCGGACAGCACCGGCTCGAAGGCGAGGTCCCGGGTGTCGACGTGCACGAGGTCGGCCCGCCGCCCGACGGCGAGCTGCCCGAGGTCGGGCCGCCCGAGCGCGTCGGCGGCGGCGCCGGTGGCCAGCCAGAGCGCCTCGGGGGCGGTCAGCGCCGTGGCCGAGGCGCCGGCGAGCCGGGCGAGGGAGGCGGCCAGCCGCATGTCGGCGAACAGGTCGAGCCCGTCGTTGGACGCCGGCCCGTCGGTGCCCAGGCCGACCCGGATGCCGCGGTCGATCATCGCCCGCACCGGGGCGATGCCGCTGGCCAGCTTGGCGTTGCTGGCCGGGCAGTGGGCGACGGCGACGTCGTACTCCTGCCACAGCGCGAGGTCGGCGTCGTCCATGTGCACGCAGTGCGCCGCGAGCACACGGCCGCCGAGCACGTCGTGTGCGGCGAACAGGGCCGGCACCGACATCCCGTGCTCCGCCAGCAGGTCCGCGCCCTCGGTGGCGGTCTCGGCGACGTGCGTCGTCAGCAGCAGCCCGTGCTCGCGGGCCGCGGCGGCGGCCTCCCGCAGCACCGGCAGCGGCACGGTGTAGGCCGCGTGCGGGCCGAGCGCGTACTCGATCGCCCCGTCCTCGGGGGCCGTGCTCGCCAGGGCGATGGCGTCGGAGAGCTGCTGCTCCATCGGGGGGAAGCCCGGCAGCGGCAGGATCGGGGTGCCGATCACCGCCCGCGCGCCGGTGCTGCCGACGGCGGCGGCGATCCGTTCCGGGTGGAAGTACATCTCGACGGTCGTGGTCACCCCGTTGCCGAGCAGCTCCGCCGACGCCGCGGTCATCGCGACCTCGACGTCGTCTGCGGTCAGCCGGGCCTCGCGCGGCCACATGACCTCGCTCAGCCAGCGGTCCAGCGGCAGGCCCTCGCCCTGGCCGCGGAACAGCACCATCGGCGCGTGCGAGTGCGTGTTGACCAGACCCGGCGTCAGGACCCCCGGCAGCGCCACGACCTCGGCGTTCCCGGCGTCGGGCGCGTCGGCGGCCGGGCCGACCCAGGCGATGCGCCCGTCCTCGACGTCGACCGCGGCATCGAGGACGACGGTGCCCGCCCGGTCGCCGACGACGAGGGCCCGGGCGGTGAATCGCTGGCGCATAGAAGCCGAACCTAGCCCCGCCCGTCCACCCGACGTCCAGGCGACTCCCGGCACCCGCGGATACCGTGGAGGCCATGTCGTTCCTCGCCCTGCCGTCGCTGAGCATGGCCGCGTCCTCCGACCACAGCGGCATCACCGGCTTCCTGCTCGACCTCGTCGAGACGCTCGGTGCGGTGGGGGTGGGCCTGAGCATCCTGCTCGAGACGATCGTCCCGCCGATCCCCAGCGAGGCGGTCCTCGGCCTGGCCGGCGTGCTGATCCGCAGCGGGGACATGAACGCCGTCGCGGTCATCGCCTTCGCGACGCTCGGGTCGATCATCGGGGCGCTGTTCTTCTACGGCATCGGTCGCGCCCTGGGACCGAAGCGCTCGCACGCCTTCCTGGACCGGCTGCCGCTCGTCGAGACCGAGGACGTGGACAAGACGTTCGACTGGTTCGAGCGGCACGGCCGGGGGGCGGTGTTCTTCGGCCGGATGGTGCCGATCGTCCGGAGCTTCATCTCCGTGCCGGCCGGCGTCGTGAAGATGCCGCTGCTGCCGTTCCTCGTCTACACGGCCGGCGGCAGTCTCATCTGGAACAGCGTGCTCGTCGGGCTCGGCGTCGCCGCCGGCGACTTCATCGAGAACAACCTGAAGTACTTCGACTACGCGATCGCCCTCGCCATCGTGCTCGCCGTGGCCTGGATGGTCTACCGCCGGGTGACCCAGAAGTCGCGTCAGGCCGCCCGGCGGTACGGGCCCGGGGGCACGGCCACGCTCACCCCCGAGGACGACGTCGACCGCCCCCGGGCGTGACCCCGTCGCTGATCGTGCCGCCGTGACCGGCCGGGAGGTCGCGACGCCGCTGGGCCCGGCCCGCGTCCGGACGACGGACGGCGGAGTCCGCGGAACGCTGGTGCTCGGCCATGGCGCCGGCGGCGGCACCGATTCGGCGGACCTGGTCGCCGTCACCACCGCCGCGGCCGAGGCCGGCTGGCGCGTGCACGGCGTCGATCAGCCGTGGCGGGTGGCCGGCAAGCGGATCGCGCCCGCACCGCCCCGGCTCGACGTCGCGTGGTCCGCCGTCCTGACCGCCCTGCGCGACGACGGCCTGCTGACCGGCCCCCTGGTGCTCGGCGGGCGCAGCGCCGGCGCGCGCGTCGCCTGCCGGACGGCGGCCGAGCACCACGCCGCCGGGGTACTGGCGCTGGCCTTCCCGCTGCACCCGCCGGGCAGGCCGGAGAAGAGCCGCGCCGGCGAGCTCACCGCGGTGACCGTGCCGCTGGTCGTGGTGCAGGGCGAGACCGACGCGTTCGGCGGCCCGGAGTCGGTGGCGGCGGCCCTGTCCGGCCATGCGCACGCCTCGGTCTACGCGGTGCCGGGCGACCACGCCCTGAAGAAGAACGTCGACGTGGTCGCCGCCGCAGCCGTGTCCTGGCTCGAGGACCTGGTGGGCTGATCGGCCCCGGCGCGACCGGCCACCAGCAGGGCTCAGCGGCGGAGGCGCCGCATCAGCAGGATGATCAGGAGGAGGACGCCGAAGACGCCGGCGGCCGGGGCGGCGTAGCGGGCCATCGCCGCGCCGCCCGCCACCTCGAGCAGGTCGATCGGCTCCGGCTCCACCTGCGGACGCGGTCGGGTCGCCGCGGGGGCCGCCGTCGGCAGGCTGCGCACCGGGGCGCCCGTGGCCGGCTTGGTGGGCGGAGCGGTGGTACCGCTGGGCGGCCCGCTCGGCGCCTTGGCCGCCGGGGCGACGTCGGAGGCCGCGGGCGCGGTGCCGGTGGCCGCGGGCGCCGTGTCCGCAGCCGCGGGCGCACCGGCGCCGCCTTGATCGGGGTGGTCTTGGCCGGCGCGGCCTTCTTGGCGGCGGGCTTCTCCGCCGTGGCCTTCTCCCCCGTCGCCTTGTCCGTAGCGCTGGCAGCCGCCTTCTTCGTGGCCGCGGCCGTCTTCTTCACGGCCGTCGCGGCCGCGCCGTTGCCCTCGATCTGCTCGGCGGAGGCGGCGACCTCCTCGACCGCACCGGTCGCGGTGGCGGCGGCGCTCGCCGCGGCGGAGGAGGCGGCCGACCGCTCGGCGTCGCCCTGCGCGTCACCCTCGCCCAACTGGGCGGCGAGCTTGTCGGCGAACTGACCGAGCAGCTTGTTGCCGACGTCGGTCATCACGCCCCGGCCGAACTGGGCGGGCCGGCCGGTGATGTTGAGGTCGGTCAGCACGTCGACGCGCGTGATCGCGCCCTCGGCGGCGAGCTTCGCGGTGACGACCGCGGCCGCGGTGCCGTTGCCGCGCTGGTCCTTGCCGCGCGCGTCGATGACCGCCTTGTGGGCCGCCTCGTCCTTCTCGATGAACGACGCCTTGCCCTGGTAGGTCAGGTTGATCGGGCCGAGCTTCACCTTGACCCGGCCGGTGAAGTCATCCCCGTCGACGGAGTCCAGGGCGGCCCCCGGCATGCACGGCGCGATCCGTTCGATGTCGAGGAGCACCCGCCACGCCTCGTCGATGGGCACCGGGACGGTGAACGAGTTCTCCAGTTGCACGGCTGACCTCCGGGAGAAGGCGACGCGGTCGGCCCGCCCCGGGACACGGGGCGGGCCGACCGAGACGGACGGGTACGGACCGGTTTCCGGCTCGGACGCTACAGCCCGGCGGCGGCCGTGACCGCCCGGCGCGTGAGGACCGTGACCAGGTGCTGACGGTAGTCGGCCTGCCCGTTGAGGTCACTGCTCGGGCTCGTGCCCTCAGCGGCGTGTGCGGCTGCGGCAGCGATCGCCTCGGCCGTCGCCTCGGCGCCGTTCAGGGCCGCCTCCGTGGCGCTCGCCCGCAGCGGGGTCGGGCCCATGTTGGTCAGCCCGATCCTGGCTTCGGCGATCCGACCACCTTCGGTGCGGACCGCCGCGGCCACCGCCACGATCGACCAGGCCTGCGCCACGCGGTTGAACTTCTCGTAGTGCATGCCCCAGCCCTCGCGCTTGGGGACGCGGACCTCGACGAGGATCTCCCCCTCCTCCAGCGCGGTGGTGAGGTAGTCGACGAAGAAGTCCGCCGCGGAGCACCGTCCGCCGGCCGCCCGGGCCGGCGATGACGAACTCGGCATCCAGGGCGAGCGCCACCGCGGGCAGGTCGCCCGCGGGGTCGGCGTGCGCCAGGGCGCCGCCGAACGTGCCGCGGTGCCGCACCTGCCGGTCGGCGACCGTCTCGGTCGCGTCGGCGATGAGGGACGCGTACCGCGCGATCAGCGGGTCGCTGAGCACGTCGGAGTGCGTCGTCATCGCACCGATGACGATCGCGTCCCCGTCCTCACGGACGCCGCGCAGCTCGGCCACCCGCGTCAGGTCGACGACGGTCTCCGGAGCGGCCAGGCGCAGCCGCATGACCGGGATCAGCGACTGCCCGCCGGCGAGGATCTTGACGTCCTCGCCGCCCGAGGCGACGGCCTGCAGGGCCTCGTCCACGGTGCTCGGACGGGCGTAGGCGAATGCGGCGGGAATCATCGGTCCCCTCCCAGCGACGACGCGTCGGTGGACTCCCCGGACGAGGTCTCGGTCGAGGCCCCGCCGTAGGCGGTGGTGCCCGCGGTGGCCCGGCCACCGCCGTCACCGCCCTGATGGATCGCCCGCCAGACGCGTTCGGGTGTCAATGGCATGAGGATGTCGCTGACCCCCAGGTGCCGGACGGCGTCCAGGGCGGCGTTGACCACGGCGGGCGTGCTGGCGATGCAGCCGGCCTCGCCGACGCCCTTGGCGCCGAGCGGGTTGCTGGTCGCCTCGTGCACCGTGTTGCCGGTGTCGAAGTGCGGCAGGTCCGAGGCCGACGGCACGCAGGTAGTCGACGAACGTGCCGGTGGTCAGGTTGCCGTCGGCGTCGTAGACCGCCTCCTCGTAGAGGGCCTGCGCGATGCCCTGCGCAAGCCCGCCGTGCACCTGCCCCTCGACGATGAGCGGGTTGACGATCGTCCCGACGTCGTCGACGCAGGCGTACTTGCGGATCTTCACGAAGCCGGTCTCGGTGTCGACCTCCATGGCGCAGATGTGCGTGCCGTGGGGGAAGGAGAAGTTCTCCGGGTCGAACGTCGCCTCGGCGTCGATCGAGGGCTCGATGCCCTCCGGGTAGTTGTGCGCCGCGAAGATCGCCAGCGCGATCTCCTGGATGCCGAGGCCGGCACCCGGCGTCCCGCGCACGCCGAACCTCCCGCCGCTGAACTCCAGGTCGTCCTCGCTGGCCTCCAGCAGGTGTGCGGCGATCTTGCGGGCCTTGGCGACCACCTTCTCGGCCGCCTTGATCACCGCGGTGCCGCCGACCACCAGCGAGCGGGACCCGTAGGTGTCCAGACCCTTGCGAGGCGATGGCGGTGTCGCCGTGCAGCACCTCGACGTCCTCGAACGGGACGCCGAGCTGGTCGGCGACGATCTGGCTCCACGCCGTCTCGTGGCCCTGGCCGTGCGGCGTGGAGCCGGTGACCACCTCGACCTTGCCGGTGGGCAGCATCCGGATGGACGCCGACTCCCAGCCGCCGGCACCGAACGACAGCGAGCCGAGCACCCGCGAGGGGGCCAGGCCGCACATCTCGGTGAAGGTGGAGAAGCCGATGCCCAGCTGGACCGGGTCGTTCGACTCGCGGCGGCGCTGCTGCTCGGCCCGCAGTTCGTCGTAGCCGATCAGCTCCAGCGCCTGCTGGGTGGCCATCTCGTAGTCGCCGCTGTCGTACTGGAGGCCGGCGACCGTCGTGAACGGGAACTCCTCCGCCTTGATCCAGTTCTTGCGGCGCAGCTCCAGCGGGTCCATGCCCAGTTCGAGCGCGAGCTCGTCCATGATCCGCTCGATGGCGAACGTGGCCTCGGGCCGGCCGGCGCCGCGGTAGGCGTCGGTGGGCACCTTGTTGGTGAAGACCCCGTCGCACTCGAAGCGGTAGGCCGGGAACTTGTAGATCGCCGGGAACATGAACGCGCCCAGCGCCGGCACGCCCGGGGTGATCAGCCGCAGGTAGGCGCCCATGTCGGCCAGCAGCCGCACCTTGAGGCCCTTGATGTTGCCCTCGCGGTCGGCGGCGATGTCGATGTACTGGATCTGGTCGCGCCCGTGGTGCGCGGTCATCAGCGACTCGCTGCGGGTCTCGGTCCACTTGACCGGCTTGCCGAGCCGGCGGGCGACCAGCAGGCGTGATGATCTCCTCCGGGTTGACCTGGATCTTGCCGCCGAACCCGCCGCCCACGTCCGGGGCGATGACGCGCAGCTTGTGCTCGGGGATGCCGGTGACCATCGCGGCCATCACCCGCAGGATGTGCGGGATCTGGGTGGCCGACCACATCGTGTAGTTGTCGCCGTGCGGCTGGACGACGACCGCGCGCGGCTCCATGAACGCCGGGATCAGCCGCTGCTGGACGAACCGGCGGCTGACGACGACGTCGGCGTCGGCGAACGCCTCGTCGGTGCTCGTCCCCGTGCCGGCCTCGCCGGCGTCGAAGACGAAGTGGTAGCTGGTGTTGGAGTCGCAGTGGTCGTGGCAGAGGTTCGCGCCGTCCTTGACGGCCTCTTCCATGTCCAGGACGACGGGCAGCGGGTCGTAGTCGACGTCGACGAGCTCGACGGCGTCCTGCGCGGCGGCCTTGGTGCGCGCGCACGATCACCGCGACGGCCTCACCGACGTGGTTGACCTCCTCGACGGCGATCGAGGGGTGTCCGGGGTTGACCATGTCCGGGCGTGACCGGCCAGGCGCAGGGCAGCGAGCCCTGCTCGTCGGCGAAGTCGGCCCCGGTGAAGACGGCGATGATGTTGGGCGCCTGCCTTGGCGGCGCTCACGTCGACGTTGGTGATCTTGGCGTGCGCGACCGGGCTGCGGACGACGGCGAGATGCAGCATCCCCGGCAGCGCCATGTTGTCGGTCCAGGTGGTCTTGCCCGTGATCAGCCGGGCGTCCTCCTTGCGCTTGCGGGCCTGACCGACCTCCTTGGCAGGGGCGGCGGTGCTCGGGTCCTCGGTGACGGTCATGCCTGGGCTCCGGTGGAGGGGTTCATCTCGGCCGCGGCCTGCTGCACCGCGCGGACGATGTTCTGGTAGCCGGTGCAGCGACAGAGGTTGCCCTCGATGCCTTCGCGGACCTCGTCGTCGCTGGGGTTCGGGTTGTCACCCACGAAGTCGATCGAGGCCATGATCATCCCGGGGGTGCAGAACCCGCATTGCAGGCCGTGCATCTCGTGGAAGGCCTTCTGCATGGGGTGCAGGCCGCCGCCCTCGGGGGCGATCCCCTCGATCGTGGTGACCTCGCTGCCGTCGGCCTGGACGGCGAAGACGGTGCAGCTCTTCACGGCCTCGCCGTCGAGGTGCACGGTGCACGCGCCGCAGTTGCTGGTGTCGCACCCGACGACGGTGCCCACCTTGCCCAACTGCTCGCGCAGGTAGTGGACGAGAAGCGTCCGCGGTTCGACGTCATCGGTGTACGACGCACCATCGACCCGCACGCTGATCTGGGTCACGAGGCCACCTCGCTGGCGCTCGTCGGCCCCGCGCCCCTGGGTGCCCTTCCCATGGATGACCTCGCACGCTCGGTCATGTGCCCTCCGCTCTGAGGTGTGGCCCCGGTCACTGCCGGAGTACAGGCGGAGTCTGTCGCGAACGGTGGAACTTAGGCCAGGCTTACCGAGAGCACACGTGAGGACGGATCCGCGATTGCGGCGCCAGAACCGCAGATTCCCCCGGATTCACGGAGGCGACCGGAGGTTTGGGTGCGCGGGCGCGGCGTGCGGCAACGTTGCAGCCCCGTTGCAGCAGCGGCCGCTGGGGCTCAGGCTGCGGGCGACCCGCTCGTGCCGCGACAACGCGCTCCTGACCGGCCGGAACGTCCGCCGACGCCCGCAGGGTGCGGCGCCGGACGACCGCCGAGACCGCCAGTGGGATCAGGCCGGCGACCGCCAGGGCGGCACCCACGGCGGCCGGGGCCTGGTAGCCGAGGCCGGCCGCGATGACCAGGCCCCCGAGCCACGCCCCCAGCGCGTTGGCCAGGTTGAGCGACGAGTGGTTGAGCGAGGCGCCGAGCATCTGCGCCTCCCCCGCCGTCTCCATCAGCCGCATCTGCAGGCAGACGGCCAATGCCGAGGCGGCGATCGAGACGAGGAAGACGCCGACGAACAGCGCCGGGGGCCACGGGGAGGCCACCGCGACGAGGCCGAGCAGGGCGAAGAGCACCACGAGCGAGCCGACGAGGGAGCGGAACAGGGCCCAGTCGGCCAGCCGGCCGCCCAGCGCCGTCCCGACGATGCCGCCGGCGCCGTAGACGAGCAGGACCAGCGGCACCGTGCCGCGGGACAGCCCGGTGACCTCGGTGGAGAGCGGCGCGATGTAGCTGTAGAGGGCGAACATGCCACCGAAGCCGACGACGCCCACCAGGAGCGTCAGGATCACCTGCGGCCGGCGCAGGGCGCCGAGCTCGCCGAGGACGGTGGCCTCGGCCCGGCCGGGCGTCGACGGGACGAGGGCGAGCACGGCGGTGACCGTGATCGCGGCGAGGACGGCGACCGCCCAGTACGCCGACCGCCAGCCCAGTTGCTGACCCATCCAGGTCGCGGCGGGGACGCCGGTCAGCATGGCGGCCGCCAGGCCGAGCAACACCGAGCTGACCGCGCGGCCGCGCAGATGCGGCGCGACGAGCGAGGCGGCGACCAGCGAGGCGACCCCGAAGAACGCGCCGTGCGGCAGGCCGCTGACGAAGCGGGCGACGAGGAGGGTCCCGTAGCCGGGGGCGAGGGCGGTCAGGGCGTTGCCGATCAGGAACGCGGCCATCAGCCCCACCAGCAGTCCCCGGTGGGGCAGCCGCGCACCCAATGCCGCGATGACCGGCCCGCCGACGACCACACCGAGCGCGTAGGCCGAGATCAGGTGGCCGCCCGAGGGGATGTCCACACCGACGCCGTCGGCGATGTCGGGCAGCAGGCCCATGGTGACGAACTCGGTGGTCCCGATCGCGAAGCCCCCGAGGGCCAGGGCCACCACGGCGGCGACCACCCGGCGGGTGGACAGCGCCGGACGGTGGTCGTGCGTCGGGGAGCTCACCTAGACAGCGAATCGCGCCCGCACCGCGGGCATTCCCGACGCGCCGGTCAGCGGGCCCGTGAGGTGCGCCGCAGTCGCAGCAGGTGCGAGGCGGCGGCCGCCCGCCGCGGCGAGCTGGGTGGCAGCCACTCCAGGCAGGCCTGCCAGACGGCGGGGTCGTTGCGGGCGTCGGGCAACTGGGCGTAGCGCAGCAACAGCTCGGGACGACGGCTCCGCAGCACGGCCTGCCGGAGCAGCGCGGCCATCCGCTCGCGGGCCGCGGCCACGCCGGGCGCGCGGGAGCCGGGCAGCACCGCACCGGGATAGCGCTCCAGCGCCGAGCCGACGGCGCCGCGGGCCAACAGGCGGCGGACCTGGTCGAGGTCGGTCTCGATCCGGCCGCGCAGCCGGTAGGGGCGCGAGCCCACCAGATCGGCGCCGATCAGCCGCCGCAGCCGGGACAGCTCGGCGCGGACGGTGACGGCCACGGCGTCGCCGGGATGGCACTCCGCGGCCAGCTGGGTGGCGCTGCGCCCCTCGTCCGCGACGGCGGCCTCGGTCAGGAGCAACAGCAGCTCCGAATGCCGGAGGGACAGCTCCATGGGCCCGTCCGGCCCGAAGAAACGGGCGCGTTCCCGGCCGAGCACCTCCAGCCGCGGGGCCGGCCGGGACACAGGCGTGGCCGGCCGGCGGCCGGGCGCCCGCTGGGCCTGTTCCCGGTGCAACCAGCGCAGCTCGGACTCGACGGCGGCGACCGTGGCCCGCACCAGCGTGAGCACGTGCGGGCTGGCCACGTGGTCGCCGCCGGTGATGTCGATGGCGCCGAGCAGGGCGCCGGTCAGCGGGTCGTGCACCGGCGCGGCCGAGCAACTCCACGGCTGGACGGGGCGCCGGTAGTGCTCGCTGCCGTAGATCTGGACGGCGTGGTCGACCGCCAGGGCGGTCCCCGGGGCGTTGGTGCCGACGACGTCCTCGGCCCAGCGCGCGCCCTCGACGAAGTGCATCCCGGCCGCGCGGCTGCGCAGCCGGTGGTCGCCCTCCACCCAGAGCATCCGCCCCTCCGCGTCGGTGACCGCGACGATCATCTGGTCGGCCTCGGCGTCCTCGACCAGCAGGCGGCGGATCACCGGCATCACCGGGGCGAGCGGGTGGGCGGCCCGGTAGGCCAGCAGATCGCCGTCGAGCAGGTCGACCGGCGCGACGCTGCCGTCGGGGTCGACGCCGCTGCCCAGGGAGCGGCGCCAGGAGTCGCGGACCACGGATCGGACGACGTCGTCGCCGGGGAGACCGCACCGGGTGACCAGCAGTTCGTGGGCGGCACGCAGCTGCCGTGTGTGGCTCGCGCTCGGACGGCCGTCCGGGAGCGCCAGCCAGGGATTCACGGCCGTGGTCATCCGGCGCTCCGCGACGAGTGGCTCATCTCACGCCCATCGTGGCTGGTGGTTGACGATTGCACCAGGCGTGGCGTCCTACAGATCGCCGTCCGTTCGGTTCACAACAGTGGTGGCCGGGCCGGGAGCAGGGCCGTCCACTCCCCAGCACGCGCCGCGCCCCACCACAGTCCGGCGCCGTAGGCGAGGTCGTCCAGCCGCCGCGCGGCGGCGAACCGCGCCGGACCGATGCGCCCGCGCAGTGGCCACCAGGCGACGGCGGCGTCGACCAGGGCCGCCGCGATGACGGGACGGCGCAGCCGCCGGGAGCCCATCGCCAGCAGCGCGACCGGCCAGTGGTGCCGGGTGACCGACCGGGCCAGCGAGCGGCCGGCCGCCGCCGCTCCCCGGAGCACCAGCCCGGCCGCCAGGGCGGTCTCGGGCGGCTGCCCCGGCGCCGCCAGCCGCCGGGCCAGCCGCACGGTGTCGACGACGAGGATCCCGGCGGCTGCCGTGCGGCCCGGCCGGCCGCCCGCCAGCAGCAGCGCCCAGACGGCGGCCGAGGTCGGGGCGATCACGAGCGGGGCGACGGCCGCGCCGTGCCGGGCGGCGAGCAGGGCGGCGCCCGTGCCGTAGAAGGCGCGGCGGCGCAGCCACTCCGTCGTCCGGACCGGATGCTCGTGCTGCACGACGGCGCGCGGTTCGTAGCGGATCCGCCACCCGGCGGCCGCCAGCCGCCAGACGAGATCGACGTCCTCGGCCACCCGCATCGACTCGTCGAACCCGCCCCCGAGCGCGGCGCGGCGCGCCAGGAGCGCCGCACTCGGCACGTAGGAGACGGCCGACATCGGACGCACCGGAGCCGGCGACGGACCCATGTCGAGCGCGCCGGCGACGTCGTCGTAGGCCGAGAGCCAGCCGGTCGACCCGCCCGGCAGCCCGAGGATCCGCGGCGCGACGACGGCGAGGCGGGGGTCGGCGAGGTGTGCGGCGAGCAGCCCGAGCCAGCCCGGGCCGGGGCACGCAGTCGGAGTCGAGGAACGCCACGAGCTCGGTCTGTGCCACCCGGAGCCCCGCGTTGCGGGCGGCGGCCGGTCCCCGGGATGTCTCGGAACGGACCAGCCGCGCGCGGTGCTCCGCGGCGAGCCGGGCGGTCGCCACGGCGTCGACCGAGCCGTCGTCCACGACCACCAGCGCGACGTCGCGCGTCGCGGGGTCCGCGCGGACGGCGGCGAGCAGGCGTGCCAGCTCCCGGGAGCGGTCGCGCACCGGGACGACGACCGTGACGTCCGGAACCGCGTCCCGCGCGCCGGCCGGCAGGTCGGGGTGCGCCACACCCGCATCGAGCAGACGGCCGGCGAGCGTGGCCGTGCGGCTGTCCCGGACCACGAGCCGGTCACCGGGCAGCAGCGCCCGGGCCGCCGCGGACAGCCGGAGCTGCCGCAGCGGGGACCCGCCGAGCAGTACGGCACCGGCCTCGCGGCGACGGGTGCGGGGGTCCAGTCGCACCGCGAAGCCCGCCGGCAGCACTCCGGCCGGCGGGGACGGGACGGCTATGGAGGTCACGTCGGGCTGGGTGCTCGAGGCTCCCGCAGCCGCCCCGCGGGGTCGACGTCCCAGGCGCGCGTGGCGGCGACGAGCCGCCCGGCCAGGTCGCCCAGCAGCGCCGCGCCCTCCGCGGCCGTGGCGCCGGCCGGGTCCCCGAGCACGCCGGTGGGGCTGACCGCGCGCACGCCCTCGGCGCGCAGCCGGGGCAGCAGGTCGCCGATCGGCGCGGTCTCGCCGGCCGTCGCCCGGTCCCCCAGCACCCACTCCGGTTCCACGTGCAACATCAGTGACGTCTCGGTCCGGCCGGCGTGCGCGTCGCCGCCGGGCACGCCGCACGGGAACCAGGCGACGTCGCGCCCCTCCGCCCGCAACAGGGTCCCCGCCGTCCGCAGCGCGTCGAGGTTGCCGCCGTGGCCGTTGACGAGCAGCACCCGGTCGGCCCAGCGGCCGGCGGAACGGCCGTACTCGACGAGCAGGCCGGTCAGCGCCTCCGTGCCGAGCGACACCGTGCCCGGGAAGCCCTCGTGCTCGCCGCTCGCGCCGTAGGCGAGCGCCGGCGCGAGCAGCGCGCCGTCGAGCGAGCCGGCCGCCGCCTCGGCCACGGCGCAGGCGACCGTGGTGTCGGTGCCCAGCGGCAGGTGGTGGCCGTGCTGCTCCGTCGACCCGAGCGGGACGACGAGCAGCGCGGGTTCAGGGAGCTCCGGCCAGACGGAGCGGGCCAGGGAGCGCACCGCCGCAGTTTAAGGACCCCCTGCCCCCCACCCCTCGCAAGCTCGCGGCGGGACCCTGCAGGGGGCCTTACTCCGTCGTCCGGAAGATCCGCGCCGCCAGCGCGCACAGCCCGAGGGTGATGACGGCGACCGTGCCGAGCTGGACGCCGATCGGCACCTCCCAGCCGAACCAGGTCAGCACCGGCACGCAGCCGCTCCTGCTCGGCCGGGGTGAGCGACAGGTGGTCGAGCACCAGGTGCCGCATCGGCTGGACCACGTAGGTCAGCGGGTTGAGCCGGGTCAGCACCGCGAGCCACTCCGGCAGCCCCGAGATCGGGAACAGCGACCCGGACAGGAACATCATCGGCATGATCAGCAGCTGGCTCACCGGCATCGCGGCCTGGATGGTCTTGATCCGGGTCGACAGCAGCACGCCCAGGGCCGTGAGCAGCAGCGCGCCGAGGAACAGGCACCCGACCAGGTCCGAGCAGCAGCCCGATGTCGTAGGGGATGCCGACGGTCCCGACGAGCAGCAGCAGGATCAGGCTCTGCCCGGTCGCGACGATCGCCCCGCCGAGACACTTGCCCCAGATGATCGAGGCCGCGGGAGATCGGCGCCACCATCATCTCGCGCAGGAACCCGAACTCCCGGTCCCAGACCAGCGAGATGCCGGCGAACGCCGCCGTGAACAGCACCGAGGTCGCCAGCACGCCGGGGAAGAGGAACGTCGAGAAGCTCGTCCCGCCGCCGGTGTCGACGATCGTGCCGAGCCCGACGCCCATCACGAAGATGAACAGCAGCGGCTGCAGCAGCATGGTGACCATGCGGGCCTTGTCCTGCTTGAAGCGCAGCAGCTCGCGCCGGGTGACGACCCAGGTGGCCCGCAGCTGGTGGGACATGTCGCTGCGGACCTCGGGCAGCTCGTCCACGAAATGGTCGACGGCGGGGGACTCGGTGTCGCGGGTCGTCACGGTCATCGCCTCCCAGCAAAGGGGACATCGGGGCCCTGCGGGCCCTCGGAGTCGCGGATGGTGCGGCCGGTGTAGGTCAGGAAGACGTCGTCGAGGCTGGGCCGGGTCACGGTCACCGACTTGATGTGGACGCCGAGCTCGGTGAACAGCCGGGGCACCACCAGCGCCCCCTCGGGGACGGCGAGCGTCACCTGCCCCTCGTGCATGCCGGCCTCGAGGCCGAGCCGCTCCCGGACGCGGGTGATCGCCAGTTCGTCGTCGTCGGTGCGCAGCGCGATCCGGTCGGTGCCGATGCTGGACTTCAGCGCCTCCGGGGTGTCCTCGACGACCACCTCGCCGTGATCCATGATCGCGATCCGGTCGCAGTGCTCGGCCTCGTCCATGTAGTGCGTGGTCACGAAGACCGTGATGCCGGTGCGGCGGCGCAGGTCGTGCAGGTAGTCCCAGATCGCGGCGCGGGTCTGCGGGTCCAGCCCGATCGTCGGCTCGTCGAGGAACAGCACCTGCGGGGAGTGGACCAGCCCGCGGGCGATCTCCAGCCGCCGCTTCATGCCCCCGGAGAACTTCAGGACGACGTCGGAGCGGCGGTCGGCGAGGTCGACCATGGTCAGCACCTCGTCGATCCGGCGCTGGCCGTCGGCGCGGGACAGGCCGTAGAGGTCGGCGTGGAACCGGAGGTTCTGCTCGGCGGTCAGCTGCTGGTCCAGCGTCTGCTGCTGGAAGACCAGGCCGATCCGCCGGCGCACCTGGTCCCGCTGCGGTGACGACGTCGAACCCGGCGACCCGGGCGGACCCGGCGTCGGGATTGCGGATCGTGCACAGCATCTCGATGGTGGTGGACTTCCCGGCGCCGTTGGGCCCGAGGAAGCCGTAGATCTGGCCCGCCTCGACCCGCAGGTCGATGCCGCGGACGGCGCGGACGATCTTCTCGCCGCTGCCGTAGCTCTTCTCGAGCCCGGCGACCTCGATCGCCAGCGCTCTATCGGTGGATGACACCTCGCCAACAGTTCTCTAACACCGTTAGAGTGTCAAGGTGGTTTCCCGACCGACGCCGAGCGGGCCCCCGTGACCCGCGCCGCCGTCGTGGCCGCGGCGCTCGAGCTGCTGGCCGACGGCGGACTGGAGGCGGTCTCCTTCCGCCGCATCGCGAAGGCGCTCGGGGTCGCGGGACCGACGCTGTACTGGCACGTCGAGAGCAAGCGGCAGCTGACGGACCTCATGGCCGAGGAGCTGATCCGGCGGACCGGCCGGGCCTACGCCGGCCCGGAGCCCGGGCAGCCGTGGTGGGAGTGGCTCCGCGCCGACGCCCGGCGGATCTTCGAGGCGCTGATCGCGACGCGGGACGCGCCGCGCGTGCTGGCGGGCAACCGGCCCAGCCCGGAGAGCTTCGGCGACATCGAGCGCGTGCTCGGCGTCCTCGTGGACGCCGGTCTGGCGCCCGGCGAGGCCCAGCAGACGCTGTTCGCCGTCGGGGCCTACGTGATCGGCAGCGCCACGGAGTGGCAGGCCGAGGCGGAGCGGGAGAGCAGCCAGCCACTCCCCGACCCGGCCGACGAGGAGCTCGACGCCGTGCGCGCCCGGGTGCTCAGCGACCAGCCGCTGCTGCTGGCGGCGATGACCGACATCCTGCAGCGCCCGCGGTCAGCGGCCTTCGAGTTCGGCCTCGACCTGCTGGTGCAGGGGCTGCGCGCCCGCTACGAGTCCGGATCGGCGGGTCAGCGGACCGAGCATCCGGAACGCTCGAGGGCAGGCACCCCGGCCGGCGCCGGAACGGCGGTCCCGGCGGCGGTGAGCCGGGTGGAGCAGTCGGCCGCGGAGCCGGGGCGGGCGAAGAAGTAGCCCTGGGCGGTGCCGCAGCGCATCTCCTCCAGCGCCCGGCGCTGCTCCTCGGTCTCGACGCCCTCGGCGACGACCTCGAGGCCCAGGGTGTGCGCGAGCTCGACGATGGAGGAGATCAGCGTGTTGGCCGACCGGCCGGCCGGGAGGTCGCTGACGAAGCTGCGGTCGATCTTGATGATGTCGGCGGGCAGGCTGCGCAGGTAGGACAGCCCGGAGAAGCCGGTGCCGAAGTCGTCGATGGCGATCCGGACGCCGAGCGCCCGCAGCGCCTCGAGCTGGGCCACGACGCGGGTGACGTCGTGCACGAGGACGCCCTCGGTGACCTCGAGGGTCAGCTGGTCGGCCGGGAAGCCGCTGTCCCGCAGGGCCGCCGTGACGTCGTCGGTGACGTCGTCGTCGAGCAGCTGGCGCGGGGAGAGGTTGACCGCCATGCGCAGCGGGGTGCCGGTGGCGGCCGACCACGCGGCGCCCTGGGCCACGGCCTCCCGCAGCACCCAGCGCCCGATCTCGGTGATGACGCCGGACTCCTCGGCCAGCGGGATGAACTCGACCGGCGGGACCAGGCCGCGCTCGGGGTGGTTCCAGCGGACCAGTGCCTCGAACCCGGTCGTGCGGCCGTCGGTCACCCGCACGGTGGGCTGGTAGTGGACGACGAGCTGGTCGGCCGACACCGCCATGGCGAGGTCCTGCTGCAGGGCGGCGCGGCGGCGCGCGGCCTCGGCCATGCCGTCGGCGTAGACGACCATCCGGTTCTTGCCCTGCGCCTTCGCCAGGTGCATGGCCAGGTCGGCGTTGCGCAGCAGGGAGTCCGCGGTGCGGTCGCCCGGGTCGGTGGAGGAGGCCACGCCGACGCTGCCGCGGACCGTCACCGGTCCGGCGTCGAGCGGGACGGGGAGGGCGAGGCCGGTCAGCACGCGCCCGGCGATGGCCCGGGCGACGTCGGGGCCGCCGTTGACGACGAGCGCGAACTCGTCGCCGCCGGTGCGGGCCACCACGTCGCCGGGGCGCACGCAGCCGCGCAGCCGCTCGGCGAGGGTCATCAGCAACTCGTCGCCCTGCGCGTGGCCGCGGCTGTCGTTGACGTCCTTGAAGTCGTCGACGTCGATGAACAGGATGCTCACCGCGCCGCCGCGCTGCAGGATCCGGTGGGTGATCTCCTCGAGCAGGGTGCGGTTGGCCAGGCCGGTCAGCGGGTCGCTGAGCACCTGGTCCTCGTTGAGCCGCCAGGCGGCGAGGTGGGCCAGGCTGGCCGCGAGGACGAACGCCGCGTGGATGGCGGCCCAGATCCAGGGGTTGTGCACCGCGCCGTGGCTGAACACCACGTGCGGGTACAGCGTGCCGACGATGCCGTGGTGGAGGGCGACCACGACGAGTGCGATGCCGTAGGGCACCCAGTCCTGGTAGAGCGAGACGACGCCGACCATCACGAAGAAGATGAAGTGGGACTCGGTGACGCCGCTCCACAGGTGCACGAGGGTGGCCGAGGCCGCCATCAGGCTCAGGGTGGTGGCCGAGGCCCGTCCCTTGCGGCCGAGCTGCGGGAGCACGGCGAACACGACCGGCCCGGCGACGACGATCAGGATGGCGACGACGGCCGGCTGCCCGTACCCGCGCAGCCAGGCGAAGACCATCAGCGCGGCGGCCGAGATCAGCGTCGAGCCGGACGATCGCGCGGTGTCGGCGCTGCCAGACGTCCTCGGGCAGCAGCCGACCCTCGGGCAGTGCACGCACTACCCGATCACGGAGTCGGCTCATCACGACCGGACCATCGGCCCGAAGTGGTGATGACTGGAGTGGCCGGGGCCGTTCTGCCCCGAACGGGTGGGCCGACGGTGTCAGCGGAGGTCGAGGCCAACCAGCGGGGACTCGTCGCAGGAGGGTCGGGTGGCCAGGGGAGGCGGGAGCGCTCGGCATGCCCAGGAGCGTGGGCTGGCCGCGGACCGGGCCGGTGTGCGAATGGTCGATGTGGCTGCGCGGGGTGATCCGGTCGGCGTCGCGGGCGGCCAGCGCCGTCTCGCCGTAGCCCTGCACGCACTCGGGGTCGGGTCCGTCCAGCGGGAGGCCGGTGAAGAACTTGGCCGCCATGCAGCCCCCGCGGCAGGAGTCGAAGTGGGCGCACTTCGTGCACGCCCCGCCCGTCTGCGGGCTGCGCAGGTCGGCGAACAGCTCGCTGTGCTGCCAGACCCGCTGGAAACCGCCCTCGTCGCGGACGTTGCCGGCGAGGAAGTTCTCGTGGATGGCGAACGGGCAGGCGTACACGTCGCCGACCGGGTCGATCAGGCAGACCACGCGGCCGGCCCCGCAGAGGTTGAGCCCGGGCAGCGCCTCGCCGAACGCCGACAGGTGGAAGAACGAGTCGCCGGTCAGCACCTTCTCGCCGTTGGCCAGCAGCCACTGGTAGAGCTCGCGCTGCTGCGCCTGGGTGGGGTGCAGCTGGTCCCACACGTCGGCGCCCCGCCCGGACGGGCGCAGCCGGGTGATCCGCAGCTGCGCGCCGTAGGAGTCGGTGAGCGCCTTGAACTCGTCGAGCTGGCCGGCGTTCTCTCGGGTGACGACGACGGAGACCTTGAAGTCCTTCATCCCGGCCTCGGCCAGGTTCTCCAGGGCGCGGGTGGCGGTGGCGAAGGAGCCGGTGCCGCGGACGGCGTCGTTGACCTCGGCGGTCGCGCCGTCCAGGGAGATCTGGACGTCGACGTAGTCGGTGGCCGCGAGCTGCGCCGCGCGCTGCTTGGTGAGCTTCACGCCGTTGGTGGAGAACTTGACGCCGACGTCGTGACCGATGGCGTAGTCGAGCAGGTGCCAGAAGTCCGGCCGGACGGTGGGTTCCCCGCCGCCGACGTTGACGTAGAACACCTGCATCCGCTGCAGCTCGTCGATGACCGCCTCGGCCTCGGCGGTGGACAGCTCCCGCGGGTCCCGCCGACCTGAGGAGGACAGGCAGTGCACGCACGCCAGGTTGCAGGCGTAGGTGAGCTCCCAGGTCAGGCAGATGGGGGCGTCGAGGCCGTACTCGAACTGGTCGATGAGCCGCCCGCCGACGGGCGTTCCGCGAACTGGGAGGACGGCGGTCACGCGTCCTCGGCCTCCGTGCAGGGGCCCGCCGCGAGGCTGCGAGTGGTGGGGGACACGGAGGTCCTTTCCTCGATCATCTGCGAGCGGGCGAGGTCGGCCAGGGCTTTCACGTAGGTGCCGCGCTGCGCCCCGGGGACGCCGTTGGCCTCGATCGCGGCCAGCGCGCTCGGGTGGTCGGCGAGTGTCTCGACCACGGCGACGAGCTGCTTGGACTTCAGGAACGACAGCTTGCGGGTGCCGAAGTTGTAGACCAGCGCGCCGAAGGGCTCGGGCCGCAGGGCCACGGATCGGGCACGCTGCCAGGGCAGTTGCGCGTCGAACTCAGCGCCGGTCGGAACCACAGCAGGAGCCATCAACCGGCGACGCTCAGTAGACGCCGCACATGCCGTCGATCGAGACTTCCTCGACCAGCGACTCCTCGATCAGTGGCTCCTCGATCTGGGCCTCGCCGGCCGGGACCTCGACGGTCTCCACGGTGCTGTCGGTCGGCTCGGGCATCGGACCTCCAGGAGAGCTGGCTCACGGGGTTGGCTACCGATGCAGGCTAGGGACACCGAGTGCCACGAGCAATACGGGGGGCCCGCCGACTCCACGGGACCGACCGCGCGGGGGAGAATGGCCGATGTCCGACGAGTCGCTGCGCGAGGGGACCCGTGCGCGGATCGAGCGCGCGGCCATGGACCTCTTCACGCGCCGGGGCTTCGAGGGCGTGACCATCGACGAGGTCGCCGAGACGGCCGGCATCAGCCGGCGGACCTACTTCCGCTACTTCGCCACCAAGGCCGACGCCGTGTGGGGCGACTTCGGCGAGCACGTCGCCCGCCTCGCCCGGCTGCTGCACGCGGCCGGCCGGCAGGAGCCGGTGCTCGCCTCGATCTGCGCGGCGTACGTCGAGGTCAACGACTACGCCACGGCGGAGTGGCCGTTGCTGCGGCAGCGGATGCAGTTGATCCTCACCGAGCCGGCGCTGCTGGCGCACTCCCAGGTCCGCTACGCCGACATCGACCGGGTGGTGGCCGAGTACGTGGCCGCCCGCACCGGCACGGACCCGGGCGAGCTCCTCCCGCGGCTGGTCGCGGCCAGTTCTCGAGCGGCCGCGACGACCGCCTTCGAGGCCTGGTTGACCTACCCGGGGCTCTCCCTCGACAAGGCCCTGCGCACCGCATTCGACGAGCTCGCCACCGGGTTCGGCTCGCTGGACGTGCCGTTCCCGTGAGCAGCGTCCGCCGAGGGCATGCGTAGGGTGGCACTCAGTGCCACGGTAGGTCACATTCCTGCCGGAGCAGCCGGTGGCCGCCCGGTCGCCGCGTCCCAGCAGAACTGATTCGGAGGCGGATGATGGCGAAGGCGTGGTTCGAGTCGGTGGCCGAGGCGCAGCGGCGGGCGAAGAAGCGCCTCCCCAAGGGGGTCTACGGCGCGCTGGTGGCCGGCTCGGAGCGCGGCCTCACCGTCGAGGACAACATCGCCGCCTTCGCCGAGCTCGGCTTCGCCCCGCACACCGCGGGCCTGGCCAACGAGCGGAACATGGGCGTGACGGTGATGGGCCAGGCCATGTCGATGCCGGTCCTGATCAGCCCGACCGGCGTGCAGGCGGTGCACCCCGACGGCGAGGTGGCCGTGGCGCGGGCCGCCGCCGCGCGGGGCGTGGCGATGGGGCTGTCCGCGTTCGCCAGCAAGCCGATCGAGGACGTCGTCGCCGCGAACCCGCAGACGTTCTTCCAGATGTACTGGGTGGGCACCCGCGAGGAGATGCTCGCCCGCATGGAGCGGGCCAGGGCGGCCGGCGCCGTGGGCATGATCGCCACGCTGGACTGGTCGTTCGCCTACGGCCGGGACTGGGGCAGCCCGTTCATCCCGGAGAAGATCAACTTCGAGGCGGCCCGGCGGTACGCGCCGCAGGTGCTGGCCCGGCCGCGCTGGCTGCTGGACTTCGCGAAGACCGGGAAGATCCCCGACCTCACCGTGCCCAACATGGTCGCCACCCCCGGTGAGCCGGCGCCGACGTTCTTCGGCGCGTACGGCATGTGGATGCAGTCCCCGATGCCGACCTGGGAGGACGTCGCCTGGCTGCGCGAGCAGTGGGGCGGGGAGTTCATGCTCAAGGGCGTCATGCGCGTCGACGACGCCAAGCGCGCCGTCGACGCCGGCGTCACGGCGATCTCGGTGTCCAACCACGGCGGGAACAACCTCGACGGCACGCCCGGCGTCCATCCGCGCCCTGCCCTCGGTGGCCGAGGCCGTCGGCGACCAGATCGAGGTGCTGCTCGACGGCGGCATCCGCCGCGGGGGCGACGTCGCCAAGGCCCTGGCGCTCGGCGCGAAGGCCGTGCTGATCGGCCGCGCCTACCTGTGGGGCCTGGCCGCCAACGGCCAGGCCGGCGTGGAGAACGTGCTCGACCTGCTCCGCGACGGGCTGGGCTCGGCCATGGTCGGGCTGGGGCGCCCGACCGTCGGCGACCTGAGCCGCGACGACCTGGTGATCCCGGCGGGCTTCGAGCGCCAGCTCGGCGCCACCGCGGTCGCGACCGCCCTGGCCGGGACCTCGCCCGAACGCGCCCGACGCGAGGCCTGAGGCAGCCGGCCGCCGAACATCACGGTTCGGTCACGGCGTCACCCCCCGGCGCCGGCAACAGCGTGTTCTTGGACGACGGATCCGAGGGCGGGAGCGGTGTGGACGGCGACGACACGACCTCCTTCGACGAGTTCGTGGTGCGCCGCTCGCCCGCCCTGCTGCGCACCGCCGTCCTGCTGACCCACGACCGCGGCCACGCCGAGGACCTGCTCCAGTCCGCCCTGATCACGACCTACCGGCACTGGCGCCGGGTCAGCGGACGCGGAGATCCCTACGCGTACGTCCGCCGCGTGCTGGTCACCACCGCCGCCGGCTGGCGGCGCCGGCGCACGGTCCAGGAGATCGTCGACCTGCCGGACGAGCTCGCCGACCCCGCGGACGAGCCCGGACCTGGGCGAGCGCGACGTCCTCACGCGAGCGTTGGCGACCCTGCCGCCGCGGATGCGCGCCGTCCTCGTCCTGCGGTTCTGGGAGGACCTCTCCGAGGCCGCCACCGCCGAGGTCCTCGGCTGCTCGGTGAACACCGTCACGACGCAGACCGGCCGCGGGCTCGCCCGCCTGCGGGCGCACCTCGCGCTGCCCGTCCCGACCGGCGACCGGATCGGAGGCCACTGACCATGGACGTCGAAGAACTGCTGCGGGAGAACTTCGCGATCCGCGCCGACCAGGTGCCGGCGCCGTCGCGGGATCTCGTCCGGACCACCGTGGACGGGTACCGGCGCGCCCGCCGCCGTCGCGCGGCCGCGGTCGCCGGGGGACTGGCCGTCGTCGTCGCCCTGGGCGGGGTGGCGCTCGGGTCGGGGCTGCTCGGCGGAGAGACCCCCGACGTCGCCGTCGCACCGGGCTACTCGGATCTCGGCGTCTACGAGGTGCCGACCCGGGGCTCCCTGGCCGAGGACGAGGCGTTCGTCGAGGGTGTGCGGTCGATCGAGTGGTCGGCCCCCATGGGCTGGGAGGGCGCCTGGCTGCAGACCGAGGAGGCCGATCGCCGCGTGCTGTTCGCGGGCGAAGTGCCCGGCGGGCAGCGCTGGGCCCTGGTGATGGGTCGGGCCGGTTTCCAGCTGCTCTACGCCTGGTTCATCGGGGCCGGCCGACGCATCGGGCGTGACGCTCCAGCCGGCCGGGCCACCCGGCCGGGGAGGGCCTGACGAGCCGATGAGCCTGATCGACCCGAACGGATCCCAGGCGACGCTCGTCGTCGTCGGCCTGCCCGGGGACGAGGTCTCGTTCTCCCCCGACGGATCGTCGTGGGACGACGTCCCGACCGACGACGGCGTCGCGATCGGGCGGGTGCCGGCGCCGGATGTCGTCGCCGACGCCGAGGTCCGGAGCAGCCGCGACGGAGGCGACGTCGTCCACCGGTCGTCCCCGAGCTTTGTCCAGTCCAACGGTTTCACCGTTCCGCCGGGGGACCTTCCCGCCGACGACCCGGACGGGACTCGGTACGGCGTCCGCATGCGCGAATGCCTGCTGACCAATGGCTGGGTCGTGACGGCCGCCGCCGGCGGAGCGGCCTTCGTGGCCAGCCCCGATCTCGACGCCCAGCGCGTGCGCGCCTTCCAGCAGGACATGGAGCAGTGCGAGGTGGTCCTGGGCTACCGGGACTGACCGGCGACGACCACCGCCCGCGCCCGGTAGGGGCCGGGCGCGGGCGGAGTCCTGTTGTGGAGGTCGGTGTTCAGTCGTCGGAGCCGTGTCCCCCGCCGTCGCGTCCGGAGCTGTCGTCGGAGCCGTCGTGGCCGGAGCCGTCGTGGCCTGAGCTGTCGTCGGAGCCGTCGTGGCCGCTGCCGCTCCGGCCGTCGGAGTCGTCCGGGCGTCATTGACGTCGTCGGCACCGTGCCCACCACCGACCCGACCATCGGAGTCGTCCGG
Organism: uncultured Actinomycetota bacterium; assembly: GCA_963748305.1. GTDB lineage: Bacteria > Actinomycetota > Actinomycetes > Mycobacteriales > Geodermatophilaceae > Blastococcus_B. The sequence continues at coordinate 16,866 of CAVVIN010000002.1, read as the reverse complement.
GGCGTCGTTCACGTCATCGGCACCGTGCCCACCACCGACCCGACCATCGGAGTCGTCCGGGGCGTCGTTCACGTCATCGGCACCGTGCCCCCATCCACCCGACCGTCGGAGTCGTCCGGGGCGTCGTTGACGTCGTCGGCACCGGAGGGGCCTCGGTCGTCGGCGAGGGGGCGGTGGGCGGTGGAGGTCGTTCCCGCGGTCGTGGAGACCGGGGACACCACGGACGTGTCCGTGGTCGGCGAGCCGTCGGGGGCGGCGGCGAAGGCGAACCCGGCCAACGCGGCACTCATGGCGACGGTAGCGGCGGCGAGCACAGTCTTTCTCATGCCGCAGACAGTGCGTCCCCGCAGGTCAAGGCGACGCTAAGCCAAGAACAAGCCCCGGGGCGGGATGTACGGGCCCCAGCACCGCTCAGCGGCGGGCGGAGCGGACGATCCGGTCGGGCCGAACCAGCACCGCGCTCGCCCGGCCGTGCCGCAGCCAGCGCAGCAGCACCCCGCTCGGGTCCTCGACGCTCACCTCGGCGCCGTCGGCGCGGCGCACGACCAGCCGGTCGCCGTCCCGTCGCACCTCCGCCTGCCCCGGCCCCAGGACGTCGTCCAGCCGGCACGTCCGCCCGTCGACCAGCACCTCGGGCTGGGGCAGCAGCAGGCCGGCGAGCCGGCGGCCGGCGCGACCCCGCCGCTCGACCAGAGCGCCGTTGCGCAGCGCCGGGGTCCGGCTGTCGGTCGCCAGCCGCTCGACGGCCGGGATGCGGCGGACGGCGGTGAGTACGCCCCGCCGCAGCGCCGAGCCGGCCCGACCTCCGCCGGTCATCAGCCGGCCGAGCAGGCGGGCCACGCCGATCAGCGCGCGGGCATGCGGCTCGCGCTCCGCCTGGTAGGTGTCGAGAAGTTCCTCCCCCGCGGCCCCGGTGAGGACGTCGCTCGAGCTTCCAGGCCAGCTGGTGGACGTCGCGCAGCCCGAGCCCGAGCCCCTGCCCGACGAACGGCGGGCTCAGGTGCGCCGCGTCGCCGGCCAGCAGCACCCGCCCGGCACGCCATCGGTCGGCCACCTGCGCACGGAACGTGTACTCGACGGCCCGGTCGAACGTGACCGTGGCGGGGTCGACGGGCGCGAGCAGAGCCGCCAGCAAGTCCGGCGTCGACAGCCCGGCCACGGTCTCCCCCGCCGCCATCCGGCACTCCCAGCGATAGCGGTCCGCCGTCACCGGCATGAACGTCGCCGGGCGGCGCGGATCGCAGACCTGGTGGGCACCGGGCCACACCGGCAATGGGTCGTCGAGCGGACGTCGAGGACCAGCCACCGGTCGGGCGGCCCGAGTTCGCGCATGGTCCCCCCGATCAGGCGCGCGCACCGTGCTGTTCGCGCCGTCGCAGCCGACCACCGCCGCGGCCCGGACGGAACGGTCCGCACCGCCGTCCCGGTTCGTGAGGGCCACGGCCACCCCGTCGTCGTCCTCCTGCAGGCCGGTCACCTCGACGCCGCGCTCGACGGTGATCCGCGGATCGGCGTCCGCGGCCTGCGACAGCACGGCCTCGAGGTCGGGCTGGTGCACGAACGAGCCCTGCGGCCAGCCGTGCAGGCCGGCGTCGGGGGATCGGCGGAACTCCGCGAGCACCCGATGGCGGCCGTCGAGCAGCCGCAGACCGGCCATGGGCCGGCTGCGGGCGAGCACCTGCTCGGCCACCCCGGCCGCCTGCAGCGCGCGGAACACCTCGCCGTCGAGGTGCACGGCCCGCGGGAGCTGATAGGGCTGCCGGTGCCGCTCCACGACATGGACCACCAGGCCGCGGGCGGACAGCAGCAGCGCCGCCGTCACACCGACCGGTCCGGCGCCCACGACGACGACCGGAGCAGCGCGCACGGCACCAGTGTGATCGGCGGCCCGTCGTCGCACTCCGTACGCCCCGACCGCCGGAACGTTGCACGCCACGTCGACGCTCGCGGCGGCAACGTTGCAGTGGTCTTTCCCCGGTGTGACGCGCGCCATACCGTGCAGCCGAGCCATGCGCGATCGCGCATGCCCCCACGGCCCTCGACGTCGAGGGCGACGAGGAGGTTCTAGTGCCCACCAACACTCGTGGCGCGATCATGCGCTCCGCCCCCGGCACGTGGGAGGTCGTCGACCTCGTCGCCGATGACCCCCAGCCAGGTGAGCTCCAGGTCAAGTTGGCCGCCTCCGGGCTGTGCCACTCCGACGACCATGTCGCGACCGGCGACATGCCGGTCGGCCACTACCCCTTCCTCGGCGGGCACGAGGGCGCCGGCGTCGTCACCGCGGTGGGCCCCGGCACCAAGGGCTTCGAGGAGGGCGACCACGTCGTCTTCTCGTTCCTGCCCGGCTGCGGCCGCTGTCGGTACTGCGCGAACGGCCAGCAGTACATCTGCGACTCGGGCGCCAACCTGCTCACCGGGTCCCGCTGGGACGACGCCGAGAGCTTCCGCTTCCAGACCTCGGACGGGACGCCCGTCGGCCAGATGTGCGGGCTGGGCACGTTCGCCGAGATCACCACGGTCGACGTGCGCTCGACCGTGAAGATCCCCAAGGACATCCCGCTGGAGGTCGCCTGCCTCACCGGCTGCGGCGTGGGCACCGGCTGGGGCACCGCCGTCCAGGCCGGCGAGGTGAGGGCCGGCGACACGGTCATCGTCATGGGTGTCGGCGGCATCGGCATCAACGCCGTCCAGGGCGCCGCGCACGCCGGCGCCAGCCACGTCATCGCCGTCGACCCGGTCGCGTTCAAGCGCGAGAAGGCCATGGAACTCGGCGCGACCCATGCGTTCGAGAACATGGACCAGGCCGCCGACTTCGCCCGCAGCGTCACCAACGGCCAGGGCGCGGACAAGGCGCTGATCACCGTCGGCGTGACCAAGGGCGAGCACGTCGCCGAGGCGTTCAACGCGCTCGGCAAGGCCGGCCGGGTCGTCGTCACCGGACTCGGCGACCTCACCGAGGTGGGCATCCCGATCCCGATCAGCATGATCACGCTGTTCACGAAGGAGATCAAGGGCGCCCTCTTCGGCGACCAGAACCCGAGCTCCGACATCCTGAAGATGCTGCGGCTCTACCAGGAGGGGAAGCTCAAGCTCGACGAGCTGATCACCACGCGCTACAAGCTCGACGACATCAACCAGGGCTACAAGGACATGCACGCAGGCAAGAACCTCCGCGGCGTGATCATCTACGACTGAGAAAGCCCTGCCCCCACCGCTCGACGCTCGCGGCGGGACCCTGCGCCTGATCCGGGGTGCGCTGACCCCAGGCGGCACCGGGTCGTCCATGACCGTCCGACGGGAGCCCGATGACCATCTCGACCGCCGCTCGCCTGGACGTCGCGGGCATGGTCCGCGTGGCCCGCGAGCGGGTGGTCGCGCGGATCCGTGAGGCCGAGGTGGTGGCCGCGGCGCTGTCGGCCGGGCGCAACGTCGTCCTCGAGGGGCCGCCGGGCACCGGCAAGACGACGCTGCTGCGCTCGCTGGCCGAGGGCGCCGGCGTCCCGCTGGTGCTGGTCGAGGGCAACGCGGAGCTGACGCCGACGCGGCTGGTCGGTCACCACGACGCCTCCCGCGTGCTCAGCGAGGACTACCGGCCGGAGAACTTCGTGCCCGGCCCGCTCACCCGGGCGATGACCGAGGGGGCGCTGCTCTACGTCGAGGAGTTCAACCGGGTCCCCGAGGAGACGATGAACGTCCTCCTCGGGGTGCTGTCGGAGCGGGAGATGCACGTGCCGCGCTACGGCCGGGTGGCCGCGCGGCCGACCTTCCGGCTGGTCGCGGCGATGAACCCGTTCGACGCCGTCGGTACCGCGCGGGTCAGCCCGGCCCTCTACGACCGCTCCTGCCGGGTCGCCATGGGTTACCAGGACGAGGACGCCGAGCTGCGCGTGGTCGAGGCGGTGAGCGGCGGCGACGCGCACCTGGTCGCCCGGGCCGTGCGGGCGGTGCGGATCACCCGCGACCACCCGGAGCTGCGGATCGGGGCGTCGGTGCGCGGCGCCATCGACACCGTGCTCATCGCCGTCGAACTGGGCACCGTGCGGGACACCGCGGCCCTGGAGGAGACGACCGGGCTCGACGCCGCCCTGGCCGCGATGACCGGCAAGGTCACCCTCGGCGACGGCGTCGCGCGGCCGGTCGAGGACGTCATCGCCGACATCTGGCGCCGGGCCGGTGAGGAGCTGGGAAAAGCCTGACGCCCGGGGAATCGTCCCCCGGGCCGCCCCCGCGCGCGGGTCCGGGCGGGGACCAGCCCCGACGCCCTCCCCAGCTGCGGGTGGTCGAGGATCCGGAGGAGGTCGAGGAGCTGCTGCGGTCGCAGGGGGCGCGGCGGGCCAGCCGCGATCAGCTCTCCCGCAGCAACCCCGACTTCGACACCGTCTCACCGGAGGCGGGTGCGCTCGACGCCGCCGCCGTGGCCGACCTGGCGGCCCGCGACCCGGACGCCGCGGCGCGGGTGCTGGCGGCGGCCGCCCGGGCGTTCGACCCGGGTCTGCGCGCCGCCGCCCGCTCCCTGGCCGCGCGCCTGCCGCTCGGCACGCCGCGCACCGGCACCGCCGACCGCCCGGGCACCAGCCGCGTCGTCACCCGCCGCGAGTCCACGGGCTCCGACGTCGACCTCGACGCCACGCTGGCCGCCCGCGGCTCGGAGCCGCACTGGCGCGATGAGCACGTGCACACCCGCGGCTGGCGGTCCACCGGGCGGGCGATCGTGCTGCTGGTCGACGCGTCGGGCTCCGTCGTCGGTGACGAACTGGCCGCCGCCGTCCTCACCGCCTCGGCCCTGGTGCAGCGGATGCGCCCGGGCGACGAGCTGGGCGTCGTCGCGTTCTGGTCGAAGGCGGTGGTGCTGCGCCCGCTGTCGGCCGATCCGCGGGTGGATCTCGTCGTCGACCGGCTGTGCGACCTCCGCGGCGGCGGGACGACGGACCTCGAGCTGGCCCTGCAGACGGCCGCCGCGCAGGTGGCCCGCTCCCGGGCGGCGGACCGGCAGGTGCTGCTGCTCTCCGACGGCGTCGCCACCGACAGCCCCGACCCGGTCAACGCGGCGTCGGCGCTGGCCCGCATCCCGGCCCACCTGCAGGTGCTCGCCCTCTCGGCCGAGGAGGAGGCGATGGCGTCCTGCGCGGCGCTGGCGGCGGCGGGCGCGGGCAAGGTGGCCGCCTTGCATCGGCCGTCCCAGGCGCCGGCCGCCGTCCGCGAGCTCCTCGGGTAGGTCAGGCGCCGCCCATGAGTTCGGCCAGGTCGAGCGCGTCGGTCGGCGCGGTGATGTCCTCCTCCTCGCCGAACCCGCTGAAGGTCACCGTCCCGGTGGAGTCGCCCTCGCTGGTCATCTCGACCGGGTAGGAGGGGTCGTCGTCGACGACCTTGATGCTGCTGCCGTTGTCCTGCTCGACGACGACGACGTCCTCGCCGTCCACCTCGCCGGCGTGACCTCGTCCTTGTATCTCACCGTCGGGGGTCGCGCATCTCGGCCGACGAAGCCGGCGAGCGAGAACTCCTGGAAGCCGGCGGCCGCCTCGGCGGGGACGATCACCCACTGGCCTTCGAACTGTGCCGCGGCTTCGGCGGGCATGCCGAACGAGCCCAGAACTCGGGCGGCTGCCTGGACGTAGACCGCGTCGTCGACGGTGAGCAGCTGGATCTCGTGCCCGTCGAGGCTCAGATGTGCCGGTCGCGTCCTCGCCCTGGAGCTGCAGGTCGACCTCGGTCCGGCCCGCCGCGACTATCGTGCCGGAGAGGTGCAAGGCGCCGGCAGCCTCGAGAGCGTAGCCGCCGCGGCAGCCACCTCCGGTCCCGTCTTGCCGTCGAGCGGCCCGCCCCACAGGCGGTGAGCAGCATGGCGGCGGCGGCCACGGTGGCCGCGGGGGTCAGGCGGGTGTGCACGGGTGATTCCTCCGGGCGTCCGTGTCCGGACTCCGACGTCCGGTCGGCCCGATCCTGCGGGGCGGGTTCCGTTCCACCCGGGTAGCACTAACCCGGCGGCGTGTCCGGGACGCATCATCACGGCGGGACCGATCCGGAGCACTCCGCCGGTGTCGGGGGTGCAGCGGACGCCGCCTCGTCCCCGCATGCCGCGGTGCGCGCCGGGCGCGAGGACGACGTCCATCCACGCGCAGGGATTCGGCGGACCGTCCGCCGCGGAGCACGCACGACGCCCTCGCCGCAGTCGAGGGCGAAGGTCTGCCCGCGCAGGCTCTCGACGTCGGCGCCCCGCAGGACGACGTTGCGCCGGGTCAGGCACGGGTCGAACGGCGGAACGCCCAGTTCCGCCGCGAGCGCGTCCAGCGGCTCCACCGCCATCACCGTCACCGCGGCGTCGCGGTGGGCGGGCTTGCCGGCGTAGCGGTCGCCGACGATGCCGAAACCCGCTCGGACCTCGATCGACGCCCGCCGGTCGGCCGCCTGCTCGGGCACCGCCGTCCCGGGACGGCCGCCGTAGCGATGCCCGGGCGAGACGACCAGCCCGACGATCTCGACGACGGATACGTGGGGCAGCGCCGCGGCCGGGTCGCCGGTCAGAGGATCGGCCCGGCGGGTCGGCGACGGACCGGCTCGGCGACGTCGACCAACCCGTAGTCCTTGGCCTCCTGGGCGCCCAGGAGGAGTCCGGTGGCCATGTCGGCCGCGATCTGCTCCACCGGCCGCCCGCACGCCGCGGCCAGGCGCTCCTGCAACCGGTGCAGCTGGCGGGCGCGCTCGGCGGCCCAGGCCTCGACGTCGCGGCCGTGCAGCGCGTGGCCGGCCCGCGGCTCCCGGAGATGCAGCATCGCGTGCGGTCCGGCCACCCGGTGGTCGGCCACCGCCAGCAGCGCAACGGCCGGGCCGATGAGCGTGCCGAGTGCGGTCGCGTGCACGGGGACGCCCATCAGGTCGAGCGCGTCCACGAGCGTCAGCGCCGCGCCGAGGTCGGCGCTCACGCCGGACAGCCGCAGCCGGACCGGTTCATCGCCGTCGGCGTCGAGCAGGGCCAGGGTGGCGACCGCCGGTTGACCGTCTCGTCGTCGAGCTCGCCGGCCACGGCCACCACGCGCTGGTCGAGCAACCGCTCCTCCAGCCAGTCGTGGACCCCCACGACCATCGCGGAGGCCGACACCGGCCCGGGCGACGTCGGGCGTGGCTCGGGCAGCCACGGCGTGTGACGTGGGAACGGTGGATCGGGCGGCGACGGCGGAAGGGGCGGCCAGGTGCCGGACGGTCGAGTCATGAGGACTCCTCGGACGGGCGGATCTGCCAGGCCACCGTCTGCCCCAGGGCGGCCGCGTAGCGCTCCAGCGTGGAGAGGCGGGCGTCGAGCGCGCCACTCTCGAGCCGGGCGACGGCCGACTGCGACGTGCCCATCCGCGCGGCGATCTCGGTCTGGCTGAGCTCGCTCGCCTGACGGGCCCGCACCAGCTCGTCGAGCAGCTCGCGACGGCGCACGGACGCGCCCTGCACACCGGGGAACGACGACCTCCGCGGCGAGATGGCATAGCGAAAACGATATGCCTGATTCGCTATAACGGCCAGTCCCGCCCGCGCGTGATCCGGGGGACGGGAGCGTTCAGCGGTCGGCCGTCCGGTGGATCGGGCCGCCGAGGCCGGCCAGCCGCTCCCCCGTGCCGCCCCAGCGCCCGGCGATGATCTCCGCGGCGATCGAGACGGCGGTCTCCTCCGGCGTGCGGGCACCCAGGTCGAGGCCGATCGGCGAGGACAGCCGGGCGATCTCCTCCTTGGACAGGCCGGCCTCCTCGAGCCGGGCCTCCCGCTCCTCGTGCGTGCGCCGCGAGCCCATGGCGCCGACGTAGGCGACCGGCAGCGTGAGTGCGACCTCCAGCAGCGGGACGTCGAACTTCGGGTCGTGGGTGAGCACGCAGAGCACGGTGCGCTCGTCGATCCGCCCGGCGTCCACCTCGGCCTGCAGGTAGCGGTGCGGCCACTCGACGATCACCTCGTGGGCGTCGGGGAAGCGCTTCGCCGTCGCGAACACCGGCCGGGCGTCGCAGACGGTCACCCGGTAGCCGAGGAAGGCGCCGACCTTGGCGACGGCCGCGGCGAAGTCGATCGCGCCGAACACCACCATGCGGGCGGCGGGCGCGAAGGAGTTCACGAACAGGGTCAGGTCGTCGCCGCGCCGCTCGCCGTCGTGACCGAAGTGCATCTGCCCGGTACGCCCGGCGGCGAGCATGCCGCGCACGTCGGCGGCGACGGCGTCGTCGAGACGTTGCGACCCCAACGTGCCCGACGCGCGGTCCGGCCACAGCACCAGCCGCTTGCCCAGCCGGTCGTCGGCACCCTCGATGACGGTGACGACGGCGACCGGCTCGTGCCGGCCGATCGACTCGGCGATCTCCCCGAGTTCGGGGAAGGACTCGCGGGAGACCGACTCGACGAAGACGTGCATGATGCCGCCGCAGGTCAGCCCCACCGCGAAGGCGTCGTCGTCGGCGATGCCGTACCGCTGGAGCGTCGGCCGCCCGGTCGCGACGACGTCCGTGGCCTCCTCGTACACCGCACCCTCGACGCAGCCGCCGGAGACGCTGCCCACCGCGGTGCCGTCCGGGCCGACCAGCATGGAGGCCCCGGCCGGTCGCGGCGCGGAGCGCCAGGTGCCGACGACGGTGCCCATGCCGACGGTCTGCCCCGCCTGCCACCAGCCGATCAGGTCGTCGAGCACGTCACGCATGGCTGCCTCCTCCTTGTGGAGTGGATCCAGTGCGCGTAACCGCGCCCGAATGCGACTCCGCACAACTCTCATGCACGCTGGATCACTCCCGTGAGCTCCTCGAACGCGGCCATGCTGTGGCCGGACACGAAGTGGTCGATCGACGGCAGCGCCGCCTGCATCCCGCCGGTCAGCGGCTCGTAGCCGCGGCGCCCCTTGTGCGGGTTCACCCAGACGACGGCGTGCGCGAGCCGCCGCAGCCGCGTCATCTGCTCGGCGAGCAGCTCGGTCCCGCCGCGTTCCCAGCCGTCGCTGCAGACGACGACGATCGCGCCGCGGGCCATCCCGCGCTGCCCCCACCGGTCGAGGAAGGCCTTCAGCACCTCGCCGAGCCGGGTGCCACCGGACCAGTCGGGGATCGCCGAGCCGCTCGCCGCCAGCGCCTTCTCCGCGTCCCGCTGCCGCATCTCCCGGGTCACCCGGGTCAGCCGGGTGCCGATCGTGAACACCTCGGTCGCCGCGGGATGCGCCCGGACGGCGGCGTGCGCGAACCGCAGCAGGGCGTCGGCGTACGGCGACATCGAGCCCGAGACGTCGATCAGGAGCACGACCCGGCGCGGGCGCGGCCGGCGCCGCCGGTACATCAGCCGGGTCACCTCACCGCCGTCGCGCAGAGCCCGCCGGACGGTCCGGGACGGATGGACGGCGCCGCGCGGGCTGGGCCGGCGCCGGCGCGCGGGACGCATCGGCGAGGCCGGGGCCAGCAACGCGAACAGCCGGCGCAGGTGCTCGCGCTCGGCGATCGTCATCTCGCCGACGTCGCGGTGGCGCAGCACCTCGTCGGCGCTCGCCTGGGTGGCGAGGTCGGATGCCTCGGTCTCGTCCTCGCCCTCCCCGGTCCCGGTCTCCAGAGGTGCCGTGACGGCCAGCTGCTGCGGGGCGTTCGGCGCCTTCCGGCCCACGCGGGGGGCCTCGCCGGCGAAGTAGGCGGCGAACGCGGCGTCGTAGCGATCGAGGTCATCGGGTCCGCGCGCAGAGGGTCAGCCGCCCGGCCCAGTACACGTCGGTGGGGTCGAGCACGTCCAGCGCGCCGAGGGCCGAGAGCATCGCTTCGACCCGGTCGGGCGACGCGGCCACCCCCGCGTGCCGGAGCGTCCGCGCGAAGCCCAGGACGATGCCGACGACGTCCCGGGCCGGGGTCGAGGCATTGGAAGCTTTGCCTACGTCCTGGCGCGTCCCACCGGGGGTAAAGCTTCCTTTGCCTGGGTCGGCCGCGACATCAGCCACCGAAGAGCGCCCCCCGGGCCAGGGCGTGCACGCGGTCGGTGTCCTCGCGGTACTTCAGCACCGCGCCGAGCGTGCGGGCCGCGACGTCGGGGTCGAGGTCGCGGGCGCCGAGGGCGTGCAGCGCCGTCGCCCAGTCCATGGCCTCGGCGATCCCCGGCGGCTTGAGCAGATCGAGGGTGCGCAGCTTCGCCGTGGCCCGGGCGACCTCCCGCGCGAGCTGGTCGGTCACCTGGGGCACGCGACGGCGCAGGATCGCGACCTCGCGGTCGAAGTCCGGGTGCTGCAGCCAGTGGTAGAGGCAGCGGCGCTTGAGGGCGTCGTGCACCTCGCGGGTGCGGTTGGAGGTGAGGACGACGAGCGGCGGGGTGACGGCCCGGATGGTGCCGAGCTCCGGGATCGAGATGGTGAAGTCGGAGAGCACCTCGAGCAGGAACGCCTCGAACTCGTCGTCGGCGCGGTCGACCTCGTCGATGAGCAGCACGCTGGGGGAGTCCTCCAGCGCCTGCAGCAGCGGGCGGGCCAGCAGGAAGCGGCGGTCGTAGAGCGAGGCCTCGAGCTGGTCGGGGTCGTCGGCGGCGTGCGCGGCCTCGGCCGCGCGCAGGTGCAGCAGTTGCCGGCCGAAGTCCCAGTCGTAGAGGGCCTGCGTGGCCTCGATGCCCTCGTAGCACTGCAGCCGGTAGATGGGCCGGCCGGTCACCGTCGGCGAGCGCGTGCGCGAGGGCGGTCTTGCCCACGCCGGCCTCGCCCTCGAGGAACAGTGGGCGGTGCATGACGAGCGCGAGGTAGGCGGCGGTGGCCAGTCCCTCGTCCGGCAGATAGCCCGCCGACTCGAGGGCGCCCGCCAACTGCTCCGGGTCGGAGAACGCAGGATCCGGGGCGACCGGCGCGACGGTGGGCTCGCTCACGCCTGCGAGCATCCCACTCGCGCGGATTCGACCGCTCTCGACGGTCTCCGCTCGCAACGTCGGTGCAACGGGCGGGGGCGGACGCTGCGGGCATGGCGAAACGGCGGCCGGCCGAGTCTGGTCCTCGGCCGGCCGCCGCCGTCAGGGTCCCGGCTCAGGCCGGGTCGTGATCACATGCGCCGGTCAGATGCGCCGGTCGTCGTCGCGGATCGTGCCGTCGCGCCGGGTGTCGTCGGCGCCGTCGACCTCGATCTCCTCCTTGCGGAGGGTCTCCGAGACCTGGGCCTGCTCGGTGACGGTCTCCGTGTCGAGGCGGACGCGCTCGACCGGGACGGCCTCCTTGGCCACGACGGCGCTGCTCGGCGTGGAGCACGACCTCGTGCTCCTCCTCGCTGATCGCCGGCCCGTCCATGGCGTTGCCGACGTTCGCGTCGGTGATCGGCTCGCGCTCGAGGCGCACCTCTTCGCGGGTGACCGGGACGGTCTCGGTGACGTTCTCGGTGACGACGAACTTGCGCAGGCGGGCGCGGCCGACCTCCTGCGAGCGTGGTGCCGACGTTCATGCGCTCCTCGGAGCGGGTCATGGCGTTGTCGGTGGTCGGGCCGGAGGTGTCGTGCCCGACGGCGCCGCGGGTGTCGGTGTCGGCGTACCCGGCGGTCGTTGGTGTCGGCCGGCCGGCGGTCGGGTGTCGTCGTCGGTCGTCCGTGCCGATGCCCATGCCGTAGTAGCGGTACAGCTCCTCCTCCTCGGCGGGGGAGAGGTGACCGTCGGTGTCGATCTTCGGGGCGTCCTTGACCCGGTCCTTGCTCATGGGCACCCGGAGGCCGTCGTCGGTGAGGTCGGCGTTCCGGATCGGGACGAAGGACTCCTTCGTGCCGAACAGGCCGGTCTTGACGGTGACCCACTCGGGCCGGCCGGTCTCGTCGTCGAGGTAGACCTCGGACGCCGAGCCGATCTTCTCGCCGCTCTCGTCGTAGACGTCGTGGCCGATCACGCGGTCGAGGGTGTCTGTTCCGATCATGAAAGTGTTCGCTCCCATCACGTGCACCAGCTGGTCCGGTCACCCGAGTGGGTGACCTGGATGGGGGCTGCGAAACGGATCGGGTCCGTCCGACACGCGCGGGTCCGCCCTGGTCGGACCCGCCTTTCCGGCGAGCCGGCCGACCCGCCGGCGACTCGATTTCCGCAGGTAGGACAGGCAATCGGTCGTGCACCACCGGACTGCGCACCTGCCCGTCGGCAACGTGTGCGCGGCCACCACGGATGACCTGCGCCCGGGCGTGTCGCGGGCGTGACGTCCCCGGCGCGTCGTCCGCGGATCGACCGGTCACCGTGCTTAGCGTCAGGAGGTGCCTCCCCGCTCGCCGTACGACAACCTCGTCCATCCCCGCACCGTGAAGAAGCCGGTACCGCAGGTCGAGGCCGAGAAGGACCTCGTGGTCGAGGACCCGAGCAGCGGGTTCGTCGGCGCGGTGGTCCGGTGCGAGAAGGACGTCGTCCACCTCGAGGACCGCTTCGGCAAGACCCGCGGCTACCCGCTGGGCCCCGGCTTCTGGGTCGACGGGCGCCCCGTCGTCCTGGTGCGGCCGAAGCCGAAGGCTCCGGCCCGTCCGGCCCGCAGCGCATCCGGCTCGACCTACGTCGCCGGCGCCCGGGCCCGGGTCGCCCGCGAGGGCCGCATCTACGTCGAGGGCAAGCACGACGCCGAGTTGGTCGAGAAGGTCTGGGGCCACGACCTGCGGATCGAGGGCGTCGTCGTCGAGCCGCTGCACGGCGTCGACGACCTGCCCGCGATCGTGCGCGACTTCCGTCCGTCGTCGGGACGGCGGCTCGGCGTGCTGGTCGACCACCTGGTGCGCGGCTCCAAGGAGTCCCGGATCGCCGAGCAGATCACCGGCGACCACGCGCTGGTCGTCGGCCACCCGTTCATCGACATCTGGCAGGCGGTCAAGCCGTCCGTCGTCGGCATCAAGGCCTGGCCGGTCGTGCCGAAGGGGCAGCCCTGGAAGGAGGGCGTCTGCAAGGCGCTGGGCTGGGAGGACGACACCGGCTACGTCTGGGCGCAGCGCATCCTCGCCCGCGTGCGCACCTGGACCGACCTCGAGCCCACCCTCATCGGCCGCGTGGAAGAACTGATCGACTTCGTCACGACCGACTGACCTAACGATCAGGTGACCGTGACCGCTCGGAGTCCTGGCTCACCATCGACAGTGAGCCAGGACCCCGCCAGCTGAGCCAGGACGCGCGAACTCAGTCCGGGATGTAGTTGAACTCGTCCGGGTTCGGGCCGGTGCGCTCGCCGCGGTCGAGGGCGGTGATCGCCGCCATGTCGGACTCGTCGAGCTCGAAGTCGAAGATGTCGAAGTTCTCCTCGACCCGGCTGCGGGTGACCGACTTCGGGAAGACGACGTCGCCGCGCTGGATGTGCCAGCGGAGGGCGACCTGGGCCGGGGTCTTGCCGACCCGCTCGGCGATGCCCCGGATGACGGCGTCGTCGTTGACCTTGCCGCGGGCGATCGGCGCCCACGCCTCGGTGACGATCTCGTGCTCGGCGTCGAAGGCCCGCAGCTCGTCCTGGGCGAGGAACGGGTGCACCTCGATCTGGTTGACCGCCGGCCGGACGTCCGACGACCGAAGAGGTCGCGCAGGTGGTGCGGCTGGAAGTTGGAGACGCCGATCGCCTTCACCCGGCCGCCGGCGTAGATCTCCTCCATGACCTTCCAGCGCTGCACGTAGTCGCTCGCGGCCGGCAGCGGCCAGTGGATGAGGAACAGGTCGAGGTAGTCGAAGCCCAGCGCCTCGAGGCTCTCGGTCGAACGAGCGCAGCATGTCGTCCCGCTCGAGCCGGTTGTTGTTGACCTTGCTGGTCACGAAGACGTCGCCGCGGTCGAGGCCGGAGTCGCGGACGGCCTGCCCGACCTCCTTCTCGTTGCCGTACATCTGCGCGGTGTCGATGTGCCGGTAGCCGATCTCCAGCGCGGTCGCGGTCGCCTCGGCCGTCTCCTCCGGCTTGATCTGGAAGACGCCGAAGCCCAGCTGCGGGATCTCGACGCCGTTGTTCAGGGTCGAGGGTGGGCACGGTTGCCACAGGTCTCGTCCTCTCGATCGGGGAGGGGCGGCACGCCGCGTCGCGCGCGGCCGGCCCCGTCCCCGCCTACCCGCCGACCGCGCCGGCAACCCGCGGGCGTCACAGCGCGGTGCGCGCGGCCCACAGGTCGGGGAAGACGACGCGGGCCGCGCTCCGCTCGAGCCAGGCCAGCCCGGCCGACCCGCCGGTGCCCGGCTTGGCGCCCATCGCGCGGCGCACCGCCGTCACGTGCCGCTGCCGCCAGGTGGTGAACTCCTCGGCGACGTCGGTGAGCGCCTCGCCCAGCATGAACAGCTCGTTGCCGGGTCGCGGATCGCGGTAGACCTCCGCCCACAGCTCGGTCAGCGCGGGGTGCGCCTCGTGCGGCACGGTCCGGTCCCGCTCCAGCACCTCGGCCGGCACCGGCAGCCCGCGGCGGGCGAGGAACGCCAGGACGTCGTCCTCGAGCGACGGCGCCGCCAGCGCGCGCTCCAGGTCGGCGTGCACGGCCGGCAGCGCCCGGTGCGGCCGGACGACGGACTCGGCCTTGAGGCCCGAGCAGGAACTCCACGTGCCGGTACTCGTAGGACTGGAACCCCGACGCCTCGCCCAGTTGCTCGCGGAACCCGTTGAACTCCGCGGGGGTCAGCCACAGCAGCGAGCCCCAGCTGGCGTTCGAGCGACCGCAGGTGGTGCACCGACCGCCGGATCGCCGCCACCGCCCCGTCCAGGTCGTCGGCGCGCAGCCGCCGCTGCGCCAGCTCCCACTCCCGGCGCAGCAGCGTGAACCACAGCTCCATGACCTGGGTGACGACGAGGAACGACGGCTCGGCCGGATGGTCGGTGACCGGCCGGACCAGCGCCTGCAGCTGCCGGACGCCGACGTACTGCTCGTACGGCGTCAGCGCTCGCGAACTCGACCATCGGCTCGGCGGGACCGGCGTGGCGGCTGCGGCGCCGCGGAACCGTGCAGCCGTCGGGTGGTCACCGGGTCACCTTCCCCGCCGGCGTGCGCCCGGGAAGGGGCTGGGCGAGCGTTCCCCCGGGACGGCGACGGACAGCCTCCGCCACGGGTGCGGCGGGCGCCGCGCCCAGCAGCGGGGCGCCGGCCAGCGCCAGGACGCCGGCCAGCGCGGCGGACAGCGCCGGGACGGCGAACGCGGTCTCGGCACCCCAGGCGTCCACGGCCGCGCCGGCCAGCGCGGAGCCCGCCGTCACCCCCAGCGTGAGCCCGGTGACCACCCAGGTCAGCGCCTCGGTGAGCGCCGAGCGCGGCACCCGCGACTCCACCAGGGACATCCCCGAGACGAGCACCGGCGCGATCGCCAGACCCGCGACGAACCCGACGGCGACCAGGCTGACGAGGGAGTCGACCGCGAACAGCAGCTGCGCGGCGACGGCGAAGAAGACCGCGCAGCCCACGATACCGGGCGGCCAGGCGGCCGGGCAGCCGGATGACGCCGTAGACCAGCCCCGCGACCAGGCTGCCGCCCGCGTACACGGCGAGCGCCACGCCCGGCCATCGCCGGCGCACCCTCCGCCTCGGCGTACGCCACGACGACGACGTCCATGGCACCGAAGACCGCGCCGACGGCGAGGTAGACGACCCCGACGAGCAGCACCGTGACGTTGCGCAGCGCCGACGCGCGCGCGGGGCGCCGTCCGCGTCGGCCACGGGCTGCACCGGCGGCTCGGTCGCCCGCAGCCGCGGACAGCCACATGCCGCCGCAGAAGCCGATGACGACCCCGGTGAGGAAGCCGACCGGCGGATTGATCAGCGTCGCCAGGAAGGTGACCAGCGGCGGCCCGACGACGAAGACCACCTCGTCGACCACGGACTCGAAGGCGAACGCGGTCTGCCGGCGCTCGGCTGTCGAGGCCGTCCGCCCACCGGGCCCGGACCAGCGAGCCGATGTTGGGTCCGCACGCGCCGGTCAGCCCGGCGAGGACGAACCACGACCACGTGGGCGCACCCAGGACGACGGCGACGACGAACGCGACACCGGAGACGAGGTAGCCCGCTGAAGGCCACCGGCAGGACGACGCTCTGGCCCCGCCGGTCCATGGCCCGGGCCCACTGCGGGCTGACCAGTGACCCGACCAGCGCCAGGGTCCCGGCCACCGCGCCGGCCAGGCCGTAGCTGCCGGTCTCGCCCTCGACGAGCAGGACGGCGCCGAGGCCGAGGATCGGCATGGGCAGCCGCGCCAGCCAGCCGGCGAAGGAGAAGGCCCGGGCCCCCGGGACAGCGGCGAAGATGCTGGACGTAGGGGCTGAAGACGGTGCGGGGCGACACGGTTCTCTCGCGCTCCCTGGCCACAAGCGAGTGCGGGGATGTCCCCGCCGGACTCTCGGGTGGCAGGACCGACCGTAGCAACGGACGGCCCGCTGACCATCGCGCTTTTCGTCGGAGCGCGCACTACATTCGATCCATGACCAGGACCCGCTACCCGATCCGTGGGTGCGCCCTGCCTCCCGCGCCCGGCGCCTCCCCGGGCACCGGCGGGCTGGTCGATCACCCACGGCCGGGTGGCCACCGACCTCCGGGTCTCGCTGACCGACCGCTGCAACCTGCGCTGCACCTACTGCATGCCGCCCGAGGGTCTGGACTGGTTGCCCAAGGTCGAGGTGCTCACCGACGAGGAGATCGTCCGGCTGGTGCGCATCGGCGTCGAGCAGCTCGGCATCCGCGAGGTCCGCTTCACCGGTGGCGAGCCGCTGCTCCGGCCCGGTCTGGTCGGCATCGTCGCGGCCACGACGGCGCTGCAGCCCCGCCCCGAGGTCAGCCTCACCACCAACTCCATCGGGCTGTCCCGCGTCGCCCCCGCCCTGGCCGCGGCCGGGCTGGACCGGATCAACTGCAGCCTCGACACGGTCGACCGCGACCGGTTCAAGCAGCTGACCCACCGCGACCGGTTCGACGACGTCGTCGCCGGGCTGGCCGCCGCGCAGGAGGCGGGCCTC
>CAVVIN010000001.1:0-79692 GCA_963748305.1 uncultured Actinomycetota bacterium | reverse complement strand
CACCCCGGTCAAGGTGAACGCCGTCCTGCTGCGCGGGATCAACGAGGAGGACGCGCTCCCCCTCCTCGACTTCTGCCTGCAGCACGGCTACGAGCTGCGCTTCATCGAGCAGATGCCGCTGGACGCCCACCACGCGTGGACCCGCGGCGAGATGGTCACGGCGGAGGACATCCTCGAGCGCCTCTCGGCAGCGCACACGTTGACGCCCGACGGCGAGGAGCGCGGTTCCGCGCCGGCCGAGCGCTGGCTCGTCGACGGCGGCCCCGCGACCGTCGGCGTCATCGCCTCGGTGACCCGCAACTTCTGCGGAGCCTGCGACCGCACCCGGCTGACCGCCGACGGGCAGATCCGCAACTGCCTGTTCGCGCGCGAGGAGTCCGACCTGCGCACGCCGATGCGCGAGGGCGCCACCGACGCCGAGCTGGCCGACCGCTGGCGGATCGCCACCCTGGCGCAAGCTGCCCGGGCACGGCATCAACGACCCCAGCTATCTCCAGCCCTCCCGCCCGATGTCGGCCATCGGCGGATGAGCACCTCACCGTCCGGTACTTCGCCGGGGCGCGGGCGGCCGCCGGCGTCGACACCGAGACGCGCTCGGCCGGCTCCCTCGACGAGCTGATCGGGCAGATCGTCGCCGCCCACGGCGAGCGGCTGGAGAAGGTGCTGACCGCCTGCTCGTTCCTCGTCGACGGCGCGCAGAGCCGGGATCGCTCGTCGGCGTTGTCACCCGGGAGCGTGGTCGACGTCCTGCCGCCGTTTGCCGGTGGATAGTCGGCCGGGCCGTACGTGAGGATGGCGGCATGAGCATCTGGGGCAGGCGAAGGCCAAGGCGGAGGAGCTGCTCGGCCGGGCCGAGCAGGTCTACGGCGAGTCGCACGGCGACGCCGCCGCCACCGTGGCCGGCGAGGCCCACATCTTCGAGGCCGAGGCGCGAGGGAAGAGGCCGAGGAGGCCCGGCACCGAAAGGAGCGCCGCACCGACGACGACGGGCTCGCCGGAACACGCTGACCAGCTTTTCCACGGTTGGACGGGGCCGTTTCGGGGAATAGCGAACGACATGGTTCCGGCGGGATTCGCCGATGTCGCGCCGTGGCGGGACTGGTGTTCCGCCGCGGAAGGCGCGCTGCAGTTCCTGGCCGAGCACGTCGGCTGGGACGTGTGGATGGTCACCCAGGTCGTCGAGCGACCGGCAGGTCGTGCTGCTCTCCCATCCGGCGGACGCCGTCCGGCCCGGTGCGGAACTGCCGTGGGAGCGCAGCTTCTGCCGACAGATGATCGAGGGCAACGCTCCCCGGCTGGCCACGGTGACCGCCGCTGTCCCCGCCTACGCCATCCGCTCGAGCGGCCCGATGGGCGACGTCGCGGCCTATGTGGGCATCCCGCTGGTCACCCCCGAGCTGACGCTGTTCGGCACGCTCTGCGGGGTGTCCTTCCGGGCGAAGCCGCTCAGCGCCACGCGGGAGCTGTCCGTCGTCGAGGCCGCGGCCCGGATGCTCAGCACGCTCATGGCCGCCGGGATGCCGCCACCGCCACTCCCGACCGGATGAGCCGCCTGACGCACGCGCAGCTGGCGCGCTGAGCCGCCCGCGTGCGGTCAGATCGGCCGGTGCGAGCCGAACGCGTGACCGATGCGGTGGCCTATCACGGCGAGGGGCCGGTCTGGTCCGACCGCTGGGGCGGGCTGCGCTGGGTGGACATGCTGGCCGGCGACGTCCTGTCGCTCGCCGACGACGGCACCGTCGGACGGCGGCACGTGGAGACGATCGCGGCGGCGCTCCGCCCCCGGACCGGGCGGGGGCGCCGTCATCGCCGTGGAGCGCGGCTTCGCCCTGGAGGGTCCGGACGGGTCCGTCACGATCCTCGACCCGGTGTGGACCGACGAGTCGGTCCGGATGAACGAGGGCGGGTGCGATCCCGACGGGCGCTTCTGGTGCGGGTCGATGGCCTACGACCAGCGGCCGGGCGGCGCCCGGCTCTACCGGCTGGATCCCGACGGCACGGTGCACGTCGGGCTGGAGGGCGTCACCGTCTCCAACGGCCTCGAGTGGAGCCCCGACGGCACCCTCGCCTACTACGACGACACGGCCACCCACCGGGTCGACGTCTTCGACTACGACCGCGACGTCGGGCTGACCGGCCGACGACCCTTCGTCCGGCTGTCCGACGACGAGCGGCCCGACGGGCTCACCGTCGACGCCGAGGGCGGCGTCTGGGTGGCCCTCAACGGCAGCGGGGTGGTGCACCGCTACACCCCCGACGGCGTCCTCGACGGGGTCGTGGAGGTCGGGGCGGCGCAGGTCACCGCGTGCACGTTCGGCGGCCCGAACCTGGACCAGCTGTTCATCACGACGTCGCGGGAGAACCTGCCGCCGGACGCGGACCCGCAGGCCGGCTCCCTGTTCCGGGCCGACGTCGGGGTTGCCGGGCGGCCGGTCCGCGAGTTCGCGGGCTGACAGCGGGACGACCCGCCCGTCAGGGGCAGGCGACCCACTCCTCCTCGCCGTCGGTGAAGACCTGCCGCTTCCAGATCGGCAGCCGCTTCTTCACCTCGTCGACGAGGTCGGCGCAGACGGCGAACGCCTGGCCCCGGTGGGAGGCGCTGACGGCGCAGGCGAGGGCGACGTCGCCGATGCCGAGCAGCCCGATCCGGTGCGAGACGGCGACGGCGTGGACGTCGTCGCGGGCGGCGAACTCAGCCGCGATCTCGGTGATCACGTCGGTCGCGGTGGGATGGCCGACGTACTCGAGCTCGGTCACCGACCGACCGCCGTCGTGGTCCCGGACGACGCCGCAGAACGAGACGACGGCGCCGGCCCGCTTGTCGGCCACGGCGTCCTCGTGCTCGGCGACGGACAGCGGCTCGTCGACGACGCGCGCGATCAGCGGGGCGGCGCTCACGGCGCGACGGTACCTCCGTCGACCTCCGTGGGTGACCTCCCCGGAGGGATTGCGGGCGGCACGTCGAGGTCCGTCGGATCCGCGAGGCCGGTGCAGTCGATCTCGGTGACGTCGTGCGTGGCCAGGTAGCGGCGGGCGCCCTCGTCGCCGGTCGCCGTCTCGACCACCCCGGCCCAGTGCTCGCGGCCGATCAGCACGGGGTGCCCGCGCACGCCGTCGTAGGTGGCCACGGCCAGCGCGTCCGGGGCCGCGTGCTGCGGCGACCCGGCGCAGCGCCTCGGCGGTCATCCCGGGCATGTCGACGAGCAGGAGCAGCGCGGCGGCAATCTGTCCCCCACCCGGCCACCCGCGCAGCCCGTGCCAGGCCCATCCGCAGCGACGAGGCCATGCCGGTCTCCCAGTCCTTGTTCGCCAGCACCGTGGCGCCCTCCAGGTCGGCCTGCCGCCAGACGTCCATGGCCCGGGCCCCGAGGACGACGAGGACCGGATCGCACACCGCCCGCGCCGTCCGAACCGCCCGCTCGACCAGCAGGCTGCCCTCGTACTCGACCAGCGCCTTCGGCATGCCGTAGCGGCGGCCGCCCCCGGCGGCCAGGACGACGGCGGCGATCGCCGCTGAGGCTTCAGTCACCCGTCCACCTTCTCAGCGGTCGTAGACCGACACCTCGGAGGCCTTCACGGTGGCCCAGACCTCCGCGCCCGGGGCCAGGCCCAGCTCGGCGAAGGCGGTCGCGGTGACGTCGGCGATCAGCGGCACCTCGCCGTCCAGCTCGCAGCGCACCGTCGCCCCGTGCGGGGTCGCCGCGACCAGGCGGGCACGGCCAGACGTTCCGCGGGCTGCCGTCCGGCCGGCTCAGGTAGAGCGCGACCGACTCGGGGCGCACCGCGGCGAACACCGGCCCGACCGCCTCCTCGGCGACCGCGACGACGCCGCCGCCGTCGAGACGGACACGGAGCCCCTCCCCCGTGCCGGGCAGCAGGGCGAGGCCGACCAGCCGGGCCACGTAGTCGGTGCGCGGGTGCCGGGCGACGTCGACCGGCGTCCCGGCCTGCACGATCCGGCCCTCCTCGACGACGACGACCCGGTCGGCCAGCGCCATCGCGTCGACCGGGTCGTGGGTCACCAGCACGGTGCTGCCCGGGAAGTCCGCCAGGTGCCGGCGCAGTTCGGCCCGCACGGTGAGCCGGGTGCGGGCGTCCAGCGCCGACAGCGGCTCGTCCAGCAGCAGGACGGCGGGGTCGACGACGAGCGCGCGGGCGAGTGCGGCCCGCTGGGCCTGGCCGCCGGAGAGCTCGGCGGGGCGCCGGTCGCCGAGCCCGTCGAGGCCGACGCGGGCCAGCCAGCCGGTCGCGGCGGTGCGGGCCGCCGCCTTGGCGACGCCGCGCGTGCGCAGCCCGAACGCGACGTTGTCGGCCACGGAGAGGTGCGGGAAGAGCAGCGCGTCCTGGAAGACCATGCCGACCGAGCGCTCGTGCGCGGGCGAGGTGCGTCGTCGCGTCGTCCCAGGGCACGCCGTCGACCGCGACCCGGCCCGCGTCGGGGGACAGCAGGCCCGCCAGGACCCGCACGAGCGTGGACTTGCCCGCGCCGTTGGGACCGAGCAGCGCGAGCACCTCGCCGTCGGCGACCTCGAAGGCGGCCTCCACCGCCAGGCTCCCGCGCTGCACGGTCACCGCGGCGTCGAGGGTCACAGCGCGGCCGACGGCCGAGCCAGGCGTCGCAGGACTCATAGCCGGCCCCGAGCGGCCGAGCCAGCGGTCGCGCAGGAGCAGCAGCGTGACCAGCGAGACGACGAGCAGCACCAGGGACAGCACGATCGCCGCCTCCGGGTCGCGCTGCAACGCCAGGTAGACGGCGAGCGGCATCGTCTGCGTCGTCCCCGGGAAGTTGCCGGCGAAGGTGATCGTGGCGCCGAACTCGCCCAGCGCCCGCGCCCAGCAGAGCACCGCGCCGGCGGCCACGCCGGGCGCGACGAGCGGCAGCGTGACCCGGCGGAACGTCGTCCACCGGCTGGCGCCGAGCGTGGCCGCGACGTCCTCGAACCGCGCATCGGCGGCGCGCAACGCCCCCTCGACGCTGATCACGAGGAACGGCATGGCGACGAACGTCTCGGCGATCACGACGGCCGCCGTCGTGAAGGGGATGGTGATGCCGAAGGTGTCGTCGAGCCAGCCGCCGATGATGCCCTGGCGGCCGAGCACCAGGAAGAGGGCGACGCCGCCGACGACCGGGGGCAGCACCAGCGGAACGGTGACCAGCGCGCGCAGCACCGCGCGGCCGCGGATCCGGAACGGGCCAGGACCCAGGCCAGGGGGACGCCGAGCACGATGGAGATGAGGGTGGCCAGGGTCGCCGACACGAGCGAGAGCCGGAGGGCCTGACCGACCTCGGGTGCGGCCAGCGCGGGGCCGATCGCCGACCAGGGCGCCCGGATCACCAGGCCGACCAGCGGCAGCACCAGGAAGACGACGCCGATGAGCGCGGGCACCAGCAGCGGCGCCGGCACGCCGGCGCCTCGGCGCGTGCGGCTCACGCCTGCAGCTCAGGACCTCGGCGCACGGAAGCCGGCGTCCTCGAGCGCCTGCCTGCCCGTCGTCGGAGAGCACGAGGTCGACGAACGCCTGCGCGGCCTCGGGGTTCGGGGCGTCGGCGAGGACGCAGATCGGGTACTCGTTGACCGCCTCCTCCGCCTCCGGGAACTCGATGCCCTCGACGGCGTCGCCCGCGCTCTGCACGTCCGAGGCGTAGACCAGGGCGGCGTCGACCTCGCCCAGTTCGACCTTGGTGAGGGCCGCGCGGACGTCCTCCTCCTGGGTGTCGGGCACCGCCGTGATGCCGGCCGCCTCGAAGACCTGCTCCGCGGCCGCGCCGCACGGCACGTCCGGCGCGCAGACGGCCAGGGTGAGCTCCTCGCGCGCGAAGTCGGCGAGCCCGGTGACGCCGCCCGGATTGCCGACGGGCACGGCGATCTCCAGCACGTTCTCGGTGAAGACCGTCGGCTCGCCGTCGGCCAGGTCGGCGTCGGTGACCACGGTCATCTGGGTCTGGTTGGCCGAGGCGAACACGTCGACCGGCGCGCCCTGGGTGATCTGGGTGGCCAGCGCCGAGCTGCCGGCGAAGTTGAACTGGATGTCCAGGTCCGGGTTGTCGGCCATCAGCTGGTCGCCGAGCTCGCCGAAGACGTCGGTGAGCGAGGCGGCCGCGAAGACCGTGAGCGTGCCGGACAGCTCGCCGCCCGAGGACGACGACGTCCGGACGCGGTCGTCGTCGGACGACGACGAGCCGCCGCACGCGGCGAGTGCCATGACCGCCGCGAGGGGCAGCACGAGCAGGGCACGCGTCTTCATCCGGTCCTCCCGACCAACGGCGTCCCCATCCCGGTCCGCATCTGCGGAACACTAGGCCACAGATCTCCGTATCGCGCAAGTAGTCATGGATCAGTCCGCATCTGCGCACAGCTCGATCTGCCCGACATCGGGCTCGAGGCGGCGACGCCCCGCGCCGCTACGGGACGTCGACGCTGACCTGGGTCGCCTTCACCGTGGCGACGGCGCGGACGCCCGGTTCGAGGCCGAGCTCGTCGGCCGCCTCGCGGGACATCAGCGAGACCAACCGGAAGGGACCGGCCTGGATCTCGACCTGGGCCATGACCGTGTCCCGCACGACCCGCGTGACGATGCCGGTCAGCCGGTTGCGGGCCGAGGACGGCGTCGCCCCGGGCACGGGTGGCTCGCGCAGCTGCGTGGCCACCCGCGCGAGGTCGGCGCCGTCGACGGTGGCGGGGCCACTGCCGTCCCGGTGGGCGGCGAGTCGACCGCTGTCGATCCACCGGCGGACGGTGTCGTCGCTCACGCCCAGCAGCGCGGCGGCCTCGGCGATCCGGTAGGTGGGTGGCACGGCCAGACCCTAGACGCCGGCTGTGGACAGCCCTCGCTGTCCACAGGCGGCGCGGCCCGCCGTCGGCACCGCCGGGCAGCATGCTCGACATGACGGACGACGCGTGGCTCGCCCACCTGCTGCGGCACGGCGCACTCCCCGACGCCGGGGTGGCCCAGGCGCTGGCGGCCACGCTCGCCACGCGGGATCCCTCGATCGACGAGGACGGGATCGCCACCCAGACCCTGCTCACCGCGCTGGAGGAGACGTGGGAGCGCGGCTGGCAGCCGGCCGACGTCGTGCACGTCGCCCGACGGGAGGCGACGGACGGTCTCCGTGCCGCTGGTCGTGGCACTGATCGGCGAGCACGCGCGGCGCAGCGACGCCATGTCGCGGGCGCCCGACGCCTGGGTCGAGCAGCTGTCCGAGCTGGGCGCTCTCGCGCCGGGCGACCCCGCCGTGGTGAGTGCCTGGCATCGCGCCGAACGCCACGCGCCCGCCGAGGCGTGGCAGATCGTGCTCCAGCTCGCCGGCGTGCTGCACACCTCGCTCCGGATCGACACCCTGCTGCCGCCGCCGTCGCGATGGGGACCGCCTCGCTCGCGTCCCGCCGAGAGCCCGGCTCCCAGCGATGACCGCGCGCTGCGTCGGATCCGCGGCCTGCTCGCCAAGGCCGAGTCGACCGAGTTCCCGGACGAGGCCGAGGCGCTGACGGCCAAAGCGCAGGAGCTCATGACGCGGCATGCGGTCGACGCCGCGCTGCTCGACGTCGGGCCGTCGCCGGCCGCGTGGTCGCGCGGTCGAGACCCGGCGCGTCCACGTCCGGGACCCGTACGTCCGCGCCAAGATGCAGCTGCTCGCCGCGGTCGCCGAGGCCAACGACGTCCGGGTGGTCTGGTACTCGAACCTCGGCATCGCCAACCTGGTCGGGGTCCGGGCCGACGTCGCCGCTGTGGAACTGCTGTTCACGTCGCTGCTGCTGCAGGTGGCCCAGGCCCTGTCGGCGGCCGAACGACCGCTGGGGCGACGGTCGGCGTCCCGGTCGTTCCGCCGGTCGTTCCTGCTCGGCTACGCGCACCGGATCGCCGAGCGGCTCCAGACCGCCCGGCAGCGCGCCACGGCAGAGGCAGCGGCCGAGCACGGCGTCGACCTGCTCCCGGTTCTGCGCAGCCAGCAGGCGGCGGTCGAGCAGCGGGTCGCCGAGCTCTTCCCGCGCGTGCGCGCCACCCGCAGCCGGGCGTCGGTCGACGCCGGCGGTTGGTACGCCGGACGCGAGGCTGCCGAACGCGCCGACGTCGGTCTTCGCCGATCGTCCTTGCGACTGACGCTTCCGCGGAAGCGTCCCGTCCGCCGCCGGCGCCCACTCCGGGCCGGGCGGCTCCTCGCCCACGCTTCCGCGGAATCGCAGCGACCGCCTGACCAGGCGTTTCTGTCAGTGGCGCGGCCTAGTCTTCGAACATGAGTTCGAGTGTTGAGGCAGAGCATCCGTCCGGTTCCCCGCTGCCGGAGCTGGCCCGGGCGATCACCTCGGGGGCGGTGCGGCTGGCCGCGGCGACCGCGGCGTGGCTGCGGCTGGTGGCCGAGTTCGACGCGCGCGGCGGCTGGCACGGCGTGGGCATCACCTCCTGCGGGCACTGGCTGGCCTGGCAGTGCGGCCTGTCCCCGGTCACCGCCCGCGAACACGTCCGGGTGGCCCGGGCGCTGCGCGGGCTGCCGAGGATCGCGGCCGCGTTCGACGCCGGCCGGCTGTCCTACGCCAAGGTGCGGGCGCTGACCCGCATCGCGGCGCCGGACTGCGAGGCCGCACTGCTGGAGTTCGCCGCCTCGGCGACCGCCTCGCAGACCGAGCGGTTCTGCCGCAGCTGGCGGCGCATCGACGACGACGCCGGTCGGTCGCCCGGCGAACGGCGGCCGGAGGACGGGGAGTCCTTCGAACACTGGACCGACGACGAGGGCTACCTGACCATCAAGATGCGGATGCGCGTGGAAACCGGCACGCCGCTGCTGAACCGGATCGACTCCCTGGCCGAACGCGAGGCCCGCCGGGAACGCGCGCAGAACACGAAGGCCCAGGCCCGGCACGCAGCAGATCCGCGCGGCCGGCGGCACGGTGGACCGGGCGGTCGCCGAGCGCTGCCTGCAGGACGAGGCGGCCGGCCGGGCCCGCGAACGCACCGCGGCCCGCCGCATCGCCGCCCTCGGCGCGCTCGCCGAGGCCCGCGTCGACCATGGACCGCCGCCCCGGCGACCCGCCGCGGCGCGAGGTCGTGGTGCACGTCGACGCCGACGTGCTCGCCGACGACACCGCCGCCGGGCGGGCGCACTACGAGGGCGGCCCGGCGATCACCGGCGCCCAGGCCCGCCGCATGCTCTGCGAGGCCACCGCCGTGCTCATGCTGGAGAAGGGGCGCGAGCCCCTCGCCGTCGGCCGCCGCAAGCGCCGCGCCACCAGGGCCCAGCGTCGGGCCCTGCTGCGCCGCGACGGCGGCTGCGCCCGGCCCGGCTGCCCGGAGACCCGCATCGAACGCCTGCACGCCCACCACCTGCGGCACTGGCTCTTCGGCGGGCGCACCGAACTGACCAACCTCGTCCTGCTCTGCGACACCGACCACGGCCTGGTCCACGACCACGACCTCGTCCTGACCCGGCAACACGGCCGGCTGACCGTGCTCACCCCCGACGGGCGTGCACATCTGGGGCACCGCCGACGCCGCCTTCACCACCGGCCTACCCGCCGCCGACACCCGGCCGGCCGCCGACCCCGCCGACGGCACGGACCCCGTTCGTCGGCGTCCACCCCATCGACACCGCGACCGGGCGGCGCCCCACCGACGCACCCCCGACCACCCCCGACGCCGCCCCGCCGCGCGGCCGGCCGCTGCGCCGCCGACCCAGCCATCCGCGACGGCCCGGCGTGCGCGGACCCGGCGAACCACGCAACCGGACACGGAGCGCCGCCGCAGCCACCGGCAGCGCCGCCCGGGCCGGACGCCCGACCAACCGGCACCCAGGTCGCCCCGTCACCCTCGGGGCAGCCTCCCCGTCCGGCCCGGAGCGGAACAGCGCCCGCCTCAGCCGCGTGCTCTTCCCCGACGGCGAACCGCCCCTGCCCGACACGCTCCAGGAGCACTACGACCGCATGGACCTCCGCCACGCCATCGGCGTGCTCATGGGCAACCGCGACCTCACCCGACGCCTCGCCGCCGAAGCAGGAGTCCCCACGACCGGCTGACCGGCGATTCCGCGGAAGCGCCCGGTCCGAGCGAGCCAACGGGCGGTGTCGAGCCCCACCGTTTGGCGGTCACGGGACGAGGGCAGCCTCGGTCGGTGCCTCCACGCCGCCAACCGACCGATGACGACAACCCTGCCGGGGCGTCTGCCTCGGTCCGCACACGGCGGATCCGCGAGTTCGCGCGCGAGGTCCTCGGCTTCGAGGAGTTCCGGCCCGGGCCAGGAAGCGGCGATGCAGGCCGTCGTCGCCGGCCGCGACACCCTCGCGGTGCTGCCGTCGGGCGCAGGCAAGACGGCGATCTACCAGGTCGCCGGACCGTTGCTCGACGGCCCGGTGGTCGTCGTCTCCCCGCTGATCGCGCTGCAGCGGGACCAGGTCGAGCGGCTGACCGAGATCGAGGACAAGGCGGGCCGCGCCGCCCAGCTCAACTCGACGATGTCGGCCGGCGACCAGCAGGAGGTCCTGGAGGCGCTCGGGGACGGAACGGTCCGCTTCGTGTTCCTCGCCCCGGAGCAACTGAGCAAAGCCCGAGGTCGTCGACGCGATCCGCGACGGCCGGGCCCGCGCTGTTCGTCGTCGACGAGGCCCACTGCGTCTCCGCCTGGGGGCACGACTTCCGGCCCGACTACCTGCGCCTGGGCGGTGTCATCGAGCAGCTGGGTCACCCGACGGTGCTGGCCCTGACGGCGACGGCGGCGCCGCCGGTGCGGGCCGAGATCGTCGAGCGCCTGGAGATGCGCGACGCGGAGATCGTCGTCGCCGGGTTCGACCGCCCCGAGATCCGACTGGAGGTCGACCACTACGCCGACGCCCACGCCAAGCAGAGGGCGTCCTGGACCGCGTGCTCGCCGAGATCGGTGACGACCGGGGGCCCGGGCATCGTCTACAGCGCCACCCGCAAGGGCACCGAGACCCTCGCGGCGCAGCTCGTCGACCGCGGCCTGCGCGCCCGGCCGTACCACGCGGGCCTGAACAGGGAGAGCGCGAGGACACCCAGCGCGCCTGGATGGACGACGAACTCGAGGTCGTCGTCGCGACGACGGCGTTCGGGATGGGGATCGACAAGCCCGACACACGCTTCGTCATCCACGCCGAACCCGCCGACTCGATCGACAGCTACTACCAGGAGATCGGCCGCGCGGGCCGCGACGGCGATCCGGCCCTGGCCGTGCTGGTCTACCGCCAGGAGGACCTCGGCCTCCGCCGGTTCTTCGCGGCGGGCGCACCGGCCGAGGAGGAGCTGCAGCAGGTCGCCGGGCTCGTCGCCGCGGCGGAGGCGGCCGGGCATCGAGGGCGGCGTCGACGTCACGGACCTCCGCGAGGAGACCGGCCGCGGGGCCACCCCGCTCGCCCGGGACCTCAACCTGCTCGAGCAGGTCGCGGCCGTCGTCCTCGACGAGGACGGTGCCGCGCGCCCCGCCGACGACGCCCCACCGCCGGCCGAGGCCGCGGCCGCGGCCCGGGAGCTGGCCGAGCACCACGAGCGGGTCGACCAGAGTCGCGTGGAGATGATGCGCGGCTACGCCGAGACCATCCGGCTGCCGGCGGCAGTTCCTGCTCGGCTACTTCGGCGAGCAGCTCGACGAGCCGTGCGGCAACTGCGACAACTGCGCGTCGGGCGCGGCCCAGGAGCAGGTCGCCGCCGACCAGGCGTCGCCGTTCCCGGTCGAGACGCCGGTCGAGCACAGCGAGTGGGGCCCCGGAATCGTCATGCGGGTCGAGGACGACCGGCTCGTCGTCCTGTTCGAGGAGGTCGGCTACAAGACCCTCGGCGTTGGCCGCCGTGACCGAGCACGACCTGCTCCGCGCCCGCACCTGAGGGCCGATTCCCGCCGCCGAGACCGCGAGGCCCGTCGAACCGATCCGGCCGCGTCGGACGAACGCCGGCCATGGGGTGGCCGGCCGCCCCGTCGCGAGGCACGCCCGGGCAATTCAGTTGCACGCCACCCGGAAGGGCGACACCGGTTATGGCCCCACGTGATTCGGGTATCGATTCGCCGGACCGCCGTGCACTCGGCGGACGAACTTCCTCAGGAGGACCACATGTCCGCTGCTTCCCCCACCACCGGGAGCCGCACCCTGCCCGAGATCCTGGGCCTCGCCTTCGGTGCCATCTACCTGCTCGTCGGCATCGTCGGCTTCTTCATCACCGGCTTCGACGACTTCGCCGGCAACGGGCAGCACGAGATGCTGCTGTTCTTCATGATCAACCCGCTGCACAACGTCGTGCACATCCTGATCGGCGTCGCCGGTCTGGTGCTGTCCCGCACGCTGGCCGGTGCACGCACCTACGGCTGGCTGCTCGCGGTCGGCTACGGCGCCGCGTTCATCTACGGCCTGCTGGCCGTCGGCGAGGACTGGGACTTCCTCAACATCAACGCCGCGGACAACGTCCTGCACGCGGCCACCGCGCTGGTCGGCCTGGTCATCGCCCTGATGCCGGTCCGCACGGCGGTCGCCCACCGCGCCTGATCCCGGGCACGCACCACCGCACGGAGGCCGGGTCCCGCACGGGCCCGGCCTTCGTCGCGTCCCGGCGCCTTCCGTCACCGTCGGACGGGGAGCACACTGGCTGACGGCGGGGCACCGTGCCGAGGAACGCCCCGTCCGGACCCCGAGGGGTCGCGATGGACGACGACCCGGTCCTGCGGGAACTGGGCGCTGAACTCGAACGCGACGACCCGGCCCTGGCCGCGCTGCTGAGCGGCTCCGAGGCACCGCGCCATCGGCACCGGGTCGCCTGGACGCTGCTCGCCCTGACGGTCGTCGGGTTCTGCCTGCTGCTCGCCCCGGCCGCGACCTTCGGTGTGCTCGCGATGCTGCTGGTCCTCGCCTCACCGCTGCTGGCCTGCTGGTGGTGCGCGTTCCCGCGGGACGACCCCACACCGCGCCCCACCTGAGGCGCCGGCCGGGCGCAGACGCGCGCACCCAGATGCGACGTCGGTCACGTCCGCGGCTACGTTGCGAGGCATGGACTTCGCCCTCTCCGCCCGAGCCGAGGACGTCTGCGGCCGGATGTGGGACTTCATGCGCGAGCACGTGTTCCCCGCCGAGCCGGTGTACGAGGAGTGGCGGGCCGCCCGCGGCCACGACGACCACGCGCACCCGCCGGTGCTGGAGGAGCTGAAGGCCGAGGCCCGCAAGCGCGGGCTGTGGAACCTGTTCCACCACGAGCTCGGCGGGCTCTCCAACCTGGAGTACGCCTCGATCGCCGAGATCACCGGCTGGTCGCCGGTGATCGCTCCCGAGGCGATCAACTGCGGGGCGCCGGACACCGGCAACATGGAGACGCTCATGTTGTTCGGCACCGACGAGCAGAAGCAGCGGTGGCTCGAGCCGCTGCTCGAGGGCGAGATCCGGTCCGGCTTCGCGATGACCGAGCCCGACGTCGCCTCGTCCGATGCCCGCAACATCCAGACGTCGATCGTCCGGGACGGCGACGACTACGTGATCAACGGCCGCAAGTGGTGGACCAGCGGCGCCGCCGACGAGCGCTGCCAGATCTTCATCGTCATGGGCAAGACCGACCCCGACGGCGCACCGCACCGCCAGCAGTCGATGGTCCTCGTCCCGCGTGACACCCCGGGCCTGGAGATCATCCGGCACCTGCCGGTGTTCGGTTACCAGGACCAGCACGGCCACTCGGAGCTGCGGTTCACCGACGTCCGCGTGCCGGCGAGCAACATCCTGGCCGGCGAGGGCGACGGGTTCATGATCGCCCAGGCCCGGCTCGGCCCCGGCCGGATCCACCACTGCATGCGGGCCATCGGCATGGCCGAGCGCGCGCTGGCGCTCATGGTGGAGCGGACCCAGGCGCGGGTGGCGTTCGGCCGGCCGCTGGCCGAGCAGGGGACCGTCCGCGAGAGCATCGCGCTCTCCCGGATCGAGATCGACCAGGCCCGCCTCTACGTGCTGAAGACCGCGGACCTGATCGACAGGTTCGGGGCCAAGGGCGCCCGCACCGAGATCTCCGCGATCAAGGTGGCCGCACCCAAGGTGGCGCTCGACGT
This sequence comes from uncultured Actinomycetota bacterium, assembly GCA_963748305.1. Lineage (GTDB taxonomy): Bacteria > Actinomycetota > Actinomycetes > Mycobacteriales > Geodermatophilaceae > Blastococcus_B. The sequence goes on along the minus strand of CAVVIN010000001.1, from coordinate 65,675 downwards.
CATCGACCGGGCCATCCAGCTGCACGGCGGCGCCGGCGTCAGCGACGACACCCCGCTGGCCAGCTTCTACGCCCACGCCCGCACGCTGCGGATCGTCGACGGGCCCGACGCGGTGCACATCCGCGGGGTCGCCAAGGAGGAGCTCGCGCGGGAGCGCCCCTACAGCGGCTGAGCGGAAACTGTCGGCGGCGCGCGCCACGATGCAGGGATGCCGACGGATCCGGACGTCGATGACCTCCTGGCCGACCATCGCGACGACGTCGTCGCCACCGCGACTCGGCTGCGGGCGGCGCTCCTCGACGCGCAGCCTCAGCTGGTCGAGCGCGTGCGACGCGGCTGGCACTCGATCAACTACCGCGACCCGGCAGCGGGCTTCGTCTGCGCGATCTTCCCGACGGCGGACTCCGTCCAGCTGGTGTTCGAGCGCGGCGCACAACTGCCGGACGTCGACGGCCTGCTGACCGGCTCGGGCAAGCAGGTCCGGATGCTCGTGTTCCACGCCGCGGACGACGTCGACGAGGACGTCGTCGGCCGGTACCTGGATCTCGCCGTCGAGCTGGGGACCGCGTTGCGGGCACGATGATGTCAGGGCGCAACGCCGCCCACGTCCCTCGCCTACGGAACTGTCTGTATCACGATCTGGTCACGACGGCGTACCTCCCCGGCCCGCTGCGGCGTCCTAGGGGGTGACGAGGGGAGACCGGTGGGCGTTCGGGACGAGGCGGCCTTCGAGGAGTTCGTCGCAGCGAGGTCGGACGACCTGCTGCGCACCGCCGTGCTGCTCACGCGCGACCGCGGCCACGCCGAGGACCTGCTGCAGACCGCCCTGGTCAAGGCCTACCGCCGGTGGAACCGGATCTCCGGCGACGGATCCCTACCCCTACGTGCGCCGGATCCTGGTGACCAGCGCCGCGAGCTGGCGCCGCCTCCGGGCGACGCAGGAGATCGTCTCCCTGCCGGCCCACGACCCCCCCGGCCCCGATGCGAACGACGGTTTCGCCGACCGGGAGCAGATGGCCGACGCCCTGGCCACGCTCCCCCCGCGCATGCGGGCCGTGCTCGTCCTCCGCTACGCCGAGGACCTCAGCGAGGCCGCGACGGCGCGAGACGCTGGGGTGCTCGGTCGCCACCGTGAAGAGCCAGACCGCCCGGGGCCTGGCCCGGCTGCGTGCCCACCTGGGCCCCGCGCGGACCACCGAGGCGCCATCCACCGTCCGCCGCCCTGGAGGAGCGCTGACATGACGCTGTCCGACACCGATCTCGAGGCCCGCCTCCGGCACGACCTGCGCGCCATCGCGGACGCCGCTCCGCGGGCTCCCCGCGACCTGGCCGAACTCACCCGCCAGCGGCACCGCCTGCTGCGTCGCCGGAAGCACGGCCTCGCCGCCGCCGCGCTCGCGGGGGCGCTCGTCCTCGTGGGCGTGCCGATCGTCACCGCGACCCTGGGCCCGACCGACGTCGGACGACGCCGGCGCCAGCGGGTCCCACGTCCCCGATGGCCGGCCTCTACGAACGGCCCCCGCGCGGTGCGCTGGCCGACGACCGCGCGCTGGCTGGCAGACGTCGCGGCGCTCCATGGGAATCCCCGCCCTCGACCCATCGACCCCGGCATGACCCTGCCCGATCCGCTGCCGGACACCCGGCACGTCGCCTACGCCGACGACGTCCGTACCGGCCGGGTCGCGCTGGTCGTCGGTCTGCAGGGCGAGGACGTCGTGCACGCCTGGTTCACCGGGCGGGTCGGCGCGGACCCCGCAGAGATGACGCTGGCCACCTACCCGTATCCGTACGACAGCGACGTCGTCGCGCTCCTCGACGCCACCGGGCCGGAGGCCGACGAGCTCACCCTGATCGTCGTCGCCGACCCCGGGGACGACGTCGCGCGCCAGCTCCCGTCGGTGGTGGAGGCCGACGGCTCGGTCGTCACCGGCACCGAGGACGTGCCGCTCCAGGACGGGGTCGCGGTCGTCGGCGTGGACCGTTCATGGGCGGAGTCCTACGTCATGCTCGAGGTCACGCGCCGGGAACCCGCGGTCGACATCCTGCTCAGCCAGGGTGTTTCCGCCCGGCCCAGCGCCGTCCAGGCGATCCCCGCCGACCCACGCGGAGTGGCGATCCGCAGCGGCCTGGCCTTTCCGGACCTCGAGACCGAGCACCTGCTGCGCATGTACGGGCTCACCCCCGCGCAGGCGCGCCCCACCCTGCTCGCGGCCGGCTCGCTGACCGGGCACGCGAGTACGACCACCGAGCTGACGGGGATCACGTTCCCCTCCGGCGCGACGACCATGCTGCTCGTGACCTACGCGCCACAGGGGCCGTACACCCTCGAGGGCACGAACCTCACGATCGAGCTGCCGATCGAGCCGGCCGGAACGCCGCTGCTCGACCGAGTGGTCGCCCTCGGCCTGGATGGCGGGCTCGCCGTCACCGCACCCGACGGGGTGGAGGCCGAGGTCCTCGACGGTGACGGGGCGGTGCTGGAGACGCTGCCGTTGCAGAACGGCGGCGGCATCGGCCCCCTCGCCCGCCCCGAGAGGCGCACAGCGTCCGGGTCCGCGACCCGGACGGCGACGTCGTCGCCGAGACCGAGATCTTCGCGGTGGACTAGGAGCGGGTTGCCCGGCGGTACAGCAGGCCGCCGACCACCGCCAGCACGACGCCCAGGACCAGCTGGCCGATGCCGACCAGCTGGCGGCCGGTGCCGAACCAGGTCACCGACGACACCAGCAGGACGACGGCGACGCCGAGCACGAGGAGCCCGATCAGCCGCTCGCGGCGGGGTCGCGGGAGCCGGGCCCGGGCTCAGGTGACGGCATGCGGTCCACCCTGCCAGCCGGTCAGAGCCGGAACGTCAGCAGGATCTCGTCGCGGTCGTCGCCCGGCGCGACCCGGATCGCGCCGGGCAGCCGGCCGTACTCCGTGTAGCCCAGCCCGCCGGTAGAAGCCGTCGACGCCGGTGCCGCCGCGGGCGCTGAGCGACAGGAACTCCCAGCCGTGCGCACGGGCGATGTCGTGGGCGCCGTCATGAGCACGCGGCCGAGCCCGGCCCCCTGGCGGGACGGGTGCACCTGGACGCGCAGGACCATCGCCCAGTGCCGGCGCAGCGGGCTGGACGAGCCGACGAGCGCGGCGAACCCCGCGGTCTCGCCGTCGACGGTGAGCAACGCGAGCACGTCCCGGCCCGGAGTGCGACGCCCTCGAGCAGCTTGTCGAGGACCGGCGCGACGTCGTCCTCGGTGACCGGGGGGACGAAGCCGACCGCGCCGCCGGCGTTGGTCACGTCGGTCCAGCAGCACAGCAACTCCCGGCGCAGGACGTCGTCGACGGCGGTGACGGCGCGGACCTCGGCGGCAGGCACGCCCGCCATCCTCCCGTGCCGCCGCGACGCGCCGACGTGGTGCCACCTGGACAGGCAAGCGGATACTTGCCTATGCGTCGTCGGTGTGGGCGACGTGTTCAAGGCCCTCGCGGACCCGACCCGGCGGGCCATCCTCGACGAACTCCAGGAGCGGGACGACCAGACCCTGTTCGAGCTGTGCACCCGGCTGATCAGCCGGCACGGTCTCAGCTCGACGCCGGCAGGCGATCTCCCAGCACCTCGAGGTCCTCGAGGAGGCCGGCCTGGTCACCGACCCGCCGCGAGGGTCGCTACAAGTTCCACTCGCTGGACACCTCGCCCCTCAAGACCATCACCGACCGGTGGCGGATCGAGCCCTGAAGGAGCACAGCCATGCGGATCAACCTGGCCAGCGTCTGGGTCGACGACCAGGCGAACGCGCTGCGCTTCTACACCGACGTGCTCGGCTTCGTGAAGAAGACCGACGTCCCGGTGGGGGAGCACCGGTGGCTCACCGTCGTCTCGCCGGAGGCTCCCGACGGCGTGGAGCTGCTCCTGGAGCCCGACGAGCACCCGGCCGCCCGTCCGTTCAAGGAGGCACTGGTCGCCGACGGCATCCCGTTCACGTCCTTCGCCGTCGACGACGTGCAGAAGGAGTACGAGCGGCTGAACGGGCTGGGCGTCCGGTTCACCCAGGAGCCGACGGAGATGGGCCCGGTGACCACCGCCGTCCTCGACGACACCTGCGGCAACCTGATCCAGATCGCGCAGCATGTAACGCGCCGCAGACGGCTGATCGATCGTCCACGCCGTCGGTAGGTTCGGCCATGAGCACCGCGATCTCGGTGACCGATCTGGTCAAGACCTTCGGTGACGACCCGGGCCCTCGACGGCCTGGACCTGCAGGTTGCGTCCGGTGAGGTGCACGGCTTCCTGGGCCCGAACGGCTCCGGGAAGTCCACGACCATCCGGGTGCTGCTCGGGCTGCTGCGGGCGGACTCCGGGGACGTCCGGCTGCTGGACGGCGACCCGTGGCGGGACGCCGTCGACCTGCACCGACGGCTGGCCTACGTCCCGGGCGACGTGACGCTGTGGCCGCAGATCACCGGCGGGGAGGCGATCGACCTGCTCGGCCGGCTGCGCGGCGGCCTGGATCCGGCGCGGCGGGCGGAGTTGCTGGAGCGGTTCGACCTCGATCCCGCGGAAGAAGGCCCGCAGCTACTCGAAGGGCAACCGGCAGAAGGTGGCACTGGTGGCCGCGCTGGCCTCCGACGCCGAGCTGCTGGTCCTCGACGAACCCACGTCGGGGCTCGATCCGCTCATGGAGGCCGTGTTCCAGGACTGCATCCGGGAGATGCGCGGCGAGGGCCGCACGGTGCTGCTGTCCAGCCACATCCTCGCCGAGGCCGAGGCCCTCTGCGATCGGGTCAGCATCATCCGGCACGGCCGCACGGTGCAGTCCGGCTCCCTCACCGAGCTGCGGCACCTGACCCGCACCTCGGTCACGGCCGAGACCGAGCGCCCGGTGACCGGCCTCCCGACGCTGCCCGGCGTGCACGACGTCGTGCAGCAGGACGGCCGCGCCCGGTTCGACGTCGACAGCGACCACCTCGGCGGCGCCATGCGGCACCTGACCGAGTTCGGGATCCGCTCGCTCAGCAGCGCTCCGCCGACGCTGGAGGAGCTGTTCCTCCGGCACTACGGCGAGGAACTGGCGGCGGAGGCCGGCGACGGACACCCGGTCGCTGCCGCGCCGGTGCGATGAGCGCCCTCCACCCGGAGGCCGCGGGCACCGGACAGCTGCTCCGGTTCGCGGTGCGCCGGGACCGCCTCCGGCTGCCGATCTGGATCGCGGCCGGCGGCGCTCTGGTCGCCCAGCAGTCGTTCGGCAGCCAGACGTTCTACGACACCCCGGAGGCACTCGCCGCCTACCGCGCCTCGGTCGGCAGCAACCCCGCCACCATCGCCCTGTCCGGCCCGCCGGTCGGACTGGACACCGTCGCGGGCGCGGTCGCGTTCGAGATCTCGTTCAGCGTGATCCTCGTGGCCGCACTCATGGCGATGTTCACCGTCGTCCGGCACACACGCGCCGACGAGGAGGTCGGCCGGACCGAACTCGTGCGCGCCGCCCAGGTGGGCCGGCACGCCCCGCTGCTCGCCGCCGTCGCGCTCGCGGCGGGAGCCTGCGTCCTCCTCGCCCTGACGATCGGCCTCGTCGCGACGGCGACCGGCCTGCCCGCCGGCGGGTCCTTCCTGCTCGGCGGCTCGATCGGGGCGGCCGGCCTGGTGTTCACGGGCGTGACCGCGGTCGCCGTCCAGCTCAGCGGCTCCGCCCGCGCCTGCTACGGGCTGGTCCTGGCCGTGTTCGGCGTCGCGTTCGCCGTCCGGGCGGTCGGCGACATCGAGGACAACGGCTGGTCCTGGGCCTCCCCCATCGGCTGGGCACAGGCCGCGCACCCCTACTCCGACGACCGCTGGGCCCCGCTGCTGCTCTGCGTCCTGGCCACCGCGGCCCTGGTCGGGGGAGCGTTCACCCTCCTCGACCACCGCGACCTGGGCGCCGGCATGCTGCCGACCCGTCCCGGCCCCGCCACGGCGGGACGCGGCCTGAGTTCGCCGCTCGGCCTCGCCTGGCGGCTGCAGCGCGGTGCCCTCACCGGCTGGCTGGTCGGCCTGATCCTCATCGGGGCGCTGTACGGCGGGCTCGGCGACTCGGTGGAGACGCTGCTGGCCGACAACCCGCAGGCGCAGGCGTTCTTCCCCGACGCCACCACCGCCGGCCTGGTGGACGCCTACCTCGCCACCACGCTGGTCATGTCCACGCTGATGGCGTCGGCGGCCGCCGTCGCCTCGGTGCTCCGGGCACGCTCGGAGGAGGTCGCCGGCCGCGTCGAGCCGGTGCTGGCCACGGCGACCAGCCGCTCGGCCTGGCTGGGCAGCCACGGCCTCGTTGCGTTCGCCGGCTCGGCGGTGCTGGTGGCCGCCCTCGGCGCCGCCACCGGCCTCACCCGTGCGCTCTCCTCCGGCGACGCCTCCGACGTCGGCCGGATGCTGGGGGGCGCGCTGGCCCACCTGCCCGCGGTGTGGGTGCTCGCCGGCATCGCCCTGGCCCTGGTCGCTCTCGTGCCCCGCGCGGCGACGGCGGCGTCGTGGGCCGCCGTCGCCGTCGTGGTCGTGGTGACGCTGTTCGGGCCGTCGCTGGACTGGCCGGCCTGGGTGCAGGACCTCTCGCCGTTCACCTGGGTGCCGACCGTGCCGGTCGAGGCGTGGACGCCGGGCTCGGCGGCGGGCCTGCTCGCGGTGGTCGCCGGCCTGCTCGCCGTCGGCTTCGCGGCCTTCCGCCGTCGCGACCTGGTGACCGGCTGAGGGCGGCTGTCATCAGCCGTTGCGGGTGGGCGGCTCGCCCTGCGCCAGGGCCTCCTCGGCCTGCTGCTCGTCGTAGGCGCAGGCGTCACCGACGTCGGCGAGCGGGTCCTCGGTCGGCTGGGTCGGCTCCCCGGTCGGCTCCGCCGGCTCGGTCGGCTCGGTCGGCTCACCGGACGCCGTCGTCGGCGCGGTGGTGTCCGGCGAGCTGTCGTCGGGCGTCGGCGCGGCCAGGGCCTCCTCGACGACCGAGCGGATCTGGTCGTAGTCCGGATACGCGGGGTCGATCAGGTTGGCGTCGAAGACGACGCTGCGCACGGCCGCGTCCTTGACCACGAAGCCGAGGTCGACGAAGTCGTCCAGCGCGCTCTGCGGGATGTCGGTGCTGACGATGTCCTCGGTGGTGGCCGCCAGCTCCTGGTACTGCTCGAGCAACGTCACCGGGTCGGCCGCCTCGATGATCGCGTTGATCGTGCAGCGCTGGCGGGCCATGCGGTCGTAGTCGGTGAGGCCGAAGCGGCCGCGCGCGAACGCCAGCGCCGTCGGGCCGTCCATCTCCACGTCGGGGCCGGGCTCGATGTAGTCGTTGGGCAGTGCGCCGGTGCCCGGGTCGCCGCCGACGGGCACCCAGTAGTTGACGTTCACCGTGATGCCGCCGAGCGCGTCGACGAGCCGGCTGAAGCCGTCGAGATTGACCAGCACGTAGTAGTCGATGGTCAGGCCCAGCGCCTCGCCGACGCCGAGCTTGAGGAAGTCCGCGCCCGGGTCGTCGGTGGGGCCGAGGATGTCGGGGTACTCGGCCGGGCCGTTGCGGTAGACGGCGTTGAGCAGGCTCTCGCTCTCGGTGCCGGCCCAGAACCCGTCGGGGTAGACCTCGGCCAGCGGGCTGTCCTCCGGGAAGGGCAGGTTCTCCAGGTTGCGGGGCAGGCTGAACAGCGTCGTCTCACCGGTCTCGGTGTCGATGCTCGCGACGATCACGGTGTCGGTGCGCACGCCGTCGCGGTCCTCGCCGCCGTCGCCACCGAGGAGCAGGACGTTCACCCGCGCCTGGTCGCCGAACGGGTCGGGGGTGTCGACGACGGTGGCCGATTCGCCGTCGTCGAAGACGCCGGCGATGAGGTCGCGCTGCACCAGGGCGAGCCGGCTCACGTACGCCAGCGGCAGCACGATCGCCGCGACGAGGAGAGCAACCAGCAGCCCGCCGACCAGATGGCGCCCGCCCGAGGTGTGCGCCGGCACCAGCATGCGGTAGCCGGCGACGACGACGACCACCCAGAGCAGGGCCAGGACACCGATCCCGACGACCACCCACAGCAGCGAGCCGGTGTCGACGAAGGTGCGGACAGCGGTCCGCCGTCCCCCGGTGACCAGCCACGCGCCCCCGGCGATCAGGAGCAGGAAGACGGTGAGCGTGATCGCCCCGAGCACGCGGCGACCGGCGGCGAGGAACGCCGACCCGGGAACGATCGCGCCCAGGAACGTGAGACCGAGGGCGGCGCCGAACGACGGCGCGCGGCGGTGCGTGCTGCGGGTCGAGACCCGGGGAGGCAATGGCGGGGCGCCGCCGTACGGCGGCGGAGGGGCCGGGCGGGCGCTCACCCGGCGGCCGTCGCGGGGTACTCCCAGGTCATCCGGCCATGATCGCACCGTTTCCTGGGTGCCGTCCTGGCGTTCGCTCCGCCGAGTGCGACCCAGGTCACTGCGTCACATGCACTTGAGGCGTGACGAGCCTCTCGGCGGGGCACTCAGCCAGGGCTCGGCTCGTTGGTTACGGGAGCGTAGGTTTACGAGCTTCTAGGCCCATCCCCGGAGGTCGCCATGTCCCGCACCGACCCGCAGAGCGCCGTGCTGATCGAGCTGGAACCGGTCGTGGCGCGAGAACCTGGACCGGCACCTGGCGATCGCGAAGGAATGGCATCCGCACGACTACGTCCCCTGGGACGAGGGGCGGAACTTCGCCTTCCTCGGCGGTGAGGACTGGTCGCCGGAGCAGTCCCGCCTGGACAACACCGCCAAGGCCTCGATGTTCGTCAACCTGCTCACCGAGGACAACCTGCCGAGCTACCACCGGGAGATCGCGACCCGCTTCGGCCGCGACGGGGCGTGGGGCACGTGGGTCGGCCGCTGGACCGCCGAGGAGGGCCGGCACGGAGTCGCGCTGCGCGACTACCTCGTCGTCACCCGCGGCGTCGACCCGGTCGAGCTCGAGCGGGCCCGCATCGACTACATGACCACCGGCTACGACTCCGGCGACAAGACCGCCCTGGAGGCGGTCGCCTACGTCTCGTTCCAGGAGCTGGCCACGCGGGTCTCGCACCGGAACACGGGCAAGGCGAGCGGTGACCCGATCGCGGACAAGCTGCTGGCCCGGATCGCCACCGACGAGAACCTGCACATGATCTTCTACCGCAACCTCGTGACGGCGGCGTTCGACATCAACCCCGACGAGATGATGCGGGCGGTGGCCGACGAGGTCATCAACTTCGAGATGCCCGGCGCCAACATGGCCAACTTCCGGAAGAACTCGATCATCATCGCCAGGGCCGGCATCTATGACCTGCGCCTGCACTACGACGAGGTCGTCAGCCCGATCCTGCGCACCTGGAAGGTCTTCGAGCGCACCGATCTCGGTCCCGAGGGCGAGAAGGCCCGGGAGGAGCTCGCCGAGTTCCTCGTCGGCCTCGACGCGCAGGCCACCAAGTTCGTCGAGAGCCGCGAGCGCGTGCGCGCCCGCCTCGCCGCGCGCGACGAGGCGCCCGCGCAGGTCTGAGCGGAGGCCCGAGGGCCGCGGCTCACGCAGGGGGCACGTGGCGGTGTCGGCCGGTAGGCCGACAATGTCGTCAGTGCGCCTGGCTACCTGGAACGTCAACTCGATCCGCAGCCGTGCCGACCGGGTGGCGGCCTTCCTGCAGCGCCACGACGTCGACGTGCTGGCCCTGCAGGAGACCAAGTGCCGGGACGACCAGTTCCCGGAGATGATGTTCTCCGCGCTCGGGTACGAGGTCGCGCACGTCGGCCATTCGCAGTGGAACGGCGTCGCGATCCTGTCCCGCGTCGGCATCGAGGACGTCGAGATCGGCTTCCCGGGCCAGCCCTGCTGGGGAGAGAACGAGCAGACCGAGGCGCGGGCACTGGGCGCCACCTGCGGCGGTCTCCGGGTGTGGAGCCTGTACGTGCCCAACGGCCGCACGCTCGAGGACCCGCACTACCAGTACAAGCTGGAGTGGCTCGCGGCGCTGCGGACGACGGCCGCCGGCTGGCTGGCCGATGACCCGGCGGCCCAGGTGGCGCTGGTCGGTGACTGGAACATCGCGCCGCAGGACGACGACGTGTGGGACATGAGCGTCTTCACCCACTCCACCCACGTCTCCGAGCCCGAGCGGGCCGCCTTCCGGGCGATCGTCGAGGCCGGGTACGCCGACGTCGTCCGCCCGTTCGCCCCGGGGCCCGGCGTCTACACCTACTGGGACTACGTCCGGCTGCGCTTCCCGCGTCGCGAGGGCATGCGGATCGACTTCATCCTCGGCTCGCCGGCGCTGGCCGCGCGCACGACAAGCGCGCTGATAGACCGCGAGGAGCGCAAGGGCAAGGGCGCCAGTGACCACGCCCCGGTGGTGGTGGACCTAGCCGACTAGTGAACCGCCCGCGCGCCCTGGGGCACATCTGGGGCACAGGAGGCACGTGCCGTTTCCCACGCTGAGTCGATGGCACTCCGCGTCCGGTCGTCCGAGCCAGCATCAGGTGGCCGTAGGTGCACGGCCCGCGGCTACCGCAGTTGTACGGTGGCGATCTTGTTTGCGGCCATCATCGTGAACCACGGGTTCCCGTTGGCATCGACGGTTATCCCGAACGTTTCGCTGTTCTTGACCGCCTTGGTCTCGGTGATGGCCCCACTGTTGTCGATGCTGGCGACGTTGCCCTTGGTGGTTTGGGTGAACCAGACCGTGCCGTTCGGCGAGGCGGCAATGCCCTCCGGCCCGGGGTTGCTCGGAGTGAGGAATGTGGTCACCACTCCGGTGGTCGGGTTGAGGCGGCCGACGCCCTGAGGGACGAACCTCGAGGTGAACCAGATCTGCCCGTCGGCGGCGATGGTGATGCTCCGCGGGCTGAGCCCGTCCGGAACGTCGAACGACTCGGCAATGGCGCCCGTCGCGGGATCGAACCGGTTGATGGTCTGATCGTTCGGCGACGTGAACCACGGGTCGCCATTGGCGTCGATCACCACGTCGGCGGGTTGCTTGCCGAGCTGGAACTCCGTGAACTGCGCGTCGGTGATGTCGTAGCGGACCAGGCTGTCGAAGTCGGCGGTGAGCCAGACCTCGTCACCGGCCACGTCGACTTCGCCGGCGCTCCCGGTGTTCGGGATGTCGATCGACGGCAGCTGGGTAAGCGTGTCCACGTCGAAGCGCACCAGGATCGGGTTGTTGGACGTCATGTAGAGGATGCCGTCCGGGCCCTGGTCGATGTCGGTCAGGATGCAGAAGTTGCAGTCGATGTCGAACTCCGTGATGGCGCCGGTCGGCGTGACCCGTCCGACCTTCGCGGGAGAGTTCGTGAAGTCCGTGCCCTCGGTGAACCAGACGTTGCCGTCGGCACCGTTGGTGATCGCCCTCGGCTGGCTGTTCGCCGTCGGCACTTTGAACTGCTTCAGCATGCCGACCGGGGCGGCGAGTGCTGCGCTTCCCAGTGACAGCACCAGACCCACCGCGAGCGTCGTGGTCAGCAGACGCCCAGTTCTTCGTGACATGGGACTCACCCCTGAATGGCCGCACGGCAGGAGGAGCCCCGAGCACCGGCGGCCCAACAGCGCTCCGAGCAGGGAACTTCACCGACACCGCCATCACAGTGTCGACCGCCGCCCGCATCGCAAACAATTGGCCAATGGTCGTACGACCTCGCCGCCGACGGGTGAACTGCTCTGCCGGATCGGAGCATCCTGGCGCTGTCGTGGGCCGACCGCTCATGCCCGCCCTTGGGGCACAATCGGGGCACATGATCTTGCGATTGGGCCCGATTGACTCTGATTGACTGAAGTGTATTCGCGCAGGTCAGAAGTGGAGTTCACGATTTCGCACTGGTCAACGCGCCCCACCCGCACGTACTGGGACTACGTCCGGCTGCGCTTCCCGCGTCGGGAGGGGGCCAGCGACCACGCGCCGGTGATCATCGAGCTGGGGGAGTGACCGTGCTCGTCCTGCTCCCTCCCTCGGAGACCAAGCACACCGGCGGCGACGGCGCCCCGCTGGATCTCGCCGCGCTGAGCGCACCCGGGTTGACGCCGGTGCGCACCGAACTGGTGGAGGCGCTGGTCAAGCTGGCCGGCGACGTCCCGGCCGCCCGCACCGCGCTCGGCCTGTCCCCGAAGCAGGACGACGAGATCGAGCGCAACGCCGAACTCTGGACCGCCCCCACGCTCCCGGCGCTGCACCGCTACACCGGCGTCCTCTACGACGCGCTCGACGTCCCGACGCTGACCCGGTCGCAGCGGGCGCGGGCCGATCGCCGCCTCGCCGTCGGCTCGGCCCTCTTCGGCCTGGTGCGCGGCACCGACCGCATCCCGGCCTACCGGCTCTCCGCCGGGTCCGTCCTGCCCGGGCTGCCCACCCTGCGCGCGCTGTGGAAGCCGGCGCTCTCGCCCGTCCTGGCCGACGTCGGTGACCTCGTGGTCGATCTGCGCAGCGGCTCGTACGCGGCACTGGCGCCGGTCCCCGGCGCGGTGACCCTGCAGGTGCTCAGCGAGCGGCCCGACGGATCGCGGTCCGTGGTGAGCCACTTCAACAAGGCGCACAAGGGCCGGGTCGCGCGGCTGCTGGCGTCCTCGACGGCCGAACCGTCCGACGTCGTGGGGCTGCGGAGGCTGCTGCGACGGGCGGGGTTGCACGTGGAACATGACGGCGGAACCGCGCTCACCCTGGTCGTCGCGGCGCCCTGACGTGCGGCCGAGCCACCGATCCGACGGGTCGGTTGCGCGCAACCGACGCGGCGTGACATAACTGGATCTCTCGAGGCTCGAACCCGTGGCCCGTCTGTTGGGGGATTCCGGCGCGCACGCCGGACAGAAGGGCATCGGTGGACGAGACCGCAGAGCGCACGGTCGCGCAGGCGCCCTCCCTCGGCATGCGGTCGGCCGCCGAGCTCCGTCGCGACACCCGCCGCCGCGAGGCAGCGGAGCGCCTGCGCCCACCGGCCGACGGCCGGGCCGGGCTCGATCGGCTGGCCGGGCTCGCGGCCCGGCTCCTCGGCTCACGGTCGGCCCAGGTCTCGCTCCTGACCGGCGTCCAGCTCGTCGCCGGGGGCGCGGGCCTGCCGCCGCACGCGATCGGCGCCGAGAGCCCGGCTCGACGACTCCCTCTGCAGCGTGACCGCGGCCCAGCGCGCACCCCTGGTCATCGACGACGCCACGGACGACGACCGGTTCCGCGACTTCCCTCCGGTCCGCTCCGGGCTGGTCAGCGCCTACCTCGGCGTGCCCCTGCACGCGGACGGGCAGGTGATCGGCGCGCTGTGCGTCTTCGACCCGTCGCCGCGGTCCTGGTCGGACACCGACGTCGCGACGGCTGCAGCAGTTGGCCGACGCCGTCGTCACGGAGCTCGAGTTCGGCGCACTGCTGCGGGAGTACGAGGGTGACCGGCTGCGCTGGGGGCTGGCCATCGACTCAGCGGGCATCGGCGCCTTCGACTGGGACCTGGTCACCGGTCGGCTGATCTGGGACGAGCAGCTGCTCGAGATGTTCGGCTACGACGTCACCGACTTCGACGAGACCATCGACGCGTTCAACGCCCGCCTGCACCCCGACGACCGGCCGCGGGTGGGCGAGGCGTTGCAGAACTGCATCGCCACGTGCGGCGAGTACGCGGCGGACTACCGGGTGATCCGTCCGGACGGCGAGATCCGCTGGGTACACGCCCGCGGCCGCGCGCTCCCCGGTCCCGACGGGGGCGCGGTGCGGGTCCTGGGCGCCGCCTACGACACGACGGGTGAGCGCGGCGCCGCGGCGCGGGTGACCCGCGTGCTGGAGGCCATGCCGGCCGGCTTCTACAGCCTCGACCGCGAGTGGCGCTTCACCCATGTCAACGCCGAGGCCGAACGGCTGCTCGACCGCTCCCGGGAGGACCTCCTGGGCCGGGTGCTCTGGGACGAGTGGCCCGCCGCGATCAACAGCATCTTCGAGGACAGCTACCGCACCGCCGTCCGGACCGGCCTGCCGGTCTCCTTCGACGCCCACTACCCGGCACCGCTGGACGGCTGGTACGAGCTGCGGGCGTGGCCGACCCCCGACGGGCTGTCGGTCTACTTCCTCGAGGTCACCGAACGGCGGAGGGTGCAGCAGCAGGCCGAGGAGGCCGCGCAGCGGCTGGCGCTGCTGGCCCGCGTGAGCGCGGAGCTCGCCGGCACGCTCGACGCGACGACCGCGACCTCGCACCTCCCGCGGCTCGTCGTCCCGGCGCTCGCCGACTTCTGCGTCATCACCGTGATCGACGCCGACGGGCGGCCCCGGGACGTCGGCTCCTGGCACGTCGACCCCGCGATGCGCCCGGTGCTCGACCGCTATGCCGCCGTGCGGCTGGACTCCGTCCCGGCGACCTCCCCGCTGGCCCGGACCCTGATCAGCGGCGTCGGCGTGCACGAGAACCTGCCCGACCTGGCCGAGATGCTCGTGCCGGGGGAGGCCAGCGAGCTGCTGCGGATGCTCGCGCCCCGGTCGGCCGCGGTGCTGCCGCTGCGCGGACGCGGCCGGATGCTCGGCCTGATGACCCTCTACTTCGCCGCGGACTCCGCTGCCGACGAGAACGACCTGTCCACGGCCCAGGACGTCGCCGACCGGGCGGGCCTGGCCCTGGACAACGCCCGCCTCTACAGCGCCCAGCAGCAACTGGCCGAGGGGCTGCAGCGCAGCCTGCTGACCGAGCCGCCGGAGCCCGACCACGCCGAGATCGCTGTCCGGTACGTGCCGGCCGCGGAGGCGGCGCGGGTGGGTGGCGACTGGTACGACGCGTTCCTGCAGCCCGGTGGCGCCACGATGCTCGTCATCGGCGACGTCGTCGGGCACGACACCGAGGCCGCGGCGACCATGGGCCAGCTCCGCGGGCTGCTGCGCGGCATCGCGACGTACAGCGACGCCGCCCCGGCGGAGGTGCTGCGCGGCCTCGACGCCTCCATGACGACGCTGCAGATCCACGCCCTGGCCACCGCCACCGTCGCCCGGTTCGAACAGACACCCGACGAGCTCGAGCGGGGCATCACACGGATGCGCTGGGCCAACGCCGGCCACCTGCCCCCGCTCGTGGTGAACCCCGACGGCAGCGTCGCCGAGCTCGCCTCCTGGACCGGTGACCTGCTGCTCGGCGTGGACCCCACCACCCGGCGCCAGGAGTCGGTGGTCACGCTGGACCGGGGCTCGACCGTGCTGCTCTACACCGACGGGCTCATCGAGCGCCGCGACGCCGACCTGGACACCGGCATGGTCCGGCTGCGGGACACGCTCATCGAGCTGGCCGGCCTGCCGCTGGAGGAGCTGCTCGACACCCTGCTGGAGCGCCTGGTCGACGGGCGACCGGAGGACGACGTCGCGCTGGTCGCCGTCCGCCTGCACCGCCAGGACGAGCCGCGACCCGCCGAGGCCGGCCCGAACGACGTGCCCCCGGACGTCCGTCGGCGACTCCCGCGGCTTACGTGCGATCGCGGCGGACGGTCGCCTTCCGCCCCTTGATCATCGTCGCGCGCAGCGCCTGGACCACCTCGTCGGCGGCGGACTCCGGCACCTCGACCAGGGCGAACCGCTGGTGGATCTCGATCGCGCCGACGTCCCGCCCGGTCAGGCCGGTCTCGCCGGTGATCGCGCCGACGAGGTCACCCGGGCGGATGCCGGCGTCCCGGCCGGCGCCGATGAACAGCCGCGCGCCCGGACCGCCGGGTCGGGGGCTGCGCGCGGGCCCGCGCTCCTGACCGGTGCGCCCGGCCGGCCGCCCGCTCTTCGTCGCGCCCCGGCCGGCGCCCTGGTCGGGCCGGAAGGAGACCTGCGGGATCTCCTCGTCGTCGTCGGTCCCGGCCACGGCCTCGTGCGCGAGCTTCACGGCGGCGAGCGCGACCTCCATGAGGTCGAACTCGTCGGTGAGCGTCTCGACGACGACGCGGAAGCGGTCGATCCCCTGGTCGTCGTCGTCGGTGAGCAGGCTCTCCCGCAGGGCGGCGCGGGTGAGGTCCAGCCGGCGGGCGCGCAGGTCGGCGACCGTGGGCACCTTCTCGACGGTGATCGTCGCGCCGGCGACCTTCTCGATGGTCTTGAGCATCCGGTGCTCGCGGGGCTCGGCGAGGGTGATCGCCACGCCCTCGCGGCCGGCCCGGCCCACCCGGCCGATCCGGTGCACGTAGGACTCCGGCGCCGACGGGACGTCGTAGTTGACGACGTGGGTCAACTGGTCGATGTCCAACCCCCGCGCCGCGACGTCGGTGGCCACCAGGAGGTCCGCCGTCCCGCCGCGGAGCCGGCCCATCACCCGGTCCCGCTGCTCCTGGCTCATGCCGCCGTGCAGCGCCTCGGCCCGGTACCCGCGGCCGTTCAGCGTCTCGGTGAGGGTGTCGACCTCCTCCCGCGTGCGGCAGAAGACGAGCGCCGCGCCCGGGGCCTCGACGTCGAGGATCCGGCCCAGCGCGGCCGGCTTGGCCGCCCGCGGGACCACGTAGGCGGTCTGCCGGACCCGCGGCGCCTCGCCCGCGGCCACCGTCTCGCGGGCGATGGTGATGCGGACCGGGTCCCGCAGGTGCCGCCGGGCCAGGCTGTCGAGCCGGCGCGGCATGGTCGCGGAGAAGAGGACGGTCTGCCGCTCTTCCGGCGTCTCGTCGAGGATCGCCTCGAGGTCCTCGGCGAAGCCCATGTCGAGCATCTCGTCGGCCTCGTCCAGGACGACGGTCGCGATCTCGCCCAGGTGCAGGCTCCCGCGCTGCAGCAGGTCGAGCGCGCGGCCGGGCGTCGCGACGACGACGTCGACCCCCGAGTCGAGCGAGCGGAGCTGGCGGACGATCGGTGCACCGCCGTAGACCGGCAGCACCCGGGCGCCGAGGTCCTTGCCGTAGCGGTGCAGCGCCTCGGAGACCTGGACGGCGAGCTCCCGGGTGGGCACGAGGACGAGGGCGACCGGCGGCTTCTCGCGGCGGTGCGCGGTCAGCCGCTGCAGGACGGGCAGCGCGAACGCGGCGGTCTTGCCGGTGCCGGTGGCGGCCTGCCCGAGCAGGTCCCGGCCCGCCACCAGCGGCGGCACGGCCTCCCGCTGGATCGGCGTCGGCTCCTCGTAGCCCAGCGACGTGAGCGCGTGCAGCAGCTCGAGCCGCAGCCCCAGCTCCTCGAAGGTGGGTCCGTCCCCGCTGGTGTCTCGGTCGCCGTCCATCGGCGCCCATCGTTCCCTCGACGCCGGGGCGCGCGCGAGCGGGGGAGTGGGAAGCTTGAGGCGTGACCGCCGACGACGACGTCTGCTTCCTGCCCGCCACCGACATGGCCGCGCTGCTGCGCGCCGGCAAGATCTCCGCGCGCGAGCTGCTGGACGCCCATCTGGACCGGATCGACCGCCTCAATCCCGCGGTGAACGCCGTCGTCACGCTCGACGTCGACGGCGCGCGGGCAGCCGCGGACGCCGCCGATGCGGCGCTGGCCGCGGGGGAGGACGTCGGCCCGCTGCACGGCCTCCCGGTCGCGCACAAGGACACGCACGCCACGGGCGGCATGCGGACGACGTGGGGCTCGCCGCTGCACGCCGACACGGTGCCGCTGCGCGACGAGCTGGTGGTGGCGCGGCTCGCGGCGGCCGGCGCCGTTCGGGTGGGCAAGACCAACGTGCCGGAGTTCGCGGCCGGCTCGCACACCTTCAACCCGCTCTTCGGCGCGACCCACAACCCGTACCGGCACGGCCTGTCCGCGGGCGGGTCGTCGGGCGGGGCGGCCGCGGCGCTGGCCGCGGGGTTCGTGCCGGTCGCCGAGGGCAGTGACATGGGCGGCTCGCTGCGCAACCCGGCCGCCTTCTGCAACGTGGTGGGGCTGCGTCCCACGCCCGGCCGGGTGCCGACCTGGCCGCAGCCCATCGGGTGGTCCCAGCTGTCGGTGCAGGGGCCCATGGGCCGCACGGTCGCGGACGTGGCCCTGCAGCTCTCGGTGCTGGCCGGCCCGGACCGCCGGGTGCCGATCGCGCTCGACGACGACCCGACGGCGTTCGCCGCGCCCCTGCCCGAGCGCCTCGACGGCCTGCGGGTGGCCTGGGCCCCCGACCTCGGCGGCCAGGTGACCGTGGACCCGACCATCGTCTCGGTGCTCGCAGCCTCGGTCCCGGTGTTCGAGGGGCTCGGCGCCTCGGTCGAGGACGACTGCCCCGACCTGTCCGGCGCCGACGACGTGTTCGGCACCCTCCGCGCCTGGCTGTTCGAGTCGAACTTCGGCGACCTCGTGCGGCGGCATCCGGACAAGGTGAAGAAGTCGATCCACTGGAACGCCGAGCTGGGCGCGAAGCTCACCGGCCCGGATCTCGCCCGCGCCGAGATCGCGCACACCAAGCTCTACGAGCGGATGGTGGCGTTCTTCGAGCAGTACGACGTCCTGCTCGCCCCCACGACCCAGGTGCTGCCGTTCCCGGTCGAGATCGAGTACCCGACCGAGATCGCCGGCGTCCACCAGGACAACTACCTGGAGTGGATGCGCTCCTGCACCCTCATCTCGGCGACCGGCTGCCCGGCGCTCTCGGTGCCCGGCGGCTTCACCGTGGACGGCCTGCCGGTCGGGCTGCAGATCATCGGCCCGCCGCGCGCCGACCGCCGGGTGCTCGAGGCCGGCCACGCCTTCGAGCAGGCCACCGGCTTCGGCCGCCGCCGTCCCCCCCTCTGAGGAGATCTACAGCTCTCTAGGGAATGCGGAAGAGAGCCCGAGACACGACGAGACGGCTCAGTGGTGGAAGCCGCTCGGCTGCTCCTCGTGCGGCATCGGCGACTGGAGGTCGTCGAGCCAGTCGATCGCCCCGCGCAGGTCGCGCAGGAAGAGTTCGGCCATGTCGTGGCTGAAGCCGTTGCGCACCACGACCCGGAGGACGGCGAGATCCTCGCGCTTGGGCGGCATCGTGTAGGCGGGCACGAGCCACCCACGCTCCCGCAGCTTCCGGGACAGGTCGAACACGTCGTACTTGGTCACGCCGGGGTCCAGCGTGAAGGTGACCACCGGGAGGTCGGTGCCGTCGGAGATCACCCGGAACTCGGGCATGGCCGCCAAGGTCTGGGCGATGTGCACGGCGACGTCCTGGCAGGTCTGCTGCACGAGCCGGAACCCCTCCCTGCCCAGCCGCAGGAACTGGAAGTACTGCAGCACCACCTGCGCGCCGGGCCGGGAGAAGTTCAGCGCGAAGGTCGGCATGTCCCCGCCCAGGTAGTTGACGTGGAACACGAGGTCCTCGGGCAGGAACTCCGCGTCGCGCCAGAGCACCCAGCCGACCCCCGGGTAGACCAGCCCGAACTTGTGGCCGGACGACTGGATCGAGACCACCCGCTCGAGCCGGAAGTCCCAGACCAGGTCGGGCTGGATGAACGGCGCGACGAAGCCGCCCGAGGCCGCGTCGACGTGGACCGGCACGGAGACGCCGCTCTCGGCCTCGTACTCGTCCAGCGCCGCGCAGATGTCCTGCACCGGCTCGTAGCTGCCGTCCATCGTCGACCCGAGGACGGCGACCACGCCGATCGTGTTCTCGTCCACGTGCTCGCGCAGCCGGTCGGCCGTCAGGTGGAACACGTCGCCCTCGAGGGGGACGTAGCGCGGCTCGACCTCCCAGTAGTTGGCGAACTTCTCCCACACGACCTGAACGTTGCCGCCCATCACGATGTTCGGGCGGTCCGCCGGCAGCCCGGCCGCCCGGCGCGCCTGCTGCCAGCGCCGCTTGAGCGCGAGGCCGCCGAGCATGCAGCCCTCGGAACTGCCGGTGGTGGAGGTGCCCACGCTCTGGGCCGCATGCGGCGCGTGCCACAGGTCGCCGAGCATCCGCACGCAGCGGGCCTCGATGTCGGCGGTCTGCGGGTACTCGTCCTTGTCCACCATGTTCTTGTCGACCGTGGCGGCGTAGAGCCGGTCGGCCTCCTCGTCCATCCAGGTGGTGACGAACGTGGCCAGGTTGAAGCGGGCGTTCCCGTCGAGCATCACCTCGTCGAGGACGATCTGGTACGCCGTCTGCGGCAGCATCGCCCCGTCGGGGATGCGGTCCTTGGGCACCTCGACCATCCCGGCGCGGGTGAAGCGGGGCATCACGGTGAGGTCCTCCGCGGTCGTCCGGCTCGTCCATACGCCCATCGGGCCTGTCCTTCCCGTCCGTGCCCGGCACGCGGGTGGCCCCACCCGGGCTGCGACACCTCCCCGGCGGCGCCGGGGGAGTGCCCATCGTCGGTTCGGGGTGCCGGTCGCGACGCCATCCGCGAGGGATGAGCCGACGGCCGGCCGGGTCGCGGTCCTGCCGCGGGGGTGAGGTCACCGGGCCGGCGACCCGCTGAGATGGGGGCGTGACGCGCGAGAAGTGGATGGCCGCGGCCTTCGCCGCCGGATCGCCCTGCTTCCTGATCGGCCCCTTCCCCGGATACCTCGCGCTGGTCGGGCCGGCCGCCGACGCGGTCACCTTCTTCGTCGGGTCGCTGCTGTTCACGGCGGGCGGTGCGCTGCAGGTCTGGCTGGCCGCGCCCCGTCGGAAGGATCACGGCGCCGGCCGGGCCGCCTGGTGGACGGCCACGGTGCAGTCGGCCGGCACGATCTTCTTCAACATCACGACGTTCCGGGCCCTGCAGACGGCGCTGTCGGACCCGTCCTACGACCGGCTGGTCTGGCGGCCGGACGCGTTCGGCTCGATCTGCTTCCTGGTCTCCGGGCTGATCGCCTACCGGGCGTCGGTGCGCCACGGGCTGCTGCCGGCGCGCGGCACGGACGGCTGGTGGCAGCCGGCGGTCAACCTCGCCGGGTGCATCCTCTTCGGCATCTCGGCGATCGCCGGCTTCGTCGTCCCGTCGACCGGGACGATGCTCGACCTGGCGGCCGCGAACTGGACCACCGCGGCCGGCGCCGCCTGCTTCCTGGCCTGCGCCGTCGGCCGGCCTGATCGCCGGGGACCGAGCGGTCAGGCGCGGCGGTGCAGGCCGCGGAGGGTCCGGACGGCGACCAGCAGCTCGGCGAGCTCCTGGCGGTCGCCCGACGTGATGTCGGTCGAGCTGCGCGGCGGCCCGCTGCTGCGCGCCGTCCCACTTCGAGACCCAGGCCGCGATGAGGTCCGGCGCCCGGTCGTCGTCGTTGCGGCGCAGCGTGAGGACGGCGGCGGTCAGCGCGGCCTGCTCGGCGGCGAGATCGTCCCGCAACGTGGCCCGCGCCATCGACGGCCAGCGACGGTCGCGCGGCAACGCGATCACGAGCTCCCGCAGCGGGACCAGGCCCAGCCGCTCGGCCAGGCACTGCATGCACGTGCCCCGCCAGGGCGATCGGCGCACCGGTCTGCTCGGCGACGACGGCGAGGTCGAGGGCCGCGGGCATCAGCGGCGCGGCTGCCGCGTCGGCGGCCAGCTGCTTGGGCACGCCCGCCGCCTCCAGCTTCGCCGCCCGCTCGGCGTACGCGGTGGCCTCGGCGCCCAGCAGCCAGCCGGGCAGCCCGGCGCGCACGGCCTCGATCGCCGTGGCGAACCGATCCGTCACCTCGCCGATCGGGGCGGGCGGATCGGCGACGACCGCGGGAAGCCGCAGCAGCCAACGAGCGGTCCGCTCGGCCAGCCGGGTCGCCTCGGTGCGCAGCTCCACCTGGACGGCGGCGGACACCTTGTTGTCCAGCGGGCGGACGGCGTCCCACATCCGGTCGATCCCGAACACCGCGCGGGCCACGGCGTGTGCCCGGACGACGGTGGCCAGCGGGACCCCGGTCTCCTCGGCCAGCCGGAACAGCCCGGTGACCCCGGCGATGTTGACCGCCCGGTTGGTCAGCGCGGTCGCGATGATCTCCCGCCGCAGCGCATGCCCGGTGACGGCGGCGGGGAAGCGCTCCCGCAGCCGGGCCGGGAAGTAGTCCACCAGCAGCTTCTCGTGCGCCGGGTCGTCGGGCAGCGTCGACTTCAGCACCGCGTGGTCGGTCTGCAGCTTGGCGTAGGCGAGCAGCACCGACAGCTCGGGACCGGTCAGCGCGTGACCGTCGCGCCGCCGCTCGGCCAGCTGCCGGTCGTCGGGCAGCGCCTCGACGCTGCGGACCAGCCGGCCCGAGCGCTCCAGCGCCCGCACGAACCGCTCGTGGGCGTCGAGCAGGCTGCGGGCGGAGGAGACCTCCGCCGCCAGCGTCGCGTTCTGCGCGTGGTTGTTGCTCAGGACGTCGGCGGCGACCTCGTCGCCCATCTCCTTGAGCAGCGCGGCGCGGCCCTTCGCGTCGAGCTCGCCCGCGTCGACGACCCGGTTGAGCGCGATCTTGATGTTGACCTCGTGGTCGGAGGTGTCCACGCCGGCCGAGTTGTCGATGGCGTCGGTGTTCACCCGCCCGCCGGTCAGCGCGTACTCGACCCGCCCGCGCTGGGTCAGCCCGAGGTTCCCGCCCTCCCCGACGACCTTGACGCGCAACTGCTCGCCGTCGACCCGGACGGCGTCGTTGGCCTTGTCGCCCACGTCGAGCGCGCTCTCGGTGGCCGCCTTCACGTACGTGCCGATGCCGCCGTTGAACAGCAGGTCGACCGGCGCCAGCAGGATCGCCCGGATCAGCTCGACCGGGGACAGCGAGGCGGCGTCGTCGGGCAGACCGAGCGCGGTCCGCACCGCGTCGGAGACCGGGATCGACTTCGCCGTCCGCGGCCAGACCCCGCCCCCGGCACTGATCAGGGAGCGGTTGTAGTCGGCCCACGACGAGCGCTGCAGCCGGAACAGACGACGCCGCTCGGCGAAGGACGTCGCGGCGTCCGGCGTCGGGTCGACGAACACGTGCCGGTGGTCGAACGCCGCGACCAGGCGGATGTGCGGCGACAGCAGCATCCCGTTGCCGAAGACGTCGCCGGACATGTCGCCGACGCCGACGACGGTGAACTCCTCCTTGGCGACGTCGACACCCATGGCGCGGAAGTGCCGGGTGACCGACTCCCAGGCGCCGCGGGCGGTGATGCCCATGGCCTTGTGGTCGTAGCCGACCGAGCCGCCGGAGGCGAAGGCGTCGCCCAGCCAGAAGCCGCGCTCGAGCGAGACCGAGTTGGCCAGGTCGGAGAAGGTCGCCGTCCCCTTGTCCGCGGCGACGACGAGGTAGGTGTCGTCCCCGTCGTGCCGGACCACCCGTGGCGGAGCCACCACGGCGCCGTCGACCAGATTGTCGGTGAGCGACAGCAGCGCGCCGATGAACTCCTTGTAGCAGGCCTGCCCCTGGGCGAGGACCGCGTCTCGGGAGGCGCCGTCGGGGAGGGCCTGCTTGACGACGAACCCGCCCTTGGCGCCGGTCGGCACGATGACGGTGTTCTTCACCATCTGCGCCTTGACCAGGCCGAGCACCTCGGTGCGGAGGTCCTCGCGGCGGTCGGACCAGCGCAGCCCGCCCCGGGCGACCGCGCCGAAGCGCAGGTGCACACCCATCACCCGAGGGGAGCTGACCCACACCTCGCGGGCCGGCCGCGGCTCGGGCAGGTCGGGCACGGCCTTCGGGTTGAGCTTGAGCGCCAGCGGCCCGCCCGCGTAGTACGTCGTCCGCAGGGTGGCGGTGACCGCGGCCAGGAGCGAGGTGAGCACGCGGTCGGCGTCCAGCGACTCGACCTCGCCGATGGCCCGGCGTCAGCGACTCGACGAGTTCGGCCTCGCGTCCCGCGCGGCCGGCGGACCGCTCGGGGGAGAACCGGGTCTCGAACAGCAGCACCAGCCGCGCGACGACGTCGGGGTGCGCGGCCAGCGTCGACTCGACGTAGCGCTGACCGAAGGGCAGGCCGGCCTGGCGCAGCCACTGCACGTAGGCGCGCACGACGGTGACCTGGCGCCAGTTGAGGCCGGCCAGCATCACCAGGGCGCCGAGGCCGTCGTCCTCGGTCTCGCCGCGCCACACCGCGGCCACGGCGTCGGTGAACCGCTCGGGCAGCGAGCGCAGCAGCGGGAGTTCGATGGCGGGGACGGCGACGCCGAAGTCGTAGATCCAGGTCGGCGGGGCGCCGATCCGCTCGATCTCGTAGGGCCGCTCGTCGACGACGGAGACGCCCATGTCCTGCAGGACCGGGAGCACCTCGGACAGCAGCAGCCGCTGACCCACCCGGTAGACGCTCAGGCGGCGCTCGCCCAGCGCCGCGCCCGGCGGCGTCCACAGCCGCAGGGACAGCTCACCCTCGTGCAGGCTGTCGAGCCGCTCGAGGTCGGCGACGGCCTGCTCGGCGGAGAAGTCCTCCTGGTAGGCGGCCGGGAAGGCGTCGGCCACCCGGGCGAGCATCTTCTCCGCCTCGGCGCCGTACCGGGCGGTCAGTGCGCCGCTGAGATCGTCGGTCCAGCTGCGGGCGGCGGCCGCGAGCTCGGCCTGCAGCGCCTCGACGTCGACCGACATCGGCTCGGGGGTGCCGCGCTTGGTCACCGGCACGCGGACGACGAAGTGCAGCCGGGCCAGCAGCGACTCCGTGGATCGGGCCGTGTACTCGACGCTCGTGCCGCCCAGCCGCTCCAGCAGCAGCTGCTGCATGGCCAGCCGCACCTCGGTCGTGTACCGGTCCCGCGGCAGGTAGACCAGCGCCGACCAGAACCGGCTGGTCGGGTCGCGGCGAAGGAACAGGCGGGTCTGGCGGCGTTCCTGCAGGTGCTGCACGGCCAGCGCGACCGGCAGCAGCTCGTCGGCCCCGACCTGCAGCAGCTCGTCGCGCGGATAGGTCTCGAGGACCTCCAGCAGCTCCTTGCCGGTGTGGCTGTCGAGCGGCACACCGGAGCGGGTGATGACCTCTTCCACCCGCCGCCGCACGAGCGGCATGTCGAGCACGCTGCTGGAGTACGCCGCCGACGGGAACAGCCCGACGAAGCCGGTGCTGCCGGGCGCCGTGCTCGCTCGGGAGGCTCACGGCGACCAGGTCCAGCCAGGCCCGCCGGTGCACCGGCGACCGGGCGTCGGCCTTCGTGACGGTCAGCAGGTGGTGCCGCGGGGCCCGTGCCGCCTCGGGGAGCCAGACCACCGAGGTGGTCATGTCCGTGTCGCTGCGCAGGACCCCCTGCCCGGTGCCGGCGACGGCGCGGGACGCGGGCTTGCCGCGGCTCTGCAGCAGGTCGACGTCGCGGGCGCCGAGGAAGACGAAGTTGCCGTCGGCCAGCCAGCGCAGCAGGGCGGCCGCCTCGGCGGGGTCGTCGGCGGGATCGCTGCCCGGCGCCGGAGTCCCGGTCGCGGCCAGTTCGTCGAGCCGGCCGGCCAGTTCGAGCATCCGCGCCCGCATGCGGTCGGTGTCCTCGTTCACCGCGCGCACGTCGTCGAGGACGGTGCGCAGTCCCGACACGAGGTCCGCGGCGGCCTCGTCGTCGACCGGTCCGTCGAGGACGACGGCCATCCAGGACTCGGCGACCGCGTCGGTGCCGCAACTGGCGGGGTCGGAGCTGTCGCAGAAGGCCCGGATCCGGCCGGTGACGTCCCGCCGGACGACGACGACCGGGTGCACGGTGTGGGCGAGGGCGACGCCCTGGCGCACGACCTCCGCGGTCACCGAGTCGACGAGGTAGGGCATGTCGTCGGTGACCAGCCGGATCGACCGACCCGGCCGTCGGGCAGGCGGTGCACGTCGACGGTGGCCGAGCCGGTCGGGCGGACCTCGGCGAGCTTCAGGTGCCCGAGCGCCAGCCCGGCGAGCTCGGTGGGGTCGTGCCCGACCACCTCGGCGGCGGGCTCGCTCCAGTAGTAGCGCTGCAGCAGCGCCGGCACGTCGTCGAGCTCGCAGCCGCCGGGCAGCTTCCCCTTGGGACCGAGCCCCGAGACCGCGGCACTGGCCGCGCGGTCGAGCAGTTCACGCTTCTCGCTGCGGGCGGCCTCGAGTGCGGCGAGCTCGGTCGGCGCGCCGTCCAGGGAGCCGTCGTCCGGCTGCACCGGGATCTCCGGGGCGACACCGGTCGTGGTGGCCATGTCGGGCCACGCTACTGCCCCCCGAGACCGGCGTCACGGCGACGCGACGGGCGAATTGCGCCCGAGTCGGGCGCCCCCGCTCAGCGGTCGAGGAGCTGGTCGGCCACCCATCCGGCGATGGCCAGGATCAGGCCGCCGAGGAGGGCCGTGACGAAGCCGTCGACCGAGAGCCGGTCGGTGATCAGGGCCGTCAGGCCGAGCAGGGCGGCGTTGACGACCAGCAGGAACAGGCCGAGCGTGAGCACCACGAAGGGCAGGGACAGCAGGCGCAGGATCGGGCCCACGATCGCGTTCACGACGCCGAAGAGCAGCCCGATCCAGAGGTAGGTGCCGAACCCGCCGAGCGGCCCCTGCTCGTTGGGGTCGACGGTCAGCCCGGGCAGCACCTCGTAGTAGGTCAGGCCCCAGAAGACCGCCGCGAGGATGACCACCTTGAGCGCGAACTTGATCACGGTGTGGACGCTAGCGGTCCAGGGGTCTGCACGAGTGCCATGGGCATCTACGGCTGTCTAGAGTCGCTGCTCGACGACGCGAGGAGACGGCTAGGCTGCCCGTGATCGTGGGGGAGCGGCCGGCGACACGCGCTAGGTCGATCTACCGATGTCTACGGCGCCCGCTAGAGAAGGCCATACGGTCCTCGACATGGATCCGGTGCGGAACCCGTACGCCCCCGGCGCCGGGCAGCGCCCGCCCGAGCTCGCCGGCCGCGACACCGAGCTGTCCGCCTTCGACGTCGTCCTGGAGCGGATCGCGCACGGCCGCCCGGAGCGCTCGCTGGTGCTCACCGGGCTGCGCGGCGTCGGGAAGACGGTGCTGCTCAACCAGCTCCGTTCGGCGGCGATCGGCCGCGGCTGGGGCACCGGCAAGATCGAGGCCCGACCCGAGCAGTCGCTGCGGCGCCCGGTCTCCTCGGCGCTGCACATGGCACTGCGGGAACTCGGCCCGCGGCACCGCGACCAGGAGTCGATCGAGGAGGTCCTCGGCGTCCTCAAGGCGTTCGCGCAGCGACAGGCGTCGTCGGACGCCAAGGTCCGCGACCGCTGGCAGCCGGGCATCGACGTCCCGGCGGCCACCGGGCGCGCCGACTCCGGCGACATGGAGATCGACCTCGTCGAGCTGCTCAGCGACGCCGCGGGGGTGGCCGCCGACATCGGCAGCGGGATCGCGCTGTTCATCGACGAGATGCAGGACGTGCAGCCCGACGACGTCTCGGCCATCTGCGCCGCCTGCCACGAGCTGTCCCAGCAGGGTGCGCCGCTGATCGTCGTCGGCGCCGGGCTGCCCCACCTGCCGGCCGTGCTTCGGCGTCCAAGAGCTACTCCGAACGGCTGTTCCGCTACCTGCGGATCGACCGCCTGGACCGCGAGGCCGCCGACCGCGCGCTGCTGGCACCGGCCGGACGGGAGGACGTCGAGTTCGAGCCGGCCGCCCTCGACGCCCTCTACGAGGCCGCCGACGGCTATCCGTACTTCGTGCAGGCCTACGGCAAGGTCACCTGGGACGTCGCCGCCTCCTCCCCCATCACCGCCGACGACGTCGCGATGGCGTCGCCGGTCGCCGAGGCCGAGCTCGCCGTCGGCTTCTTCGGGTCCCGCTACGACCGCGCGACCCCGGCCGAGCGCGAGTACATGCACGCCATGGCCGAGCTGGGTGGTCCCAGCGGCGCCGCCGTCGCCACGTCGGAGGTCGCGGTCTCGCTCGGCCGCAAGCCGGCGTCGCTCTCCCCCGCCCGTGACTCGCTGATCAAGAAGGGGCTGGTCTACTCGGCCGAGCGCGGGCAGATCGCCTTCACCGTCCCCCACTTCGGCCGCTACCTGCTCCGCCACCCCGACTAGTGCCGGGCTGGCTCGAGGCCGGGCTCTGGGGCCTCCTCGGCGGCGGCGCACTGGTGCTGGGTGCCGGGATCGCCTGGTTCGTCCGTGTCCCCCGGGACGTCGTCGCGGCGGTCATGGCCTTCGGCTCGGGCGTGCTCATCTCCGCCGTCGCGTTCGACCTCATGGCCGAGGCGGCCGACACCGGCGGGCTGCTGCCCACGTCGCTCGGCTTCCTCGCGGGCGCCGTCGTCTATTGGCCGCCAGCGTCGCGCTGGCCCGACGGGGTGCCCGGCACCGCAAGCGCTCGGGGGCGAACGAGCAGGCGCGGCAGCCCTCGGAGGACGAGCAGGCGGGCAGCGGCGCCGCGCTCGCCGTCGGGGCGTTGCTCGACGGCATCCCGGAGTCCGTCGTCATCGGCATCGGGCTGCTGTCCGGGAGCGGCGTGGGGTTGTCCGTCGTCGCCGCGGTGTTCATCTCGAACGTGCCGGAGGGGCTGGCCAGCGCCGCGGGCATGAAGGCCAGCGGTCGTTCGGCCCGGTACGTGTTCGGGGTGTGGGGCGCGATCGCACTCGCCAGCGGACTCGCCGCCCTCGTGGGCTACGCGACGCTGGGCGGCGCGCCGCCGGAGCTGATCGCCGTCATCACCGCCGTCGCGGCCGGCGCCATGCTCACCATGATCGCCGACACGATGATCCCCGAGGCCTTCGAGCGGACCCAGCTCTGGACCGGCCTGATCGCCAGCGCCGGCTTCCTCACGGCCTTCGCCATCGACGTCGCCGGCGGCTGAGCAGGTCAGCCGACGGGCAGCAGTTCCGGGCCGGCCTCGGCGGGGCGCTCGGCGTCCTGCGGGTGTGCCCGCACCGCCAGGACGGCGACGTCGTCCTCGGCACCCTCCCCCAGGAGCCGGGCGAGCAGCCGGTCGCACAGCTCCTCCAACGGCAGCCCGGCCGAGGCCGCGAGCAACTCGCGCACCTGCGCGCGCCCCTCGTCCAGCGGGACGCCGCGGCGTTCGAAGAGACCGTCGGTGAACAGCAGGAGGGTGCTGCCCTCCGGCATCAGCGCCTGGCCGTCGGCACGGGGGCCGAGCCAGCCGATGCCGAGCGGGGGCCCGACCGGCGCGGTCAGGTCGACGACCCGGCCCTCGGCATCGAGCAGCATCGGCGCGGGGTGTCCCGCCGAGGCCCAGCGCAGCCGGCGGAGCCCGGCCGCGTGCTCGGCGGCGGTCTGCTCCACGCGGCAGACCAGCGCAGTGGCCAGCGCAGGCACGGCGAGGCCGACCAGCGCGTGATCGACCCGGCGGAGCACGCCCGCCGGCTCCTCCAGCCGGTCGAAGGCGATCCCGCGCACCAGGGTCTTGACCTGCCCCATGGCCGCAGCGGCCTCGATGTCGTGGCCCATCACGTCGCCGATCACCAGCACGGTGTCGCCGTCCGGCTGCAGGAAGGCGTCGTACCAGTCGCCCCCGATCGACACCCCCTGGTTCGCCGGGCGGTAGCGGACGGCGAGCTCCAGACGGTCGGGCTGCACCGGTGGGGAGAGCAGGCTCAGTTGCAGGCGCTCGGCCACCTGCTGGTTGGCCGCGGCCAGCCGCGCGTTGTCGAGCGCCAGCGCGGCCCGGCGGGAGGCGATCTCCGCCGTCCGCAACTCGTCCGGGGTGTGCGCGCCGCGGCCGACGCCGTTCACCAGCGTCAGGGCGCCGAACACCTCGCCCCGCGCGATCAGCGGGAAGGCCGCCACGGCACCGACGTCGAGGTCCATGAGCGCCGCGCGGTTGGCCTGGTCGGCGACCATCGCCTCGAGGTGCCCGGCGGTCAGCTCCGGGATGCATCACCGGCCGGCCGAGGCGCAGCGCGGTCGGCACCGGCGCGGTCGACCGGTTGGAGGCGACCCGTGCGTCGGCATAGCGGTGCATCGCCTCGACCATCGAGGGGTCGCTGTGCGCGCGGCCGACGTCGCGGCGCGTGCCGTCGGGCCCGATGACGCTGACCACGCACCAATCGGCCAGCAGGGGGACGACGAGGTGCGCGAACCTGTTCACGGCCTCGTCGGTGTCCAGCGTGGAGGTCATCGCCAGGTTGATGTCGCCGAGCAGCATCAGGTGCCGCCCGGCCGTCTCGGCCTCCATGGCCGCCCGGGCAGCCTCCTCGGCGACGGCCTCCCGCGCGGCGATGGCGGCCGCTCGCTCCTCCCCGGTGCGCCGGCGCTCGGTGACGTCGTCGTAGGTGACGACGAGTCCGGCGTCGGTCAGGAAGGCGTCGACCCGGAACCACTTGTCGAGCGGGGCGTACAACGCCTCGGTGCTGCCCGACCCCCCGGTGGCGCGGACCTCGCGGTAGAGCTCCTCGAACGGGCTGCCCACCGCCGCGGGGAACTCCACCCAGAGCTCCCGGCCGATCAGCTCCGTCACCGTTCGGTCGAGCGCCGTGGCGCCGGCCCGGTTGATGTAGCGGAACCGCCAGTCCGCATCGAGCACGAACAGCGGCCGGTCCATGCCCTCGACCGCCTGCACCAGGAGGTCGCCCGTCGGCGGCACGGGAGCGTCGCCGAGCGGCGGACCCGCCCCGTCCCGTGTCATGCCGCCCACTCTGCCGCATCGCCCGCCTGAGCAGGCAATCTCCGGCCGTGGATCACCCGACCGGTCCCTCGAACGACACGCCCGTCCTCCTTGGCAGCGGCGGGCGTGATCGACAGAATCGGCCTCCCTCGGCGACGCAGCAGCGGACGCGGAGGCCGCTCCAGCAGGGGGGCACGGGGGTGGCTGCTGCGCATGAAGGGCCCACGGTGGACGACACGACGCGCCTGCCCCTCGAGCCCGGGGACACCGGGGGACTCGCCGGGACGCTGCGCTGCCCGGTCGCCGCCGCCGAACTGGGCGCCTTCCTGGACGCGATGCCCGCGGCGTTCTGCCTGCTCGACGCCGACTGGCGGTTCCGGTACGTCAACGCCGCGGCCGAGACCCTGCTGGGCCGCACGCGTGCCGCCGTCACGGGGACGTCGCTGTGGGCGGCGTTCCCCGGCATGGCAGGCAGCGTCTTCGAGGCCAGCTACCGGGCGGCTGTCGCGTCGGGCGAACCGGTCACCTTCGAGGCCGCCTCCCCCGGCGCCGGGCACGGCTGGTTCGAGGTCCGCGCGTGGCCCGGTCCCGGCGGCCTGGCGGTCTACCTGCTCGACGTCACCGACCGGCGCCGGGCCGAGGACACGTCCCGGCGGGCCGTGGAGCACGCCGCCCTGCTCGCCGAGGTCCGTGCCGAGCTCGCGATCGCGCGGGACACCGAGTCCGCGCTCGCCCGGCTGGCCCAGCTCGTGGTGCCCACGCTGACCGACGGCTGCATCGTCACCGTGGTCGACCGCGAGGGCCACGTCCGGGACATCGGGTCCTGGCACGCCGATCCCGCTCGCCGGGCGCTGATGCAGGAGTACACCCGGGTGCGCCTGGACACCCTGCCCAGCGCCTCCCCGGTGGCCCGCGCGCTCGACTCGGGGACGCCGGTCACCGAGTCGGTCAACGCCGTGCTGGCGCTGATGGGGCCCGGCCGGGCGCGCGACCTGCTGATGGAGCTCGGCCCGTCGTCGGCGACGGTGCTGCCGCTGACGGCGGAGGACCGCACCGTCGGCGTCCTCACGCTGTACCAGGACCCCGGGCACACCCGGCCACCCGAGGACGTGGCGACCGCCCGGCAGGTGGCCGCACACGCCGCCCGCGCCATCGCGCGCGCGCACCGCCAGCGCCGGCAGGCGGAACTGGCCGAGGCGCTGCAACGCAGCCTGCTCACCGATCCGCCGGACCTGGGCAGCACCGCGGTGGCCGTCCGCTACGTGCCGGCCGCCGAGGCCGCCCGGGTCGGCGGTGACTGGTACGACGCGTTCCTGCAGCGCGACGGCTCGCCCGTCGTCGTCATCGGCGACGTCGTCGGCCACGACACCGAGGCCGCGGCGCGCCATGGGGCAGTTGCGCAGCCTGCTGCGCGGGATCGCGCACTACAGCGGCGCCGGCCCGGCGGAGGTCCTGCGCGGCCTGGACGAGGCCATCGCCGGGATGCACACCGACACCCTGGCGACGGCGACCGTCGCCCGGTTCGAGCGACCGGCGGTCCCCGGGCAGGGGTGGCGCCGGCTGCGGTGGGCCAACGCGGGGCATCCGCCGCCCATCGTGATCGCGCCCGACGGGTCGGTGCAGGTTCTCGGCGGTCGATCCGGCGACCTGCTCCTGGGGGTCGACCCGGCGTGCTCCCGCGCCGAGCCGGTCGTGCCGGTCCAGCCCGGGCACCACGCTGTTCCTCTACACCGACGGGCTGGTGGAGCGACGCGACCGCGCCATCGACGACGGCATCGGCCAGCTCGTGGCGCTGCTGGGCGACCTCGCCGGACGGCCGCTGGAGGAGCTCTGCGACGCGCGTCCTCGACGGGATGCTCCCTGACACCCCGCAGGACGACGTCGCGCTGGTCGCCGTCCGGCTCAGCACGGCCGGCGGCTGACCGGCCGGGCGGAACGCGCCGCCCCGGCGGAATAACCGAGATGCGGAACGGTTGGGCCCCCGCATCGGTGGGCACCCCAAAAGCGTCGAACCAATGACCGAGGGGGGGCCATGGGACGACTCGCGTGGCCGTTACGCCCGCTGCCCGACGGGCGCGGCGAGGTGTGGCGGTGGAATCTGGCCACGGTGGCGGAGCTGCCGTCGGTGCGTAGCTCGCTACGCGGCCGACTCGGCGGCGTCGGCTTCCCCGACGACGAGGAGGACGTCTGCGGCGAGCGGATGGTCCTTGCCTTCGACGAACTCGCATCGAACGCGCTGCGGCACGGCGAATCCCCGGTGGTGGCCACGGTCGTAGCCGGTAGCGGCGGCTGGCTGCTCGATGTCAGCGACCGGGCGGCCGACGTGATGCCGGCCCCGGCCGTCGATCGCGATCCGGCCCACGGCGGGCTGGGCCTGCACCTGGTGGCCCGGATGTCGGTGGCGCACGGTTGGTACGTCGACGGCGGGTGCAAGCACGTCTGGGCGTGCCTGCCGACCACCATCCCGGACCGCGAGCCCAGCTTGTGTCTGAGGTCGGAAACGCCGCGACCCCCGACACCCAGCAGGGGGTCGGGGGTCGCGGCGTTTCGATGTTCTAGCTGGGCAGGATGAGGGACATCGCGCCCTTGCCGTAGCCCGGCACCTCGATGATCAGGTCCAGCCGGTTGAAGTCCGCGAGCATGCCGACGATGTCGCCGGGCAGGTCCTCGCCGTCCTTACGAGCTTGTTCAGCTTCGAGTGCGGGGCACCCGGGGTGTTGAACAGTGCCGACAGCACGTTGACGACCTCGTGCAGCGCCTCGATCTGCATCGGGCTCAGCTCGCGGTCCTCCTCGACGGAGTCCTGGCAGCCACCGGGGGGCAGCAGCGCCAGGGCGCCGGCGGTGTACGCGGACGCACCGAGGTCCATGACGCAGAGGGCGTTCACGGACATGTCCGGGGCCGTGTAGATCGCCACGGTGACCGGACGGTTCGGCTCCGGGGTGACCGGGCCGCCGGGGGAGACGGCGACCGGCTTGCCGACGAGGCCCGAGAGCATGTCCCGGACGTCCTTGGAGGCGGGCAGCAGGACGGTGCTCATGCGATCACCCCGTCCAGGTGCTCCTTGAACGTGTCCTCCGTGAACGGCTTCGCGATGAGGAACAGGGCGCCGGCGTTGGCGGCCTTCTCCCGCATCTCGGGCGAGCCCTCGGAGGTGACGAAGCCGAACGGCACGGCCGAGCCGGAGGCCCGCATCGCCTGCAGGCACTCGATGCCGGTCATGTTCGGCATGTTCCAGTCGGACAGCACCAGGTCGGGCTTCTCGGACGACGACCTTGTCCAGCGCGTCGCGCGCCGTCCTCGGCCTCGACGATGTCGTGGTCGTCGTAGCCGGCCTGGCGCAGCGTGCGGATGACGATCTGCCGCATGACGCGGCTGTCGTCGGCGACCAGGATCTTCACAGTGACGCTCCGTTCTCGGGGAGGGCGCTGTGGCCTCGTTGTGCGGGGGTGCAACCGGCAGCGGCGGCAGAGCGCCCTGCACGGAGATCGTGAGCGGCTGGCCGCGCCAGAGGACGTCCACGCGGCAGACGTCGTCCGGGTTGCGGACGGCCGGGGCGTCCCCGACGTCGGGCAGGCTCAGGCCGGACGGGCCGGGGAGCGCGGCCTTGACGTTGCCGCCGACGACGTTGGCGATCTCGCCGAAGGCGTCGGCGACGTCCTCGTGGTCGAGGATCTCGGGGGCGGTCTCCCCGAGCAGCGCCCGGGTGAGGTCCGCCGCGGTCTGCCGGCCGGTGGTCAGGACGACGCTGCCGGTCCAGGGGCCGACGACGTCGACCCAGCTGGACAGGCTGTCGGCCGGCAGGTCGCCGGGCAGGGGGACGAGCGGTCTCGTCCTCGCCGACGAGGGCGAGCCACGCGTCCTCGGCGATCGACTGGATCGTCGGCTCGTCGATCAGCTCGGTGATGACCGGGCGTGCCGTCGCTGCCGCGACGGCGCTCGCCGGTGTCGAGGGTCGTCACAGGAAACCTCCTGCGGGAGCAGGCCGAGCAGTGCGAGCTTGTCGCGGATCGCGTCGGCGGTGAACGGCTTGATGACGTACTCGTGGGCGCCGGCGGCCAGGGCGCGCACGATCTGCGTGTGCTCGCTCTCGGAGGTGACCATCATGATCGTCACGCTCCGCCAGGCGGGGTTGGCGCGGACGGCGGAGACGAACTGCAGCCCGTCCATCACCGGCATGTTCCAGTCGACGCAGACCAGGTCGGGGACCCAGCCGGTGTCGAGCACGTCGAGGCCCTCGCGGCCGTGGCCGGCCGGCATGACCTCGTAGCCGAGGCCCTCGAGAATTCCTGTGACGATGCGCCGCATGGCGCGGGAGTCGTCGATCACCAGAGCACGCACGTCAGGCCCCCTTCAGTGGGCGGTAGGCGGAGCTGCGGCCGATGACGACCCGCTCCCATGAGTCGTCGACCCCGAGCGTCGTCTCTGCCGCACCGAGGAACAGCCAGCCGTCGGGACGCATCAGTTCGCGCACCCGGCGGAGGATCGCCTGCTTGGTCGGCAGGTCGAAGTAGATGAGCACGTTGCGCAGGAAGACCACGTCGAACGGGCCGAGCCGCGGCAACGGGGCGGCCAGGTTGCACTCGGTGGCCGTGACCATCCGGCGCAGGTTCGGTGCGACCTCCCACTCGGTGCCCGCCCGCGTGAAGTGCCGGACGAGCATGGCCGCGGGCAGGCCGCGGTTGACCTCGAGCTGGCTGAAGCGGCCGGCCTTGGTGCGCTCGACCATCTCCCGCGACAGGTCGGTCGCGGTGATCGAGACGCGGCTGCCCGCGTTCGGCAGCGAGTCCTCGAGCAGCATCGCGATCGTGTAGGCCTCCTGCCCGCTGGAGCAGGCGGCCGACCAGATCTGCAGCCGCTCGTTCGGCCCGCGGGCGGCGAGCAGCGCCGGCATGACCGTCGAGGTCAGCGCGGTGAACGGGTCGCCGTCGCGGAACCACGACGTCTCGTTGGTGGTGAGCGCCTCGACGATGCGGCGGGTCTTGTCCGGGTCGGGGCGACTGCGCACCGACTCGACGAACTGGCTGACGTCGGCGATGCCGAGCTGGCGGGCGATCGGCAGGAGCCGCGCCTCGACCAGGTACTCCTTGCCCGGCTGCAGCACGATCGCGCTCTCCTTGTGCACCAGCGCGCGCACCCAGTCGAAGCTGGTCGTGGTGAGTGTCATCGGGCTCCTCCCGCAAGAACGGCGCCGGCCCGGCCGGCCACGACGCCGGTCAGGTGGCGCGTGATGGCCTCTGGGATGCGCTCCAGCGGCAGGATCTCGTCGGCGAAGCCGGCCTGGCTGACGGCGCCGGGCATGCCCCAGACGACGGAGGTCGCCTGGTCCTGCACGATCACCGTGCCGCCGCCGGCGCGGATCTCGCCCGCACCGTTGCGGCCGTCGGCCCCCATGCCGGTGAGCACGACACCGAGGACGGCGCCGTCGTAGGCGGCCACCACGGACCGGAACAGCGGGTCCACGGCCGGCCGGCAGAAGTTCTCCGGCGGGCCCTGGTGGAGCCCGGTCTGCAGGGGCCGGCCGTTGGCCTGCGCCCCGCCGCGGACCACGAGGTGGTGGTCGCCGGGGGCCAGGTGGACGACGCCGGGCACGAGCGGGCTGCCGTCGGCGGCCTCCACCACGCGCAGCGCGCACAGCCGGTCCAGCCGCTGGGCGAACTGGCGGGTGAAGACGGGCGGCATGTGCTGGACCACCAGCACCGGGACGGGCAGCGTCGCCGGCAGCTGGGGCATGATCCGGGCCAGCGCCTCGGGGCCGCCGGTGGAGGAGCCGATGACGAGCACGGCGGGCTTCTTGCCGGGGCCGGTGCGCGGTGCGGCCGGGGGCGGCGGCGCCACGGCCGCGGCGCGCGCCTGGGTCGGGGCGACGGGACGGCCGGTGAGCGCCTTGATGCGGGGGATGAGCTGCTCGCGGACGCTCTCCATCGACTGGCCGACGCTGCCGACGTTGGCCGGCTTGGTGACGTAGTCGTTGGCGCCGGCCGACAGCGCGTCGAGCGTCGCCGACGCCCCGCGCTCGGTCAGCGTGCTGAACATGATGATCGGCACGCGGCTGCGGCCCTGCCCGCCCATCCCGGCACGGATCGCCTTGACCGCCTCGATGCCGTTCATCTCCGGCATCTCGATGTCCATGGTGATCAGGTCGGGCTTGAGCTGCTCGAGCTTGGCGAGGGCCACCTTGCCGTTGACGGCGGTACCCACGACCTCGATGCCCGGGTCCTCGGACAGCACGTCGGTCACGATCTTCCGGACGACGACCGAATCGTCGACGACCATCACCCTGATCGGGTTCACGCGATGTCCTCCTGCTCCCTGCTGGGTCAGCCCAGCAGGCTGTCGTCTTCTGTATCGGCAGCCGCCGGAAGTGCTTGAGCGCAGCGGAGCGCGCGGCAGGAACTCTCTTAGGGATCGAATCGGCCGCACACAACCGAAGCGTCGGCCCTGCGCAAGCGGATTCACGAGCACAGGCGGGCGGGTTCAGGCGATGCGGATCAGCGCGGTCGCGGCGGAGTGCGGTGCGGGGAGGGCGGTGCTGGTGGGTCAGGCGGTGCCGGTCACCCGGGCCCACGGCGTCAGGAGCACTGCCAGCGAGCCGTCGTCCAGCAGGTCGGCCATCGCCATCCCCTGGACGCACCCGGCGACGGCGTTCCAGGCGCCCGAGGCGCCGTCGGAGGGGCTGAAGCCGCCGTCGAGGAACGCCCGGACGGCGTGCAGCTGCGCCGTGGCCAGGGCGCGGGTGCGACCCGAGACGTGCGCGGCCCAGGAGGCCTCGTGCATGGCGGTCGCCCAGGGGCGGTGCTCGGCGCGTCCCTCGTCGACGGCGGCACGCCAGCGCGCCCGGCCCGCGTCGTCGAGGTCGCCGACGGCGGCGAGCAGCCCGGCCAGTTCGTCGGAGGCGGGCCCGAGGTCGGCGCCGATCGGGGCGGGTGCCAGGAGACCGTCGGCCACGGCGCGGGCGAAGGGTGCGGTCAGCTCGCGGCGGACGAGCGGCGGCAGGACCTCGGCGGCCCAGTGCCCCAGCGCGGCGTCGGCGAGCACATCGGCCGCCTCCTCGCCCACCTCGGGGGCGAGGTCGGCCATGCCGCGGTGCTCCGCGGCCCAGGACGTCGTCGCGGAGGAGTCGTTCGAGCGTCGGCGCGTCGCCGATCGTGCCCCGCTCGAGCTGGGCCACCAGGACGGCGGCCCGGTCACCGGCGCCGGCCACGTTGCGGACCGACGGGACGGCCGCGGCGAGCTCCCGCGCGCGACGGGCACGGACGGCGAGGACGCCGCGCTGCTCGCGGTCCCGGCCCCGGCCCGGGTGCGGCCCGGCGACGCGGGCGAGCGTCTCGGCGTCGGCGCCCATTCCGGCCAGGAGCACGTCGGCCACCGATCGACCGGCGGGCAGGCGCACCAGGTCGAATCCGAGCGTGGCGGCGCTGACCAGCGTGTACGGCACGGCGCCTCCCCCCGGGCAGCAGAACCGGTCCATGCGGACCAGTCGGACCATGCTGACCGTGCGACGCGGGGTGCGCCATGCGGACGTGAGCGGCCGTCACCCCTTTGCAGGACGGCGAGGGGGTGACAGACGCGTGTTCGGACGACTTGCGTTAGGTTGCGATGACTCTCAGTAGCTGAAGCGGGAGACCGCCGCCCGCAGCTCGGCGGCCATGCGCGACAGCTCGTCGACGGCGGTCCGCGTCTGCCCGAGCGCCTGGTCGGTGGCGTCCGCGGCCTCCGAGACGCCGGTGATGGTGGCGGCGATCTGCCCGGATCCCTCGGCCGCCTCGGCGACCGACCGGGACATCTCGTTCGTGGTGGCCGTCTGCTCCTCGACCGCGCTGGCGATGGTCAGCTGGAAGTCGTTGATCTGGCCGATGACGTCGCTGATCCGGCCGATCGCCGCCACCGCGCCCGCCGTGTCGCCCTGGATCGCCTCGACCCGACGGGCGACGTCCTCGGTGGCCCTCGCCGTCTCCTGTGCCAGCTCCTTGACCTCGTTGGCCACGACGGCGAAGCCCGTGCCGGCCGTCCCCGCGCGCGCTGCCTCGATGGTCGCGTTGAGCGCGAGCAGGTTGGTCTGCTGCGCGATCGCGGTGATGACCTTGACGACGTCGCCGATCTCGGCCGACGACTCCCCCAGCCGGGACACCGTCGCCGTCGTGTTCTCGGCCTCGATGACGGCCGCCGCGGCGACCCGCGCCGCCTCGTTGGCGTTCTGCGCGATCTCCCGGATCGAGGCGCCCATCTGCTCGGCACCCGCGGCGACGGTCTGCACGTTGCGGCTGACCGCGCCGGCCGCGCCGGCAACGACGCCGGACTGCCGGCTGGTCTCCCCCGCCGACGGCCGAGATCTGCGCCGACGACGCCGACAGCTCCTCCGACGAGGCGGCCACCGCGTCGGCGGACGCGGCGACCGTCCCGACGACGCCCCGGAGCGAGGCCAGCGCCTCGTCGAGCGCAGCGGCCGTCCGGCCGACGTCGTCCCGCTGGGACAGGCCCGTCGTCGCGGTCAGGTCTCCCCCGGCGAGCCGCTCGGCCGACCGCCGCAGCCGGCCGAGGTTCCGGCTGATCGTGCGGGCCACGAGGGCGCCGGACAGGAGGGCGAGCACCGCGCCCGGCGCCGAGGACGGCGAGCAGCACCGCGCGCATGCGCACGGCAGCGTCGGCGGCGGCCGCCGCGCTCGCCCTGGCCGCCTCCTGCGCCGCGGTGGTCAGCGCCCCGAGTCTCGGTCGAGCAGTCGGCCGC
This sequence comes from uncultured Actinomycetota bacterium, assembly GCA_963748305.1. Classification (GTDB taxonomy): domain Bacteria; phylum Actinomycetota; class Actinomycetes; order Mycobacteriales; family Geodermatophilaceae; genus Blastococcus_B. The sequence goes on along the minus strand of CAVVIN010000001.1, from coordinate 26,808 downwards.
TGAGCGGGCCGGCCTGCGTCTCGCGCAGCTGGTTGAACTCGACGACCCGCCCGTCGGCGGCGAGCCGGTCCAGCTGGGCCGTCAGCTGGACGTACGTCGTCACGTCGGACAGCACCTGGTCCAGGCCGGCCAGGGCGGTGGGAGGAGAGCCGGTGCGGGTCCGCAGGCCCTCGAGCGCCCCCACCAGCGCGACCTGCGCCGCGTCGCGCTGCGCCTGGAACTGCTGCTTGAGCTCCGACGTCGGCGCCTCGCTGCGATTCAGGCTGGCGAACCGGAAGAGCGTGTACTGGTAGCGCGCCTCCTGCGCCAACTGCACGCCGACCGTGTGCCGCTCGTACATGGCGCTCGTGCGGTCCGCGGCCGACGCCAGCGACGTCAGGCCGATGACGCCGGCCACGAGGGCCACGACGACCGCGAGCCCGACCGCGCCGTTGACCTTCGAGCCGGACGCTGCGGTCGCGCAGCCATCGGCGCACCGGGCCGGGACGTGCTCGCACGGCGCTCATGTCGTCCGTGGCTGTCAGGCGCTGACGGCCTTCTGCACGTCGAGGGCGAGCAGCAGCTGCCCGTCGAGCTTGTAGGCGCCGCGGATCAGGTCACGGGCCTGGCCCTCGAGGGTGTCCGGCGGAGCCTCGAAGTCGCTGGCGTCGACGTCGACGACGTCCGCGATGGAGTCCACCAGCAGGCTGACGGCCTCACCGCGCAGCCGGACGACGATCACGACCGCGTCGGTGCCCTCCGGCCTCGGGGGCGGCCGAGCCGCTCACGCAGCTCGATGGCGGTCACGACCTGGCCGCGCAGGTTGATCAGGCCGGCGACGGCCGTCGGGGCCAGGGGCACGCGGGTGAGCTGCTGCGTGCGCAGCACCTCCTGCACGTGCTCCACCTCGACGCCGTACAGGTCGCCGTCGAGCCGGAAGGTGGCCAGCTGTCCGCTGGTGGCGGGGGCCGATGTGGGGGGCGGTGGTGTGGGGGGCGGTCATGTCAGACCTCCAGGAATGCGGCGGGGGTGCTCTCGGGCACCGTGGGGAGGGGGGTGGGGCGGTGGGGGGCGGTGGGTCGAGTAGAACGCCGGGTCGGCGGCGAGGATCGCGGCCCGGACGTCGAGCAGCTCGGTCACCTTGTCGCCGAGGACGGCGGAGCCGAGCAGGCCCAGGTCGTCGATGTCGCTGCGGATGGCGGCCTCGCCGTCGACGATGTCGAGGATCTCCTCGACCACGATGGCGACGCTGCGGCCGTGGTCGGCGTAGACGATGACCTCGAGCACCTCGCGGTCGGTCTCGCCGTAGGCGCCCAGGTGCCGGTCGAGCCGGACGATCGGCAGGATCGCGCCGCGGTACTGCACGACCTCGCGGTTGCCCACCTTCTCCACCGCCTCGGCGCGGACCTGCTCGAGCCGGGTGACGGTGTCCAGCGGGATCGCGACGCGACGGCCCCCGCCGATCGCGGCCAGCAGCATCCGCTGGCGCTCGGTCTCGGCCACGGCGGCGGCGCTGACCGAGGCGCGCGACTCCTGGCGCTCGATGGTCTCGGTGCGCAGCGCGCGACGGGCGAGCGCCTGGACGTCGAGGATCAGGGCGACGGTGCCGTCACCGAGGACGGTGGCTCCCGAGTACAGCCCGATCGCCTTGAGCTGGCCGCCGACCGCCTTGACGACGATCTCCTCGGTGTTGATCACCCGGTCGACGACCAGGCCGAAGCGGCGCCCCTCCGAGCGCAGCACCGCGATGACGACGTGCCCGTCGTGACGCTCCGAGGCCAGGCCCAGGACGTCGGTGAGCCGGACGAGGGGAAGCAGGTCGCCGCGCAGCCGGTAGACCTGCGCCCCGCCGACCTCTTCCACCGCGTTCGCGGCCTTCTCGGCGTCCAGGCTGACGAGCTCCTGCAGGCTGATCTGCGGGATGGCGTAGCGGTCGCCGGCACACTCGACGGTCAGCGCCGGGACGATCGCCAGGGTCAGCGGGATCCGCAGCCGGCAGACGGTGCCCTTGCCGGACTCCGACTCGACCTCGATCGTGCCGCCGATCGACTCGATGTTGGTCTTGACGACGTCCATGCCGACGCCACGGCCGGAGACGTTGGTGACCGCAGCAGCGGTGGAGAATCCCGGCAGGAAGATCAGCTGCAGGATGTCGCCCGGGCTCATCCGGGTCAGGGCTTCGGCGGTGATCAGGCCGCGCTGCACGGCCTTGGCGCCGAGCTTGGCCGGGTCGATGCCCGCGCCGTCGTCGGCGACCTCGACCACGACCTGCCCGCTCTCGTGCCGGGCCCGCAGGGTGAGGACGCCCTCGGCCGCCTTGCCCGCGGCCCGCCGGTCCTCGGGGACCTCGATGCCGTGGTCGACGGAGTTGCGGACCAGGTGGGTCAGCGGGTCCTTGACCGCCTCGAGCAGGGTCTTGTCGAGCTCGGTCTCCCGGCCCTCCATCTCCAGCCGCACGTTCTTGCCACACTGCAGCCCGAGGTCGCGGACGACGCGGGGCAGCTTGGACCAGATGTGGTCGATCGGCTGCATGCGCGTCTTCATGACGCCCTCCTGCAGCTCGCTGGCGATGAGGTTCAGCCGCTGGGAGGCACGGATCAGGTCCGTGTCGGTCTGCCGGGCGACGTTCTGCACGATCTGGTTGCGGGTCAGCACGAGCTCGCCGACGAGCAGCATCAGCTCGTCCAGCAGGTCGACGTCGACGCGGATGGTGCTGTCGGCGACGGCCCGACGGGGCTGACCGTTCTGGTCCACCGGGGCGGCCTCGGCGTGCTCGGCCGAGTCCTCCGCGACGACCTCGGCGACCTCGACGGCCTCGACGACCTCGATCGGCTCCGCCACCTCGACGACGGCGACCGGCTCGGCCACGGCCGGCGCGGTGGTCTTCTTCGCGGCGGTCCTGGCCGGCGCCTTCCGTGCGGGGGCCTTGGCGGCGGTGGTCCGGGTGGCAGCGGCCTTGGCCGGGGCCCGCTTCGCGGCGGGCTTGGCGGCGGGCTTGGCGGCGGGCTTGGCGGCGGGCTTGGCGGCGGGCTGGACGGCGGCCGTCGGGGCCGGGGCCGGGGCCGGGGCCAGCTCCTCCGGAGCGGCGGCGCGCGGTGTGGGGACGGCGACCGGTGCCGGGGTGTCCTCCATGGCGGCGCTGATGGCCGCGACGACGGCGGAGACGTCGACCGGTCCCTCGCCGCCGCTGGCCTCGATCGAGGTCAGGAGCGAGCGGACGGTGTCGACCATCTGCAGCAGCACGCTGGTGCGGGTCGGAGTCAGCTCGAGCTCGCCGTCCCGGAGCCGGGAGAGCATGTTCTCGCCGACGTGGGTCACCTCTTCCAGGCGGTTGAACGCCAGGAAGCCGCTGGTGCCCTTGATCGTGTGAATCGTCCGGAAGATGCTCGACAGCCGCTCGCGGGAGTTCGGCTCCTGCTCGAGCGCGACCAGGTCCGTGTCCAGTTGGTCGAGGTTCTCGTGGCTCTCGACCAGGAACTCTTCGACGATGTCGTCCAGACCGTCCACCGTGTGCTGCCTTCTCTCTACGTTGCGACCAGGCCCTCAGCCCGCCCGGTTGGGACATCGGCACACCGTCGTCGGGTCGTGACCGACCTCGACGACGACAGCCGTCCCTCCTCTTATCGGCACCCGCGGAACGAGTCCGACCCCTCCGGCGGAATTCGTCCGCCGGAGGGGTCGCGCTCAGTAGGTGAAGCGGCCCACCGTGGTGCGCAGATCGGCCGCCATCCGGGACAACTCGTCGACAGCGCTGCGGGTCTGGGAGAGCGCCTGAGTGGTCGAGTCGGCGGCGAGCCGAGACCCCGGTGATGTTCCCGGCGATCTCCGTGGTGCCGGTCGCGGCCTCCTGCACCGAGCGCGACATCTCGTTGGTGGTGGCGGTCTGCTCCTCCACCGCGCTGGCGATGGTGGTCTGCCGGTCGGAGATCTGCGCGACGATGCTCGAGATCTCCTCGATCGCGGCGACGGCCGAGGTGGTGTCGCCCTGGATCGCGAGCACCCGGCGGGCGATGTCCTCGGTCGCCTTCGCCGTCTCCTGGGCCAGTTCCTTGACCTCGTTGGCGACGACCGCGAAGCCCTTGCCGGCCTCGCCGGCGCGCGCCGCCTCGATCGTGGCGTTCAGCGCCAGCAGGTTGGTCTGCTCGGCGATGGAGGTGATCACCTTGACGACGTTGCCGATCTCCGCCGAGGACTCGCCCAGCTTCGCGACGGTGGCGGTGGTGGTCTCCGCCGCGACGACCGCACGGGCGGCAACCTCGCTGGCCTCCGCGGCGTTGCTCGCGATCTCCCGGATCGACGCGCCCATCTCCTCGGCACCCGCGGCCACCGTCTGCACGCTCCGGCTGACCTCCTCGGCCGCGTTGGCGACCACGCCGGACTGCGCGGAGGTCTCCTCCGCCGACGCCGAGATCTGCGCGGAGGAAGCGCTCAGCTCCTCCGACGACGCCGCCACCGCGTCCGCCGAGGACACGACGCCGGCCAGGACCTCGCGCAGGCTCTGCTGAGCCCGGTCCAGCGCGGCCGCGGTACGCCCGACCTCGTCGTTCTGGGTCACGCCGCTCGAACGGGTCAGATCCCCCTCGGCCATGGCTGTGGCCACCGCCGTGACCGCGGACAGCGGCCGGACGATGCGACTGGCGACGACGAGCGCGATACCGCAGACGAGAGCGGCGCCCAGCGCGATGACCGCGACCATGAGTCCAGGAGCTCTGCTCGCGGTCCGCTGCGGCCGCCTCGGTCGCCGCCTGGACACGTTCCTTCAGGGACGTCCGCAGCTGCTCGGTGAGGTCGAAGATCCCGAAGTACACGTTGTAGCCGTCACCGAGGATCATCGCGTCGGCCGCGTCCGTGGTCGCCGGCGTGTCCTGCTCGTACAGGGCCACGACCTGGTCGTCGATGGCGAAGAAGGCGTCCCAGTCCGCGACGATCTGGTCGAAGATCGCGGCCTCGTCGGCGGTGAGTACCTCGGTGGGCACTGCGTCCAGCTCGGCGCGCAGCGCGTCGGCGTCGGCCAGAAAGCCGGCCCGGTTCGCGCTCGTCCGGCTGCACGGCCTCGACCGGTCCGAGCCGGCGGGCGTCCCAGGCATAGGCGACCTGCCACCCGCTGACATCGCCGTCGTAGTACTGGACCGTCTCGACGTCGGCGAGAGCGCCTCTCCGAGGCGTCCCACGTTCTCGAGGCGCGCTCGCCACCGTCCGCGAGCTCGCCCATGGCGAACGTGCCGAGTCCGATCGCCGCGGCCATGCCTGCGGCGCCGACGGCAAGGATCTTGCCGCGAACGCCCAGGCCGCGTCGGCGCCCGGGTGCGGTGGTGCTGTGCGTCATAGCGAGTGGTCCTGCTTCCTCTGTTCGTCGTACGGGGTACGGGGGCTCACGCGACGGGTGTGACGCGTGGTGCCAGAGGAAAGTTAGGTCGGCGAATCGACCAAGTCCGCGCAATTCCGGGCGCGCCGCGAACATCGCGTCAGAAATGGTCGATGACCGTCACGCTGATGTCGACTTGCCGCCATTTGTTCTCGCACCTTTCGCTCGAACAATGGCAAGACGGGGTGGCGACCGCGCGATGCGGTCGCCACCCCTGTGCAGCAGTGCGGTCAGCTCGTCAGTAGGTGAACCTCCCGACGGTGCTGCGCAGGTCCGCCGCCATCCGGGACAGCTCGTCCACGGCAGTGCGCGTCTGGGTGAGCGCCTGGGTGGTGGAGTCCGCCGCCGAGGAGACCCCGGTGATGTTCTCGGCGATCTGCGTCGACCCGCTCGCGGCCTCCTGCACCGACCGCGACATCTCGTTGGTGGTGGCGGTCTGCTCCTCCACCGCGCTGGCGATGGTGGTCTGCCGGTCGGAGATCTGCGCGACGATGCTCGAGATCTCCTCGATCGCCGCCACGGCCGAGGTGGTGTCGCCCTGGATCGCGAGCACCCGGCGGGCGATGTCCTCGGTGGCCTTCGCCGTCTCCTGGGCCAGTTCCTTGACCTCGTTCGCGACGACCGCGAAGCCCTTCCCGGCCTCGCCGGCGCGCGCCGCCTCGATCGTGGCGTTCAGCGCCAGCAGGTTGGTCTGCTCGGCGATGCTGGTGATGACCTTGACGACGTTGCCGATCTCGGCCGAGGACTCGCCCAGCTTCGCGACGGTCGCGGTCGTGGTCTCCGCCGCGGTCGACCGCGCGCGGCGGCGACCTCGCTGGCCTCGGCGGCGTTGCGTCGCGATCTCCCGGATCGACGCGCCCATCTCCTCGGCACCAGCGGCCACCGTCTGCACGCTCGCGGCTGACCTCCTCCGCGGCGTTGGAGACCACACCGGACTGCGCCGAGGTCTCCTCCGCCGACGCCGAGATCTGCGCGGAGGAAGCGCACAGCTCCTCCGACGACGCCGCCACCGCGTCGGCCGAGTCGACGACGCCCGGCCATGACGACGCGCAGGTTCGCCAGCGCCGCGTCCAGCGACTGGCCCATCTGGCCGAGCTCGTCGCGGGTGTCGAGCCCGCTGCTCCGCGTGAGGTCGCCGGCGGCGAGGGCATCGGTCACCCCACGCACTCGGCGCGCGGTGCGGGCGACGCCCGCGGCCAACGGCGTAGCCGAGAGCGAGCGCGATCGCGACGCCGAAGATCGTCAGGACGATCGCGAGCAGCCGCTGCGATTCGTAGGCGCTCTGCGCGTCCTCGACGGATGTCCGGCCCGCGGCCGCCTCGATGTCCTCCAGCGCGTCGAGGTTCGGCGCTGGCCTCGTCGAACGCTGCGCCGGCCTCGGCCTCCCGCGCCGCCGACGAAGCGTTCCCCTGGTTGATCGACAGGGCCAGCGGAACCAGCTCGCCGTCCCGAACGCTGCGCCACTGATCCAAGGCGGCGGCGAAGCCGTCACGCGCCTCTTCCCGGCCGGTCATGTCGGTGGCGATGTAGGCGGCGAATGCTCGTCGAGGACCGCGTCGGCCGAGGCCGATGTCCGCCTGCACCTGCTGCAGCGCCGCCGGGTCGGTGTTCAGGAGCAGTTCCGACAGCAGGAAGTTCGACCGCTCCAGGGAGGTGTTGTTCGCCCCCAGGTCGGCGATCGGGATGGTGACGTCGGCGTAGAGACCGTTGATCCGGTCCTGCGTCGCACCCAGCGCCTGGATACCGAGGACGCCGATCGTGCCGGCGACGGCGGCGGCCACCGCGACGGGGGCGAGCACCTTGACGCGTACGCCGCGGTCGCCCCACCAGGAGAACAACGAACGGGATCGCTCGGCGGCCGGGGCGACGGGGACGGACGTGGACATTCGGTGCTCCTGGAAGAGGCGGAGAGGCGTCCCGGCGGCATGCCGCGCGGCGGATTTCTTGCCGGCGGCGGCACGGCCCGAAAGATAGAAGTGGCGCCGCCACGAGACGTCCATATTTCCGGCGTGTTGCCATTCTCCCGCGAAAGCTCGGTCGATCACCCTGTCCGTGTCGACATGACGCCATTTTCGTCATTTATCGCTCACGGTCTTGTCTCCGGAAATCCTCCGGTAAATGAGCAACGGGGCGGCGATCGGACAGCAGTCCGGTCGTCGCCCCGTCGCCGAGCGTGGTCACGCCACTCTCAGTAGGTGAACCTCCCGACGGTGGTGCGCAGGTCCGCCGCCATCCGCGACAGCTCGTCGACGGCGGTGCGGGTCTGGGTGAGCGCCTGGGTGGTGGAGTCCGCCGCCGAGGAGACCCCGGTGATGTTCTCCGCGATCTGCGTGGAACCGCTGGCCGCTTCCTGCACCGACCGGGACATCTCGTTGGTGGTGGCGGTCTGCTCCTCCACCGCGGGGCGATGGTGGTCTGCCGGTCGGAGATCTGCGCGACGATGTGGCTGATCTCCTCGATCGCCGTCACCGCGGCGGTGGTGTCGCCCTGGATCGCCAGCACCCGGCGCGCGATGTCCTCGGTCGCCTTCGCCGTCTCCTGCGCGAGTTCCTTGACCTCGTTGGCCACGACGGCGAAGCCCTTGCCCGCCTCCCCGGCGCGCGCGGCCTCGATCGTCGCGTTCAGCGCCAGCAGGTTGGTCTGCTCGGCGATGCTGGTGATCACCTTGACGACGTTGCCGATCTCCGCCGAGGACTCGCCCAGCTTCGCGACGGTGGCGGTGGTGGTCTCCGCCGCGGTGACCGCGCGGGCCGCGACCTCACTGGCCTCCGCGGCGTTCGACGCGATCTCCCGGATCGACGCACCCATCTCCTCCGCGCCCGCGGCCACCGTCTGCACGCTGCGCGCCGACCTCCTCCGCGGCACCGGCGACGACACCGGACTGCGCGGAGGTCTCCTCGGCCGAGGCCGAGATCTGCGCCGACGACGCCGTCAGCTCCTCCGACGACGCCGCAACCGCGTCCGCCGACGACGCCACGGCGGACATGACGCCGCGCAGGTTCGCGATCGCGGTGTCGAGCGCGGCTAGCCCATACGACCCAGCTCGTCCCGGCTGGTCAGTCCGCTGATCCGCGTCAGGTCTCCCGCGGCCAGGGCTTCGGCGACCTCCTGGACCCGGCGCGACGTTGCGGGCCATGCCACGGGCGACCATCAGGCCGAGCCCGACGGCGAGCGCGATGCCGACGCCAAGGACGACGATGGCGAGCAGTGCGCTGCGACTCGAACTGCTCCAGCGCCTCGCTCCGCCGCAGCGTCGGCCTCGGCGACCTCGCATCGCGTGGATCTCGTCGAGCTCGGCCTGCGCCCGGTCGGCGAGATGGCTCGCGCCTGCGCGGCGGCGGCGGCGTACCAGCCGGAGTAGTCCTGTCGCCTCGGCGCAGCGGAGTGAGGACCTCCTCGACGAGGTGCTCGTACTCGTCGAAGTCGGCCTGGGCGCCTCGACGAGCGCCCACTTCTCCGCCGCCGGGTGTCGTCGACCGGTACGCCTCGACCGCCTCGTGGTAGCTCCGCCAACCGCTCCGCGAGGTGGGCCTGCTCCGCCTCCATCAGCTCATGCGTGGGCGCCAGGAGAGCGTCCCGGCTGCCTGCCGGACCCCAGCGATGGCGTCTGCATCTCAGCCACCGCCTCGAGGCCGACGATGTTGCTGTCGTGCATCTGCCGGGTGCGCATCGGCGGAGGAGTTCAGGGCCGAACAGCCCCATCACACCGACGACCAGCGCGACGACGGCGGTCACCGCCACCGCGGCCGATGTCTTTGTGCGCACGCCGCGGTCGGCCCACCAGGCGCGCGAGCGCGCCGGGGACTCCACCGCGGTGCCGTCCGGGGACGGCGTCGACACGGGACGTGGATCTCCTCGAGCAGGCCACGCGGGCGTCGGTAGAACGGTTCCGGCGGCACCTCGTCGCCGGCCTCATGATCATCGGCAACCAGGTTGCCACGACCAGTTCGGTAGCGGAGAGAGTAGAGCCGCTACGATCGGCCGTCCGACGCATTTTTCGGCGTGGCGCACACTTTCATGAAATACCGGAGGCTGCATTTCGGCGACATTAGGTGCGTTTTCGATGAATGGCGTCATCAAATGGCGCCATGCGGCAGCGAGCTCAGCGTGAGCCGTTCCTGGAACGCCAGGAGCGCATGATCCGACGTGGATCATGCGCTCCGCGACGCGCCGCCGCCGGCGGCGGCGAGGGCGTCAGTAGGTGAACCTCCCGACGGTGGTGCGCAGGTCCGCCGCCATCCGCGAGAGCTCGTCGACCGCGGTCCGGGTCTGCCCCAGGGCCTGGTTGGTGGAGTCCGCCGCCGCCGAGACGCCGGTGATGTTGGTGGCGATCTCGGTCGATGCCGCCGGCCGCCTCCTGCACCGACCGCGACATCTCGTTCGTCGTGGCCGTCTGCTCCTCCACCGCGGAGGCGATGGTGGTCTGCCGGTCGGAGATCTGCGCGACGATCTGACTGATCTCCTCGATCGCCGTCACCGCCGCAGTGGTGTCGCCCTGGATCGCGAGCACCCGGCGGGCGATGTCCTCGGTCGCCTTCGCCGTCTCCTGCGCGAGTTCCTTGACCTCGTTGGCGACGACGGCGAAGCCCTTGCCGGCCTCCCCGGCCCGCGCGGCCTCGATGGTGGCGTTCAGCGCCAGCAGGTTGGTCTGCTCGGCGATGCTGGTGATCACCTTGACGACGTTGCCGATCTCGGCCGAGGACTCGCCCAGCTTGGCGACCGTTGCCGTCGTCGCGGCCGCGGCGTCCACGGCCTTGGCCGCCACCGCACTGGCCTCGGCAGCGTTCGACGCGATCTCCCGGATCGAGGCACCCATCTGCTCCGCACCGGCCGCCACGGTCTGCACGTTGCGCGACACCTCGTCGGCGGCCGAGGCCACGACCCCGCTCTGCGCGCTGGTCTCCCCCGCCGACGCCGAGATCTGCGCCGACGACGCCGACAGCTCCTCCGACGACGCCGCCACCGCGTCGGCCGACGCGGCGATCTCGGCCACGGTGCTCGCCATGTCCGCGGCGGCGCTGTTCAGCGACTCGGCCATCTGGCCCAGCTCGTCACGGCCGCGCACCTGCAGGCGCGCCGACAGGTCGCCGTCGGCGAGTCGCTCGAGCCCGCCGCGGACCTCCCGGACGCCGCGGACGATCCCGCGGGACACGACGTAGGCAACCAGCAGTCCGAGGATCAGGGCCAGGGCGGTGACGATGCCGCGCCACGAGACTGGTGAACGACTCGGCGTCGTCCGCTGCCTGCAGCGCTTCGGCGGCCCGCGCGTCGACCGAGTCGACCAGCTCCGTCATGGCCTGGTCCAGGACGTAGAACACGTCCCACTTCTCGCCCGTCGAGACGGCGTCACCCTCGTCCAGCCGGCCCTGGGCCCACAGCTGGAAGATCTGGTCGTTGTAGTCGCTCATGACCGTCCAGTTCTCCTCGATGGCGTCGAGGCTGGTGCGCCCCTTCTCGTCGAGCAGGCTGCGGTCGAGGGCGAAGAGCTCGGCGAAGCCCTCGGCCCCGTCGCGGTAGGCCGCCACGTTGTCGCCGTCCGGCGCCGCGGCGACGGCCCCGCCGTCGACCCGGGCGCGCCAGGCGGTGATGTTCTGCCAGTTGGCCGCCCAGAGCAGGTCGTAGCGGGCGGCCTCGACCTGCTGCTGGGCCGCGACGGCGGCCTGCGCTTCGGCGTGCAGGTCGGCGGCGCGGTTGCCGTTGACCTCCCCGGTGATCGTCGATGCGATCAGGCCGAGCAGGAGGACCGCGGTCAGGCCGAAGACCCGCGCGCGGACGCTCAGGTCGCGGTACCAGTGCCGGCCCACGGCGGCGCCGGGGGCCGTCGACGTCTGTCGTGCTCTCTTCATGGTGCTCTTTCCTCGCGGAGTCGACGCGGCTGCACGGGGCACCGCGGCCCGCTGGCGTCGGGCTTGACGCGTGGGGCGTACGAGATCCTGAGCCATGCAAAGGGTGTTTCTCAGCGCTTAGACTATCCGTGTCGCGAAGATTTGCGGAATGGTGCGGCGATCGAACCGCGGAATGGGCACTTGTCGACACTCGACGATTCTCGGGAATGGCAGCCCACAACACGACGAGCGCGTGGCCCGGAGGCCACGCGCTCGTCATGCAGGTCCGCCTGTGGCGGCCCCGTCGGGTCAGTAGGTGAACCGCCCGACGTTCGAACGGAGGTCGGCGGCCATCCGGGACAGCTCGTCGACCGCGGTGCGGGTCTGGGTGAGCGCCTGGGTGGTCGAGTCGGCCGCGGCCGAGACCCCGGTGATGTTCTCCGCGATCTGCGTGGAACCGCCGGCCGCTTCCTGCACCGACCGCGACATCTCGTTCGTCGTCGCCGTCTGCTCCTCCACCGCGCGAGGCGATGGTGGTCTGCCGGTCGGAGATCTGCGCGACGATCGTGGAGATCTCCTCGATCGCGGCCACGGCGGCCGTGGTGTCGCCCTGGATCGCGAGCACCCGGCGGGCGATGTCCTCGGTCGCCTTCGCCGTCTCCTGCGCCAGTTCCTTGACCTCGTTGGCGACGACCGCGAAGCCCTTGCCGGCCTCCCCGGCCCGTGCCGCCTCGATCGTCGCGTTCAGCGCCAGCAGGTTGGTCTGCTCGGCGATGCTCGGTGATCACCTTGACGACGTTGCCGATCTCCGCCGAGGACTCGCCCAGCTTCGCCACGGTGGCGGTGGTGGTCTCCGCCGCGGTGACCGCGCGGGCCGCGACCTCGCTGGCCTCCGCCGCGTTGCTGGCGATCTCCCGGATGGAGGCGCCCATCTCTTCGGCGCCGGCCGCCACGGTGGCGACGCTGCGGGACACCTCCTCCGCGGCACCGGCGACGACACCGGACTGCGCCGAGGTCTCCTCCGCCGAGGCCGAGATCTGCGCCGAGGACGCCGACAGCTCCTCCGACGACGCGGCGACGGCGTCCGCCGAGGACACGACACCCGCGAGCACCTCGCGCAGGCTGGCCTGGGCGGCGTCGAGCGAGGCGGCCATCTGGCCGATCTCGTCGCTCGCCTGCACGCCGGTCGCCACGGTCAGGTCGCCGGTCGCCAGCGCCTCGAGCGACGCCTTGACCCGGCTCACCGGGCGGGTGATCGAGCGCATCGTCAGCGACGCTGAGAGCAGGATGAGCAGCAGCGCGCAGCGCCGGCGACGGCGATGCTGATGTTCTGTCCGCGCGATTGATCGCCTCGGTCAGCTCGGCCTGGGCCAGGGCGCTCTCGGCGGCGAGGGCGTCCTTGGCGGCACCGACGGCGCCGTCGGTCAGGTCGTTGGCGGTCTGGATCTCCTCCCAGCGCACCCGGGTCCGGGCTGGTCGGCGATGGCGCCGTCGATGAAGCCGAGATGGCGTCCGTGTACCGCCGTAGCTGTCGACGTGGCCGCTCACGGCATCGCGGGCTCGCGCCGGTGAGCTCGATCGTGTCCAGCTCGGCCAGCATGGCCTCCGGCGTCGCGATGTCGTCGGCGAGCTCGGTCAGCTGCTCGGCCGGGTCGGCGCGGACGATCGCCTTGAAGCCGTCGACCTTGAGCTCGCTGGCGCGGGTGTCCAGCTGCAGGACGAGTCCCTCGGCGTGGTTGAGGGCGTCGAGCTTGTCGTTGGCCGCGCGCACGTTCGCGTCGCCGATCAGCACGTCGTGCCGATCACGCCGCCGAAGGCCAGCGACACGACGCCGACGAGAATGCCGAACTTCACGGCGAGCGGAGCGATCGGCGAACCAACCGACACGCGCGGCGCGGCCGGGGGAGCGGGAGTGAGTGCTCACGGGAAACCGTCCTGGGTAGAAAGTGACGCGTTGACGCGCGTGCTGACGGGAGAAGTGTGGCGACTACACCCACGCGGGCTGACTTTATTGTGTTGTGTATTCCGAATCGTTGCCGGCCGGAATGGTCACCGCTTCGTCCGTGTCCACGTGTCGACATTTCGTTCGCGCACCGGACGGGTCGCTCGGGTCGCCGCGTCGTGACCGCCGGCGAATGCACAGGTCAGACCGCGCGAAGCCGTTCGACCGGCGGCCCGCCGGTGCGGCCGCAGCGTGGCGACGCGCCGCGGCCGACCGCCGGTCACCCGTGCGGGCCGGCCGACACGCCCGTCAGGCGAGCAGGGCCGCCAACCGGTCGAGGACGGCGAGGGCGCCGGGGATGTCCGCCACGCGGTACCGGGCCGCGGTCGCGCCCTCGCCCACCTTCACCGTGACGTCGTCGGGCTCGAGCGCCCGGAAGCCGTCCTCGTCCGTGACGTCGTCGCCGAGGTAGAGCGCGCCGGCGGCGCCGATCTCGGACCGGAGCCGGCGGAGGGCGGTGCCCTTGTCCGCGTCGGTGACGGCGAGTTCGAGCACCTCCTTGCCGGGCTTCTTCGTCAGTGACGCATCGGCCAGCGTGTCGACGTCCTCGAGCAGTGCGACCGCCGCGAGGCGATCGGGCACCTCCCGGACGTGCACGGCGACGCTCGCCGGCTTCACCTCGAGGCGGGCGCCGGGCACGCGGCCCACGACGGGCTCGAGCAGTCGGACCAGCGCGTCGCGCCGATCGGCGAGCTCGCCGGTCAACGGCCCGTCCAGTTCCGCGCCGTGGCTGCCCACCCAGCGCAGCGGGCCCGGTGAAGCCGCTCGTGGTCTGCAGGTCACGCACGCCCCGGCCGCTGACCATGGCCACCGTGACGCCGTCGACCGCCGAGAGCCGGGCGAGCGCCTCGGCGGCCCCAGGCTCCGGGACCGCCGCCGACGGATCGCCCACGAGCCGGGACAGCACGCCGTCGTAGTCGCTGGCGATCAACAGCGGGCGGCGGCCGACCAACGCGCGCAGGGCCTGGTCGAGGTCGTCGGGCAGGGGACTCATGCCCGCTCCGAGCCCTGGCCGCGGGCCTCGGACTTCGCGTCCTGGCCGCGCAGGCGCGTCGAAGAAGGAGGACGCCCAGTGGTCGAGGTCGTGCTTGAACAGGTGCCGGCGCATCGTCCGCATGCGGGAGGCGCCCTCGTCGGGCTCCATGCGCAGCGCCCGCAGGAGCTGGTTCTTGACGCCGGCGATGTCGTGCGGGTTGACCAGGAAGGCCTGCTTGAGCTCGGCCGCCGCGCCCGCGAACTCCGACAGCACGAGTGCGCCGCCGAGGTCGCCGCGGGCGGCGACGTACTCCTTCGCCACGAGGTTCATGCCGTCGCGGTAGGGCGTCACGAGCATGACGTCGGCCGCGCGGTACAGGGCAGCCAGCTCCTCGCGCGGCATCGACTGGTTGAAGTAGTGCACCGGCCGGTCCGGCGATCGAGCCGAAGACGCCGTTGATGTGGCCGACCCGCTGTTCGATCGTCTCGCGCATGTGGACGTAGTGCTCGACCCGCTCGCGGCTGGGGGTGGCCACCTGGACGAGCACCGTGTCGGGGGCCTCCACCGCGCCGTCCTCGAGCAGCTCCTCGAAGGCGCTCAGCCGGAGACCGATGCCCTTCGTGTAGTCGAGCCGATCGACGCCGAGGATGATCTTGTTCGGGCTGCCGAGCTCCTTGCGGATCTCGTCGGCGCGGGCCAGCACCTCCGGCGAGCGCGCGAGTTCGTCGAACGCGGCGGTGTCGATCGAGATCGGGAACGCCCGTGCGGACGACCTGCCGCCCGTCGTACTCGACGACGGCGCCGCGGGTGGGCAGATCGTGCAGCCGGCGGGCCAGCTGGACGAAGTTGGACGCCGCGTTGGGCCGCTGGAAGCCGACCAGGTCGGCGCCGAGCAGCCCTTCGACGATCGCCGACCGCCAGGGGAGCTGGGTGAACAACTCGTACGGCGGGAACGGGATGTGCAGGAAGAAGCCGATGGTGAGGTCGGGCCGGCGCTGCCGGAGCAGGGCGGGCACGAGCTGCAGTTGGTAGTCGTGCACCCACACGATCGCGCCCTCGGCGGCGACCGCCGCGGTGCGCTCGGCGAAGCGCTTGTTGACCTGGACGTAGGTGTCCCACCAGGTCCGGTGGTACTCCGGCTTCTCGACGACGTCGTGGTAGAGCGGCCACAACGAGGCGTTGGACATGCCCTCGTAGTAGCGGTCGACCTCGTCCTCGGTGAGCTCGACGGGGATCAGCGACATCCCACCGGACTCGAACGGCTCGGGGGCCTCCCCGGCCGAGCCGGACCAGCCCACCCAGGCGCCACCGCGGCCGGCCACGAACGGCTCCAGCGCGGTCACCAGGCCACCAGGGCTGCGCTGCCACCGGGTGCTGCCGTCGGCATCGGTGACCTGGTCGACGGGGAGCCGGTTGGCGACCACCACTACGGGGCTGTCCGCCCCGACGTGAGTGCGCTTCGTTACCCCCATACCGCCCCCGACCCTACTGAGACGGGAAAGTGCCCGTCCTCCGGGTACGACGCTGTCCCGTCCGCACGCCGGGCCACCCTGCCCGCATTCGGCATCTCCCGGGCATCAGAAGGTATGAGGGCTGGGGCCCCGCCGCGAATGATCGTGGGTTGCCGCAAGGGGTGGGCCCTGGCGGTAGAGCCACAGTCGTGGGAGGCCCCAGTGATCGGTCAGCGTACGAGTGTCGGACTGGATGTTCATGCCCGCTCGGTCGTGGGTCGTGGACTTGATGTGCAGACCGGTGAGGTGCTGCGGGCGCGGTTGACGCCGGCGCACGAAGACGTCATCGGCTGGCTGCGGTCGCTGCCCGGCCCGGTCAAGGCCACCTATGAGGCCGGCCCGACCGGGTTCGGGCTGGCCCGGGCGCTGGAGGCGGCGGGGATCGAGTGCGTGGTGGCCGCGCCCTCGCGGCTGTTGCGTCCCTCCGGCGATCGGGTGAAGACCGATGCCAAGGACGCGCTCCACCTGGCCCAGCTGCTGGCGGTGGGTCAGGTGACCGCGGTCGCGGTGCCCGATGAGGAGACCGAGGCCGCGCGGGATCTGGTGCGCGCCCGCGATGATGCGCGCGGGGATCTGATGAGCGCCCGCCACCGGGTGACCCATCTGCTGCTGCGGCAGGGCATCGTCTACTCCGGCGGCACCCCGTGGACCCGCCAGCACGAGAACTGGTTGCGCACCCACCGCCTCGCCCGGCCGGTGCTGCAGGCCGCCTATGACGCGGCGCTGGAGGCGCTGGCCGCCATCGAGGGCCGCCGGGACCGGCTCGATGAGGCGATCGCGGCCCAGGCCACCGAGAGCCGGTTCACCCCGATCGTCGACCGGCTGGCCTGCCTGCGCGGCGATCTCCACGTTGACCGGCTTCGCGCTGGCCGTCGAGATCGGCGATTGGCCCGGCTCTCGCGGTCACGATCGGGTCCTACCTCGGGCTGGTGCCCACCGTAGGACTCCAGCGGGAGAGCCGGAGCCAGGGTGGATCACCAAGACCGGCAACAGCCACGCCCGCCGGCTGCTGATCGAGGCGGCCTGGCACCACCGCCAGCCCTATCGGCCCTCGACGAAGCTGCAGCGCCGCTGGTCCCGCGCACCGAACGGGGGCGGTGTGGTGGCGGCGGTCAGGCCGGTGGGGGTGGTGACGGTGAGGGTGCCGTCGGGGTGCAGGGTGTGCCGCCAGCCGGGTGCCTGGTGTTTGCCGCGGTGGTGGCCGGTGCAGTAGCCGGTCAGGTTGGTCGCGCTGGTCGGGCCGAGCGGATAGGGCCGGTTGTGGTCGAGTTCGCCGCCGCGGGGCACCGGGCGGCGGCAGCCGGGCTGCCGGCAGCGGCGGTCGCGGGCGCGCAGGAAGCGGTCCAGCCGGGCGGCGGGCCGGTAGCCGTCGGTCGGCCCGGGCGGCCCGAGGCCGGGCCGGCCGGACAGGTCGTGGCGGCAGTCGGCGGGGTGTCGGCGGCAGGCGCGGGCGCCGCAGCGCGCCGGTGCGGCGCAGCTCGGGCAGGTCGGTCAGCGCGAGCAGCGCCCCGGTGACGGCGTCGGTGAGGGCGATCCGGGCCGGTCGGCCAGCCCGCCGCCGCCGGTGGCCGACAGCAGCGCGGACAGCTGGGCGCGCTGGGCGTCGGTGCACGCCCGCAGCACCTCCAGGGCGTCCGCGGCGTGGGTGAACCGGCCGCCGGCGGCCCGCGCGGCGTCCTCGTCGGCGGCGTCGGCGGCCACCGCGGCGCGCACCAGCCGCCCGGCGTGCCCGGCCGCCCGGTCCAGCTCCAGCAGCGCCCGGCTGGCCGCGTCGACCGCCCGATCCGCCGCCGCCCACCAGCCCTCGCCGTCGGCGTCGGCGTCGGACGTCTCGGCAGCCGACGGTTCCCGACCGGGCGGTGCCGCCGGGCACCGAGTGCCGGTCGTCGCGCCACCCGGACGGCCGGGGCGTCACCGCGGCCGGGCATGGGGTCGGGGCCGGTGTGGGCGTCGGGGCCGTCGGCGGTGAGGTCGTCCGGCGTGCTTCCCAGTCGGGACCTTGACCGAGCTCGTCGGCCAGCACCCGCCGCTCCATCTCCGCCCACCAGCGATCCGGTTCCTCCTGCTCGACCAGCCACGTCATCCCGGCGGGGCTGCTCGCCCAGTCGGCGAGCTGCTCCGGCGTCGTCCGGAGGCCGAGCACGCCGGCATCGTCAGGGCCCGCGGGCCTCGCGGCTGCCGGGACCGGTTCGGGGTCCGGGTCGCCTCGCTCGGCGTGCGGCCGCTGCTCAACGTCCGCCCACCGCAGCTCGTCCGGCTCGCCGGCTCGCCGTGCTGCCCCGCCATCGCGTCGGCGCTGTCCGAAGAGGGTGCCTCGCCCGCGGCGTCGGCCTCGGGCTCGGTCGTCGGGGCTGGGCCCGGGCTCGGGCTCGGGCTCGGGCTCGACCTGGGGCTCGGGCTGGGGCTCGGTCTGGGCCTCGGGCTGGGGGCCGAGGAGGCGGATCAGTTCGCGGATCATCTCCGCGGGCACCACCCGGCCGTCGACCTCACCGGGCTCGTCGCCGCCGGCCAGGGTGCCCACCGGGGCGATGACGGTGAGCAGCAGCTGCACCCGCACCAGGTCCATCCCGCCCGGGCGCAGCACCAGGTCCAGCAGGCAGTCGGCCATCTTCTGCGCCCGGGTCCGCGGGTTGTCCGGATCGTCGGGGATCGCGTCGGCGTAGGCGCCCAGCGCCCTGTAGAACACCAGCGCCTCCGGCTCGGTCAGCAGCAGGGTCACCGCCGCCAGCCCCTCCGGCGCGCCCCCGACCGGTACACCCCGCGCCGGCGCAGCGCCTTCTCCAGCCGCCGCGCCGCCGCCCGCGCGTCGCAGCGGGCCACCTCGCGGCGCGCCTTCGCGCCCAGCTGCGCCGGGGTGGTCACCCGCCCGGCCGCCCAGCGCAGCAGCCCGGCCTCCACCTCCGCCCGCAGCCGGTCGTCCGCGATCGGCGCCACGTGCTCCAGCAGCGGCCACAGATGCCCCGGGTGCAGCGCCCCGGCCTCCAACGCGGCCAGCGTGCCCGGCAGCCGGCGCACCAGCGTCAGCGACCGCGTCAGCAGCCCGTCGGCGGCCACCTCGCTGAGCGAGCACGCCACCGCCAGCTCCGCGGCGGCCCACTCGCTCACCCCGCGCAGCAGCTGCCGGGCGGGCCGCCCACCGCTCCGCGCTCATCGCGCCGGGCTCCCCCGGCGCCCGGTCGGCCGACGCCGGCCGGGCGGCGGCGAACTGCGCCACCGCCCGCGCCCGCACCGCGGTCTGCCGGGCGATCTCCCGGTCCGCGGCCTGCACCGCCCCCAACGGACCGTCGGACAGCGCCACCGGCGGGGCGAACGCCGGCCACTCGGTCGAACCCGGCGGCCGCGGGCGCGAGGCGCGGGCACGGCGGGCGGCGGCCGCCACCGCGTCACCGCCCGTCATCTCCGCCGTCACGTGATCGATCATATGTTCGACTACCGACAGAATCCGCAGCTCAGAAAGGCTGTGGATGACCCCGAGCCTGTGGACGAGCAGAGCCGGCGAGTCAGCCGACAGACAGTCAGACTGCGCGAGCCAGCCAGCAGGCACCCGCGGCGACGCCGATGCCGATGACCAGCGACCCCGCGACATAGGCCAGAGCCCTGCCGACGAGCCGTTCGTCGACGAGCCGGACGACGTCGTAGCCGAATGTGGAGAAGGTGGTGAGAGTGCCGCAGAAACCGGCGCCGACGAGGGCGACGACGGCGGGGGAGACGTCCCGAAGGCCGAGGAGCAAGCCGAGCAGCGCACTTCCGACGACGTTCACGGTCAGCGTGCCCGCCACGCTGCCGTGCCCTCGGCGCGCCGCAGCGATGCGGTCCGCCAGCAGTCGGAGCGGGGCACCGACCAACGCACCGATCACCACGAGCAACGCGGTCACGTCTGGTCCTCGCCGGCCTCGAGCTCTGCGAGCACGCTCTCCGCCGGGTGCATGACGGCGCGGGCCCCGAACAGGCCGAGCACGACGCAGCCGACGCCGCCGAGCACGGAGGCCACGAGATAGGCGACCGCGATCCCCCACGCTCCGGCCTCCGTCAGGCGGACGACGTCGACGGCGAACGTGGAGAAGGTCGTGTAACCGCCGAGCACCCCGACGGCGAGGAAAGGCCGCAGCAGGGTCGAGGCAGGGAATCGCGTCAGGAGGACCGCCAGGAGCACACCGATCAGCAGGCAGCCGGTCAGGTTCACGGTCAGGGTCGCCCAGGGCCAGCTGACCAGGGGAGTCGGGGAGCGCCGTGCCGACGCCCCAGCGGGCCACGGCGCCGATGGCTCCGCCCGCGGCGGCGAGCAGGTACGGCCCGCGCGCAGCATCCCGCCCGACCTCCCGCCGTCCGCGCTGCGGGGTATCCGGCAGCATGCCCGGGGAAGGGTCGCACGCTCGCGACCCGGGAGAGGGAGGCGCCACGGTGGTCGGGTTGGGGCGCGGCTCAGGGCCGCTGCAGGGCGTACGGGTCATCGAGTTCGCCGGCCTGGGGCCGGGACCGTTCTGCGGGATGCTCCTCGCGGACCTCGGCGCCGACGTCGTCCGCATCGACCGGCGCGGATCACGCGGCGGCCTGCTCGGGGCACTCGGGTCGATGTCGCTGCTGGACCGCGGCAAGCGATCGATCGCCCTCGACCTCAAGGACGACGACGACCTGCGGGTGGTCCGCGCGCTCGCCCGCCGGGCAGACGTGCTGCTCGAGGGCTTCCGGCCAGGGGTCATGGAGCGACTGGGCCTCGGGCCCGACGACCTGCTCGCCGAGAACCCGGCGCTGGTCTACGGCCGGATGACGGGCTGGGGCCAGATCGGCCCGCTGGCCAGCAGCGCGGGCCACGACATCGGTTACATCGCGCTCACGGGCGCGCTGGGCGCGAGCGGTCGCCCCGACGAACGTCCGGCGCCGCCGATGAACCTGCTCGGCGATTTCGGGGGCGGGGGAGTGTTCCTCGCGCTGGGCGCCGTCGCCGCGCTGTTGCACGCCCGGGCCACCGGGCAGGGGCAGGTGGTCGACGCCGCGATCGTCGACGGCACCGCCGTCCTCACCACGATGATCCACGGGATGGTCGACGCCGGCGCCTGGGTGGACCGCCGCGGGGTGAACCTGCTCGACACCGGGGCGCCGTTCTACGACGTCTACCGCTGCGCGGACGGGCAGTTCGTCGCGGTGGGCGCCCTGGAGGAGCAGTTCTACGCGGCGCTGTTGGAGGGGCTCGGCCTGGCTGGCGACGAGACGCTGCCCGACCGCAGCGACGTCCGCCAGTGGCCGGCCCTCCGGGAGCGCTTCACCGAGGTGTTCGGCGGCCGGACCCGCGACGAGTGGTGGACGGTGTTCGCAGGAACCGACGCCTGCGTGGCACCGGTGTGGTCGCTGCTCGAGGCCACACAGGACACCCACAACCGGGAGCGCGGCGTCTTCGTCGAGGTGGACGGGCGGCTGCAGCCCGCCGTCGCCCCGCGGTTCTCGGCCACGCCGGGCGCTGTCGGCCGGGTACCGCAGGCGGGGGAGCACGACGACGGAGATCCGGGCCGAACTCGGTCTGCAGTGGAGTCCCAGGGCGCGGAAAGCGCTCCCCTGGGACTCCACAAGCCAGTCAGCGGCGGCGGGTCTCCGGGAACAGCAGGTCGACGAAGCGTTCCACCACCGGCTGCGGCTCGTGGTTGGCCAGCCCCGGCCGCTCGTTGGCCTCGATGAAGACGTAGTCCGGCCCGCTCGACGTCGGGCACCAGGAAGTCGATCCCGGTGACCGGGATACCCAGGGCCGTCGGCGGCCCGCACCGCGGCCTCGCCGATCTCCGGGTGCAGCCGGTCGGTGACGTCCTCGATGGTGCCGCCGGTGTGCAGGTTCGCCGTCCGCCGGACGCGGATCCGCTCGCCGGCCGGCGGGACGTCGTCCATCGCGTAGCCGGCCTCGGCCACCACCTCGGCGGTGATCTCGTCCATCGGGATCCTCGACTCGCCGCCCGTCGCCCGTTCGCGACGGCGGCTGGTGGCCGCGCACCAGATCGGTCACCGGGCTGCCGGCCGTCGCCGACGACCTCCGCCGGACGGCGGACGGCGGCGGCCACCACCTGCCGGTCGATGACGACCACCCGCAGGTCGTCGCCCGTGCACCAGTTCCTCGACCAGCACGTCGGGGCAGAACTGCAGCGCCAGCGCCACGGCCCGCTCCAGCGCGGCCTCGTCGCGTGACCCCGACGGTGATCCCGCGCCCCTGCTCGCCGCGGGCCGGCTTGACGACCACCTCACCGCACCTCGGCGAGCAGCGCGCAGCGCCTCGTCGAGGTCGCCCTCGCCCGCGTCGCGCGCCGCGGGCCACCCGGACGCCGGCCCGCTCGCATGATCCGGCGGGTGACCCGCTTGTCGTCGCACCGGCTCATGCGCCACCGCGGTGGTGAACTCCGACAGCGACTCCGCGGGTGAGCACGGTGCGCCCGCCCACCGACAGCCGCAGCTCGCCCGCACTCGGCGTCGGTCACCTCGACCCGGATCCCGCGCCGCAGCGCCTCCTCGGCGATGATCAGCGCGTACGGGTTGAGGTCCTCCAGCCCGGGCGGGCGGGCGGCGAACAGCGGGGTGTTGATCGGGTTCTTGCGCTTGACGCAGACCGCCGCGACCCGGGTGAAGCCGAGCTTGCGGTACAGCGCGATCGCGGCCTCGTTGTCGTGCATGACCGACAGGTCGAGGTAGGCCCGGCCGCGGCCGACGTACCGCTCGGCGAGCACCCGCACCAGCGCCTCGCCGGTGCCGGCGGGGCGTCCTGGGCGTGCACGGCCAGGCACCACAGGCTGGTGCCGCGCCTCGGGGTCACCGAACGCGAGCGCGTGGTCGACGCCGGTGACCGTGCCGACGATCTGCCCGGTCCGGCGGTCCTCGGCGACGAGGTAGGTGAAGGCGCGGGTCCGGTGGTTGCGCCACATCGTCGCGGCATCGCCGGCGACCATCCCGTTGAGGGCGTAGATGTCGTTGATCTCCTCCATCTCGGCCTGCGAGGTGACCGTGCGGACGAAGACGCCGCGGATCAGCTCGGCCCGCGGCCGGTAGCGGTGCAGGTCCAGCCGGAAGGTGTAGCTGCGGGTCGATGAACAGCTCGTCGGGCGCGAGCCCGACCAGCACGTGCGGGTCGCGCGGATAGATGCAGATGTCCCGCCGGCCGGACTCCTCGGCGCGCAGCGCGTCGACGATGCCGCGCAGGTCGCCGAACGTCTGGCCGAAGACCAGCCGGCCCCAGCCGAGATCGAGGACGACGTCGGACGCCATGCCCTGCAGCTGGTGCTGCGAGGGCCGCTTCCACGAGCGGCTGGTGATCGCCGGCGTCGACGGCACCGCCGTCCGGCGCCGGCGGCCGGCGACATGGGGTGTCATCGGTGCACCCCTCAGACCCCGTGGGTCTGCAGCCAGAGCTCGAGCAGCCCCAGCTGCCAGAGCTTGTTGCCCTGCAGCGGCGTCAGCCCGCCGTTGGGGTCGGCGAGCAGCCCCTCGACGTACTCGGGCCGGAACAGGCCCGCGCTCGCGCGCGGCCTCGCCGGTGAGCGCGTCCCGGACCAGGTCCAGCACCTTGCCCTCGAGGTGGGTGATCGCCGGCACCGGGAAGTAGCCCTTGGGCCGGTCGATGACCTCCGGCGGGATGATCCGCCGGCCGATCTCCTTGAGCACGCCCTTGCCGCCCTCGGCCAGCTTGAGCTCCGGCGGGCAGGCGGCGGCGAGCTCGACCAGGTCGTGGTCGAGGAACGGGCACGCGGGCCTCCAGGCCCCAGGCCATGGACATGTTGTCCACCCGCTTGACCGGGTCGTCGACGAGCATGATCTCGCTGTCGAGCCGCAGCGCGGCGTCCACCGCGGTCTCCGCGCCGGGGCGCGCACATGTGCGCCCGGACGAAGGCCAGGCTCGGGTCCTCGGCCAGCGCGTACCGGTCGGCGACGACGCCGCCGCATCGCCGCGTGGTCGCGGTCGAAGAACCGCTCGCGTACGTCTCGACGGCCGGCGTCCCGGTCGAGCCCGGCCAGCGGCGGGTACCAGTGGTAGCCGGCGAACACCTCGTCGGCGCCCTGCCCGGACTGCACCACGCGGATCGTCTGGCTGACCCGCTCGCTGAGCAGGTCGAAGGCGACGACGTCGTGGCTGACCATCGGCTCGGCCATCGCGCCGATCGCGTGCCCGAGCGCGCCGGCCAGCTCGTCGGAGCCGACCCGGATCCGGTGGTGGTCGGTGCCGAACCGCTCGGCGATCGACGTCGGAGTAGACGAACTCGTCGCCCTCCCGGCCGCCGGCGGACTCGAACCCGATGCTGTAGGTCGCCAGCCCGGTCTGGCCCTCCTGCGCGAGCAGGCCGACGATCAGGCTGGAGTCCAGGCCGCCGGAGAGCAGCACGCCCACCGGGATGTCGGCGACCAGCCGGCGCCGGACGGCGACCCGCAGCGCCTCCTCGACGGCGTCCTCCCAGTCGCGCGCCGACCAGCCGGAGTGCTCGGGACGGCGCTCGTAGCGCGGCTCCCAGTAGCGGTGCTCGGTGCTGCGAGCCGTCGGGCTCGATCACCCGCACGGTGGCCGGGGGCAGCTTGCGGACGCCGCTCAGGATGTCCGCGGCGCCGGGACGACGGCGTGCCAGGTGAGGTAGTGGTGCAGCGCGACCGGGTCGACCGAGGTGTCGACGTCGCCCGCGCGCAGCAGCGCCGGCAGCGTGGAGGCGAACCGCAGCCGGTCCGGCGTCTCCGCCAGGTACAGCGGCTTGATGCCCAGCCGGTCGCGGGCCATGACCACCCGGCCGGTGTCGCGCTCGTGGATGACGAAGGCGAACATCCCGTGCAGGTGCGAGACGACGTCGGTGCCCCAGTGGTGATAGCCCTTGAGGATCACCTCGGTGTCGCTGGTGGAGAAGAAGTGGTAGCCGTGGCCCTCGAGCTCGGCCCGCAGTTCCTGGTAGTCGTAGATGCAGCCGTTGAACGCCGCGGTCAGGCCCGAGGTCGTTGTCGACCATCGGCTGGGCGCCGTGCGGGGACAGGTCGATGACCGACAGCCGCCGGTGGCCGAACGCCACCCGACCCGCGCTCCACGACCCCTGGCCGTCCGGTCCGCGCGGGACCAGGCACTCCACCATCCGCGCGACGGCCGTCGTGTCGGCCATGGTGCCGTCGAACGTGATCTCGCCGCACAGCGCCGCACATGCGCATTGATCTAACCCGCGCCGACGGCCCCGCGACGCGACGGAGTCGGAGGCCCCGCTGGGCGTGGCGCTCCGCAGCCCAGCGGGGGATCCGGTCGTTCCGCGTGGAACCCGGGGTCAGGCTCCCGTCAGGCGCCCCACCGCGGCGACGACGTCGACCAGGCCGGTGCCCTTGTCGAACGACGTCGTGTAGCCGCCGACGGCCGTGTAGGCCGCGCCGTCGGTGTACCGGTACGTGGTGCCCTTCAGCGCGGCCTCGACCTCGGCCGGGGTGGCGGTCGGGTCGGCCTGGAACAGCTGGGCGACGATGCCGGCGATGTGCGGCGCGGCCATCGAGGTGCCGCTGATCGTGTTGAACGTGCCGATGTCCAGCGGCCCGGGGCCGTTGCGCGGGTCGAAGCCGGTGGAGCAGATCGGCAGGTACGGCCGGCAGGCGAGGTGATGTTCTCGCCCGGGGCCGAGAGGTCCGGCCAGGTGGACGGGTCGGCCGACGTCGCCGCGCGAGGAGTACTCGCTGACCACGCCGTCACGGGTGCCGGTGTCCTGGTCGGAGTAGGACGCCACCGAGAGGATGCCGCCGGTCGGGTCCTGGCCGGGCGGGTTGGTCAGCGACTCCGAGCCGTCGCCGCCGTCGTTGCCGGCCGCCCAGACGGTGACGACGCCCTCGTCGACCAGCGCGCGCTGCAGCTTGACGGTCGCGGAGTTCGGGTCGAACTCGCCGCCGCCGGTCGGGCCGTAGGAGTTGTTGGTGACCTTGATCGGCGGGCACTCGGCCGCGGGGACGCCCGCGCCGCACGGCGCCTCGTGGTTCTCCAGCACCCAGTTGAGCGCCGAGTCCGCGCCGACGATCAGCAGGACGGCGCCGGTGGAGATCGAGACCAGGCTGGCGCCGGGGGCCGCGCCCTGCAGCTGGCCGCCGTCGGTCAGCGTGGTCGGCCGGCCGGCGACGATGCCGTTGACGTGCGTGCCGTGGCCGCCGCCGGAGATGGTGTCGGTGTCGACGACGTCGGCCCGGCACGACGCAGTCGGTGCTGGTGTGGACTCGATCGAGGCAGAGCGCTCTTGAGGTTGGCGACGACGGCGCTGCTGCCGTCGTCGTCCGCAGTAGGGGTGGGTGGGGTCGACGCCGGAGTCGATGACGGCGACCGAGACGCCGCTGCCGTTCAGCGCCGGCCGTTCGCGCCGGTGAGGGTGGCGCCGCCTCGGCGCCGCGGGTGGCCGCGTTGGAGGTCTCCTGGGAGAACTCGATGGCGTGTTGCCCTCGAGGTAGGTCACGCCCGGCTGGTGCGCGCCGCCTCGATCTGGTCGGCGGTGCCCGAGGCCACGACGACGCCGATCCGCTCGAACTCGGTGACGGTGCGCATCCCGGTCGCGTCGACCGCGGCGCGGGCGGCGGCGATGTCGGTGCCGTGCACCATCACCGTCGTGGGGTGGCGCCGGTCAGCGTCGACAGCTGGTCGGCGAGGAAGTCCTGGACGGGGGCGGCGGACGGGGCGGCCTGGGCGGGGGAGGCGACGAGGGCCGCCGCCGACGACGGACAGCCTCCCACCCCCAGGGCTCGACGCATCGACCGGTTCATGGGACTCCTGGCATCACGGTCGGGTGGTCGGCGGTGGATGCTGTGCCATGGCCTGAACGAGCGGGCCCGGCCTGCGGTTACCCCCCGGTAATGAACTTTCTGGACCGACTGGTTGGCCCGCCCGGCCGCCGGGCAGGAGCGGGCATGCGACACACGGACACTCGGCGGCCTGAGCGTCTCGGCCCAGGGGCTGGGCTGCATGGGGATGAGCGAGTTCTACGGAACCGGCGACCAGGGGGAGGCCGAGCGTGACGATCCACCGCGCTCTCGACCTCGGCGTCACCTTCCTCGACACCGCGGACATGTACGGCCCGTTCACCAACGAGCGGCTCGTGGGCCGGGCCGTCTCGGCACGCCGCGACGAGGTCGTCCTCGCGACCAAGTTCGGCGTGGAGCGGACCCCGGACGGTCGCCGCGGGGGCATCAACGGC